>CAXTAT010000030.1:0-69028 GCA_964242415.1 uncultured Acetobacteraceae bacterium
GGGACGACGAAGCCAACGCTCCCGGGGCATGAGGCGGGGTCCGCACGGGCTGCTTTGCCGGCGTGGGGCAGAGATGTCACGGTGCGTGCGAAGTGTGAGGTGGCACTGGGGCAGACAGCGCGCCAGGCACCTCCAGGTTGTTCACCGCCCGCGCCCGGCTCACCGCATCGCAAACCGCCCATCTGGATAGTCCACCACCTCGACCGTCTTGCGCACCAAGCCGTGCGCCACAGGCGTCGGCTCCAGCGGCAGCGCCATGCGGTCGGGGTGCAGCACCGGGTTCGCCGTCACCGTGCGCTCCTCCCGCCAGGCCAACACCTCGTCCGGGTCGCCGGCGTCCGGCACCGGCCGATGCAGGTCCCGGGCGTTGGCAGGCAGCCGCGTCAATCGGGCCTTGGCCTCGTTCACCAAGGGTCGAGCCGCGTCGTCATCTGTCGCATCGTCGCCAGTGCGGCCGATCCGCTTCCGGGGTGGCAGCAGATGACGGAGTCATCGGCATGATTGACGACCTGGGCATCAAGCCGTGCGCGGTGACAGAGCCGCTCCCAGGCCAGCAAGAAGCGGTGGAAGTGGAGATTCGCCAGCAGGGCGAGATCGGGGAGCCTTGCGACGTCCCCAATGTCGATCCTTCGCCTTCGCCGTGCATCGGGTCGCGCGCTGGTCACGTTCGATCACCGGTGCAGTAAGGCAGTGCTCAAGCACGGCTGGGCGACGATGGTGACGCGATCAGGGGTGGGCAGGACCTGCACGACGGCCAGGCCCGGCGGGGTCGGGCCGCGAAGCGGACTGGTTTTCCAAGCCCCGGGCCAGCCACCATCACCGGGCCGAGAGGTCATACCCTTCGTGCAACGGCCCGAACAAGCCGGAACAGCAGGACATGCTATCCTGAGTTCAATAAACGAAACCATCTTGCTGTCGTAGCCGCCCGTTGCAGCCGCTGCTTGCAAACTGCTGCCGATGCCTTGAGGCAAACAGATCGGCAGTACAAACGTGTGGCAATACAGCCTTGGCCACCCGGCCTTGTCATGCTCGGAGCGCCATTCATGATCGGACCATCGCGCAACCTCGGCCGGCGCCGCTTGCTGGCAGCGGGCGCCGCATCGGCTGCGGCCTGGGCCGCCCCGGCCCGGGCGGCTGGCAAGGTGGTCCACATCGGCGTACAGAAGTACGGCACCCTCATCATCCTACGTGAGCGGCGGGAGCTGGAGCGTGCGCTGCAACCGCTGGGCTGGAGCGTGTCCTGGCACGAGTTCACCGGCGGCCCGCAACTGCTGGAGGCCCTGAGCGCCAGGGCACTGGACTTCGGCACCACGGGCGAGGCGCCGCCCATCTTCGCGCAGGCGGCCGGGTCGCCGCTGCTATATGTCGGGCATGAGCCGCCGTCGCCTGCGGGCGAGGCGATCCTGGTGGCCAGAGACTCGCCCATCCGCACCCTGGCCGACCTTCGGGGCCGCACCGTTGCGCTCAACAAGGGGTCCAATGTCCACTACTTGCTGGTGCGGGCGCTGGCCAGCGCCGGGCTGAAGCCCTCCGACATCAGCACCGCCTACCTGGCGCCGTCCGATGCCAGGGCGGCGTTCGAGCGTGGCGCCGTGGACGCCTGGGCCATCTGGGACCCGTTCCTGTCGGCGGCGCAGGAGGCCACGGGCGCGCGCACGCTGGCCGACGGCACCGGGCTTGCGCCCAACCGGCAGTTCTTCCTGGCCACGCGGGACTTCGCGGGCACGCAGCCGGACATCCTGCGCCTGCTCAACGCCCAGGTTGACGCCACCGACCGCTGGGCCGAGCAGAACCAGGCTGAGGCCGCGCGCCTGCTGGCCGCCAGCATGAGCCTGCCCCAGCCCGTCGTCGCCCGCGCCGTCGGACGCTTGGGCTATGGCGTGGCGCCGCTGTCGCCCGAGGTCGCCGCCGACCAGCAGCGCATCGCCGACACCTTCTTCGATCTCAAGCTGATCCCGCGGCGGCTGGACGTGGCGGCCGCGGTTTGGCATCCGCAGGCATGACCGCCGCCGCGCCTGAAACCGACATCCTGCCGTTCCTGCCGAGGCACGGGCACGGGCGCTAACCTTGGGACGGGCACCAGGGCGCGTCGCGTGACGCTCAGCCGCCTCGGTCAGATCGCCTGGGCGGCAGACGAGTTGGGCTACTTCGGCGTGCTGCTGCCCACGGACGAGTCCCTGCACATCTGGCGCCGGCTGATGCAGGGCGAAACCGTGGGCTTCCGCGGCCACACCGCCCGGGGTCAGGCTCGTAGTCCGACCCACGGTGCGGGACGTCCGGGCCATCGGCATCGGCAATGCAGGGAGGTTCAGGGGTACTGGTGTCCCAGTCTGGGTAGCCTGCACATCCCCAATCCGTGGCACACGGTCCCGGCAGGGGGGTAGCGGGTCTTCGGCAACCATGCTTCTACCACCAAGTCATGCGCGAGGGGGCCTCATGGACGCGAGCTACCAGTTCGGCATCGAAGAGGAGTACTTCCTGGCGGACGCCGCCACGCGCGGCACGCCGCGGCGAGGTATCGCTGCATTCCACGCTGCCGCCCGCTCCCGCCTGCCGGCAGTTGAGCGCGAGCTGCTACAGTCGCAGATCGAGGTCTCGACCCCGCCCTCAACCAGCTTCGAACGTGCGCGGGACATCCTAGGCGGGTTGCGCGCCGGCCTGGCCGAAGTCGGCCGCGGCTGCGGCGTGGCGGTGTTCGCGGCCGGCACCCACCCGGTCGCCCGCTGGTCCCGCCAAAGCATGACGCAAAAGGAGCGGTACGAGGGCATTATGCGGGAACTCCGGATGCTCGGGCGGCGCAACGTGGTCTGCGGCATGCACGTCCACGTGGAGGTGCCCCGGCCCGAGGCACGGGTTGACATGATGAACCGCCTGCTGCCCGCCATGCCGCTGCTGCTCGCGCTGTCCGCCTCCTCGCCGTTCTGGCAGGGGCGCGACACCGGGCTGGCCGGCTATCGCATGTCCGCGTTCGGCGAGATGCCCCGCACGGGGCTGCCGGACCTATTCGCCGGGCCGGAGGACTATGCGCGCTACGTCGAGGTCATGACCCGGGCCGGGGCGATCACCGATGCGAGCTTCCTGTGGTGGACGCTGCGCCCATCCGTGCGCTACCCGACGCTGGAGCTGCGCGTGGCTGATAGCTGCACGCTGCTGGACCACACGCTGGCCGTTGCCGCACTGTATCGCTGCCTGGTGCGCCTGGCCGACCGGCGGCCCGAGTGGAACCGCGGCCTGACCGGCGCCTCGCGGGGCATCGTTGCGGAGAACCTGTGGCGTGCGCAGCGCGATGGGGTCCGCGCCGAACTGATCGACGTGGCCTCCGGTGACGCGGTGCCGTTCGCGGCCTCCCTCGAAGCGGTGCTGGCGCTGGTCGCTGAGGATGCGGAGGCCCTGGGCTGCGTGGGCGAGCTAGGAGCGGCACAGGCGATAGCGGCCGGCGGCACGAGCGCGGACCGGCAGCTTGCCGTCTTTGCCGAGGCGCGCGGGCGCGGGCTGGCCGAGCGCGACGCCCTCAGCGCCGTCGTCGATTGGCTTGCCGAGGCGACGGCCGGAAGCCGGGCATAAGGCGGCGCAGGACCATCTCCGTCGCGTACAGGCCCCCGTGTCCCGCCCCTTGCACGCGAGGGGGGATGACCCACCTGCCCGCATCAGCGCCGTATCCGGCTGATGAACTCCTGGGCACGCGGGGTCTGCGGCGCGGTGAGCATCTCCGCAGCGGCGCCGGTCTCGATAACCCGCCCGGCGTCCATCAGCGTCACCTCGGTGGCCACGTCGCGGACGAACCCCATCTCATGCGAGACGAGCAGCATCGTCATCCCATCCGCGGCCAGTGTCCCGATGGTGTCCAGCACCTCGCCGGCCAACTCCGGGTCCAGGGCGGACGTGACCTCGTCCAGCAGCAGGATCTCCGGATGCAGCGCCAGCGCGCGGGCGATGGCCACCCGCTGCTGCTGCCCGCCGGACAGCTCGGCCGGATAGGCGCGCAGCTTGCCGCCGAGGCCGACCTTCCGCAGCAGCGCCTCCGCCTCCGCCTCGGCGTCCCGCCGCGGCCGCCCCTGCACCTTGACCGGCGCCAAGGTGACGTTGCGGAGCACGTCCATGTTCTGGAACAGGTTGTATTGCTGGAACACGATGGCTAGTCGCGCCCGCGCCGCGCGGATGGAGCGGCGGTCGCCATAATCCACCCGCTCGCCCCCGACCAGCACCAGCCCGGCCGAGGGCCGCAGCAGCCCGGCCAGCACGCGCAGCACCGTGGACTTGCCCGACCCCGACGGCCCGATCAACGCCACGACGCCGCCGCGCGGCACTGCCAGGCTGACCCCATCCAGCACCGGGTGCGCCCCGTAGCTGGCCGAGACCCCCTGCAGCCGGACGTGGTCGGTCACGCCGCCAGGGCCAGGATCATTACCAGGACCAGGGCGCGTCAGAAGTAGGGGCTGGGCCTGACCGGCACCACCATGTCGATGCCGAACCACCGCTTGTAGGCCGCGTCTAGGAAGCCGGATTGGCTGAGCGAGAACAGCGCGACGTTCAGCCAGCCCCGCAGGCTGTCATTGCCCCGCGCCACGCCGATGCAGTCGTAATCCACCTCGCCGATCGGCTCCTTCACAATCTTCCAGGGCACCGGGTACGTCTTGGTGAAGTTGCCCACGTAGTCCACGACGTCGATCATCGCGTCGCCGCGGCCCTGCGCCAGGGCGCGCACCGCGTCCGGGTAGTTGTCCAGCAGCAGCAGCTTGGCGTGCGTCACACTCGCCTTGATGAAGTCGATGGGCGTGGTGCCGCGCACCTGCACCAGCGTGACCTCCGGCTTGTCCAGGTCGCGCCAGCTCGCCACCGGCTTGCCCTCCAGCGTCAGCACGCTCAGCGCCTCGGTCTGGATCGGCACGGTGAAGTCGATCACCTTCGCCCGGTCCGGCGTGCGGGTCAGCGCGCCCATCACGATGTCCACCTTGCCCGTCGCCACGAACGGCACCCGGTCCGGGGAGCCGAGCCGGACCAGCTCGACCGGCACGCCCAGCATCTGGCCGAGCTGCTGCGCGATCTCCACGTCGTAGCCGACGATCTCGTTCTTGTCGTCTAGCGACGCCAGCGGCGGCAGGGTGGGGTTCACGCCGACCACCAGGCGCTTGGCCGACAGCACCTGGTCCAGGGTGCGGACCTGCGCCCATGCCGGCAGGGCGAGCAGCAAGCCGAGGCACGCGAGCAGCAAGGGGCGGCGGGTCATGGAGTTCTCCGTAGTGTCAAATCAGGCGCGGCGGATTTGGGCGGCATGCGGGCCTCCACCGTCGGCTGCGTCGGAGAGTCGCATCGGGGGGCTGCATCGGGGATCAGACGGCTTGCAGGGGCAGGATGGCACGCCGCCCGTGGTCCAGCCGCCGCTCCAGCCAGGCGCCCCCCAGGCTGAGCGGGTAGCAGACCAAGAAGTACAGGACCAGCACGGTGCCAAAACAGATCAGCGCCGAGAACCCCTTGGTGTTCATGAGCTTTGCCGCGTAGGTCAGCTCCAGCACCCCGACCTGCGAGGCGATCGAGGTCGATTTGACGAACCCGGCGAGGTAGCCGACCGCCGGCGGCACGATGACGCGCCAAGACTGCGGTAGCATGACGCTGAACAGCACCTGCGCCCGGCTGAGGTTCATCGCCTCCGCCGCATCGACCTGGTTGGGATGCACCGACTCCAGCCCGGCCCGCACCAGCTCGGCCGCGAAGGCCGACGCCGACACCGTCACGGTGAGCAGCGCTACGACGAACATTGGCGTCTGCAGCCCAAGGTACTGCAGGCCGAAGAAGATGCAGAGCAGCTTGACCAGGAACGGGATGCGCCGGAACACCTCGACATAGAGCGTCGCCAGGATGCGGAGCGGCGCCGCGTCCACCAGCCGCCGGGTCCGCAGCACCGCCAGCACGCCGCCGGCCAGGAAGCCCGCCGCGCCGCCCAGCACCGACAACGCCACCGTGGCCAGCAACGCCTGCCCGAGCAGCAGCACGTTGTAGTAGGTGTAGAACCGCGGCGCCTCCAGCAGCAGCCCGTGCAGCACGGCCCAGGGTCCGCCCGGCGTCATCCGGCCACCCGCATCCGCAAGCCGAACAGCCACCGTCCAGCCAGCGCCAGCAGCAGGCTGGCGACCAGGGTCAGGCCCACGTAGTCCACCGCGGCAATCGAGAAGATCTCGAAGGAACGGAACGTCTGCGCGTTGACGTTGTAGGCGCGGCCGGTCAGTTCCTCGATGCCGAAGATCGAGGCGATCGAGGTGGTCATGGTGACGAGGATATACTGGTTCGACAGCGCCGGGTACACCGTCCGGCAGACCTGCGGCAGGACGACGTGCAGCAGCACCTGCAACGGCCGCAAGCCGAGCACCTCCGCCGCATCCAGCTCCTCCCGCCGGACGGCGTTGAAGCCGCCGAGCAGGGTCTTGGTGAGGTAGGCGCCCTCGTTCAGCGCAATGCCGATCAGCACGGCCGTATAGGGATCAAGCACGATGCCGAAGTCGGGCAGGCCAAAGAAGATGAAGAAAATCTGCACCAGCAGCGGTGTGTTCAGGAAGAACACCACGTAGGCGCGCGCCAGCCGCCCGGCCGAGCGCGGCAGCATCCGTATCGCCGACGCGCAAGCGAGCCCGATGGCCAGCCCGGCGGCGAAGCCGAGCAGGGCCAGGTGCAGCGCCACGACGGCCCCGCCGAGCAAGTAGGGGATGAAGGGCGTGACCTGGCCCCATTGCAGCGTATACGCCACCTAGAACCACGGAATTTCGTCGAACGTCGCGGCCTGCGCTCCCATCACGAGCAGAATTGCCAGGGTTGGCAAGCTCAAGCCCGCCAGGCTCAAGCTCGATAGGCAACGCGCAATGAACCAATGAGAACGAGCCATTGACAGCCTCCGTCGCCTGGGCACGCAATGCAATTCGCGCGCCATCCCGACTGCTCCGGCGCAGGCTGCGCCGCGGCAGGTTGCAGGGTTTTGCCCGCGCAGGGTACGGTCGGCGTCATGACGACAATGCAAAATCCCCTCCCCGCCCATGCAGTCCCAGCGCATGAACCCCGGATGGCATCCGCGTCAGACCGGCTAGCCGGGGTGCAAGCCGCGATCGTATGCCCGATGCGGCCCGACTTCCTTATCAATGAGGATACCCTGGCCCGGCACGCCGCCGCGGTGGCTTCGGCGCCGGGCATCACCGGCCTGCTGATCAACGGCCATGCCGGCGAGAACTTCCTGCTCGACCGTGCCGAGACCCGGCGCGTGGTCGAGGTCGTGCGCGGCGCAGTCGGCCCCGGCGTGTTCCTGACCAGCGGCGTGAACGCCGAGTGCAGCCTGCATGCGGCGCTGCTGGCGCGCGATGCCGAGGCGGCCGGGGCCGATGCCGTCCTGGTGTTCCCGCCCAACGGCTGGGGCCTGTTCCAGGACGACGACACCGCGGCCATCCACCACCGCCACATCGCCGCCGCGTGCGGCCTGCCGCTGGTGCTGTACCAGGCGCCGGTGCGGGCCGGGGCGATGCCGTATCCGCCGGCACGCCTTGCGGCGCTGGCCCGCGACGCCCGCGTGATCGGCGTGAAGGAGGGAAGCTGGGAGGTGGCGGCCTATGAGGCGAGCCGCCGCGCCGTAAAGGCCGCCCGGCCGGACGTCGCGGTGCTGGGGTCCGGCGACGAGCACCTGCTGACCAGTTGGCTGATCGGCAGCGAGGGCAGCCAGGTCAGCCTGGCCGCAGTCGTGCCGGAGGCGGTCGTGGCATTGTGGGACGCCGTGCGGGCGGGCGACTGGGCCGGGGCGCGAACCCGGCACGAGGCGCTGTACCCGCTCGCCGCCGCAATCTACCGGGAGGCGCCGTCCGGCCGCGCGACGACGCGGTTGAAGGCGTGCCTGAAGCTGCTCGGCCGCCTGGAGCACGACACGGTGCGCCCGCCGCTGATGCCGCTGCCGCCCGAGGAATACACCCGGCTGGGGCACGCCCTGGCCCATGCCGGCGCGACTTGACCGCGCCCGCCGGCCCCCCGGTATGGCAGCCCAAGCCCATCCAGCACCGCGGGCAGGTCCGGCGCCAACCCAGGGCAGCAGTAGCGCCGTCCGGCACCGTGCGGGTTCGGTGAAAGGATCCGGGCGAGAATGTCCTCCATTTTCGCCCCTATAGGGCAGGGAACGAACGGCTTGCATTGGCAGCGTCGCCGAACTCATGCGACCTTCCCGCCAATGCGCCTGACCGACCCTCGTCCGCCCATGCCCCCCATCCACCTGCTGTTTGAGGGCAAGCCGATCCCCGCACGGCCCGGGGAAACTGTCGCCGCCGCCCTGTCCGCCGCAGGGTATGCCGCGTTCCGCCACACCGCGGCCGGGGCGCCGCGCGGGCTTTGGTGCGGCATGGGCGCCTGCTTCGACTGCATCGTCACCATCGACGGCCGCCCCTCGCAGCGCGCCTGCATGGTGGCGGTGGCCGATGGCATGAACATCGGCCCCGGTCCCGCCCCAGCCTTGCCAGCTCCGCTTTCGGAAACCCTGCTGACGCCGCAGGTGCTGGTGGTTGGCGGCGGCCCGGCCGGCCTGTCCGCCGCGGCTGCAGCGAGGAAGGCCGGCGCGGACGTATTGCTGCTGGACGAGCGCCCCGCGCTGGGCGGCCAGTACTACAAGCACGCTGCCGCCCCAGACGTCCAGGCGCGGCGCGGCGACCGGCTGCGGGTCCGCACGGCCGGGGTCCCCCGTCAGCACGCGGCCGTCTGGGCCGCATTCATCGAACGTGATGGCCCGGAAATAGCCGCCGTCGCAGGTGACGCGCGCCTGCTGCTGCGCCCAGGGCAATTGATCCTGGCCACCGGCGCGCACGAGGCGCCAACCCCGTTGCCGGGCTGGACCCTGTCCGGCTGCATGACGACCGGCGCGTTGCAGGGCCTGGTGCGGACCTACCGCGTCAGCCCCGGACAGCGCGTCGTGGTGGCGGGCAACGGCCCGCTCAACCTGCAGGTCGCCGTCGAGCTGCTGCGCGCAGGCGGCCAGGTGGCGGCGGTGGTCGAGGCCGCAGCCCGTCCGGCCGGGCTGGGCCTGGCGCTGGCCTCCCCATCCCATGCCTGGACCGGGCTGCGGCTGCTGGCGGCGCTGCGCCGCGCCGGCGTCCCCATGCTGTGGCAGACCCGTCCCATCGAGGTGCTGGGGACCGGGCGTGTCGAGGGCCTGCGCGTCGTCGGACCCGGCGGGGAGGCGGTGATCCCCGCCGACGCCGTTGCGCTGAACTGGGGCTTCCAGGCGGAAACCGGCCTGGCCCGGGCGCTGGGCGCGGCACACACGGTGGTGGACGGACGGCTGGAAACGCTGACGGAGACGGACGGGCGCACCAGCCTGCCCGGCGTGTTCGCGGTCGGCGACGGCGCGCGGCTGGGCGGGGCGCAGGTGGCCTTGCACCGGGGCCGCGCCGCTGGGCTGGCCGCAGCGCGCAACCTGGGGCTGCACGCCCCGCCGCCGCCCCGCGCCGCGCTGCGCCGGGCCGAGCGGTTCCAGCGCGCCCTGTGGCGGGCCTTCGCCGCCCCGCCGCCCGACCCTGCGGTCCTGCCGGACAGCGTGATCCTGTGCCGGTGCGAGGAGGTGTCGGCCGGCGCCGTCCGCCAGGCGCAGGCGGCGGGCGCAGCGTCGCTGGCCACGGTCAAGCGCGCCACCCGGGCCGGCATGGGCCGGTGCGGCGGCCGGTTCTGCGGCGCGGCGCTGGCCCGGCTGTGCGGCGCGTCGATGGAGGCCGGGTTCGCCGCCCCGCGTGCGCCGCTGCGCCCGGTGCTGGCCGGCGCGATCCTGGCAGACCATCCGGACCCGCAAGACATGGCGGTGCCGCTGCCCCAGCCCACGCGCTGGACGACGGCGGCACCGCCGCCCTTGCCGACCGCGGCGGAGGTCGTCGTCATCGGCGGCGGCATCATCGGCCTGGCTACGGCGCTGTACCTCGCGCGCGACGGCGTGGACGTGCTGCTGCTGGACCGCGGCGAGCCGGGCATGGCCGCCAGCACCGCAAACGCCGGCAGCCTGCATGTGCAGCTCGTGCCCTATGTGTATGCCGAGGGTGGCGGGCCGATGGCGGACGCCCTGCCGCTCGGCCCCGCCAGCATCGCCCTATGGCGGGACTTGGCGCGGGATGCCAACGAGGACCTAGGCCTGCGGACCGAGGGCGGGCTGATCCTGGCGGAAACCCCGGCGGAACTGGACCTGCTGCGGCGCAAGGCGGCGTTCGAGCGCACGCGCGGCATCCCGTCCGAGGTGGTCGGCGCGGCGGACCTGCGCGCGATGGCGCCCGGACTGGACGGACGCTTTACGGGCGCCGCTTTCTGCGCGTCCGAGGGGCAGGGCGACCCGCTGCGCGGCACCATGGCCCTGTTGATGCTCGGCCGCCGCGCCGGGGTGCGGCTGGCTGCGGGGCTGAACGTGACGGGGGTGCAGCCGGATGGCGCGGGCTGGCGCATCGTGACGGACGCCGGGGTGGTCCGGGCCGGGCAGGTGGTGAACGCGGCGGGCGTGCAGGCGGGGCAGGTCGGCGCGCTGGCGGGCGTGCAGGTGCCGGTGCACGGCCTGGTGCAGCAGGTGGTTGCGACCGAGGCCGCGCCGGTGATGCTGCGGCAGTTGGTCGCCTGGAGCGGACGGCATTTGTCGCTCAAGCAGGGCGACGGCGGCCACCTGCTGGTCGGTGGCGGCTGGCCCGGCACCGTCGATGCCCACGGCGCGGCGGCGGTGCGGCGCACGAGCCTGGAGGGCAACCTGGCCCTGGCAGCCCGGGCGCTGCCGGGGCTGCGGGCGGTCCACGTTCTGCGGGCCTGGACCGGCCTGGCCCCGCATCTGGACCGTGCGCCGGTGATCAGCGGGACGCCGGGGTTGCCGGGCTTGTGGCACGGGGTGACGAGCAATGGCTACACGCTGGGGCCGGTCGCCGGTCGGATGCTGGCCGACGCCGTGCGGGGCCGGGCGGCGCTGCCCGCAGCGTTCGCCTTGTGACGCTGGGGAGCTTCGCGCGCGCCTGCAGGTCGTCTGCTATGGCCCGCCACGGCGTTGCCAAGTTCGCGTTTGAGGCGGCTGTGATCCCCGTGACGGGTCGGGGCTTCAAGCAGCGGCAACGCCGGTGACCTCGCGCCAGGTGCGAAAGATGGCCGCGGCCCCTGGAGGCAGGTGCGGCACGGCGTCCTGCGTGATCCGGTGCATCGCGCAAAGGCCGGTTTTCATGGTGGTGTCGAAGTCCTTGTACGTGATCTTTTCGATGGACTCGCGGCGTTGCTGATGTCCGGCGTTGATCACCAATCTGTCCAAGCCTCCAAACTCCGCTACGGTTTTCACCACCATCTCCCGGCACCAGGCTTCGTCTATGATGTCGCCGGGCAGGCCAGCGACTTGCGGCCGGCATTCTCGACCAGCGCGACCACCCTCTTCGCGTCGGCCTCCTCGGTGGCGTCGCCGCACGAATGGTTTGCAGGTTTGTCAGCGTTGCAGGCGCTGCCGAAAGCGTGTCTTAAGCCCAAAATGCCATCAATCGTTTCAGATCAGGCGATCTTTCCGGGCTGTTGCGAGTGCCTGTCAACTGCGCCTCGCCGACGCCGAGGCTGGCTTGCTGGACCCGCTCGGCAGCCTCTCCAGGCTCGATTGCTGATCCATGCAGCAGCGCCGCATAGGTAGTTTCCGACGCTGCGTGCGCCCGGCTGTCCGCCGCTACTGTCCATCCATGGCGCTCCCAGTCCGGCTGACCGGCGGCCAGGATGCGCCGTCCCCAGAATTGGAGGATCGACCGTGCAACCCATTTACCGGACCTCGTGCCAGGACATGCAACCGCTTTCGGCCACATGCCTCGCCGACTACCTGGCTGACCTGATCGATGGGCAGGCCCAGGTGCGCCGGGCGCTGGCGGATGGCTGCGTGCAAGGCACCGACCCCTCGGGTCCGCCGGGCGGCAACGCGCTGATCTGGGTCGAAGGCGAGCCCAAGTCGGCCGACGGGCGCAACCGCGGCATGATCGTCGTCGGACACGGTTCCGACCCGGCTGCGGCAGAGCGCTCCTCCGTCATCTCCTACCCTCTCGGGGCCAGCAACCAACAGCAGTGCATTCCCGCAGTAACGAGCGCGCTGCAGAAGATGGGCTGGTCGGTCGTGACATTCACGTGCCGCAAGACGGCTGCGGGCTGCGCGAACACCGCTGTCCTGGTCACCCAGACCCATCCCGGTGGGGAACACCGATTGCTGCTGGCGGAGCCGATCCAAGCCGCGCCGCAGCGACCTGCCGCGCCTGTGCCAATACGGCGCGGCACCGTGGCGCGCTGGCCGGCAGCGGCCCTCCGCCCTGTCCCTCTGACCAAGGGGCAACCCTGGATGGAACAGGGATGACCAGGCTGCGGCGCAGGTGAACGGAGACGGCGCCCGGAGCACATGTGGGCCGGCCTGCGGCAGCGGCCTGCGGCAGCGTATGTGACACCTGACTTCTCCCTCACCAAGCCAAGGAACGTCAGGCGAGAGCACCAACGCCGCGTCGCCACGCCTGCTCTCCGTATGCGTTCACCCGGCCCAGAAGGAACAGGACGTCGCTACTCCGCCGCCGCGCGCAGCCGCTCCGGCTCGCGCGCCTCGTTAACCTGCTCCAGCTCCGCCTCGTGCGGCAGTGACAGCGCGACCAGCATCGCCAGGAACACCGTCCCCGCCACCGCCAGCAGCCCCACCGTGTAGCTTCCCGTCGCGTCCTTCATCTTGCCCATCACGAACGGCCCGGCGAAGCC
Source organism: uncultured Acetobacteraceae bacterium (assembly GCA_964242415.1). GTDB lineage: Bacteria > Pseudomonadota > Alphaproteobacteria > Acetobacterales > Acetobacteraceae > DASWOJ01. The sequence goes on from CAXTAT010000030.1 coordinate 12,721, forward strand.
CGACAGGTTGCCGATCGAGTTAATGATCGCAATTCCCCCCGCCGCTGCCGTCCCGCTCAGGAACGTCGTCGGCAGGGTCCAGAACACCGGCAGCACCGCGAACACCCCAAAGCCCGAGAGCGACAGCGCGATCATCTTCCCCGTGGGATCATCGATCAGCGTGGAGGCGACAATGCCCGCGCCGGCCACCAGCGCCGCCAAAGCGGTATGCTCCCGCCGCTCCCCGGTGCGGTCCGAGTGACGGCCCCAGTAGATCATGCCGACGGTGCCGCAGATGTAGGGAACGGCGGTCACCACGCCGGTCCAGCCGAAGCTCAGCCCGAAGTCCCGCACGATCTGCGGCAGGAAGAAGCCCAGGCTGTAGTTGGCCGCTACCGCGCCGAAGTAGACGAACGCCAGCAGCAGCACCCGCGTGTCGCCCAGCGCCTGCAGGGTCGAGAACTGCTTGGCCGCTACGCGCACCTTGTATTCGTCATCCAGCCGCCGGCTCAGCCACGCCCGCTGATCCGGCAGCAGCCAATGCGCATCGGCTGGGCGGTCGGTGAGATAGAAGAACACCACGACGGACAGGATCAGCGCCGGCACGGCCTCGATCACGAACAGCCATTGCCAGCCGGCCAGGCCATAGTACCCGTCAAGGCCCAGCAACTGCCCGGACAGCGGCGAGCCAAATACGCTGCTCAGCGGGATCGCCGCCATGAAGTAGCCAATGATGCGCCCGCGATACGCCGCCGGGAACCAGATCGTCAGGTAGAAGATGATTCCCGGGAAGAACCCGGCCTCGGCGATGCCCAGCAGGATGCGGATCGTGTAGAACACCGCCGTGGTGGACTGCCCCGTCGCCGCCGCGATCTGCGGGATGAACGCCGTCGCCCCTGACAGCAGCCCCCAGGAGAACATGATCCGCGCGATCCACTTGCGCGCGCCGAACCGCTCCAGGAACAGGTTCGACGGCACCTCGAAGATGAAGTAGCTGAGGAAGAAGATGCCGGCACCGATGCCGAACGCCTGCGACGTCAGCCCGAGGTCCTTGTTCATCGTCAGCGCCGCGAAGCCGACGTTCACCCGGTCCAGGTAGGCGACGAAATAGCAGAGGATCAGGAACGGCACGAGGCGCGTGGTCACGCGCGCAATCGTGCGGGCTTCGAGGTTCATGGCCGGTCCTTCCCAGGATGGCCCGCGTTGGGCGGGCAATTGCATCCGCCCCGGTTGGCCGGGGCGGCTACCTGGGAAAAGACACGGTTTTGTGGACGCGACGCAAGCGGCAAGTTGCGCCGGAAACGGGTTTCAGCGCGTCAGGTGTGGTGCCCCAGCGCACGGACCAGCTCGTCCTTCTTCATCCGGGATCGGCCGGCGATGCCGTGCTTGGCCGCCTGCTTCAGCAGCTCGGTCCGCGGCAGCCCGGCCAGGCGCGCGTTGGCGGTCTTGGCAGCCACGTCGGCCGGCTGCGCCGAGTGCTGCTGGCCCTTCGCGGTGTCCTGCCGCTTCTTCTCGGTCGTGCGGGCATACTCCTCGTCCGTCAACCCGTCGCGCGCCGCCTTGGGCAGGTAGCGTTCGCCGGTCTCCCCGCTTTTCTCGCCGGACTTGGTGCCCCAGTCCTCGTGCGTCCACTCGGCCAGGTGGTTGTGCGGGTCCTTGCGGCCCTTGTAGCCGCCACCCTCCGCCTTGTAGCGCTGCACGCACATCTGCGCCTTGCGGGCGGACCATTCCCCTGCGTCGCCGCCCTTGTCGCCCTGGGTGACCTCGGCCTTGATGCGGTCCCAAAGGGCGGGGTCGGTGCGCTGCGCCGTGGCTGCCATCGTCGTTCTCCTGCCCGGCGGCAACGCCCCTCCACGGCACGGGTTGCCGGAACCAGGGCGGTGGCGTGTGATGCGGGAATGATCCCACCTGACAAGGCCACCCTGGTTACCGGCGCGGCCGGGTTCGTCGGCCTGAACGTCGTCGAGCACCTGTTGCGCGCCGGCGGGTCCGTGGTCGCGCTGGACCGCATCGACCTGCCCGCCCGCGCCCGCCGCGAATTCGCAGGGCTGCCCGGCCGCCTGACCTGGATCGGCGGCAGCGTGCTGTCGGCGGCCGACCTGTCGCGGGCGCTCACCATCCAGCCGGTGCAGGCGGTGATCCACTGCGCCGTCATCACCGCCGGCACGGAACGCGAGCGGCGGGACCCCGAGGGCATCATCGCGGTGAACGTGCAGGGCGCGGTCGCCACCCTGGCCGCCGCCGCCCGGCGCCAGGTCGGGCGGTTCGTCTATCCCAGCTCGGTTGCGGTCTATGGGGGCGCCGCCCGCGGCGTGCCGCTGATCGGCGAGGACGGTGTGCCGACCCGCCCGGCGATGCTATACGGCCTGACCAAGCTGGCCTGCGAAACCCTGCTGCCGCGCATGGCGGAGGTCCAGGGCATCGCCTTCGCCGCCGCGCGCCTGGCGAGCGTCTATGGCCCTTGGGAGTATGCCACCGGGGCACGCGACACGCTATCCCCTATGCTGGCCGCGCTGCAGCACGCCCGGGCTGGCACGGAGGCGGTGCTGAACCAGCCCGGCGCAGGCGACTTCATCTATGCGCGGGATGTGGCGACCGGACTGGCCGGGCTGGCGGCGGCGCCAGCCCTGCGCCACACGATCTACAACCTGGGCAGCGGCCGGGCCGCCTCCGCCGAGGATTGGTGCCGCGCCCTGGCAGACTTGTCGCCGAGCTTCCGCTGGCGCCGCGCCAGGGAGGGGGAGGCGGCGAACACCATCAGCCATGTCGCGTTCGACCGCGGCGCCCTCGACATCCAGCGCCTGGCGGCAGACACCGGCTACGCCCCGCGCTTCACGATGGCGCAGGCTGCGGCGGACGCCCTGACCTGGGACAAGGTGGCCTGGGACAAGGTGGCCCTGGACGCGGCGGTTTAGCGGCTTGGCGCGGGGGGGCGGCTGTGGCAGTCAGACGCCCTAATCGCCGCGTAGGAGCCGTCCGTTGCAACTCAAACTTCTTGCGCCCCTTGCGGCTGCTCTCGCCCTGTCGGCCTGCGCCAACACTAAGCCCCCCGTGCTGGCCGCCGAAGACCCGCGCAACGACGGCATCGCTACCACTTGCACCCCCACTAACCCCGACATGAAGACGCCCGGCCCCTATACCGGCACCATCACCATGGCCAATGACGGCTGGTGCGGCGTGTTCGCGGTCGAGCGCGACGGCAAGCCGTTCAGCCTCGGCCTGGTCCGCAACCGGCCGGAGCATGGCCGGGTGTTCATCCAGAAGGTGGCGAACGCGACGCGCGTGGAGTACACGCCCAATGCCGGGTATGTCGGGTCCGACGCCTTCACGGTAGCGCTGCGCTCCAACAGCGCGGGCGTCCAGGACACGCCGCTGCAGGTGTCCGTCACCATCACTCGTGGCACTGGCGCCTCGACCGAGCCGGAGGCGGAGCCGGCCACCCCGGCCAGGCGCCGGACGACCCGGCGCGGCTCGTCGAGTTGATGTCGAACTGCTTCTGCCGGACTCCCTGTTCTGCCGAGGCGTGCGCTGTGGTCGCTCCGAGCATAGTGCAAGTGCAAAATCCGCGATGATGGACCGTCGCTGACCGGGATACGACCCAACATGGATGAAGAGCTGCCATGGCTTCCGTCACCGTAGGGTCCGGTCAAGCCGTCAGGAACTTGGTCACGCTGGGGTCGGCACGACGTGGTGTTCGCCAGTACCGGCGCCACAGGAGTCTCGACCGTCACGGCCGGGCTGGGATCGGCTGGTATTGCTTTTGACGGGGCGTCGGTGGACCTGGCCATTGGGCTGGCGTCTGCGCCGCGCACCTTTGCCCTGTATAACTTCGTGCCGGGTGCGGACATGATCACCTTGGCCGGCTTCGCGTCGAATGCAGCCGCCAACGCACTGGCGACGCAGACGGTCGGCAATGGATCGACGGTGCTTAACCTTGGCGACAGCACGACTGTTATCTTGGCCGGGGTCACCCAAGCGGGTCAGGGATTGTTCGTCTGACGCGGGCAGGCGGCTGGTTCCGTCAATGGCCCGCCATAGCGCCTCCCCCGATTCGACACAGCGCCTGGATACATTCATTGCAGAGAACAGGCCGTTGAAGGCATCCGTCGGCCAAGTCAAACCGATCGCGCCGAATCTGAGGCGGAGCGGGCCGGCACGACGGGGGTCACCGCTCCGGCTAAGCGCCGGACAATACGGCGCTGTGTGTCAATTTAAGTTTGTAATTTCTATGCGCCCTGCTTTAATATTGAGGCACGTGTAAGAATAAGATATCCGTGCGATTGCTGGCACCCGCCATCGTAGGCCAAAGCTGCTGCAGTTGGCCTGACCAAGAATGGGAGACACGCATGGCCACCGTCACCGTAAACTCTAACCAAACCGTCACTGGCCACTACGCCATCAATGAGTATTTCCAGATAAACTCGGGAGGAACTGCCGCCAACACGACCGTTGGCGCAAGCGGATACCTGCAGGTTTACACGGGCGGTAACGCAACTGGAACGATCGTCAGCAACTCGGGCTTTGAGATGCTGATGGGCGGACACGACAGCGGCGGGACGATAAACTCCAGTGGATTTTTAGAGGTATATGCCGGCGGAATGGCGAGTGGCACCACGATAAACAGCGGGGCGTTCGTGATGGTGTCCGGCGGAACCGTCAGCGGCGCGGTAGTGGGCGCTGGGTCCTATGTCAGCGTCTTCAACGGCGGCACGTTGACAGGCGCGACGTTCCAGCCCGGCGCAATAGCCGACTTCGCCGACATCCCCTATTCGGCAAATGCAACGGCAACGCTGAACGCCTCGACGGACGTGCTCACGATCACGGGGGGCGGCACGACCAGCACGGTCCAGCTTGCCGGAAGCTATGCAGGCGAGACGTTTAGCCTGCAGTCCGACTTCGCCATCCAGAATTTCGGCCAGGGTCCGGCTGGCACCGACATCGCCGTCAATGCAGCCAGCACCAATACAGGCGGCGGCATTACTGGAGTCCCGGGCGTCACTGTCACGCTCACGGGACAGAACAACACGGCCAACATCGCCAGCGGCAACGTGACCACGAACGGCGGCACAGCCAACACGATCGTATTGGGCGCCGGGTCTTGTTCCGTCACTGGCAGCGGCCAGGACACCATTTTTGGTGGTACCGGGTCGGACCTCATCATCACCGGTGGCCAGGACATCGTGGTCGGCGGCGCTGGAGCGCTGACCTATGAAGCCGGCGCTGGCAGCAGCGTCATCTTCGCCGGCACAGGCGGCCTGACCTACACGGGGAACAACGGCTACGATATTGTCGTCGGCAATGGCAATCCCATGGCCGTGCAGGGCGGCGCAGGTGGCGGCGCCTACTTCGGCGGCGGCAACAGCACGATCACCGCTGGCGCAGGCGCACAGGCGGTGCTGGTGGGCGGCAACGGCGACAGGCTATATTCCGCCGGCGCGGCTGGCGACCTGTTCGGCGCCGAGGCAGGCGGCAACCTGCTCATGTACGGTATCAACAGCACCGGCAACGACGTGTTCTTCGGCGCGGCAGGCACGGGCACGCTGACGTTCCTTGCCGGATCCGGCAACGACATCATGGGGCTGGGCCAGGGCACGAATGTAGTGGGGCTGGGATCGGGGCACGACACGGTATTCGCCAACACCGGCACGACCGGGGTTTCAACCATCGAGTCCGGCAGCGGATCGGCCGATATCGGCCTGGGCGGCAAGTCGGTGGATCTAGTGATCACTGCAGCATCGGCGCCGCACACCTTCGCCTTATACAATTTCGCTGCAGGGGCAGACCACATCAACCTGTTCGGCTTCGCTGCCAACGCGGTGGCGAATGCGCTGGCGACGCAGGCCGTCAGCAATGGCTCGACGGTGCTGAGCGTCGGCGGCGGCTGCACTGTGGTGCTGGCCGGGATTACGCACGCCGATCCCGGCGTATTTGGCGGCTGATGTCGCAAAAGGGCTGCGGCTGACTCGCAGGATAAGAGAGCGGGGCGTCCTTCACCTTGATCCGGTGTGATGGTTTGGCGGAAGGCGCCCCGCTTTTCCGTCCTGCAGAGGCTGCGGCAGCAGCTACTCCGCCGGCTGCTGCACCACGTCCGCCGGCTCCGCCCGCCGTGCGCCCAAACCCTGGCCAGCCTGCGGCACCGGCGCGTCCCGCGGCGTCAGCACCCGGCGGAACAGCCATGCCGTCCCGCGCGACGCATCGTCCATCAGCGTATAGAACGACGGCACGAACACCAGGCTCAGCACCGTCGAGACCAGCAGCCCGCCGATCACCCCAATCGCCATCGGTGCCCGGAACTCGCCGCCCTCCCCCAGCCCCAGCGCGCTCGGCACCATGCCGGCCACCATAGCGATGGTGGTCATCACGATCGGCCGCGCCCGCTTGCGCCCGGCGTCGATGATCGCCTCCACCCGGTCCATCCCCGCCGCCCGCCGCTCGATGGCGAAGTCCACCAGCATAATGGCGTTCTTGGTGACGATGCCCATCAGCATCAGCACGCCGATCACCACCGGCATCGAGATCGGGTTGCCCGTCACCAGCAACGCCAGGATCACCCCGCCCAGGCTCAGCGGCAGCGACAACAGGATGGTAATCGGCTGGAACACGTTCTGGAACAGCAGCACCAGCACGCCCAGCACAATCGTAAGCCCGGCCCCCATCGCCAGCCCGAACGAGGAGAACACCTCCGCCATCACCTCCGCGTCGCCGTTGTTCTGAATGCGGACGCCGGCCGGCAGGCGCTGCGCCTCGGGAAGGGCGTAAACCGCCTTCAACGCATCGCCCAGCGCCACGCCGGGCTGCAGGTCGGCCCCCAGCACCACCCGGCGCACGCGGTCATAGCGTTCGACGCTACTCGGCCCCTCGCCCGGCGACACGTCGGCCACCGCCAGCAACGGCACGGCCAGGCCGGTGGCGCCCGGCACCGTCAGCGACTCGATGGCGCCGAGGTCGCCGCGCAATGCGGTATCGACCTGCACGCGGATCGGGATCAGCCGGTCGCCATCGCGGAACTTCGCCAGATTGGCCGGTATGTCGCCGATGGTGGCGATGCGGACGGCGTCGCTGATCGCCTCCGTGCTGACGCCGAACCGCGCGGCCTCGTCGCCCCGCGGCGTCACGTGCACCTCCGGCCGGTCCACCCCGGCGCTGGGCGCCACGTTGCCAAAACCCGGCAGCCGGCGCATCGCCCCCTCCAGCCCCGCCACCGCACGGTCCAGCGCAACCGGGTCATCGCCCAGGACGGTGACGGACAGCTCGCGCTCCCCCCGGTCGTTCACGTACCAGCCGCGCACGTCGGGCAGGCCGGCCAGGCGCCGGGTCAACTCGGCCTCGACCTGCTTCTGCGTGCGGCTGCGGGCGTCCTTGCCCACCAGGTTCACGATCATCTTGGCCCGGCGGATCTCCGCCCCCGCCCCGGTCGGCGTCGTGCCGCCCACCACGAACACCGTCGTCACCTCCGGGATGCGCCGGAACTCCTTGGCGATGCGGTCCGTGGTGGCGCGGGTGTCGGCCAGGGTGGACCCCGGCGGCAGCTCGATGGACAGCACCACCCGGCTCTCGTCCGGCGGCGGGATGAAGCCGGTGGGCAGCAGCGTCGTGGAGTAGATCGACACGGCGAACGCCAGCACCCCCGCCAGCAAGGTCAGCCCGCGCCGCCGCAGCGTGGCCCGTAGGAACCGGGTGTAGGCCCGCATGATCCAGCCGTCCCGCTCGGCGTGGGCCGCGACCGGGCGCATCAGGTAGGCCGCCATCAACGGCGTGATCAGCCGGGCCACCAGCAGCGACGCCAGCACCGCCGCCGCCACCGTCAGGCCGAACTGCTTGAAGAACTGCCCGGCGATCCCGCCCATGAAGCTGACGGGGGAGAACACCGCGATGATGGTGCAGGTGATGGCGATCACCGCCAGGCCGATCTCGTCCGCCGCTTCCACCGCGGCCTCGAACGGGCGCTTGCCCATCCGCATGTGGCGGACGATGTTTTCGATCTCGACGATGGCGTCGTCCACCAGGATGCCGGTCACCAGCGTCACCGCCAGCAGGCTGACGAAGTTGAGCGAGAACCCCATGATCTGCATGGCCGCGAACGCCGGCAGCACAGACAGCGGCAGCGCCACCGCCACTAGCAGCGTCGCCCGCCAGTTGCGCAGGAACACCAGCACCACGATGGTCGCCAGCACCGCGCCCTCGATCAGGCCGTGCATCGCCGACACGTAGTTGCCGCGGGTGGTGCGCACGCTGTCGTCGATCAGCGAGTAGCTGACTCCCGGGTGCGCCTGCGCCAGCCGGTTCAGCCGCTCCTGCACGGCGTCGGCGACGCTCACCTCGCTGGCGCCCTTGGCCCGGAAGATGGCGAACGACACCACGGGTTCCGACCCATCGAGGCGGGCGAAGTCGCGCGGCTCCTCATAGCTGTCCTCGATCCGGGCCACGTCGGACAGCCGGGCCTCGCGCCCGCCGGGCAGCACCAGGCGGGTAGCGGCCAGGCCCTCCAGGGTGCGGGCGCCGGCCAGGGTGCGGATCGCCTGCTCCTGCGAGCCAAGCTCGCCGCGCCCGCCGGATAGATCGGCGCTAGTGGCGGCAAGCTGCTTGTTCACGTCTCCCGCGGTGATCCCGAGGGCCGCCAGCCGGTCCGGGTCCAGGCTGACGCGGACCTCGCGCGTGACGCCGCCAATGCGCTGCACCTGGCCGACGCCGCGCACGCCCTGCAGGTCGCGCATCACGGTGTCGTCGATGAACCAGGACAGCCCTTCCAGGGTCATGCCCGGCGCGGTGGCGGCGAAGGTCTGGATGCTCTGGCCCACGATGTCGATGCGCTCGATGACCGGCTCGTCGATGCCGCGCGGCAGGTCGGAGCGGATCTTGCTTACCGCGTCGCGTACGTCGTTCAGCGCGCGGTCGCTGCTGACCTCCAGGCGCAGCTCGGCCACGGTCTGGCTGCTGCCGTCGGTGACGCTGCTCTGCAGGTGCTTCACGCCGGAGACGTTGGCGATGGCGTCCTCGATGCGCTTGGTCACCTGGCTTTCCAGCTCGCCGGGGGCGGCGCCGGCCTGCGTCACGGTGACGGCGACGATGGGCACGTCGATGTTGGGCGTGCGGGTGATCGGCAGCATGTTGAAGCCGACCACCCCCAGCAGCAGCAGCACGGCGAACAGCACGATGGGCGGGATCGGGTGGCGGATCGCCGCGCCGGAGATGTTGAAGGCCATGCGGCTACTCGGCCTTCGTGTCGGGGGCGGCGGCCACGGCGGTCACGCGGTCGCCGCCGCGGATAAAGGTGCCGGAGACGGCGACCACGGCATCGCCCTCCTGCAGCCCGCTGGTGATCTCGGCCTGGCTGCCGCTGCGCAGGCCGACCTGGACCTTGTGCGTTTCGACCAGGCCGTCGCGCACGACCTGGATCACCGCGCCGTCCCGCTGGAACAGCACGGCCGACAGCGGGACCACCACGCCGTCGTGCCGCGCGACCTCGACCGACGCGCGGGCGAAGCTGCCGATCACCAGGCCGCCTACGGCGTTGTCCGGGGTGGGATCGACCGTCACGCGCACGCGGCCGAGCCGGGTGGTGCGGTTCACCTCCGGCGATACCAGGCGGACCCGGCCGGTGCGCGGGCCGCCCACGGTCGTCACCACGGCGGGCTGGCCGGGGCGCAGCTTGGCCAGGGAGACCTCGGGCACGTCGGCCTCCAGCTCCACGGCGTCGTCCTGGATGATGCGGAACAGGGGGTCGCCGGCGCCCATCACCACAGCGCCTTGGCGCGCGATGCGGCGGCTGATGCGGCCGGCCACCGGCGCGCGCAGGTCGGTGCGGGCCAGGCGGACCAGCAGCTCGCGCCGCTGCGCGTCGGCCAGGGCGCGGTCGGCCTCGGAAACGCGCAGCAGGTTGTTGGCGGCGTCGAACCGGGCCGCGGCGGTGCCGGCGGCGGCCTGGCGCTGCTCGAAGGTCTCGCGCGAGGCATTGCCGTTGCCGAACAGGTCGCGCGTGCGGGCGAGGGCCAGGTCGGCCTGCACGCGGTTGGCCTGCGCCTCGGCGATGGAGCTGCGCGCCTGGGCGATGGCGGCGTCGGCGCGGGCGACCTGCGCGGCATTCTGCGCCACGGTGGCGTCCAGCACGTCGCGCGACAGCCGGGCCAGGACCTGGCCGGCGGCGGCGAGGTCGCCCTCCTCGGCCAAGATGTCGGTGATGGCCAGGCCCTCGACCTGCGGGCTGACGAGCACCTCCTCGCGCGGGACCAGGGTGCCGGTCAGGATAGCGGCCTCGGCGATGGAGCCGTGTGTGGCGCGGGTGACCGTGACGGCGGGCGGCGTCGGCTCGGCCGGCAGCGGCGCGGCGGCCGCAAGGGACAGACACAGAAGGACAGACACTCTTCTCCCTCTCCCTCCGGGAGAGGGCCGGGGTGAGGGGGTCTTGCTTGCCGAGCAGAGCATTGTTCGCCGCCACTTGAGCAGGGCTGTCCTACGCCAGGAGTTGCGCCGCGAAACCCCCTCACCCCGACCCTCTCCCGGAGGGAGAGGAAGAAGGAAGCGTTCCCAAACCCGCATCATGCCCTCTGCGGCCGCAGGAAGCGGCGCAGCAGCAGTTGCAGCACCGGGCGGAACCGCGCCGCGGTCAGCGTCGGGTCTAGCGCCTGGTGCGCCACCAACCCGTCGGCCATCGCCATCACCAGTTGGCACGCCGTCTCCACATCTAGGCCGGGATCGACGGCGCCACGGGCCTGGCCGCGCCGCAGCGCGGACACCAGCGCCGCCCGGGCCTCCCGGATGTTGCGGTCGAACATCGCGCGCACGTCGGGGTTGCGCACAGCCTCCGCCATGGTCTCCGTCGCCAAAGCCGCCTGCGGCCCGGCGAGCAGTTCCTCCAGCGTGTCGATGCCGATGCTGGCCAGCGCCTCAACCGGGTCATCAGCCGCGGCCATACGCTCGAAGAACGCGGCATGCTTGGCACGCTCGGCCTCCGCGATGGCGGCGATGATGGCGACCTTGCTAGGAAAGTACCGGTACACCGCGCCGGGGCTCATGGCAGCCTCGCCGCAAATCTCCTGCATCGACGCCCCATGGAAGCCGGACCGGGCGAAACAGGCCACCGCGGCATCCAGGACGCGTTGGCGGGGCGGAATATGCGCGCTGTCCAACAAGCCTGCCTCCAATGCGAACGAACATTCACTTGCGCCGTCGCAGCCCCTTGTCAAGCACCGTTCCCCACCTGCTACCATCTCTCCACCATTCCTACGCAACCCTGGAGCAGACCGATGCCGGACGACGCCGACCTGATTGCCGCCGCGGGCGTGCTCGGCATCCCGCTTGACCCGGCCTGGTGCGACGCCGTGCGCTTCCACTGGGACCTAAGCCTCGCCGCCGCCCGCCTGGTGGCGGAGTTCCCCCTGCCGGACGAGGCCGACCCGGCGCCGGTGTTCACGGCATGACGGACCGCCTCACCGACTGGATGACCGCGGGCGAGCTGGCCGGCGCCGTCGCCACGCGCCGGGTCCGTGCGGTGGACGCGGTCGCGGACGCCTTCACCCGGATCGAGCAGGCCCGGCAGCTCAACGCCTTCACCGATATCGTCGTTGACCGCGCCCTGGCCCGGGCCGAGGCGGTCGATGCCGGCGCCGTCCGGGGGCCGCTGGCCGGCGTGCCGTTCGCGGTGAAGAACCTGTTCGACGTCGCCGGCCTGCCCACGCGCGCCGGGTCCCGGATCAACCGCACCCGCGCGCCGGCGGTGGCGGACGCGACGGCGGTGGCGCGGATGGAGGCGGCCGGGGCCATCCTGGTCGGCACGCTGAACATGGGCGAGTACGCCTACGACTTCACCGGCGAGAACGCGCATGACGGCGCTTGCCGCAACCCGCACGATCCCGCGCGCATGGCGGGCGGGTCCTCCAGCGGGTCCGGGGCGGCGGCGGCGGCGGGGCTGGTGCCGGTGACGCTGGGGTCGGACACCAACGGCTCGATCCGCGTGCCGGCGTCGCTGTGCGGGGTGTTCGGGCTGAAGCCCACCTATGGCCGGCTGTCGCGTGCGGGCACGTTCCCGTTCGTGTCCAGCCTGGACCATGTCGGGCCGCTGGCGCGCTGCGTCAGCGACCTGGTGCTGGCCTATGACGCGATGCTCGGGCCGGACCCCGCCGACCCGGTTTGCACGGACCGCCCGGCCGGTCCGCAACCGGACGAGGGCATCGATGGCCTGCGGATCGCGGTGGCGGGCGGCTACTTCCGCGCCAACGCCGGGCCGGCTGCGCTGGCCGCGCTGGACCAGGTCGCCGCCGCGCTGGGCGCCACGGCCGAGGTCGAGCTGGCGGAGGCCGCCCGCGCCCGCGCCGCCGCCTACGTCATCACCACGGTCGAGGGCGCGGCCCTGCACCTGGATCGCCTGCGCGCCCAGCCCGGCGATTTCGACCCCGACGTGCGCGACCGCCTGATCGCCGGCGCCCTGGTGCCCGGCGCCTTCTACGCCCGTGCGCAGCGGTTCCGGCGCTGGTACCGGGACCAGGTGCTGGCGCTGTTCGGCGGGTGGGACGCCATCCTGGCGCCGGCCACGCCCTGCCCCGCGCCGGGCATCGGCGAGAAGACGATGCTGCTGGCCGGGGCAGCCGTGCCGGTCCGCGCCATGATGGGCGTGCTGACGCAGCCGATCTCGTTCATCGGCCTGCCCGTCGTCACCGTCCCGGTCGTGCTGGAACCTGGGCCGCGGGCGGGGTTGCCCATCGGGGTGCAGATCATCGCCGCACCCTGGGCGGAGGCGACGGCGCTGCGGATCGCCCGGCACTTGGAAGCCACAGGCGTCGTGCACGCCCCGCGCCCCCCGGCGGTGACGGTGTGCCCGCCGGCGATGCCGGCATGACGGAAATCAACCTGCCGGAAGTGGTTGCCGAGGTCGCCGCGGCCTTCGCCCGCTACGAGGCCGCCTTGGTGTCCAACGACGTTGCGACCTTGGACGCGCTGTTCTGGGACAGCCCGCACACGATCCGCTATGGCGTCGCCGAGGTGCTGTACGGGTCCGCCGAAATCCATGCGTTCCGTGCCGCCCGCCCCTCGGCAGGGCTGGCTCGCAGCCTGGAGCGCACGGTGATCACCACCTTCGGCCGGGATGCCGCCACAGCCAGCACCCTGTTCCGCCGCGCCCCCGGCAAGCTAGGACGGCAGATGCAGACCTGGGTGCGCCTACCGGAGGGCTGGCGCGTGGTGGCGGCGCATGTGAGCGTGGTGGATGGATGAGCACCATGGCCGCCGCTGCATGGCTTGGAGCTTGGGAAGCAGTGATGCCATCGGTTGAAACTCCAGCCGATTGTTGGACCTGCGCAATCTAATGCAGGGCCACAATATCGTTTTATAACAGCCGTCGGCCGTACTCTCAGGTATAGTCTCCCCAGCGCATAGTTTTGGTGCCGCAGCACCACGCACCTGCGTATGCCCAAGCGTTGTCGAGGCGTTATGAATGCCGGTTACGCCATGACCCTCGACCATGATTTAGCTGCTGCAGGCATGCCTGTCGCCGCACTGACCGGTCCTGCAGCTCGCGCGAGCAGCCGACGCCGGTTTGGTCATCTGGCGGCTGGGTTCGACAAACGCCCCCCTACGCCCACGCCAAACCGGCCACCTGACGGCAGGAGCTTGCAGTAATGGTTTGTCAACCTGTCCGCCCTATTATCTGGATATGTCCTTGCGCCGTCACATCCTCACGGCCCTAGCAAAATGCCGCAACGGCCAGCACTCTGGCATCGGAGGCGTTCTCCTGGCCGGGGCGCTCGCCCTTGTCGTACTGGCCTGGCTTGGCTGGACCGGGACAGAAACACGCAACGCGATGCACGTCTCGGAACGCCAAGCATTGCGTGTGGCCGAGTTGCGGGGCACGTTCACATACTTGGACGAGTGGCTCACCATGTCGGCGAACATGGCGGCCTTGACCGGGGAGGCGCGCTGGGCGTCCCGCTACGAGGAGGCCGCCCCTGACCTCGCGGCGGCGATCTCCGAGGCCGTCGCACTTTCGACCCCCGCGCTCAGCGCAGCGCTGGCGCAAACCACCGAGGAGGCCCGGCGCGGCCTGACCCAGATGGAACGGGTGGCGCTGGCGATGGCCGCCGCGGGCGACCGCGATGGCGCCAGGTCGCTGCTCGACGGGCCGGAGTTCGCCTACCTCAAGGCGAGCTACGCATCGGGGATCGAGACCTTGGGCCAGGAGCTGATGACGCTCGCCGCGACGCGCACCCAGGCGCTGGCCAGCCGCGCCCGGGTCGGAGCGGCTGGGCTGGCGCTGGTCGCTGCGCTCCTCATCGCGGCCGCGGTGGCCGCCCGCGGCCACCTGAAGCTGCAGGTGGCGCTCGCCTGCACCGCGGCGGTGGCGCGGACGGATGAGCTGACCAGCCTGCCCAACCGGCGGCACCTGCGGGAGGCAATGCAAGGCATGCTGACGCGGGCCGGGTTGGACGGCAGCAGCGTAGCGATTCTGCTGCTGGACCTCGATCGGTTCAAGACGGTCAATGATGTGCATGGCCATCCTGCTGGGGACCAACTGCTGCAGCTTGTGGCGGTTCGGCTACGCACCCTCGCGCGCACCGGCGATTTCGTCGCGCGGCTGGGCGGGGATGAATTCGCAGTGGCTGCCCTCCTTGCTCCGCCGCGCCAGGCAGGCCGTGCGGACGAGTTAGCCGCCCAACTGGCGCAGCGGATCATCACGGCGCTGGAGGAGCCGTTTACGCTGTCCAGCGGAACGGTCGTGCAGGTCGGCATCAGCATCGGCCTGGCGTTGACGCATCAGGCTGCAACCCATCAGGTGGCAACGCAGCAGACGGTAGAGGTGGACACCATCCTGCGCCGCGCCGATGTCGCGCTTTACCGGGCGAAGGCGGATGGGCGCGGCCGCTACTGCTTTTTCGAGCCGGTCATGGACGACGCCATCCAGGCACGCGCCGTGCTGGAAAGCGAGCTGCGCGACGCAGTTGCGAACGGCCAGATCATCCCGCACTTCCAGCCGCTGGTCGGGATGGGCAGCGAGCGCGTAATCGGGTTCGAGCTGCTGGCACGCTGGCAGCATCCGACCCGCGGCATGGTGCCGCCGGCCGAGTTCATACCGATTGCCGAGCAGGTCGGCCTGATCGGCCCGATGACCGGCGACCTGCTGCGCCGGGCCTGCAGCATCGCCGCGACGTGGCCCGACGACATCTTCGTCGCCTGCAACGTGTCCCCGCTGCAGTTGCGGGACCAGAGCCTGCCCGGCATGGTCCGGACCGCCCTGCAGGAGTCCAGGCTGCCGCCGCACCGCCTCGAGCTGGAGATCACCGAGAGCGCGCTGGTGGGCGATTTGGCCTTGGCGCGGGAGGTCCTGAACGAGGTGAAGTCCCTCGGCGTGCGGCTGGCGCTTGACGACTTCGGCACAGGCTACTCGAGCCTGCACCACCTCAAGATGCTGCCATTCGACAAGGTGAAGATCGACGCCAGCTTCGTGGGCGCGATGACCCGGGACCTGGGAAGCCGCAAGATCGTCTCCGCCGTGGTTGGGCTGGGCCAAAGCCTGGACTTGACGACCGTTGCAGAGGGTGTCGAGGACCAGGAGACCGCGGCGATGCTGCGTGACCTTGGCTGCGATGTGGGCCAGGGCTGGCTGTTCGGACGTCCCGTCCCTGCTGACGCGGCCACTAACCTGCTGCGTTGCCGCCCGGAGTCGCAGCCTTGTCGGGAGCGGGGCGACATGGTGGGCAGCCCAGCCTGATCGCCCCCCTGGCTTCGAGTTGCTCGAACGTGGTGAATGTCGCTGACATGCCAACCGCCGGGAGTTCCGGACCGTGATGGGGTACCGTGATTGCGAGCCGCACTGGCGGTCCGGCGATCCGGGGACCGCCCAATCCAGGAACCGCTAGGGCTGTCCGTGCAGCTCCTGGATTGCCATGCCAAAGCCGGGTCAAGATGACGGGCGCCGGTGACGGTGAACAGGCCAGAGTCTCCGGCGATCGGTCCTACATCCCAGTGCGCCGGCGCGACGCCACCGCCAGCACCGCCAGCCCAGCCATGGCCGACAGCAGGCTGCCCACGAACACCGCCAGCTTGACCTCATCCCCCCGCGGCGTGCCGCGGAAGGCGAGGTCGCCGATGAACAGGCTCATGGTGAAGCCGATGCCGCACAGCACCGCGCCGCCATAAAGCTGCGGCAGGCTGACGCCGCCCGGCAGCCGAGCCAAGCCGAGCCGCGACGCCGCCATGACCGCGCCGAACACGCCGATCTGCTTGCCGAGGAACAGCCCCAGTGCGGTGCCGATGGCCAGCCGGTCCGTCCAAGCCCCCGCCGGCAGGGTGTCGAACCGCAGCCCGGCGTTCGCCAGGCCGAACAGCGGCAGGACGCCGTATGCCACCCACAGGCCTAGCCGGTGCTCCAACACCTCCGCGGGGGCGCGCCGCTCGCCGGGCGGCTCGCGCATTGGCACCACGAAGGCCAGCGCGACGCCGGACAGCGTGGCATGGACGCCCGACGCGAACACCAGCCCCCACAGCGCCGCGCCGCCGAGCAGGTAGGGCCACAGCCGCCGCACCCCGGCCCGGTTCAGCCCCAGCAGCCCGAGCCACACTAGCGCCGCCCCGCCCAGCTCCCACCCGTTCAGCCCGCGCGAGTAGAACAGCGCGATCACCAGGATGGCGCCCAGGTCGTCCAGGATGGCCAGCGCCGTCAGGAACACCTTTAGCCCCACCGGCACCCGGCTGCCCAGCACCGCCAGCACCGCCAGGGCAAAGGCGATGTCGGTGGCGACCGGCACCGCCCAGCCGCGCAGCGCCGCCGGGTCGTGCCAGTTGAGCGCCACCAGGATCAGCGCCGGCACGATCATGCCGCCCAGCGCGGCCAGGCCCGGCGCGGCGAGGCGGGCGGGCGAGGCCAGCTCGCCCTGCGTGATCTCCCGCCGCAGCTCCAGCCCGACCAGCAGGAAGAACAGCGCCATCAGCCCGTCGTTGATCCAGACCAGCACGGTCTCGTGCAGCAGGGGCATGTCGCGCACGGCACGGTAGGCACTGCCCGCCGGGGAGTTGGCCCAGACTAGCGCGGCGATGGCGGAGAGGATCAGCACGGTGCCCCCTGCGGCCTCGGCGCGCAGGAACTCCAGCAGGGTGGCGAAGCGCAGCCGTGTCGTCATGGTCTTGACTGGTTGCAGCACGGCGGCTCCCTGGCCTTGGAGGCGCGGCTTGGGCAACGCCGCCCCAGCCGCTACGTTGCAACGCAACACAAGGAGAGTTTATGCCGCCACCCGCGCCGGCTCAACGGCTGCAGCCGCACGACTCCGGGAACGCTGGGCAGCGCTGGATTGAGGCGATGCGCTCGGGGGATTTCGCGGCAGCCTGGGCGGTGAGCGACGCCGTGCTGGCAGGGCGCGATCCGGCCACCCGGGACGATCCGCGGCTGCCGTATCATCTTCGTTGGGTGTGGGACGGCCGCGACCCCACCGGGCGGCAGGTGCTGGTCCGCTGCTATCACGGCCTGGGCGACACCCTGCAGTTCTGCCGGTTTCTGGCCGCCTTGCGTCCGCGCGTGGCCGGGCTGACGCTGGAGGCGCAGCCGGAGCTGCTGGGCCTGTTGCAGGACCTGCCGGGGCCGGACCGCCTTCTAGCGTTCCACCCGGACCGGCCCACCCCGGCATCCGAGTGCGATGTGGAGATCATGGAGCTGCCGCACCTGCTGCGGACCGCTCCGGGTGCGGCGCCCTATGTGTCCGCCGCGCCGCTGCCCCGTCCGGCGCCGGGCCGGTTGGTGGGCGTGTGCTGGCAGGCTGGCGGCTGGGACCCCCGGCGGTCCGTGCCGCTGCCGATGCTGGCACCGCTGGCCGCGCTGCCGGGCATCGGCCTGGTCAGCCTGCAGCGTGGACCAGGGGCCGCACAGGCCGGATCGCCCGGCGCGCCCCCGCTTCTGCTGGCCGGGGATGACGGTATGGACATCGCCGAGATGGCGCGGCTGCTGGCCACCCTGGACCTGGTTGTGACGGTGGACACCATGGTTGCCCACCTGGCCGGGGCGCTGGGCCGCCCGGCCTGGGTGCTGCTGCAGGCCGATGCCGACTGGCGCTGGATGGCGGGGCGGGCGGACAGCCCTTGGTACCCCTCGCTTCGCCTGTATCGCCAATCCAGCCCCGGCGACTGGCGCACGCCGCTGGCGCAGGTGCGGGACGACCTTGCGGCCTGGCGCGGGAACCCTTAACCGACATACGGGTTCATGCGAATCAGCGTGATGCGGATCAGCCCGGCGCCTGCTTAGGAACCTCATTGCGGATCGTCATCCTCGGCCTGACCATTACGTCGTCCTGGGGCAACGGCCACGCGACGACCTACCGCGGCCTGGTGCGCGGCCTGGCCGGCCGGGGCCATCAGGTGCTGTTCCTGGAACGCGACAAGCCTTGGTACGCCGAGCACCGCGACATGCCGGCCCCACCCTGGGGCGACACCCGGCTGTACTCCGGCCTGGACGAGCTGACCGGGCGCTGGTCCGCCGTCATCGCCGGGGCAGACCTTGTGGTGGTCGGGTCCTACGTGCCGGACGGCATCGCGGTCGGCGCCCTGGTGCAGCGCCTCGCCGGGGGGGTGACCGCGTTCTACGACATCGACACGCCGGTCACGCTGGCCGCCCTCGCCGCCCGGCAATGCGAGTACCTGACGGCGGACCTGCTGCGCGGCTTCGACCTTTACCTGTCCTTCACCGGCGGCCCGACGCTGCACTACCTGGAGGACGTGCTCGGCGCCCGCGCCGCCCGGGCGCTGTACTGCTCGGCCGATCCTGACGTGCACCGGCCCGAACCCGGCGCCCCCAGCACCTGGGACCTCGGCTACCTCGGCACCTACAGCGGGGACCGCCAGCCCACGGTCGATGCCCTGCTGTGCCAGCCGGCGCGGGACTGGGCGGGGGGCCGCTTCGTCGTCGCGGGTCCGCTGTATCCCGAAGACCTCGCCTGGCCCGGCAACGTCGAGCGGATCGAGCACCTGCCGCCCGACCGCCACCGCGCCTTCTACGCCGGGCAGCGCTTCACCCTGAACGTGACCCGGGCCGACATGGTTCGGCGCGGATACAGCCCCAGCGTCCGCCTGTTCGAGGCCGCGTGCTGCGGCGTGCCAATCATCAGCGACCCCTGGCCCGGCCTGGACAGCTTCTTCACCCCCGGCACGGAAATCCTGATCGCCCGCACGGCGGGGGAAGTGCTGGACCTGCTGCGGACCCTGCCGGATGCGCAGCGCCGGGCCATTGCCGACGCCGCCCGCGCCCGCGTGCTGGCCGCCCATACCGGGGACCACCGCGCCGCCGAGCTTGAGACCTATGCGGCGGAGGCCATGCGGGCGACCGCACGGGCGCTGCACGCATGAGCGCGGGGCGGGCCACGCGCCTGAACATCGTGATCTTCGGCCTGTCGGTCAGCTCGTCCTGGGGCAACGGCCATGCCTCGCTGTGGCGCGGGCTGATCGGCGCGCTGCTGGCGGCCGGACACCGGGTGACGTTCTGGGAACGCGACGTGCCGTACTACCGGGAGCACCGGGACTTACACGCCCTGCCGCCGGGCGGGACGCTGGAATTGTATGGCGACTGGGACGACGCCCTGCCCCGGATGCGCCGCTCCCTGGCGGACGCCGACGTGGGCATGGTCACGTCCTACTGCCCGGATGCGCTGGCGGCGACGGCGCTGGTTGGGGACAGCCGCGCCGCCGTGCGCTGCTTCTACGACCTCGACACCCCTGTCACCCTGGCCCGCCTGCAGGCCGGCGAGGCCGTGGACTACATCGGACCCGGCGGGCTGAGTGGCTTCGACCTGGTGCTCAGCTACACCGGCGGGGCCGCGCTGGACGCCTTGCGGGACCGGCTGGGCGCGCGGCGGGTGACGCCGATCTATGGCTCCGTCGATCCCGACCTGCACCGCCCCGCCCCACCGCGGCCGGAGTTTGCGGCGCTGCTGTCCTACCTCGGCACCTACGCCGCCGACCGGCAGGCGGCGCTGGAGCGGCTGTTCGTCGAACCCGCCCGCGCCCTGCCCGGCGAACGCTTCGCCATCGGCGGCGCGCAATACCCGGATGGTTTTCCCTGGACGGCCAACACCTACTTCGTCCGCCACTTGCCGCCGCCGCTGCACCCGGCGTTCTACTGCTCGTCCCGCCTGACGCTCAACGTGACGCGGGAGGCGATGGCGCGCATGGGCTGGTGCCCGTCCGGCCGGCTGTTCGAGGCCGCCGCGTGCGGTGTGCCGATCCTGTCCGACGCTTGGGCCGGCCTGGACAGCTTCTTCCGGCCCGGCGAGGAGATCCTGGTCGCCGACAGCACCGCCGAGGCCTTGGACGCTCTGCGCCTGCCGCCCGGCGAGCTGGATACCATCGCCCGCCGCGCTCGCGACCGCACCCTGTCCGAGCACAGCGCCGCCCGCCGCGCCGCCGAGATGGTGGACGCCTTCGAGGCCGCGACCACCCGGGAATCCGTCTGATGTGGGGCATCATCCCCGCCGCGGGGACCGGCACCCGCATCCAGCCGCTGGCGTTCAGCAAGGAGCTGCTGCCGGTCGGCTCGCGCCTCGACGCGGGGGGGACCGAGCGTCCGCGGGCGGTCAGTGAGTACCTGATCGAGCGGATGGTGCGCGCCGGGGCGGACAAGATCTGCTTCGTGATCTCGCCGTGGAAAAGCGACATCCTGCAGTACTACGGCGGCCAGGTCGGCGACGTGGACGTGGCCTACGTCTGCCAGGCAGGTGCTGCGGGCCTATGCGACGCCATCTTCCGCGCCCTGCCGCTGATCCCGCGCGACGAGCCGGTCATCATCGGCCTGCCCGACACCATCTGGTTCCCCGCCGACGCGCTGTGCGGCCTGCCGGACGACCGCCTGTCCTTCCTGCTGTTCCCCGTGGAGCGGCCGGAGCTGTTCGATGCGGTCGATCTGGACGGCGACGGCCGGGTGCGGGAAATCCAGGTGAAGTCCGGCGCCGCCCGGTCCAAATGGATCTGGGGCGCCTTCAAGATGCCCGGCGCCACGCTGCACGACCTGCACCGCCTGTGGGTGCAACGCGACCGCGCCGACGAGTTCATCGGCACCCTGGTCAATGCGTGGCTGGCCCAGGGCGGCCAGGCCTGGGGCGTGCGGGCCGGCGAGAGCTATGTCGATGTCGGCACCCTGAACGGCTATCGCGAGGCCATGCGCCTGCTGGGCGGCCAGGCCGCCAACCCGGCGCCGCTGCACGTCCCCGCCGCACGCCGCACCGGTGCGGCCCTGCTGGAGAAACCCGTTTGAACGCAGCCTGGACCCCCGACCTGATCCGCGAGCGTGCGAAGGCGCTCGGCCCCTGGTTCCACAACATCGAGCTGCAAGGCGTCCGCACCGCGCCGGAGCACTTCCTGGGCGACTATCCCATGGTGAAGTGGCAGCGCTTCCAGGACGCGCTGCCGGCGGACCTGTCGGGCAAGACCGTCCTGGACATCGGCTGCAACGCCGGGTTCTACAGCATGGAGATGAAGCGCCGCGGCGCCGCCCGGGTGCTGGGGGTGGACTTCGATGCGGACTACCTGGCGCAGGCCCGCTTCGCCGCCGAGGTGGAGGGGCTGGACATCGAGTTCCGCCAGATGTCGGTTTATGACGTGGGCCAGTTGGGCGAGCGGTTCGACGTCGTGTTCTTCATCGGCGTGCTCTACCACTTGCGCCACCCGCTGCTGGCGCTCGACCTGATCCACGAGCATGTCGCCCGGGACCTGATGGTGTTCCAGTCGCTGCAGCGCGGGTCCAATGCGGTGCCGCCGGTGGCGGAGGACTACGAGTTCTGGGAAACCGCGATCTTCGACGATCCCGGCTACCCGAAGCTGCACTTCATCGAAAACAGCTACTCGCACGACAACACCAACTGGTGGGCACCGAACCGGGCGTGCTCGGCGGCGATGCTGCGGGCGGCCGGGTTCGCCATCGAGAGCAACCCGGAGGACGAGGTTTTCATCTGCCGCCGGGCGGAGTTGCCCGATGCACGGTATGGCGCGGTCTATCCGGCACGCGCAGGGGATGCTGCGTTGAAGGGGGATCGGCCATGATCGAAGCCGCGATGATCTGGAACGAGCCGAACAACAAGTCCCATTGGGACTTCGAGAACGACCCGGGCTGGGCCAGCTTCGCCCGCATGACCAAGCTGGCCGGCCAGGCCATCGCCGCCGAGGCGCCGGGCCTGCCGCGCGTGCTGGGCGGCATCAGCCCGATCGACCCCGACTTCATCCGCGTGCTGCAGGGCCATGATGTGCTGGCCGACCTGGACGCCGTTGCGGTGCACGGCTTTCCCCTCGACTGGAACCACTGGATGCTGGACGACTGGCCGGCCAAGCTGGACAGCATCCGCGCCGTGACCGACCTGCCGCTGTGGGTCAGCGAGGTTGGCATCAGCACCTTCGGCGCCGAGGAGGTGCAGGAATGGGGCCTGCGCCGCACCGCCGAGCTGCTGCGCGGCAGGGCGCCGCGCATCCACTGGTACAGCCTGTACGACCTGCCCGCCGCCTGGCCCGCCACCACCCGGCACCGCGAGGCCGAGGGCAGCAGCTACTACCGCCATTTCCACATGGGCCTGCTCGACGAGCACGGCCGCCCCAAGCGCGCCGCCCGCATCTTCCACGAGTTCACCCCCGAGGTCGGCATCTGCCAGTGGTTCCACTACGAGGACCACCGCCTGGACGACGCCGTGCGGCACCTGCGCGACATGGGCGTGACCTACCTGCGGACCGGGCTGAGCTGGGCGGACTGGTACCGGCCGGATTGCGAGGCCTGGTTCGACCGGCAGATGCGGGCGCTGGAGGGCTTCCGCGTGACGGCCACCTTCTGCTTCACGCCGGAGGACAAGGGCCAGTGGCCGCACTACACCGCGGTGCCCAAGCACCCGGAGGAGTTTGCCGAGTTCTGCGCCACGATGATCCGGCGCTATGCTCCGGGCCGGGCGGACGCGATGGCCATGCCGGCGCACGCAGGGTAGCGCGGCAGTGCCGGATGCACCCGTGCTGGGCGATCTGGCCCAGCGCGTTCCCACCCGAAAACGGATCGCGCTGGTCGTCGCGCACCCGGATGACGAAACGATTGCCGCTGGGGCCAGCCTGCACCTGCTGACGGGCCTGTTGCTGATCCACGTCACGGATGGCGCCCCGCGCAACCTGGGCGATGCAGCGCGAGCCGGGTTCGCCACCCCCGCCGGCTACGCAGCCGCGCGCCGCACCGAGCTGCAGGCGGCGCTGGCGGTGGCAGGCTGCTCACCTGCCGCCATCGAGCTTGGTGTTCCCGACCAAGACGCAAGCCTGCACATGCCGGCCATTGCACGCGACCTGGCCCGGCTGTTCGCGCAGCACGGGACCGAGGCGGTCATCACCCACGCCTACGAGGGCGGCCATCCCGACCACGACGCGACGGCCCTCGCCGCCCACCTTGCCGCGCCCGACCTTGCCGCGTCGGGCCGGGTTATCGAGTTCCCAGGCTACCACGCCGCCCGGGATGGGGGACTTACCACCGGCCGGTTCCTGCCCGGGCCGCACGCCATAACGGTTGCACTGACCCCAGCGGAGCAGGCCCGCAAGCGCGCGATGTTCGCCTGCTTCCGCACCCAGGCCGCGATGCTGGCGGCGTTCGGCGCCGCAGCCGAGGCATTCCGTCCCGCCCACCCCGATTTCCGCAGCCCGCCGCACCCCGGCGCCCTGAACTATGAGCGATGGGGTTGGGAGATGACCGGCGCCCGCTGGCGCGCCCTGGCGGCCCCGTTGCTCCCAGGCTTGGCCAGCCCCGGCTTGGCGAACCCAGCCCTGACGAACATGGAGCCTCCATGCGCCGCCTGACCATCGTAAGCGTCGCCTACTCCCTGGCCCCCGTCGGCCCGAACGCCGTCGGCGGGTCCGAGCAGGTGCTCAGTGCCCTCGACAGCGCCCTGGTCGCCGCCGGGCACCGCAGCATCGTGATCGCATGCGAGGGATCGGAGGTCGCGGGCGAGCTGGCGTCGTTCCCCGCGCCGCCGACGGACAAGCGGATCGACGGCCGCTGCCGCGACGCCCGGCGGCGCGCGATCCGCCGCGTGATGGCCCGGGTGCTGCACGAGGCGCCCGTGGACCTGGTGCACATGCATGGCCTGGACTTCTGCCAGAACCTGCCGCCGCCCGGCGTGCCCGTGCTGGCCACCCTGCACCTGCCGCCCTACTGGTATCCCGCCGAGGCGTTCCAGCCGTCCCGCCCCGACACCTGGGTGCATTGCGTGTCCGACAGCCAGGTGCGCGGGGCGCCGCCGTCCCAGGTCATGCTGCCGCCGATCCGCAACGGCGTGCCGGTGGCGAAGCTGGGCGGGCTGCATCCGCGCAAGTGCCGGTATGCCCTGATGCTGGCGCGTATTTGCCCGGAGAAGGGGCTGCACCTGGGCCTGGACGCGGCGCACCTGGCGCGGGCCACCCTGCTGATCGGCGGCGAGGTGTTCCCCTATGCATCGCACCAGGAGTATTTCGCCACGGTCATCGCGCCCAAGCTGGACCGGTCGCGCCGTTACCTGGGACCTGTCGGGTTCGCACAGAAGCGCCGCCTGCTGGCCGCGGCGCGCTGCCTGCTGGTGCCGAGCCAGGTGCCGGAAACCAGCTCCCTCGTCGCCATGGAGGCGGCGGCCTGCGGCACCCCGGTGATCGCCTTCCGCGCTGGGGCGCTGCCGGAGCTGGTCGAGAACGGGCGCACCGGCTTCCTGACCGACAGCGTGGAGGAGATGGCCGACGCCATCGCCCGCGCCGACGAGATCGACCCCGAGCTGTGCCGCGAAACCGCCCGGCGGCGGTTCTCGGTCGAGCAGATGGCTGCGGCCTACCTCGACCGCTATCACAGCCTGGCGCATGGCCGCATGACAGTGGCGGCCTGACCGGCGCGTCTTGATCATCGCCGCTTGATGATCCCCGCTTGCATTATCAAGGTGCTTGACGACGACGCCGCGCTATGGGCGCTGGCGCCGGAGTGGGAGGCCCTGTGGCAGCGCCTCCCCGGCCGGACGCCCTTCACGGCGCCGGCCTGGCTGCTGCCCTGGTGGCGGCAGTTCGGCACCGGGCAGCCCCGGGTCGCCACGTTGCGGCGGGATGGGCAGCTTGCGGCGGTCCTGCCGCTGTATGTCCTGGACGAGCCGGGCTGCCGCAAGCTGCTGCCGATCGGCGCCGGGCTGTCCGATTACCAAGACATCTTGGCCGAACCCGGCACGGAGCCGTCGCCGCTGTTGGGGGCCGTGCTGGCGCGGGCGGACGGATTGGACGTGTGCGACCTGATCCAGGTGCCGCCCGGCTCGGCGTTGCGGACGGCATCGCCGCCGCCGGGCTGGGCGATGGCGTGGGGGGATGGCAGCCCCTGCCCGGTGCTGGCGCTGCCCGCATCGGTCGAGGAGTTGTCCGGCGTGGTCCCAGCCCGGACACTGCGAAAGCTGCGGATGAACCGGAGCCGGGCGGCGCGCGGCGCCAGCGTCACCCGGGAGCGCGCGACCGAGGCGACGCTGCCCCACCTGCAGGGCGAGCTGATCCGCCTGCACCAGGCACGCTGGACCCTGCAGGGCGAGGCCGGCGTGCTGGCCGATCCCCGGGTGCTGGGCCTGCACCGGGAGGCCGCGCCGGGCCTGCTGCGCGCCGGGGTGCTGCGGCTGGAGGCGCTGCGGGTGGGCGGCGGGGTCGTGGCGGCGATCATGGCGCTGCTGGACGGTCCCAGCCGCATCCTGTTCTACCTCAGCGGCTTCGACGAGGCGCACGCCTTTATCAGTCCCGGCACGCTGCTGCTGGGCGCGATGCTGGAGGATGCCATTCGGGAGGGCCGGCGGGAGGCGGACTTCCTGCGCGGGCAGGAGGGCTACAAGTATGCCTGGGGTGCGGTGGACCGGCCGAATAGCTTCTGTCAGTTGACGCCGACGGCGCAGGGTTGACGCCCCCAGAGCAAGGTCGACCTGGCAATGGGAGCATTCCTGTGCTGGCCTCCGTAGGACGCCCCGCTGGTCCGTCCTACGGGGGCAAGTTGACGCCCTCGACCCGTACATCATCATCAAACAGCATCAGCACGCAACGGTGCGCCGGGTGTAACTCGATCCGCAGCAGCAGGTCCAGCGGCATGCCAAGAGTATGTGCCAGCACGGCCTTCAGCACGTCGGAGTGGCCGACCAGCACCACCTCACCGTCAGGGTGCGCCACCCGCGCCCGCGCCACGGCGGCCAGGGCGCGGGCCTGCGCCGCGGCCATGGTCTCGCCGCCCGGCGTCGGGGCAAGACTCCGGAAGCGGTTCCAGGCATGCCAGTCCGCTTGGCGATCCAGGTCGCTGAAGGCAGCGCCGGTCCAGGCGCCGAAGTCGATCTCGTTCAGCCCGGGATCAGTCTGGACAGGCAGGCCGTGCCGGGCGGCGATGGCGGCGGCGGTGGCCTGCGCGCGCTCCAGTGGGCTGGACAGCACCGCCTGGATCGGGCGGCTGGCCAGGGTATCGGCCAGCCGGGCGGCCTGGGCCTCGCCCTCCCCGCTCAAGCCGACGCCGGGCATCCGTCCAGCCAGGACCCGGCCCAACAGGCCATGCGCGGCATGGCGGACCAGGTGCAGGGTGGTTCCGCCAGGCAGCGTCAGGCCGGCGCAGCCGTGGGGAACACGTCGTCCAGCCGCGGGTCCCACAGCCTCACCCCGCCGGTGATCCCGGCGGCGTTGGACACGATGCGGACGTCGGCCGGCAGCGCGAAATCGACCAGGTGCGCGTTGCCGCCGCCAACGTGGAGGGCATCGAAGTTGATCAGGGTGCGAAGGTTGTCCACCGCCCGCTCGACCCGGCGGTTCCAGCGCTTGCGGCCGATCGCCTCCATCGCCGCGACGCCGACATACTCGTCATAGGTCAGGGCCTTGCGGGCCGGGTGCTGGCCCATTTCCAGGTGCGGCGCCAGGCGTCCGTCCTGATACAGCGCAAAGCCGAATCCGGTCCCCAGGGTGATGACGCACTCCAGCCCGTGCCCGGCGATCACGCCCAGCCCCTGCACCTGCGCGTCGTTCAGCATCCGCACCGGCCTGCCCAGGTGGCCCTGCAGCGCGCTGCCCAGGTCGAACCCGGCCCAAACCTTGGTGCCCAGGTTCGGCGCCGTCCGCACCGTGTTGTTGTGCACCACGCCGGGGAAGCCGACGGCGACGCGGTCGAACTTGCCAATCTGCCCGGCCATGCCGACCAGCACCGGCACGAGCGCATCGGGCGTGGACGGCTGCGGCGTCTTCACCCGCAGGCGGGAGCCGATCATGTCGCCCTGCGCGTCCAGCAGCCCCGCCTTCAACCCAGTCCCGCCGATGTCCAGCGACAGCGTCAGCGGACCCACGGCGGAGGATTGAGACCCGGCGCCGGCTTCAGTCATGGCAACTCCAGGATGCGAGGCCCCGCATCGGTGCCGGCAATCACACGGGTGGCCATGCCGATGAACAGCCCGGTCTCCACGACGCCGGTGACCGCCTTCAGCCGCGCGTGCAGGCCAGCCGGGTCCGCGATGCCGTCAAAGGCGCAGTCGGCGATCAGGTTGCCGCCGTCGGTGCGGTACAGCGCATTGGGGCCAGGCTGCTGCAGTGGGTCCTGCCGCAGCACCGGGTCGGCCCCGGCATCGCGCAGGTGGCGCAGCGTCGCCTCGATCCCAAAGGCGACGACCTCCACCGGCAGTCGCACGCCGCGGCCCAGGGCGGAAACCAGCTTGCTCTCATCGACGATGACGGTCATGCGGCGGCTGGCGGCGGCGACGATCTTCTCCCGCAACAGCGCGCCGCCCAGGCCCTTGATCAGGTCCAGGGTGCCGGTGTGGACCTCGTCGGCGCCGTCGATGGTCAGGTCGATGGTCGCGTGCTCGGCGAACGTGGCCAGCGGGATGCCCAACCCCTTGGCCTGCGCCGCGGTGCGCTCGGACGTGGGGATGCCGACGATCCGCAGGCCGTCGCGGACCCGTGCGCCCAGCAGCTCCACCGCCAACGCGGCGGTCGATCCGGTGCCGAGGCCGAGCACCATGCCGTCCTGCACCTCCGCCACGGCGGCGGCGGCGGCCTGGCGCTTCAGTTCGGTCTGGTCCATCATGCGGCTCCGGCTGGGGTGAGCTGGGCGATCACGGCCTGCACGACTTCCTGCGGGCGCGGCTCGACCGAGGCGACGATGGGCCGTTCCTCGGGGCCTGGCTCCTCAAGGGTGGCGAACTGGCTGTCCAGCAGGGCTGCCGGCATGAAGTGCCCCGTGCGTGCCGCCTGCCGGACGCCGATCAGCTCCCGGCTGCCCTGCAGGTACACCAGCCGCACGTCCGGCCGGTCCCCGACCAGGACCCGGCGGTAAGCACGCTTGAGAGCCGAGCACGCCAGCACCCCATGCCGCCCGGTGCCGCGCGTAGCGTCGATCCACGCCGCCAAGGCAGCCAGCCAGGGCACCCGGTCCTCGTCGGTCAGCGGGGTGCCGCCGTGCATCTTCTCGACGTTGGCGGGCGGGTGGAAGTCGTCGGCGTCCTCGAACTCCCAGCCCAGCCGGCCTGCCAGCAGGGCGGCGATGGTGGTCTTGCCGGAGCCGGACACGCCCATCACGACCAGGACGGCCGGCGGGGCGTCGTCGGATCGACCGCCCTGCGCCGTGACCGGATCGCCCGTCGCCCCGCTTGTCATCGCCCCGCTTGTCATCGCATGCAGCCGTGCAGCGATGGCAGCAAAGGGCGGTTGATGTCAGTCGTCATGCGGTGGTCCCCGGACATCCCGGCGAGGACACTACCCCGCGGCGGCCTGGTCTGTGAACCAGTGCAGCACGCCGCTCGGATGCACCCGCGCCGCCGGCAGGGCGGCATCGCCCGCACGCACCCGGGCCATCACGTCGCGCTTATCGGCGCCGGCCACCAGGAAGGCGGCATGGTGGCAGCTTTCCAGCACGGGATAGGTCAGGGTGATGCGCGTCGGCTCGCCCTCGGGCGTGACCTCGGCGGCCCAGGCGGTGCGCTCATCCAGCACCGGGGTGTCCGGGAACAGCGAGGCAGTGTGGCCGTTGGTGCCCAGTCCCAGCAGCACGATGCCGAACAGCGGGCGGCCGGGCTGCAGGATGGGGGCGCCGTAGAAGGCCTGCAGCTCGATTTGATACTGCCGGGCGGCCTCCTCGGCGGACACGCCCTCGGTCGGCACGGGGTGGATGTTGCCCGGCGGCGCCGCGACGTGGCGCAGCATGGCCTCCATCGTCATGCGGTAGTTGCTGCGCTCGTCGTCCTGCGGCACGAAGCGTTCGTCGCCCCAGAACCAGTGCACGCGGTCCCATGGCAGGCGCGGCGCATAGGCGGGGGTGGCCAGCATCTCATACAGCGCCTTGGGCGTGGAGCCGCCGGACAGCGCGACGGCGACGCGGCCGGGCAGCGCATCCAGGGTTTCGATCATCCAGTCCGCGGCATAGGCCGCCAGCGCCGCCGGGTCAGCCAGGATGGCGTCGGCCGTGGAGGCCGTCATGCCCGGGACCGCGGCAGGATCAGCTCATCCACCGCGTGCGCCCAGCCATCCCGGTCGTTGGCGTCCGTGACCGCCGCCGCACGGGCCTGCACGGCCGGGGTGGCATTGCCCATCGCCACGGCATAGCCGGCCACGTCGAACATCGGCACGTCGTTTTCCATGTCGCCCATCACAGCCACCTCTGCCAAGTCGATGCCCATGTACTGTGCCAAGGCGCGCACAGCGTTGCCCTTGTTGGCATCCGGGTGCGTCACGTCCAGGTAGTAGGTCTGCGACCGGTGCGCCGTCGCGCTGGTGCCGAGCAGGCCCTGCAGCTCCGCCTCCACCGACTGCAGCTTGGCCGGGTCGTCGGACACGCCGACCAGCTTGCCGGCCTGCTGCTCATAGGGCGAGAAGTCCGGCACCACGCGCTCGTCGAAGCGGACGGTGTGCCGTTCCAGCTCGATCTTCGGGCCGGAGGTGTTGGTCAGCAGCCACTCGTTGGCGGTGAACAGCCAGGCGTCCACGCCGCGCCGGGCGAACAGGTCCAGCGTCGTCTGGACTGCGGCCAGCGGCACGGCCTGCTGGCTGATCACAGTGCCGTCCGAGGCCAGCAGGGTGCCGCCGTTGAACCCGGCCAGCGGCGCCGTCAGGTGCAACTGATCAGCAATCCACTTCATGCCGCGCGGCGGGCGGGCGCTGACGAGGGCGAGCAGGACGCCAGCCGCCTGCACCCGCGCAGCGGCAGCAACGGTGGAGGGGGTCAGCGACTTGTCGGGCTGCACGAGGGTGCCGTCCACGTCGGATATGAGCAGGCGGATACGGCTCATGCAGGTTGACCCAGCATGTCTGTGCGGTTCTGCGGGTGACACGATGCAAGTTGAACACCGATGCGGACCGCAAGGGCGGAGCGGACTCCCTCTCCCTCCGGGAGAGGGCTGGGGTGAGGGAGGCCGAGAGGACCGAACTTGCCCGAGAAAGAAGAAAGTCCGTTTGCAACCGGGCGGGACTCGGCGTTTGCGGCCTCCCTCACCCCGGCCTTGGTCCGTTTCACGGCCCAAGCCCGGAGGGAGAGGGAGAAGCGGCGGCTTGTTGTCACCTTGGGTCCAGGCTGAGCCACTGCCGTCCGTCGCGTTCCAGCAGGGTATCCGCCGCCGCAGGGCCGCTGGTCCCGGCGGGATAGGGCTGCACGGCGCAGTGCCCGGCGGCGACCTCGTCCAGGATCGACTCCACGACCGCCCAGCCGGCCTCCACCTGGTCCGCCCGCTGGTATAGCGTCGCGTCGCCGATCATCACGTCGTACAGCAGCGTCTCGTATCCCGTGCTGGACGGCAGCTTGAACCAGTCGGTGTAGCGGAAATCCATCGCTACGGCCCCAAGCTCCAGCCGCGGCCCCGGCACCTTGGCCGCCAGGTTCAGCGTGACGCCCTCGTTCGGCTGGATGTGCAGCACCATGATGTTGGGGGTCAGCTTCTCGACCGGGGTGTCGCGGAACAGGGCATAGGGCGCCTGCTTGAAGGCGATGGCGATCTCGGTCCGCCGCACGGGCAGGCGCTTGCCGGTGCGGATGTAGAACGGCACCCCGGCCCAGCGCCAGTTGTCGATCTTCAGCCGCATGGCGACGTAGGTCTCGGTGCCGCTGTCCGCCGCCACGTCCGGCTCCTCAAGGTAGCCCGGCGCCGGATGGCCCTTGATGACCCCGGCCGCATACTGCCCGCGCACCACGTCGCGTCCGATCCGCATGGCGTCCAGCGGCTTGATGGCCTGCAGCACCTTGGCCTTCTCCGCCCGCACCGCGTCGGCGTCGAAGCTGTTGGGCGGCTCCATCGCGACGGACGCCAGCAACTGGAACATATGGTTGGGCACCATGTCCCGCAGTGCGCCAGTCGGCTCGTAGAAGCCGCCGCGGCCCTCGACGCCCACCGTCTCGGCAGCGGTGATCTGCACATGGTCGATGTGCGCGCGGTTCCACAGCGTCTCGAAGAACCCGTTGCCGAAGCGCAGCGCCATGATGTTCTGCACCGTCTCCTTGCCCAGGAAGTGGTCGATGCGGAACACCTGGTCCTCGCGCAGCTTGCCTAGGATCAGCGCATTCAACGCTTGGGCGCTCGCGAGGTCGTGGCCGAACGGCTTCTCCACCACCACGCGGCGGAATGCGCCGCCCGCTTCCTCCATCAGGCCGCCATCGCCCAGGTGCTCGATGACGGGGCCGAAGAAGCGGGCGGCGACGGCGAGGTAGAACACGCAACTGCCGGGCAGCCGCGCCTTGAGGGCCTCGTAGGTCCCGGGGTCGGTGAAATCTCCGGTCTGGTAGTGCAGCCGGTCGCGGATGAAGCCCCAGGCATCCCCGTTCAGGCCATCCGCGCTGAACTCGCCGCCCTTGTCGGCAACGAAGCCCTGCATGGCATCGGTCAGCGCCTCGCGGTAGCTGTCGTCGGTCCGCTCGTTGTGGTCCACGCCGATGATGGCGAACTTGTCGTCCAACAGCCCCGCCAGGCGCAGGTTGTAAAGCGACGGCATCAGCAGCCGCTTGGTCAGGTCGCCCGCCGCGCCGAAGATCACCAGCGTGGAGGCGGGCGCCGGGCCGGCATGGGCCAGGCCCTCGGCACCCGACATGCGGGCGGTGCCATCCATGGCTTAAACGCTCCGCTTGGGCATGCGTCAGGCGCTCCGCTCGTGTTCCTGGACCTTCTCCTCCGACGGCTTCGGCAGCGGCTGCGGGATGATGGTCGGGTGGCCCGGCTCCACATGGCCGCCAAATCCCGCCCGCATCGCCGACAGCATCTTGTTGGCGAAGCTGTGGTGCCGCCGGCTCTCGAACCGGGCGAACAGGCTGGCGGTGATCACCGCGGCGGGCACGGCCTCCTCGATGGCGGCCTCGACGGTCCAACGGCCCTCGCCGCTGTCCTCGACTTCGCCCTGGTAGCTCGCGAGGTCGCCGTCCTTCGCCAGCGCGATGCTGGTCAGGTCCAGCAGCCAGGAGCTGATGACGCTGCCGCGGCGCCAGGTTTCGGCAACCTCGGCGGTGTTGATGGTGAATCGCTCGTGCTCCGGCAGGCCCTCGCTCATCTTGTTGCGCAGGATGTCGAAACCCTCGGCATACGCCTGCATCATGCCGTACTCGATGCCGTTATGGACCATCTTCACGAAGTGCCCGGCCCCGGCCGGACCCGCATGGATGTAGCCCTGCTCCGACCGGGGATCGTGCCCCTGGCGGCCCGGCGTCTTCTCGATGGTGCCGATGCCCGGCGCCAGCGTGGCGAAGATCGGGTCCAGCCGCTGCACCGCCTCGTCGTCGCCGCCGATCATCATGCAGTAGCCGCGCTCGATGCCCCAGATGCCGCCGGAGGTGCCCACGTCCACATACGTGATCCCCTTCTCCCGCAACTGCCGCGCCCGGCGGATGTCGTCCTTGTAGTAGGTGTTGCCGCCGTCGATGATGGTGTCGCCGGGGGCGAGCAGGTCCGTCAGCTCGCCCACCGTCGCCTCGGTGATCTTGCCGGCGGGCAGCATGATCCAGATGGCGCGCGGCGGCGTCAGCTTGGCCACCATGTCGGCCAGGCCGGTGCTGGGCTTGGCGCCCTTGTCGGCTAGGCTGTGCACTACCGTCTCGTTGCGGTCATACACCACCGTCTTGTGCCCGGCGCGCATCAGGCGCTGGCTGATGTTGCCGCCCATGCGGCCGAGGCCGACAATTCCGAGTTCCATGCCGTTCGGCTCCTATGCCATCGCTGCGTCGATTGCCTGCGCCAGCCGCGCCAGCCCGGCGTCCACGTCCTTGCCCAAGTGCACGCGCAACGCCCGCCGCCCGCGCTCCGCCAGCACGTCGAAGTCGCCGCGCGCCTGCGCCGCCTTCACCACGCCGAAGGTGAACTTTTCGCCGGGCACCGGCAGGTCATGCGCGTCGTCCGCGGTGATCTGCAGGAACACGCCGCTGTTCGGCCCGCCCTTGTAAGTCTGCCCCGTCGAATGCAGGAACCGCGGCCCGAAGCCGACGCAGGTGGCGACATGCCGGCTGTCGCGGATGCGGGTCCGCATGGCCGTCAGCGCCGCGACGTGCGGCGGGCGGTCGATGTAGGCCAGCAGCGCCACGTAATCGCCGGGGCCAGCGCGGTCGAGGTGGGCCTTGATCACCTCATCCAAGGTTTCCTGGCGCAGCGCGGCCTGGTCGCGCTCGTCGCTGAACAGCTTGATCCCGTCGTCGATCAGGAACGGCGTCTCGTTCGGCAGGCTGCCGGATTGGGTGTAGGCATCGGTCAGCTTGCGGGTCTCGATCTTGCTGGCCTCGACATCGGGCTGGTCGAACGGGTCGATGCCGATGATGGCGCCCGCGGTGGCAGTAGCCATCTCCCACAGGAAGAACACCTGGCCCAACTGCATCGTGCTGTGCAGCACGATGCGGACCACCGGCTGCCCGGCAGCCTCCAGGGCCGCCATTGCCGCCTCCTGCGCCGGGTCGGCGGCGCCGGACAGGGTCAGGTAGGCAAACACCCGGTCCGAGCCATACACGCCCGGAGCGCCCAACGGCTCGCCATCGACGGGCACGATGCCGTGGCCCTGCTTGCCGGTGCTTTCGGCCAGCAGTTGCTCAAGCCAGGCGCCCACATCGTGGATGGCCGGGCTGGCGACGATGGTCACTTTGTCCCGCCCGGCCTTGGCGGCAGCGCCCAGGATGCAGCCGAGCTGCACGCCGGGGTTGTGGTCCGGCGGGGTGCCGGCGGCGCAGGAGCGGACCATCTCGCTGGTCGAGCGTAGGAAAGCTCCCAGGTCTAGGCCCATCGCGGCGGCCGGCACCATGCCGAAGTTGGACAATACCGAGTAGCGCCCGCCAATGCCGGGATCGCCCATGAACACGGCGCGGAAGCCATCCTTCTCCGCCATCGCCTGCGTCTTGGAACCCGGGTCGGTCACGGCGACGAAGTGCTGACCGACTTTGCCGCCGACTGCAGCGGTCATGCGATCCCAGAAGAACGCCTTGAAGATGTTCGGCTCCAGGGTGCTGCCGGACTTGCTGCTGACGATGCACAGGGTGCTGGCCAGGTCCACCTTCGCGGCTAGTTCCTCGATTTGCGCCGGGTCGGTGCTGTCCAGGATCAGCAACTCGGGAAATCCGTCCTGCTTGCCGAAAGTCTCGGCCAGGACTTCCGGGCCAAGGCTCGATCCGCCCATGCCCAGCAGCAGGACGTGCTTGAAGCCGTCCGCCTTGATGCCGTCCTGGAATGCCTGCAACGCCGGCAGGTCCGCGGTGCGGTCATCGACGATGTGCAGCCAGGCCAGCCACTTCGCCTCGTCGTGCCCGGTCCACAGCTTGGCGTCCCCGGCCCACAGGTCGCGCAGCTTGCCCGCCTTGCGCCAGTCCTCGCGCACATCGTGCACCTCCTGGGACAGCGGCTCCGGCAGCTTGGCGGACATCTGCACGAGGTGGTCGCCCAGCATCGCCGCACGCTTGGCCGCGACGGAGCCGAGCAGCTTGTCGGCGGCCTCCGCGAATTGCTTGACCCCATCCACCACCAGGGCGTCGGTGATCCCGTCCAAGTCCAGGTTGTGCTCAGCCACGGCGGCCATCACCGTGCGGGCTGCATCCAGGTCCTCAGTCAGCGACGCCCTCGCATGGCCGTGGTCGCGGAAGGCGTCCATGGTGGCGGGCGGGATAGTGTTGACGGTGTCGCGGCCAACCAGCTCCTCGACATATAGTACATCGCTGTATGCCTTGTCCTTCACGCCCGTGCTGGCCCATAGCAGGCGCTGCGGCAGGGCACCCGCGGCGGACAGCTTCTGCCACCGTGGGCTATCGACCATCCCCAGGTACGTCTGGTAGGCCATCTTGGCATTGGCGATGGCGACCTTTCCGCGCAGCGGCTGCAACGCCGCCTCGCCCTTGGCCACGCGCTCGTCGATGCGCTTGTCCATCACGGCGTCGATGCGGCTGACGAAGAAGCTGGCGACGCTGCTGATCCCCGCCACCGGCTCGCCCCGTGCCATGCGGTCCTCCAGCCCGGCGATGAACGCCTCCGCCACCGCCTCGTATGCCTTCTGCGCGAACAGTAGGGTGACGTTGATATTCAGCCCTTCGCCGATCAGGGTGCGGATGGCGGCGACACCCTTGTCGGTGCCGGGCACCTTGACCATCAGGTTCTCGCGGCCGACGGCCTTCCACAGCTTGCGGGCCTCGACCACCGTCTCGTCCGTGTGCAGCGCCAGGTAGGGCGACACCTCCAGGCTGACGTAGCCGTCCACGCGGTTGGTCGCGTCCCACACCGGGCGCATCACGTCGCAGGCGTGCTGGATGTCCTCGATGGCCAGCGCCTCATAGATGTCCTGCGCGTCGTGGTCGCCGCGGCCGGCCAGGGCCTTGAAGCCGTCGTCGTAATCGGTCCCCTCGCCCATCGCCTTCTGGAAGATGGACGGGTTGCTGGTGACGCCCTTCAGCCCGTCCTGATCGATCAGCTTCTTCAGGCTGCCATCGGCTGTGAAGCTGCGCTGGATGAAGTCCAGCCACGGTGATTGTCCGAACGCCTCAAGCTGCTTGAGCGCGTTCCCGAGTGGCATGTCGTTCATGCTGCTGCCTTCCGCTTGGCTTGAGCGCGTGCCGCTTCCAGCACCTTCTCAGGCGTGAAACCGAACTTCTTCTGCAAGTCGCCCGCCGGGGCGCTGGCGCCAAAGGTGTGCATACCGATCACCTGGCCGCCCCAGCCGATGTAGCGGTCCCAGCCCATAACGGCCGCCTGCTCCACCGCCACCCGGCCCAGCACCGAGTGCGGCAGGACCTCGTTCTTGTAGGCGTCGTCCTGGCTCTCGAACAATTCCCAGCTCGGCATCGACACCACGCGGGACTTGATCCCCTCGGCCTGCAAAGCATCGTGCGCGCCCAAGCACAGCGTCAGCTCGCTGCCAGTGCCCATCAGGATCACCTCGGGCGTGCCATCGCTATCGGCCACGATGTAGGCGCCGCGGTCCACGCCGCTCGCCGCGCCGTACTTGGACCGGTCGATGGTCGGCAGCGCCTGGCGGCTGAGGATCAGCGCGACGGGCTTCTCATGCTGCTTCATCGCCACGCGCCAGCACTCGGCGACCTCGTTGGCGTCGGCCGGGCGCAGCACGATCAGGCCGGGAACGGAGCGCAGGGCGACAAGCTGCTCGACCGGCTGGTGCGTCGGCCCGTCCTCGCCCACGCCGATGCTGTCATGTGTGAAGATATAGATCACCGGCAGCTCCATGATCGCCGCCAGGCGGATCGGCGGCTTCATGTAGTCGCTGAAGATCAGGAAGCCCGACGCATAGGAGCGCAGCCCCGCCAGGGCCAGGCCGTTGCAGATCGACCCCATTGCGTGCTCGCGGATGCCGAAGTGCAAGTTGCGCCCGGCATAGTCGTCGCGCTCGAAGCTGTTGGCGCCGGGGAAGGTCAAGTTGGACTTTGTGGACGGCGACAGGTCGGCCGCGCCGCCGATCAGCCAAGGGACGTTCTGGGCGATGGCGTTCAGCACCTTTTGCGAGCTGTCGCGCGACGCAAGGCCCTTGGCGTCGGCAGGGAACTCGGGGATGGACTTGTCCCAGCCGTCCGGCAATTGGTGGTGGTCCATCTGGTCCAGCTCGGCCGCCAGCGCCGGGTAAGCCTTGCGATACTCGGCCAGCTTGCCCATCCACAGGTGCCGCAGGTTGGCGCTGCGGGCGCCCATGCGCTTGGTGAACTCCTCCCGCACGCCGTCGGGCACCAGGAATTTCTCGTCTTCCGGCCAGCCGTAGAAGCGCTTGGCGGCCTTGATCTCCTCGTCGCCCAGCGGCTCGCCGTGCGCCTCGCGAGTACCCTGCTTCTTCGGCGCGCCGTAGCCGATGATGCTGTGCACCATGATGAAGGTCGGGCGGTCGGTGACGCCCTCGGCCTCAGTCAGCGCGGCGTCGAAGGCAGCAGTGTCGTTGGCGTCGTTCACATGGATGACATGCCAGCCATACGCGGCGAACCGCGCCCCCACGTCCTCGTCGAAGGCCAGGCTGGTCGCGCCCTCAATGGTGATGCGGTTGCTGTCATAAATCCACACCAGGTTCGACAACCCAAGGTGCCCGGCGGTGCTGGCGGCCTCGCTGGCGACGCCCTCCATCATGTCGCCGTCGCCGCACAGGGCGTAGATGCGATAGGTATACAGCTCGAAGCCCGGCTGGTTGTAGCGTGTCTCAAACCAACGCTGCGCCATTGCCATGCCGACCGAGTTGGCCACGCCCTGCCCGAGCGGCCCCGTCGTGGTCTCGACGCCCGAGGTGTAGCTGTACTCCGGGTGCCCCGGCGTCACGCTGCTGAGCTGGCGGAATTGCTTGATGTCGTCCAGCGACACTGCTTCCTGCTGCGTCGGGCCGTCCTCGCCGATGCGCCTGGTGCCGCTGAGGTGCAGCAGCGAGTACAGCAGCATGGACGCATGGCCGACCGACAGCACGAAACGGTCGCGGTTGGGCCAGGTCGGGTCCATGGGATCGAACCGCAGGCGATCCTGCCATAGGGTATAGGCCACTGGCGCCAAGGCCATCGGCGTGCCGGGATGGCCGGACTTGGCCTTCTGCACAGCGTCCATGGAAAGGGTGCGGATGGTGTCGATACAGAGCTTGTCGATCCCCGTGGGACCGGTGCTGCTGCCTGCGCCCGGACGGGTCGCGGTGTCGCCATCTGCTGCCATGATCTGCGTGTCCCCTGTGGTCGCCTGGGAAGTGTGGCCCGCACAGGGGCCAGTGGGCAAGCTGGACGCGCTGCCTGTGTCCGGTAACGTGCATTAGGCGAAGCCGGTTGCGTGTGTTCGTTCCGTGAAGCCGGTATCTTTTGCCGGGCCGGGCGCGTTACGCGTCCTCCCCCGCATCCGGACCCCAATGCCCGACACGCCGACGCTGGCCGCCCTGCCTGTCCAGGCCACCCCCGCTGCCCCCGCCGCCATGACGGCTGGACCAGTCGGGCCGCTGCTGGTCAGCCTGACCCTGCCGATGGTCGGCGCGGTGCTG
Organism: uncultured Acetobacteraceae bacterium; assembly: GCA_964242415.1. Lineage (GTDB taxonomy): Bacteria > Pseudomonadota > Alphaproteobacteria > Acetobacterales > Acetobacteraceae > DASWOJ01. The sequence goes on from CAXTAT010000030.1 coordinate 51,049, forward strand.
TCCCTCATCGGCTACTCGGTGGCGGAGACCTGGTTCATCGCCCGGCTCGGCCCGCAGGCGCTGTCGGCGGTCAGCTTCACATTTCCGGTGACGATGGTGGTGATCAGCCTGGCCATCGGCCTCGGCGCCGGCACGTCGGCCGTGGTGGCGCGGGCGCTGGGGGCCGGGGAGGCTGCGGCGAGCGCGCTGGTGGTGGACGCGCTGCTGCTGACGGCGGTCCTGGGCGTGGCGGCGGCGGCGCTGGGAGAGGTGGTGATCGGCCCGCTGTTCCTTGCCTTGGGAGCGCCCGAGGCGCTGCTGCCGCTGATTGCCGGATACCTTCGCATCTGGTTCCCGGCGGCCACCTTGTTCATGACGGCCATGGTGGGGCTGAGCGCGGCGTGGGCGGCGGGCGATGCGCGGTTCCAGGGCGTTGCCATGGCGGGGGCGGCGCTGCTGAACCTGGCCGTGGCGGCGCCGGTCATCTTCGGCCTGGATGGCCTGCCCGGCCTGAATATACCAGGCCTGAATGTACAAGGTCTGGGCCTGCGCGGCGCGGCGGTGGCCAACGCGCTGTCCTGGGGGCCGCTGCTGCTGGCGACGCTGTGGCGGCTGCGGTCCCTGGGGCTGCTGGCGGATGGGTTGCCGACGCCCGCGCGCTTCGTGGCCTCGACCCGGCGCGTGCTGCATGTCGGGCTGCCGGCGGCGGGGACCAACACGATCATCCCGGTGTCGGCGGCCATCGTCACCGCGATCCTGGCGACGTACGGCGCAAAGGCGGTGGCCGGGTTCGGCGTGGCCGGGCGGATCGAGAGCCTGTCCATGGTGGCGTTCTTTGCGTTATCGGCGGTGATGAACCCGTTTGCCGGGCAGAACGCCGGGGCGGGGCGGCTGGACCGGGTGCGGGCGGCGGTGCGGGTCAGCTTTGGCTTTTGCCTTGCGCTGGGGGCGGTGCTGGCGGTGGGGCTGTGGTTCGCCGGGCCATGGATCGGGGCGCGGTTCAGCGGGGACGCGGAGGTGTCGGCGGCGACGGCGGCCTACCTCGCCATCGTGCCGGTCAGCTATGGAATGGCGGGGATCATCGCGGTGGCGAACTCGGCGTTCAACGGGCTGAACCGGCCCGGCGCCGCGGTGCTGATCTCGGTGGCGCGGATGATGGGCGTGAACGTGCCGGTGGCCTGGCTGGGCGGACGGCTATTCGGGGCCGATGGGGTGTTCCTCGGGGTGTGCGTGGCGAACATCGTGGTGGGCGCCGGGGCCGCCTGGTGGATTTGGCGGGTGACGGCACCGGCCGTGCAGCCATCGGCCGCGCTGGCGCGTTAGCCGCCCCTCAACCCGGGGTGCCGCCATGCCTGTTGCCGTGATCTTCGATGTCGATGGAACGCTGGTCGATTCCGTCGATGCCCATGCCGAGGCTTGGCACCGCGTGCTGGCCGAGTTTGGCCACGACGTTCCGGTCGAGCGCACCCGCGCGCAGATCGGCAAGGGTGGGGACGAGCTGCTGAAGGAGTTCCTGTCCGCGCAGGAGATCGAGCAGCACGGCAAAGCCATCGACAAGCGCCGGTCCGAGATGTTCAAGGCGGACTACTTGGACGGGGTGCAGCCGTTCCCGGGCGTGCGCGCCCTGTTCGAGCGGCTGCTTGCGGACGGGCACAAGCTTGCCCTGGGCAGCTCCGGCAACGAGAACGAGGTGGCGCACTATAAGGCGCTGCTCGGCATCGAGGACCTGGACCTCGTGCAGACGACATCGCAGGACGCGGAACGGTCGAAGCCGCATCCGGACATCTTCAAGGCGGCGCTGGGCAAGCTGGAGATGGCGGCGGGCGCGGCGGTTGCCGTGGGCGACACGCCGTATGACGCCATCGCGGCCGTGAAGGCGGGGATGGGCGCCGTGGGCGTGCTGTGCGGCGGGTTCCCGGCTGGCGACCTGCGCGGCGCCGGGTGCGTGGCGCTGTTCGATGGCCCGGCGGACCTGCTGGCGCGGTACAAGGGGTCGCCGCTGGATCGCTGACACGATCTCGTCGACCTGCCATTGCTGACCCATGGCGATCCCCGGCCGTTCGCCCAGTGGGAGTGCCGCGTGCGGTCCCGTTGCCGATGGGGTCACGCAGGCTCGCGTCGCCCGCGAACGCGCAATCATCGCGCGTGCGAACGCCAACCTGGATGCTGGGCTGGGCGTCGATTGGGATGCGGTAAAGGCATGGCTTCTGGAACCTGGCCGTGAGGGCGACCAACCGGCGGCTGCAACGGCGCCTGCCATAGCGGGCATCGGCCATGGCGCGCCGGGTTACGGTTGCCCCGGCAGCCGGGCACGCGAGGCAACTGGCGGTTGTGTCCATCAGACATGCTTACACTCTGTAACTCCAAGGTAGTCCCGCCGTTACATGACTGACCTACACCCTTCTCCGCAGCAGGAGGGGTGGCTATGTTCAATCAGAAGTTGAGGTCACTGGTCTTCTTCCACATCGCCAAAACAGGCGGCACCAGCGCGACCGCAGCCCTGCGCGAGGTGTTCCCCGTCGCCGTCACCAGCAACGGCAACCTCTCCAATGCTTGCTGGGCAAGCAGCCCGGCCGCCGGCGATCCCCGGCAGGGCGACCTCCTGTATCATGGCCATCCCGAACACGGTGTCGCATGGAACGTGCCGCGGGGTGCAATCACCGCAACCGTGCTGCGTGAGCCAGAGGAGCATGCGGTGTCGAGCTACTTTCACCTGCTGCGAAACCCGGACCTGCCGCTGCATGGCATGGCGGTCCGACTGGGGTTCACCGGCCTGATGAGGGCGCACTGGCCGCTGCTGGCGTTCCAGGCGATCTCGCTGGACGTGGCGATCTCCCAGACGCCGATCGACACGCCGGAGCGGTTCTTCTCGCGCTTGCCGGGCGTCCGGCGCTTCCTGAAGCGCATTCACGTGGTCGGCTGCCTCGATCAGCTCGACACCGTGCTGCAGGCCGCGGTGCAGCGCACCGGCCGGGCGCCGCCGCCTGTGGCCCCGCGCCTCAACACCGCGGCCGAGTTCGGCGTGGGGCAGCATGAGGTGGAGCAGCTCCGGGCGGACTACCGCAACCTGGCCGATGCGCCGCTACTGCGGCACGTCATGGCGGCCGAGACGATGCTGGTTGCCCAGGCAAAACGGCGGGGCGCCAGCCGCTTGGGCTTCTGGCCGCTGCCACTCGGCGGGCTTCGGGAGTGGCGACAGGGGGTCTCGCCGGTATCGATCTGATCCTGCGCCGGACTCGGCGCCGGGCCACGCGCCCGGAGCCGTGCTGCACCGCACGCCATCATGGTACGAGCGGGCTGGCACGAGCGGGACCCCCTCGACGCGCCGGGCTGTCGTTGCCACTTGATCGCCTATGTCATCGACCCTCGCCCGCAAGCTCGCCGACGCCGCCCCTGTCACCTTCGAGCCGAAGAAGCAGGCCCCGAAGACCGGCGGCAAGCCCCTGCGCGTCGTGTCCAATTACGAACCCGCGGGGGACCAGCCGACCGCCATCCGCGACCTGACGGGCGGGCTGCTGGCCGGGGAGCGGGACCAGGTGCTGCTCGGCGTCACCGGGTCGGGCAAGACGTTCAGCATGGCCAAGGTGATCGAGGCCATCCAGCGCCCCACCCTGGTGCTGGCACCGAACAAGACCCTGGCGGCACAGCTCTATGCCGAGATGAAGGGGTTCTTCCCCGACAATGCCGTCGAGTACTTCGTCTCGTACTATGACTATTACCAGCCGGAGGCCTACGTCCCCCGCACCGACACCTACATCGAAAAAGACAGCCAAATCAACGAGGCCATCGACCGGATGCGCCACAGCGCCACCCAGGCGCTGCTGGAGCGCAACGACGTTGTCATCGTCGCCTCGGTGTCCTGCATCTACGGCATCGGCTCGGTCGAGACTTACGGCCGCATGGTGGTGAAGCTGGAGGCGGGGGGCCGCATCGACCGCGACACCCTGGCCCGCGCGCTGGTCGAATTGCAGTACCGCCGCAACGACACCGCCTTCCAGCGCGGCAGCTTCCGCCTGCGCGGGGAGACGGTGGACGTGTGGCCTAGCCACCTGGAGGACCGCGCCTGGCGCGTCACCCTGTTCGGCGACGAGATCGAGAGCCTGCGCGAATTCGACCCCCTGACCGGCGACGTGGTGGCGACGGCGGAGGAGTTCCACATCTACGCCAACAGCCACTACGTCACGCCGCGCCCGACGCTGCAGCAGGCGGTGAAGGACATCAAGGTCGAGCTTAAAGACCGCATCGACGAGTTTACCGCCATGGGCCGCCTGCTGGAGGCCGAGCGCATCCAGCAGCGCTGCACCTTCGACATCGAGATGATGGAGACCACCGGCTCCTGCAAAAGCATCGAGAACTATTCGCGCTACCTGTCCGGCCGCAAGCCCGGCGAGCCGCCGCCGACGCTGTTCGAGTACTTGCCGGAAAACGCCCTGCTGATTGTGGACGAAAGCCATGTCACCGTCCCGCAGATCGGCGGCATGGCCCGCGGCGACGCCGCGCGCAAGGGCACCCTATCGGAATTCGGCTTCCGCCTGCCGTCCTGCCTGGACAACCGCCCGCTGCGCTTTGAGGAGTGGGACAGCTTCCGCCCGCAGACGGTGTTCGTCAGCGCCACGCCCGGCGCGTGGGAGATGGAGCGCACGGGCGGCGCCTTCGCCGAGCAGGTCATCCGCCCCACTGGCCTGATCGACCCGGTGACCGAGGTCCGCCCCGTGGAGCGCCAGGTGGACGACCTGCTGGCCGAAAGCCGCATCGTCATCGGCCGCGGCGGGCGCATCCTGGTCACGACGCTCACCAAGCGCATGGCCGAGGACCTGACGGAATACATGACGGAGAACGGCATCAAGGTCCGCTACCTGCACTCCGACGTGGACACCCTGGAGCGCATCGAGATCATCCGCGACCTGCGGCTGGGGGTGTTCGACGTGCTGGTGGGCATCAACCTGCTGCGCGAAGGGCTGGACATCCCGGAGTGCGCGCTGGTGGCGATCCTGGACGCCGACAAGGAGGGCTTCCTGCGCAGCCAGACCGCGCTGGTGCAGACCATCGGCCGGGCGGCGCGCAACGTCGATGGCCGGGTGATCCTGTATGCCGACGTGATGACGCGCAGCCTGCGCGCCGCCATCGAGGAAACCGACCGCCGCCGCACCAAGCAGAACGAGTGGAACGAGGCCAACGGCATCACCCCCGTCAGCGTGCGCAGCCACATCGGCGAGGCGCTGCAGTCGGTGTTCGAGCAGGACTACGTCACCATCGCCCCGGTGAAGGACGCGGGGGTGACGGACTTCGTCGGCAAGGACCTGAAGTCCGCCATCGCCGACATGGAGAAGCGGATGCGGACCGCCGCCGCCGACCTGGAGTTCGAGACCGCGGCCCGGCTGCGCGACGAGATCCGCCGGCTGGAGGCGCTGGACCTGGGCCTGCCGCCGCCGCCCGCCAGCAGCGCCGCCTTCGGCCGGACGAAGCGGGACCCGACGCCGGAGCCGTTGGGGCCGGGTGGCGGGGGCTATGACCCGGAGAAGCGGCAGAAGGGACGCAAGCGGGGGCGGTAAGCTGGCTCGCTTCCCCCTCTTCCTTCGGGAGAGGGCCGGGGTGAGGGGGTCTTGCTTGCCAGCGCGCCGTCCGACGCCGGCGGAACCGGGCTGCCCGGGCCAGTAGGTCCACGCCGCACGACCCCCTCACCCCGGCCCTCTCCCGGAGAGAGAGGGAGAAGGAAGCGCGGCTTTACCCTGCGACCGCTTCGGCCGGCGCACGCTGGGCGGGGACATAGGCACCTGATGGAACCGCAACGGCTTGCGCCGTCCCGGCCGCCTGCGCCGCGGCCACCGTCCGCGACAGCAGCGCCGCCACCTTGGCCGCCTCGGGCAGCGCCCGCAGCATCGGTTCCGGCCGGCGCACCCGCCAGGGCCGGGCATGCGGCCACAGCTTCAAATAGCTGATCACGTTGCCTGGCTTCAGCCGCACCGGCACGTCCCCGGCCGGACCGTCCGAAACCGCGACGCAGCCGATCACCCGCATCGGGATCGACAACGTCGCAGTCAGCGCAACGCCATACTGCAGCACGATGCGCTGGCTGGTGATGGTGTAGCGCGTCGTCCGTCCGCTGGCCCACGCCGCCGCCGCCGCTGCGCCGATCACCAGCCCGCCCAGCACCGCCAGCGGCAGGATGTCCCGCATCGCCTCGAACGGCGGCAGGTGCGCCCACCGCGCCGTTACGGCGTTGGCGAACAGCAGGGCGCAGACCCACAGGCTGATCGCCCGGATGTGGAACGCCTCGCCCGCCAGCGTCCGCCAGCACGGGTGGCCCTGCCAGACCAGGGCCTCGCCAGGGCGCAGGCGAACCGGGCCGGGCTGCGCGGCCAGGCCGGTCATGGCACCACCCCGTCACCATGGAAGCGTCCGCCGGCATAGTAACCGTTCACCATGTCCTCCTCCCGCGCCGTGATCTGGTCCGGCGAGCGCAGCCGCGGCACGCCGGCGAACCCGCCCTGCTCCAGCGCGGTCACGCGGATCTCGCGCGCGCGCTCGTTGATGTCGCAGTGGTGGATCGGCAGCATGACCACATCGCCGCCCGCCGCCGCATCCAGCTCGACCTCCATGTAGCGCAGGAACTTCACCCCGCGATCCACCCAGATCTCCCGCACCACGCCCACCGGGCGGAACCGCACGTCGAAGACCTGCATCCCGCGCGGGTCGGTTTCGCCGGCCATCACCGACCAGCCCTTGGCGGTCCGCAGCGGCTGCACCTGCGGCTCGTTGTCGATCAGGGTGAACGGCTCGTCCCGGCGCATGGTGTAGGTGCCCGGCCCCAGCGCCGCCTGCAGCGGATCGCCAACCGGCTCGTATGGGCCACCCTCGAAGCGGTGAATCGCCTCGGCGTGCACCGGCGGGTTTGGGTCGTGGTGCGGCGCGACGGTCGTAGTGCCGTCCAGCCGGATGTAGGTGCGCGGCGCCGGCAGCGACTGCGGCCCGCCCAGGAACGGCAATCCCAGGTTCTTCTTCGGATAACCCTCCCGCCGGTCCTCCCGCAGCAGCAGCACCACGATGCCGACGAAGGCCAGGAAGAACGCCCAGAACAAAAGCTGCGGGACGTCGATGTAGTCGGTGATCGCGCCTGCCTGCATGGGGCTGTGCTCCGTTCTGTCAGCGTTCGGCGGTTGTCTCGGGTGGATTTGCCGGGGATGCGTCTGTCTGAGACGAATTCGTCTGGGGGGTGGTCGTCATGGCGGGATAGTCGTGCACCATGTTCGCCCCGTTCAGCGGCTTCGGCAGGCCCAGGTGGCAGGTCGCGCACACCACCAGCCCGTTGCCCTCCTGCACGCCGCGCTGCTGCACGGGGATCACCGGCAGCACGTTCTCCCGCACCAACTGCCGGGTCTGCGGCATGGCGGCGGCAATCTTCAGCAGGAAGTTGGTGTTGAGGTCCCGCACCAACCGCAGCGCGTAGTAGCCGCTCCAGCGATACGGCGTGCTCTCGCTCCAATCGTTGAAGGCGCGCGAGTTGTGGCAGAAGCCGCAGTTGACGCCGATGCCGTCCGAATACTGCATCATCATCTCGTACAGCCGCTTGGCGACGACGAAGGACGACACCCGGCCGCTCGGCAGCGCCGTTGTCGATTGCACCCGCGCCGGCTGGTCCTGCACGAACCACTCGTCCCACCCGGCGTCGGGGAAGAACTTGCGCACCGTGTCGGCCGACTCCTGCCAGTTGTCGCGCTTGGCGATCAGCGGGTGCTCCGGCATCGGCGCTTGCGGGAACCAGGTCTCCGACGGCACGGGCTGGCCACGGTGGCAAGAATAGCAGGTGACGCCGCTCGGCTGCACGTGGACGGCCCAGTCGGCGTTCATGTGCCGGGTCATCTGCAGCATGATGCGGGCGGCGGTCTTGGTCGGCTTCTCGTCCGAGGCGTAGTTCTCCCCGGCGTGGCAGAAGCCGCAGCCCTCCTTGGGCGACACCCAGTTGGTGATGGCCTGCTGGGTCCGCATGAACTCGGCGGCGCTGACGTCGGTCAGCACTTGGACGTTCTTATAGACCGCGGTGGCGAGGGGACCGCCCACCTCGGCCGGCGGCAGCGGCGCGGGCGCCTTGTTCACCGCGAGCCAGGTGCGCGCCGGGGTGAACTGGATCTGCTGGGGAAAGCCAACCTCGGTGCCGCCCTGGAATCGCTCGTAGGTCGGCACAAACAGCACGAAGGCCCCGGCCAGCAACAGCACGCCCCCCGCCGCCAGGGTGATCGATTTCATCGCGGCAGCCCCTGCAAGGGCGCCCGGCCCGGGTCGGCGCCGTCCGGCATCGTGTCGGGGATCGGCATGACGCGGTCGTATTGCGGCGCGATGCCGTGCTTCACGCCCCACAGGTACCAGTTATCAACGACGGTGCCGGTCAGCAGGATGCCGGTGCCGCCAGTCAGCGACGTGAGGATGGCGAAGGTGAACAGCCAGCGGTGGACGGAGTCGAAGTTGGCATTGAACCCCATCGTCCAGCGCCAGAACAGCGATCCCCGCTCCATGGCGGTGCCGGGGTCGGTGATCTCGTGCGTTTCGCGCTCGCCGCCGAACCGGGTCAGCGCCAGGATGGTGCCGCCATGCATGGCGAACAGCATCGTCGAGCCATACAGGAACACGATGCTGAGCATGTGGAACGGGTTGTAGAACAGGTTGCCGTAGCGGACGGAGAACGTCGCGGTCCAGTTCAGGTGCTCGATGATGCCGAACGGCACCGCCTCCGACCAGGACCCCATCAGGATCGGGCGGATGAAGCCCAGCACCAAGTACAAGTAGATCGCCGACGCGAAGGCCCAGGCGACATGGGTGCCCATGTTCAGCGCCTTGGCCCGGCGGTACATCCGCGTCCACCACAGCAGGATGCTGGCCGTGAGGAAGAACCCGGCCATCAGCCACCAGCCGCCATCGTTCAGCGGCGGCAGGATCGACAGGCCCTGCTTGGCCGACGGCGGCTCCAGCGCCAGGAACGGCAGCATCTTGATAAAGCGGATCACGTTCCAATCGACCGATGCCCACATATTGAGGCCGATGATCTCGAACGCGATGAAGCCGCAGACGAGGGAGGACCAGCCAAGGGCGCCGAGGTAGGTCGGCCCCACCTGGTTCTCGCCGATGCGCCCCAGCCAGTTGGAGCGGAACGGCTTCAGCAGCCGGCGCGCGCTGCCGGGCGGCAGGCGGATCCCCAGCTCGTCCGGGCCAACCAGTTCGATGGAGGTGAACAGCGTATGGTAGCGCGCCATGGTGATCTCCCGAAATCAGGCGGCGTCGGACAGGGGGTTTAGGATCAAGTGACCCCGGTGGCGCTCCAGATCGGGATGTGCAGGTACCAGTCCCACCAATAGGGCCAGCCGCGGGTCCAGATGGTGCCGGAGATCAAGATGCAGATCGCGCTCCAGACCCCGGCGTTGATCGCCAGGAAGTAGCCCAGCCGGTGGATGCCCAGCTCGCCGATGGAGTAGGCGATGGTATCGCGGAAGTAGATGCTCTCATGCTCGGCCGACTTGACGCGCCCGCCGGGGCCGGGGTGGGCGGAGGACAGTATCTCCGCGCTGTGCAACGCGAGCACGAACGTCGTGGTGAAGAAGAACGTCACCGCCAGCATGTGCGCCGGGTTGTAATGGAAATGCAGATACTGGTAACCGGTGTTGCTGACCCAGTCGAGGTGGCTCATGATGCCATATGGGAAGCCGTAGCCCCAGGCGCCCATCAGGACCGGCCGGATCACCACCAGGGTGACATAGGCGAAGATCGCGGCCGAGAAGCCGATGGGCACATGCAGGCCCATGCCCAGCTTACGCGCAATCTCCACCTGCCGCAGTGCCCAGCTCACGAAGGCGATGATGGCGAACAGGGTGATCCACTGCCACAGCCCGCCCTCCCGCAGCGGCGCGAAGGCCAGGCCCATGCTGACCGGCGGCGGGTTGATGGTGATGGCGAACGGCTGCCAGGTCGGCCCGATTGCGGCGCCGTACAGGACCAGCAGGGTGCCGACCAGGGCGGAGGCGACCGCCGTCACCCCGAAGAACCCGACGTAGAACGGCCCGACCCAGAAGTCGAACAGGCTTCCGCCGAACAGCGTTCCGCCGCGAATGCGGTATTTCGCCTCATAGGACAACATGGCCATCGTGGTCTCCTAGCCGTTTGGAGGTCACTTTCAGGGTTCGCTTGCACACGTCACTAAATCCTGACAACCTTGATGTCAACATAAGCTGACAATAACGGAGCCGTGAAATGCAGCCATTCCGACCCGCACATTGCTTCTCTGCAAATAATCTCACTTTGATTGCAGTCATGGCAGCCGCAGTCCTGGCAGCCAGCGTCTGTATAGCCAGCCCCGCATCGGCGTGGACGGGCCGCGCAACCTGGACGACGTTCCTGCGCGCCGGGCCGGGGCTGCAATACGTCGTCACGGACGAGATCGACCGCGACGCCCCGCTGGAGGTGGTCGCATGCCGCGATGGGTGGTGCGAGACGCTGTATGAGGGCGCCACCGGCTATGTGCAGGCTGAGCTGGTTGCCCAGGCTGGGCCGGAGCTGATCCAGCCGCAAGACGCCCAGCCGTGCTTCGACGGGCGGATCGCAGGCTACGGCAAGGGGGATAAGGTGACCTACTGCCCCCGGCAGCCCGGCGGCACGGCGGCCCCGGTGGGTGCGCTGCCCAAGTAGGCGCGCCAGAACGGGATGGAGGTCAGCCGCGGCGCCTCCGCCCGCCAGGCTTGGCGCAGCGCCGGCGCCTCCCGGTGCAGCCGCCGCACCGCCGCCAGCCCCGCCCGCAGCAGCGCCCGGAACGCCGCCCGGTCCCGCCGGAGGGTCGGCAGGTCGCGGTCCCAATGCGTGTCCACGGCCATGCTGTCCGATCCTTGCACCCGGAACCACACCAGGTTGACCGCATCCAGTCGCTGCGGCCCGCCCGGCCCCACAGGACGTAGCCAGTTGCGCGCGACCGCCCGGCCCAGCGCGAACACGAACCCGGGACGCCATCGCGGGGACCGGCCCACCGGCGCCAGCGGCAGCACCGTCTCCCGCGGCGTCCAGGCGTCGGGATAGGCGGTCCGCAGCGTGCCCAGCGCGGCGTGCAGCGGACGGGGGTCCTGGTCCAGCACCCCCGGCCCCTGCATGAAGTCCTGCATTGCCTGCACGATCAGCGCGGCGTTGTAATAGCGATAGGTCAGCAGGTGGATCAGCAGCCGCTTCACCATCAGCACCACGACGCGGCGCGGCTCGAACCCCTCATGTAGGGCGGCGCAGATCAGGGCGTTGCGCGTCTCGTAGTAAAGCTGCCAGCCGCCGGTCTTGAGGTAGAACGGCTCGTGCCAGATGCCCACGCCAGGCAGCGGCACGGTGGGCACGCCCTGGTTGTGCAGCCGCAGGCCGAACTCCACGTCATCGCCACGGATGAAACAGGGCAGCGGCATACCGGCCTGCAGCAGCAGCCGCTTCGGCAGGCCGCACATCCACCAGCCGTTGTAGTGCATGGCCTTTACGTCGAGCAGCGCATCCAGCGATCTCGGATCGGCCAGGTTCAGCATCGGGTCCAGCGGACGCAAGGCCCAGTTGGGCAGCACCACGGCGCCGGCCTCGTAAAGCTGAGTCGGCTTCACGCTGTCCAGCATGTGGCCGCCCAGCAGCAGGTCGCGGCGGGCCAGGCTGAAGAACGCGGCCATGCGCGCCAGGCTCTCCGGCTCCAGCCGAACGTCGTCGTCCAGCAGGCAGGCGTGGGTGACGGCCGGGTCGTCCAGCGTCTCCAGCAGTCCGCGGCCGAAGCCGCCAGCACCGCCGAAGTTGCCCTGCTCCACGACGTGCAGCCGCTCTCCTAGCAGCGCGGCCGCGGGGGCGATGCTGGGACACCCGGTCAGGCCGGGCCGCCCCTGGTTCACGACGATCACCCGCGCGACCGCGCCCAGCCCGGCATCGCCGGCGATGGCCAGCAGCACCCGTGCCAGCTCGGCCTCACGGTTGAAGGTGCAGATCACGACGCCCAAGCCGACCGGGTCGGGCACCGCGTCCAGCGCATGCCAGGCCGCGCTGCGCAGCGTTGCGCCGCGTGGCCCGGCCACGAGGTCGAACCATAGCAGGCCCGCCTGCCGGAAATGCGGGGCATCCTGGGCCAGCCGCACCTCGGCCGTGCCGGACACCGTGGCCTCGTGGAGCAGGGTGGTTCCGGCATCGGGTGTCCGGCGCCAGACCTGCAGCACCGCCTCGCCCTGCAGCTCCAGCCGCAGGGCGATCTGCCCGATGCGGGTATAAAGCCGCCATTGATGTTCGAACAGCGCATTGAAGTAGGTGTCGAACGCCGCCATCGCCTCCGGCTGCAGGCGCAGGCCACCCTCGACCGGGGTGACGCCTGCCGGATGCTTCCCAGGTGAACGAGGCTCGCGCCAATATAGCGGGCGCAGGCTGTCGGAGCGGTCCATGAGCACGCGGGCCAGCAGAACCGGGCCAGGGGTGCGGTCCTGGCGGCTGGACGGTACGCCAGCCGGCATGATGTCCAGCATTTGATAGGGCCTTGTATTGGATGGTTGCGTGTGTGCCTTCACCCGACGAAATCCACATCACATCACGGTGGAGGAAGGAGAGCCGATGGGCGTGGACCAACACCGAATTGCCGCCGCCGCGTCAAGCTGCTTCGCCTCGGCGCCGGTTCAACTCGACGTCGCCGCGGTCATCGTCACGCGCGACCGGCCGGCGTTGCTGCGGCAGTGCCTGGACGCGATCCTGATGCAGGACCGGCCGCCGGCCCGGATCGTGGTGGTGGACAACGCCAGCGGCCCGGCGACCCAGGCGGTGCTGCGCAGCTATCCCGAGGTGACGTGCGTCGCCCTGCCGCATAACCTTGGCGGGGCCGGCGGCTTCAGGGCTGGAATCCAGGCCGGGTTGGCGACGGGCGCGGACTGGCTGTGGCTGATGGACGATGACGGCCGTCCCGCCGCGGCGGACTGCTTGGCTGCCCTTATGGACACCGCCAGCCGCAGCGGGGCGGAGCTGGTGGGTTCGCTGGTGATGGACGTGGACGCGCCGGACCGCCTGTCATTTCCGGTCCGGCTGGCCGGGCGCACGGTGTTCGATGTGGCGACCGTGCTGCGGCATGGCCCGGTACCTGGGTTCGCCCACCTGTTCAACGGTGCGCTGATCGCATCCCGGCTGTTCCGGCGCATCGGCCTGCCCGACCCGCGGTTCTTCATCCGCGGCGATGAGGTGGAGTTCCTGTTCCGCGCCCGCCGGGCCGGGGCGGGAATCGTGCTGGCGACGGCGGCGGGGTTCCTGCATCCGGGGTCGGCGCCGGAAATCCACCCGATCATGGGGGGCCGGTTCTATGCCGTGATGCCCGGGACGGAAATGAAGCAGCAGTGCCAGTTCCGCAACCGCGGCTACATCTTCCGGGTCTATGGCATGTGGGGGTGGCTGGCGGCGGACGTGGTGCGATATGGCTGGTATTTCCTGATCGGGCGCCGTGGCGACCTGCGGGGCCTGGTGCGTTGGGCCGCAGCCACGGTGCGCGGCGTGCACGGCCGGTTCATGCGCGGCCCTGCCCCCCCTTGAGGCGTGCTAGCTGCCCCAGTCTTGGGGAGGGTCGATGCTCGGGAGGGCATAGGTCTGATCCTGGACCGGACGGCGCACGGCTTTACGGCGCCAGCCGGGCCGGGTAGGCAACGGCATGGACCTTCTCCTCGACGTGCCCCGGGTTGCGCTTGTCACCGGCGGCGCTGTCCGGCTGGGCCGGGCCATCGTGCTGGCGCTGGCCGGCGCCGGATTCGGCGTTGCCATCCACTGCAACCACAGCCGGGCCGAGGCGGACCACTTGGCCGGCGAGGTCGCCCATGCCGGCGGCCGTGCCGCCGTGCTGCAAGCCGACCTGACCGACGAGACCGCCGTCGCCGCCCTGGTGCCCGATGCTGCCGCGGCGCTCGGCCCGGTGGGCGTCCTGGTCAACAACGCCAGCGTGTTCGAGCGCGACGAGTGGGACGATGCCACCCGCGCGACCTGGGACCGCCACCTGGAGCCGAACCTGCGGGCGCCATTCGTGCTGATCCAGGCGTTCGCCCGCGCCCTGCCCGGCGGCGCCGAGGGGTTAGTGGTCAACCTGCTGGACCAGCGTGTTTGGTCGCTGACCCCGCACTTCGTGTCCTACACCGTGTCGAAGGCGGCCCTGTGGGCGCTGACGCAGCAGTTGGCCCTCGCCTTGGCGCCGCGCATCCGGGTCAACGCGATTGGCCCCGGCCCGGCGATGCCCAACGTGCGCCAGACTGACGAGCAGTTCGCCCGGCAGTGCCGGTCGATGCCGCTGCGCCGCGGCACCAGCCCGGAGGAGGTTGGGCGGGCGGTGCTGGCCATCTTGTCGCTGCCGGCGATGACCGGGCAGATGATCGCGCTGGATGGCGGGCAGCACCTGCAGTGGGGCCCAGACTTCGGCGGACCCGGCCGAGGCGCCGAGGAGTGAGGCAGCCGAGCATGGCCGATGCCGGGCGGCGCATCCGCCAAGTCTTCCTGCACGACATGGTGCTGCAGGCCAGCATCGGCGTGTACCAGCACGAGCACGCCGCACCGCAGCGCGTCCGGATCAACGTTGACTTGGCCGTGGATGAAGGAGACCCGGCAAACGCGGTCGATAGCCTGCATCATGTCGTAAGCTATGAGGTGGTGGCCAACATGGTTCGCCGCATCGCTGGCGCGGAACACATCAAGCTGGTGGAAACCCTGGCGGAGCGCATTGCCGAAGCCTGTTTGGCCGATGTCCGCGTCCTGCTGGCGCGGGTTCAGGTGGAGAAGCTGGACGTGTTCCCGGATGCCGTTTCGGGGGGTGTCGTCGTCGAACGGGCGCGACGATGAGGCCACACTGGGCCAGTGTCGTGCATCTTGTCCACGACGGTTGTTGACTCCCAATGTTTGCAGGGACATGCGGGTTTTCGCTGAGGAAGTGGACTCGAAAACCACCATTTCACTAGCAATAACAAATAGTTAGTGGTGCTGCCTAAAACGTGTGCAATCCTGAATAAACCGCGGAAATCCGCCAATGCACGGTCGCTGCCCACCGTCAGTCCACAGAGTTATCCACAGATTCGGTGGATGGAATCCGCGGCGTCCTACCCCCATTTACATAGAACATGAGTGACCTGAGCCAACCGCCCGGCGACGGCGGCATCACCCTTCCCGTCCCGGCTCTAACGGCCCCTAAGGGCGTCGCCGTCATCGAGCAGGCGCTGCTGACGATGCCGCTCAGCCCCGGCGTTTACCGGATGCTGGACGCCCGCGGGGAGGCGCTTTACGTCGGCAAGGCCAAAAGCCTGAAGAAGCGGGTGTACTCCTACACCCAGGTCAGCCGGCTGAACGAGCGGCTGCGGCGCATGGTGTCCGAAACCGTCACGATGGAGATCGTGACCACCCATACCGAGGCCGAGGCCCTGTTGCTGGAGGCCAACCTCATCAAGCGGCTGAAGCCGCGGTTCAACATCGTCCTGCGCGACGACAAGAGCTATCCTTGGCTGGTGCTGACCGAGGACCACCCGTTTCCGCAGATTGCCAAGCACCGCGGGGCGCGGACGCGCAAGGGCAGCTACTACGGGCCGTTCGCCTCGGTTTGGAGCGTGAACCAGACGGTGAACGCCATGCAGCGGGTGTTTCTGCTGCGGTCCTGCCAGGACACGGTATTCGCCAACCGCAGCCGGCCCTGCCTGCTGCACCAGATCAGGCGGTGCTCGGCGCCGTGCACCGGGCGGATCGGCCACGACGAGTATGCCGACCTGGTGGCGCAGGCCCGCGCCTTCCTGGGTGGCAAGGCCGGGGCGGTGCAGAAGCAGTTGGCGGCGGAGATGGAGGCGGCGGCGGAGGCGCTGGAGTTCGAACGTGCGGCGGCCATCCGCGACCGTATCCGCGGGCTGACGGCTGTGCAGGGCACCGCGGTCATCAACCCGGCCAGCCTGAACGACGCCGACGTCATTGCCATCCATGGCATCGGCGGGCAGACCTGCGTTCAGGTGTTCTTCATCCGTGGCGGGCGCAACAACGGCAACCGGGCATTCTTCCCGGCGCACTCGGCGGACCTTGAGGTGGATGCGGTGCTGTCCGCCTTTGTGCTGCAGTTCTACGACGACAAGCCACCCCCCGCGGCGGTGCTGCTGAACCTGGCGCTGCCGGAGGCCGAACTGGTCGCGGAGGCGTTGGCGATCAAGGCCGGGCGCCGGGTGGAGGTGACGGTGCCAGCGCGCGGCGAGAAGCGCGCCGTGGTGCTGCATGCCGAGACCAATGCCCGGGAGGCGCTGGAGCGCAAGCTCGCGGAGTCGGCCGGGCAAACCAAGCTGCTGGAGGGGGTGGCCGCCCTGTTCAACCTTCCCGCCGTGCCGGATCGCATCGAGTGTTACGACAACAGCCACATCATGGGCACCGCCGCGTATGGCGTGATGGTGGTGGCGGGGCCGGAGGGTTTCCGCAAGTCCGCGTATCGCAAGTACGGCATCCGCGGCCCGATCGCTCCGGGCGACGACTTTGCGATGATGCGGGAGGTGCTGGACCGCCGCTTCGGCCGGGCGTTGAAGGAGCAGGCCGCCAGCGAGGAGGGCGGTGCTGAAGCGCCGATCCTGCCGGACCTGGTGGTGATCGATGGCGGCGCCGGGCAGTTGTCGGCGGTGCGCGGGGTTATGCAGGATTTGGGGATGCATGGCATTCCGGTAGTGGCCATCGCCAAGGGACCGGACCGCGACGCTGGGCGGGAGTGGTTCCACATCGACGGCCGGCCGCCGTTTCAACTGCCGCCGCGTGATCCTGTGCTGTACTATCTGCAACGTGTCCGGGATGAGACCCACCGGTTCGCCATCACGACCCATCGCGCCGGGCGCAGCAAGGCACTGGTCGGCAGCGAGCTGGACGAAGTGCCCGGCGTCGGCGCAGCCCGCAAGCGCGCGTTGCTGAACCACTTTGGCAGTGCCCGTGGGGTCAAAGCGGCAGGGCTGGCTGACCTGGAGGCGGCGCCGAGCATCAACCGCGAGACGGCACGGCGGGTTTACGAGCATTTCCATCCTGGGGCGGTACGTCCGGGAGGGTAGGCACGTTCTTAGCCTGTCGTCACCGAGGTTCGGCCTGTTAGCGGATCAGATAAGGCGTATAGCGGCGGGATGAACAGGCAACCGGTGCTGACCTGGACGGGACGCGGTGCCTGGGGGTAGCGTCCTCGAAAGGGGGGATGCATGAATCAACTTGATCTGCATGGGCGCACGGCCGTCGTTACCGGTGGGGCGCGGGGCATTGGTCGAGCCATTGTCGAACGCATGCTGGCTTCGGGCGCAGCGGTGGCGATCTGGGACTTGGATGCTGCTGCGATGGACGTTGCTGTGGCGGCGCTGTCGAGCCAGGGTGCCGTCAGCACGCATCAAGCCGAACTGACCGACGAGGCCGCTGTTCGCGCGGCTGCTGCGGCCACTGTAGCCCGGCACGGTGCAATCGATATCCTGGTCAACAATGCCGGCATCACAGGCGGCAACGCGCCCACCTGGGATTTGCCATCCGAGGGATGGCGGCGGGTGGTCGATGTGAACCTGGTCGGGCCTTACTTGGCCTGCGCGGCGGTGCTGCCTGGGATGGTAGCACGGGGGTATGGCCGGGTTGTCAACATCGCTTCGGTTGCGGGGAAGGAGGGCAACCCGAACGCCTCCCACTACAGTGCCAGCAAAGCAGGTTTAATTGCGCTGACCAAGTCGCTCGGCAAGGAACTGGCTGGCAAGGGCGTACTCGTTAACTGCGTCACGCCGGCGGCGGCACAAACTGACATCTTCGCCCAGATGTCTCCAGAACAGATCAGCTATATGCTAGCCAAGATTCCGATAGGACGTTTTGTCGAGGTTGCCGAGATTGCAGCGTTGGCTTGCTGGCTGGCGACGGAGGACTGCTCGTTCAGCACAGGAGCTGTTTTCGACATTTCCGGCGGGCGAGCGACCTACTGAGGTTCGTGTCAGGTTGCGGGGACAGGATTTGAACCTGTGACCTTCAGGTTATGAGCCTGACGAGC
>CAXTAT010000031.1:0-65523 GCA_964242415.1 uncultured Acetobacteraceae bacterium
CGCGAACTCGCGGAACAGCCGGCCGACGATGCCGCCCATCAGCAGGATCGGCAGGAACACCGCGATCAGCGACAGCGTGATGGAGATGATGGTGAACCCGACCTCCTGCGCGCCCTTCAGGGCCGCCTGCAGCCGCGGCATGCCGTCTTCCATGTGGCGGGAGATGTTCTCCAGCACGACGATGGCGTCATCGACGACGAAGCCGGTGCTGATGGTCAGCGCCATGAGCGACAGGTTGTCCAGGCTGTAGCCCAGCAGGTACATCGCGCCGAAGGTGCCCACGACCGATACAGGCACCGCAACCATCGGGATCAGCGTCGCCCGGATGTTGCGCAGGAACACCCACACCACCAGCGTCACCAGCGCCACCGCGATCAGCAGCGTCGTCTCGGTGTCCCGCAGCGAGGCGCGGATGCTGATGGTGCTGTCGGAGGCGAACTGGATGTCGATGTCATCTGGCAGGGCGGCGCGCAGCTTGGGGACGGTGGCCTTGATGGCGTCCACGGTGCTGATGACGTTGGCGCCGGGCTGCTTGAATACGATCACCAGGACGGCCGGCTTGCCGTTGGCCAAGCCGAGGTTGCGCAGATCCTGCACGCCGTCCTCGACCGTGGCCACGTCGGTCAGGCGCACCGCACGGCCGTTGCGGTAGGCGACGATCAGCGGGCGGTAGTCGGCGGCATGGCTGGCCTGGTCGTTGGTGTAGATCTGCAGGCGTTCCGGGCCGAGCTCGACGATGCCCTTGGGGCTGTTGGCGTTGGCCGAGGCGAGGGTGGCGCGGATGTCCTCCAGGCCAATGCCGTACTTGAACAGGGACTGCGGCTCCAACTCGACGCGCACCGCCGGCAGCGCGGAGCCGCTGATGAGCACCTGGCCGACGCCGGACAGTTGCGACAGTTGCTGCGACAGCACCGTGCTGGCGGCGTCGTAGATCTGGCCGCGGGTGAGCGTGTCGGAGGTGAGCGAGACGATCAGGATGGGCGCATCGGCCGGGTTGACCTTGCGGTAGACTGGGTTGGACAGCAGGTTGGTCGGCAGGTCCGCCCGCGCGGCGTTGATGGCGGCCTCCACGTCCCGCGCGGCGCCGTTGATGTCGCGGTCCAGGCCGAACTGCAGGTTGATGCGGGCCTGGCCGACTTGGCTCTGCGAGGTGATCTCGGTCACGTCGGCGATCTGGCCGAGGTGGCGCTCCAGCGGGCTGGCGAGGCTGGTGGCGACGGTTTCCGGGTCCGCGCCGGGCAGTTGGGCCTGGACGGAGATGGTGGGGAAATCGACCTCCGGCAGGGAGGCGACCGGCAGCTTGAAGAACGCCAGCGCCCCGGCGGCCAGGATCGCCAGCGTCAGCAGCGTGGTGGCGATGGGGCGGAGGATGAACGGGCGGGAGATGTTCATGCGGGCCGCACCAGGTTGGGCAGCAGCCCGTTGCGCAATGCCGCGTCATTGCGGGCCGTCCTGGATTGCCGTGCCGCTGCGCTCCTCGCGGTGAGGGGGTGCTTGGATGATGCCAGGGCAACCGCACGTTGCGCGAAACGCTGCCTGACTGCTCCCTCTCCCCCCGGGAGAGGGCCGGGGTGAGGGAGTCTTGCGGCGCGGTCCTGGCCGATAGGGGGCCTTGGTCCAGCCAGCACCATTGCTCTGTTGCCGGGCAGCAAAGACCTCCTCACCCCGGCCCTCTCCCGGAGGGAGAGGGAGAAGCGGCAGGTGTAGTTCGCCTGCACGGGCATTACTCGGCCGGCGCCGCGTCGCCGGTGCGGCGGTTGGGCCGGCTCCCGGTCAGCCGCAGGGCCAGCCGGTCGAACATCAAGTAGATCACCGGCGTCGTGAACAAGGTCAGCACCTGGCTGACCAGCAGCCCTCCGACGATGGCGATGCCCAGCGGCTGCCGCAGCTCCGACCCCGACCCGCTGCCCAGCATCAGCGGCAGCGCGCCCAGCAGCGCCGCCATCGTCGTCATCAGGATCGGCCGGAACCGCAGCAGGCAGGCCTGGAAGATCGCCTCGCGCGGCGGCTTGCCCTCCACCCGCTCGGCGGCCAGCGCGAAGTCGATCATCATGATCGCGTTCTTCTTCACGATGCCGATCAGCAGGATGATGCCGATGATGCCGATGATGTCCAGGCCGTGCCCCGTCAGGTCCAGGAACACCAGCGCCCCCACCCCCGCCGACGGCAAGGTGGACAGGATCGTCAGCGGGTGGATGAAGCTCTCATACAGCACCCCCAGCACCACGTACACCGCCACCAGCGCCGCCAGGATCAGCAGCAGCTCGTTGGACAACGACGCCTGGAACGCCGACAGCGCGCCCTGATAGGCGGTGGTGAAGCTGTCAGGCAGCCCGATGTCCCGCTCCGCCGCGGCGATCCCCGCCACCGCCTTGTCCAGCGACGACCCGGGCGCCAGGTTGAACGACACCGACGTCGCCGGGAACTGCCCGAGGTGCTCGATCTGCAGCGGCCCGTTGCGGGTGGACAGCCGCACCATCGCCGCCAGCGGCACCTGGCCGGTGGTGGACGTCGCCGACGGCAAGTAGATCGCGCTCAGCACCTGCTGCAGGCTCGCTTGGTCGGTCACGTCTGCCTGCATGATGACGCGGTACTGGTTGGACTGCGTGTACAGCGTCGAGACGATGCGCTGGCCAAAGGCGTCATACAGCGCGTTGTCGATGGTGGCCGGCGTGATGCCGAACCGCGCGGCGGTCGGCCGGTCGATCACCATGTCCAGCGCGTGGCCGTTGATGTTGAGGTCGCTCGTCACCGCCGCAAACCCCGGCGTCCCAGCCAACTGGTCCACCAGGCGCGGCACCCACGTCGCGAACTGCGAGGCGTCCGGGTTCTCGAGAAAGAACTGGTATTGCCCCCGGCTGACGGTCGAATCCACCGTCAGGTCCTGCACCGGCTGCATCGACAGCGTGATGCCCGGCACCGACCGCAGGCTGTCGCGCAGCCGGTTGATCACGGCCTCCACCGTCATGCCGCGCTCCTCCTGCGGCTTCAGGTTGATCAGCAGCCGCCCGGCGTTCAGCGTCGTGTTGGTGCCGTCCACGCCGATGAAGGAGGACAGGCTCTCCACCGCCGGGTCCTGCAGGATGGCGTCGGCAAGCGCCTGCTGGCGCACTGCCATGGCGCTGAAAGAGGTGTCCTGCGCGGCTTCCGAGATGCCCTGGATGACACCGGTGTCCTGCACGGGAAAGAAGCCCTTGGAGATTTCCACGTACATCGCCACCGTCGCCGCAAAGGTCAGCAGCGCCACCAGCAGGGTCAATCCCTGCCGGTCCAGCACCCATCCGAGCCAGCGGCCATACCCGGCGACGATGCGGTTGAAGCCGCGCTCCGCCGCGAGGTCCAGCCGGTTACGCTTGTCGGCCGGGCGGTGGTGCACCAGCAGCGCGCACATCATCGGCACCAGTGTCAGCGACACCACGGCCGACAGCACGATGGTGACGGACAGGGTTACGGCGAACTCCTTGAACAGCCGGCCCACCACGTCGCCCATGAACAGCAGCGGGATCAGCACGGCGATCAAGGACACCGTCAGCGAGACGATGGTGAAGCCGATCTCCTCCGCGCCGTGCAGCGCCGCCTCCAGCGGGGCTTCGCCATCCTCGACATGGCGGGCGATGTTCTCGATCATGACAATGGCGTCGTCCACGACGAAGCCGGTGCTGATGGTCAGCGCCATCAGCGAAAGGTTGTCCAGGCTGTATCCCAGCAGGTACATCGCCGCCAAGGTGCCCACGAGCGACAGCGGCACCGAGAGCGAGGGGATCAGCGTCGCCGGCAGGTTGCGCAGGAACAGGAATATCACCAGCACGACCAGCACCACCGCCAGCCCCAGCTCGAACTCCACGTCGCTGACGGAGGCGCGGATGCCGCCGGTGCGGTCGCTGAGGATGGCGACATCGACCGCCGCCGGCATCGTCGCCTGCAGGCGGGGCAGCAGCTTCTTGATGCCGTCCACGACGGCGATGACGTTGGAGCCGGGCTGGCGCTGCACGTTCAGGATCACCGCCGGGGTGCGGTTGGCCCAGGCGGCAAGCTGGTTGTTCTCCGCGCCGTCCACCACGGTTGCGATGTCGCCCAGGTGCACCGCCCGGCCGTTCTTGTAGGCGATGATCAGGTCGCGGTAGCCCTGCGCGCTGGTGATCTGGTCGTTGGCGTTGATGGTGGTACTCTGCGCCGCGCCGTCGAAGCTGCCCTTGGGGGTGTCGGTGTTCTGCGTGCCGATGATGGTGCGTACGTCGTCGATCGCCAGGCCATAGGC
Organism: uncultured Acetobacteraceae bacterium; assembly: GCA_964242415.1. Lineage (GTDB taxonomy): Bacteria > Pseudomonadota > Alphaproteobacteria > Acetobacterales > Acetobacteraceae > DASWOJ01. Next base: position 4,259 of record CAXTAT010000031.1, read on the forward strand.
GGACAGCGCGCGCGGGTTGATCACCACGCGCACCGCGGGCCGGTTGCCGCCGCTGATCGAGACCAGGCCGACGCCGGGCTGCTGGCTTATTTTCTGGGCCAGGCGGACGTCGGCCAAGTCTTCGATCTGCGTCAGCGGGACGGTCTTGCTGGTCAGCGCCAGGGTGAGGATGGGCGTGTCGGCCGGGTTGACCTTGCTGTAGATCGGCGGGGCCGGGAGATTGGCGGGCAGCAGGTTGGTGGCCGCGTTGATCGCCGCCTGCACCTCCTGCTCGGCGATGTCGAGGTTGAGGCTGAGCACGAACTGCAGGGTGATGACCGAGGCGCCGCCCGAGGAGATGGACGACATCTGGCCCAGCCCGGGCATCTGGCCGAACTGGCGCTCCAGCGGGGCGGTGACGGAGGTGGTCATGACCTCCGGGCTGGCGCCGGGCAGGAAAGTCTGCACCTGGATCGTGGGGTAATCCACCTCCGGCAGGGCGGAGATCGGCAGGAAGCGGTAGCTGATGATGCCGACCAGCAGGATCGCCGCCATCAGCAGCGTGGTGCCGACGGGGCGGAGGATGAACGGACGGGATGGGCTCATGCTGATGGGGCTGCAGGGTCAGCCGTCACGGGCGTCATCACGGCCGCCATCGCCAACATCATTGCGAGCCGGGTTCGGCGCGGCAATCCAGGGGCGGCAAGCGCGGTCCGTGCCGCCCCTGGATTGCCGCGCCGCAAGCGCGGCTCGCAATGACGGGTTTTGACCACCGGTTTCAGGGTCATTCGGCCGGCTTAGGGTCGGCTGGCTTGGCATCGGCCGGCTTGGCGTCGCCTTGGCCATTCTGACGCTCTCCGTCCGGCCGGCGGCCACGCCGTCCGCCCGGGGCCGCGCCGTCCTGGCCCGGCGGCGTCGCGACCGTGATCCGTGCGCCGTCGCGCAGCCGGTCCAGCCCGTCCGTCACCACCTTGTCGCCAGGATGCAGCCCGTCCAGGATCTGCACACGGTCGCCCTGGGTGATGCCGAGCTTCACGACCTGGATGCCCACGGTGTTGTCCGGCTTCACCAAGTATACGAAATCGCCGGGCGCGCCGTGCTGGATGCTGGCCTGCGGCGCCACCACCACGCCGTGCAGGCCGCGGACCAGCAGGTGCGCGTTGACGAACTGCTGCGGGAACAGCGCATTGTCGGTGTTGGAGAACATCGCCCGCAGCTTCACCGTGCCCGTGGTGGGGTCGATCTGGTTGTCGGTGGTGGCCAGCGTCCCGGTGGCGACCGGCTTGGTGTTCGTCCGGTCATAGGCCGTCACCTGCAGCGTGCCGGCCGCCATGCCCTGCTGCACCTCGGCCACGTTGTCCTCCGGCAGGGTGAATACCACCGAGATCGGCTGCAGTTGCGTCACCACGACCAGCCCGGTCGCGTCGCTGGTCTGCACGTAGTTGCCTTGATCGACCATGCGGATGCCGACCCGGCCATCCACGGGGGAGACGATGTGGCAGTAGACCAGGTTGAGCTTCGCCGTGTCGATCACGCCCTGGTCGGCGATGGTGGTGCCCTCGTACTGCTTGATCAGGTAAACTTGGTCCTCGACCTGCTGGTGCGAGATGCTGTCCTGCTTGCTCAGCGTCTGGTAGCGCGCGTTGTCCGCCCGCGCCTGGGCCAACAGGCCCTGGTCGTGCGCCAGGGTGCCCTGCGCCTGCTGCAGCGCCACCTGGTAGGGCCGCGGGTCGATCTGCGCCAGGAAGTCGCCCTTGTGGACCAACTGGCCCTCGGTGAAGGCGATCTGCTGCAACTGGCCGTTGATCTGCGTCTTGACGGTGACGGTCGCCAGCGGCGTCACCGCGCCCAGCCCGGTCAGCATCACGTCGAGGTCGCCGGTCCCTATGGTTCCCACCCCCACCGATTGCGGGGCGCCGGCGGCTCCCTGGCGGCCGGCCTGCGGCGCCGGGGCGTGATTGCCCAGCAGCCGCCAGGCCACGAGGCCGGTCAGGCCGACCACCACCAGCGCCACCACCGGCGTCGTCAGCCGGCTGCGGCGGGGCTTGGTCACCGGCCGGCCGATCTTGTCAGGCACCAGCTTGTCCGGTGCGGGCCGTACTTCCAGTCGTTCCGTCATCCCGGTTCAGCTCCGCAAAGGGGTGGGGCAGCACGGGCTGCGCCTGCCAAAGTCCCACGTGTCCGAAGCCCGCAGGGATTGCCTGCCAGGATTAACATGAATGCCGTGGGAATGCTGCCTTCTCCCCTTCCCGGAGATAGCGGGAGAGGGAACGCCGCATGCGATGACCCGGCATGACCTGCCGCGAATGTGAACTCATGCGTTGGCAGGCTTGGCGTTGGCGAGCCTGGCAGGGGGTATTGTCTGGCAGGTGGTAACAGTGCTGCTGGTCTTCGGGTGCACCCTCGTCTCCGGCGGTCATTGGCGGGGTGCATAGCTACGGCCGCCCAGCGCCCAACCCATGACCGGCCTCCATGACAGGACCCGAGAGGATGCAGGCATCGCTGCCGCTCTTCGTTCGGCGGAACGTGGGGCATGGCGAGCCGGGACGCCCTTGCAGCTTCTGACCCCACCCGGCCCCGTCGCGTCCTGATCCTCGGAGCGGCGCCGGCGCAACTGCCTGACATCGCCGGTCTGGCTGAGGTCCTGGCGCAGGCCGCGGCGCGCGACCACGGCGTGGTGGTGTCGGCGGAGGAGCACAACGTCACCTCCGGCTTCGGGTCCGCGATGGCGGAGGTGCTGGCGGCGCAAGGGGCCGGGGCGCGGCTGGTGCGGATCGGGATGCCGGACCAGTTTTCCATCTCGGGGCCGCCTACGCACCTATACCGGCATTATGGCTTGAATGCGGAAGGGGTCGCGGCAGTGGTGCGGAGTGCGTTACAAGCCTGAGCAAGGCTGAACAGCACGCCAGCAAGGCGCCGTCCCGGGAGGGTGCGATGATCGAAGCCAAGCCGCACGAGGGCTGCACTGGCCCCCTCTCCCGCCGGGCAGGGCGATCGCATATCATGCTGGCTGGCCAAGTTTGGCTCGGATGCAGCCATTCAGCGGTGCCAAACTCGGCCAAAACTGCGGAAATCTGCCCTCCAAACCCAGGCAGGCCGAGTCGGAAATCCATATGCGATCGCCCTGCCCGCCGGGAGAGGGCTGGGAGGAGGGAAGCCGCACGGGCCAAGTCCTGCCGGGTTGGGAGCGGCCTTCGTCGTCGAACCGGCGAACTCGGTCCTTGCCGCCTCCCTCACCCCGGCCCTCTCCCGGAGGAGGAGGGAGCAGGCAGACCCGTCAAGCCGCATGCGATCCCAGTGACCCCGCGCCGTGCGCTGCTGGCCGCGGCCCTGCCGCCGTTCGCCATCCGCACCTGCTCGGCCGGCGCCGCCGAATTCGAGTTCGCCACCGGCCAGTCGCCGGCCAACCCGATCAACACCTGGCTGCAGGAGGCCACTGCCGGGCGGCTGGAGATGCGGCTGTTCCCCAACGACCAGTCGGCGTCCGACACCGACCAGATCAGCCAGTCGCGCGCCGGCGGCATCGAGTTCCTGAACGTTGCCGGGTCGGTGCTGTCCACCCTGGTGCCGGCGACGGCGCTGGTGAACGTGGGCTTTGCCTTCAGCGGCCATGACCAGGTGTGGCGCGGCGTGGACGGGGTGCTGAGGGCGTACATCTCCGGCCAGGTGGACAAGGCGGGCATCACCCTGGTGGCGCCGCTGGGCGGTAACGGGTTCCGCCAGATCGCCACGGCCGACGCCCAGGTTGGCGGTCCCGTGGACCTCAAGGGCTTGCATATCCGGATGCCGGTCTCGCCGACCTTCACCTTCCTATTCCAGGTGCTGGGGGCCGCCCCGACCTCGATCAACCTCAACGAGGTTTATACGGTGCTGCAGACCCGGCTGGTTGGAGGCCAGGAGAACGGCCTGGTCACCATCGGGACCGCCAAGCCGTACGAGGTGCAGAAGTATTGCTCCGAGACCAGCCATATCTGGGACTGCTTCTGCGTGCTGGCCAACCGGCGCGCCCTGGCCCGCCTGCCGGTCAACATGCAGAATGCCGTAACGTCCGAGCTGCGGCAGGCCATCCTCGACCAGCGTGCGGACGAGGCGCGGCTGGACGCCGGGCTGAAAGCGACGCTGCAGGGCAAGGACATGACCTTCACCCTCGCCGGCAAGGACGTCTTCCGCGCCGCGTTGCAGCCGTCCAGCTTCTACGCCGACCAGCGCGCCAGGTTCGGCGACCAGGCCTGGGCGGCGCCGCAATCCGTGTCGGGCGACCTCGCCTGACTGCGGCGCGGACCGCACTGGCCGTGCCGCGGCCCGGCCGGGTCCTGGCCGTCGTCACGCGCGCCCTGGCGCTGCTGGTCGAGGTGCCGACGGTGCTGCTGGTTGCCGCCGAGGTGGTGGTGCTGTTCTGCGGCGTCGCCGCCCGGTATGTGTTCCACACGCCGCTGATCTGGTCGGACGAGCTGGCGTCGATCCTGTTCCTGTGGCTGGCGATGTTCGGCGCGGCGGTGGCGTTGCAGCGGGGCGGCCACATGCGGCTGTCCTACCTCGTGGACCGCCTGCCGCCCGCTGGCCGCGCCATCGCCGAGGTGCTGAACATCGGCGTGCCGCTGCTGTTCGTGGCGCTGGTGATGGGGTCCGCCCTGGACTACGCCGACGACCAGTCGTTCATCGAGACCCCGGCGCTCGGCTGGTCCGGCCTGGTGCGCGCGGCGGCCATGCCGGCGGGGCTGGTGCTGATCGGCCTCAGCGCCGTGGCGCAACTCATCTGCCACCGGCTGCGCGACCTGCTGGCAGGGGCGCTGCTGCTGGGCGCGGTGGCGGCTGTGCTGTGGCTGGCCGCGCCGGCGTTGCAGGCGATGGGCGTGTGGAACCTGCTGGTGTTCTTCGTGCTGCTGCTCGGGGCCGGGGTGATGGCCGGGCTGCCGATCGCGTTCGGCTTTGCGCTGGCGACCATCGCCTACCTGCTGGTCGCCACCAGCACGCCGCTGTCGATCGTGATCGGCCGCATGGACGAGGGCATGAGTTCGCTGGTGCTGCTCGCGGTGCCGCTGTTCGTGCTGCTAGGCCAGTTGATGGAGATGACCGGGCTGGCGCGGGTGCTGGTGGCGTTCCTGGCGGCCCTGGTCGGGCATGTGCGGGCCGGGCTGTCCTATGTGTTGATCGGCGCGATCCTGCTGGTCAGCGGCATCAGCGGCAGCAAGACCGCCGACATGGCCGCCGTCGCCCCCGTGCTGTTCCCCGAGATGAAGCGCCGCGGCGCCGACGAGGGCGAGTTGATCGCGCTGCTGGCCGCATCGGGCGCCATGAGCGAGACCATCCCGCCCAGCATCGTGCTGATCGTGATCGGCTCCGTCACCAGCGTCAGCATCGCCGGGCTGTTCACCGCCGGGCTGCTGCCGGGGCTGTTGCTGGCGGGCGTGCTGTGCCTCATGGCCCGGCGCGCGGCGCGGCACGAGGACCTGTCCGGCGTCGTCCGCGCCCCGGCCCGCGTGGTGTGGCGCAGCTTCTTCGTCGCCATCCCGGCACTGCTGCTGCCGTTCGTGATCCGCGGCGCGGTGGTGCAGGGCGTGGCGACCGCGACCGAGGTCAGCACCATCGGCGTCGCCTATACCGTGCTGGTGGGGCTGCTGGTATACCGGCAGTTCGACTGGCGGCGCATCTACCCGATGCTGGTCGATACCGCGTCGCTGTCCGGGGCGATTCTGCTGATCGTCGGCGGCGCCACGGCGATGGCCTGGGCGCTGACGCAGTCCGGGTTCTCGCAGTCGCTCGCGGGCTTCATGGGCGGGCTGCCCGGCGGTCGCTGGAGCTTTCTCGCCATCAGCATCGTCGTGTTCGCGGTGCTGGGGTCGGTGCTGGAGGGCATCCCGGCCATGGTGCTGTTCGGCCCCCTGCTGTTCCCCATCGCCCGGCAGATCGGCGTGAACGAGCTGCACTACGCCGTCGTCGTCATCCTGGCGATGGGCCTCGGGCTGTTCGCCCCGCCGTTCGGCCTCGGCTACTACGCCGCCTGCATCATCGGCCGGGTGCCGGCGGAGGCCGGGCTGCGGCGCATTTGGCCCTACCTCGGCGCGCTGGCGGCGGGGATCGTCGTCATCGCGCTGGTGCCGTGGCTTGCCACCGGCTTCATCTCCAACCCCTAGGGGAGGCTTCCATGGTCCTGTTTCCCATGCTCGGCGGGCGGGCGGCGGGCGGGCGGCCTGGGCGGGCCGCCGGCTTCGGACAGCGGGCGTGCTGCACGGTTGCGGCGCCCGAGGTGGTTGACCTGGCCCGCATCAACCTGTTTCGCTGCGCGGCCCCCATGTCGCCGAGGAGCGGAACCATGCGCGCCGGATTGTTCGTTCTCCGCCCTGCTGATGCCTTCGAGCCGGAGGCCGGCATCGCCGCACCTGCCCCGGTCGTGCTGCCCCGGCTGAAAAGCGAGAGCACCTGCGCCGCCGCCGGGGTGCCTGCGCTGGGTGGCCCTCGCAGCGTGGCGCGACCAACCGGGCCGGGCCGGCCTGCTACGGCTGTCCTGGTGCGGCTGCTGGCGGTCGCCGCGCTGGCAGTCCCCTGCCTCGCGGTTGCCCCGGCGGCCGCAGAACCGGTGTCCCGGAACGGCAACATATGGGACTACAAGGCCCACCAGCCGACCCGGGCCGGGGTGAGGCGGCGCGAGCAACGGGCCGGGGTGGCGGCGTCGCCGGCCCAGGCGCGGCACAATGCCGGGGCGGTGCAGCAGCTCGACCAGCACTTGCTGCGCCAGGAGACTACCCCGCTCCCGCACGATCCTGTCAGCCTTACCCCGCCCTAGCGGCAGTGCAACCGCATGTGGCGTGTGGACCCCGCCTGCTCCCTCCGGGGAGAGGGTTGGGGTGAGGGAGGCGCCAAGGCCTAATTTGCCCGTTTCAAGGGCGAGACTCGCCCCCAAACATGCCGGATTTGGCGCTTGCCGCCTCCCTCACCCCGGCCCTCTCCCGCAAGGAGAGGGAGCAGGGAAGCGGCCTTTTTCCAGTGGCAGCATTCCCTTGATGGCCAGAGGCTGCTAACTCTGTGCGCTTCCGGGTCGGTCGTACGCACATTTGGTGTCCGGCCGGTGCGCTTCCTTGGGATGTTCGCCGGCCGCTCGATGCCGGAGTGTCGTCCGTGCCATGGATGGTGCCGATCCCGCTTGAGTAGGCGGCCCTGCCTTGCTGCCCTGACCCATCAACCGACGAAGCGGACCAAGGAAACTCCCATGCCCTACCCGACATCGCACCGTGCAGCCCCGGTGCTGGCCGCCTGCCTCCTGATTGCAGCCTGCGCCACGCCGCAGCAGCGGGCCGAGGACCGGGAGAACCTGCTGACCGCCGCCGGCTTCACCGCCCGGCCGGCGAACACGCCCGAGCGCGTGGCTTCCCTTCGCAATCTGCCGGCCAACAAGGTGGTGCAGCGCACCCGCGGCGGGACGGTCTCCTACGTCTATGCGGACCCGCTGGTTTGCGCCTGCTTGTATGTCGGCGATCAGGCGGCCTATGGGCGGTATCAGCAGGAGGTGTTCCAGCGCAAGCTGGCCAACGAGCAGGCCATGACGGCGCAGATGAACCAGATGAACTGGGACGAGGGCCCGTGGGGGCCGTTCTACTGAGGCAGCCTTGCTGAACCGGGCGGCAGGCCTCAAGCGGCCAGGCGGGCTGGCGCGGTCAGGCGGGTGAAGCGGAACGGCGCCGGGTCCACTAGGGGCGGGTCGCCGGCCACCAGGTCCGCCATCAGCCGCCCGGCGCCCGGCCCGATGCCGAAGCCATGGCCGGAGAAGCCGCTGGCAAGGTGGAAGCCCGGCATCGCGTCCACGGCGGAGATGACGGGCACGCCGTCCGGGGTCACGTCGATCAGCCCGCCCCAGGCGCCCGCCACCTGCATCGCCGCGAACCCCGGGAACGCCTGCACCAGCCGGCGGCGCGCGAATGCCAGGCTGGCCGCGCTGGGCTGCGGGTCAAGGACGCGCGCGGCCTCGAACGGCGAGGCCTGGTCCAGCGCCCAGCGGCGCGGCGTGCGCCACTCCTGCAGGAACCGCCCGTCCAGCCGCAGCTTCAGCTCCCGCCGGTTCTGCAGGAACGAGGCGCCGAACTGCGGCAGCAGGCGGAAGCTGTCGGGCACGATAGGGGTCAGCATGTTGTTGCGTTGCGCGATGGTGTAGCCGCCGTCCGCGCGCTTGCGGAACGACCAGTCGTGGCCGCCCGTGGTGATCTCCGGCCCGGCCATCGGTGTCGTTCGCAGCACCGAGCCCAGCACCTTCAATTGCGGGAAGTCCACGCCCTGGTTGCCGCAGAACAGCCGCGACCACGCGCCGCCGGCCAGCACGGCGGCGTCGCAGGCGATGCGCCCGCGCTCGGTGACGACGCCCGCCACCCGGCCGGCCTGCAGGTCCAGCCCGCGGGCGGCGCAGCCTTCGAGGATAACGACGCCCAGGCGGCGGGCGGCGGCGGCCATGGCGGGCACGGCATGCTGCGGCTCGGCCTTGCCGTCGGTCGGGGTGTGCAGGGCGCCGGCGAAGCGGCGGCCGGCGCCGGGCAGCAGCGCCGCGGTTTCGTCGGCGTCCAGCAGGCGCGATCCCACCTGGTATTCGCGGGCGCGTTCCAGCCAGGCGGCGTGACCCTCCAGCTCGCGCGCGGTCTCGGCGACGTAGGCGACGCCGGCGCGGCGGAAGCCGACATCCGCGCCGATGCGGGCGGCCATGCGGTCCCACATGCGGACGCTCTCCATCGCCAGCGGCACCTCCGCCAGGTCGCGCCCGGTGGTGCGGCACCAGCCCCAGTTGCGGCTGCTCTGCTCGGCGCCGACGCGGCCCTTTTCCAGCACGGTGACGGCGACGCCCTTTTCCGCCAGGCTGAGTGCGGTGCTGATGCCGATAACGCCGGCGCCGATCACCACGACGCCGGTGCGGCGCGGCAGGTCCTGGTCGGTGTCGGTGGTGTCCAGCAGTTGCGGCATCGCGTGCGTACCCGGTCGGTTCGGGCCATGCTACGGCCGGATGTTGGCCAAGGAAATGAGGATGCGGATGGGTCGGATCGGGATGGTGCTGGCATGTGCGGTGGCGTTTGTGACAGCAGGGGCGGCGCGGGCGCAGGAGGGCGGGTCGGCGACGCTGGACGCGGTGCGCGGGCGCGGGCAGTTGCTGTGCGGCACGTCGGGGGAGATCGCCGGGTTCTCGCTGGCCGACAGCAAGGGCGTGCTGCAGGGGCTGGACGCCGATAGCTGCCGAGCCATCGCCGCCGCGGTGCTGGGCGACGCCGGCAAGGTTCGCTTCGTGCCGCTGACGGCGCAGAACCGCTTCACCGCGCTGCAATCGGGCGAGGTGGACGTGCTGATCCGCAACACCGGCTGGTCCCTGACGCGGGAGGCCAGCCTGGGGCTGCTGTTCGCGGCGGTGAACTTCTGGGACGGCACCAGCCTGATTGTGAAGACGGCCAGCGGGGTGAAGCACACCGCTGATCTCGGCGGGTCGAGCATCTGCGTGCGGCCGGGCACCAGCACCGAGCTGGACCTGGCGGACTGGGCGCGCACCAACCGGATCAGCTTCAACCCGGTGCAGATCGGCGGGGTGAACGAGATCCAGCAGGCGTTCCTGGCCGGGCGGTGCGACGCGTTCACGACCGACAGCTCGCAGTTGGCCGGGTTCCGGTACTCGCAGGGCGCGAAGGCGGCGGAGTTGCTGATCCTGCCCGAGCCCATCGGCACGGGTCCGTCGGGCAGCATGGTCCGCAAGGGCGATGACAAGTGGTACGACATCGTGCGCTGGGTGCACTATGCGCAGGTGTCGGCGGAGAACCTGGGGGTGGCGCAGGCCAACGTGGACGGGTTCGCGGGGAGCGCCAACCCGGACGTGAAGCGGCTGCTGGGGCAGGAGGGCGACCTGGGCCGGGCGCTGGGGCTGGACAACCGGTGGGCGTACTTTGCGATCAAGCAGGTGGGCAACTACGGCGACATGTACGACCGCTCGATCACGCCGGAGGGGCTGGCGCGCGGGCCGAACGCGCTGTGGACCAAGGGCGGGCTGCAGTTCGCCCCGCCATTGCGCTAGGGGGCGCCTGGATCGGGCCTGAGGCTGCGCGCATGGGCCAGGGCCGCGTGCGGCGCCAGGGGGCGGTTCAGGTTGCTGCGGGGAGGGGGAGGGCGGTGGTGCTTTTCACCCGCTCCATGCTGAAGCGGCTGCTGACGTTCTTGATCGGCACGGCGGTGATCAGGCGCTTGTAGAAGCCGTCATAGGCGGCGATGTCGCGGGTGACGACGCGCAGCATGTAGTCGATGTCGCCGGCCATGCGATGGACCTCGACGACCTCCGGCAGGTCGGCGACGGCGGCGGCGAAGCGGGCGAGCCAGGCGGGGGAGTGGTCGCCGGCCTCGATGGAGACGAAGACGGTGAGGCCCAGGCCGAGGGCCTCTGGTTGCAGGAGGGCGACGCGGCGGGTGATGACGCCGTCGGCCTCCAGGCGCTGGATGCGCTTCCAGCAGGGGGTCTGGGAGAGGCCGACCTGCTCGGCCATGGCGGCGATGGACTGGGTGCAGTCCTCTTGCAGGATGGCGAGGAGGCGGAGGTCGATGCGGTCCATGGTGGTTGTGCGTCCATATTCAGCAGGATTTTGTTGAGTCCTACGCTTCGTGAGCCTAGCTACCAGCCCCTAGGGGCAGGGATCAACGATGCTGCATCGCTTGGAGATCGAGAACTTCTACTCCATCCGGGAGCGCCAGGTGATCGACCTGCGGGCGGATGCACACGCGCCGGAGGAGCCGGGTCGGCTGGCGCCCCTGTGGCCCGGCAGCACGGAGCGTGCGCCGAAGGTGGTGGCGCTGTTTGGGGCGAATGCTTCGGGGAAGTCCAATGTTCTGAAGGCGCTGGCGTTCGTGGCTTGGTTCATCAAGGACAGCTTCGACTGGCCGCGTGACAGACGAATGCCGTTCGACCGGTTCAATGATCATGCCATGCTGCAAGCCCCAATGCGGCTTGCACTCGGCTTTGCTGGCCCTGACCCTACCCTTGCCGGCGAGGAAGCTGAACCAGCACAATGCCGATACTGCTATGAGTTTAGCGTTGGTGGAGACAAGTCACAGGACGTTCTCGGTGAGGCCCTTTATTGCTGGCCCGCTGTCCCAGCGCGGCGGATCAAATTGTTTGAGCGAAGGCCAGATGGGTCCGTAATTGCTTCGAAGGCATTCGACCTTGCAGCAGGTTTCCGCCAAGCCTTGGACAAGGTGCTGCGGCCTAACGCCAGCGTCATCGCAACCCTGGCGCAACTGGGGCATTCGCCGTCAAAGCGGCTTTGGACCGTTGCATCCCTGATCATGTACAATATTTTGGAGCAACGGCTGGAGTTATCCGTTGATGCCATTGCAAGGCACTATGCAGCTTATCCCAAGCTGACGGAAATTTTCAACCGTGAGGTTGGACGCATTGATATTGGCATCCGCTCGATGCAAATGGAGCATACCGCAAGCGGTGCAGTCGCAAACTTCATTCATGATGGTTTGGCTTGGCCGATGCCTATGGCTTACGAGAGCCATGGCACACGGGAGTTTATCAAGCTCTATCCGTTGATCCTAAATGCATTGGAGACCGGCGGTATCGCGGTGATTGACGAACTTGACAACAGTATCCACCCACTGATCCTTCCAGAAATCCTGCGGTGGTTTGCAGACCCTGTACGTAACCCGCTCAACGGCCAACTCTGGATAAGCTGCCACAACGCTTCGTTGCTGGAAGATCTCATCAAGGAGGAAATCTACTTTTGCGAGAAGGACGGTGCTGGCCGCACAAGCGTTTATGGCCTGCGCGACATCCAGTCTGTTCGGCGCACCGACAACTACTACCGCAAGTACCTGGGGGGCGTCTTTGGCGCGGTGCCGCGCATCGGATGAGGCCATTCATCGCCCCGCGGCGCCGGGTGTTCCTTGGATGCGAAGGCGAAAGCGAGCAGGGCTATGGCAAGCGGTTGGAAGCCTTATCCAACGAGCCTCGCAAGCGGTTCCATTTTGACACTGTGCTGCTGCAGCCGGGCGCAGGGGATGCTTCGGTCCTGATCAGGGTGGCCTTGGCCAAAATGTGCCGTGAGGAGGCAAGGTATGGCGCCTATGACTACCGAGCCATATTGCTCGACAGCGATACGCGTAATGTCGCGCCGGACCGGATGCTTCATGCCATTGCGGAGGCAGGGCAAGGGGGAGTGCTGCTGATTTGGCAGGACCCTTGTCACGAGGCCCTGCTTCTCCGCCACCTTGAGGGTAACCAAACGAAACGTCCGAGAACAGCGGGGCAGGCGAACTCGGCACTGCTACGAGTCTGGCGGAATTATAGAAAGCCGATGCAGGCGTCAGACTTGCAGCCTTACATCGACCGTGCTGCTGTTTTTCGCGCCGCTGCTGTAGAGGCCGGGTTGCGCGATTTTCTGGACATGATCGGCTTCGGCACTACCTGACGCCGCCGCGCGCCCATCATCCTACCCGCCCCCCACGCAGCCACTCGGCAAACCCCACCTCGTCCAGCCCCCGCGATGCCAGCAGAACCATCTGCCGCACCACGTCATCTGGCTGCACGGCCAGCCTGACATCGTTTCGGCGCAGGAAAAGCACGCAGCAGGCCCAGGCCGTGCGCTTGTTGCCATCGTTAAACGGATGATTGGCCGCAACGCCGAACGCATAGGCTGCGGCCAAGTCGAACAAATCAAGCCATGGCTCTCCATAAGCCAGCTTGTTCACCGGACGCCCAAGCGCGCTGGACAGCAATCCCTCATCTCGCAAGCCGGGCACGCCGCCGTAGTCCTGCAGCGGCTGGTCATGCAAGAGCAGCACGGCTTCAAGCCGCAGAAAGTTTGGGTTCAGTGCTTGGCAAGCTCCCGCAAGGCGTCGGCCTGCTCGATTAGCACCTCGCGCGCAAGCCGCAACTGTCGCTCCAGTTCCGGGTCGCGCTGCTTTGGCATCGCCTCGTTTGCACGCTCCTGTCCCGCTTCGTGATCCGCATCATCAGGGATGGCGGCCGGAGACGCGGTGCCGGACTGGCGAGACGTGGTCTTGGACATGGAATCACCTAACTCTCGACGGCCGAAGACTGAAAGCATACCACCCTGCTGTCCACACCCACCACACGCCCCCGTGAGTTGCCCACTCCTCCACCCCACCCCGATACTTCACGTCCACAACCCCCGGACGGCCCTCAGATGCCCACCCCCGAACGCTGGCGACACCCCGGCGTCGCCCTACTGCTGCCCGCCGCCCTGATCGGCCTCGGCGCGTGGCAGCTCACCCGCATCGCCGGCGCCGCCGAGGGCTTCGCGCAGCGCGCCAGCCGCGTGCAGGCCTCCATCGAGCGGCTGCAGCCTCTCGCCGCCCGCGACCCCGGCGCCGTCGTGCGCTTCAACAATAACCCGCAGTCCTACACCGCCGCCGAAGCCCTGCAACGCATGCAGGAGGCCGAGACCGACCTGCACCGCGATGCCGTGATCGACCAGGCCCGGCAGGGCGCCGCCTGGGCCACCCTCGGCGGCGGCACCGTGGCGCTGCTGGCCGTGCTGGGGTGCCTGGCCGCCGCCACGCTCGGCGCCTGGCGTGGCCGGCGGTCGCGGCCGGCGCTGGTCGGGTCGTTCCGCGTCGTCGTGCGCGTGCTGCCGCCGCTGCTGGGCGCCGTCGCCGTCGGCACCGCGGTGGCCGTGCTCGGCGCGGTGCTGTTCGAGGCTGGAGGTGCCTGGTTCCTCGACAGCATCAACACCGGGGAGGTCAAGCTACTGCTGGTCGGCCTGGCCGTGGGGGTGGGCGCGGTGATGTTTGCCATCAGCTCGGTGCGCAAGCTGCGGCAGGCGCTGCGCGGTTTCACGCCGGAGCCGATGCAGGTGCTGGGCCGCTCGGCCGGGCCGGAGGACGCGCCGGGGCTGTGGGAGTTCCTGCGCGGCGTCGCGGCGGGGCAGGGCGCGGCGCCGCCGGACAACGTGGTGCTGGGGATGACGCAGGGGTTCTTCGCCACGTCCTCGGGCATCCTGCTGCTGCCGGAGCAGCGGGTGCTGGCCGGGCGGAGCCTGTACCTGCCGGCGCCGATGCTGCCGCTGCTCAGCCGGGGGGAGATCGCGGCGATCATCGCGCACGAGCTGGCGCACTTCACCGGGGAGGACACCCAGTACAGCCAGCACTTCCTGCCGCTGTATGCCGGCATGGAGCGCAGCATGGAGGCCGTGGCGGCCAAGACGCGCGGCAAGTCCCCGGCAGTGGATGCGGTGTTCCAGCCGGCGGCGGTGCTGGCCGGGCACGTGATGGACACGTTCTCCCGCACGGTCGCGCACTGGAGCCGCCTGCGCGAGCTGGAGGCCGACCGCGCCAGCCTGGCGGCGGGGGACGGCCATGCGGCGGCCACGGCGCTGGTCCGGACCGGGATCGGCGCCGGGCTGATCGGCGGCGCGATCGGCGAGATGTACAACCGCCCGGCCGTCGCCAGCCCGGACCTGGTGGAGACCGTGCTGGCGCGCGCCGGGGCGGTGGGATTCCAGGACCCGGCCCGCCACCTGGAGGACCGCCAGCCGCACCCCACCGACACCCATCCGCCGACGCGGCAGCGCATCGAGGCCCTGGGCATCCCCGCCGACGAGGCATTGCTCGCCGCCGCCGGCCGGCCGGTGCAGGCGGAGGACGCGGCGTTCACCGCCGGGCTGTTCCGGGACTGGCCGGGGCTGCGGGGCGCGCTGGGGGCGGACCTGCTGGCGGTCGCCACGGCGCGGGACCGGCGGCTGCAGGCCAACCTGGAGGCGGCGGCCGGCGCGGTTGCAGCCGATGTCCCGCTGCATGAGCGCACGCATCCGGCAGCGGCGATTGGCGTGGCCGTGCTCGGCAGCCTGTTCGTGTCGGCGGCACTGTTCGCGGCCTGGGTGGGCCTGTTCAGCGGCTGGGTTGGCAACGGCGATATGCTGCTTGTGCTTGGCGGCGCGGCTGGGCTTGCGGCGATGGGTGGCTTGGTCCTGTTCGCGACCTGGTTCCGTCAGCGGCGCAGCAAGGCGGGGCCGTTCCTGGTGCTGGGCGCCGAGGGATTCCGCTGCATTGGGGTGGCTGGGCTGGTCCCTTGGTCGGCCGTGGACGGGGTGCATCTTGTCGCCGGCAGCAACTGGGTCACGACGTTTCGCCTGAATGATAGCCAGCCGTTGCCGGAGCAGACCGGGTATCGCTGGTCGGTGAAGCTGGACCGGCGCCGGCGCCTGCTGCGGCTGAAGGGCTTCGTGGCGCATGGCATGAAGGCGCAGGCGTACCTGGACCTGCTGAACCGCGGCCTGCGGGGCCACCGGGCCGCGGTGCTGTTGCGGGAGCGGGCGCTGCATGAGGCCGCCAGGGAGCGGGCGTGACCTCAACGCCTGAGACGGCCGGGCGGGTGATCCGCGCGTGGATGGCGGTCGAGGTGCTGACGCCGCAGGGGGCCAAGTCCGACTGGGGCAGCCTCGCGGCGGAGAAGGGCGGGCAGCAACGCAACCTGGGCGGGCCGGACGGCCCCGCGCAGTGGGAACCGCCGAGCGACGCCGACCCGACGCCGTGGCCGTTGCTGGAGACCCTGGCCGGGCGGCCGGAGGCGCCTCCCGCCCACGCGCCTGCCCCGGCGGCGGACGAGGCTGAACCGCGCCGCTGGCATGTGGTGGTCCTGGCCGCCCTGCCGGCCCAGCAAGCGTTCGCCCAGTTGGACGCGGCGTTCGCCGATGCGCCGGACGAGGGCGTGGCCAACAGCCGTGCGGACGGCAACATCCTCGCCGCGACGGCCGTGCTGGACGAGTGGGGCGTGGCGGTGCCGGACAGCCTGGCCATTGCGAGCTTTGCCTGGGGCCTGGGGCAGGTGCTGCGGGATGGGCCTGCCGCGGGCCTGGCCGGCTGGAGCGAGGCGGAGGGAGGACTGAAGCAGCGGTTTGGCGGCAACCTTGCCCCGACAGGCCCGGGGGGCTTGCTGCGCTCGCTGACGTGGCGAGACCTGCGGGCGGTGTCGCTTGGAATGGCGGAGGAGATGGGGCTGCCGCCGGCCCTGTGGCAGGTCACGCCGTGCGCGATCGAGGTGGTCAGCAAGGACCCGCCCCGGCCGGACCTGCTGTCCAGCTTCCTGCTGCCGGACCTGGCCCGGGTGCTGGCGGCGCTGTCGGGCGGGGCGGATGGGCTTTCGGCGGCGGCGGCGTCCTATCTTGGCCTTTGCCCGCCGGGGCAGCCATGGGATGCGCTGGACCGGGCCAACCGGCCGCGGCTGGCGGAGCTGCTGCGGCCGGGGCGTTTCCCGCTGGGGCGCTGGCCGGGGCCGGGGCTGCACCCGCTGACGCTGCTGCAGCAGGCGGCGGTCAATGCGGTCGTGCGCGATCTCGCGCAATGTGGCTTGGCGGCGATCAACGGGCCGCCCGGCACGGGGAAGACCACGCTGCTGCGGGACCTGGTGGCGCACGTGATGGTGTCGCGCGCCGAGCGGCTGGCAGGGCTTGACGATCCCCGGGGCGACCTGTCAGGGCTGGACCTGATGGACTTTGCCGTGGTGGTGGCCAGCAGCAACAACGCGGCCGTCGAGAACATCAGCCTGGAGCTGCCGGTCGCTGCGAAGGCACTAGACCGGTCGATCTGGCAGGGTGGGGCCTGGCGGGATGGCGGCCTTGATTACTTCAGCCGCACCGCCGATGCCGTGCTGGGCCTGGACCCGGAGGGCGGCGGGCAGGAAGGGCGCGCGTGGGGGCTGATGGCGGCGCGGCTGGGGAGCGCCGCCAACCGGCGGGCGTTCTTCGGCAAGTTCTGGTTCGACGAGGATTGGGGGCTGCGGCGCTGGCTCGACATCGCGGCGTTCCCCGACTGGCAGCGGGAGCCGCCCAGCAAGCTTGCCGAGCGCGATCGGCCGCCGCGGTGGCCGGAGGCGATGGCGGGCTGGCGGGCGGCGCGCGATGCGTTCCGGCAGGCCCTGGCCCGCTGCGCCGACCTGCGGCGCGGGCTGGAGGCGATCGACGACGCGGGGTCCCGGCTGCGCGACATCGAGGCCGCGATGCCCGAGGCGCGGTGCCGGCTGGACGCTGCGGCGCGGGATCTGGGTTCCGCCGTCCGGGCTGCTGCGGCGGCGCAGGCGGCGGCCGTGGCGGAGGCGGGGCAGGAAGCGGTGGAGGGTGGCAAGCTGGCGGCGCTGGCCTTGGTCGCGCCGTCCTGGCTGGCGAAGCTGTTCCGCACCCGGGCATGGACGGCGCACGCCGCCGGGGTCCGCGCCCAGGTGGCCCGGCTGGGGTCGGCGCAGGATGCGCGGCGGGCCGCCGAGGTGCAGGCGATGGCGGTGGCGGCCGAGGCGGAGCGGCTGGCCGCCGGGCATGCGGCGGCGCTGCAGGCGCGGGATAAATTGGCGCACGAGGCGGCGCGGCTGACGCCGCTGCTGGATCAGGCGGATGCCGGTAGCCTGCCCGGGCCGGGCTTCTGGTCGCAGCCGGATGATGCTCTGCTGCGGGAGGCACCGTGGGGTGGGGCGTTCCGGGCGGCGCGGGACGAGGTGTTCGTGGCCGCGGTGCGCCTGCACCGGGCGTTCATCGTGGCGGCGGCGCGCACGTTGAAGGGTTCGCTGAACGTTGTCGCGGGGGGCGGCGGCTGGGCTGCGACCGCGGCGGACTGGGGGGTGTTCTTCCTGGTGGTGCCGGTGGCGTCCACGACGTTCGCGTCGATGGGGCGGATGTTCCCGCGGTTCGGCGCCGGGGAGATCGGCTGGCTGCTGATCGACGAGGCTGGGCAGGCGACGCCGCAGGCCGCGCTTGGGGGCGATCTGGCGGGCGCGGCGGGCGGTGGTGATCGGCGACCCGCTGCAGATCGAGCCGGTGGCCGCCACGCCGCAGCGGACGACCCGGCTGATCTTCGAGGCCAACGGCGCCGATCCGGCGGGCTGGGCCGCGCCGGGGCAGTCCACCCAGACCCTGGCGGACCGGGCCAGCGTGATCCAGGGGCGGTTCCCGATCCAGGGCGGCACGGGGCAGGAGGGGGCCGGGGAGCGGGTCACCGGCATCCCGCTGCTGGTGCACCGGCGCTGCGAGGAGCCGATGTTCGGCATCGCCAATGCCATCGCCTATGCCGGGCGGATGGTGGCAGCGACGGAGGCCGGGCCGTCGCCGATCCGGGACGTGCTGGGGGCGTCGGCGTGGATCGACGTGAATGCGCCGTCGCTCGACAAGTGGGTGGAGGCGGAGGGCGCCCTGATCGCCGCGGCCATCGCCAGGCTGGCTGCCGTGGGGGGCGCCCTGGAGGCGCTGCCGGACCTTTACGTCATCTGCCCGTTCAAGCTGCCGTCGCTGCGGTTGCGGGCGCTGCTGGAACGGACGCCGGGGGTGCTGGCGGGGCATAGGGCTGAGGTGCGGCGGGACTGGATCAGGGCGCGGGTGGGCACGGTACACACCTTCCAGGGCAAGGAGGCGGAGGCGGTGATCCTGATGCTGGGGGCCGGGCGTGGGGCCAGAGCGGGGTCGCGGGCGTGGGCGGGGGGCACGCCCAACCTGCTGAACGTTGCGGCGACGCGGGCCCGGCGGGCGCTGTATGTGGTTGGCAACCGGGAGGAGTGGCAGGCGGCGGGGGTGTTCGCGCACGCTGCGCGGGTGTTGCCGATGCGGTCTGGGCGGGAGTGGCTGGGCGGGGAGCGGGCGGCTGCTGAGTAGGGGGTCCGATGCGGCCCGGCTTTTACCGACGGTCCTTTGCGATGACCGGTTTGCCTGCTCCCTCGTTCGTCATTGCCCATCTGTCATTGCGAGGAGCGCTTGCGACGCGGCAATCCAGGGGCGCAAGACCGGAACTGCCGCCCGTATGCTCCTGGATTGCCACGCCGCAAGCGCGGCTCGCAATGATGGCAGCAGACCCGATGCAGTGACGTAACGGTCTTCGCAGGTAACCTCTGACCTTCACGTCCTCTACTAAAGCAATGGCGGCTTTGAGAAGAACGCTCAATCCGTTAGGTTGCCCGCTTCAAACGTTACCACGGTATGGAAGGGGTGCTCAAACTCCACCGCATAGCCCTCGCCGTCCCCGTAGGCGGCAGCGACGGTTCCTCGGGCGCCCGCCGGCAGCGACCCTTCCTCGGCCTGGATGACACGGGTCAGCGCCACAACCGACAGTTCAGCGAAGCGGTGCGGAGCCGTAGGGTTTGACTGGTGCGGGGGCTTGGGAGAGAAGGACATGACCATGGGCGGGCCTCCTGCGTTGCAGCATAGCGCCGCTGCCCCTTACGCCGCCACTTCGGCCCGCACGTCCTTAATGTCGCGGAAGTGCAGGCCGGGGTGCAGCTCCTGGGTGCGGCGCATCATGAAGGGGCTGCTGGCCAGGAACACCGGGTCGCCGTCCACGTCGTCGGCCATGCTGGTGCGCTGCTCGGACACGAAGCGGTCCAGCAGCGCGCGTTCCCCCGTGACCCAGCGGGCCAGGGCGTAGGGCACCGGCTCGAACCCGATGGCGACGCCGTATTCGCCGGCCAGGCGCGCGATCAGCACGTCGAGCTGCAAGGTGCCGACCACGCCGACGATAGGCTGGCTGCCGTCCTGCGGGCGGAATAGCTGCACCACGCCCTCCTCGGCCAGTTCCTGTAAGGCGGTGCGCAGCTTCTTCGCCTTCATCGCGTCGTCCAGCCGCACCCTTCGCAGGATTTCCGGCGCGAAGTAGGGGACACCCACAAAATTCAGCCGCTCGTCTTCGCTGAGGGTGTCGCCGATGCGCAGGGTGCCGTGGTTGGGGATGCCGACGACATCGCCGGCATAGGCCTCGTCGGCGATCTGACGGTCGCGCGCAAAGAAGAACTGCGGCGCGTGCAGGGGAATCAGCTTGCCCGTCCGCACCTGCACCAGGCGCATGCCGCGCTGCAGCCGGCCGCTGCACACCCGGGCGAAGGCGATGCGGTCGCGGTGGTTGGGGTCCATGTTGGCCTGGATCTTGAACACCAGGGCGGTGAGCTTCGGCTCGTCGGCCTCCACGACCCGGGTGTCGGCGGGCTGGCTGCGCGGCTTCGGGCCGAAATCCACCAGGCCGTCCAGCAGGTCCTTAACGCCGATCTCCTTGATGGCGCTGCCGAAGAACACCGGCGTCAGGTGCCCGGCGTTGAAGCTTTCGAGGTCGAACTCCGGCAGCGCCGCCTGCACCAGCTCCAGGTCCTCGCCGAGCTGGATCATGCGGGGGTCCGATTGCCCCAGCGGCTCCAACAGGTGCAGGTCGCGGGAGCGCACGTCGTAGGTCCCGGCGAAGGTGGCGGCGCGGCCGATCGGCCAGGTGACCGGGGCGGTATCGAGCGCGAGGGTGCTGGCGACCTCGTCCACGATCTCGAAGGGGTCGCGGGCCTCCCGGTCCATCTTGTTGATGAAGGTCAGAATCGGGATGTCGCGCAGGCGGCAGATCTCGAACAGCTTGCGGGTGCGGGCCTCGATGCCCTTGGCGGCGTCGATCACCATGACGGCGCTGTCCACCGCCGTGAGCGTCCGGTAGGTGTCCTCGCTGAAGTCCTCGTGGCCAGGAGTGTCGAGCAGGTTGAACACGCAGCCGCGGTACTCGAACGTCATGACGGAGGTCACGACGGAGATGCCGCGCTCGCGCTCGATGCCCATCCAGTCGCTGCGGGTGCGGCGGCGCTCGCCCTTGGCGCGGACGTTGCCGGCGAGCTGGATGGCGCCGCCGGCGCGGAGCAGGCGCTCGGTAAGGGTGGTCTTGCCCGCGTCGGGGTGGCTGATGATCGCGAAGGTGCGGCGGCGGGCGATCTCCTGGGCGGGGGTCATCGGGTGGTCCTCTGGAAAAGGGCGTTGCTGCTTCCTCTCCGTCCGGGAGAGAGCTGGGGTGAGGGAGCCCACACTGACCATACGTGGTGTCGTGGGGCAGGGGATGCATTGGTGGTGCTGGCCGCCTCCCTCACCCCTGCGCTGTCCTAAAGAGAGAAGGTGCCGCCGTAGCAGACGACACCCTTCTTCGCCTTGCCGCAAATGCAAAGCGCCGGGGGTTTCGCCCCGGCGCCCGCATCCATCCTGCCAAGCGGCCCGCGTTACCGCGAGTAGAACTCCACCACCAGGTTCGGCTCCATCGTCACGGGGTAGGGCACGTCGGTCAGCTTCGGCGCGCGGCCGAAGCGGCCCTTCATCGCGCGGTGGTCCACCTCCAGGTAGTCGGGCACGTCCCGCTCGCCGGACTGCGAGGCGTCCAGCACGACGGCAAGCTGCTTCGACTTCTCCCGCACCTCGATCACGTCGCCGTCGTGCACCAGGAAGCTGCTGATGTTCACTTTCTTGCCATTCACCGTGACGTGGCCGTGGTTCACGAACTGCCGGCTGGCGAAGGGGGTGATGGCGAACTTCATCCGGTATACCACGGCGTCGAGCCGCCGCTCCAGCAGCTCGATCAGGTTCTCCGAGGTGTCGCCCTTGCGGCGCACGGCCTCGTCGTAATACTTGCGGAACTGCTTCTCGCCGATGTTGCCGTAGTAGCCCTTGAGCTTCTGCTTGGCCATCAACTGGATGCCGAAGTCGGTCGGCTTCTGCTTGCGGCGCTGGCCGTGCTGACCGGGGCCATACTCGCGCTTGTTCAGTGGGGACTTGGCGCGGCCCCAAAGGTTAACGCCGAGCCGGCGGTTGATCTTGTATTTGCTTTCGGCGCGCTTGGTCATGCGCGGCCTCCTTTGTTCTATATGCGTCCGCCTCTTACGATGAGGGTTAGGGCGCTTGTTGCACCGGTAGGCCGCAAGGCGATGCGGCGGGCGCATGCCACAAGGGGCATGTCCACGTTCCCAGCAATGCGCGGGGGTTACGCCCGGGCCGGGGCCGAGTCAATCACGGCCTGCTTCCTCCGGGGGGGAGGGAACAGGCAGCGTCCTGAAACCAAATGCGATCGCCCTAAGCCAGCATGCGGCCTGCTTTGACCCTTTGTGCCTACGCAGCTACCGTTCCCCGAATGGTCTGCAGGTGTGGAATGCGCTCTCTTCGTCCCGTCATGCCGCTCCTGCTGCTCCTCGCCCAGCCTGCCGCCGCCCAGCCGGTTGCCGCCCAGCCCGCCGCCGCCGTTCAGTACGGCGGACCCAATCCGGCGCTGCGCCAGTACGAACGCGCTGCCTTGCTGGACGGGTTGGGTGCGGCCTACCAGGAGGGCCGCGGCGTGCCGGCGGACCCGCTTCGCGCCGCTGCCCTGCTCGACGCCGCCGCTGCCCTGGGGAGCATCGATGCGATGGGCCGCCTGGGGGGAATACTCGTTCAGGGAGACGGCGTCGCCCGGAACGTGCCGCGCGGCACGGTGCTGCTGGGCCGTGCTGCGGAGGCCGGGAATGCGGCGGCGCAGACCGCGCTGGCCCGTGCGTTGCTGCGCGCCACCGGGGAGGAGCGCGACGACGCCCATGCCCGCAACCTGCTGAGCCAGGCTGCGGCGCAAGGCGTGCCGGACGCCCTGCTCGCGTTGGGCATCATGGCCGAGGCTGGGCAGGGCGGGCCGCGCGACCTGCCGGCAGCCAAGGCGCTGTTGCGTTCGGCTGCCCGGGTGGGCGTGCCCGGCGCAGGGTACCGCTACGCAGTGCGGCTGCAGGCGGATGGCTGCCATGCGGCAGACCTGGAGGGTGCGCCGGGTCCCGCCCACGACTCCCTGGCAACCTGCCCGGCGGCCGTCCGGCTGTGGCTCGGCAGGTCCGTCGCGGCGGGCGACCCGGCCGGGATGGGCCGCCTGGCGGCGATGGTGGCCGACGGCACGGGCGGGCCGGCCGACCCCGCCGAGGCCGACGCGCTGTTCTGGCGGGCGCTGGCCGAGGACCCGGCCGCCGATGGACCCCGCCTGGTCCTGGACCTGGCTGCCCGCCTGCGCGCCGGCCGCGGCGTGGCGCAGGACAAGCTGGCCGCACGGGTGCTGCTGACGCTGCGGGCCGGCACGGAGGACGCCGCTGCGGTAGCGCTGGCCGACATGCTGCTGCAAGGCGACGGCGGGCCGCGCGAACCCACTGCCGCAGTGGCCGCACTGGATGCGGCGGCAGGCCGGGGCTCGAAGGAGGCTGCCGTGCGCCTGGGCGGATTGCTGCGCACCGGGGCGGACGGCGTGGCGCGCGATGCGCCGCGGGCGCGGGCCGTGCTGATGCGGGCCATGCAGGCCACGGGGCGCGGCGAGGCCGTGGGGCGCGGCGACGATGCAGCACGGCTGATGCTGGCCGACATGCTGCTGCATGGCGAGGGCGGGCGGGCGGACCCTGCCGGGGCGCGCACCGTGCTGGCCGCCGCCGGCGATGCAGCGGCGTTGCTGCAGGCCGCAGACTTGCAGGCGCGCGGCGTCGGCGGCCCGCGCGATCCGGCGGGCGCGCTGGCCACCCTGCACCAGGTGACCGACCGCCTGGCCGACCCCCGCGGTTGCCTGCCGGCGGCCCGGCTGTACATGGCGGGCGTCCAAGACCCGGCGCCGGACCAAACCGCCTCCCCGGTTCCAGCTTCCCCGGTTCCAGCTTCCCCGGTCACAGCCTCGGCGCAAACCTCAGCCCCGGCGCACCTTCCAGGCCCGGCAGGCAGTCCGGCCTCCCTGCGCGGTCCATCCCTCCCGCGCGGCCCATCCCCCGTCCGCGGCCAGGATGCGGTGCAGGCCGCCATGGCGACGGGCGCTGCGGCTGACCACCTGCTGTGCGCCCTGGCCGCGGGCGATCCGGGTGCGCAGGCGCTGCTGCTCGCGCCGTTGCCGAACGTGCCGCCCGCAGTGCGGCTGGCGTTGGGGGCGCGGCTGGCGGCACTGGCCGGGCAGGCGATGGCGCCGGGTCCGGGCCTGGACCCGCTGCTGCTGCGGGCGCTGCGGGACGCCGGGGCGCAGGACGGCCGGTTCGGCGCATTGCTGGCGGCGGCGCGGGACGGGACGCCGCCCGGCGAGGCGTCTGGGACCACGGGCGAGGCCGACACGCCGGTGGCCGGCCCTGGCCCGCGCATGCTCCTGGCGCTGCGGGACATCTGGGCCGCCCGCATGACCGCGGCACAGCCGAAGACCGATGTGGCACAGCCGAAGGACGGGGCAGCGCAGCCGAGGGACGGGGCGGCAAGCCCCATGGCGGACGGGGCGATCAGCCCGCCCAGCGCTCTGCCACCATGAACGCCACCGCCACGGCGTTGACCGCCAGGTGGACCAGCAGCGACGCCCGGACCGAACCTCCCGCCTCCCGCGCCCAGGTGACCAGGGCCACCACCGGCACCAGCATCAGCAAGTAGGCCCATCCGGCGGCGGCATGGGCCAGCAGGAACAGCAGCCCCGTCGTGCCACCCGTCGCCCAGGCGCCCCAACGGCGGCGCAGCGCCACCCAGAGCCAGCCGCGGAAGAACAGCTCCTCCGTCACCGGGGCGCCGATGGCGAAGAAGGCGATGCAGCCGAGGGCGTAGCCGGCCAGGCTGCCGTCCTGGTCCAGCGGTGCCTCCTGCAGGGTCCGTTGGGCGAAGTCCTGGTAGGCCGGCACGAGCTGCGTCAGCACCGCGAGCGCCGGGTTGAAGGCGGCGCCGAGCACGGCCAGCACCACGACCAGGCGGCCGCGCGCCACCGGCAGCCATCCCGCCCCGGCCCGGCGGCTGCCTGCGCCGATCCGCCCTGCCCGGCGCAGCGCGGCCAGCAGGGTGATGAGTTGGAAGGCGGCGCAGGACGGCCAGATGAACGCCCCGTCGGTGAATCCGACATCCTGGCGCCAGATCTTGTCCGCCACGAGCATGGCTAGCGCCCCCACGGCGCCAGCGCCGGCCAGCGCCGCCAGCAGCCACGCCAGCGCCAGGCCGACCTGCCCCAACGGCCCGGCTGGCGCCCAGGCAGCACGGCGGGCAGGCGGACTGTTAAGCTGCAGAGCGTCGGGCGGACAAGGAAGGTTGTCGTGCATGGCCGCGGACTAGACCAGCGCGGCCGGGCGGCGGCAATGCCTTAAGCACCGGTGCGACGCCCAGGAAAGGTGAAGAAAAGTCACCGCGGCCCTACCCAAACCGGGCGGGAGCGTGCATGTGCCAGGGCATGATCAACCGCGGCGACATCCTCTGGCTCGGCATTTCCTCCGGCGTCACCGGGGGACTGATTGGCGGCGGGATGCTGGGCATCGGCATGGACCTGATGGTGAACGGGCAGCCAATCGGGCTGCTCCTGATCTGCGTCGGCGGTCCGGCGTCGGCGATTATCGGTTGGCTGCTGTCCCGCCGGCTGGCGCGGCAGTTGCCGCGGGAGTAGCCAGCTGGGCGGGCAGGCCAATGCCGCGTTGCCGCCACGACCGCCAGCCCGCGCCGCCTGGAAAGCTGTAGGACGGCCAGCGCTACTCTGAGGTGCAGGGCCAGTAGCGCGACCGCGGCCGAAGCATCAGGTTGATCTGCAGGACAAGCGCTATGACACCTAGCAAAGCTAGGTTGCTGCATAAGGCGAGGTGCAGGGCACTCCCGAAGCTACCATCCATATAGGGCCGGCCCGCCGAGGCGGGCCGGTGCGTCAAGCCGCGCCTACGACGCTACCGCCGACCGCCGAAGCCGCCGCCGCCGCCGCCGCCGCCGCCGCCACCATGGAACCCTCCGCCATAGCCGCCCCCGTATCCACCCCGGTAGTAGCCACCGTAGCCGCCATATCCACCCCGGTAATAACCGCCATAACCATAGCGGCCATACCCGCCGAAGCCGAAGCCGAAGCGGAAGGCGAACACATCGTCGTAGAAGAAGGGATAGCCGAAACCAATCCCGGGATAGATGGGGTAGGACGGGTAATAGGCATAAAGCGGTACGGCGGGCGCGAGCTGTTGCACCTGGTTCTGCCTGGACGTCATGCAGCGCAAGTAAGCCACGCCCGGCGGCAGCGCCGCAGCCGGGGGTGGCGGCGCGCTGCTGGTGCCGACTGGTCCAGCCCCGGCCTCAGTCGCCATCACAGCGCTGGACCGCGCTGCGGCGAGCTGCTCCGGCGTCGGCTGTGCCTGGGCGACGGGCGGCAAGGCAGCAACGGCGGTGCGGCAGGCGGCGTCGTCCTGCTGGAATGCGACTGGCGTCTTACCCGGCCCGGGCACGGCCACGAGTTGCGCCGGGGCCTGCTGGGGCGCCGCGACGAAGGCTGGCGGGGGTGGGGGCGGCACGACGCAGCCCGCCAGGCCGCCGGCCAGCAGCATGGCCCCAAGGGCAGAGTTCAATCGCATGGGATGTCTCAGTTTGACCATGCACCTACAGATTCGCACGCGAGCCTCCTAGCGCAAGACCGGGGCCAGACGTGCCTTGACCCAATCCTGCCCGGGCCGGTCTGTTACCCCGGCAGCGGCGGGCCAGGCGGCTCCTGCCGCTCGTCAGGCGGCTGCTCCGCTTCGGCCCGGCCGCGGCGCATCCGGCCCAGGCTGAGCATGTGGACGGCGCCGTGGAGGGTGCGCAGCTCCTGTTCCGTGACCTCGCCGCGCTGGAACAGGTGGCGCAGGTTGCGGACCATGCCGGGGCGCTTGGGCAGGTTGCGGAGGAAGCCGCTGGCGTCGAGTTCGGCCACCAAGTGGTCGAGCCACGCCTCCAGCAGGTGCTTTTGCGCGACGGGGCTTTCCCCAGTCTGCAGGGTGGCGGGGGGTGTGGCGTCGGCGGCGGTCCACCACTCGTAGGCCATGACCATCACGGCCTGGGCCAGGTTGAGGCTGTCGAAGGCCGGGTTGATCGGGTAGCGCACGAGGGTGTCGGCGCGGGCCATGTCCTCGGCATCCAGGCCGGCGCGCTCGGGTCCGAACAGGATGCCGGCGCGCAGGCCGCGGGCGGCAGCGTCGCGCAGGGCGGCTGCGCCGGCGCGGGCGGTCAGCACGGGCTTCACCATGTGGCGCGGGCGCGGGCAGGTGGCGAGCACGCGGTGCAGGTCGGCCACGGCGTCGTCCACGGTGGGGTGGACGGTGGCGCTGTCGAGGATGCGGTCGGCGCCGGAGGCGGTGCGCCAGGCGCGCTCCTGCGGCCAGCCGTCGCGGGGAGCGACCAGGCGCAGGTGGAACAGGCCGCCATTGCCCATGGCCCGGGCGCAGGCGCCGATGTTGTCGGCCAGTTGCGGGCGGACGAGGATCACCACGGGGTCCCAAGGGCCGCCCGGCGCCAGGTCCGCCCCGCCGTCCCGGCCGGTCATGATGCGCGCTGCCGCTCCCTCTCCCCCCGGGAGAGGGCCGGGGTGAGGGGGTCTTGGCCGCGGGGCCAAGCGCCGTGAGGCCAGCAAGAACGAAGCCCGTTACCGGCGAGGATGGCGCTTGTCCGCTCCCTCACCCCGGCCCTCTCCCGGAGGGAGAGGGGGAAGAACGGCGCCAGGTGCTGGTGCCGTCCGGGCGGTCCTCGAAGGCGATGCCGCGGGCCAGCCACTCCTGCCGGATGGCGTCCGCGCGCTTGAAGTCGCGGGCGCGGCGGGCGTCGATCCGCGCCTGCATGGCGGCTTCGACCTCGGCGTCGCCGTCCCCTTGGAACCAGGCTGCCGGGTCCTGCTGCAACAGGCCCAGCAGCGCCCCCCCGGCCCGCAGCCCGGCGCCGGCCGCGGCGTCCCCGGTCATCGCGCGGTCGGCCAGGGTGTGCAGGGCCGCCAGGGCCTCGGGCGTGTTCAGGTCGTCGCACAGCGGCTCCAGCACGCTTTGCGGCATGGGGCCGGGAGCGTCCACGCGGCCCGGTGCCCGCTCCAGGGCGCGGTAAAACCGGTCCAGCTCCGCACGCGCCTCGTGCAGCCCGGCCTCGGAGAACTCCAGAGGGCCGCGGTAGCCGGCGCGCAGCAGCATCAGCCGCACCGCCTCCGCGGGATGGCGCGCCACCACGTCGCGGATCGTCGCGAAGTTGCCGAGGGACTTCGACATCTTCTCGCCCTCGTTGAGCAGCATGCCGCTGTGCACCCAGTAGCGGGCGAAGCCGCTGCCGGGGAGGGCGCAGAGCGATTGGGCGCGCTCGTTCTCGTGGTGGGGGAACAGCAGGTCGCTGCCGCCGCCGTGGATGTCGAAGGTCTCGCCGAGGTAGCGCCAGGCCATGGCGCTGCACTCAATGTGCCAGCCGGGGCGGCCGGGTCCCCAGGGGCTGTCCCAGGCGGGGTCGCTGGGTCCACTGGGCTTCCAGAGCACGAAATCGCCGGGGTCCTGCTTGTAGGGGGCGGGGTCGATGCGGGCGCCGGCGAGCAGGCCCGCGGGGTCGCGGCCGGACAGCGCGCCGTAGGAGGCGAAGCTGGCGACGCGGAACAGGACATGGCCCGCGGCGGCGTAGGCGTGGCCAGTGGCGACCAGGTTGCCGATCAGCTCCAGCATCTCGGGGACGTGGGCGGTGGCGCGGGGCTCCACGTCGGGGGGCAGGTTGCCGAGGCTCTGCATGTCGTCCTGGAACTGCCGGGTGGTGCGGGCGGTGACCTCGTCGATGGGGACGCCTTCCTGGGCGGCGCGGGCGTTGATCTTGTCGTCCACGTCGGTGACGTTGCGGACATAGGTGAGGCGCGGGAACAAGTGACGTAGCAGGCGTGCCAGCACGTCATAGGCGACCATGGCGCGGCCGTTGCCGATGTGGGCGAGGTCATACACGGTGGGGCCGCAGACGTACATGCGGACATGGGCGGGGTCGATGGGCACGAACGGCTCGCGCTGGCGGGTGAGGGTGTTGTGCAGGTGGAGCGTCATGCTGCGGGTATTGCGGCGTGGGGGGGTGGAGGGCAAGGGGGCTAGGGAGTCCCTGCCTCCATGCGCTCGCGCAGGATCTGGTTGATCCTGGTCTGGTAGCCATCGCCCTGCTTGCGCAGCCAGTCCAGCACGTCGGCATCCAGGCGCAGGCTGATCGCCTCCTTGCGGGGGCGGTAGAGCCGGCGGGCGTGCTGCCAGTTGGTGGCTGGGGCCTCCGGGATATCCTGGGTGTCCGGATTGCCGTCTAGCGCTTGAAGCTGCGCCAACTGCGCCTCGGTCAGGGGTGAAGTTTCAGGCATCGCCTCTTTCTTCATAGCGTCTCCTTTCGTGAACGGTCGCCTCACGCAGGCCGATCACCCGAGAACGGTCCTCATCGTCGGGATCTGGACGCGCATGGACAACCAGCAACAGCCGTCCCGCGACCCAGGAGAACGTATGCCAGCGATGCTCACCGTTCTCGAAGCGGTCATATACAGTAAGTGCAAGTGGATCGGAGAACATCCGATCGGCAAACGAGAAATCCAGTCCGTGCTTGCGTAGGTTCTCCACCTGTTTTGCCGCGTCGTATTCAATTTCCATTACGTTGGTTTTCCGGGATTGGGCAGCGCGGGTTTTGTATATACAATTCTGTATGTGCATCTGCAACCCTTGCCAGCTCAGCAACGGTGCAACGCCAAAGATGCTGTGCCGCACGGCCATCCACCGCCCTTGCCCCCTGCCCCACAACACGGTAATTGCGACGCACTCGCAACTCGACAGGACACCCCGCCGTGCAGCAAGCCGCCCTCCGCCGCCCGCCAGGCTCCCGCATCAGCCGCTATGCCGCCATCTTCGGGCCCGGCCTGGTGGTTATGCTCGCCGACACCGACGTCGGCAGCATCATCACCGCCGCGCAGTCCGGCGCGCAGTGGGGGTATCGCCTCCTGCTGCTGCAACTGGTGCTGATCCCCATCCTGTTCATGGTGCAGGAACTCACGGTCCGCCTGGGCCTGTATACCGGCCGCGGCCATGGCGAGCTGATCCAGGACACATTTGGAAAATTCTGGGCCTGGGTGTCGGTGACGGGCCTGGCGGTTGCGGTGTTCGGCGCGCTGATCACCGAGCTGGCGGGGTGGCGGGGATCGGCGAGCTGTATGGCGTTCCCCGCGTCGTCAGCCTGGTGCTGGCGACCGTGGCGCTGCTGGCGGTGGTGCTGACGGGCAGCTATCGCCGGGTCGAGCGCATCGCCATCGCGTTGGGATTATTCGAGCTGGCGTTCTTCGTCGTCGCCTGGCTGGCGCAGCCCGGCTTGGCCGAATTGGCGCAGGGCGCAGTCAGCATCCCCTATGCCAACAAGGACTACGTTTACCTGGCCGCGGCCAACATCGGCGCGGTGATCATGCCGTGGATGGTGTTCTACCAGCAGTCCGCCATCGCCGATAAGGGCCTGAAGCCGGAGCACCTGCAGGCTGCCCGTTGGGATACGGCGGCCGGCGCCATCATCACGCAGCTTGTGATGGCCGCCGTGCTGATCGCAACCGCCGCGACCATCGGCCATGCCAGCCCGGACGCTAGCCTGACCACGGTCGGGGAGCTGTCCGAGGCGCTGACCCCGTTCCTGGGCGGCGGGCTGGGGCGGGCGGTGTTCAGCGCCGGGGTGCTCGGTGCGGGCATGGTGGCTGCGATCGTGGCGACGCTGGCGCTGGCGTGGGGCGTGGGGGAGGTGGCGGGGTACCGCCGCAGCCTCAACCTGCGGCCGACGCAGGCACGGGGGTTTTATGGGCTGTATGCCGCCGCCGTTGCGGGGTGCGCGCTGCTGGTGGGGGTGTGGCCGAACCTGGTTTCGCTCAATGTCGGCGTGCAGATCATGAACGCGCTGCTGCTGCCGCTGGTGTTGGGGTTCCTCATTGCGCTCAGCATCCGGGCACTGCCGCCGGCGGTGCAGTTGCGGGGGTGGTACCGCTGGGTGCTGATCGTGGTGGTGGGGGTTACGACGGTGCTGGGAGTGTTCGGCGGGTTCAGCGGGGCCGGGCTGCTGTAATACCAACCGCTCTCTGCTCTGACCGGATTGCCTACTCCGTGCTCGTCATTGCCCGTCTGTCATTGCGAGGAGCGCTTGCGACGCGGCAATCCAGGAGGTGCAAGACCGGAGTCTCGGCCCGTCCCCCCCGGATTGCCGCGCCGAAGCCGGCTCACAATGACAGCGCCTGATTGGATGCAGCATCGCAAGGATCAGCGCGAAGGGCTGTTGTTATAAGGGGGGAACCGCAGGCGCAGAGACACATGCTGGACGGCTGTCTTGAGGCGTCGCGGTCGGCCCTGGCATTGGCGGATTGTCATACACGCAGTTTATTGCTCGCACATCAACAATGATGCCGTGCTGATGGGCACCGCCGCGGTCATGCGTCATGCCGGTGGCTGGTTTCTATGCGACAGCTTCGAGTCCATAGAAGCACCGGTGCTTTAGCGTGCAACCCTATTCCTGCGGCATTTCCTGCCCCAACCCTCTCCCGCCGGGAGAGAGGGGCAGGAAGCGGCTTACTTCTTGCCTGGCTCCGGCCGCGGCGGCGGAGTGTTGGCGGCGGCGGCGCCTTTAGCGGCGTTCTTTGTCGCCTTGGGCTTCTTGGCTTCGCGGTTGGACTTTTGCTCACCTTTTGCCATGACCTGCTCCTTCTGCGTGCAGCAGCAGAATCGTACGGTCCGGGCCGGAATGCAAGGGCTGCGCGCTACGCCACGCTACGCCGTCGCAGGCCGGCCAGCGCGAGGAGGCCCGTCCCCAGCAGCAGCACCGCCGCCGGCTCCGATACCTGCAGGATCTGCGCGGCATTGTCGGCGATGGCCGGCTGGCCCGCGTTCCCGCCGGTGAACACTAGGCCCGGGTCGCCGGAGTTATAATCGGCCGGGTTGCTGCCGACGCCCTCGTTCAGCACCAGCGCCCCGGCTGTTCCGTTGGGCGCCGTCAGCGCGAGCGTGCCGGGGTTGTAGCCCACACCATAGAAGTTGTTGAACACCGCAGACCCCGGCTGCGCCACCGTCACCGGCGCCGTCGCCGCGGTCCAGTCACCAATGATGCCGGTGTTGCCATTGCCCAGCGAGAAGAACCCCACACCGAAATGCGGCGTTCCTTGATAGCTGGGGCTGTTGGCGTCCGGACCCGAGAGGTCGAACAGCACCACGCCCTGGCCGTTTCCGGGATCGGCCGCCGAGGCCAGGACGCCGTAGGTCACGCCGCCCAGCGTCAGGCTGAACGACAGGGTGAGGAACTGCGCCGCCCCTGGCTCCAGCGTGGTGCTCACGGTGCTGTCGAACACCGCCTGCGCCACGAACGGGGTTGTCGTCCCCAGGGCCACGCCGTTCAGCGTGTCGGCCGGTTTGAAGAAGCCATCATAGGTCAACTGGAAGATTTCAGCCCGCGCCGGGGCCGCCCCTGCCATCAGGACAGCCAGCGCCGCCCCCATCATGCCACGACCCATAACCCTGTCCCCGCCGATCTGCCCACAGTAACGCCAAGGGACTGAAGGAATTGTTAGAAAACGTCAGTGAGGCGGCAAGCGTACGTTGTTCCTTGCCCATCAGCACGTCCATGCGCCGGATGCCCGGTGGCCGGGACAGCAGGGCAGCGCTGCGGGCCAGCATCATGGCTGGTTGGCTCGCGCTCGCGCACCCCGATCTGCTGGTGGCGGTAGTCGGACAGCGCCGGATAGGTCGCCAGGCAGGCGCACATGACGCTGCCCAGCGGACGGTGCGCCTGCAAGGAGCGGCCGGGCCGGAAGCTTGGCACCCCGTCAAAGTACGCCGTGCGCGCCGGGCTGTGCGCCTCCTGCGGCGGCGGGGTGATGCGCGCCATGGGCACGTAGGGGCTGGCGTCATGGGCCACGGCACCGAGGCGTTCCTGACGCATCGGTGCATAGCTGTGCCGGCTGCTCGAACCCGGCGGCGGTTGGCGCGCATGTAGGAAACGACCGCCGCGCGGGAGGCGTCCGGGTCGGCAGAAGTTGTCCAGCATCTGGTCAATGGCGGTGACCAGCGCCGGGCAGACCGGGGGCACGCCGACCTTGGCCGCGTAGCTGCCCAGCGCAGCGCCGCCTCGCTGAAGTAGGTGTCCGCGAGCGGGCTGCGCTTGGCATGGCCAAAAGAAGCCCAGCGTCGGGCTGCCGCCGGCCGTTTCCAGCGCGGTCTCGGCAACGCGGCTGGAGCTGCTGACGGTCTGCTTCACTGCCTCGCGCAGCACAGTGGCCTTTTCGATGCCCTTGATGGCAACCAGGAAGCTGCCGGCGTTGGCCTGCGCGAAAGCCGTATCGGTTGCGAGGACGGAGTCCTGCGTGGCGCCGGTGTGGTTGTCCCGCTTCGGCCCTGCACCCCCAGCACTTCGACCGCCAGGCCGCGGTGCGTGCTGACGCTGTCCGAAAGCCGCTCTCCGGGTTCCTGCGCCAGCCGCATCAGCACCGGGCAACGGGCGGGTTAAGCCAGTAGGCTCTGGCGCAGGAACTTTGGCAGGCCATCCACCACCTGCATTTCACCCGTCAGCAGCCCTCTGCTTTTGGCGTGCGAGGCGCAAACGGTCTCGCCGTCGCGGTCGGCAACCGTCATCGCGTCGCCCTCCATGATGGCGATGATGCCTTGGATGATCGCACCCTCGGTCGGCAGAATGGTCTCGAGTGCGTCAGTGCAGGGAGCGCGTCATGTCAGTCCCAAAGCGTTGGCATGGGCGAACACCAACGCACGGCCTGAGGTGCCGCGGTTCAAAGCTTTACCAGGCAGCAGCCACTTGCAGGTGGCGCGTCATGGGCGCGTCGGTCATCAACATATCGACCGACTCGCGTTGCAACGATGCCAGCGTGGCCGCGCCTGACTGCGCCTCGATCATGTCCCAGCCGCCA
Organism: uncultured Acetobacteraceae bacterium; assembly: GCA_964242415.1. GTDB lineage: Bacteria > Pseudomonadota > Alphaproteobacteria > Acetobacterales > Acetobacteraceae > DASWOJ01. The sequence continues at coordinate 37,598 of CAXTAT010000031.1, forward strand.
TCGGCCCACACCTTCGACGCCAAGGCGCAGCCCGCTGCCTCGTCTCCGACCAGCAAGGCCCGACGAATCATCCGATCGCCCGTTACGCCCCAGCCGACGCAGCGCATGGGCGGAGACGGACTCCGTGCCAACGATCCATCCCCGCGTGGCGTTTAGCTATGCGATTAATGCCACGACTGCGGATATCTGCGGTGCCGCATCTGCGGTGGGATTGGGGTGCCCATCGGGTCACCGTCAGGCGGCATCTCAAGCGGCGGGAGATCGTCGGGCGCCGGGTCGTTGACGGGAGTGGGGTATTCCGGCAGGTCCGGCGGCATGCCGGGCTGGGTCGGCGGAATGGTGGGTTCCGGCATTTGCGCGTGCATTGCTGTGCCTCCTGCGGGCCCGACATGGACCGCATGGATGGAACGGCTCATCGCTGCGGCGGTTGCGGCACGCGCTGACGATCCCCGGACGCAAGACGCCGGCCCTTGGGTAAGGGCCGGCGTCGGTTGCAGGGCTCGGACCTCCTGCCGGGAGGGGGTGGCGGCGGAGGTGGGTTGGCTAGACGAAGCTGCTGCTGGTCAGGTTGGTGACGCCGATGAAGTTGACCTTGGTGCCGTCCGACAGCACCAGGCTGGTGCTTGCGCCGACGGTGGCCTTGGCGAGGTCGGCCGTGGCCTCGGCGACCGACCCGGCGGCGAAGCCCTGCAGCGTGACCTTCTCGGCTGCATTGAAGCCGCCGATGTTCACGGTGCCGCCGCCGCCGGCAACGATGGCAATCAGGTCCTGGCCAGGACCGCCGTTGACGCTGACGGTGCCGGGGGCGCCGATGATGAAGGCGTCGGCGCCGTTGCCGCCCTGCAGGGTGGCGCTGCCGGTGACCTTGGAGCCAAGGCCATAGAACACGTTGTTGGCGCTGCTGTTGGCGCCGGTCAGCGTTTCATTGCCAGCGCCGGCAATGAGCGTGGTGCTGGCGAAACCTCTGGCCGTGAGCAGGTCGCCGCTGCCGCCGCCGAACAGGGTGCTGCCCCCCGAGCCAGCGCCGCCGTTGATGACGTTGTTGCCGCCGAGGCCGCCGGCCACGATGCCGCCGCCGGTGCCCAAGGTGATGGTGTCGCTGCCAGTGCCGGCATAGACGGTCGCCACGCCGGTGCCGCCGACGAAGTTCAGGTTCTCGCTGTTCGGCGCGATGCCGACGTTGCCTGAGCCGACTTCGGTCGCGGTGATGGTGCTGCCGGCGCTGGCGGTGGTGCTGCCGATGACGAAGTCGGTCGAACCGCTCAGGCTGATGGTGTCGTTGCCGCGGACGCCGATCAGGTTGACCCCGCCGCCGGCGCTGATGGTGTTGGCGCCGGACTGGGCCAGGATGATGTCGTTGCCGGCGCCGGTAGTGATGCTGAACCCACTGCCGCCGATGGTGGGCGTGGCGATGAAGTTGGCGCCGTCGCCGGCGATGATGGTGCCGCTGCCGCCGCCGGTGTTGTAGATCAGCCCGCCATTGTCGGCGAGGACCTGCTGGTTCTGGGTCCCGTTGCCGAAGCCGATCTCAGCGCCGCCGCTGGTGAAGATGACAGTCGAGATGGCCGGGCCGAGCACGGTCGTCTGGTTGGCGACGGTCTGCACGAACAGGCCGGTGCCTGTCGGCGGGCTCTGGTTGGGCGCGGCGACCTCGGACAAGGTTCCGTTGATCAGCGCGGCGGTGATGGCCGCCCCGAGCGTCGCCTGGGCAAAGGCGTCGTTGGAGCCAACGTTCAAGGTGATCTGCGGAAAACCGGTGCCGCCCGTAATCGTTGCCATATGTTTACCTCTTGGGATTGACCCGGCCGGACGCTACCCGAGCGATGCAGGCACTGCAGCCGGAGGGCAAGCCGTTAGTTTCCAGAAACCAGTTAGCTGTCCTTGTGCGCGACGTCAAACGGCAATGCAGCCACAGGTTGAGTCCACCCAATGCTAGGCCCCTTGCAATGCCGAAACGTGTCTGTAGTGCCACAGGCGAGGCACAAGAAAGTAACAGTATTCTAACAATTGGCAACAATTGTTAACACGAGCCTTTGGGCAGCGAAAGGCTCGGGCAGCTTGACGGGGCTATCGTAGGAAAACTAACTTATGATCTTATGGGAACATAAGGGGAACTTACCGATGCCCGCCATGCTGCTCTCCCAGGCCGCGCCTTCGCTCTCCCAGGCTGCGCCTTCCCGTGCCGTTCCTTCCCATGCCTTGGCGCCCGCCCATCCCGTCCAGCCGCATCCCGTCATCTATGTCGTCCGCGGCAGGCCAGGCCCGCATGACCGGCCCTGCCTGCCGCCGGGCCATCCCGACACCTGGGGCCGCATCACGGAGGGCACCGTGCTCGACAGCGCGCCCTACCCGTTCCCAATCTTCTGCACCTAGGGGCGTGGCCATGCCTGCTCCTGGTCCTGGCCCGGCGCTTCCTGAAGGCGCCTGGCGACCCCCGTGCGCCCCGCCGGAGCTGGCATGACCGCCGGGCCGTCGAACCATCCGCGCCTGGCCGCTGCGGACGCTCCCCTGCCGGACCCGGAGAGCATCGCGCCACGGGAGTGGCTGCTGGGCGCCCGGCTGGAGCGCGGCTGCATTAGCCTGCTCGCGGCGCCGGGGGGCGCCGGGGCGTCGGCGCTGGCCCTCGCCATGGCTGCCAGCCTGGCCAGCGGGAGGGACCTGCTGAACGAGACGGTGCACCACAGCGTCCCCGCCTGGGTGCTGAGCCTGGATGAGCCGGCCGATGCGGTGAACCGGCGCCTGGCCGCGCTCATGCGGCATCACCGCATCGAGAAGCAGGAGCTGCACGGGCGGCTGTTCCTGGGCGAGGGCTGGCGGTTGGTGATGGCGAGCGCACGGTTTGGCGGCGTTCAGCATCCCGACCGGAACGCCCTCCTGTCCGAGGTGCTGGCGCGGCAGATTGGGCTGATCGTCGTGGACCCGTTCATCATGCCGCGGAAGCTGGACGGGACCAGCGTCATGCACATGGACCTCGCGGCCGCCGCCTGGACCCGCGTGGCCGAGGCTGCCCGGTGCGCGGTGCTGCTGGTGCATCCCGTCCGCAAGGCGTCGCCGTGGGACGACCTGTTCGGGATGGAGGCGGCGTGCAGCGCAAGGCCGCTGGCCGACGCCGCCAGCAGCGCCGGGCTGCTGTCCGGGATGCGGGCGGAGGAGGCGGAGCGGCTGGGCGTCTCGGCGGGCGAGCGTTGCGCGTATGCGCGGCTGGATGACGCCAAGTGGGGCCTTGCGCCCCCTGCTGTCCAAGCCCGGTGGTTCCGGATACAGCGGGTGGCGCTGGGCAACGGCACGGACCTGTATCCGCTCGGAGACCAGGTGGAGGTCATCACCCCCTGGACGCCGGCCAGCCTGTGGGCCGGGCACAGCATCCGCCTGCTGAACCAGGTGCTGGACAAGCTGGCCGAGGGGCCGCAGCCCGGTCAGCTTTATGGCCGGACCCGACGGGGCAGGGCTGCGGGGACCTGGGCGGGCTGGGTGGTGGGGGACATGCTGCACGTCACCGCCGCGCAGGCTGCGATGATGATCGACGCCTGGCTGGACAGCCGGCTGCTGGTCCCGGCCCGGTGGCGCGATGGCGGGCGCAGCCGGGCCGGCCTGGCCGTTGACGGCAGCCGCCGCCCGCGGGAGCCGGCCCTGGTTCCAGCCGCGCCCTTTCAAGCCACGCCCTTTCAAGCCGGGAAGGATTTTTCCGTATGAGCAACGTCCACAGGTTGTCCACAGCGGTGGGTGGGGATGCCGCCACGGAGGTGGTGGCGCCGACTGGTGCGGGCGTTGACGGCTTGGTGGCGACCGGCTCGCCGGTTTCCCCCTATGCGACGGGCCTGGACGGGTCAGTCGGCGGGTCAGACCCGGCTGGGGATGCAGGCCGCATGCGGGTGGCAGGCGAGGCTGAGGGGTCGCTTGCAGGGATCAATTCACAGATTATTCCACAGGCTTCTGCGTCTGGCGGGGTCCATGGCGGGATTTCTGGCGCGGCTGGGCGCGCGGCTGGGCGCATGATTGTGGGCGCAGTCCGGGGCGCGAACCCGCACACGCCCGATGGCCTGCCTGCCACGCCGGCCTGGGTGCAGGTGCTGCTGGAGGAAGCAGGGGCCACGCTGCTCGCCCTGCCGCACACCGGCTATACGACGCGGCTGCGTCAGGGCGGGTTGGAGTGGGTGCGGGATGCGGTGGCGCTGGCGCCGGGGTCGGGGGACGGCCGGGTGCGGCCAGCGGCTCCGTCGGGTGCAATGATCGACCGGATGGACCAGGTGCTGGCATGGGTGTCGTTGATTCCGGATGGCAAGCAGGTCCTGCGGCGGGTGGTGGGCGCCCGCGCGCTGGTGCATCCGCTGACGGGGCGGCACCTGTTCGCGTGGCGCCGCCTGGGCACGGCTTTGGGCGCGGACCACAAGGCGGTGCAGCGCTGGCACGCGCAGGGTTTGGACATCATCACCCGGGCGCTTAATGCTCCCCTTGGACGGATGCGGGGTGAAGGGGGTCGTGCGGCGGGGTTGCAGGCCCTGAGCCGACTTGCGCAGCCTGGCGCACAGATGACCGTTGGCGGAGCCAGGCTGCACAAGCCTGCTTAGGTTGCATCCCTGCGCAAACCTGAAGAGGTTTGCTTAGCCCGCCGGTCCCGGTAACGCGCGGGACTGGGGCTTGCCGGTCTTTGGCTGCAATGCCTACGGTCTCCGGGAGGCGTGTACGGCTCCGCACAAAGCAAGCATCACCTTCCCGCAATTGAGGGATGCAGAAAGGGGTGACCTGGGTCACACTCTTGCCATCGCCAGCCTGGCAAAGTGTGCTCACGGCTCAAGACGGGCCGGACGGAGGACCCCATGCCAGCTCCCCAGCCGAAGCCAGCCGTGCTTGCGCGCATCCTCGATGCTGACGCGCGCATCGTCTGCCTCCCGCTACCGTCGGCCCGGCTTCCGAGGCCCTCGGGTGACCCGCACCTGCACGGCAGCCGTGTGCTGGCGTTTCCTGGCCGAACGGAACGCTTGGGCTTTTCGGCCCTAACCAGCCCGGCTGCACCCAATCCGGGCGCATGCGACTCCACCACGCCGTGCTTCACCACAGCCGACCGCCTGGCGCTGGCGGATTGGCAGAACTGCGGCGCCTCCGGCTATGCCCGAGTGGTGATCGAGGACGGCCGGCCCGGCACCCTGCCAGACTGCGGCGCCTATGCCCTGGTTTACCGCTTCGGTGCGTCCTGGGCGTGCTGGGGCTTGACCCGGCGCCCCGGTGCCGCGCCTAGCATCATGGCCTGGCGCTGCTCGACCGGGGCCACCCTCGGTCTGTATGCGGCGATGGACGAGGCTCTGCGCGCCCTGCCGTTTGCAGGCCGGGACAGCACTCCGTGAAGGATATGCCCGGCGACATCCCGTGCCGGAAAAATGTCATGCCGCTGTCATGGTAACGGGTGCGTGAACGGCGGTCGAAGCCCGTATGAAGCGCGGCAGTTCTCAACTGCCGGATTTACCAAGCATGACAAATCCTAACGGTTCAGCGTCGTTTGCCGCGGTTCTGGCGACGGCGGCGCTGTCCGGCCTTTGGCTGGCTCCTCAGGACGCCCATGCGCAGAACGCCTACACGCCCGACAATCTGCTGGTGTCGAAGTCGATCCTCGATGCGCCGGCCAACCTGCTTGTGCCGGGCCAGACCGTGCTGCCCGGCGGCGGCGGGGCGACCGCGGTCGGCAACGGCCTGTTCGGCAACATCTTCAACAACGAGGGGCCGGACCCGAGCTTTGGCGTGACGACCGCCATCACGCTCGACCAGGTGACGCGCGGCGGCAGCGTGGTTGGCAGCCAAGTGGTGCCGGGGGTGGTGACCAGCTTCAGCAGCAAGAGCGAGCTGGGGCTGAGCCTGAGCGCCGACGGGCGCAGCGTGACGTTCATGGGCTACAACGCGCCGGTGAACGCGCTGGACGTGTCCAACAGCAACACGCCGGGCCACCCGGACCCGACGAACCCCGTGCAACTGACGTATCAGCGCAGCGTGGCGACGGTGGGCGCCAACGGGCAGGTGACGACGCAGGCGGTGAACGCCTACAGCGGCAACAACGGGCGCAACGCGATCACCGGCAGCAACGGCGTCACGTACCTGGTGGGCAACGCCGGCAATGGCACGAGCGCAGCGACGGCGGCGGTGCTGGCCGACCAGGGGGCCAACACGGGGGTGCAGATCGTGCAGCCCGGCAATGCCAATACCAGCAGCGCCGGGCAGTACAACATCACGCAGAACGGCTATGCCGCCGACAAGTCCAGCAAGGACAGCAATTTTCGCGGCGAGACGATCTTCAACAACACGCTGTATATGACGAAGGGGTCGGGCGGCAACGGCATCAACACCGTTTATCAGGTGGGGACCGCCGGCACGCTGCCGACCGGCAGCAGCAATGCCGTGACGATCCTGCCGGGGTTCAACACCACGCTGGCCAAGACCGACACGACGGATGCGCCGTTTGGGCTGTTCTTTGCCAATGCCACGACGCTGTATGTGTCGGATGAGGGCGTGAACACGCCGCCGACCGCTGCCAACCCCGGCCAGCCGCCGACCGTGTCCGCCCATGCCGGCATCCAGAAGTGGAGCCTGGTGGGCGGGGTGTGGCAGTTGGATTATGTGCTGCAGAACGGGCTAGACACCGGGGCCTACAGCGTGACGGGCACGGATGCCGGGGGCAACCTTGAGACGGCCAGCGCCACCACGACCGGGCTGCGCAACCTGACGGGGATCCACAACCCGGACGGCACCGTGAGCCTGTATGCGGCGACGGCGACCACCAGCAGCCTGACCGACCAGGGGGCGGACCCGAATAGCGTGCTGGCGATCAACGACGTGCTGTCGGCGACGACCCTGCCGGTGGGCGAGGTCTACACGACGCTGGAAGGGCCGCAGTTCGGGACGGTGTACCGCGGCGTGACCGAGACGCCGTTTGCGGCGACGGTGCCGGAGCCGGGGACGCTGGCGGTGCTGGGGATGGGGTTGCTGGGACTAATAGGGATGCGGCGGCCCTCATGAGGGGAGAACCAGCCGGTGCCTGATGCAGGTACCCCCAAGCATGGGATTGCCACGCCGCGAGCACCGTCCGCAATGATGTTGCGCCCGTCGCCAGCCGGAACCCCGGCGGCCGGCGCTACTCCTCGGGTTCGGTGGTGAACAGCAGGGGGTAGCCCTTCTTGCGGCCGGCGTCGGTGGCGTTGGTGGCCTTTTCCTCCGCGACCTCTCTGGTGAACACCGCGACCACGCAGACGCCGCGCTGGTGGGCGGTCATCATCACGCGCCGGGCCTGGTCCTCGCCGAGGCGGAACTCGGCCTTGAGCACCAGGGTGACGAACTCGCGCGGGGTGAAGTCGTCGTTGACCAGAATGACCTTGTGCAGCTTCGGCCGCTCGGTCTTGATCAGGGTCTGCACGCGGGGGGTTGTGGTGGTGTCGTCCTGCATGGAGTCCTCGCGGGTCGTCGTGGCTTCGGGTGGGAACTGAGGCTGGGCCGTTCCTGGGGTAGGTGCGTTCTGGCGCGGCTGGTGCAAGTCCGAAGGCGCTCCGTGCCGCGCCCACGCGATCCTATTCCAGGTCCATCAACCGCAAGCAGTCCCGCACCAATCCATCGGTTTGCAGCACGCTCCGCAGCGCCCGGGCAATCAGGCCAGCGTCCTGCTCCGCCGACCATCGGTCTCCCATGCCCGGCAGCGCCGCATGGCGGCCGTGCAGGAAACACAGTGCCGCCAGCTCGGCGAACTCGCGCCCGTGCAGCGCCGGGCCGGGCAGCAGCGCCACCAGCCCGGCCAGCCCGGCGTCGTCCAGGTGGCGCCAGGCATTGAACAGGCCGTGGAAGCCGAAGGTGGGGCCGGACGGCGGCACGCGCTCATAGGCGAAGCGGGCGGCCACCGCGGCGGGGGCGAAGCGGATGCCGTGCTCGCGTTCCAGGGTCCGGCGCCAGGTCCGGCAGATCAGCACGTCCTCGGCCACCCCGGGCGCCGGCGCGAAGTCCGGTCCGGCCAGCGTGTCCAGCAGCCGGCGGGAGCGAAGCGAGAAGCCGCCGTTGCCGACGTCCACCTCCCCCGCTGCTGCATCGGGGCGAGGCCAGGGCGCGCCGATGTAGTCCCACTCGAGAAATGCCGGGTCCCAAGCCGCGGGGTCGGACACCCAGCCGTCCCACTGCACCACCAGGGCGTGAGAGGTCGCGACCGTGCCGGCCAGGCCGCGCAGCATGAAGGCCGAGTAGGCGTCACGGGAGGCCAGCGGCGCTATGGGGTGGATGCGGTATGGGCCGGGTTCAGGCGCCTGCCCCGGCATGGCGCCGGCTGCATCGGTGAACAGCACGGCATCGCCGAAGCGGCACGCCGCCGCGGAGCTGCGCAGCGCCAACGCTGTCAGCGGGACATACTGGCTGTCGGCGGCGCACAGGGTCACCTGGCGCAGATTTGGGCGTAGATCTGGGCGGGCGGGGCTGCGCGTCGGCGTGGGGGCGAACAACCGGCAGGCGTCGTCGAACTGGGCGCGCACGCGGTCCAGGGTGTCCAGCGCCGCGGGGGTCTCGCCGTCCATTTCCAGCGCCTGCAAAGCCGTCCAAGCGTGCCGGGTCCAAACCTCGGCATAGGCGGACTCGGCCGGGATGGAATTTGGTGCGGCGCCCGGCGGGCCATTCGGCGGGCCATGGCGGAGGGCGGGGTCCAGGAAGGCGTCGATGGCAGGGGCGGCGGTGTCCAGGCCAGCCGGCCAGTCCAGGCCCAGCCGGGCGCCGGCCCGCGTCATCGCGCTGCGCCAGTCCTGCAGCAGCGCGTCGTAGGACACGATGGCGCGGGCGATGCCGCGGGTTGCTTGCTCGGCATCCAGCATGTGGCGCAACCAGAGCAGCAGGGACAGCCGCGCCGGGAACCCGTTGCGGGACGCCAGCGACGCACAAATGGCGGCCGGGTGACGCAGGGCCAGCAGGGCGCAGGGGGCGGCGGACAGCGCAGGCGGTGTCAGCAGGGGCAGCCATAGGGACAGCATGCGGGACATCCGCGGGTCCTTGAGCACGAACAGCCCGGCGCCGCCGTACTCCGCCTGCAGCGCCGCCGCCATGCGTGGACGGAGGGCATCCTGCATGGCGGGCAGCAGGCGGCCGGGATCGAACCGGGTCCAGTCCGCCCAATGGGACCGGCCGAGGAGCAGCGCCTCGTCATTCAGGCGGACAACCGACTGCGGCTCCCAGAAGCCGCGCGGGTTGTCCGGCCCGGGCGGGATGGGGTGCGCCGGGCCAGCGGCGCCGAGCAGGCTGGCGACCCGGCTGAGGGCGGACGTGCCGCCGCGGTGCATTCCGAGCACGAGGAGGGCGCGATGGGGCTGGGCGAGGGACATGAAGGGGGAGATAGCGGGTGACGGGGGTGGCCGCCTATCCGGGCTGCTTCCTGCCTCCCTGGGGAGGGCGGTTGCATGGATTGTGGGGCCGGTGCCTGCTCCGTATCGCTTTGGGAGAGGGTGGGGGTCTTAAGCGCTGACTTGGGCCAGGTGGGAGGTGCTTTGAACGGATATTCTGACAGTGTCATTGCGAGCCGCGCTTGCGGCACGGCGATCTAGGGGTCGCCAGCGCAGCCCCTGCGGCCCCCTATGCCGCGTCGCAAGCGCCCCTCGCAATGACGGCGGCGCTTAGGGGCTATGAAGGCCAGCCTGAGTTAGCGCACATCAGGGCCGGGTTGGGGGAGGCCGCAGGGACCTGGCTTACCTGACCGACGCACGAAACGGCTTGCAGGGGGGGCGGAGTTCGGCCCTCCCGGCTTCCCTCACCCCGGCCCTCTCCCGGAGGGAGAGGGAGCAGGCAGCGCCTTTTTGCTGGACGCAGGGACGGATGCTGGCAAGGCTGGTGGACCCGGGCAAATGAAGGTTCGGCGGCAGCGCAAAAGGAAAGGCCCCGTCCCGGAAATTGCCGGGACGGGGCCGTTCAGGCCAGCCTGGACGTGCGGCTCAGGCGTGGTTGAGCGTATAGTGGTAGCTGCACTTCCCGACCGTGGAGTTCATGTCCATCGTGCCGTTGGCGAGCGTGCCGGTGATGACGCCACCCTTCTTGCCGGCGCTGCTGAGGGCGCCGTCGTCGCCAACGCGACCAGTCACGGTGCCCGCCTTGAAGGTCTTGCCGTGGACGGTGGCAGTTGCGGTGGTCATCTTGCGGCAGCGCGGGCCGTTGTCGGCGCTGGCCTCGACGGCGCCCTTGTAGGTGCCGTCCATGGCCATGGGGGCCGGGGCGGGCGCCGGGGCAGGCTCAGGCGCCATGGCCATCGGCGGCGGGGGCGGCGGGTTGCTGGCGCAACCCGCGACACCGCCGGCCAAGATTAGGAACATTGCAAGATTTGTACGCATGAGTGATCTCCAGAACCGGAAATCGACAGAGGCAGTAACCCCCAACGTTTGTCAAGGCGTTACGGCTACAATATGAACCGGCTGAGGTCGCCCTTCGCGGCCAGCGGCGCAACGCGCTCGTTCACATAAGCGGCATCCACCGTGACCACCTCGCCGCCGCGGTCGGTGGCGCTGAAGCTGATCTCCTCCAGCAGCTTCTCCAGCACCGTTGCCAGGCGGCGGGCGCCGATGTTCTCGACGCGGTCGTTGATGTCGGCGGCCAGCTCGGCCAGGGCGTCAACGGCGTCGGGAGTGAAGTCCAGGGTGACGGCCTCGGTCTCCAGCAGGGCGGAGTACTGCTTCAGCAGGCTGTGCTCCGGCTCCGTCAGGATGCGGCGCAGGTCGGCGCGGGACAAGGGCGCCAGCTCGACGCGGATCGGCAGGCGGCCCTGCAGCTCCGGCAGCAGGTCGGACGGCTTGGCCAGGTGGAAGGCGCCGCTGGCGATGAACAGCACGTGGTCGGTCTTCACCGGGCCGTACTTGGTGCTGATGGTGGTGCCCTCGATCAGCGGCAGCAGGTCGCGCTGCACGCCCTCACGCGACACGTCGCCGCCGCGGAAGCCGCCCTCGCTGCTGCGGGCGCAAACCTTGTCGATCTCGTCGAGGAAGACGATGCCGTTCTGCTCGGCGTGGGTGACGGCGTCCTTGGTGAGCTGGTCCCCATCCAGCATCTTGTCGCTCTCCTCCCGCGTGAGGGCGACGCGGGCGGCGGCGACGGCCATGCGCTTGCGGGTGGCAGGGCGGTTGAACATGCCCTTCATCATCTCGCCCAGGTTGACCATGCCGCCCGGGGGCATGCCGGGGATCTCCATGGCGCCCATGTTGGGGCCGGCGTCGGTGATGGCGACCTCGACCTCCTTCTCCTCCAGCTCGCCGGCGCGGAGCATCTTGCGGAACTTGCCGCGGGTGTCGGCGCCGGCACCCTCGCCGACCAACGCCGTCACCAGGCGGTCCTCGGCGGCCAGCTCGGCCTTGGCCTGCACGTCCTTGCGGCTGCTTTCGCGCAGCATGGCGATGCTGGCCTCCACGAGGTCGCGCATGATGCTGTCCACGTCGCGGCCGACGTAGCCGACTTCGGTGAACTTGGTGGCCTCGACCTTGATGAACGGGGCCTGGGCGAGCTTCGCCAGGCGGCGGGCAATCTCGGTCTTGCCGCAGCCGGTGGGGCCGATCATCAGGATGTTCTTCGGCACCACCTCGTCGCGCATGCCCTCGGGGAGCTGCTGGCGGCGCCAACGGTTGCGCAAGGCGATGGCCACGGCGCGCTTGGCGTCCTGCTGCCCCACGATGAAGCGGTCAAGCTCGCCCACGATCTCACGCGGGGAGTAGGTCGGGACGTCCATCACAGCGTCTCCACGATCAAGGAATGGTTGGTGTACACGCAGATGTCGGCGGCGATCCGCATGGCCCGGCGCGCGACCTCCTCGATTTCGATGCCCTCCACCGTCAGCAGCGCGCGGGCGGCAGCCAGGGCGAAGTTGCCGCCGGAGCCGATGGCGATCACGCCGTCCTCAGGCTCCAGCACGTCGCCGTTGCCGGTGAGGGTGTAGCTGTGGGCGTCATCGGCGACGGCCATCATGGCCTCCAGGCGGCGGAGGTAGCGGTCGGTGCGCCAGTCCTTCGCCAGTTCGACGCAGGCGCGCTCGAGTTGGTTGGGGAAGCGCTCCAGCTTGGCCTCCAGGCGCTCCAGCAGGGTGAAGGCGTCGGCGGTGGCGCCGGCGAAGCCAGCCAGGACGGCGCCACCGTGGCCGATGCGGCGGACCTTGCGGGCGTTGCCCTTGATGACGGTCTGGCCAAGCGTCACCTGGCCGTCGCCGGCCATGGCGACCCGGCCGTCACGGCGCACGCACAAGATGGTTGTCCCGTGCCAGCCGACGGGGTCGTGAGGGGTGTTTTGCATGATCCGCCCAAGATGGGATGCGGCTGGGGGCTGCACAAGATATAGGCAGATCGGCCGGATGGCGGGGGCCGACCGGCTTGCGATGGGCAGCCCGGGTCAGATGCGGAGGTTGAACGCGACCGAGATGCGCTCCCGCGTGCCGCGGTAGGCACGGACCTGGTGGAGCAGCCAGGACGGGAACAGGAACAGCAGGCCGGGGCGCGGCTGGATGGTCTCGGTGCCGCCGGCGGACAGGCCGCCCTCGCCGGCGAAGGCCAGGGTCGGCGCCAGCATGGCCGGGCCGGGGCCGCGGGGGTCCAGCATCTCGAACTCGCCGCCCAGGGGGGTGCCAGGCGCGTCGCCATCGCCCCCGCTGCCGTCGTCCACGTAGTAGGTGCCGGACCAGAACGCGCCGGGGTGGTAGTGGCAGATGTTGCTGTCGCCGGGGCCATTGACGTTGGCCCAGGCGCTGATGGTCCAGGCGGGCGCGACGGGGCGCCCGGTGCGGTGGCGGGTCAGCTCGTTGGCGACGTGGCGGGCCATCGCCAGCACCTCGGCGACGGCGGGGCCGCCCCAGTCCTCGATGTCGCGGTCCGAGTGCCAGCCGCCGGAGTTGGACGCCTGCATCGAGGGAGCCGCGGCGCGCCGGGCCAGGATGCGGCGGCGCAGCTCGGCGTTGCGCGGGGCGGCGCCGGGGGTGTCCACGGCGGCAACCAGCGTGGGAAACACCTGGCGGACCGCGATTTCGAGCTTGATGGCCATACGGCTGCTCCATGGCTGCGGCGCCTGCTTTCTGCGATGCCGGCCCTGCCGCGACACTGGCAAGCGGCGGCGCTTTCGGCAATTCGGCGGCGTGGTGTCTCCGCCGTTGGAGCCGCACTGGCTCCCTCTCCCCACGGGAGAGGGCTGGGGTGAGGGGGTGCGGCAGGGGCCGAACCCTACGTGGCCGGGAGCGAATGCTGTCCTTGGGCGGGCGGGCTTGGTGCTTGCCGCCCCCCTCACCCCGGCCCTCCCCCGGAGGGAGAGGGAGAAGGCAGGCGGCGGCTTTACGTTGCGGGCGATTGCCCTGATGGTCCCACCTGACCAGCAGCGAGCCGCCCGTGACCGCAAGCGCCCGCCCGACCGACTCCACGGCCGTCCTGCAGCGGCGCGAGGCCATCGTCGAGCTGGTGGCGCAGCGCGGCTTCATGAGCGTGGAGGTGCTGGCGACCCGCTTCGGCGTCACGCCGCAGACCATCCGGCGCGACGTGAACAGCCTGTATGCCGCCGGGCGGCTCAGCCGGCACCATGGCGGGGCCGGGGTGGCGTCGAGCGGGCGCAACGTCGGCTACTCGGCGCGGCAGGTGCTGCAGCACGACGCCAAGCGGCGCATCGCCCGCGCCGTCGCCGCGCGCATCCCGGACGGCGCGTCGCTGTTCATCAACATCGGCACCACGACCGAGGAAGTCGCGCGCGCCCTGCGCGGGCACCGCAGCCTGCGCGTGGTGACCAACAACCTGAACGTCGCCAACCTGCTGATCCCGTCCGACGAGTGCGAGGTGATCATCGCCGGCGGGCTGGTCCGCAACCATGACGGGGGATTGGTGGGGGAGGCGACGCTGGACCTCATCAACCAGTTCCGGGTGGATTTCGGCATCATCGGCATCAGCGGCATCGACCTGGACGGCACGCTGCTGGACTACGACCCCCGCGAGGTCCGCATCACCCAGGCCATTCAGCGCAACGCGCGGCAGGTGTTCCTGGCCGCCGACCACACCAAGTTCGGCCGCCCGGCGATGGTGCAGGCGGGCACGCTGGCAGGAATCGCGGTGCTGTTCACCGACGCGGCGCCGCCTGGGCCGGTGCTGGAATTCATGCAGCGGGCCGGGGTGGAGCTGTGCCTGGCGGGGGAGGGTCCCTAGGCTGGAATCGATCACCGCTTTTTCGATTGCGAACATCCTGGGTTGCGCCGTAGGCTCGCCCCCAATGGCTCGAACAGGTGGCCGGGGGAGGCGAAGCTGGCGAACGCGGTAAAGGATCTCCTGGTCATCGGCGGCGGCGTCAACGGCTGCGGCATTGCACGTGACGCGGCCGGGCGGGGGCTGTCGGTCGTGCTGTGCGAGCAGGGGGACCTGGCGGGGGCGACCTCCTCGGCGTCCAGCAAGCTGATCCATGGCGGGCTGCGCTACCTCGAGCATTATGAGTTCCGCCTGGTGCGGGAGGCGCTGCAGGAGCGGGAGCGGCTGCTCGCCCTGGCGCCGCACATCGTCTGGCCGTTGGACTTCGTGCTGCCGCACCAGGGGGGGCTGCGGCCGGCGTGGCTCGTGCGGATTGGCCTGTTCATGTACGACCACCTGGCCCGGCGGCGGCGGCTGCCGCCGACGCGCTCGGTGCGGCTGGGGAGCGATCCCATGGGCGTGCCGCTGCAGCCGGGGTTCGACCGCGGGTTCGTCTATGCCGATTGCTGGGTGGAGGACTCGCGGCTGGTCGTGCTGAATGCGCGCGATGCGGCCGACCGTGGCGCGGACATCCGCACGCATACGCGCCTGGCGGCGGCGGCGCGCGAGGACGGGCTGTGGCGCTGCGACCTGGTGGGGCCGGGCGGCGGGCAGGAGACCGTTCGTGCCCGCGCCGTGGTCAATGCGGCGGGTCCGTGGGTGGGCGACGTGCTGCGCCGGGCGCTGGGGCAAAACAATGCCAAGCAGGCCCGGCTGGTGAAAGGTAGCCATATCATCGTGCCGCGGCTGCACGATGGCGACTGGGCCTACATCCTGCAGAACACCGACCGGCGGATCGTGTTCGTCATCCCGTATGAAGGGGAGTACTCGCTGGTCGGCACGACCGACATCCCGTTCGAGGGCGACCCCGCTGGCGTCGCCATCAGCCCGGCGGAGACGGACTACCTCTGCGCCATCGTCAACCGGTACTTCCGCAAGCAGGTTGGTCCCGGTGACGTGGTGCGCAGCTACTCCGGCGTGCGGCCGCTGTATGACGACGCGGCGGCGAATGCCTCGGCCGTGACGCGGGACTACGTGCTTGACATGGAGGCGCCGGAGGGCGGGGGCGCGGTGCTGTCGGTGTTCGGCGGCAAGATCACGACGTATCGCCGGCTGGCCGAGCACGCGATGGAGAAGCTGTCGGCCGTGCTGCCGTGCGGACCCGCCTGGACCGGGACGGCGCCCCTGCCGGGTGGGGATATGCCGGATGCGGACTTCCCGCGCTTTGCTGCCGGGTTTGCGGCGGCGCATCCGTTCCTGCCGGCGGCACTCGCGCTGCGGCTGGCGCGGGCATATGGCACCAATGCCGATGCGGTGTTGGGTGGGGCCGGCAGCCTAGAGGCGATGGGCCGGGACTATGGCGCCGGGCTGCACCAGTGCGAGGTCGATTACCTGGTCGCGCGCGAGTGGGCGCAGACGGCGGACGACATCCTGTGGCGGCGGTCGAAGCTCGGCCTGCATGTGCCGGCCGGTGCGGCGGGGGTGCTCGACGCCGCGCTGCAGCATTCGGCCCAGGCTGCATGAGCGGACTGGCTGCCTTCTGCTCCCTCTCCCTCCGGGAGAGGGAGACGGACGCTGGGGCTGATGGGGATTTCCCTGCTGCAGGTGGCGCGGGTGGTCGGCGCGCAGACGCACCTGCATCCGATGGACCTGGCGTTCGAGACCGGCTCGCTGACCGTGCTGCTCGGGCCGGTGCGGGCGGGGAAGACCAGCCTGATGCGCGTGCTGGCTGGGCTGGACCGGCCGACGGCGGGGCGGCTGGTGGAGGACGGGCTGGACATCACCGGGCTCGATGTGCGCAGGCGCAGCGTGGCCATGGTGTACCAGCAGTTCATCAACTACCCGAACTTCACGGTGTACCAGAACATTGCCTCGCCGCTGCGGCTGGCGGGCCGGCTGGACCGCAAGCAGCTTGATGCCAGGGTGCGGGAGGTGGCCGGGCGGCTCGGCTTGCTGAGGCTGCTGGACCGGCTGCCGGCGGAGCTGTCGGGCGGGCAGCAGCAGCGGACGGCGCTGGGCCGCGCGCTGGTGAAGGACAGCCGGCTGCTGCTGCTGGACGAGCCGCTGGTGAACCTGGACTACAAACTGCGCGAGGACCTGCGGGCCGAGATGAAGGCGCTGTTCAAGTCCGGGGACCGCACCGTCGTCTATGCGACGACCGACCCGCATGAGGCGCTGCTGCTGGGTGGGCGCACCTGCATCCTGAAGGAGGGGCGGCTGGTGCAGGCGGGGGAGACGCTGCAGGTGTATCGCGCCCCGGCCAGCCTGGAGGCGGCGGAGCTGATCAGCGACCCGCCGATGAACTTCATGCCGGGGACCGTCAGCGGGGACACGGTGCAGATCGACCATGGGCCGCTGCTGGCCGCCCCGGCGCCACTGGCTCCTGGGCGCTACACCTTTGGATTGCATGCCGGGCATATCGCGCTGGACCACGGGACGGCGGAGGTGCCGGTGGTGCTTGAGTTGGCAGAGATCAACGGGTCGGAGACCCTGCTGCATGGCGCGGCGGGCGGGCTGTCGCTGATCATGCAGATGACCGGCGTGCACAACCTGGCGCCGGGCACGCCGCTGGTGTTCCGGTTCGACCCGGCGCGGCTGTATGCCTTCGACGCCGCCGGGCGGCTGGCCGCCGCGCCGGACTTCGCGCAGCATCCCATCGAGAGGGCATGGCATGGCGCGCATCAGACTGCTTGACGTCGCCCACAGCTATCGCGCCAAGCCGGTGCAGGCGTCGGACTATGCGCTGCAGCCGCTAGACCTGACGTGGGAGGACGGCGGGGCGTATGCGCTGCTGGGGCCTTCGGGGTCGGGCAAGACGACGCTGCTCAGCATCCTGTCGGGGCTGCTGACGCCGTCGCAAGGGCGACTGCTGTTCGACGACCGCGATGTGACCGACCTGCCGCCGCGGGCGCGCAACATCGCCCAGGTGTTCCAGTTCCCGGTGATCTACGACACCATGACGGTGTTCGATAACCTGGCCTTCCCGTTGCGCAACCGCGGCGTGGCGGCGGCCAGGATCACCCCCCGCGTGGAGAAGATCGCCGCCATCCTCGACTTGACGGCCGACCTCGGCCGCCGCGCGGTCGGGCTGACGGCGGACGCCAAGCAGCGCATCTCCATGGGCCGCGGCCTGGTGCGGGAGGACGTGGCGGCGATCCTGTTCGACGAGCCGCTGACCGTGATCGACCCGGCGCTGAAGTGGCAGCTCCGCCGGCAGTTGAAGCGCATCCAGCGCGAGCTGCAGGTGACGCTAATCTACGTAACCCACGACCAGACGGAGGCGCTGACCTTCGCCGACCATGTGCTGGTGATGGAGTTGGGCGCGGTGCTGCAGCAGGGCAGCCCGCAGGAACTGTTCGAGGAGCCGAGCCACACCTTCGTCGCCCACTTCATCGGCAGCCCCGGCATGAACCTGCTGCCCTGCGCGCTGGACGCCGGGGTGGCGGTGGTGGGCGGGCAGCGGGTGCCGATGGGGCTGGGCGGGCGCCAGGTGCCGGGCAGCCTGACGTTCGGCATCCGGCCGGAGTTCGTGGCGCTGACCGACCCGGGCGGGGCCGCGCCGATCCATATCGCGGTGGAGAGCATCGAGCCGCTCGGCAGCCACCAGGTGATCAACGGGCGGCTGGGCGGGGAGCGGTTCGTCGTGAAGGCTGCGCCCGATGTGGCCATTCCCAGGGATGCGGATCTGACGGTGTGGCTGCCGCCGGGGCGGGTGAAGCTGTATGCCGATGGCCGATTGGTCGCTTCCAGCCTGGTCGCACCCAGCCTGGTCGCATCATGAAGCCGACGAATCAGCGCGCGTGGCTGCTGGTGATCCCGGTGGTGATCGTGGTGGCGTTCAGCGCGGTGATCCCGCTGATGACGGTGGTGAACTACTCGGTGCAGGACATCCTGGGGCCGGACCGCCGGGTGTTCGTGGGGGACGAATGGTTCCGCGACACGCTGCACAGCGCCGACCTGCACGACGCGTTCATCCGGCAGGTGGTGTTCTCCGGGTGCGTGCTGCTGATCGAGGTTCCGCTCGGGCTGGCGCTGGCGCTGATCATGCCCAAGCGCGGGGCGGCGGCCTCGGCGTCGCTGGTGCTGCTGGGATTGCCGCTGCTGATCCCTTGGAACGTGGTGGGCACGATCTGGGAGGTGTTCTGCCGGGGCGACATCGGGCTGCTGGGGTTGGCGATCCACCGGCTGGGGATCAACTACAACTACGCGCTGAACCCCAGGGATGCTTGGGCGACGGTGCTGCTGGTGGACGTGTGGCACTGGACGCCGCTGGTGGTGCTGCTGTGCTACGCCGGGCTGCGGTCGATCCCGGAGGCGTTCTACCAGGCGGCGGCCATCGATGGGGCCAGCGCGTGGGCGGTGTTCCGGTATGTGCAGTTGCCGAAGCTGCGCGGGGTGCTGACGATCGCGCTGCTGCTGCGGTTCATGGACAGCTTCGTCATCTATACCGAGCCGTTCGTGCTGACGGGCGGCGGACCCGGCAATGCCACGACGTTCCTGAGCCAGTTCCTGACCAAGCTGGCCGTGGGGTCGTTCGACGTGGGGCCGGCGGCGGCGTTCTCGATCATCTACTTCTTGGTGATCCTGCTGGTGAGCTGGCTGTTCTACACGGCGCTCAGCGCGGACGGGAGGGCGGAGGCATGATGAGCCGCATCCGCTGCTGCTGCTCCCTCTCCCTCCGGGGGAGGGCCGGGGTGAGGGAAGCGGCAAGCACCGAACTCCGCCGTGTCGGCAGCAAGCTTCGCTCCTTTTCGGCCGGGTTCGGTCCTCTCGGCCTCCCTCACCCCGGCCCTCTCCCGGAGGGAGAGGGAGCAGCTTGGCCCCTGCCATGAAGCGCGCCCTGGTCGTGCTGTACTTCATCCTGCTGATGGCGCCGATCTACTGGCTGCTCAACATGAGCCTGCGCCTCACGCCCGACATCCTGTCCAACTTCGAGCTGGTGCCGAGCCATCCGACGCTCGCCAACTTCGCCCACATCTTCGGCGACCCGACCTGGTACCTGAGTTACGTCAACTCGCTGGAGTTCGTGACGATCAACGTCGTCGTCTCGGTCGGCGTGGCGCTGCCGGCAGCCTATGCGTTCTCGCGCTACCGGTTTCTCGGGGACAAGCAGTTCTTCTTCTGGCTGCTGACCAACCGGATGTCGCCGCCGGCGGTGTTCCTGCTGCCGTTCTACCAGCTTTATTCCTCCGTCGGCCTGTTCGACACGCCCTGGGCGGTGGCGCTGGCGCACTGCCTGTTCAATGTGCCGCTGGCGGTCTGGATCCTGGAGGGCTTCATGTCCGGCGTGCCGCGGGAGATCGACGAGACGGCGGCGCTGGACGGCTACGGGTTCCCGCGGTTCTTCGTGTTCATCTTCCTGCCGCTGATCCGCGCGGGGGTGGGGGTGACGGCGTTCTTCTGTTTCATGTTCAGTTGGGTGGAGCTGCTGCTGGCGCGCACGCTGACCTCCACGGACGCCAAGCCCATCGTCGCCGCGATGACGCGGACGGTCAGCGCGACAGGCCTCGATTTCGGCTTGCTGGCGGCGGCGGGGGTGTTGACTATTGTTCCGGGCGCAGTCGTGATCTGGTTCATCCGCAACTACATCGCCAAGGGTTTTGCCCTGGGGCGCGTGTAGCGTGGCGCACGGGAGGGGCGCCGCATGAAGTGGATGGCCTGGACAGGGCTGACCGAGATCTTCTTTGGCTGCATCGCCGTGATGCTGGTGGGGATGACGACGTGGGAGGCGCTGTCGCCCGGCGTGCCCCGGCGTGGCCTGCTGCCGCTGGTCACCACCCGCGGCGACCGGCTGTTCATCGGGCTGCTGTCGGCGGCGTTCCTGAACCTGGCCTGGATTGGGTTTACCGAGCTGGACCAGTATTGGGCGCTGGGGCTGAGCGGCGTGCTGCTGCTGCTGATTGGGCGCTACGGCTAGGCGCCGCCGTTTGCGGCCCGGTGCAGGTCCTGCCGGGTCGTCTGTTGCGAGGGGCCGCATAATACGGGAGGGAACAGCCAATGAGCATCGAGATTTCACGCAGGCAGGCGCTGGTGGGCGGCGCTGCCGTCACCGCCGCCGCGACGGCCGGGCTGAGCGTGCCGGCTGTGGCGCAATCGGCCGCGGCGCAGAAGTGGATCGACAACGAGTTTCAGCCCTCGACGCTGTCGAAGGCCGAGCAGATGAAGGAGATGCAGTGGTTCATCGACGCGGCCAAGCCCTATCAGGGCATGGACATCCACGTGGTGACCGAGATCCTGGACACGCACGTCTATGAAAGCCAGGTGCTGACCAAGGCGTTCGCGGAGATCACCGGGATCAAGGTCACCAGCGACTACATCAACGAGGGCGACCTGGTTGAGAAGCTGCAGACCGAGATGCAGTCGGGCCGGCCGATCTACGATATGTATGACAATGACAGCGACCATATCGGCACGCATTTCCGCTACGGCGTGACGACGGTGCTGTCGGACTTCATGAAGGGCGAGGGCAAGGACGTCACCCTGCCGACGCTGGATGTCGATGATTTCATCGGCAAGGCGTTCACCACGGCGCCGGACGGCAAGATGTACCAGTTGCCGGACCAGCAGTTCGCCAACCTGTACTGGTTCCGCGCCGACTGGTTCGCCCGGCCGGACCTGAAGGACCGGTTCAGCAAGAAGTACAACTACGAGCTGGGCGTGCCGGTGAACTGGTCGGCCTATGAGGACATTGCCGAGTTCTTCACCAACGAGGTGAAGGAGATCGACGGCGTCCGCATCTATGGCCACATGGACTACGGCAAGAAGGACCCCTCGCTGGGCTGGCGCTTCACCGACGCGTGGCTGAGCATGGCGGGGACGGCCGACATCGGGCTGCCCAACGGCCTGCCGGTGGATGAGTGGGGCATCCGGGTGGAGGACTGCCATCCCGTGGGCGCCAGCGTGTCGCGCGGCGGGGCGGTGAACAGCGCGCCGGCGGTGTATGCGACCGAGAAGTATGTCGAGTGGCTGAAGAAGTATGCCCCGCCCGAGGCCGCCGGCATGACGTTCACCGAAGCCGGGCCGATCCCCGGCAACGGCACCATCGCGCAGCAGATCTTCTGGTACTCGGCGTTCACCAAGGCGCTGACCAAGCCGGGCCTGCCCGTCATGAACGCGGACGGCACGCCGAAGTGGCGCATGGCCCCCAGCCCGCACGGACCCTATTGGAAGCCGGGGATGCAGAACGGCTACCAGGATGTCGGGTCGTGGACGCTGATGAACTACACCGACCTGAAGCGGCGCAAGGCGGCCTGGCTGTATGGGCAGTTCTGCACCTGCAAGACCACGTCGCTGAAGAAGACCATCGTCGGCCTGACGCCGATCCGGCAGAGCGACATCATGAGCCAGCCGATGACCGACCTGGCGCCGAAGCTGGGCGGGTTGGTGGAGTTCTATCGCAGCCCGGCCCGGGTGGCGTGGACGCCGACCGGCAGCAACGTGCCGGACTACCCGAAGCTGGCGCAGTTGTTCTGGCAGAACGTCGCGGTGGCGGTCAGCGGGGAGAAGACGGCGCAGGCGGCGATGGACAACCTCGCAAGCGACATGGACAAGGTGCTCGGGCGGTTAGAGCGGGCGGGGATGGTCAACTGCGCGCCGAAGCTGAACAAGGAGCAGCCTCCGGAGTACTGGTATGCGAAGGGGACGGCGCCCTGGCCGAAGCTCGGCGTCGAGAAGCCGCAGGGCGAGACCGTTGCATACGAGAAGCTGATCGACGCTTGGAAGCAAGGGCGCGCGATGTAGGGCCAGCCGGAGCCTGCCCTGACGGTGCCCCATCCACTCGGGCGCCGTCATTGCGAGCCGCGCTTGCGGCGTGGCAATCCAGGGGTCGCAAGGGCCGCGCTCGGATCGCGTGGCCCCTGGATTGCCGCGTCGCTGCGCTCCTCGCAATGACGGACGGGAGGGTGGGGCAGACCGGTCCAAAGCAAAGGGCGGTTGGCATGGGCGCCGCGGCAGGCTTCGGCGTGCCGCGGCCTTCGGGAGGAACTGATTGAGCGCACCCGCCATCCTGGCCATCGACCAGGGCACGACCTCGACCCGCGCCATCCTGTTCAGCGGCGATGGCGACGTGCTGCACACCGCGGCCCGCCCGCTGCCGCAGATTTACCCCGGCCACGGCTGGGTGGAGCATGATCCCGAGGTCATCTGGGCCGACACCGTGGCGACCTGCCGGGAGGTGCTGGCCGAGAACCCGGCGCCGGCCGCCATCGGCATCACCAACCAGCGGGAGACCGCCGTGGTCTGGGACCGCCGCACCGGCCGGCCGATCCACAATGCCATCGTCTGGCAGGACCGCCGCACCGCCGCCCGCTGCGCGGAGCTGATTGCGGCCGGGCACGAGCCGATGGTCACCGGGCGCAGCGGATTGGTGATCGACCCGTACTTCTCCGCCACCAAGGTCGCCTGGCTGCTGGAGCATGCGCAGGCTATGGAGGCGGCGCGGCGGGGGGACCTCGCGTTCGGCACCATCGACAGCTTTCTATTGTGGCGGTTGACCGGGGGGCGCGTCCATGCGACCGACGCCACCAATGCGGCGCGCACCGGGCTGTTCAACATCCATGACGGCGCCTGGGACCCGGCGCTGCTTGACCTTTACGGCATCCCTGCCGCGATGCTGCCGGAGGTGCGGGACAATGCTGCGGACTTCGGCACGACCGAGCCGGGGGTGATCGGCGGCGCCATCCGCATCGGGGCAATGGCTGGGGACCAGCAGGCGGCGCTGGTCGGGCACGCCTGCTTTGCGCCCGGCGAGATTAAGAGCACCTATGGCACCGGCACCTTCATGATCGCCAACACCGGCACCGTGGCCGTGCCGTCCCACAACCGGCTGCTGACGACCATCGGTTACCGGCTGCAGGGGGTGACGACGTATGCGCTGGAGGGCAGCATCTTCGTCACCGGTGCCGCGGTGCAGTGGCTACGGGACGGGCTTGGCCTGATCGGCACCGCCGCCGAGTCCGCCGCCATGGCCGCGAGCGTGCCGGACAGCGGCGGGGTGTATGTGGTGCCGGCACTGACCGGGCTGGGCGCGCCGTACTGGGATGCCGACGCGCGGGGGCTGATCTGCGGGCTGGACCGGCAGACCACCGCCGCCCACCTGGTCCGCGCGACGCTGGAGGCGGTGTGCTTCCAGACCTGCGACCTGATCGAGGCGATGCGGCGGGACGGCATCCCCGCCATGCCCTCGTTGCGGGTGGATGGGGGGATGACGGCCAACGACTGGCTGATGGGGTCCATGGCCGACCTCACGGGCCTGCCGGTGGAGCGGGCGGCGGTGGCGGAGACGACGGCGCTGGGGGTGGCCTGCCTGGCCGGGCTGCAGGCGGGGGTGTTCGGCTCGCTGGCGGACATCGCGCGGCGGCGCACGCCGGACCGGGTGTGGCAGCCCTTCGGCTCCGTGGAGCGGCGGGCGGCGCTGCATGCCGGGTGGCAGGCGGCGGTGCGGCGGGCGCGGTCGTAGGGATGCAGGTGCGGTTCCGCTGCGACCCGGCCCTGGCGGAGGCGCTGCCGCGGCCCAGGCTGGCGCGCCACGCGCTGCCGGAGTGGCTGCGGACCATGCCGATGACGGCGCTGTCAGACATGCATGATGGGCCGGTGCGGACGGTGAAGCAGTGCCCGCCGTTCATCGACGCGATGCGGGCCGGGTTCGTCATGCCGCTGCCCTGCGATGTGCATTACGCCGATGGCGCGTTCACCTGGGATTGGCGGCTGCCGCGGCCGGGCACGCCGGGGCATCCGCAGGCGCCAATCAGTTTCCACGCGGCGGCGCAGGTGCAGGGGGCGCCGTTCGGGGAGGGCAACCTGATCAAGTTCATCGGGTTCTGGACCATCGAGCTGCCGCCGGGGTGGTCGCTGCTGGCCACGCACCCGGTGAACCGCGATGACCTGCCGTTCCGGACCTTGACGGGGTTGGTGGACAGCGACCGCTTCCACCAGGTCGGGCTGCTGTTCCCGGCGCGGTGGCTGGACCCGGGGGCTGCCTGCTTCTTGCCGGCGGGAACGCCGGTCGCGCAGTGCATCCCGGTGCCTCGGGAGGCGCTGGAGTTGGAGTTCTCGGCATTTGGCGAGGCGGAGGTGGCGGCGTTCACCGGGGTGGGCGATGCTGTCCTGTCGGCGCCGGGAGTGTACCGGGACCAGTATCGTGACCGCGTGCGGTAGCCTGCAGCCTGGCCCGCAGCGCGGCGGCGCTGAGCCAGACCTGGCCGGAGGACCCGGCGGCCAACTCCTGCGCAATGCGGGGGAAGCTGGCCGGGTCCGTGGCATAGGCGCGGGCATAGGCGGCCATGGCGGCGTCGAGGTCCCCCGTGGCCTGGAGCGCGCTGCCCAGGTTGTGCCAGGAGGCGACGTGGCCCGGGGCGGTGGCGAGGGCGGCGCGGTAGGCGTCGATGGCCCCCGCCGGCTGTCCCGCCTCGTGCAGCGCGGCGCCGAGGGCGTGGAGCAGGGCGGGGTCGCCAGGGCACACGGCGCTTGCCTCGCGGAACAGCGCGGCGGCCTCGGCGAAGCGGCGGGTGGTGAACAGCCGGGTCGCCTCGGCCTGGAGGGCGGCGGCGGCGGCCTCGGCGCGGTCGAGCAGGCGGCGGGCGGCGGCGAAGTCCGGCTGCAGCAGCAGCGCCTCCCGCAGGGCGGCGGCGGCGGCGGGCCAGTGCTGCATGCCGGCGAGGATGCGCCCGGCGGCGGCCAGGGTCTCGGGCGAGCGGTCCCGGGCGACGGCGCGGGCGGCCCAGTGGCGGGCTTCGTCGAATTGGCCGGCCTCGGCGAGCAGCAGGCCGAGCATGCGCATGGCGATGGGGTCCCCGCCTGGTGCATCCCCGCCGGGTACGGCGTGGCGGCAGGCGGCGATGGCGGCCTCGGTGCTGCCGGTGCGGTGGAGGTGGAGGGCTTGGGCCAGGGCAGTCTTTGGGTCCATTGCGGCAGGCTACACGCGGGCGCGCGTCGGGTGGAGGCCGGGCGGCGGTTGGGGCTGGCTGTCCTGCTGGTGCTGGCATGGGCCGCGGGCGCACAGGCGCAGGAGGACCCGAAGATGGCGCTGGAGGACATCCCGGTGGGGTTGGACCCGGTGCCGGGATTCGCCGATCCGGCCGCCGCGCAGCGCCATTGCCCCGGGGACGCCGTGGTCTGGCCTGATCCGGCCACCGGGTACTTCCAGCCGCCGGGTTCCTCCCGCTTCGCCGCCGCGACGGGCGGGTTTGCCTGCCTCGGCGACGCAATGGATGCGGGCTATTGGGACACCAATCCGTTTGCCGGCGGCCCGGCCCGCAGCCGGAGCTTTCCAATCGACCCGGCCCTGCGGCCCGGTTCCTGATGGGCGGAGGTTCGTATTGCAAACGCCCGGCCAAGAAGAAGCGGCCAGGCCAGCCGCCGCGCCGCCTGCCGGCACGATGGCACGATTGCGTGGATCGCATCTGCTCACGAAAACGCTTTTGACCCGGTATGCAGCCGGATGTGCCGTATCCCGTTCCCCCCGAGCAGGTTGGCCGGAACGGTCTGGAATGGAAGTGGTGACGGCAGTGGAAGCGGTGAACAGGCGGACCGGCAGGGAGCGCCTGGGCCAGGTCGGCGGCGCAATAAGAGCTGCGGCCGGGCCGGGCAGCCCGGTGGCCAGCCGCACCGTGCCGTGCATCGCCGGGTCGCCCAAGACCGCGCGAAGCCGGCCCGGGCGCTTGGCCAGCGCGCAGCGGCCCGGCTAGCGCGGGCCGTCTGCAATTGCTGGATCTTGCAGGCCACGTCCCCGCGCTTCAGGCAGCGGCGGTCATCCTTGGCACCTTCGTGCTCGAGGACGCGGCGACGGTGCTGACCGGCATCGCGGCGCGGGCTGGCACCATCAGCGTGCCGCTTGCCCTTGGCAGCCTGTATGCCGGCATCGTGCTGGGCGACCTCGGCCTGTATGGGCTCGGCTGGCTGTCCGCCCGGGTGGCATGGGCCCGGCGCCTGGTGCCCGATATGGCGCGGCAACGGGGCGAAGCCTGGCTGCGCGGGCGCGTGTTCACCGTCGTGTTCGCCAGCCGCTTCATCCCGGGTGCGCGGTTGCCGGCCTATACGGCCTGCGGGTTCCTGGGCGGCGACCTGCGGGCGTTCCTGGCCGCCGCCGTCGTCGCGACCTCCATCTGGACCAGCGCGCTGTTCGGGATTTCGATGGCGGTCGGCGAGGTGCTGGCCCGGTACCTAGGAGCCTGGCGCTGGGTGGGCGCAGCCGGCTTCGCAATCGTCGTGGTCATGGCCGGCCGGATCGCCGGCCGTTGGCAGGAGGCGGGACCATGAGGGATGCGGCCTTGACGACCGCGGTCGATGCCGCGCCGGCACGGCGGCCCGACCCCGTGGTCAGTCACTTCGAGTTCTGGCCCGGTTGGGCGTTCTACACGCCCATCGTCGTGCAGTGGGTCCTCCTTGGCCTGCGCTATGGCAGCTTCAGCCTGCCGACCGGGGCCAATCCGAACATCGAGGTCGGCGGCCTCTGCGGCGAATCGAAGTGCGGCATCCTGGACGGGGTCCAAGGTCCGGCCCGCGCCTCCGTGGCGCCCTATGTCAAGCTGCAGCCGCACGGGCTGGCTGAGTGCGAGCAGCGCATGGCCGGGGCGGGCCTCGCCTATCCCATCGTCGCCAAGCCCGACATCGGCTGCAACGGCGCCGGCGTCCGGCTGATCCGGGACCGCCCGGCGCTGGGCCGCTACCTCGCCGAGTTCCCGCCAGGGGCTGCCCTGGTGCTACAGCACTACGTCCCGTTCGAGGGCGAGGCCGGCCTGTTCTACATCCGCCACCCGCACGAGGCGCAGGGCCGCATCACCTCGGTGACGTTGAAGCAGGCGCCCGTGCTGGTTGGCGATGGCCACAGCACCTTGCGTAGCCTGATCCTGGCCGACGAGCGGGCGTCCGCCGCGCGGCACCAATACCTGCCCCACCTGGCCGGCCAGCTCGACCAAGTTCCCGCGGCTGGCGAGCGCGTGGAGCTGGTGTTCGTCGGCAACCACTGCAAAGGCTCGATCTTCCGCGACGGGCATGACCAAGTAACGGCAGCCCTTACCGCGAAGGTCGAGGCGATCGCGCGTGCGATGCCGGAGTTCCACTTTGGGCGCCTCGACGTGCGGTTCCGGTCCGCCGCGGCGCTGCGGGAGGGCGACTTCGTGGTCATCGAAGTCAATGGCGTCGGCTCCGAGGCGACCCACGTGTGGGACGCGCGGACCCGGCTGTTCCAGGCTTGGGCCGACCAGTTTCGCCATTACGGCGCGGCGTTCGCCATCGGCCATGCCAACCGCGCCCGGGGCCTGCCGCCTAGCGGGCTGCGCGCCATGTGGCGCCAGTGGAGGCTGGAGCAGCGGCTGATGCGGTCTTATCCGCGGCATAGCTAACGCTTGTGCCAACGGTCGTTCACCGTGGCCGATGTGCCCGTCCTCTCGCCCGTCATTTCCCGGCTTGTCACTGCCCCGCCTGTCATTGCCCCGCGTGTCGTTGCGAGGAGCGTTTGCGACGCGGCAATCCAGGGACCGCCAGACCGGAACCCCGGCCCATGCACCCCTGGATTGCCGCGCCGAAGCCGGCTCGCAATGACGGCGCGCCCTCATGCCGGTCCGCGTAGGAGTTGACCTGGTTGCTATCGGCAGCCGTTCCATCGGTAGCGCAGTAAAAGCAGGTCAACTCCTACGCGGGCCGGTATCATGGGTCGGCCTAAGTGTCTGTCCGCGATCATATTGTTGTCTGGCATAGCTTTCGCAGCATAAG
>CAXTAT010000032.1:0-61309 GCA_964242415.1 uncultured Acetobacteraceae bacterium
TCGCCGCACTCGCCGCTTGATGGCCGACTTCGCCAACAGGGTCCGGTCGTTTGACAGTGTGGCACACACCCATAATGCAGGTTCATGATGGACCTTCATTGCCGGGTTTTTCGGAAGGCTGCCGTCCAGCGCACGATTAAGGGAGACTGGTTGTCTAGGTCCGAGCCGATCCCGGAACGGTCTTTGACGCGATGTCGCGCGCAAAACCTCCAGTCTCCTCGATTAGGTGCTGATGCACGAAGTGATTGCTCCTATTGAGCACACCTGCTGCGGTGGCCCAGCCCGGCGCATCGAAGCCGATCGTGCATTGCAGGGAAGATTTGGCGTCAGACCCTGGCAAGAGTTGCATGTCCCAATGCACCTTCATCTTGAACGGCACCGTGTGGAGCAGGAAACCCTCGCTTGCCTCGGATACGAACGTCACATGCTTCGGCTGCGCCAGCCGTGTCTCGTAGTGTTGCACGATCAGGGTGCCGGCGATCTGCTCCAAGTTGATGATGCCTGTCCGCTTTTCGGCACCGATGATCCCCATGGCGTGATGACCTTTGGCGCACGCCATGTATTCCTTGTCGGTCATCGCAAAAATCCAATCGGCAAGATTGAATGCGTCGCTGGTGACCGGAACCGGAACGGTGTGGGTGAACTCCATGGCACGCTCTCCGTCTGAATGGTTTGGTGAAGGGGTTGGGCTGGTTGACAGTGCCCAGCAAACGATCGTTGCCATGCCCCACCCGGCTCAAGGGTGGAAAAGCGTGTCACGTCCAGGCGAAGGCGTGCGGGTTCTGCGCGCCGTGGAGTCGGAGGGCATTCCAGCGATTTCAAACTTCTGTTTGGGCGTGAAGATCACAAGACATCATATATGACGCCTCTGTCAGCTTGTCTGGATGGTGTTGATGAGCACGCTCTCGGTGGACAGCACGAACTCGCAGGCGTGCAGGTCCAGGAACTGCGCCTCGTCCGGACGGATCGTTTCCATGTAGCTTTCGGAGGTGAAGACAGCCTCCAGCCCGGCCACGTCGTCGAACCAAAGCTCGGTGATGCCGTCGAACGTCACCGGCGGCAGGCCAGGAATGGAGGCCGCCACGGTGTGGCACTGAACGTAGCGCCGGACGTGCTGCCGCACGGCCGGCAACGCGCAGAACAATGGCGCGTGCCGCTCCCGGTGATAGGCGACGAACTCGTCGTGGGTCATCGACGGCTTGCGCCGCAGCAGGATGGTGAACTTGATCATGGTGCTCTCCTGATCGGCCGACATGGATTGGACAGCAGCGGCCAAATGCTTACAATGCACACATTGGAGTTCGGCTTACAATGTCAACATCGGCTGCCAGAGGCTATCACCATGGGGAGTTGCGGACGGCGCTGGTCGGCGCGGCGCTCGACCTGCTGGCGGAGGATGGCGCGGATGCGGTTTCGCTGCGCGCCGTTGCGCGCCGTGCCGGCGTGTCCGCCATGGCTCCTTACCGGCACTACCCGGACAAGGAGGCGCTCCTGGCAGCAGTTGCGGTGCAGGGCTTCGACGGCCTGCGCGGCGTGCTGCGCGCCGCCGACGACGCGGCCCCGGCAGGTCAGGCCCTCGTGGAACAGGCCGTGGCCTATGTGCGCTATGCGCTGGAGAACCCGGCCCTGTTCCGGCTCATGTTCGGCCCCAAGCGTCTTGGCACGCATCCGGAGCTGACGGCGGCCGGCGAGGCCGCCTATGCCGTGCTGGCTGCAAGGGTCGCAGCGGAGGCGCTGGCCAACGCCGACCGGGACGCCCGCGCGCTGGGCTGCTGGTCGCTGGTGCACGGCTTGGCGTCGCTGTTCCTGGACGGCCGGATCAGCGACAAGACGGCGGCACCGGATGGCGAGATCACCCGTCGCGTCGCGGAGGCCATGATGGGGGGTTGAGCAAGGTATTCAGGCTGGTCGATGTCGGTGCCGCACAGCGTGCCTGTCTGCCAAACCAAAGCCCAGGCGGGCGATCCCGAACTGTCCGCCAACCCTGGCAATCGATGAGAAAGCGGACACGATGATTGCCGGACGGGGAAACGGACAGGCATCCGTATCCCAAATTCCTGGGCTGGGCGCCGGAAAAGGCTTGCGATGGTGCTTCGACCAACCCCTGCCCGACTTCCTTAAAACCGCTCCACCCAAGGCCGCACCGCCACCTCATCCGTCCAGCACGACCGCGGCTGCGCCAGCAGGTCCAGCATCGTGCGCGCGATGGCGTCCGGGTCCAGCAGGCTGTCCGGCTTGTCCGCCGGCACCGGGCGCCCCGCGGCGCGGATGCCGCCATCCACCACGACGTGCACGACGTGGATGCCCTGCGGGTGCAGCTCCCGCGCCATGCTCTGCGCCAGGCCGCGCAGCGCGAACTTGCCCATGGCGAACGGCGCCGACCCGGCAAACCCCTTCACCCCCGCCGACGCCCCGGTCAGGAAGATCGCCCCCCGCCCCGCCGCCAGCATCCCCCGCGCGGCCTGCTGCGCCACCAGGAACGCGCCGAATGCGGTCACTGCCAGGCTGCGCGCCACCTCGGCCGGGTCCAGTTCCACCAGGGGGCCGCGGACGCGGTAGCTCGGGTTGTACAGCACCACCTCCGGCGACCCCACCGCCGCGAACAGCGCCGCGACCGAGGCCGGGTCCGCGGCGTCGCAGGCGTGCAGGCTGGCCCCGGTCTCGTCCGCAAGCTCCTGCAGCTTGTCCGTCCGCCGGGCGGCCAGCGCCACCTGGTGCCCCATCTGCGCCAGGCCGCGCGCGAAGCTGGCCGACAGGCCCGGCCCGGCCCCGACCACCAGCGCCAAGCTCATGTCCCAGTCCTCATGTCCCAGTCCTCATGTTCCAGTCCTCATGTTCCGGTTCTCATGTTCCGGTTCTCATGCGCCGATCCCGATGCCTCGAACCGCACCGCGGCCGCCCCGGCATGGGTGAACACGATGCGTGCCTCGCCACCCGGCGGCACCGCGTCCTTGCCGGTCCACGATCCCGTCGTCACGAACTGCCCGGCCCGCAAGCCCCCCGCCGCACGAGCGCCCTCGTTCGCCATCCAGACCACCAGGCGCAGCATGTCGCCGGCCGGGTTGGCGACGCCCCGCTTCACCTCGGCGCCATCCACCAGCAGGCGCACCGCCTCCGCCCCAAGGTCGATGCCCTGCCAGTCCGGGATGGGGTCGCCGACCACCAGGCCGCCGTGCGACAGGCTGTCCGCCAGGGCGGACAGCCTGTCCACCCCGTCCACATCGACATAGCGGCTTTGCAGCACCTCGATCGCAGGATGGGCAGAGCCGATGGCGGCCAGCACCTCCGCCCGGGAATACGGCGTCGCCCGCGGCGGCAGGTCGTGGGCGATCCGCACGGCGATCTCGGCCTCGACGACGCGATCCTGGCTGGCGGCCGCCGAAACCTGCCCGGGGCTGCGCTGCACGCCGGCTGCCGGCAGGGGGGCGCAGGTTACCGGACCATCCGGGCCGGGGGAGCCCACCTTCCAGCCGCCGACCTCGCCGCCCAGCTCCGCCATGATGGCGCGCTGGATCAGGTAGGCCTGCTCCTCGGTCTTTGGGCGCATCACCTCCGGCAAGCTGTGCAGCCGCTGGCTGGGATCGCGCCGGGCGCTGAGCAGCAGGCGGGCAGCGTCGTGGTGGCGGTCCATTCGGGCATCCTCGGCAGGCCAGTTCCAAGGGAACAGGCGGCCTTGACCTTCGCACCGCCGTACTGCCTTGTCCAACCAGGCACCCCGGAGGCAAGAGCATGGATGGCATCGCGTTCGAGGACTTGCAGGTCGGGCAGACCGCCAGCGTCGGCAAGACCATCACCGACGCCGACATCCTGCTGTTCGCCGCCGTCAGCACCGACACCAACCCGGTGCACCTGAACGCCGAGGCCGCGGCGGCGTCGGTGTTCAAGGAACGGGTGGCGCACGGCATGTTGTCCGCCGGGCTGATCAGCGCCGTGCTGGGCACCCAGCTGCCCGGCGCCGGCACGATCTACTTGGCGCAGACCCTCAACTTCCGCCGCCCTGTCCGCATCGGCGACACCGTCACCGCCACGGCGGAGGTCACGGCGCTCGACCCGGCGAAGAAGCGCGCCACGCTGCGGACCACCTGCACCGTTGCCGGCAAGGTCGTCATCGACGGCGAGGCCACCGTGCTGCCGCGCAGCCGGGCCTAGCCGTTGGAGGTCGTCCGCACCTGGGAGGGCCTGCCGGACGCGCTGCGCGGCGCCTCGGTGGCGCTGGGCAACTTCGACGGGGTCCACCTGGGACATGCCCATGTGCTGCGTTGCGCGCACGGCGCCAGGCCCGACGCCAGGCTGGCGGTGCTGACGTTCGAGCCGCACCCGCGTGAGCTGTTCCGCCCCGAGGACCCGCCGTTCCGCCTGACGCTGCAGGCGGAGCGGGCGGCGGCGCTGGCGGCGCTGGGCGTGCAGGTGCTGTACGAGCTGCCGTTCGACGCCGCGTTCACGGCGCTGACCGCCGAGGAGTTCGTCGCCGACGTGCTGCACCGGGGCATTGGCGCGGCGCACCTGACCTGCGGCCCGGACTTCGCGTTCGGCCACCGCCGCGGCGGGGATGCGGGCTTCCTGGCATCCCGGGCGGAGGCGCTCGGCATCGGCCTGACCGTTGCCCCGGCGCTGGCAGAGGGCGGCGTGCCGGTCAGCTCGACCCGCATCCGCCGGCTGCTGCAGGACGGCTACCCCGAGCGGGCGGCGCTGGAGCTGGGCCGGCCCTGGGCGGTGCGCGGCCCCGTGACGCACGGCGACGCGCGGGGCCGCACCATTGGTTTTCCGACCGCCAACGTGCCGCTGGGCCGCCACCTGGAGCCGGCGCGTGGCGTGTATGCCATCACTGCCCGCCTGCCGGACGGCGGCCAGGTGCCGGGGGTCGCCAACATCGGTCGCCGCCCCACCGTGGCCGACGGCGCGATCAGCCGGGTTGAGGCGCACCTGTTCGACTGGTCCGGCGACCTGTACGGGCAGGAGGTCGCCATCGCGCTGCACACCTTTCTGCGGGCAGAGCGGAAGTTCGCGTCGTTCGATGACTTGCGGGAGCAGATTGCGGCAGACGCCAAGCAGGCGCGCGAGATCCTGGCTGCTCCCTCTCCCTCCGGGAGAGGGCCGGGGTGAGGGAGGCTGGGCGGACCGATCCTGCTTGATACGAAGCCGATCCGCTCTCAATGCGGCGAATTAGGCCCTTGCCGCCTCTCTCACCCCGGCCCTCTCCCGGAGGGAGAGGGGGAAGGCGAGGCTAGAACAGGCCGCTGAACAGACCCTGCTTCTTGCGCTGGATGATTGGCGTGTCCCCGGTCTCCGGCGACTGGCCCAACGCCGCGTTCTGCTGCAGCCGGGCGCTCTCGCGTTGCGCGTCCACCAGTGTGCCCGGCGGCGGCGGGCTGCGCCAGAACATCAGGCGGTCGGTCAGGCTGCGGCTGGGAGTGTCCAGCGCAGCCTCCGAATCGATGCGGTTGCGTATGTCGCCCGGCGCGGCGGGGCCTGCGGCGGCGACCAGCGCCTGCTGGCCCGCCGTGCGCGCGGCGACGGGACCGCCCAGCACGGTGTCCGGCGTCAGGGTGGCCTCGGCCTGCTGGGTCTGCGTCAGCTCCTGCGGGCGGACAGCGCCGGGGCGGGGCGGCCGCAGGGTGAAGTCCGGCGGCATCGACAGCGGCGCACGCGTCGTTACCGTGAACTCATCCGGCGCATCGCGCGACAGGCCGAAGGTACGGGTCAATTCGTCACCGCTGCACGCCGAGAGGCTGAGAACGGCTGGGATCACCAGAAGTCGCCAAGCTGCCATCATGGCCGGGTTTTACCGCCGAAGCCCCCGTGCCTGCAAGCGGGCCGCCTCGGCCGAAGGGCGCTTGGGCCACAGCCCGTCCAGCACCAGCACGCCGACCCCGCAGACGATGGCAGCGTCGGCGACGTTGAACACATACCAGGAGTGGCCAAACGCATGGGCGTGCAGGAAATCGACCACGGCGCCGAAACGCACCCGGTCAACGACGTTGCCGACCGCCCCGCCAGCGATGGCGCCCAGCGACAGCGCGACGGGCAGGCTCTCCGCCCGGCGCAGCCACACTGCCAGCACGCCCACGACGGCGAGTGCTATCGCCGCCAGCAGCCACGGCCCCCAGGCCCCGGACTGGTGGAACAGCCCGAAGGTGACGCCCTGGTTCCACACCATCGTCAGGCTGAGCACCGGCAGCACCCGGACCTGCCCACGCACCGGCAGGTTCAGCACATGCAGCACCCACCACTTGCTGCCCTGGTCCGCCAGCAGCACCAGCAACGCCGCCAGCACGCCCCAGCGTACCCGGGTGTCCATCGGGGCTTTCATCGGGGCGCTCATTCGGCCGCTGCCTGGCACGACAGGCCGCCGACCGCTTCGGCGCACCGGATGCACAGGGCGGGGTGCGCCGGCTGCCGCCCGACCTCCGGCAGCACGCGCCAGCAACGGGCGCACTTGTCCCCATCGGCGCGATGCACGGCGAAGCCATCGCCGAACGCGGCGGCGGAGACGATGCAGACCTCCGCCCACCCGTCCGCATCCAGCAGTCCCGCGAAGTTCCGCCCGATCGTCGCCTTGGCCTGCAACGAGGAGCCGATCAGCTTCTCCGCCCGCGCGGCCTCCAGCCGTGCGGTCACCTCACCGCGGGTCTCCCGGATCAGCGCCCACTTCGCAGCCAACCCGGCGTCGTCCCAGGCCGCCGGGATCACCGGGAAGGCTTGCAGGTGGACGCTGCCGTCCTCGGACGGGAACCGGGCCAGCCAGGCTTCCTCCGCGGTGAAGCACAGCACCGGTGCCAGCCAGGCCACCAGGCAGCGGTGCAGGTGGTCCAGCACCGTCCGCACCGCCCGGCGGCGCAGGCTGTCCGGCGCGTCGCAGTACAGCGCGTCCTTCCGCACGTCGAAGTAGAACGCCGACAGGTCCGCCGAGCAGAAGGCGTGCAGGTCCGGATACACCCCGGTCCAGTCATGCGACGCCAGCGCCCCCTGGATGCGCCGCCCGAGCTGCGCCAGCCGGTGCAGCACCCAGCGCTCCAGCTCCGGCATATCGGCCTCGGGCACGCGCTCCGCCTCGCTCCACCCGTCCAGGCTGCCCAGCAGCCAGCGCAGGGTGTTGCGCAGCCGGCGGTATAGCTCGGCCTGCTGCTTCAGGATCTCCGGGCCGATCCGCAGGTCCTCCGACACGTCGGAGTTCACCACCCATAGCCGCAGGATGTCGGCGCCCATCGCGTCCGTCACCGCCTGCGGCGAGGTGACGTTGCCGAGCGACTTGCTCATCTTCCGCCCGGCCTCGTCCAGCACGAAGCCATGGGTCAGCACCGCCTTGAACGGCGCGCTGCCGCGGGTGCCGACCGCCTCCAGCAGGCTGTGCTGGAACCAGCCGCGGTGCTGGTCGCTGCCCTCCAGGTAGAGGTCCGCCGGCCAGGGCAGGCCGCGGTCCTGCAGGGCGAAGCCGTGCGTGCTGCCGCTCTCGAACCACACGTCCACGATGTCCATCACCTGCTCAAAGGCAGCGGGATCGCGGTCGTTGCCGAGGAAGCGGCTGGGCGGGCTGACATACCAGGCGTCCGCGCCCTCGGCGGCGAAGGCCTGCACGATGCGCTCCACCACGGCCGGGTCGCGCAGCGGCTCCCCGGTGCGGCGGTCCACGAAGACGGGGATCGGCACGCCCCAGGCGCGCTGGCGGCTGATGCACCAGTCGGGGCGGCCGGCGACCATGCTGGCCAGGCGGGTGCGCCCGGCCTCCGGGATGAACGCGGTTTGCGCGATCTGCTCCAGCGCGCGTTCCCGCAGGCGCTCCGGCCCGTCCATGCGGATGAACCACTGCGGGGTGGCGCGGTAGATGACCGGGGCCTTGCTGCGCCAGGAGTGCGGGTAGGAGTGGCGCAGCGTGCCGCGGCCGAGCAGCCCGCCCGCGGCCTCCAGCGCCGCGCCGACCGGGGCTGCGGCCTTGAAGACGTGCGTGCCGGCGAACAGCGGCACCCAGGCGGCGTAGGTGCCGTCCGCGCCGACCGCCTCCGGCACCTCGATGCCGTATTCGCGGCCTAGCAGGAAATCTTCCTCGCCATGCGACGGGGCGATGTGGACGAAGCCGGTGCCCTGGTCCGTCGTGACGTAGTCCGCCGGCAGCAGCGGCGCGTCGTGGTCGTAGCCCTGGCCGCGCAACGGGTGGGCGCACACCAGGCCGGCCAACTCGGCGCCCTTGTAGACGTGCTGCACGTGGTGCGTGGCGATGCCGACCTCGGCGCAGACCTGCGGCAGCAGGGCGAGCGCGATCAGCAGGCGCTCGCCGGGCCGGGCCAGGGAGCCTGCGGCGACGCTGCCGACCTGGACCAGGGCGTAGTCGATCTCGGGACCGTAGGCCAGGGCGCGGTTGCCGGGCATGGTCCAGGGCGTCGTGGTCCAGATGGTGACGCTGGCGCCCTGCAGGTCGCCGGACAGACCCCCGCCCGGGACAATTGGGAAGCGCACGAACACGGTGTCGCTGTCGCGGTCGTGGTATTCGATCTCGGCCTCGGCCAGCGCCGTCCGTTCGACCGGGCTCCACATCACCGGGCGCAGGCCGCGGTACAGCGCGCCGTTCAGCAGGAACTTGCAGATCTCCCCGGCGATGGCGGCCTCGGACGAGAAGTCCATCGTGGCATAGCGCCCCGCCCAGTCGCCCACGACGCCCAGCCGCTGGAACTCCCCGGTCTGCACCGTCAGCCAGTGGGCGGAGTAGCGGCGGCACTCGTCCCGGAAGTCCAGCACCGGCACTGCGTCCTTGTCGCGGCCGGTCTTGCGGTACTCCTCCTCGACCTTCCACTCGATCGGCAGGCCGTGGGTGTCCCAGCCGGGGATGTAGTCCACGTCCTGCCCGGCCATGCGGTGCGCCCGCATGATGACATCCTTCAGGATGCGGTTCAGCGCGTGGCCGATGTGCAGGTTGCCATTGGAGTAGATGGGGCCGTCGTGCAGCACCCAGGGCGGGCGGCCCGCCATCTGCGCCTTCGTGCGCTCCCACAGGCCGATGCGGTCCCAGCGGGCCAGCAGGTCCGGCTCACGCTTCGGCAGGTCGCCGCGCATGGGGAACGAGGTCGTGGGCAGGAAGACGGTGGCCTTGTAGTCGGTTGGCTTGAGGTCGGGGATGTCAGCCATGGGGATGGTCCTGGTCGGCGGTTGCGTGCGCGTGCTGTCCCGGCGTTCTAGGGAAGCGCCGGGCCTATAATTCGCAGGGGCAGCATCGGGACCATACTTCTTCTATGAGGAGCGCAATGCACCCAGGTCAAGCCGCTTCTCCCTCTCCCTCCGGGCTTGGGCCGTGAAACGGACCAAGGCCGGGGTGAGAGGGTCCTGCTTGCGGAGCGGGGCACTGCGGTTACGGAAAGCAAGTGGTTGGTCGGGGGTGGGTGCGGCGCCGCAAGACCCCCTCACCCCGGCCCTCTCCCGAAGCGGGGAGAGGGAGCAGCGAGCAGGGTTACGCCGTTCGGTCCACCCCGACGCCCAAGGCCGCCTGCGCCGCCGCCAGCCGGGCCACCGGCACGCGGTACGGGCTGCACGACACGTAGTCCAGCCCGATCTCCTCACAGAACGCGATGCTGGCCGGGTCGCCGCCGTGCTCGCCGCAGATGCCCATTTTCAGCTTGTTCTTGGTGTGCCGCCCCTTGTCGGCGGCCATGCGGACCATCGCGCCGACGCCCTCCACGTCGATGGACACGAAGGGGTCCTTCGGCAGGATGCCCGCCTCCACATAGGCGGGGAGGAACCGCCCGGCGTCGTCGCGCGACAGCCCGAACACCGTTTGCGTCAGGTCGTTGGTGCCGAACGAGAAGAAGTCGGCGATCTCCGCGATCTTGTCCGCCACCAGCACGGCGCGCGGCAGCTCGATCATCGTGCCGACCAGGTACTCTATGGTCTGGCCCTGCTCGGCGAACACCGCCTCGGCGATGCGGTCCACCTGGGCGCGGGTGATCTCCAGCTCCTTGCGGGTGCCGACCAGCGGGATCATGATTTCCGGCACCGGCGCCTCCCCGGTCTCACGCGCGGCGGCGATGGCACCCTCGAAGATCGCCCGGGCCTGCATCTCGTAGATTTCCGGGAAGGTGATGCCCAGGCGGCAGCCGCGGTGGCCCAGCATCGGGTTCGCCTCCGACAGCTCGGCGGCCCGGCGGCGCACCTGCTCCACGTCCTGGCCCGACGCCCGGGCCACGTCGGCGAGTTCAGAATCCTGGTGCGGCAGGAACTCGTGCAGCGGCGGGTCCAGCAGCCGGATGGTGACGGGCAGGCCGTGCATGATGCGGAACAGGTCGGTGAAGTCGCCGCGCTGGAACGGCAGCAGCTTGTCCAGCGCCGCCCGCCGCCCGGCCAGGTCGTCGGCCATGATCATCTGCCGCACGGCGCCGATGCGCTCGGGGGCGAAGAACATATGCTCGGTGCGGCACAGGCCGATGCCCTCGGCGCCGAACTTGCGCGCGGTCTCGGCGTCCAGCGGGGTTTCGGCGTTGGTGCGGACGCCCAGGCGGCGAACCTCGTCGGCCCAGCCCATCAGGGTCGCAAAGTCGCCGGACATGCTGGGTTCCACCATGGCGACCGCGCCGGCGAACACCTCGCCCGTCGCGCCGTCCAGGGTGATCGTCTCCCCGGCGCGTATGGTCTTCCCCCCGGCCGACAGGGTTTGCGCCCCGTAGTCCACGCTGATGCCCCCGGCGCCCGAGACGCAGGGCCGGCCCATGCCGCGGGCCACCACGGCGGCGTGGCTGGTCATGCCGCCGCGGGTGGTCAGGATGCCGCGGGCGGCGTGCATGCCGTGGATGTCCTCCGGGCTGGTCTCGATGCGGATCAGCACGACGGACTCGCCCTTCTGGGCGCGCATCTCGGCCTCGTCGGAGCTGAACACCGCGACGCCGCAGGCCGCACCGGGGCTGGCGGGCAGGCCCTTGCTGAACAGGGTGCGGGGCGCCTTGGGGTCCAGGGTCGGGTGCAGGAGCTGGTCGAGCGACGCCGGGTTGACGCGCTTTACGGCCTCCTTGCGGTCGATCAGCCCGGCCTCGGCCATCTCGACGGCGATGCGCAGGCTGGCGACGGCGGTGC
Organism: uncultured Acetobacteraceae bacterium; assembly: GCA_964242415.1. Lineage (GTDB taxonomy): Bacteria > Pseudomonadota > Alphaproteobacteria > Acetobacterales > Acetobacteraceae > DASWOJ01. Next base: position 11,050 of record CAXTAT010000032.1, read on the forward strand.
GCTTGCCGTTGCGCGTCTGCAGCATGTACAGCTTGTTCTGCTGCACGGTGAACTCGATGTCCTGCATGTCGAGGTAGTGCTGCTCCAGCGTCTCGCGCACGCGCACCAGGTCGGCGTAGGCGCTGGGCAGCGCCTGCTCCATGCTGACCTCGCCGGGGTGGGCGCGCAGGCTGGACAGCGGCTGCGGCGTGCGGATGCCGGCCACCACGTCCTCGCCCTGCGCGTTCACCAGGAACTCGCCGTAGAAGATGTTCTCGCCCGTGCTGGGGTCGCGGGTGAAGCAGACGCCCGTGGCGCAGTCCTCGCCCATGTTGCCGAACACCATGGCCTGCACGTTGACGGCGGTGCCCCAGGTGGCGGGGATGTCGTGCAGCCGGCGGTAGGTGTTGGCGCGCGGGTTCATCCAACTGCCGAACACCGCGCCGATGGCGCCCCAAAGCTGCTCGTGCGGGTCCATCGGGAACGGGGCGCCGCGCTCCTGCGCCACCATCTCCTTGTATTCGGCGACCACGGACTGCCAGTGCTGGGGGGACAGCGCGGTGTCCTCGGTCACGTTGGCGTCCATCTTGGCGCTCTCGATGATCTCCTCGAAGCGGTGGTGATCGACGCCCAGCACGACCGAGCCGTACATCTGGATGAACCGGCGGTAGCTGTCCCAGGCGAACCGCGGGTCGCCGCTGGCGGCCTCCAGGCCCCGCACCGTCTCGTCGTTCAGGCCGAGGTTCAGCACCGTGTCCATCATGCCCGGCATCGACACCCTGGCGCCGGAGCGGACCGACACCAGCAGCGGCTTCTTCGCATCGCCGAACTTCAGGCCGACCGCATCCTCCACCCGCGCCAGCGCCGCACGCACCTGGGCGTCGAGGTCATCCGGATACTTGCGCCGGTTGTCGTAGTAGGCGGTGCACAGCTCCGTCGTGATGGTGAAGCCCGGCGGGACCGGCAGGTTGATGCTGGCCATCTCCGCCAGGTTGGCGCCCTTGCCGCCCAGCAGGTTGCGCATGTCCGCACCGCCCTCGTTGTGGCCGGCGCCGAAGCTGTACACCCACTTGGTCATGATTCTTGGCCTTCAATCTGTGAGAAGTCGGCAGCGCGGCCCATGGCCGCAGGCACGCGGGCAAGCAGGCGCAGGCGGTTCAGCCGCAACGCCGGGTCGGGGGCGTTGACGGTCACCTTGTCGAAGAACGCATCCAGCGGCGGGCGCAGCGCGGCCAGGGCGGACATGGCGGCGGCGTAGTGCTCGCGTTCGGTGTTCTCCCGCACGGCGGGTTCCGCGGCGTCCAGGGCGGCGGCGAGCGCCTGCTCCTCGGGTTGCAGCAGCAGGGCGGGATCGACGGGGCCGGCGTGGGGGCCGTCGCGCTTGTCCTCGATGCGGAGGATGTTGGCCGCGCGCCGGCTGGCGGACAGCAGGTCGGCGCCGTCCGGGGTGGCGAGGAACGCGGCAACCGCATCGGTGCGGGCCAGCAGGCGGGTGATGTCGTCGTCGGCCCCGGCGGCGAACACGGCGGCGAGCACGTCATGCCGTGCGCCTTCCGCTCGAAGCTGCACGCGGAGGCGGTCGGCGAAAAAGGCTAGCAGGGTGTCGGCGGGCACGGGGCCGGGCAGGCCGGTCCCGGCGGCGGCGAACACGTCCTGCAACGGCAGCCGCAGCCGGTTCTCCCGCACGAGGCGGATGACGCCGAGGGCGGCGCGGCGCAGGGCGAAGGGGTCGCCGGAGCCGGTCGGCACCTCGCCGGCTGCGAAGAACCCGGCCAACTGGTCCAGCTTGTCGGCCAGGGCGACGGCGACGGCAGTGGGTTCGGACGGCACCGGGTCTGCCGGACCCTTGGGCGCGTAGTGGTCCCGCACGGCATCGGCGACGCGGGCGTCCTCTCCACTGTGCCGGGCGTAGTAGCCGCCCATCACGCCTTGCAGTTCCGGGAATTCGCCGACCATCCCGGTGGTCAGGTCCGCCTTGGCCAGCAAGGCGGCACGCCCCGCCAGGTTGGGGTCGGCGCCGACATGCGGGGCGATGCGCCGGGCCAGCGCGGCGATGCGCCCAACGCGGTCGCCCTGGCTGCCCAGCTTGGCGTGGAACGTTACGCCGTCCAGCGCCGCCACCCGGTCGGCCAGCCTCGTGCGGCGGTCCAGGTCCCAGAAGTGCCGGGCATCGCTGAACCGTGCCCGCAGCACGCGCTCATTGCCGGCGATGATCGCGGCGCCGCCGTCCGTCGCCTCGACGTTGGCGGCGAAGCCGAACCTGGGGGCAGGGGCGCCATCCCGGGTTCGCAGGGCGAAGTAGCGCTGGTTCACCCGCATGCTGACCTGCATCACCTCGGGCGGCAGGTCCATGTAGGCCGCGTCGATCCGGCCCAGCAGCGGCACCGGCCACTCGACCAGCCCGGCCACCTCGTCCAGCAAGCCGTCGTCGCGCACGACCTGCAAACCCTCCGCGGCGGCCAGGTCGGCAAGCCCCTCCTGCACCAGCCGGCGCCGTTCCCCGGCGGCGGGGATCACCCGGCGGGCGCGCAGGCCGTCATGCCACTCGCCCAGGGACGACACGACGAACGCGCCGGGCGCATGGAAGCGGTGGCCCTCGGTCTCGTCGCCCGCGGCCAGCCCGTGGCCGGTGTCCGCGCCCTCGGCCAGGCTGAACGGCACCACCCGCCCGCCCAGCAGGCACAGGATGCGGCGCAGCGGGCGCACCCAGGTGAAGACGCTGCCGGCGCCCCAGCGCATCGACTTCGGCCAAGGAAAGCGCCGGAGCAGCGGCGGCATGGCTTGGGCGACCAGCGCCTCGGCCGCGACGGCGGGGCTGGCCTTGGTCAGCACCCAGTAATCGCCCTCTTGCGCCACCTGGTCCCGCGTGGCGCCATGCTTGCGGAGGAACCCCGATAGCGCAGCCTCGGGCGCACTGATCCGGGGTCCGCGCTCGACGGTGCTGCTGGCGGGCAGGGCGGGCTGGACGGTGGCGACGAGCGCAATCCGGCGCGGGCCGTAGAAGGTCTGCACACCCTCCGGCTTCAGCGCACCCAGCGCATCCGTCAGCAGCCGCTCGAGGTCGTCCGCCGCACGCGCCTGCATCCGGGCGGGGATTTCCTCGCTGAACAGCTCAAGCAGCAGGTCCGGCATGGCTAGGGCTGCGGTGCCGGCGTGGCGGTGGCCATGCTTGCGGAGGGGTTGCCCATCTGCCTAGACTACTCTGCCGCCCTCGAAGCGACAACCGCGCCGTTCTCGACCGCATCACCCGCGAGGTAACCCTCGCAGCAGCCGCGCGCCAGGGTCCGCACCCGGCCGATATAGGCCGCCCGCTCCGTCACCGAAATCACCCCCCGCGCATCCAGCAGGTTGAACAGGTGGCTGGCCTTGATGCACTGGTCATAGGCCGGCAGCGCCAGCCCGGCGGCGAGCAGGGCGCTGCACTCCGCCTCGGCGTCGGCGAAGTGCCGGGCCAGCAGGGCGGTGTCGGCGTGCTCGAAGCTGTAGCGGCTGTACTCCACCTCGTTGCGCCGGAACACGTCGCCGTATGACACCCCGGCGCCGTTGAAGTCCAGGTCGTACACGTTCTCCACGCCCTGGACGTACATCGCCAGGCGTTCCAGCCCATAGGTGAACTCGGCGCTCGGGCTGGCGACGGGGATGCCGCCGACCTGCTGGAAGTAGGTGAACTGCGTCACCTCCATCCCGTCGCACCAGACCTCCCACCCCAGGCCCCAGGCGCCCAAGGTCGGGCTTTCCCAGTCGTCCTCGACGAAGCGGATGTCGTGCAGCAGCGGGTCGATGCCGATGGCGCGGTAGCTGTCCAGCAGCAGGGCCTGGCAATCAGGGGGACTGGGCTTCAGCAGGGCCTGGTACTGGTAGTAATGGCCGAGCCGGTTGGGGTTCTCGCCATAGCGGCCGTCGGTCGGGCGGCGGCTGGGCTGCACGTAGGCCGCCCGCCACGGCTTCGGGCCGAGGGCGCGCAGCGTGGTCGCAGGGTGGAAGGTGCCGGCGCCCATCTCCAGGTCGTAGGGCTGCAGGATGACGCAGCCTTGCCGCGACCAGAAGGCGTGCAGGCGCAGGATCAGCTCCTGGAAGCTGGGCGGCTTGGCCAGCCCGGCGGCGGCGCTGTGGGTGTCCGGCATCGTCCCTTGGTGATCCCTGCGTGGCGGTCGGCATCATACGGGCGCGGGCGCGCTTAGGAAAGATGGCCCAGCGTACGCGTGCGCCCCAAGGAACACTGCCTGCCCCCTCTCCCGCTTCGGGAGAGGGCCGGGGTGAGGGGGCCTTGCTGCTGCACCAAGGCCCGCGGAAGAACCTGGCTGCCCCAGAACCCAGGGGCCGCGCTCAAAGACCCCCTCACCCCGGCCCTCTCCCGAAGGGGGAGAGGGAGCAGACACATCAGCCCTGATCCAGATAACGCCACCAGCTTGGGAGCCGCCGCGCCCTGGCGGCGTTATCCCCGGCATGGACGATATCCGTGACATCCTGACCACCACCCGCCGCATCGCCGTCGTCGGCGCGTCCGACAAGCCCGACCGGGCAGCGAACTATGTCATGGCGTTCCTGGTGGCGCGCGGCTTCGAGGTGACCGGCGTGAACCCTGGCCTGGCCGGACGCACCCTGCACGGCCGCCCCGTCGTGGCCACGCTGGACGAGGCCATGCCGCTCGACATGGTCGATGTGTTCCGCGCCGCGGACCAGGTTGGCCCGGTCGTTGCCGACGCCATCCGGCTGCACGCCCGCACCGTTTGGATGCAGCTCGGTGTCATCAACCCGGCCGCGGCGGAGGCGGCGCAGGCGGCGGGCATGCGCGTTGTGATGGACCGCTGCCCGCTGGTCGAGTGGCGGCGCCTGCAACTCCCCACTTGAAGCAGAGTTGTGAGGGTGCCACGTCGCTCCCCGCAACAAAACCTCGGCGGATCATCCCTATGACCAACGAAGAACGCGACCTCATCACCCGCTACATCGCCCGCGTCGCCGGCGCCCAAGGCGGCATGCAGCAGGGTGGCGGGTTCTCCGGCGGCAGCGTGCCGCAGTCCCAGCCGGCGCTGCCGCCCATCGACCGCGACGCCGACGGCCTCATCGCCCAGCTATTCCAGCAGTATCCCGACGCGCGCTATCGCATCACGCAGACCGCGCTGGTGCAGGAGGCCGCGTTCGCCGAGGCGCAGAACCAGATCCGCCGCCTGCAGTGGGAGCTGGAGCAGACGCGCCACGCCGTGCAGAACCAGCCGCAGCAGTCGCCGCAGCAGAAGGGCTTCTTCAGCAGCCTGTTCGGCGGCGGCCAGCAGCAGCCGCAGCAGCCGGGCTATGGCCAGGCGTTCCAGCCGACCTCGGCGCCGCCGCAGCCGCAGTATCCGCCCAGCTACCAGCCCGGCATGTTCCAGCGTGGCGGCGGGTCGGGCTTCCTCGGGTCGGCGCTGACCACGGCGGCGGGCGTGGCCGGCGGCATGTTCGTCGGCAACGCGCTGATGAACGCCTTCAGCGGGCCGCATACCGAGGCCGGCGGCGGGCTGTTCGGCGGTGGTGGCATGGCGGACAACTCGTCGTCCGGCGCAAGCCCATGGGACGGCGCCGGAGTGTCACCCGCGGCAGACACCTCCGGCGGCTTCCTGCCGGACCAGGGCGGCGGCGGCTTCGACCAGGCCAGCAGCGACCCGTTCGGCGGCGCAGGCGGTGGCTTCGACCAGGCGAGCAACGATCCCTTCGGCGGTGGCGGCGATGCCGGTGGTGGCTTCGACGGCGGCGGTGGCGGCTTCGACCAGGCTTAAGCGGTCCCATCGACCAACCAGGCAACACCGGGCTGGTGACCCGCCCGCCAGCCCGGTGACGACCCAATGAACACGTTGCCTGCGCCATTCACCGGCTACAGGGCGCAGGTGCGTCCTGAATGGATCGATGAGAACGGCCACATGAACCTGGCGTTCTACGTGACGGTGTTCGATGGGGCGACTGACCTGCTCTGGGATGCCATCGGTCTCGGGCAGCCCTACCGGCACGCCACCGGGAACGGCACGTTTGCCGTCGAGACCCACATTCTCTACCGCGCCGAGCTGCTCCTCGGCGACACGGTATCAGTCGGCACGCAAATCCTTGGCGCCGACGGGAAGCGGCTGCACCTCGCGCACGAGATGCGCCGTGGTCCGGACCTGATCGCGCAACAGGAGATCATGCTGCTGCACGTCAGCCTGGCCAGCCGCCGGGTGACGCCGTTCCCGCCGGAGACCGCGGCACGGGTGCTGGCCGCCGCTGCCGCCCATGCCGCGCTGCCACGGCCCGATTGGGTCGGGCGCCAAATCGCTATGCCGACTGCTGCGCCAGCCTGACAGGCTCCGGCGCCATCCAGGCCGGCGGCGTCGCATGCAGCACGGCATCGCCGCACGTCAGCGCGTGACCCAGCGCGTCCAGCCGCACCAGGGCGATGCCGCGGTTGCCCTGGCCCGAGCGCATGGTGCCGACCTCGACGCCCTCCCGCAGCACCGGCGTGCCAGGGGCGGGCAGCGAACCATCGACCTGCACCGGCACCAGGCGGCGCTTCAACAGGCCACGGTACTTGGTCCGTGCCGTCAGCTCCTGGCCCATGTAGCAGCCCTTGGTCCAGGACACGCCCTGCAGCTCGTCGTATCCGGCCTCCAGCAGGGTGGTCTTCTCGGCCTCCATGTCGCGGGACCCATCGGGCAACCCGAGCGCCAGGCGGTGGGCATCCCAATCCTCGAAGCTGGCCGTGGCGGCCAACGGCTCCGCGGACAGCACGCGCCACCCGGCGCCGGGAAGCCGCGGGTCGGGCGCTTGCAGGGCGGCACCGGGCGTCCCGTCCCAGGCGGCATAGACCAGCAGCGGCGACGGCTGCACCTGAACGGCGGCGCGCAGGCGGAACCGGGTCAGCTTCTGCGCCAGCATGGCGGCCTGCGCGGCCTCGCAGTCCAGCAGCAGCCGTTCGCCGCCGGACAGGATGAAGAAGTCGGCCAGCCACTTGCCCTGCGGCGTCAGCAGCGCCGCCCAGACCGCCCGGCCCGGCGCCACCGCCGCCACATCGTTCGATACTAGCCCCTGCAGGAAGCTGACCCGGTCGGCCCCGGAGACCTCCAGGACGGACCGATTGGGTAGCGAAGCAATTTTGACCATGCTGCCGACGTGGTGGCCCGCCGCGTCGTTCTCAAGCCGGGGCCATGCCCAGGCGGCCGCCGTTCTTGAACAGCTGTTCTTAAGCGGGCGCCCCCGGCTGCACGTTTGCCGGGAACCCGTGCTACAGGGGCCGCAGATGCGTATCCTGTTCATCACCGCGACGCGGATCGGCGATGCGGTCCTCTCGACCGGCCTGCTGAGCCACCTGTTGCAGCAGCATCCGGACGCCCGCTTCACCATCGCCTGCGGCCCGGCGGCGGCCGGGGTGTTCGCCCGCATGCCCCGGCGGGACTGCACCCTGATCGTGGACAAGCGGCGGTTCGACCTGCACTGGCTGCTGCTGTGGCGGCGCACCGTCGGCACGGCGTGGGATCTGGTGGTTGACCTGCGCGGCTCGGCGCTGGCCTTCCTGCTGCCGGCCCGCCGCCGTGCGGTGCTGCGCGGCGGACGGCAGGCCGGGCACAAGCTGCTGCACCTGGCCGAGGCACTGCACCTGGCGCCGCCGCCGCCGCCCGCCAGTTGGACCGATGCGGCGGACCAGGCCCGGGCGGAGGCGCTGCTGCCGCCGGGGGTGACGCTGATCGGGCTGGGGCCGACGGCCAACTGGTCCGGCAAGGCGTGGCCGCCGGAGCGGTTCGTCGCGCTGTTCCACGCCGTCCGCGACGGGGCGCTGCCGGGCGCGCGGCCCGTGGTGTTCGCCGGGCCAGGCGCGGCGGAGCAGGCGTTGGCCGCCCCGGTGCTGGCGGCGCTGCCGGACGCGGTCGACCTGACCGGGCGGCTGTCGCTGCCGGAGGCGTCGGCCTGCCTGGCGCGGTGCGCGCTGTTCGTCGGCAACGACTCCGGGTTGATGCACCTGGCCGCCGCCGCGGGCACGCCGACGCTCGGGCTGTTCGGCCCGACGCCGGCCAGCGAGTATGGCCCGACCGGCCGCCGCGCCGCCGCCGTTCTGGCCCCGGGTCCGGAGGGCGCCGCACCGATGGCCGGACTGACGGTGGACGCAGCCGTTGCCGCCGCGCTGGCCCTGCTGTGAGGATGGCGCACGTCATGGCCGGGGCGCCCGCAGGTGGGGCGGAGCTGTTCTTCGAGCGCCTGACCACCGCCCTGCACGGCGCCGGGGAGACCGTGCTGCCGGTGATCCGCCACGATGCCGCGCGTGCCGCCCGGCTGACGGAGGGGGGCTTGCAGCCGGTGCAGCTTGGCTTCGGCGGCGCGCTGGACCTGCTGACCCGGCCGCGCCTGTCGGCCCTACTGCGGCGATTCGCGCCGGGCATCGTGGTGGCGTGGATGAACCGGGCGGCGCGGCTGACCCCCCGCGGCGGCTGGGTGCTGGCTGGGCGCCTGGGCGGGTACTACGACCTGGGATACTACCGGCGCTGCGACCACCTGATCGGCAACACCCGCGGCATCGTGCAGTGGGTCGCGGCCCAGGGGTGGCCGGCGGCGCGGGTGCATCACCTGCCGAACTTCGCGCCGGACCTGCTCGGCGCAAAACCGGCCGCCCTGCCGACACCGCCGGGCGCGAAGGTCGTGCTGGCGTTGGGCCGGCTGCACCGCAACAAGGCGTTCGACATCCTGGTGCGTGCCCTGCCGCTGCTGCCCGGCGTGCATGCCGTGCTTGCAGGGGAGGGGCCGGAACGGGCGGCCCTGCTGGCGCTGGCGCGGCGGGAGGGGGTGGCGGACCGCTTCCACCTGCTCGGCTGGCGCACGGACCAGGCGGCGCTGCTGGCCGCGTCCGGCGTGCTGGCCTGCCCCAGCCGGCATGAGCCGCTGGGCAACGTCGTCATCGAGGCGTTTTCGGCGGGATGCCCGGTGGTCGCGGCGGACGCGGCCGGGCCGGTCGAGCTGATCGAGGATGGCGTCACCGGCCTGCTGACGCCCCGCGAGGACCCGCGCCGGCTGGCCGATGCGCTGGGCGCGGTCCTGGGCGACGCTGCCCTCGCCGCCCGCCTGGCCGCCGCCGGCCGCGCCTGCTACCTGGCCGAGCACGCCCCGGCCCCCGTCCTGCACCGCTGGCGCGCCACCCTGGCCCGGCTGGCCGCCTGATGTGCGGCATTGCCGGCCTGGTTCTGTCGCCCGCCAGCCCGCCGCCCGACCCGGCCGTGCTGACCGCCCTGGCCCGCGCCCTGGCGCACCGCGGCCCCGATGGCGGCGGCCACGCCACGGTGGGCCGCACCGCGCTGGTGCACACCCGCCTGGCGATCATCGACGTGGCCGGCGGCGACCAGCCCCTGTACGCCGGCCCGGCCGCGCTGGTCGCCAACGGCGAGGTCTATAACTACCGCGAGCTGCGCGACACCCTGCCCGGCACCCGCTTCGCCACCGGCAGCGACTGCGAGCCGCCGCTGCACCTCTGGCTGCGCGACGGCGTGGGATATGCGGCGCCGCTGCGCGGCATGTACGCCATCGCCATCCACGAGCGCGCCCAGCGCAGCGTGACGCTTACCCGCGACCCGTTCGGCATCAAGCCGCTCTACATCGCGCAGATCGAGGGCGGCCTGGCCTTCGCCTCCGAGCCGCAGGCCCTGCTGGCCGCCGGGCTGGTCCGCCGCACGCTGCGCCCGGCGGCGCGGGAGGAGCTGCTGCAGGTGCAGTTCACCTCCGGCGCCGAGACCATCTTCTCCGGCATCCAGCGCGTGCTGCCCGGCGAGACCCTGCAGGTCGCCGACGGCCACATCCTGGACCGCACCCGCGCCGCTGCCCTGCCCGATGGCGGGCCGGAGACCATCACCGAGGACGCCGCCCTGGCCCGGCTGGACCGCGCCCTGGAGGAGAGCGTCGACCTGCACCAGCGCAGCGACGTGCCGTATGGCATGTTCCTGTCCGGCGGTGTGGACAGCGCCGCCGTGCTGACCGTCATGGCGCGGCTGAACAGCCAGCCGGTGCGTGCCTACACCGCCGGGTTCGCCGCACCGGGCGCAGCGGACGAGCGCGAGCACGCCGCCGCCGTCGCCCATGCCGCGGGGGCGCACCATGAGACGCTGGAGATCACCGAGGCGATGGTCTGGCGGCACCTGCCGGAGATCGTCGCCTGCATGGACGACCCGGCTGCCGACTACGCCATCATCCCGAGCTGGTTCCTGGCCCGCCGCGCCCGGCAGGACGTGAAGGTGGTGCTGTGCGGGGAGGGCGGGGACGAGGTGTTCGGCGGCTATGGGCGTTACCGCAGCGCGATGCGGCCGTGGTGGCAGGGCGGGCGGGTGATGCGCAGCCGCGGCGCGTTCGACACGCTGGACGTGCTGCGGACGCGGCCGATGGGCTGGCGCGACGGCCTGGCCGCGGCGGAGGTCAGCGCCACCCGTCCCGGCCGCACCCGGCTGGCGGTGGCGCAGGCGACCGACGTGGCGGACTGGCTGCCGCACGACCTGCTGCTGAAGCTGGACCGCTGCCTGATGGCACATGGCGTGGAGGGGCGGACGCCGCTGCTGGACCCCGCCGTGACCGCCGCCGGGTTCCGGCTGCCGGACGCGATGAAGGTGCGTGATGGCCGGGGCAAGTGGCTGCTGCGGCAGTGGCTGGCGCAGCATATGCCCGCGGCGCGGCCGTTTGCGCCGAAGCAGGGTTTTACGGTGCCGGTTGGGGCCTGGATCGCCGGGCAGGGGGCGCGGCTGGGACCCTTGGTTGCGGCGCAGCCCGGCGTGGCGGAGATCGCCGACCCTGGCCGGGTTGCCGCGCTGTTCCGTGCCGCCGGGTCGGGGCGGCATGAGGGTTTCGCGGCCTGGACGCTGCTGTTCTACGCCCTGTGGCATCGCACCCACATCCTGGGCCATGCGCCGGCCGGCGACGTGTTCGAGACCCTCAGCCATTAGGAGCCGCCATGCCCGAACACTTCGACCTGCTGCTGCGCGGCGGCACGCTGGTGCTGCCCTGGGGTGAGGAGGTCGGCGACGCCGGGGTGCGCGACGGCCGCATCGCCGCCTTGGGCGTGCCCGGCGATGCGACGGCGGACCAGGTGGTGCAGGCCGCCGGCCTCCATGTGCTGCCCGGCCTGATCGACCCGCATGTGCATCTGCGCGACCCCGGCGACCCCGCCATCGAGACCATCCCGACCGGCACCCGCGCCGCCGTGCTGGGCGGCCTGGCGGCGGTGTTCGACATGCCCAACACCGCGCCCGCCATCACGGACGCCGCCCGGGTCGCCTGGAAGCAGGACTATGTCGAGGCGAATGCCTGGTGCGACATGGGCCTGTATGTCGGCGCGACGAAGGCCAACACCGCCGAGCTGGCCACCCTGGAGCAGGGGCGCGGCGTGTGCGGCGTAAAGGTATTCGCCGGCAGCTCGACCGGCGACCTGCTGATCGAGGACGACGCCTCGCTGGAGCAGGTGATGCGCCACGGCCGGCGCCGCGTGTCCTACCATAGCGAGGACGAGTACCGGCTGCAGGCCCGCAAGCCCATGTTCAAGCTGGGCGACCCCTACAGCAGCCACATGGAATGGCGGGACGAGGAGTGCGCCTTCCTCGGCACCCGCCGCCTGATGGCGCTGGCCCGCCGGACCGGGCGGCCCGCGCACATCCTGCATGTCTCGACGGCGCAGGAGCTGGAGTACCTTGCGGGCTACCGCGACATCGCCACGGTGGAGCTGCTGGTGAACCACCTGACGCAGATGGCGCCGGAGGTGTACGAGCAGCTTGGCGGCATGGGCGTCATGAACCCGCCGATCCGTGGTCGCCGCCACTGGGAGGCCGCCTGGGCCGCGGTGCGCGACGGCACGGCAGACACCATCGGGTCGGACCACGCGCCGCACGCCCGCGCCGCCAAGATGAAGCCCTGGCCCGACTGCCCGGCCGGGCTGACCGGGGTGCAGACGCTGGTGCCGGTCATGCTGGACCACGTCGCGGCGGGCCGGCTGAGCCTGGGGCGCATGGTGGACCTGATGTGCGCCGGGCCGGCACGGGTGTACGGCGCGGTCGGCAAGGGGCGGCTGGCCGTGGGCTATGACGCCGACTTCACCCTGGTGGACCTGCGGCGGCAGCGGGTGATCGAGGACGCCTGGATCGCCTCGCCCTGCGGCTGGACGCCGTTCAACGGTATGCGGGTGACGGGGTGGCCCGTTGCCACCATCGTTCGCGGCAGCGTGGTGATGCGCGATGACGAGGTGCTGGGGCGTCCGCTGGGACGGCTGGTGCGCTTCCGCGGCTGACCGGCGGCGCAGGCTGACGCCAACCGCTTTCGACCCTGACCGGTCCTGTCCCGAGCCTCCCCGTCATTGCGGGCCGGCTTCGGCGCGGAAGGGGGGCCACGGTGGGATCAGTGCGGGGTGCTCACAGATCGGCGGGCGGATCGAGCACGCCGTGCGCCGGGCCATGGGCGGCCGGGCATGGGGCGGCAGCTCTCAACACTGGCCACAAGGAACTACGTGGCCGCCTCGGTCCCGTCGGGCGTCACTGGCACGGGGAGACCCAGTCGCCACACCGTTCCGCCGTTGAAGTGGGTATCCAAGCTGCCGCCTATTCGCTCCACCAGCCGTCTGACCAGGCTTAATCCGTTTCGCGAAGTGCCTGCCTTGGCTGGGAACCCTGCCCCGTCGTCCTGGATCGTGAGCACCGCGGCGGTGGGACCAGAGCGGGTCAGGGTTACGGTGATCGTGCCGCCCCGGTCCGGGAAGGCATGGTCGTAGCTGTTGGTCACCAGCTCCGCGACCGCCATTCCCACCGCCGAGACCTCCTCGATGCCGAGCGCGACCGGCTCCACCTGGCAGACGATGTGCACGGGATGCGTATGCTCGGCCTGCATGGCGGGCAGGCTGGTGCACAGCGCGTTGAGGTAGCCGGCCAGGTCCACCGTCCCGCTCAGCCCGACGCCGAGCAGGCTGTCATAGACCTGCGACAGCGTGGTCACGCGGCGCACGATCAGGTCGATCCCGTCCCGCGCCACGCCGCTCGCCGTGCCCCGGGCGTACCTGTCCAACATGCTGGTGATCATGTGCAGGTTGTTCCTGACCCGGTGCTGCAGCTCCTCCGCCAGCAGGTTCTTGGCGGCCAGGGCAGCCTGCAGCGCCTTGACCCGGGTTGCCGTGGCGACGGCTTCGGCAAGCACATTAGCAAAGCCGGTTAGAAAGTTGATATCGTGCATGTCGTACTGGTGCTGCGAGGGGCTATCGACTTCCAGCACGCCATAGGGTGGCCCCTCGAAGCCGGGGATGACGACATCCACGGTCGAGATGATGCCATGCTCCTTGTAGAAGGCTGGCAGGACCAGGTTGTTGCCCTCGTTGATGTTGCGGATGATGATCGGCTCTCCGGTGATGTAGGCGCGTCCCTGCGGCGAGCTTTCATTGGCCTGCGACACCACCCGGCCAACCACGCCTGCCTTCCAGCCCCATCCGGCCTCGATGAGAAGATCCTGCTCCGAGGTGCGGTAGCGGCAGACCTTGCAGAACGGCACGTCCAGGGACGCAGCGCAGATGCGTGCCGCTTCGGTCAGAACCTTGATCAGGTCAGGTTCGCGGAAGGCGAAGCTCCCGAACACCGCCAGGGCGGCCTGCTGTCGAAGCAGTTTCCCGACGGTGTGATCGCTGCTGATGTCGGACATAGCACGTTAACCTACGAAGGGAGGGTTACAACCTTAATCGGCAAAATTATACAATGCCTGGTACTCCGCGCACTGTTTTAAGTACTCTACAGAACAATTCCTAATACAGCTGCAGATATATCGGAGTGCGCTCGCCCGTGAAATTCGTCACGGCGCGTCAACGGCGCTGTGACCTCCTCCAACTGGGACCACGGTAGGAACTCGTGCGGGCTCGCCATGCGTCGGCGATGCGCAGGCAGGTCCGCGTGCTGAGCCGCTGCTACCCCGGTAGGCTGCGCACTGGATCCTGAGTGCGGCCCCGCCGCGTCCCGCATTTCGGGGCCGTTTCCAGGGCTGTCGGTGGTGCGCACGAACCCCTAGCGTGGATGCCCAGACGTTGGTGCGCAGATGCGCGGAGACAGATTGCCGGGCACGTCTGCCACCGTGGTCCTGGCTCTGGATCGTCACGCCGCATGCACGGCCTGCGATGCCGGCATCTTTCCATAGGTCAAGTTCTCGGGGACATCAGCCGCCGTGCAACCCGGCCAAGGCGGCCCCGTTCCCTCGGCAAACGTCTGGAGCCCTACGATGAGCAATGACGATCTGCCGACCCCCAAGGGCCTCGATCCCGTCCGGCGCAGCCTGGTGCTGGGTGGCGGCGTGGCGGCCAGCGTCGCCATGGCGGCCGGCGCCGTGGCGCAAACCCGCACCGATGCCCGCCCCGACGGCGGGCCGCAACGGCTGGACGGGCAGCCGATGCCGGAGCCGCCGGCGGGCAAGTCGGCTGGTCCGGTGACGCCCGGCCGCGGCACGGTGCTGACCAACAAGGTGGCCGTGGTGACAGGCGGCGCCCGCGGCATCGGCCGGGCCATCGCGGTGGAGTTCGCGGCCAACGGCGCCGACGTGGTGATTCTCGACATCGCCGCCCCCGTCAGCCCGGCGTCCGACGCCGAACCCGCGACGATGGACGACATGGCTGAGACCGTGCGCCAGGTGCAGGGCTATGGCCGCCGCGCCGTGGCGATCCGCGCCGACATCCGCGACATCGCCGCCCTGCGCGCCGCCGCCGAGCAGGTGCAGCGGGAGTTCGGCCGCCTCGACATCGTCGTCGCCAACGCCGCCATCCAGCGGTGGAAGCCGCTGCTGCAGATGGAGGACACCGACTGGGCCGACGTGATCGACAACAACCTGAACGGTACCGCCAACACCGTCCGCGCCTTCGCCCCGGCGATGGTGGCGCAGAAGCGTGGCCGGATGATCCTGGTGTCGTCCATGCAGGGCAAGCACGGCACCAAGGACGGCAGCAGCTACTCGGCGTCCAAGTGGGGCATCCTGGGCCTGATGAAGTCGGCGGCGATGGAGCTGGGGCAGTACAGCATCACGGTGAACGCGCTGATCCCCGGCCTGGTCGATACGCCGCTGACCCGGTACAACACGCGGCTGGTCGAGACCATGGCCGAGACGGGCCGGACGCCGCCGGAGCACCCGACACCGCAACAGGCCTGGGACGTGCGGGCGCCGACCGTGCCGCTGAAGGTGGGCTGGCTGCAGCCGGACGACATATCCCCGGCGGCGGTGTTCCTGGCGTCCGACGCGGCGGCGATGGTGACCGGCGCGGAGTACGAGGTCACCGGCGGCGACAGCGCGAAGGACGTGTAGCCGGCGCAGAGGGGAGGGACAGGCCGCCCCTCGATCCCATAGTCGTGCCGGAAAGGCGCGGTCGCAGACGTGGCGCTTACGCTGGGACCTCCCTTATACTGCCCATGATGCGGGAGGCGTGCATGATCCGTTCCGGGCTGCTTCTGGCGCTGCTGGTGTCCGCCGCGGCACCCGCGTTGGCTGCGGAAAGCCCGCCGGTCCGCACCCCTCATGTGACGGCAACCCTGGTGTCCGACGTGGACGCCGTGCAGCCCGGCCAGGCGCTGCACCTGGGGTTGCGGCTGCGGATGGCGCCGGACTGGCACACCTACTGGCAGAACCCGGGCGACGCCGGCGTGCCGCCCGAGCTGACCCTGACCCTGCCGCCCGGGGCCAAGGCGGGCGACATCGAGTGGCCGACCCCCACGCGGCAGCCCGAAGGTCCCGTGATGACCTACGGCTACACCGGCGAGGTGCTGCTGCCCGTCGCGGTCACCCCCGGCTCCGGCCCGTTGCACATCGAGGCATCGGCCACCTGGCTGGTGTGCGCGAAGGTCTGCGTGCCGGAGGAGGGGGTGTTCACTCTGGACCTCCCGGCCGGGGCGCCAGCGCCCTCTGCCGAGGCGCCGCTGTTCGCCGCCGCCGCCGCCCGCCTGCCGCGCCCATCGCCGTTCGAGGCGCGGGTGACGCCTAGTGGCGTGTTGTCGCTGCGCGGCGCCGGGCTGTCGTCGGCGACGGTGCGGGATGCCTGGTTCCTGCCCGCGGCCTGGGGCGCGGTGGAGCAGGCCGCGCCGCAGCCCGTGTCGGTCCACGACGGTGAGGTCAGCTTGGCGCTGCAGCCAGGCGGGTCCTTCACGGCCGGGTCGGGCCTGACGGGAACGGTGGTGCTGCGCGACCCCAGCGGGCAGGAGAGCTTCCTTGCCATCGACGCCAAGCCTGGCCCGGCGTCGGCATCGACCCCGGCGTCCCTGGTGCGTACCCTGCTGCTGGCCCTGCTGGGCGGGCTGATCCTGAACCTGATGCCGTGCGTGTTCCCCGTGCTGGCCATGAAGGCGATGGCGATGGCGCGGATGTCCGGCGCGGCTCTGGGGCACGTGCGCGGCCATGCCCTGTCCTACACCATGGGCGTGCTGGTGGCGTTCGGCGCCCTGGGAGGCGTGCTGCTGGGGCTGCGGGCGGCCGGTGGAGTGGCGGGATGGGGGTTCCAGTTCCAGTCCCCCGCGTTCGTGGCGGCGATGGCGTGGGTGCTGTTCGGCGTGGGGTTGAACCTGTCGGGCGTGTTCGATGTGGGCGGACGGCTGGCCGGGGCGGGGCAGGGGCTGGCGTCGCGCGGCGGCCACCTCGGCAGCTTCGCCACGGGAGGGCTGGCGGTGCTGGTGGCGACGCCCTGCACGGCCCCGTTCATGGGGGCGGCCATCGCGGCGGCCTTGGCGGCGCCGGCGGCGGTGACGGTGCTGGTGTTCCTGGCGATGGGCCTGGGCCTGGCGATGCCCTACTTGCTGCTGGCCTGCGTGCCCGGCGCGGCGCGGCTGCTGCCCCGGCCCGGCCGCTGGATGGACGTGCTGCGGGGCGCGCTGGCGTTCCCGATGTATGGTGCCGCGGTCTGGCTGCTGTGGGTCATCAGCCAGCAATCCGGCCCCGATGGCGTGCTCGCGGCAGGAGCCGGGCTGTTGCTGGTGGGCTTCGCGGCTTGGGCGTTCGGCTTGGCGCAAAGGGCGGACGGGCGTTGGCTGGGCTGCGGCGCCGCCTTGGCCGCGTTGGCGCTGGCCGTCGCGCTGCTGCCCGGCCTGACCCCGGCGCCCGCCGCACAAGCCATGGCGCAGTCCGAGGGGGCCGAGCCGTTCACCGCCGCCCGCCTGGCGAGCCTGCGTGCGCAAAACCGCCCGGTGTTCGTCAACATGACGGCCGCATGGTGCGTGTCCTGCCTGGTGAACGAGCGTGTCGCGCTGTCCCCGGCGGCGGTCCGCGACGCCTTCGCCGCGCATGGCGTGGCCTACCTGAAGGGCGATTGGACCCGTGGCGACCCGGAGATCACCGCCTACCTGCGCGACCACGACCGCGACGGTGTGCCGCTGTACGTGTTCTACCCGCCTGGGGACGGCGCGCCGACGGTGCTGCCGCAGATCCTGACGCAGGGCGAGGTGTTGGACCAGCTCAACAAGGCCGGAAGCTAGGAGACCGCCCGATGACGATACCCCGCCGCACCCTCATCACTGCCGCCGCCAGCCTTGGCCTGATCCCAGCGGCGTTGCGTGCCGCCCCGCGCATCGGAGCGCCTGCTCCGGACTTCACCGGCATTGACAGCAACGGCCAGGCGGTGCGCCTGGCAGCGTTGCGGGGCCGTGTGGTCGTGCTGGAGTGGACCAACGACGGTTGCCCGTTCGTGCAGAAATGGTACCGGACCGGCGCGATGCAGGCGTTGCAGCGCGACGCCGCCGGGCTGGGCGCGGTGTGGCTGTCGGTCATCAGCTCCGCCCCCGGCGAGCAGGGCGACGTGGATGGTCTCCACGCCAACGAGCTGACGCGCACCCGCAATGCCGCCCCGGCCCGGGTGCTGCTCGATCCGTCCGGCGCCATTGGTCACCTGTATGACGCGCAGACTACGCCGCACCTTTTTATCATCGGCAAGGATGGGCTGCTCGGCTACATGGGCGGAGCGGACAGCATCGCGTCCACGCGGGATGCGGACCTGGCGCGTGCGACGCCGTATGCCCGGGATGCGCTGACCGCCATCGCGGCTGGGCGTCCGGCGCCGGTCGCGGTGACGCGCCCCTATGGGTGCACGGTGAAGTACGCCGCCTAGAGCATGTTCGGATCAAGCGGCTTCGCTTGAGCCGAACAGATGCTCGCAAAAACAGAGCCTGGAGCATGTTTGGTGCCTCTGCTTGCACCAGACATGCTCTAGGTCCCGTCGGGCGCCCCGAGGTTCTGCTGCTCCACGGGTGCCGGGGCAGGGGCGGTCGCCGTGTCCTGCAGCCATGCCTTGAGGGACCGGCGCACCTGGAACTCGAACTCGATGTTCATGTCGTCCATCATGGACCGGGTGATATTATACAGCGCGGTGCGCAGGCCGCCGCGGGACCCATCCGACAGCCGCGACACCCGCGCCTCGGCAAAGGCGATGCGGGCGCCGCCCGGGTCCAGGATGTCGAGGTGGACGGCCATCACTCCTTGCAGCCCGCCGCCGCCCTGCACGATCTGCGCGGCATCGATGTGGAACACCGCACGCCCTGTTGTCCCGCCCGCGCCGATGCGGTCCAGCGCCATCTGCCGCAACGCCAGGCCCGGCGGCGCCGGGTTCTGCGCATCCAACGGACCCGGCGGCGGCGGCTCGCCAACGTCCACCGCGCCGACGTTCAGCCGCAGCGGCGTCAGATAGCCGTAACGCAGCGCCGGGAAGTTCTGGCGCACCTCATCATCCCCGACGCAGGCCGCCAGCGCCGCCGGCAGCAGCAGCGCCATGCGGCGGGGAAGGTCCACCCTATCCGCCCTCGGCCTTGCCGCCCTCGGTGCCGTTGACCTCCTCGCGGTTGAACCGGAAGTCGAGGTTGCAGAACTCGCAGGTCATGACGATGTCGCCCTCCACCGCCATGTGGTCCAGGTCGTCGGTCGGGAAGGTCTCCAGGATGCCGGACAGCCGGGCGCGGGAGCAGCGGCAGCCATAGGCCAGGGCGCGGTTGCGGTCCGCCGCCACGCCCTCGGTGCCGAACAGGTTGTAAAGCAGCCGGTCCGGCGACAGCGCGTCGTCGAGCAGCTCCGACTCCTTCAGTGTGGCGGCCAGGGCGGTGGCGGTGCGCCAGCTTTCGGCCTGGGCGTCGCTGTCCATCTCGGGATCGAGGCCGCCCTCGCGCGCCACCCGCTCCAGGATCAGCGCGCCGGCCCGCCAGCCGGACTTGGTGCGGGCGCAGGCCAGGCGGACGGTGCACTGGAGCTGTTCGCTGGTCTCGAAGTAGTGCAGCGCCATGTCGGCCAGGGTTTCGCCCTCGATGGCGACAATGCCCTGGTGCCGCTCGCGGTCCGGCCCCTGGTCCACGCTGAACGCCAGGTAGCCATGGCCCAGCAGGGCGGCGGCGGTCGGGGCCGGGTCGGCGTCCAGCAGCGTCGCCAGCTTGTCGGCGTCGGCCCGGGCGTAGCCGCGCAGGGCGCCGGATTCGGTGCAGTCAGCCAGCAGCATCGGCAGCGCGCCGTCGCCCTTGGCCTGCAGGCTGAACGATCCCCGGAACTTCAGCGCCGTCGCCAGGGCGGCGGTCAGCGCCAGGGCCTGGCCGGTCAGGGCGGTGACGACGTCGTGGTTCTGGTGCCGGGTCAGCAGGGCGTCGGCGAGCGGGCCGAGCCGCACCAGCCGGCCGCGCACCGGGCGGCCAGGCAGGTAGAACGGGGTTATGCCGCGGGGGACCACGATGTCGGGCACGTCGGGGCGGGTGCTGTCCAGGAAGGCGGGGGTCGATGTCATGCCCCCAACATAGGGATCAGCCCTGCAGAGGTGAACCTGTCCGATGCTCGGCGGGTGCCGTACAGTCCCATAACAGGAGGCGCGGCATGGCCCGGCGTTGGATTTTGGTGGCCGCGGTCTCGCTGGCGCGCGTTGCTTACGGCTACCAGTTCCAGACCCTCGCCAGCATGGGGCCGGAGCTGCTTGATCGCTTCGGCCTGGGATATGCGTCGCTCGGCGGGCTGATCGGCCTGTATCTGGCGCCGGGCGTCCTGGTGGCGTTGCCCGGCGGCTTGCTGGGGCGCCGGTATGGCGAGGGCCTGGTGGTCGGCGGCGGGCTGGCGCTGATGGGGCTGGGCAGCCTGGTGTCGGAGCTGGCCGCGGGCACCGGGCAGATCGGCGCCGGGCGGGTGCTGGCGGGCTGCGGCGCGGTGATGCTGGTGGTGATGCAGGGCAAGATGGTCAGCGACCGCTTCTCGGACCGGTGGTTCATGCCGGTGATGGGGCTGGTGGTCGGGGCGTTCCCGGTCGGCGTCGGGCTGGTGGAGTTGACGCATGGCCCCTTGGTCCGCGCCTTCGGCTGGTCCGGGTTGTTCGTGGGCGGGACGGTGCTTGCGGTGCTGGCGCTGCTGCTGTTCCTGCTGGGGTGCGAGCGGACAGCCGTGCCTGCCGGCTCGGCTTGGGCACTGCCGTCGCGGCGGGAGTGCGGGCTGGTGGTGGTCGCCGGGGTGATCTGGACGGCCTACAATGCCGGGTACTACGGGTTCCTGTCCTACATGCCATCGTACTTGGCCGTGCGGGGCCATTCGCCGGGGATGCTGGCGCTGGTGCTGACGGTGGCAACGTGGACCAACCTGCCGTTCACGGTGCTGGGCGGGGCGCTGGCGGCGCGGTTCGGCAATGCGCCGGTGTTCTATGCCGGGACGGTCGCCGAGATCGTCGCCGTTGCGGGACCGGCGGTGGTGGATTGGCCGCTGCTGTGGAGCCTGCTGTTCGGCACCGCGGCCTCGCTGCAGGCGGGGGTGATCATCGGGATCGGCACGCTGTCGGCGCGGCCGGAGAACCGGGCGGTGGGGATGGGGCTGTTCTATACGATCTATTATGTCGGGGGGGCGCTGCTGCCGGTGCTGTGCGGGCGGGCGGCGGACCTGGCGGGCGATCCCGCCGGGGCGCTGGTGGCGGGTGCGACGCTGTCGGGGGTGGCGATCCCGGCCTTCCGGCTGCACGGTTCCCTGTCGCGGCGGCCGGCGTGATCCGGGCGGTCTCGCCCGGCGATGCCGAGGCGGTGGCGGCGCTGATCCGCCTGGCGTTCTCCGCGATCCCGCTCCGGCTTGAGCCGCCGCCCAGCGCCTTGCAGGAGACCGGCGATGCGGTCCGCGCGCACCTGCGGGCGGGTGGGGGCGCCCTGGCGGACGGTCCCACCGCTTGCGTGCTGTGGTCGGAGCGCGATGGCGGCCTGTATGTCAGCCGCCTGGCCGTTCACCCCAGCCACCAGGGCCGGGGCCTGGCCACCACCCTGATGCAGGCGGCAGAGGGCGAGGCGCGACGCCGTGGCCTGCCGCGTCTGCACCTGGGGGTCCGGCTGGCGCTGCTGGACAACCGCCGGCTGTTCGCTCGGCTTGGCTTTGCGGAAACCCGGCTGCGCACCCATGACGGCTACGCCGCCCCGACTTGGACCGAGGCGGAACGCTGGCTGGCGGCCTAAGCCTGCCCGGCTGCGAGACTAACCTATCTGCTGCTCCCTCTTCCTCCGGGAGAGGGCCGGGGTGAGGGAAGCGGCTAGGGCCGAACCTTAACGGCTTGGAGGCAAGCTCCGCTCTCTCCGCTCCGGGTTACGTCCTCCTGGCTCCCCTCACCCCGGCCCTCTCCCGGAGGGAGAGGGAGAAGCAGGATGGCAGCGGCTTCGGGCTGCATGCGTCAACCCAGCCCGTTCGACGATGGAGAGACGGCGTTAGCTGTCCTCGCCGATCTCCGCCTCAAGCGCCTCCAATGCGCTGTCCAACTGCGCGCGCACCGCCCTGTCCACGCCGGCGATTGCCAAGGCGCGGTCCAACTCGGCACGGCAGCCGACGAATTCCTCTCCCATCATATCGGACGGTGCAGCAGGCGCTTTTTCACCGCCCAGGCAGCCGGAATACTGCTCCCGGGCCGCAGCGACCTCCGCCCTTTGCGGCAGCTTGGCGAACAGTTCGTCCAGCCGCTCGTCCACCCAGCCCGGCGTTGCGGCGATCTCCTCCGTCACGATGCGATACCCTTCATCGTCATCACGATGCGATACCCTTCATCGTCATCGCGCCGCCCGCAGCGACCACGCCAGGATGCCCTTCTGCGCATGCAGCCGGTTCTCCGCGCCGTCGAACACCACCGATTGCGGGCCGTCGATGACCTCCGCCATGACCTCCTCGCCCCGGTGCGCCGGCAGGCAATGCATGAAGATCGCGTCCGGCGCGGCCTGCGCCATCAGGGCCGGAGTGACGCAATAGGGCGCCAGCAGGTTGTGCCGCCGCTCGTTCGGGTCGTCCGCCATGCTGACCCAGCAATCCGTGACCACGCAGGCGGCATCGCGCACCGCCTCGGCCGGGTCGTCGGTCACCTCGATGCGGGCGCCCTGGGCGCGCGCCCAGTCCAGCAGGTGCCCCGGCGGCCGGCGTAACACTGGTGCGGCAATCCGCAGGGTGAAGCCGAAGCGCACCGCCGCCTCGATCCAACTGCACGCGACGTTGTTGCCGTCGCCGCACCAGGCCACCACCCGGCCGGCGATGGGGCCGCGGTGCTGCTCGAACGTCATCACGTCGGCCATCAACTGGCAGGGATGGCTGCGGTCGGTCAGGCCGTTGATCACCGGGACCGTCGCGTGCTCGGCCATCTCGTGCAGCTTCGCGGCGTCGCTGGTGCGCAGCATGATGGCGTCCACGTAGCGGGACAGCACGCGCGCCGTGTCGGCCACCGTCTCGCCGCGGCCGATCTGCATGTCATCGGCCGACAGGGTGATCGCGTCGCCGCCCAACTGCCGCATCGCCACCTCGAAGCTGACGCGGGTGCGGGTGCTCGGCTTCTCGAAGATCATCGCCAGCGTCTTGCCGGTGAACGGGCGCGAGGAGTGCTTGCCCGCGTCCTTGTACCCGCCCGCCACGTCCAGCATCTGCCGCAGCGTCGCGCCGTCGAAGTCGCGCAGGTCGAGGAAGTGCCGGGGAGGGGCGTCGCCCTCCCCGAACAGCGTGGTCGCCGCGGACCGGCGGAGCGCCCCGCTCACTTCGCCGCCGCTGCCATGGGCGTTGGCAGGCAGCGGCGCGTGCCGCGGCGGATCATCTCCACCGCGGTGTCCACGTCGGCGTCGGTCAGCACCAGGGGGGGCACCAGGCGCACCACGTTGTCCCCGGCGGCGACCGTCAGCAGGCCCTCTGCCATGAACGCTGCCTGCAAGTCGCCGTTCGGCACCACCGCCTTCAGCCCGAGGATCAGCCCGGCGCCGCGCACGTCCTGCAAGACGGACGGGTACTCCGCCACCACCTGCTCCAGCGCGAACCACAGGCGGCGGGCTTTGCGGTCCACCTCGGCCAGGAAGCCCGGCGCCAGCACCACGTCCAGCACCGCATTCGCCGCCGCGCACGCCAGGGGGTTGCCGCCGAACGTCGTGCCATGGGTGCCGGCGACGAGGTATTTCGCCACCCACTCCTTCGCCAGCACGGCGCCCATCGGGAAGCCGCCGGCGATGCCCTTGGCGATGCTCATCACGTCCGGCTCGATGCCCGCCCACTCATGCGCGAACAGCTTGCCGGTGCGGCCCATGCCGCACTGCACCTCGTCCAGGCCCAGGACCAGGCCGAACTCGTCGCAGGTGGCGCGCAGGTCGCGCAGGTAGTCCAGCGGCGCCGGGCGGATGCCGCCCTCGCCCTGCACCGGCTCGATCAGCACCCCGGCGGTCTGCGGGCCGATGGCGTCGCGCAGCGCGTTCATGTTGTTGAACGGCACGTGGTCGAAGCCATCGACCTCCGGCCCGAACCCGGCCAGGTACTTCTTGTTCCCCGTCGCCGCCAGCATCGCCAGCGTGCGGCCATGGAACGCGCCGTCGAAGCAGATCACCCGGTAGCGCTCGCCACGGCCGGTTTCGTGCATGGCCCGGCGCATCATCTTCACCAGGCCCTCGTTCGCCTCGGCGCCCGAGTTGCAGAAGAACACGCTGTCGGCGAACGTCGCCTCGACGAAGCGTGCGGCCAGGCGCTCGGCGCCGGGCACGCGGTATAGGTTGCTGGTGTGCATCACCCGGCCTGCCTGCTCGGCGATGGCCTGCACCAGGTGCGGATGGGCGTGGCCGAGGCTGCTGGTGGCGATGCCGGAGCCGTAATCCAGGAATCGTCGCCCGTCCGTCGTGAACAGCCAGGCGCCTTCACCCCGCTCAAAGGCGAGGTCGGTGCGGTTGTACGTCGGCATCAGGGCGGCGATCATCTTCGGTCCTTACACCTCTGGGCTACCTTCCCCGGCTGTTGCGCTTACGCGACCCGTCGCGGGCGGTTCCGGGGAAGCGGGGAAGATGGGATGGACGCCGTTGGGAAGTCAACGGAATGGTGCCGTTCGGGGACAGGAATGTCGGGAACGCGGGCCGGGCGGGGGCATAGGCACCCTAGCTTGCTTCTTCCTCTCCCTCCGGGAGAGGGAGAAGCAGCTACGCGCGGCGGTTCTGCGGGCCGGGTTCCGCACCGGGGCCGGGCGTGCCATCCTCGCGGCATGCCGAAGCCATCCGACGACGCGCCCGGCGCCGCGAGACCCCGTCCCTCCCGCGCCGAGCGCCCGGCCGGCCCGGCCCCGACCCGCGCCAAGCTGCACGAGGCCGCCCTGGCCCACCTGGCCAAGTTCAGCGCGACCGAGGCCGGGCTGGTCCGCGTGCTGGACCGCCGCATCGACCGCTGGGCACGCCGCGCCGCCACCGAGGGCACGGAACCCGGCGCGGAGCCGGACACCACGCCGTCCCGCCTCGCGGCCCGGGAGGTTGCGCGCGCCCTGGTGCAATCCGGCGTGGTGGACGACACCGCCTTCGCCGCCGGCCGCGCCCGCAGCCTGACCCGCGCCGGCCGCTCGCGCCGGGCCATCAGCGCGCACCTGTCGGCCAAGGGCGTGCCGCAGGAGGTCGCCCGCGACGCCCTACCGGAGGCCGACACCGAGCTGGCCGCCGCCCTGGCCTACGCCCGCCGCCGCCGCCTGGGTCCGTTCCGCACCGACCGCGAGACCGACGTGCCGATCGAGGACACCCGGCGCAAGGAGATCGGCGCCCTGGCCCGCGCCGGCTTTCCGCAGCCCGTGGCGCAGCAGGCGCTGCGCATGGACCGCGAGGAGGCGGAGGCCGCGGTGATCCGGCTGAAGCAGGGCTAGGTGTCGCGCGCCCGTCCCCGGTTCTCCCGCGCCGCCGTGCTGGACGGCGTGCGGCGCAGCCTGCCGTTGCAGGTCGCCATCGTGCCGTATGCCCTGGTGTGCGGGGTGACGGCGCAGGGGCACGGGCTGTCCTTGGCCGAGGCCACCTTGATGAGCGCGCTGTGTTTTGCCGGGTCGGCGCAGTTGCTGGCCATGAGCCACTGGGGCACGCCGGCGCCGGTGCTGGCGGCGGCAGTCGCGGCGTTCGTGGTGAACCTGCGGTCGGCGTTGCAGGGACCGGTGCTGGGGCCGTGGCTGGACCGGGTGCGGGGCTGGCGGCTGTGGGGCAGCCTGTTCGTGATGGTGGACCAGACCTGGGCGATCTCGGTGACGCAGATGCAGGCGGGGCGCGGGGACGCCGGGTTCCTGTTCGGGGCGGGGGCGCTGATGTGGGCGGTGTGGGTGGTGGGGACCGCGGCCGGGCACCTGCTGGGGGCGACGATGCGCCCGCCGCCGGGGCACCCGCTGTTCTTCTCGGCGCTGGCGGTGTTCGTGGCGATCCTGGTGCCGATGTGGCGCGGCGGGCGGGACATGGCGCCCTGGGTGGTGGCGGCCGCGGTGGCGCTGGGGCTGGCGCGGCTGCTGCCGGGCACGTCGTGGTATATCGTCGGCGGCGCCCTGGCCGGCAGCGCCGCCGGCGTGCTGCGCGACCGCGCCCGGCCTTGCTGATGCGCTACCCGGCCTGATGCACCACCCGGAATGACGCTTGATCCCTGGGTGCTGGCCGCCATCGGCGCGATGGCGCTGGCGACCTACCTGACCCGGGCCGGCGGCTACTGGCTGTTCCGCGCCATCAGCCCGCCGCCGGTGGTGCGGGCCATGCTGAGCTACATCCCCGGCACGCTGTTCGTCAGTTACGTCGTGCCAGCCCTGGCGAATGGCGGGGTGCAGCAGTGGGTCGGCGCCGCGGCGACGGCGGCGACGATGCTGGCGACGCGCAACCTGGCCCTGGCGATCCTGGGCGGCACGGCGGCGGCCTGGGCGGTGTGGGCGCTGTCTTGATGTCAGCCGCGGGATCAGGCTGGTGCGGGCCAACCAGGCCCGTTACCGCATCGACCGCAATGAGCCGGTGGCGGACGTGTCGCCCGGTGAGGACCGGACGACAGGGCGGGCAGCCCCGTAATCCGCTTGCAAGCCGCCTCGCCGCGCGCCATGTGAAGCGGGCACAGCGGGGCAACCCGCATGGGGTCTCGCCGGGTTCGGCCCGGCATGGAGGAATTCATGGGTAGCTTGAGCATCTGGCACTGGTTGATCGTGCTGGCCGTCGTCCTCGTGCTGTTCGGCGGCGGCAACAAGGTCAGCGGGCTGATGGGCGACTTCGCCAAGGGCATCAAGTCGTTCAAGAAGAACATGGCCGAGGACAGCGACGCCTCGATGGAGGCCAGCGCCGCCGAGCGTCCGGCCGGCACCATCCCCGGCCCGGCCGCCACGACGACCGTGCGCGAGACGACGGCCACCCGCCACGGCTGACCGCTGCTGGACGGCGGTGCTGCCGGCTTGGGCGGCCCGCCTGACCGGCGCCTGCCCGGCGCCGACGTGATTTGTTCTCCGGCGCCGGGGCCGAATCTGGCTTGTTCCAAAGACCAGCGCGCATGCATTGCGCATCGTGGGGTTTGAGGATGGCACGAGAAAAAAGCTACTTTCGGAATCTGTGTGCTGCTGGCCGGCAGTTCGCCCTGACAACCGGCGGCTTGACGGCGTAGGCTAGGCGCGGACACTCGGCGGACATCTGCCGGAGTCCCCGCCATGGCCCACCACCGCATTCCCGCCACCCCGGATACCATCCGCTGGGGCACATTCAGCGCCGAGTACCCGCCGGTGCTGACCATCGAGAGCGGCGACACCGTCACCCTGGAATGCGTGTCCGGCGCCCCCGACGTGTTGCCGCCCTCAAACCTCGGCTTTCACATCCCGCCCGCCCTGGAAGCGATCCACGCCGCCAACCCGCCCCGCTTGGGTCCGCACATCCTGACCGGCCCGGTCGCCGTCGCCGGGGCCGAGCCGGGCGACACGCTGGAGGTCCGCATCGACGCCATCGAATTGGGCGCGGACTGGGGCTTCTGCGGCCATCGCCCGCTGGTCGGCACCTTGCCGGAGGACTTCCCGCACCGCTTCCTTAGCCACATCGCCGTGGACCGTGCGGCGAAAACCTGTCGCCTGCCTTGGGGCACGGTGCTGCCGTTGTCGCCGTTCTTCGGCGTGATGGGCGTGGCGCCCCCGCCGGCCTATGGCGCGATCAGCACCAAGGAGCCGCGCGAGCACGGCGGCAACCTCGACAACAAGGAGGTCGGCGCCGGCAGCACGCTGTTCCTGCCGGTCTGGGTCCCCGGCGGCAACTTCTCCGCCGGCGACGGCCACGGCGTGCAGGGCGACGGCGAGGTCTGCATCAATGCGCTGGAGATGGCCCTGAACGGCACCTTCACCCTGGTCCTGCACAAGGCCGCCGAGTCGGCCCCCTTGCGCCACCCCAGGGCGGAGTCGCCGACCCACTACATCTCGATGGGCATGAACGAGGACCTGGACCTGGCGATGAAGCAGGCGTTGCGCGAGATGATCGCCTTCATCACCGCGCGGTCCAACCTGTCGCCGGACGAAGCCTATCAGTTCTGCTCGTTAGCCGTGGACTTTCATGTCACGCAAACGGTAAACGGCGAGAAGGGCGTGCATGGCATGTTACGCAAGGGGTTGTTGTTTTAGTGCTTTTGTCCACAAGATAATGTGGGGCTGGGGATAACCCGGGTATCTTTTGCACACGGTCCCCGCCTAGCCTTCCTTCGTTCGCAACGCGCAAGGAGGGCCCAGATGGACTGGAACGACGAAACGATCCTTCGCCTGAGGGCCTTATGGGACGAGGGCCACTCCACGGCCGAGATCGGCCGGCGCATGGGCGTCACCAAGAATGCGGTGGTGGGCAAGGCGCACCGGCTGGACCTGCCGGCGCGGCCCTCGCCGATCCGCCGGATGATGGGGGAGGCCCATGTGCCCCGGCGCGAGCAGGCCAGGCGCGTCGTCGGCCCGACCCTGCCCGCGGCGCCCGCCGTCGCGGCAGCCGTCGCGGAGGAGCCGGTCGTCCGTCCCGCGGTGCGGCCGCAGCCGCAGTTGCGTGCCGTTGCGCCGCCGCGCCCGAGCAGCCGGGTTTCCACCTGCTGCTGGCCGATCGGCGATCCCGGCACGCCGAGCTTCCGCTTCTGCGATGCCGGGGCGCTGAGCAACAAGCCATACTGCGCCGAACACGCCGCCCTCGCATACGTGAAGGTCCGCGACCGGCGGGAGGACGCCGCCTGATCGCAGGCGCCGCCGGCCGTGATCCGCGCCGTCATCGCGAGCCGGTTTCGGCGCGGCAACCCAGGGGCGCATGGCCTGGGACCGCCCCCTGGACTGCCGCGCGGCGAGCGCAGTTCGCAACGGTGGCGGGTGCGCGGCGCAAATTCGGCGGGTGATGCGGGCCGGGCGGCCCTTGATCCCCGGCCGCCCCGGGGCTAGGGGTTGGCCAGCATGACAACTCCACTTAATCCCGCGCTCCCCCGCCAACGTCATACGACGCTGGACGCCGACTCCGTGCGGGCCGCCTACCGGCGATGGGCCGGCGTGTACGACCTGGTGTTCGGCGGCGTGTCCGCCTTCGGCCGCCGCCGCGCGGTGGAGGCGGTCAACGCCCTGCCCGGGATGCATGTGCTGGAAGTCGGCGTCGGCACCGGCCTGGCCCTGCCGCACTACAGCGGCGCCAAGCGCATCACCGGCATCGACCTGTCCAAGGAGATGCTGGCCTTCGCCCGGTCCCGCGTGGCCTCCGACGGCCTGACCAACGTGGAGGCGCTGCTGGAGGTGGATGCCGAGGCGACCGGCCTTGAGGAAGGCTCGTTCGACATCGCCGTCGCCATGTTCGTCGCCTCGGTCGTGCCCAACCCCCGCCTGCTGCTGGCCGAGATGCGCCGCGTCGTGCGCCCCGGCGGGCACCTGCTGTTCGTCAACCACTTCGCCGCCGAGCGCGGCCCGCGCTGGTGGGCCGAGCGCGCCCTGGCCCCGGCGTCGCGCAAGCTCGGCTGGCACCCGGACTTCGCGTTCGACGCCCTGCTGCCGCCCGAGGACCTTGAGCGCGCCCAATTTGCATCCGTTCCGCCCTTGGGGCTTTTCACCCTGGTGCGCCTGCCCAACTAGGGACCACGGCGAACTGCTTGATCTCACGCATCCTCTTCGATACCTGACCCGGCAGAGTTCCGGGTTGGCAGTGACGGGGCGGAGCAGGCGAAATGGACGGACAGATGCAGGGTATCCAACGGCTGCGGACCGCAGCATTGACTTTCACCGGGCTATGGCTGGCAGGCGCCGGGCCAGCCTGGGCGCAGTCGCCGAAAAATTGGCAGCTCGGCTTCCAGCCGGCCCAAAGCAACGTGCAGGCCGGGATCGAGGGGCTGCACTCGCTGGTCCTGTGGCTGATGGCCGCGGTGACGATCTTCGTGGCGGCGCTGCTGCTCTATTGCGTGTGGCGGTTCCGCGCGTCGAAGAACCCGAAGGCGAGCCGCGTCAGCCACCATACGGCCCTGGAGGTCGCCTGGACCGTGCTGCCGGTGCTGATCCTGGTGCTGATCGCGATCCCGTCGTTCCGGCTGATCTACTACGAGGACCGCACGGCGGACCCGGACATGACCATCAAGGTCGTCGGGCACCAATGGTACTGGGAGTACAACTACCCGGACAACGGCGACGTAAAGTTCGACAGCTACATGATCCCCGCCGACGAGTTGAAGGAGGGGCAGCTTCGCCAGCTTGAGGTGGACAACCGCGTCGTTGTCCCGGCCGGCAAGAACATCCGCATCCTGACCACCAGCGCCGACGTGATCCACAGCTTCTTTATCCCGTCGCTCGGCGTGCAGCGCTATGCGATCCCTGGCCGCACCATCGAGACCTGGGTGCGCGTGGATCACCCCGGCGTCTATTACGGCGAGTGCAACCAGATCTGCGGCACCAACCACAGCGCCATGCCGATTGCGGTGCAGGCGATGACCGAGCAGGATTTCGCTACCTGGATCGCCGCGGCGAAGACCAAGTATGCCTCCAACACGCCAGCAGCCCCAGCCGCCGAGCCTGGCGCCGTCGAGCCTGGCGCCGTGGCGGTTGCAGAGGCCCGGCAGTGACCAACATTAAGCCCCGCAAAGGAGCATAGAACGATGTCGGCGACGACTCAGGACCACGCCACGCATGACGACCACCACGGGCAGGCGCCCGGGTTCGTCAAGCGTTGGCTGTTCAGCACCAACCACAAGGACATCGGCACCCTTTACCTGATCTTCGCCATTCTGGCGGGGATCGTGGGCACTGCGTTGTCCGTCCACATGCGGATGGAGCTGCAGGAGCCTGGCCTGCAGTACTTCTCCAGCGGCCAGCAGTGGAACGCGACCGTGACGGCGCATGGCCTGATCATGATCTTCTTTCTGGTCATGCCGGCGATGATCGGCGGTTTCGGCAACTGGTTCGTGCCGATCATGATCGGCGCCCCGGACATGGCGTTCCCGCGGTTGAACAACATCAGCTTTTGGCTGCTGGTGCCGGCGTTCTGCCTGATCATGCTGGGCCTGCACAGCGGCGACGGTGCCGGCTCCGGCTGGACGCTGTACCCGCCGCTGTCCAACAGCACCTACCAGTCCGGCCCGGCGATGGACTACACCCTGTTCGCCCTGCACTTGGCCGGCGTGTCCTCCCTGCTGGGCGCTATCAACTTCATCACGACCATCTTCAACATGCGCGCGCCGGGCATGACCCTGCACAAGATGCCGCTGTTCGTGTGGTCGATGCTGGTGACGGCGTTCCTGCTGCTGCTGTCCATCCCCGTGCTGGCCGGCGCGATCACCATGCTGATCACCGACCGCAACTTCGGCACTTCGTTCTTCGACCCGGCTGGCGGCGGCGACCCGGTGCTGTTCCAGCATCTGTTCTGGTTCTTCGGGCACCCCGAGGTTTACATCATGATCCTGCCGGGCTTCGGCATGGTCAGCCACATTATCTCGACCTTCTCCAAGAAGCCGATCTTCGGCTACCTGGGCATGGCCTACGCGATGGTCGCCATCGGCGTGGTCGGGTTCGTCGTGTGGGCGCACCATATGTTCGTCTCCGGCATCTCGGTCGATACGCGGGCCTACTTCATGGCGGCGACGATGATCATCGCGGTCCCGACCGGGATCAAGATCTTCTCGTGGATCGCGACCATGTGGGGCGGCTCCATCGAGCTGAAAACGCCGATGCTGTTCGCCATCGGCTTCGTGTTCCTGTTCACCCTGGGCGGCGTCACGGGCATCGTGCTGTCCAACGCCAGCATCGACCAGATCCTGCACAACACCTATTACGTGGTGGCCCACTTCCACTACGTGCTGAGCCTGGGCGCGGTGTTCTCGATCTTCGCCGGGTTCTACTACTGGATCGGCAAGATGTCGGGCCGGCAGTATCCGGAGTTCTGGGGGCAGGTCCACTTCTGGGTGTTTTTCACCGGCGTGAACATCACGTTTTTCCCGATGCACTTCCTCGGCCTGGCTGGCATGCCGCGCCGGTACCCGGATTACCCGGACGCCTTTAGGGGCTGGAACTACGTGGCCTCGATCGGCTCCTACATCTCCGCCTTCTCGGTGCTGATCTTCCTGTATGTCCTCTACCGGACGTTCACCAGCAAGGTTCGCGTGGCGGACAACTACTGGGGCGAGGGTGCGACGACGCTGGAGTGGACCGTGTCCTCCCCGCCGCCGTTCCACACCTTCGAGGAGCTGCCGCGGGTCCGGTAATGACTGATCTTCGCACGAATACGGTTGGCAATGGGGGGGCTTCGGCCCCCCTTATCACTCCGGTCCCCCTCTCGGCGATCCCGGCACCGGCGTTCTTGATGCCGGCCGAGGCGCGCGATTGGTTCGCCATGCTGAAGCCGCGGGTGATCACCCTTGTGGTGTTCACCGGGTTCATTGGCCTGCTGGTGGCGCCGGGTCGCATGAACCCGGTGCTGGCGTTCACGGCAGTGCTGTGCATCGCCGTTGCCGCCGGGGCGGCGGGCGCACTCAATATGTGGTTCGACCGCGACATCGACGCGATCATGCGGCGCACCTCCAAGCGGCCCATCCCAAGCGGGCGGATCACCGCAGGCGCCGGGCTGGGGTTTGGCCTGTTCCTGAGCGTCGCCTCGGTGATCCTCATGGGGCTGGCCACCAACACGGCAGCCGCGGTCGTGCTGGCCATTTCCATCCTGTTCTACGTCATCGTCTACACGATGTGGCTGAAGCGGCGGACGCCGCAGAACATCGTCATCGGCGGCGCGGCCGGGGCGTTCCCTCCCGTGATCGGTTGGGCGGCGGTGACGGGCACCATCGACATCATGCCGCTGCTGCTGTTCGCCATCGTGTTCTTCTGGACGCCGCCGCACTTCTGGGCGCTGTCGCTGTATGCCTCCGACGACTACGAGCGTGCCGGCGTGCCCATGCTGCCCGTGATCTCTGGAGCGCGTGCGACCCGGCGGCAGGTCATGCTGTACACGGCCGTGCTGTTCGTGGTGTCGCTGCTGCCGTGGGTGCTGGGATATGCTGGTCCGGTCTATGGCGTTTCGGCCGTCGGGTTGGGAGCTTGGTTCCTGTGGGCGTCATGGGGCGTGTTGCGCGACAAGCAGGATGCGAAGGGCGTTAGCCTGACCAAGGATGCCCCGGCACGATGGGCCTTCCGCGTCTCGCTGGTTTACCTGTTTGCCCTGTTCGGCTCGGTTGCCGCGGACTACTTGATCCCGGGTCCGTGGCATGGATGACGATTTCCCGCCGCCGCTGACCGTCGCCGAGGCAACCGAGCTGAAGCGGCGGCAGCGCGGCAAGAACCTGGTGCTGCTGATCATCCTGATTGCCGTGGCGGCCCTGTTCTACGCGATCGCGATCGTGAAGTTTAAGGTGTCCTGACGGCTTGCTCCGGCCCTGTCCGAACCGACATTGCATGGCATGAAGCGAAGCAACACCTTACTCGCCGGCGGCATGGCCGCAGTGATCCTTGGCATGGTCGGCCTGTCATTTGCCTCCGTCCCGCTCTACCGCATGTTCTGCGCGGCGACGGGCTACGGCGGCACGCCGCAAATCCGGGGTGCCGCAGGACCTGGCGCCACCACGGGCACGATGCTGGTGCGGTTCAACGCCACGACCAGCCCGGGCCTGCCCTGGCAATTCAAACCCGGTGAGGGGTCGGTCACCGTGAAGCTGGGGGAGGACCGGATGGCGTTCTACGTTGGTCGCAACCTCGGCGAGCGGGCGGTGACCGGCGTTGCGATCTACAACGTGACCCCGGAGAAGGTCGGGCACTACTTCCACAAGACGCAGTGCTTCTGCTTCGACGAGCAGACGCTGACGCCGGGCCAGGAAATGCAGTTCCCGTTGAGCTTCTGGGTCGATCCGGCCATCGCCGGGGACCCCGACACGCGCGACGTGAAGGAGATCACGCTGTCCTACACCTTCTTCCGGTCGCTCGACGACGCCGCCCGGAACGGCGGGCTGGAGCATGCCGGGCCGCATGTCGGGGCGCGTGCCGACGCCCGTTGAGGGCGACGCCGAGGGAATAGGCCGTTATGTTGCCCGCCCGCGGGCCCGACCGGGCCGGGGCCGCCATCACTGCAAGCTGCGCTTGCGGGGTGAAGGAGCGGCCAGCACCGTCCATGCGACTCTGGCCTCTTACGCCGAAGCCGGCTCGCAAGGACGGCGCGGCATGGGACGGGGCTGGTCGAGGTTCAAGGTGGTCGGTATTATGACCTTGAGTCGCGCGGCATTTTGGCGATAGTGCGGCACCTTAACACTGGATTTCCCATGAACAGCGACGCACCCGGTGCAACCGCCACGACGCTTGCCGCAGCAAACGCCACGGCGCTCACCGCACCCGACCGTAACAGCAGCGGCATGAAGCAGCCGTACCACCTTGTCGATCCTAGCCCGTGGCCGGTGCTGGCCGCATTCGGGGCGGGCGCCATCGTCCTGGGCATCATCTTCGCGGCGCACTTCGGCAACTACACCGTGCTCAGCGGCGGCCTGGTGGTCGTGCTCGCCGTCGCCTTCATGTGGTGGCGCGATGTGCTGAAGGAGAGCCGCACGGCCGGCCTGCACACGCCGGTGGTGCGGCTCGGCCTGCGCTACGGCATGACGCTGTTCATCGCCAGCGAGGTCATGTTCTTCGTCGGCTTCTTCTGGGCCTACTTCCACTTCGCGCTGTATCCCGTGCACGTCTCGGGCGCCGAGCACGCCGTCTGGCCGCCGGAGGGCATCAAGACCTTCGACCCGTTCCACCTGCCGCTGATGAACACCTTGATCCTGCTGCTGTCCGGCACTGCGGTCACCTGGGCCCACTACGCGCTGCTGCATGGGCAGAAGAAGTACCTGGTCATGGGGCTGGGCTTCACCATCCTGCTGGGCCTGTCGTTCACGACGTTCCAGGCGCTGGAATACTCGGAGGCGCCGTTCAAGTTCGCCGGCGGCGGCGTGTACCCGTCGGTGTTCTTCCTGGCGACGGGGTTCCACGGCTTTCACGTCATCGTCGGCACCATCTTCCTGATCGTGTGCTGGTGGCGGGCGCGGGGCGGCGGCTTCACGGCGACCCGGCACTTCGGGTTCGAGGCTGCGGCCTGGTACTGGCACTTCGTGGACGTGGTGTGGCTGTTCTTGTTCGTGGCGATCTACCTGTGGGGCGCCGGGCCGACGATTGCGGAATAGCCTGGCGGGAGCACCCGCGGGTGCCGCAGGTCCCGCTTTGGCAGGCGGCCCTGCGGTGCCGGTGCCCGCGCTGCCATGAGGGCCGGCTCTATGCCGGCATCCTGCGCCTCCGGCCAAGCTGCGACGTCTGCGGGCTGGCGTTCAGCGAGTTTGACACCGGGGATGGGGCGGCCTCGGCGGTCATCCTGGTTTTAGGGACCGTCGTGATGATCGGCGTGTTCTGGGTGGACCACTTCAATCCGCCGGCCTGGGTCCATGCGGTGCTGTGGCCGACGGTGACGATCCCAGCCGCCATCTTCATGATGCGTCCACTGAAGGCTGCCCTGGTCACCCAGCAATACCGGCACCGTGCAACCGAAATGGGGCTGTGATGCTGCGCCGCCTGCTTTGGCCGGGGCTGATGACCGTTGTCATGCTGGCCCTCACCTCCGCGCTCGGCGCCTGGCAGGTCGAGCGGCTGGCCTGGAAAACCGCGCTGCTGCAGGAGATCGATCGCGGGGAGGCCGCACCGGCCGTGCCGCTGACCGGGGACCCCAAGCCGTTCACCAAGGTCCGGGTTGCCGGCCGCCTGCGCCAGGACCAGCAGGCTCTGTATGGCGTGGAGGTCCGCAGCACCGCGGCCGGACCGGCGATGGGGGCGTTCCTGCTCAGCCCGCTGGATCGCCCCGGCCTCGATCCGGTGATCGTGGACCGTGGCTGGACGCCCCTGGACGCGCCGCGTGCGCAGGGCGACGTGGACACCGTCATCGAGGGATACGTCCGCGCCCCGGAGATGCCGGTGCGGTTCGGCGCCAAGGATGACCCGGTGGCCCGGCGCTTCTATGCACTGGACCCGGCCGCCATCGCCGACTCCCTCGGCATTGCCAAGCCCGCGCCGTTCACCCTGGTCGCGTTGGGCAGGGTTCCGCCGGGCACCTATCCGGAGCCTGCCGATGCCTTGCCGCGGCCGCCCAACAACCACCTGTCCTACGCCGTCACCTGGTTCGGCCTGGCGGCCTCGCTGCTGGTCATCTTCGCCGTCTATGCGCGCCAGGTGCTCCGCTCGCCGGGGATAGCCCGCCAAACAGCAGTCCCCCGAAGGATAGGCCGATGACCGCGTATGCCCGCTTGAAGGACCGCTTCGCCCGCATCGCCACCATCGGGGAGGCGGGTGCCATGCTCGGTTGGGACGCAGCGGCGATGATGCCGGCGGGGGGAGGGGCGGCCCGCGGCGACCAGCTCGCCGTGCTGGCGGGATTGGGGCACGGCCTGCTGGTGGCGCCGCAGACGCTGGACGACCTGGGGCAGGCTGAGGCGGACGAGGAGTGGGACCGCGCCAACCTGGCCCTGATGCGCCATGCCCACATCCGCGCCACTGCCCTGCCGGCCGACCTGGTGGAGGCGCAGGCCCGCGCCAACTCGCGGTGCGAGAAGGTCTGGCGCGACGCCCGGGCCACCTCCGACTTCGCCGCGGTCGCGCCGCACCTGGCGGAGGTCGTCGGGCTGGTTCGGCAGGCTGCGTCCGCCTTGGCGCCGGCGCTGGGCCTGTCGCCTTATGACGCATTGATGGACGGCTACCAGCGCGGGATCGGCGCCGCCGATGTCGGGCCGGTGTTCGCCCAGTATGAGGCGTTCCTTGCCGATGTGCTGCCGCGCATCCTGGAACGCCAGGGGCGCGATGCCCGGCCGCTGCCGCTCACCGGCGCCTTCCCGGCCGGGCAGCAGGAGGACCTGTGCCGCAGCCTGTCCAGCCGCGCCGGGCTGGACTATGGCCATGCGCGGCTGGACCGCTCGGCACACCCGTTCTGCGGCGGCACCCCGACCGACGTGCGGATCACCACCCGCTACGACGAGGCCGACCCGGCGCAGGCGCTGATGGGCGTGATGCATGAGACCGGGCACGCGCTGTATGAGCGCGGGCTGCCCACTAGCCATGCCCGGCAGCCGGTGGGTGAGGCCGCGGGGATGGCCGCGCATGAGAGCCAGTCGCTGATCGTGGAGATGCAGGCCTGCCGGTCCGATCCGTTCCTGGCGTGGCTGGGGCCGGAGCTGCACCGGCTGTTCGGCGGCGACGCCGCGCCATATGCGCCGGCCAACCTGTCGCGGCTGTGGCGCCGGGTTGGGCGGGGGCTGATCCGGGTGGATGCGGACGAGATGACCTACCCGGCCCATGTCATCCTGCGCTTCCGGCTGGAGCAGGCGATGATTGCGGGGGACCTGGTCGTGGCCGACCTGCCTGGCGCATGGAACGATGGGTTGCAGGCCCTGCTGGGCGTGCGCCCGCCGGACGATGCGCGGGGGTGCCTGCAGGACATCCACTGGTATGACGGCGCGTTCGGGTATTTTCCAAGCTATACCCTGGGCGCGATGGCTGCGGCGCAGTTGATGGCGGCGGCCCGGCGGGAGGTGGCCGGACTGGATGCGGCGCTGGGCCAGGGCGACCTTGGCCCGCTTGTTGGCTGGCTGCGCGTGCACGTGCACAGCCAGGGCAGCCGGCTGGGCTTCAACGACCTGCTGCGCGCGGCGACGGGCAAGCCGCTGGACCCCGAGGATTTCGAGGCGCACCTCACGGCACGCTACCTGGCCTGACTGCTCCCTCTCCCTCCGGGAGAGGGCCGGGGTGAGGGGGTCTTGCCCGCTGCGATGCCGGGGGACCACGGGCGTCGCCGGCACCGGTTTGCCCGGGCGGAGAGTTGCGCTGCAGGACCCCCTCACCCCGGCCCTCTCCCGAAGGGGGAGAGGGAGCAGCCCGGCTAATCGCCCCCGTGCACGGCGGACAGCATGTCGTGCAGGTTGA
Organism: uncultured Acetobacteraceae bacterium; assembly: GCA_964242415.1. Classification (GTDB taxonomy): domain Bacteria; phylum Pseudomonadota; class Alphaproteobacteria; order Acetobacterales; family Acetobacteraceae; genus DASWOJ01. Next base: position 48,602 of record CAXTAT010000032.1, read on the forward strand.
ATGTCATGATGCCCAGCAGCGCCGCCAGGCCGAGGTAAAGCACGCCGTATTCGAACTTGGTCTGCCCGGGGATGCCGTAGTAGGCCCGGTTCTCCGGCAGCGACGGATCGTAGCGCCAGGCCGCCATGACATGCGGCGCGGCGACAAGCGCGATCACGAACAGCATCGGGCTGGGCCGGTACAGCAGAAGCCCGATCATCAGCGGCACCCCGAGCAGCCAGATGCGCGGACCCAGCACGGCGGTGATCCGTCCGCCGTCCAACGGCGAGATCGGCAGCAGGTTGAACAGGTTGAGGAAGAACCCCGAATAGGCCACCGCCAGCCCCAGGTCGCTGCCGGCCGACCGCGCCCAGAAATAGACCGCGAACGTCGCCAGGGTGCCGATGAACGGGCCACCATAGGCCACGTAGGCCTCGGTCTCCACATCCGGCGGCGCCTGCTTCATGGTGATGAAGGCGCCCATGAACGGGATGAACGCCGGGGCGCTGACCGGCAGGCCGCGGATCACGGCGGCGCCGACATGGCCCATCTCATGCGCGAACAGCAGCGCCACGAAGCCGGCCGCAAACGCCCAGCCCCAGATCGACGCATAGACCGCCAGCGACAGCACCATGCTGCCGGCGGTCAGCCCGATCTTGCTGAACTTCAGCCCCGCCAGCGCCAGGATCAGCAGCCTCATATCAGGCCCGCGGCGTGCGCCGGAACATCCTGCGGGCGGCGGCGCCCAGGCCCAGCACCGCGACCAGGCCGACCTTGGCGAACTTCGCCAGGAACAGCCCGGCCAGGGCGAGCAGCCCGATCTTCTTGGCCACCACCACGCCCAGCAGCGCCGCCAGGCCGTACTCGGCAACATGGTCGGTCGAGGCGTTGAAATCCGTGTAACGCTTGCCGTCCCCGTAGTCCAAGCCGGACAGCAACCCCGCCGACACCTGGCGGTCGGCGCCGAAGCGGCCCGGGCTGGTCAGCAGGTTGATGCTGAAGTAGCCGTCCCGCCCCAGGGCGCGGGTGTTGAAGTTGAGCGTGGCGTCACCCTCGTCCTCGTCGGCGGCCTTGACGCGCAGGGACCAGGTCAGGCGGTGAGTTGCCGTGTCATAGGCCGGCGGCTGCGTCCAGCCGAGCAGCTCCAGCTCCGGGAAGCCGCGCTGCACGCGCTCCTTGTTGCCCTCGGCGGTGGCCTCGCGCAGGCTGGCCAGGATCGCGTCGGGGTCGAGCTTCGCCGCCTCGTCGTCCTTCACGTAGCCATCGGCGACCCAGTTGATGATCACCCACCACGGGGTGTCCTGCTGCGGCAGGGCGATCATGCCGACCAGGCTGTCGCCGGGGCGGTTGCCATAGGCGCTCAGCAGGCGGGATGCGGCGGGCTTGGGGATGAAGGCCATGCCGTTCGGCAGCGCCAGGCTGGCCTGGTCCAGCAGGGGAATGCTGGCCGGGCCGCGTGTCGCGCTTGTCATGGCCGCCTGCCACGCCGCCTGCTTTTCGGCCTGGCGCAGTTCCGGGGAGACGGGGCCGGGCTGGTTCAGGCTCGGCGGCGTGGCATCCGGCGACGCCTGATCCTGCGCCTGCACTGGCAGGGCGCAGCACAGGAGGGCCGCCGCCAGCAGGGCCGGGCGCAGCCGCATCAGGGATGGGCGCTGCGCTTCGCCTCCTCCCACAGGGCGCGGTAGTCGTAGGTTGGATAGAACTCCGTCCGGTAGCCGCCCCATGCCGTTCCCTCGATGATGCGGTTGACGTCGCGCAACCGGTCCGCGGGAACGCGCAGGGTCACGACCTGGCCGATGCCCATCATAACATACCAGGACACGATCTCGACACCAGCGCCGGGGAACTTGTCATACCAGCCGGTCTGCCGCAGGTGCTCGTTGATCTCGTCCACCGTCTTGCTCTGGTCGTGGCGGAGGAACACCGTCAGCAGAAAGGTGCCCGGCACGGCCGCTGTTCCCGCTGGGGCCACGGCTGGCGCTCCTGTTGGAGCGGAGGTTTGCGCCGGCTGCGCCAGGCCCGGCGCGGCGTGCATCGCCGCTAGTGCCGTCAACAGCATCATGCACCGCATCCCACCCTCCTTCTCAGCGTTCTCAGCCAGCCTAGCTTCACCAAGGGAAAACCTGCTAGGAGCGCCGCGACATTAGGAGATCTCCCCCTATGGCCGCCCCGAAAATGACCAGCATCGAGCTTGACCCGACCGAGGTGGCCCTGGTCATCGGCGAGGACCAAGGCGCCATGACCATCCGCGTCGTCGCCGCCACCGACGTGCCGGACGGCGCGACCGACGTGCCGGAGCCGCACGAGATCGCCATTGCCCTGGCGATGCGGCTGCTGAAGGACCCGGAGTTCCACGACGCCGTGCTCGACTGGTACGACGAGCAGGACGAGGAGGAGGACGAGGACGAGATGCCGGAGGAGATCGGCGAGAAGCCGAAGTCCTGATGCTGGCGCTGCGGCCGGGCTGCGAGTGCTGCGATCGCGACCTGCCGGCGGACAGCCTGCTGGCGCGCATCTGCTCGTTCGAGTGCACGTTCTGCAGCGACTGCGCCGAGGGTGTGCTCGGCGGGTCGTGCCCGAACTGCGGGGGCGAGCTGGTCCGCCGCCCCGTGCGGCCCGCTGCCAAGCTGGCCCGCTTCCCAATGGCGCAAAGCCGGACCCACAAGCCGCAAGGCTGCGCGCCCGGGTGAGATCGCCCATCCAGCAAGGGGCGTGCTGACCCCTCCCACTTCGGGCTAAGCACGCTGCCTGCTCCCTCTCCCTCCGGGAGAGGGCCGGGGTGAGGGGGTCTTGCTTGCTTCGCGCCTTTCAACGCCTGCGGAAGCGGGCTGCCCGGGCCAGCAGGTCGGCGCCGCACGACCCCCTCATCCCGGCCCTCTCCCGGAGGGAGAGGGAGCAGCAGGCGGCGATCCAGCGGCTTTAGCCTACGCGCCAGCACCTGGGTTCTCCGGCCAGTCGTGCCGGGGATAGCGTCCGCGCATATCCTTGCGGGCGTCCGCCCAGGCGCCACGCCAAAACCCGGCAAGGTCGGCCGTGATGGCGACCGGGCGCCCGGCCGGGGACAGCAGCGCCAGTTGCAGCGGCACCCGCCCGCCCGCCAGCAGCGGCGACGCGGCCAAGCCATAGAACGCTTGCGCCCGGGCCGATGCCAAGGGGACCGGCTGGGTGTAATCGACCGCGGCGCGTCCGCCGGGCAGCGGCAGGTGGGTGGGCAGGTCGCGGTCCAGCCTGGCCGCGCGCTCCCATCCCAGCATCCCGCGCAGGATGGCGTGCAGGTCCAGCGCCGCCACGTCCGCCAGCCGCGACACGCCGTGCAGGTGCGGCGCGAGCCAGTCCGCCACCCCCGCGGCCAGGCCGGCATCCGACAGGTCCGCCGTTTCGGCGTCGATGCCGCGCAGCAGGGCGGCGCGGGCCTGCAGTTGCCGGGCGGCATCGGTCCAGGGCAGGGCGTCGATGCGGCGCCCCACGGCGCCGGCCAGCACGCGGGCGGTTTCGGCGGGGTCGGCGGGGACGTTGCGGTCCTCCAGCACCAGGGCGCCCAGGCGGCGGCGGCGGCGGGACAGCACGGTGCCGGTCACGGAGTCGAAGCCGCTCTCGACGGTTTCGGTCACCTGGCGGGCGACGCTGGGCGGCAGGTGCGCGGGGTCGAGCGGCGCGGCCAGGCGGATGCGCGCCGACGCCTTCAGGTCCAGGCTGGCGACGGCCAGCAGGGCGGCGTTGGCCAGCGGGTCGGTGCGCGGCAGCCTGGCGCCGCCGCCGCCGGACAGGCGGAACGACCCCGGCTCGCCCCGGCGCTGCGCGATGCGGTCGGGGAACGCCGCGGCCAGCAGCGGTCCCGGATCGCCAGACGCCGCCGCGCCCACCCGCAGCCGGCGCTGGTAGGCCGCGGCCTGGCGGCGGATGCGGCTGGTCGCCCCACGGTCCACCTCGCCGCCGCCGCCGGACAAGGCGTCCAGCCGGAGCTGCACATCGGCCGGGGCGTCCCTGCCGCGCAGGGGATCGCGCTCCTCCAGCAGCGCCGCCAGCTCGGCCGCCCGCGCCGCCTGTTCCGGGCTTTCGGCGGACAGCATCATCGCGGCCAGGCGGGGGTGGGCGCCCAGGGCCGCCATGCGGTTGCCGTGCGGGGTGATGCGGTTGTCCGCGTCGATGGCGCCCAGGCCGCGCAGCAGCTCGGCCGCCGCAGCCAGCGCCCCGGCGGGCGGCGGGTCGGGGAAGGGCAGGGCGCCCGGCGGCGTGCCCCACGCGGCGCAATCCAGCAGCAGGCCGGACAGTTCCGCCTCCAGGATGTCCGGACGGTCGTAGGGCGCCAGGCCGCGGTGCAGCGCCGGCGTCCATAGCCGGACCGCAATGCCTGGCGCCTCGCGGCCTGCCCGTCCGCTGCGTTGGTCGGCGGCGGCGCGGCTGACGCGCAGGGTGGCCAGGCGGGTCAGCCCGGTCGCCTGGTCCAGCCTCGGCGAGCGCCGCCAGCCGCCATCGACGACGATGCGGACACCGGGCACCGTCAGCGAGGTCTCGGCGATGCTGGTGGCCAGCACGACGCGGCGGCCCTCCGCCGGGCGCAGGGCGCGGTCCTGGTCGGCGGGCGGCAGGTCGCCGTGCAGCGGCAGCACGAGGGCGCCACAGCCCGCCAAGCCGGCCTCGGCCCGGCGGATCTCACCCATGCCGGGCAGGAAGGCCAGGATGTCGCCATCGTGGGCCGCCAGGGCGGCGCGGACCGCGCGGGCCATGGCGTCCGGCAGGTCGCGCGGGTCGGCGATGTCGCGGGCGGCGTGCTGCACCTCGACCGGGAACATGCGGCCGGCGCTCTCGATCACCGGGGCGTCGAGCAGGGCGGACAGGCGGGCGCCGTCCAGGGTGGCCGACATCGCCAGCAGGCGCAGCTCCGGGCGCAGCACCCGCTGCAGGTCCAGGCACAGGGCGAGCGCGAGGTCGGCCTCTAGCGCGCGCTCGTGCACCTCGTCCAGCAGCACCGCGGCGACGCCGTCCAGGGTGGGGTCGCCGAGCAGGCGGCGGACCAGCAGGCCCTCGGTCACGACCTCGATGCGGGTGCGGTCGGAGACGGCGCTGTCCAGGCGGGTGCGGTAGCCGACGCGCTCGCCGACCGCCTCGCCGAGCAGGTGGGCCATGCGGGTCGCGGCGGCGCGGGCGGCGAGGCGGCGCGGCTCCAGCACCACGATGCGGCCATCGCCGCGCCAGGGAGCGTCCAGCAGGGCCAAGGGCACGAGGGTGGTCTTGCCGGCGCCGGGCGGGGCGACCAGCACGGCATTGCCGCCGCGGGCCAGCGCCGCCAGCAAGGCAGGGAGGGCTTCGGCAACGGGGAGGTCGGGGAGCATGGAGGGAGGGAGTAAACCGGCCGGGGCCGGATGCCCAGGAGGCGGTGCAGGCACCCCAGGAACGCGGACGGCCGCCGCAGCCGGAGGGACGCTCAGGCCGTCACGGCAGCAGCTTCCAGGTCCCGTCCTGCACCGTCACCATCACCCGCGCGCGCTCGTCGAGGCCGTTGTGGTCCTGCGCCGTCATGTCGGCGACCCCATGCGTCAGCACCACCTCGTGCGCGCCCTCCAGCGCGGTGCGCAGGGCGGCGCGGAACTCGGGCGTGCCGGGCTTGGCGGATCGCAGCGCGACGGGGATGGCGTATTGCAGCAGGATCGCTGCGTCATAGGCATGGGCGCCGAAGGTCGCGACGCTGCCGACCCCGTTCGCGGCCTCATAGCGGCGCACGTACTCGCCGGCCTGCGCCTTGATCGGATTGCTGTCCGGCAGTTGCGACGCGACCAGGACGGGGCCGGCTGGCAGGATCGTGCCCTCCACGTCCTTTCCGCCCACGCGGAGGAAGTCCATGTTGGCGACGCCATGGGTCTGGTAGTACCTCCCGGCATACCCCCGCTCGTGCAGCGCCTTCTGCGGCAGCGCAGCCGGCGTCCCGGCCCCGGCGATCAGCACCGCATCGGGGCGGGCGGCGGCCAGCTTCAGCACCTGCCCGGTCACGCTGGTGTCGTTGCGCGAGAACCGCTCCACCGCAACCAGCTTGATGCCCTTCGCCTGCAGCGCGCGCGTCGCCTCGGTCAGCCAACCGTCGCCATAGGCGTCGTTGAAGCCGATGAACCCCACCGTTTTCACCCCGGCCTTCGCCATATGCTCGGCGATGGCGTCGGCCATCAGGCTGTCGTTCTGCGGCGTCTTGAACACCCAGGTGCGCTGCGCATCCATCGGCGCGATCAGCCGGGCAGAGGCGGCAAGCGAGATCATCGGCACCTGCTTCTCCGCCGCCACGTCGATCATCGCCAGCGACGCGGGCGTGGTCGAGGAGCCGATCACCGCATCGACGCCGCTCTCGTCGATCAGCTTGCGGGTGTTGGCGACGGCCCGGGTGCTGTCGCCACCATCGTCCAGCACGATATATTCGACCGTCTGCCCGCCGATCTCGTGCGGCATCAGCGCGATGCTGTTGCGCTGCGGCACGCCCAGGCTGGCGGCGGGTCCGGTGGTGGAGATGGTGACGCCGATGCGGACCTGTGCGGCGGCCGGAGGGGCCAACGCTGCAACAAGCACACCCGCGACAAGCCGTGCGGCAAAGCGGCGGCGCATGGCCGGCATCCCCCCAGGACGCGCCCGCTGATGCAGGCTTACGTTCCGCAACTGGTACGGGCGGTCCCGGAACGTGTCAAGAATGCGGGACATACAGCGGGAGCAGGGCGATGGAGCGGATGACAACGGCGGCAGCCGTGGTGGAGACCCTGGCCGCCCATGGCATCGATACCGTCTATGGCGTGCCCGGCGTCCACAACGACCCCCTGTTCGACGCGCTGCACGGCGCGCAGAACCGCGTCCGGATGCTGCATGCGCGGCACGAGCAGACCGGCGCCTACATGGCGCTCGGCGCGGCCCTGGCCACCGGCCGCCCGCAGGCCTACGCCGCGGTGCCCGGCCCCGGCGTCCTGAACACGACGGCGGCGTTGCTGACCGCCTGGGGCATGGAGGCGCCGGTGCTGGCGCTGGCCGGGCAGATCCCCTCCCATGCCATCGACCGTGGCTATGGCTACTTGCACGAAATCCCCGACCAGCTCGGCGTGCTGCGCCACCTGACCAAGCACGCCGCCCGCATCACCGGCCCGCACGAGGCGTCGGCCCGGGTCGCCAATGCGATCTGCCTCGCCCTGTCCGGCCGCCGCCGTCCCGTCGCGCTGGAGTGCGCCATCGACACCTGGGCGCGCAGCGGCCCGGCGCCGATGGTGCCCCCGATCCCGCCGGTGGTCCCACCCGTCGATCCCGAGGCGGTCGAGCAGGCGGCCCGCATCCTGGGCGCGGCCCGGCGCCCGCTGATCGTCGTCGGCGGCGGCGCACAGGATGCGCCGGCCGAGTTGCGGCGCGTGGCGGAGCTGCTGGAGGCGCCCGTGGTGTCGTATCGCCGGGGCCGCGGCGTGCTGCCGACCGGGCACCGCCTGGCCGTCAGCTTGCCCATCGGCCGCCGCCTGTGGGCCGGCGCCGATGCCGTGCTGGCGGTCGGCACCCGGCTGTATCCGCAGCAGAGCCAGTGGGGCGTCGATCCGGACCTGCGCATCGTGCGGCTGGACATCGATCCCGAGGAGCCCGGCCGTTTCCAGCCGCCCGCCTGCGCCATCATCGCCGATGCCGCCGCCGGGCTGTCCGCCCTGCTGGACCGGCTGCCCGCCCACAGCCCAGTCCGCCCGTCGCGGGAGGACGAGCTGGCCGGGCACCGCGCCTGGCTGGCCGAGCGCCTGACCCGGCTGGAGCCGCAGATGGGGTTCCTGCGCGCCATGCGGGCGGCGCTGCCGGAGGATGGCATCCTGGTGGACGAGGTGACGCAGATGGGCTTTGCCGCCCGCATGGCGTTTCCCGTGCACCGTCCGCGCAGCTTCTTCTCGGGCTATCAGGACAATCTTGGTTACGGCTACGGCACGGCGCTGGGCGCGAAGGCGGCCTGCCCCGGCCGCGCCGTGCTGAGCATCGCCGGCGATGGCGGCTTCGCCTACCAGGCCATGGAGCTGGCGACGGCCGTGCTGCACAGGCTGGCCGTGGTGGTCATCGTGTTCGACGATGGCGCCTTCGGCAACGTGCGCCGCATCCAGCAGCAGGTGTATGGCGGCCGGGAGATCGCCAGCAGCCTGCACAACCCGGACTTCGTCCGCTTCGCCGAAAGCTTCGGCTGCGCCGCCTTTCGCGCCCATACCCCGGCGGAGCTGGAGGCGCGGCTGCGGGAGGCGTTCGCGCTGAACGCCCCGGCGCTGGTGCACGTGCCGGTGGGCGAGATGCCGTCGATCTGGGACCTGATCATGATGCCGCAGGTGCGCGGCGCCCCGGTCCGCCCAATGGCGCCCTAACCCTTTCTTCCCTCTCTCCCTCCGGGAGAGGGCCGGGGTGAGGGGGCGCGCAAGGACCAACCTCCGCCGTAGTAGGAGCCAAGCCCCGCTCCTCCCCGCCCAGGCCAGGTCCTCGCTGCCCCCCTCACCCCGGCCCTCTCCCGAGGGGAGAGGGAGCAGAACGCAGCACCCCAGCGCGATCCGGGGTTGCGGCCCCGCCCGGCTTCGGCTTAGCCATCCCCATGCCTGCATCCCTCAAGACTATCCCCCACCGGTCCGTGTTGAGCCGGATCGTCCTTGCCGCCGCCCACCGTCCAGTCCTGGTGGTGGCGCTGGGACTGCTGATGGCTGTCGCGTCCGCCTGGCTTGCCGTGGCCCGGCTGGGCGTGACCACCGACGTGGACGGGCTGTTCGCCGCCACCCTGCCGTGGAAGCAGCGGGAGGCCGAGCAGAAGCGGCTGTTCCCGCAATTCAACGACCTGCTCGTCGCCGTCGTGGACGCGGACGAGCCGGAGATGGCTACCGCCACCGCCGCCGGGCTGGCCGCGGCGCTGCAGGCCGATCCCGCGCACTTCAGGACCGTCCGCCGTCCGGACGCCGCCCCGTTCTTCGGCCAGGAGGGCTTCCTGTTCCTCGACCGCCCGGTGCTGTCGTCCCTGCTGGACCAAACCATCGACGCCCAGCCGTTCCTCGGCCAGCTCGTCGCCGACCCCAGCGCCCGCGGCCTGTTCTCCGCGCTGTCCCTGGTCGGCATGGGCGTCGAGCACGGCGAGAGCCTCGCGGCGTTCGACGCCCCCCTACGCGGCTTCCACACCGCCCTGGCCGCCGCCGCCGAGGGTCATCCGGTACCGCTGTCCTGGCAGCGCCTGCTGTCCGGCCCGGTGGCGGACCTCGGCGGCCCCTACCGCTTCGTGCTGGCGCAGCCCGTGGAGGACTACGGCGCCCTGCAGCCTGGCGGCGCCGCCACCGCCGCCCTGCGCGCCGCCGCCGCCAGCCAGGAGTTCGTGCAGTCCGGGCAGGCGCGGGTGCGGGTCACCGGATCGGTGGCGCTGGCGGACGAGGAGTTCGCCACCGTCGCCCAGGGCGCCGCGGTGGGGCTGGCCGGCAGCCTGGCCCTGGTGGTGGTGTGGCTGGCGTTCGCGGTGCGGAGCTGGCGGATGATCGTGCCGATCCTGTTGACGCTGGTGCTGGGCCTGTTGCTGACGACGGCGTTCGCCACGCTGACCAGCAGCCCGCTGAACCTGATCTCGGTCGCGTTCGCCATCCTGTTCGTCGGCATCGCGGTCGATTTCGCCATCCAGTTCTGCGTGCGGGTGCGGGCGGCGCAGTTGCAGGCGCCGGACCTGCAGACGGCGCTGGGCGACACCGCGGCGCGGGCCGGGCGGCAGATCATGGTGGCGGCGCTGGCGACGGCGGCGGGGTTCCTGGCCTTCGTGCCGACCGCCTTCACCGGCGTGGCGGAGCTGGGCAAGATCGCCGGCGCCGGCATGCTGATCGCCTTCGCCTGCACGATGGTGTTCCTGCCGGCCGCCCTGATGCTGTTTCGCCCGCGGGCGGCGGCGGGGGACGTGGGCTTCGCCTGGCTGCGCCCGGTGGACCAGGCCATCACCCGGGGCCGCCGGGGCGTGCTGGGGGTGTTCGCGCTGCTGGCCGTGCTGGGCGTCGGCGCGCTGACGCAGATGCAGTTCGACAGCGACCCGCTGCACACCAAGAACCCGAACACGGAGGCGATGCGGACCCTGGCGGACCTGGCGGCGAACCCGCTGACCAACCCCTACACCATCGACATCCTGGCCCCCGACGCCGCCGCTGCGGCCACCGTTGCCGCAAAGGTGGCGACGATGCCGCTGGTGGGGCAGGTGATCACCCTGGACAGCTTCGTGCCAGCCGACCAGCCGGAGAAGCTGGCGTTGATCGCCGACGCGGCCGGGCTGCTCGGCCCGACGCTGGCGCCGCGCAGCCCGGCCGCGCCCGTCACCCCGGCCGACCTGCGCCTGGCGGCCCATACCGCCCTGTCCCAGATTGACCGCGCCGTGCAGCGCCTGCCGCCCGGGCACCCGCTGGCGCTGGTCGCCGCCGACCTGCACACGCTGGAGGGCGCGACGGACGACGTGCTGATGGCCGCCAACGCCGCGCTGACCCGCTTCCTGCCGGACCAGATCGCCCGGCTGCGCCTGGCCCTCAGCGCCGTTCCCGTCACGCTTGCGAGCCTCCCGCCGGACGTGTCGCGGGACTGGCTGCTGCCAGATGGGCGCGTGCGCGTGCAGGTGGCCGCCAAGCCGGAGGTGCAGGTGGAGGGCAGCGCCGGGCTGCGCCGGTTCGTGGGCGAGGTGCAGAGCGTGGCGCCCGACGCCGGCGGGGCTGCCGTCGCGATCTCCGCCACGGCGCAGACCATCATCTCCGCGTTCGAGCAGGCGGCAGGCGGCGCGCTGCTGGCGATCACGGTGATCCTGTTCGCCGCCCTGCGCCGGCTGCGCGACGTGCTGCTGGTGCTGGCGCCGCTGCTGCTGTCGGCGCTGCTGACGGCCCTGCTGGCGGTGCTGCTGCCGCTGCCGCTCAACTTCGCCAACATCATCGCCCTGCCGCTGCTGCTGGGGGTGGGGGTGTCGTTCAACATCTACTTCGTGATGAACTGGGAGCTGGGCCTGCGGGCGCCCCTGACGACGGCGACGGCGCGCGCGGTGATGTTCTCCGCGCTGACCACCGGGACCGCCTTTGGGTCGCTCGCGCTGTCGCAGCACCCCGGGACCGCCAGCATGGGGGCGCTGCTGCTGCTCAGCCTGGGCTGCACCCTGCTGGCCAGCCTGGTGTTCGTGCCGGCGCTGCTTGCCACGCTGTCGCCACAAGCTGAGACTACATCGGCATAATTCCTGGGGCCGGGCGGCCCCGAGGCCGGGACTTGAGGATCGTGTGATGGCGTTCGTGCGTACTTTGGTGATCATCGTGGCACTGCTGCTGGGCTGGATGGCGGTCCGGTCGCAGCCCTCGGCGCACATCCTGCCAATGGCCATGCTGCCGGTGGCCGGTCAGGTCGAGCAGTAGCCCGCAAGCTGCGCGCCGGCGCCGAGCAGCGCGGCGCGCACGGCGGGGTCGCATAGGGCATCGAACTCGGCCTCGTGCTCGTAGCCCGGCATCAGCCGGCACAGCAGGGCGTCCCGCTGCGTGGCCGGGTGAAAATAGATTTCAGACAGGCCCGGCGGCAGGTTCGGGACCAGGCGCAGCAGGCGCGGGGTGGTCATGTGGCCGCTCCAGGCAATGCCGAAGGCGTGGTCGTTGGTCCGCAGCCCGGCCTGCCGCGCCTGCCGCCGAAGCAGCCGGGTCCAGGCGAACAGCGCCCGCGCACCGGGTCCCTGCGGCACGCCGCAGGCCGCCATGATGCTGGGCGGCTCGGCGGGGATGCGGATGGCGGGCAGGCCATGGTCGCGTCCGATGTCGATCAGCAGGCGGCCCACGGTCGGGTGCAGGTGCATGTGCTTATGGGCATTGGCGTGGTCCAGGCGCAGGCCGGTGGCGGCGAAGACCCGGTATTGCGCACGGATTTCGGCGGCGAGCTGGCGGCGGGCGGCGGGGCGGAAGCCGTAGGCGATGCCAAGCCGGAGCTGATCGGATGGGAACTGGCCGGTGGCGTCCACCAGGTCCGGTGCGGCGGCGGGATCGGCGGCCGGGCCTTCGATGGCGACCAGGTGCAGGCCGACGCGCAGGTCCGGCAACGCCTTGGCGCGGCGGATGGCGTCGGCCGCGGCCGGGCCGGCGACCATCAGGCTGGCGGTGCTGAGGATGCCCTCGCGGTGCGCCCGCTCGACGGCCTCGTTGACGCCTTCGGACAGCCCGAAATCGTCGGCGGAGATGATGACCCGGCGGTTCAGAGGACCGTTGCCTGCTCCCTCTCCCGGAGGGAGAGGGAGCAGGAAGGTCAGGCCGCCGTGTTGCGCTCGCGCAGGAACTGGAAGAACTCCACGCCCTCGCGCAGCCGGCGCTTCATCATCTGCGGGCTACGGACCATCTCCCCCACGATGGAGGCGATCTTCGGGGCCCGAAAGTAGAAGCGCTTATAGAACGACTCCACGCTGTCGAAGATTTCCGTGTGCGTCAGGATGCCCGGGTAATGCAGCGGGGCGATCTGCACGCCGCGCTCGTCGATCAGCTCGGCGTTCGCCGCATCCAGCCAGCCGTTCTGCACCGCCTGGTCATACAGGTAGGTCCCGGGATACGGCGCCGCCAGCGACACCTGCATGGTGTGCGGGTTGATCTCCACGGCGTAGCGGATCGTCTCCTCGATGGTCTCCTTGGTCTCCCCGGGCAGGCCGAGGATGAAGGTGCCGTGTATCTTGATGCCCAGCTCGTGGCAGTCCTTGGTGAACTGCTTGGCGACATCGACCAGCAGGCCCTTCTTGATGTTGTGCAGGAT
>CAXTAT010000033.1:0-60699 GCA_964242415.1 uncultured Acetobacteraceae bacterium
CATCGGCCGCGAAGCGGCGCGGCGCATGGTCCCGCGCGGGCGGGGCAAGATCATCAACATCGGCTCGCTGACCAGCGCCGTGGCCCGGGCAACGGTCGCGCCCTACACCGTGGCCAAGGGCGGCATCAAGCTGCTGACCCAGGCGATGGCCGCCGAGTGGGCCGCGCACGGCATCCAGGCCAACGCCATCGGCCCCGGCTACATGCTGACCGACATGAACCAGGCCCTGGTGGACGACCCGGCCTTCAACGCCTGGGTGGTCGGGCGCACCCCCGCCCGCCGCTGGGGCCGGCCCGAGGAGCTGGTGGGCGCAGCTGTGTTCCTGGCCTCGGCAGCATCGGACTACGTCAACGGCCAGATCATCTACGTCGATGGCGGAATGCTCGCCGTGCTTTAACCTCAACACCATGCCGAGCTGGGCGGAGACCTGGCCGCACCATCAACAGGGAAGGGACGACATCATGGCATCCACCACCACACGGCGCGGCGCGCTTGCGGGGTCCGCGGCGCTTCTGGCCGCTCCGGCGCTGATCGGCCGGGCGCGGGCCGCAGCCACGCTGAAGGTGTCCACCTCGTTCCCGAACGACCCGAGGTTCTCCACCGCACGCATCTGGTACGACCTGTTCCTGCCCCGCCTCAAGGCCGCCACCGACGGCCAGGTCGCCACGCAGTTCTTCCCCGACAACCAGTTGGGCCAGGAGGCCGACGTGGTGAACCAAGTGAAGCTCGGCGTGATCGACATGACGCTGATCGGCACCCCCATCTGGGCCAACATCGTCCCCGAGTTCGGCGTGTTCGACCTGGGCTACGTGTTCACCGACTACGACCACCTGCGCCGCGCCGCCGGCACCCCGGCCGGCAAGGCGCTGCTGCAATCCCTGGTGGAGAAGGCCGGGACCCACCTGCCAGCCTTGGGCCGCAACCTCGGCGCGCGCAACTTCGTCACCAAGTTCGCCTTCACCGAACCGGCCGGGCTGGCAGGCCGCAAGATACGCTGCCTGCCGACGCCGGTGGTGACCGAGACGGTGCGCCTGATGGGCGCCGCTGCGACCCCGATGGCGTTCGGCGAGATCTACACCGGCCTGCAGGCCGGCGTGATCGACGGGCTGGAGCACGACGCGCCCACGGTGCTGTCGGCCAAGTTCTACGAGACCGCCAAGACCTTCACCGTGACCCAACACATCTACAACCCGTTCGGCTGCTTCATCAGCGACCGCACGCTGAAACGCCTGCCGCCCGCGCAACGCGACGGCCTGCTGCAAGCCGTGCAGGACACCACGGACGAGCACTTCAACCGTGCCGCCCAGGTCGAGGCCGAAGCGCTGGGGGAGCTGAAGGGCAAGGGCGTCACCGTGGCGGACTGCGACCGCACCGTGTTCCGCGAGCGGGTGCGCCCGATGTGGGACCGCTTCGTCGAGCGCACGCCGGGCGCCAAGCCCATGCTGGACGCCATCCGCGCAACGGAAAGCGCCTGAGCCGTGGATGTCACCCCGGCTGGCAGCGCCATACTGGTCCGCCCCGGATTGTGGCCGCGCGGCGTGGCGCTTCTGCTGGCGGTGGTGGAGGCGCTGGCCGCCATCCTTCTGGCTGCCGACCTTGCCGTCGTGATGTTCTCCGTGCTGGCCCGCTTCTTCTTCGACGCCCCGCCGGTGTGGGCCGACGACGCGGCCCGCACCCTGCTGCTGGCCGTGAGCTTCCTCGGCGCGGCTGCGGCGCTGGCGCGGGGGGAGAACGCGGGCGTCACCTTTTTCGTGGATCGGCTGGGCGCCCGTGCGCGCGGGCGCACCGATGCGCTGGTTGGTGCAGTGGTCGTGCTGGTCGCCGCCGCCTTGGCTTGGAACAGCGTCGTGCTGCTGCTCGACACTGCTGGGCAGACCGTGGGCGCGGGCGTCCCGCAGGAGGCGTTCTTCGCGCCGCTGTGCCTGGCGGCCGTGGCCATGACCGTGTTCGCCCTGGACAGCCTGCGGCGGCACCGTCCGGCCGACCTGCTGCTGGCCGCAGCCGTGTTCGCCGCCATCGCCGGCGGGTGGTGGGCGTGGTCCACGCTGGCGCCGGACAGCCTGCCGGACCTGCTGGCCGTCATGGGCGCGGCGTTCGTCGTGGCGCTGGCGGCGGGAGTGCCGATCGCCTTCGTGCTGGCGCTGGCGACGCTGACCTTCATTTGGGCGGGAGACCTGCTGCCCGGCGAGTTCTTCGCCCAGCAACTGGCCCGCGGCATCGACAACTTCGTGCTGCTGGCGGTGCCGTTCTTCATCCTGGTCGGCTACCTGATGGAGGCGAACGGCATGTCGGTCCGCCTGATCGGCCTGCTGCAGCGCGGCGTCGGGCGGCTGCGCGGTGGGCTGGACGTGGTGATGGTACTCAGCATGGTGGTGTTCTCCGGCATCTCCGGCTCGAAAATGGCGGATGTCGCCGCGGTGGGATCGGTGCTGGTGCCGGCCGCGCGCCGGTCCGGGCAGAAGCCCGGCGACGCGGTGGCGCTGCTGGCGGCGTCGGCGGTGATGGCCGAGACGATCCCGCCCTGCGTCAACCTGATCATCCTGGGGTTCGTCGCCAACCTGTCGATCGGCGGGCTGTTCATGGCCGGGCTTCTCCCCTCGGCGCTGATGGCGGTGGCGCTGATCGCGCTGGTCATCATCCTGGGGCACCGGGGCACGGGGCTGGCGCTGGTCGGGCCGCAGGCGGGCAGCCCGGCCGGCATGGCGGGCAGCGGCGTGGCGGCGGCGGGGCTGATCGTGCTGATCTTCGGCGGCTACCGCTCGGGCTTCGCCACGGCAACGGAGATCTCGGCCTTTGCCGTAGTGTATGCGCTGCTGGTGGGGGCCTTGGCGTTCCGGGAAACAACGTGGCGAGGGACCGCGGCGGTCATGCGCCAGGCGGCGGTGCGGTCCGGCATGGTGCTGTTCATCGTGTCCACCGCG
Source organism: uncultured Acetobacteraceae bacterium (assembly GCA_964242415.1). Lineage (GTDB taxonomy): Bacteria > Pseudomonadota > Alphaproteobacteria > Acetobacterales > Acetobacteraceae > DASWOJ01. Next base: position 2,922 of record CAXTAT010000033.1, read on the forward strand.
CAGGGCCTGGCCTACGTGCTGACCTTGCAGCAGGTGCCGCACGCCATCGCCGAGCTGCTGGTGCAGGTGTCCGCGGCGCACGGGAGCTGGCTGTTCCTGCTGCTGTCCATCCTGATCCTGGTGGTGATGGGGTCGGTGCTGGAGGGGGCGGCGGCGCTGATCATCTTCGGCCCGCTGCTGATGCCCGTGGCCCGGCAGCTTGGCATCGACCCCCTGCACTACGGCATCGTGCTGGTGATCGGCATGGGCATCGGGCTGTTCGCGCCGCCGCTGGGATTGGGGCTGTACGGGTCCTGCCTGATCGGCGGCGTGCGGCTGGAGGAGACGGTGCTGCCGATCCTGAAGTACCTGGGCCTGCTGTTCCTGTGCCTGCTGCTGATCGCCTTCGTGCCTGAGATCACGACGTTCCTGCCGCGCCTGGCCGGGTACTAGACGCGATGCGGGTGTTCTTGACCCACACGGACGCCGCGTTCGGCCTCTACTTCGGCGACCGCGTGCTGGCTGTCCTGCAGGGCCATGCCGAGGTGGTCCGCAACGGCACCGGACGGGTGCTGCGGGACGCGGAGCTGGCGCAGGCCGCCGCTGGCTGCCAGGTGGTCATAGCCGACCGGGCGACGCCGGGCACGGCGGCCACGTTCGAGGCCGCGCCGGACCTGCTGGCGTTCCTGCGTTGCGCGATGGACATCAGCACGGTCGATGTCGCGGCCGCCAGCGCGCAGGGCGTCCTGGTGACGCGGGCAACGCCGGGCTTTACCGACGCGGTGGCGGAGCTGGGCATCGGCATGATGATCGCCCTGGCGCGGGGCATCGCCGCGGCAGTCCCGCACAGGGGCACGCAGCTTTCGGAGGCGACGCTGGGCCTGATCGGCTTCGGCCGCATCGCCCGGCGCCTGGCGACGCTGGCGCAGGCGTTCGGGATGCGCGTCGTGGCCCACGATCCGCACGCGCCCATCGAGGCCGAGGGCGTGGCTGCCGAGACCTTGGACGGGCTGCTGGCGCGGGCGGACTTCGTGGTGTGCCTTGCAGCCGCCACGCCGGAGACCGCGAACCTGATGGACGCCGGCCGGTTCGGCCAGATGAAGCCGGGCGCCCGTTTCATCAACCTGGCCCGCGGCGAGCTGGTGGACGAGGCCGCGCTGGAGGCGGCGCTGGACAGCGGGCGCCTGGCCGGGGCCGCCCTCGACGTGGGGCGCGCGCCGGACCAGATGCCCTCGCCCCGACTCGCGCAGCGGCCGGACGTGCTGGCGACGCCGCACATCGGCGGCCTGACCCGGCAGGCGGCCGAGCACCAGGCAATGGACACCGTGCGGCAGGTGGCGGCGCTGGCCGCCGGCGTCATGCCTGACGGTACCGTGAATGCGGGCAGTTGCCAACGGCTGCTGCGGGGGTGGAACGAGGCGGGGGTGGGACGAGGCGGGCGGCCAGCACCGGCCATGCCTTGAGCATCGTGGCGGGCCGGCTTGCGGTCCCTCACACCCCCTTCCGGACCTGCGCCGTTACGCCGCCTTGGTCACCTCCGTTGCCACAGCCACCCGCAAGGACTCGATCAAGGTGCCGGAGGCCGCTTGGAGGATGCGCTGGCGCAGCAGCCCAAACCCGGCGTGGCCGCACATGGCTCGCTTGATCGTCGTCAGGCGGCTGATCTGCCCCTCCACGGGTTCAGTGCTTTAGGGCAACGACAACGCCACCTGGACCGCGGCGAGGTCGCGCACCAGCCCGCCGGCACATCCGGCCAGCGCAGACCCCTTCGTCGCATCCAGCCACCCATACAGCCGGCCGGCCTGTAAGGAGTGAACCGGCAAGCCTCTACGTCGGCCTGGCCTGCGCCACCGGCCCGGTTCATGCAACAGCGTCCATGCAACGTCGCCCATGCAACAGCGCCGGTCGTGACGCCGGGGCGGCAGACCGGTTATGAAACGCATCACAGCACCGCGGCGCCCGACGGGCTATAAGGGCCGCGCTACAGTTGGAGATGGCGTTGACCGAGCGGACCCTCCGTTTGTTCGTGTCGTCGCCGGGCGATGTGCCCGGCGAGCGGCGGCGCATCGACCTGGTCGTGGAGCGGCTGAACGCCGAGTTCGCCGGCCGGGTGCGGATCGAGACGATGCGATGGGAACGCAGCTACTACTCGGCGCACGACACGTTCCAGGGCCAGATCCCCGAGGCGGCCGAATGCGACGTGGTGGTGGCGGTGTTCCGCGGACGCCTCGGCACGCCGCTGCCGCCCGCCTTCCCCACCCTGCCCGGCGGCGAGCCCTACCCCAGCGGCACCGCATACGAGATCCTGTCCGCCATCGAGGTGCGCCGAGCCGGCAAGCGGGTGCCCGACGTTTACGTGTTCCGCTACCCCAACGCCCCCTCGGTCGAGCTGGACGCGCCGGACCGGGCCGAGGTTGAGACGCAGTGGGAACGGCTCAAGGCGTTCTTCGACCGCTGGTTCCGCAACCGCTCCGGCGAGTTCGTGGCCGCGTTCCAGACCTACGTTTCGACCGACGACTTCGCCGTCAAGGTCGAGGATTGCCTGCGGCAATGGCTGGCGCAGCGCGGCTTCCTCGCGGAAGGCCCGGTGTGGGACCGGGTGCTGCACGGCTCGCCGTTCCCCGGCCTGGCCGCCTTCGGCGCTGACCGCGGGCGGGTGTTCTTCGGCAGGGACGCCGCGGTTGGCCAGGCCGTCGGGCGGCTGCGCGAGGCGGAGGCGCCGGGGCGGCTGCCGTTCCTGCTGCTGGTCGGGGCGAGCGGGTCGGGCAAGTCGTCGCTGCTGCGCGCGGGCCTGCTGCCGCGTCTGGTGCTGCCGGGCACGGTCCCGGACGTGGACCTGTGGCGCATGGGGGTGATGACGCCTGGCGCCGACCCCTTCGCGGCCCTGGCGGACGCGCTGTTCGCCGACGCGGCGCTGGGCGCCGACCTGCGCGCCGGCACGTTCCGCACGCGCGAGCTGCTGGCCCGGCAGTTGGCGGGCGATCCCGACGTGGCGCTGGCGCCCCTGCGCGACGCGCTGGACCGCGCCGCCGCCCGGCGCCAGGCGGAGGCCGGGTTCGACGTGCCCCGGCCGGCCCGGCTGGCGCTGGGCATCGACCAGGCGGAGCGGCTGTTCACCGAAGCGCCGCCCGCCGCCGCCGACCGGTTCGCGCTGCTGCTCGCGGGCCTGGTGCGGACCGGGCTTGCGACCGCTGTCCTCGCGCTGCGCAGCGACGCCTACGCGACGTTCCAGGGCGTGGCCGCGCTGGTCCAGTTGCGTGAGGCCGGCGTCACGCTCGACCTGCTGCCGCCGTCATCGGCCGAGCTGGAGGCCATCGTCGCCCGCCCCGTCGCCGCCTGCGTGCCGAAGCTCGCGTTCGAGCCGGACCTGGCGGGGCGGCTGGCGGCCGATGCGCGCGGCGGCGACGCGCTGCCGCTGCTGCAGGTCAGCCTGGCCCGGCTGTACGCCGCCGAGGCCGCCCGCGGCGACGGGCTGCTGCGCCACGCCGACTACAGCGGCATGGACGAGGCGGTGACCGGGACCGCGAACGAGGCGCTCCGCACGCTCGACGGCCCGGCCCGCGCCGAGCTGCCCGCCCTGGTGGCCGGCCTGGTGTCCGACGTTGCGGTCGATGCGCGCACGGGCGCCCCGGTTCCGGTGGTGTCCGCCCTCGACCGCGGGGCATTCGAGGCGGGCAGCCCGGCCCGCGCCGCGCTGGTGGACGCGTTCGTGGCCCATCGGCTGCTGACGGCGGAGGGCGACGGCGCCCGCCCCCTGGTGCGCCCGGTGCACGAGGCGCTGCTGCGCATCTGGCCCGAGGCGGTGGCGATCCTGGCCGAGTCGGCGTCGCTGATCCGCGTGCGGCACAGCCTGGCGCCGCTGGTGCGGGCATGGTCGGAAGCGGATGAGAAGGCAGGCCACCTCGACCTGTCGCCCGCGCTGCTGGACGGCGCGCAGGCCCTGCTGGCGCGCTTCGGCGCCGACCTGCCGGACGGCATGGGCGCCTTCATCACCGCCGCCGCCGCCGCCGACGCCGCCCGGCGCGACCGCGAGCGCGCCGAGGCGGAGCGGCGGCTCCGCGACGCCCAGGCGCTGGCCGCCGCCAACCGCCGCACCGCCCGCCGGACCATGGTGGGCTTGGCCGCGACCCTCGTGCTGGCGGCGCTGGCCGGCTGGCAGTGGCGCGAGGCCGGGCAGCAGCGCGACCGCGCGCAACGCAGCCTGGCCCTGGCGACGGATACCGCCAACGGCCTGGTGTCCGACCTGGCGCAGAAGTTCGACCACTCGGTCGGCGTGCCGGCGCGGACCGTGAAGGACATCCTCGACCGCGCCCGCGCGCTGCAGGACCAGCTTCTGGCCTCGGGCGAGGCGACGCCGGAGCTGCGGATCAGCCAGGCCGACGCGCTGCTGCACACCGCGCTGACGCTGGAAACGCTGGGGGACACCGGCGGCGCGCTCGCCACGGCGCAGAGGGCCAACGGCATCCTGCACGACATGCTGGACGGGCCGATCGACGTTCACCACGACTACGCGGTGTCGTACGTCTATATCGGCGAGGCGCAGCAGGCCCAGGGCGACCCGGCCGCGGCCTTGGCGAGCTACCAGACGGCGCTGGCCCTGCGGCAGGGGATCGCCAGGCTGCACCCTGGGGACCGCAGGGCCAAGCGGGACATTGCCGCATCCGAGGACGTGATCGGCGACGCCTACCGCTTCGGGGGCGACAGCGCCGCTGCGCTGCCGCACTACGCGGCCTCCCTTGAGATCGCCAAGGAGCTTGCAGCCGGGTCGGACATCGCCGACCGGCACCGCGAGCTGTCCGTCGCGCAGCACAAGATGGGGTTGGTGCAGCAGAGCCTCGGCGATCTCAAGGGCGCCGTGGCCAGCCAGGCCGCGTCCCTTGCCATCGCCACCCGGCTGTCGGAGGCGGACCCCGGCGACACGAAGCTGCTGCTCGACCAGGCTATTGGGCAGACCAGCCTGGGTGACGCCCAGTCGGACGGCGGTGACCGGGTGGCCGCGGTGGCCAACTACGCGCTGGCCACCGCAACCCTGGAGCGGCTGGTCCGGTCCGACCCCAGCAACACCAGCTGGCAGCGCGACCTGGCGCTGGACTATGGCAAGACCGGCGACGTGCAGCAGGCCAATGGCGACCTCGCGGCGGCCGAGGCGAGCTTCAAGGCGTCGCTCGCCATCCGGCAGCGCCTCGCGCAGTCGGACCGGGACAACGACCGCTGGCAGAACGACCTGCGGATCGGGTACTTCCAGCTTGCAAGGGTCCACCAGGCGATGGGCCGGTTGACCGAGGCGTTGGCCGACCACCAGTCCGCGCTGGCCATCGCCCAGCGGCGGGCGGACCGGGACCCCGGCTTGGCCTCCAACTGGAACGACGTGGCCCTGGCCCTTGGCGCCATCGGCACCATCCAGCAGAGGCAGGGCGACACCGCCGCGGCGCTGGCGAGCCTGCAGGGGATGCTGGAGGCGGGCACGGGCGCGGTCGCGCGTGCGCCCGGCAACCCAGGGTTCCGGCGCGGCCTGGCCATCGCCCATGTCTTCGTCGGCAGCGCCCAGGAAGCCGCGGCAGAGCCTGACGCGGCCCTGGCTAGCTACCGTGCGGCGCTGGCGGCGGCGGACGGCCCGGACGCGGCCGCCGTGCTGCGCCCGCCCGAGCAGGCCGACATGCATGCCCGGATCGGCCGGTTGCTGTTCGCCGCCGATGACCGCCAGGGGGCGGCGGAGGGCTTCCGCGCGGCGCTCGCGATCGACCAGGCGCGGGCTGCGGCGGAGCCTTCCAACTTGCTCCTCCAGCACGAAACGGCTGGCATCATGGAGCGGCTCGGCCAGGTGCAGGAGGCGCAGGGCGACCTGACGGCAGCCTTCGCCAGCTACGCCGCGGCGCTGGCGGGCCGGCAGAAGCTCGCCGACCTCCTGCCCAACAGCGCCGCGCAGCAGAACGAGCTTGCGGCGACCCTGGCCGCGGCCGGCGAACTTGCGGGCCGCCTGGGCGAGCAGCGGGAGGCACGGACCTTCCTGCTGCGCGGGCGCGACGTGACCGCCCGCCTGCTGGAGAAGCAGCCCGGCGACCCGGCGCTGTCCGGCACCCTCGCCGGCTTCGACCAGCGGCTCGCGGGCCTCGATACCCCGCGCTGAGGGGCTGCGTCAGCGGCAGGCGTAGGGCAGCGGGGCCGGGGGGTGCCACACCATCTGGAACCCTGTGCAGCCCGGGCCGAACACGGCGCCCGAATAGACGGGACCATTGACGGAGCCGGCCAGGTTCACGGAGACATAGCCGAACGGCCGCACGAACCAGTGCGTGGCCGAGAAGCGCAGGTTGCCCGGGTCAGGCGCCGCCAGCATGGCGAAGCATCCCTCCGGCCGGCCGGGGCTGCCGTCGCCGAAGTGGAACCGGCCGTCCAGCCGGCCCGTGGGGGTGCCCTGCACGTAAAGCTCCACCGGGGTGGCGCCCTGGGCGCAGGTGTAAACCCCGGTCCACGTGCCCTCCAACGGGACGGCCAGCGCCGCCGTGCCGGTCAGGAGCCAAGTTAATCCCGCTAGCATCGCCTTGCGCATCAGTCCCCATCCCTCCTTGGTTGCCGGCCCTGATGTCCCACCACGCGGGCCGGATGCCAACGAAGCGTTTCACGACATCTCGCCGGCATCGCGCGTCATCCGTGCAGCAGCGCCAGGATTTGCGGCGTCGGACGGAGCGAGTACATCCGGCAGCGGCCGAAGCTCTTGGCCATCGCCTGCCACCCCACGTACTCGCAGGCATGGCCGACCGGCGACAACGCATACAGGGCGGCGGCGAACTGCTCCGTGACGTAGGTCTGGCCGACGGGCGTCACCGCCTCGATCCGCGCCGTGCGGATGACTTCCTTGCCGATGAACTTGTGGCGCCCCGTCACGCGGTCCAGCCCGCGGGCGGCAGGGCCGACATGGGCGCCCAGCCGCAGCGCGAGCGTCGGCGGCAGCCCGGCGGCGGCCACCCGCTCCGGCGTCATCACGCGCTGCAGCCCGTCGCAGCAGCGCAGGGCGGGGGCGATCCCGCTCAGCACGACGAAGATGCCGTCGCCGGCGGTCTCCGTGTACTCGACGGCGCCGCCCAGCGTGGCGAGCACGTCCGCGAACCCGCCGATCACATGGTCAAGGAAGGGGTGGTGCGCCGCCTCCGGGATGGTGCTGAAGCCCTTGACATCGCCGAACACGAAGGCGCGGGCAACGCGGTCCCGCAGGCCCGGCGGCAGGGGGCTGCCATCGGGCGCCTGCCCTACGCCCAGGCGCATCGTGAGCGGCGCCGTCACCAGGGCGGCGGCGCGCATGGCGGCCAGGCCACGGGCCTGCTGCCGGGCCATGGCGGCCACCGTCGGCTCGGCGGCATCGCCTTCCAGCGTCACCTCGGACACGCCGGCGGCCCCTGCCAGGATGGCTTGCAGCCGCCCGGCCCAGCCAGGGCCATGCCGGCGCGCGACCGCCTCCACGCAGGCCGGCGCGGCGCAGGCGGCGACCAGGCTGGTCTGGGCGCCCGCGGCGATGAACGCCTCGGCGGCGGCGATGTCGGCTGGCCCGAGGATCGCGCCGTAAGCCAGCACGGGAAGCCCGCCGCCCGGCCGCGCCCGGACCAGGGCTTGGACCTGACCCTCGACCTGGCCGTGGAATGCCGCAGCGTCGCCGTGCCCCGCTTCCCAGCACACGACGGCGGGGGACGGCAGGGCGGCCAGGATGCCGGGGTCGCCGACGCCGTGCCCGGACAGCCATTCCAGTTGGCGTCGGGTCGAGGCAAGCTCGTCCAGGTGGACGCCGCCGGCCACGCCCGCGCGCAGGGCGTCCAGCGCGGCGGGAGCGTCGCCAAGCAGCACGGCCGCCTCGGCGGCCGTGGCAGCCGGCCAGTAGCCCGGTGCGGCGGCCAGGGCGCCATCGCGGGCAGCGCGCGCCAGCGCCGCGCTCCGCTCCCCGTCGCCCGCGATGCGGTGCAGCGTCGCCGCGTTGATGGCAGGGAAGTAGTCGCCGGTGGCGCGGAACACCGCCTCATAGGCCACGGCGGCCTCGTGCGCGAGGCGGGCGGTCTCGCCGGGCGGGGCAGCGTAGGCGCGGTCCTTCAGCAGCCGGGCCGCCAGGGCCTGCAGGTCGGTCCGCAGCGCGGGGTCGGCGGCGGCGTCCAGCGCGCCCGCCTCCCGCAGCGCCTGCAGGCTGGCCTCCGCCTCGCCCGTCGCGCCAGCGCGGGCGTAGGCCAGCGTCTTGTCGTACTCCAGCCGCAGGTCGCCCGGGTGTTCGTCCAGCCCTTGCCGGGCCAGGTCGATGGCATCCAGGTGCTCTCCCCGGCGCCGGGCTGCGGTGACGGTGGCGTGCCAGGCAGCCAACTCCCGGACGGGCGTGCCAGCCGTCATGCCCCAGCCGTCATGCCCCGGCCTGTGCCCGGCAGGCCGCCGTGATGCGGCGCAGGTTCGGGTCGAAGGCCCGGCCGCCGGGGCTGAGGAAGCCAGGCCCGACGATCCCCTCCAGGAATGCCAGGTTTTCCGCTGGCGTCAGGGTCCGCCCGAGTTCCCGCCCAAGACGCCCCTGCTGCATCCGGCTCCACCGCCACGTCAGGCCGGCAGTGGACAGCAGGTCGGCGTCGGACAAGGTTGCGGCCAGGGAGGCCAGGTCCGGCGAGACCGGGTCCAATGAGGGCAGGCAGGGCACCAACGCGCCGCCGGACAGCCCGTGGCGGCAGCCTGGCTCGGTCAAGAGGATCAACCGGCGCAGGTCGTCGCGGTCGGCCCCTCCGCAGCCGCAGCGCCTGGCAACCGCATCCGCCGACGCGGCCTCGGCCGCGAACCGCGCGCCGCCGGGCCGGTACAGGTAGTCGTGGCCCAGGCAGGCCGCGAGCAGCAGGGCGCGGCGCCGTGCAGGACGCGGTTGGCCGGACCAGGCGGCCAGATCGGCGAGCACGGCCGCATTGGTCGCGACCTCCGCATGGTGCAGCGCCGAGTGGTAGGGCAGCCCGCCCCAGCGCGTCACCGCCGCCGCCAGGGCGTGGCAGGTCGCCGCAAGCGGGTCCGGGCCGAGGCCGAGCGGTTCGAGCAGGCATGTTGCCAGCCCCGCGAGGTCCACCCCACCCCGGCCAACCCACACGCGATATAGCGCAGCCATGCGCCGCCCCAGTTGCGCAGCGTCGGGCGGCGCCCCGCGACGGAGCAGAAGGGCCGGCACCGGCTCAGCCACCAAGGCTGCCCCGGCCGGCCAGGGCCTCCTCGGCCTCGCGCAGCGCCGCGACGGTCCGTCCCGTCAGGGCAAGCAGGCTTTCGGGGTGCCGCAGCAGAAAGGCGCGAAAGTTCTCATACGGCAGCGACAGCAGCACGGACGGCTCGACTGCGCGCACGGTGGCGGTCCGCACGCCCCTGGCGAAGAAGGCCAGCTCGCCCAGCAGCGCCCCGCCCCCAAGCCGGCGCAGCGGCCCGGCCCGGCCGTCCTGCGTCACCTCCAGCATGCCGTCGCACAGCACGAACACGCGGTCCGCACGCTCGCCAAGCTCGACGACCGTCTCGCCCGCCGCATAGCGTTCCTGCCTCATGCCCGCCGCCAGCGCCGCGCGGGACCGCGCCGGGATGGCAGCCAGCTCCGGCACGGCCGCGAGCGCGTCACAGCGCTGTTCCAGCGTCATGCCGGGGCGCCCATCAGGCCGCCGTGCCGTGCTGCAGCCACTCTTTGAACTCCGGGTTATGGGCCAGGTCGGCCCAGGACGCATCGGCGGCGATGGCGCCGTCGCGCACGAACACCAAGCGGGCGCAGCCGCGCGCCAGGTCCATGTCGTGGGTCACCACAACGACCGACCGCGTGCGGGCCTCGGCCTGCAGCACGCGCACCAGCTCGGCCCGCAGCCTGGGGTGGAAGGCGGATGACGGCTCGTCGAGCACCAGGAACGGCGCCGGGCTGAGCAGCGCGCGGCCCAGCGCAACAAGCTGCTGCTGCCCGCCCGACAGCCGGCCGCCGCCCCGGCCCACCGGGTAGTCCAGCCCCGCCTCCAGCACGGCCGTATCCACGGGCGACCCGCGCAGGTGCTCCAGCACCAGCCGGTCCACCTGCTCCAGCCGGCGGACGTTGCTGGGGTCGGGCGCGGCGAACAGCAGGTTCTCGCGCCAGGTGAGCAGGGGGTTCAGCCGGTCCGCCTCGAATGGGTGGCTGATGCCGGCGACGACCGCCCCGAGCGGCCCCTGCACGTCGGCGCCGGGCACCGGCAGGGCGGCACCTTCCAGCTCCTCGATGCGGGCCGACAGGGCGACCGCGACCAGCAGCGGCGCCATCGCGCCGGGCAGCGGCGGCGCAGGCGAGGACAGCGCATCGAGCGCCGCCATGCGGAGCTGCCAGGTGCCCTCCTCGATCTTCGCCGCGGCGATGCGGTTGTAGTCGCCGGGGCTGCCGGCCTCCGACAGCAGCGGCGCGGTTTGCCGCACCAGCGCGGCGGCCAGCGCCGCCATCTCGCGCCCGAACGGGGTGGCGGCCAGCGCCCGCACGGCCTCGCGGCTGTGCGCCGAGGTCAGCCGCCGGGCGACCGCCTCCCCGTCCGCCGCGCAGCCGAGCTGGCCCTCGACCAGCATCTGCCGCGGCGTTCCATGGCCCGGCGCCAGCGCGTGCAGCCGCGTGCCCAGCGCAGCCTCGGTCGCGTCCCGGAACCCGGCGCGCACCGCCCGCAGGTCGAGGCCCGAGACCGCTGCGGGGTCCGGCACAGCGTCTAGACCCTTCTGCCGAACCAGGTCCAGCAGGCCCAAGCCGCCCAGCCGCTCGCCAACCGCCGCGAGCGCCGCCGGGTCGGGCGGCATTCCCGCGCCGAACAGGTTGTCGCGCAACGGGGCGTCAAACATGATGGGACGCTGCGGCAGGTAAACGAAGGTGGCGTCAGGCCCGGGCGACGCCGGGTGGGTAACGGTGCCCTCCAGCGGGCGCTGCCGCCCGAGCATGATCCGCACCAGCGTCGATTTCCCCGCCCCGGCAGGCCCCACCACGCCAAACAGGCCACAGGGCGGGACCACGAGGTTCAGGCCCACCGGGCCGCCCTGCACCGCATGGCTGCCGGCAAAGCGGTAGCGCACCCCGTCCAGCACCACCGCGTCCCCGGCCCGCGGCGCGGCCGGCGCGTCGGGCGGCGCCTCGTACTGCCGCAGCCGCTCGGCCGACACGTCCGCAACCTGGAACTGGCCGAAAAGCTGCGTCAGGTCGCCGAACTTGTAATACAGTTGCGGCAGGGTGGAGATCAGCACCACGATCAGCCCGGCGGTGGCGCTGCCCCCATCCGGGCCGCCAGCGCCCCTGAACAGGTCGGTGAACACCACCAGCGACAAGGCGGCGGCGAAGCCGAAGGCGAAGGTCAGCTTCTGCCCCACCGACATGGCGCTGTTCACGTCGGCGTTCTCCAGCGCCACCCGGTCGCGCACCGCCTGCAGGCGGCCGAACCGGCTCAGCACGCCGCGCAGCAGCCCCGACACCTGGATCTCCGCAACCCCTTGCAGCGTGTCCTCGAACCCGGCCTTCACCGCCTCGTCGCCCTGCACCATGCGGCTGTCCAGGTCGCGTTGCCGGCGCAGGATGGGCGCCGCGGCGGCCAGGCCCAACAGGGAGATGGCGACGCCGACCGCCGCGGCCAGCCAGCTCTGCGCCACCAGCACCCAGGTCACGGCGACCACCGACAGCGCGGTCGAGACGGCCTGCACCACGATCTGCCGCCGCCCGCCGACGCGCGCCAGGTCTCCGCCGAGGCGGCTGATGATCTCGGACGGCGCCCGCCGCAGGTAGAAGGCGTCGTCCTGCCGCAGCAGGTTCCGCAGCAGCTCGCGCTCCACGTCGCGGCGGGCGCGCTGGACCAGGCGGTTGTTGGCCGCAAGCCCTGCGAAGTCCACCGCCGATTGCGCGGCGACCGTGACGGCGTAGGTGGCGAGCAGGAACACGGGCAGGCTTGCGCCGCAGGGCTGCGGCTCGATCGGGAAGCCGGCCCCGGCCCAGCCGGCGAAGCTGCATTGGCCGTCCACCGGCGTCGCGCCGCGGCTGAGCACGACGGTCAGCGAGCGCAGCACTTGCAGCTCGACGAACACCGCGATGGCCGACAGGGCGTTCAGCCCGAGCAGCAGCGCCAACATGCCGCGATAGGGCGGCGCGAACACGCGCAGCCATTCGTGCAGCGGAAGCGCCGCCGCCGGGTTGCGCGGCGAGGAGGCCGCTATCGGATTGGACGGCAAGCGGGCCGCCGTTGCATTGGGCGGCGAGGAAACCGCCGCCGGGCTAGGCGGCAAGGGGGCCAGCCAGCAGCAGGTCGGCGACCGCCATACGGGTCATGCGGCAGTAGTTGGTGGCCGTGCTGGCAAAAGTGCCGTTCTCCGCCAGCTTGTTGACCGGCTCGCCCCCGCCGCACACGCGGAGGTACGGGCACTGCGCCCGGCACATCGCGACGCCGGCCTGGATGTCCCGCTGCATCCGGGCCAGCACCGGGCTGCGCAGCAGGTCGGCGAACCCGCCGGCGTGGACGTTGCCGATGATGAAGTCGCCGTAGCGGGCGTCCGTCTGGCCCAGCAGCTCCGGCGAGTAGGTGGACAGGTTGCCGCGGTGGTCCATGCTCAGGACGGAGAACGGGTCGGTCAGCATATTGCGGCCCATGCCGGGCGCGGGGCCGGGACCGGGCCATGGCGGGCTGTACACCGCGCCGAACATCTGGTTGATCTCGCGGATGGACCGGACGGCGCCCGCCTGCGCGGCGATGGCCCAGAACTCGGCGAGGAACGCCTTGTAGCGGTCGCGCGTGGCCTGCCCGGGCTGCAGGCCGGAGACATGGCCGCCCTCCGTCTCCTCGACGTTGAAGCCGACGTGCGCGATCCCCTCGGCGGCATAGAAGTCGTGCAGCTCCCGCGCGGCGCCCAGGCTGCCGTCCGACAGCACAGTGATGGCGTGGAACGGGATGCCCGCCGTCCGCAGCCGTCGGATGCCGGCCAGCGCCCGCGCGAAGGTGCTCTGCCCGGCGCGGCCCAGCCGCTTGGCGTCGTTCAGCCGTTGCGGGCCGTCGATGCTGACGCCCATCCGCATGTCCGGCTCGCGCAGCAGGTCGCACCAGTCGTCGTTCAGCAGGGTCGCGTTGGTCTGGAAGTGGTGGGTGACAGCGATGCCGGCCGGCCGGTACCGGTCCATGACCGCCATCGCACGGCGATAGAACGCGACCGGCAGCACCGTCGGCTCGCCCGCGTGCCACACGATGTCCAGGTCGCGGCCGACCCAGCCGGACGCAAAGGTTTCCGCAAACAGCGCGTGCAGGGTGGCGTCGGACACCGTGTCGCGCACCGAGCGGGACGGAAGGTAGCAGTAACTACAGTTTATGTTGCAGAACGGTGTCGGTTGAACAACCAGGAGGTTGATGCGCGGCTTTTGCGGCAGGGTGACAGCTTCGTGAAGCGGCCGGCTGCATAGATCGGCCGCGCCGGAGTGGGGTGCTTGGTTCATCATGGCTTTGGCTGTTGTCCCTGCCGCTGGAGGGGGTGGTTCTTCTATCTGGCATGTAACGTAGCGGCGGTGGTACGCCGTGGGTATGAAAGATTTCACTGACATTAACGGGGCGTTGGGGCAGGGTCCGGCTGCCTTTCGAGGCAAACAGCAACCCACAGGACCCCGCAGAGGAGGAAGCCCATGCCGGTAGTGCAGTCCATGGACGGCAAGTTCTACGACATCCCGGACGACCAGGCGTCGCAGTTCGAGGTGCCGCGCGAGAGGGTGAAGGAGCTGCTGGAGAAGATGGGCGCGCCTGCTCCCCAGGGTGGTCCCCAGGGTGGTGGCCAGGGCGCACCCGGGCCGATGCAGGAACCGATGCAGCCGCCCATGCAGGATCGCGCGCCAGGGGGCGCACCGGGCGCCGGGCCGTCCGTGCTGGTCCAGATCTACGGCTCCCCGCAGGCGCCGGCCTATGGCTACGCGCCGCCCAACGCGCAGAGGATGCAGGGGCAGCCGCCGCCGGGGCAGCAGATGCAGGCCCAGGGAGACCCCGCGCAGGGGGACCCGGCGCAGGGCGGCGACGGGGAGGTGAACCCGTACTGGTGGTGGCGCAACATCACGTTCTACCGCCCGTGGGGCAACTACTGGCCCAACTACTGGCGCAACTGGTAAGCGGACGGGGGCGCCGCGGCCATGGAAACGCTGGGTCACCGCAGCCCTACGGAGGGGGTGGGGGTCGCCTACCACCCCTTCCTGCATGACTACCTGCTCGGCAGCCGCGCGCTGTTCGACTTCATCGAGTTGCCGATGGACCTCTACTTGGACGAGGCGCGGTCGGGGCTGCTCGACCCCGGGCACCGGCGGCTGCGGGAGGTGACCGGGGCCGTGCGGTGCACATGGCGCGGCAGTGCGCTGTCGCTCGGCGCGGTGCCGCCGAGTGGGGCGCCCGCGTTCCCGCCCCACACCGTCCGCCGCATCCGCGGGTTGCTGGCCCTGGCGCCGCATGCGCCCTACACGGAGGCGGTCGGGGTCCGGGCTGCAGGCGGGCCGCTGCACGCGGCTGCGCTCACGCCGGCGGCCGCGCGCTGCGCTGCCGTGCGGCAGGCGGCGGCGTGCGAGGCGCTTGGCGTCCCGGTGCGGCTCTGCCTGCCGCGGGGGGCCGCCGCCCCGGCCGGGATGGACGCAGCCGGAATGGACGCGGTGGGTTTCCTCGCCCTCGTTGCGGCGCATGGCGGCGCCGGGTTCGTGCTCGACACGGCGGACTTGGCCGGCGCCGAACCGCACGACGCCGCGCGACGGCTGGCAGGCGTGCCCATCACGGCCCTGTCGGTGTCCAGCGACGACCCGGCCGCCTGGGACGCGCTGGCCGTCCTGGCCGGGCATCTGGCGCCCGGGACGGTCGTGCTACGGCGCGACCGGCAGCTTTTTCCGTTGGAAACGATCGGGCGCGACCTCAGCCGGGCCGCCGGGCTCCTGTCCGGCACGGCGTCTGGAACCCTGCCTGGGCTGGCGGCGCCGCACGATCCACACCCCGCCCTGCCCGTCGCCGGTGCGCCCCTCGCTGGTCCCGTGGATGCGCCGGACGCCTCGCCGGCATGGCGGCATTGGCGCAAGGAGGTGGACGACATGCACAAGGCGCAGCAGATCATGGCCCTGATGTCCGGGGCCGGCCCATCCTGGCAGGCACCCCGGTGAACGCCGTCGCGCAGCGCCTGTTCGATGCGGGCCGGGAGGAACTGGGGCGCAGCCTGGCGGCGCTGTGCGGCGCGGTTGGCGCCGCGGAAACCTCCGTCCTGCTGCCCCGCGGCGAGGGCGAGCTGTGGTTCTTCGCATCCAGCAACCCCGCCCTGCTGGCCGCGGGCGCCCCGGCCGTGCCGGTCAACGCCAGCTTCACCGGGCTGGCGTTTCGCACCGGGCAGACCATCGCCTTCGCCGACGCGGCCGGGCAGGAGGCGCACAACAAGGTGGTGGACGAGCACCTGGGCGTGCGGACCCGCGAGTTCGCCGCCATCCCCATCCACGGCCAGGCCGTGGTGGGCGTGCTGACCCTGGTGAACCGGCCGCCCGGCGCCGCGCCGCGCCCGTTCGACGTGCCGGAGCTGCGCCGCGCCGCGGCGCTGGCGCTGGACATGGCCCACCCGGTTGCCGTGCTGGCCAGCCTGGCGGACGACAGCGCGACGGACGGGGCCGACGGACCCGGCCCGGGGCTGGCCGCCGACATGGCGGCCCTGACGGGGCCGGAGCAGCGGATCGTGCACGACCTGGTCGGCTCCCTGCTGCAGAACCGGGGCGGGTAGGCCATGGCACGGGGCGATCCCTCCGCCATGCGCCACCTGGTTGATGTCGAACGCCTGCGCGAGGCGCTGCGCACCGGACGCGGGGCGGGCGTGAAGGTGGCGGTGCTGGACAGCGGCGTTGACGGCGGGCACCCCGCGTTCGTGGACAGGCTGCGCGCGCAGTTCGACGTCGTGGCCGGCCGCAACGGCCCGACCTGCGTGCAGGCCCGACCCATCGACGGCATCGGCCACGGCACCGCCTGCGCCGGCATCGTGCTGCAACTGGCGCCGGAGGCCGAGATCTACAGCGTGAAGGTGATCGGCAACGACTCCCGCGGCACGGCGGACCAGCTCGTGGCCGGGCTGACCTTCGCGCTGGACCAGGGTTACGACGTGATCAACATGAGCCTCGGCACCACCGACGCGCGGATCATGCCGCGGCTGGGCGCGCTGGCCGACCGGGCCTTCTATGAGGGGCGCATCATCGTGGCGGCGGCGAACAACCAGGGCCGCACCGCCTACCCGGCGCAGTTCTCGTCGGTGCTGTCGGTGAACATGGAGGCGTTCGAGGAGGCGACGGCGCTGCGCTACGAGCGCGGGAATGCCATCGAGCTGTCGGCCCGCGGCATCTACGTGGAGGCGCCCGCGCCCGGCGGCGGCACGCAGCTGTTCACCGGCACCAGCTTCGCCTGCCCCCACGTCAGCGGCATGGTGGCCCGGGTCCTGTCGGTGCATCCCGGGCTGGCCGCCCACGAGGCGCGGCTGGTGCTGAGCCTGCTGTCGCCGGGCGGCGCCTGATGGCCGCCCGGACGCTGTGGTGCCAGAGACGCGCATGACGGGGCGCGCATGACCCGGCGCCCGGGCCGCCGGGCATGAGCCTGCTCGCCCGCATCCCGGTGTTCGCCGGCCTGCCGGACGAGGCGCTGCGGCGGCTGGACGCGGGCGCCGCACCCTTCGAGGTACACAACGGCGACGAGGTCTTCGCCCAGGACGACCCGGCTGATGCGCTGTACGCCATCACCGGCGGCGAGGGCACGGTGCGTATGGGCGCCGTGGACCGGCGCAGCAAGAAGCTGATGGTGGAGGTGTTCGCCCAAGGCGACATCTTCGGCGAGATCGGCGTGATCGACGGCGGCGCCCGCACGGCGACGGCGACGGCGGAGGGCCGGGTGCGGCTGGTGCGGATCGGCGCCGTCGCCTTCCTGGCGGTGCTGGGCGAGACGCCGCTGCTGGGGATCAACCTGGCCCGGCTGATGTCGCGGCGGCTGCGGCGCACCTTCGCCCTGTTCCAGGACGCGACGTTCGAGACGGTGGAGGTGCGCCTGGGGCGGCAGGTCCTGTACCTCGCCTCCCTGCACGGGCGCCGGACGGAAGCGGGCACGATGCTGCGCAGCCGCTTGCGGCAGGGGGACCTGGCGGACCTGCTGGGGACCACGACCCGCAGCATCATCACGGTGCTGAACGGCTGGCGGGCCGCGGGGATCGTGCACTACGACGCCGAGCGCGCGCAGCTCACGATCTGCGACGATGCGGCCTTGCGGGCGCTGTTGGACGCATGACGCCGGCCGTCATCCATTTCTGCGGCCTGATCCCCGGGGCGGCGGCAGACGAGGCGGCGCTGCGGGCCGGGCTGGCGGAGGTGCTGCGCCCCGTGGGGCACGGCTTCGGCGGGCTTGCGGCCGGGGCGGACATCGCGGTGGCCGAGGCGCTGCTGGCCCAGGGCGCGGCGGTGACGGCGGTGCTGCCCTTCCCGCCCGCGCTCTATGCCGCGCGCTCCGTCCGCCCCGGCGGCGAAGCCTGGGTCCCACGGTTCGAGGCGTGCCTCGCCCGCGTGGAGCTGCATGTGCTGGGCAGCGGGTTCCGCGGTGACGGCGACTACGCCGCGGCGTCGCGCTGGGCAATGGAGCTGGTGCGCCTGGCGGCCGGCGGGCGCTCGGCACCGTGCTGGCAGCTTGCCATCTGGGACGGCGCTGGCGGGTCAGGCCCCGCCGGCACCGCGGCGGACGTGCGCGGCTGGCTGGCGTCCGGCGGCAGGACCCTGGTCATGCCGAGTCCCTGGCCGCGGCGCGGATAGCGTCCGTGGATGCGGCGTGATTTTGGGAGCGGCAGCGGTGCAGGGCTTTGCTGGCCACCGGATCGGCGGTTGGCTTCGATCGGGTTCCGGGGTGTTGGCCTGGGTCGCTTGACCCGGCCGCGGACGATCCGGCCACGCTGCCTATGCGCGGCACGGCGGCGTGCGGCGGCCGGGTCAGACGACCTTGGCTTCCACCTCGATGTTGCCGCGGGTCGCCCGGGAATAAGGGCACACCTCCTCGTGGGCGGTGCGGACCATCTCCTCCACCTCCGCCCTGTCGCGGCCGGGGACCGACACCTCAAGTACGACCGTGAGCCGGAAATAGCCGCTTTCCTCCCGGCCAATGCCGACGCGGGCGGTGACGGAGGACTCTCGGATCGGGGCCTTGCGCTCCCGCGCGACACGCAGCAGGGCGTTCTCGAAGCAGGCGGCGTAGCCGGCCGCAAAGAGCTGCTCCGGGTTCGTCGCCGCGCCGCCCATGCCCCCAAGCTCCTTCGGCAGCGCAAGCGCGAGGTCGAGGACGCCGTCCGGCGAACGGACACGGCCTTGCCATCCCCCGGTCGCCGTTGCCGTCGCGGTGTGGAGAACATCCATCTCGCCTTCTCCCTCATATGGGGCATCAAGCCTTGAGCACAGGCGGCTTGCGGGATGCAACACCCTGTCCCGTCGATCCCAGCGGCGTCCCGTCGCTTCAGCGGCGCGCAGCTTGCCGCGATAGAACGGGGAATTGCCGAACAGGTAGGCAATCCGTGCTGGCCAGCGCCCGACCGCGCTGCTCGGCGGCGGGCGGGTTTCAACCTCTGGCTGCGGCATCCTGGCGCAGGGAGACCATGCATCCAAAACGGCCGCAGAGTTGCCACCCCTTCAGTGCACGCCACGGGCCGGCGCTGCCTGGTCCACCCGGGTAGCCGGGCGTGGACCGTCGGCTGCCGGGGCGCCGAGCGTCAAGCCGTGCCCGGCACCTACGCCGAAACGGCGCTGCGCTCCTTCACCTGGTCTTGCAAACCGGACGACGGCGACCCCTCCCGTACCTCGGGCCAGCCGATGCTGGGAGCATGGCCGCGGAAGTTTTCCAGCCACCAGCGCCAGTCCTGCTGCACCAGGGAGAACGGCGAAGCGTGACCAAGCTCGCGTGCCGCCCAAACCGGCCAGTGCGGGTTGGCCAACGCCGGCCGGCCCAGCATCACCAGGTCGATGAGTTCTTCGCGGATGACCCGGTCGGCATTCTGCGGCACGCCGAGGTTCCAGCTCGTCGCGACGGGGATGCCAACCTCGGTGCGCACCCGGTGTGCCCGCTCGACCATGAAGCCGACGTCGTTCAGAGGCGGATCGACCATCTCGTCGGTGTTGAAGCCGAGCGACAGGTCGGCGAGGTCAAGCCCGTGCTGCTTCATCATGGCGATGGCGGCGACGGAGTCTTCGAACTGCGTCCCGTCCGGATGCAGGTCGTCCGAGCCGAGCCGCATCGTCAGCGGATACCGCTCCGGCCACACGGCCCGCACGGCGTCCAGCGCCTCAAGATGAAAGCGGGCCCGGTTCGCCACGCTGCCGCCATACTGGTCGGTGCGCTGGTTGGCGAGCGGCGAAAAGAAACTCGCGCCCAGGTAGCCGTGCGCGTAGTGCATCTCAAGCCACTTGTAACCGGCGGCGAGCGCGCGCACGGCTGCGTCGGCATAGGCCTGGTGCAGGCGCTTGATCTGCTCGACGGTCAGTTCATCGACCGGGTAGATGTGGCCGCCGCCGCCATAAGGGATGGCGGACGGCGCGACGCAGGTCCAGCCGTCCGGGTGGTCCGGCGGGAGCTGCTTCCAGGTGCCTTCGGAGTTGGTGCCGCGGTGGGGCGGCAGTTCGCTGCCTTTGCGGCCGGTGTGGCCGAGCTGGATGGCAGGCACAGCGCCCATCCGCTCGATGATCGCCGCGACCCGGGCATGGCCCTCGATCTGCTCGTCGTTCCAGATGCCGGCACAGGACGTCGTGGTCCGGCCGTCGGGGGTGATGGCCATCTGCTCTCCGAACACCAGCGCGAAGCCGCCGGCCGCACGGGCCCCGAGGTAGCTCACATGGTAGTCGTCCAGCTTGCCATCGACCGAATTGTACATGGTCATCGGCGACATTACGGTGCGGTTGCGCAGAGTCACGCCTTTGAGCGTGTAGGGGCTGAACAAGTCCGGCATGAACGAAGCGCCTCCGGTTGGGGATGGAACGGCAGCCTGCACTGCGCAGCAATACCCGTGCCAACCTGCTCGTGTTCGAGCGCCCCTCGAAGCTGCTGCCAAGTTCAGGTCCGCCACCCCGGAACCAGATGAAGCCTTACAGGCAACGTCCTCACGCCACCTGCGACCGCTTCTTCACAACGCCCGCGTCGGTCGCCACCCATGGAACCGGCCCCTGACGGCTACTCGGACCACAGTCCCCGCTGCTTCTCGCGGGCGGTCCGTTGCGCGTCGGCGTAGTAGGCCGGCGCCCCATTGCCCACCACGGCAGCGCCGTTGAGCACGTACAGCTCGGCAACGTCCCGCCCCTCCTGCGTCTTGCACTGGAAGCTTGCGGCATCGCGCGGGACGCACCGCACCTGCACCCCCTTCATCATCTCGTCCAGGCGCGCCGTCACCCGGGCCAGCCCCGCCCCGGAGAAGCCGCGGTCTGGCATCTGCACGCCAGAAAGCGGATAGGCGTTGGAGGCCACCACCACCCGCAAGTTGGACGTCACGAAGTCCACAGCCCCGGCGGCTGCATTGCGTTGCGCCCAGGCGTCCCAAGGCTCCACCGCGCCGGTTCCCCGCACGAAGCCCTGCCGGCCGTTGGCACGGACCTGCAGCCAGGTCTCGTCCGCCACCACCTGCCCCAGCACCTGGACCTCCGATGCCGCCGGCAGCGTCGCCAGCGTTTCCGCGTTCGGGGCCGGAGCCGCCTGCAGCGGGGTGGCGGCGGTCACCACGCCGCGGTCGAACGGGGACGGCAGGAACCGGGGTGCAGGCGCGGCCGGCGCCGACACCCCTGCCAGATCAACGCTGACGGTGCGCGTCTCGCCATGCGCCAGGGTGACGGGCAGAATCTTGGTGGCATAGCCGGGCAGGGCCACCGAGACCTCGTAGGTGCCCGCGTTGAGGTTCACGTCCAGCGGCGACTGCCCATACATCCGGCCGAGGATGCGGATCGCCGCGCCGGACGGGTTGCTGGTCAGCAGCAGGTGGCCCGGCAGTTCCTGCGTGAACAGGTTGACGGTCACGTTCGCATCCTTGCCGACGGCGACCGTCTGGGCCTCGGGACGCCAGCCCGGCTCCTCAAAGCCCACCCGCAGTTCGCCCGGGGCCACAGTCAGGACCTGGCCCGGCGCGCCAGCCTCGCGCCCGTTGACCAGGATGCGCCCGGTCAGGATGTTGGACCGGCCCGCCGCATGGACCCACACCACCAGCGTCGCCTTCGCGGGCGCGACGTTGCCTCGCAGGACGGCAGCGCCCACGAACAGGGCGACCGCAACCAGGACCGCGCGCCGCCAAGGCAGTCCAGCCTTGCGAGGCGCCGGCTCCGGGGGCACCAGCTCGGGGGAAACCGGCTCGGGAGGCGGCACAGGCGAGGGCGCCCATGGCTGCGGGACCGGCTTGACGCCAGGCGGAACGGCAGCCGCGTCCTGCACGGGCATTGCAACGGCGCTTGCGGCGGGCGGCGCGGCGGCGGGCGGCGCGGGGCTGGGCGGCGGCGCGGCGGCCACTCGCTGGGCGGTGCCGCAGAATGGGCAGAACGCCACCGTGCTGCCCAGCGCCCTCGCGCAGGACGCGCATCCCACGGACGCCGGAACGCCGGGCCGCGCGGCCGTGCCAGCCGCGGCGGTCATTCGTCGTCCGGCAGGGCGGCGGCGTCCGGCAGGGTGGCGGGATCGTCCTCATCGTCCGGCAGCTCCTCCGGGCGCAGCAGCGTCAGCAGAAGCGGCACGTCGCGCACCTTGGTCCAGGCGGCGCCGCCGACCGGCTTCACGTTGGTGCCCTCCAACAGCTCGCCGCCTGCCGCCATCGCGCGGAGCTGGCCCAGCTCGTAGGGGCCGAGCAGCGTCTTGCGGACGGACAGGAACCACGACGTCGCGACCGGCGGGGCAGGAGCCGGCACCTGGTTGCCAGCGAGGGGGCGCGGCCGGCAGCCCGCCAGCTCCGTCAGGCTCTCGGGGGTGAAGCGCCCGGGCAGGATGGCGCGCTTGTCGGCCGCGCGCAGGTGCGCGGCGTCGTCGGGGTTCTTGTTCGAGTCGAAGGGGTCGATGTCATCGACGCTGCCCGCCACCTCGGCCGTCCAGGCCGGCAGGGTGGCCAGCAGGGCCTTCTGCAGGTCCTCCACCCGGCCCAGCGCTGCCGCCCCCTCCATCTGCTTGAACCGGGTCAGGTAGGCCTCCGACGCCTCGATGGCGACGCGCTGCAGCATGCCGGGCCGCCGCTCGTTGCGGTTCAGGTCGATCTGCACCCGCCGGGCGGCGTAGGCGTGCTGGCCCGTCCAGCGCAGCAGCACCGAGGCCGCCATCACCTGGATCGGCGCCAGCGTGCGCTCGAACCGGTCCAGCGCGCCCGCCACCTCCAGCCGGTGACTCTCCAGCAGCCCGTCGGCGCGGATGTCGCGCTCGGAGCCGACGTCCTCCCAGTCGTTGTGGCCAAGATCCAGCTTATACGCCGCCTCCGGCCCGGCCCCGCGCTGCAGCAGCCCGAAGCACACCGCGCAGACGAACAGCCGCATCAGCCGCCGCATGTCCTCGATCTCCTGCGAGGTCGGGACCACCGGGTTGGCGAAGCGCACGGCGGACTTGTGGTTGTGCAGCGGCAGCGGGCCGCGCCGCTCCACCCGGTAGTCCCGCCGCCAGGTGTCCCCCAGCGGCACGATGCTGTCGAGCGGGATGCCGCTCAGCTCGCAGTAGATCACCAGCCGGTCGCGCAAGCCGGAGCTGACGACCTCGCAGCTCTGGAACCCCAGCGCCGCCGGGATCGCCTGCTTGATCTCGGCCTGCAGCGACTGGCCGAAGGTGTGGCCGTCCTCGACCGCGACATACAGCTTGTAGCGGTCCCCCATCGGCAGGTTCTCGCCCAGGCGGTCGAACTTGGCGTTCACCCACGGCATCGCCCGCCGCATCGCCCCGCGCAGGATTTCCCGGCGCGCCTCCGGCTCCAGCGCCACCAGGATCTCGCGCACCGAGCGCAGCCGGTCCGCCCGGGGCGCAAGCTGCTGCCGGGCATAGCCGCGCAGCTTGGCCAGCAGGTCCGCAAGCTGCGCCGGGTTCTCCAGCCGCGGGAACAGCGCGCGGGAGCCGCCCTCGCCCTTGAACACATCGGTCGCCCAGGCGTCGATCTCGGCCGGGGACAGCTCCAGCAAGCTGTCCGCCTCGGCGTCGGCGTCGGGCAGCACGATGTAGGTGCCGGCGTTCTGCCGCCCGACCGCGTCGTTCAGCAGCGCCACCTCGTCGTCCAGCACGCGGATGACGTGTTCCACCTGGCGGCGGCCCTGCACCAGCTCGGCGATGGCGCCGTCCCACATCTCGCGGCCCTCGCCGTCCAGGCCGCGCTGCACGCCCAGGTCGCGCGACACGTCGGCGATGAACTCCACCGCCTCGGCGCAGGCGACGGCGCGCAGGCGCAGCTTCACGTAGTACGCCGTCTCCTCCCGCAGGTGCTCCAGGAAGCGTTCGGCGGCCTTGCGGTCGGGTCCCAGCAACAGGCGGTTGCGCCCGGCGTCCTTCAGGTTCTCAAACGAGCGGTTGAAGCGTTCGCGGACCATCTCCGCCCGGCTCTCGTACCGGCCCTGGATGGCGCCGATGCGCCGGCTCTCCTCCTCCAGGCGCAGCTTGACCTCGTTGACCAGCTTGATCGTGTAGTCCAGGCCGCCGCGCGCCCGGTTGTCCAGGTAACGGAACAGCAGGGCGCGCACCGCCCCCTCGTCGTCCGAGCGCAGGAAGCGGGCCAGCCGCTGCCGGTTGGCCTTCACCGTCGCGCCGGAGGGGCCGTACTCGGCGGCATGGTCCATGCGGCCAACCACGTCGTCCCGGCTGTCCTCGAACACCCGCAGCGCCTGGGTCGGCCAGTTGCGCACGTCGCCGGATGCGAGGATCTCCTCCTGGTAGCGGCGGTGGATCTGGTCGGCCAGCCGGGTTTCCACGGTGTCCCCAGTGTCCTGCTTCATCAGCTCGCCGATCAGCGCAGGCTCGTTGATGGTCTCGTCGTCCTCCACCCCCTGCAGGGTTTCCTCGAACGTGGTGGCGCGCAGGAAGAAGGTCGCCTCGACGAAGGCCTGCCGCTCATCCGGCGTGGGCAGCCGGCCGGAGCCTTGCAGGGCGACGTTGAAGAAGGACTGGATCATCCGCTTGGACGCCGTGACCGACGCAGCCTCCAGCGCCGCCAGCCCCTTGGTGACGATGGTGGCCTGGCCGAACGAGGAGTACGCGCAGCTATACGACAGCAACTGCTGGCCGAACCGCTCGGGCAGCGCGGGCAGGTAGTTCACCAGCTTGTACTGCCCGGTGTTGACCGAGATCGACCGCTTGCGCGACGAGAACTCGCTGTTGCCGAAGTCCTCGAACAGCACGTCGGCCACCATGTCGTACAGGTGGTTGATGTCGCTGGTCTGGTCGCGCGACACGTTGGTGGTGTCGATCAGGTAGGCTTCGTTGTACGGCATCAGGTTGGTCGGCCGCGCGCCGTCGCTGGTCCAGCGGTCCACGTAGGCCGGCGCCGACCCCGGGCGCATCACATGCTCCAGCTCCATCAGCGCGGCGAAGCTGTTGGCGTTGACCCGCTGCAACCCGGCGCCGCGGAAGCCGCCGGGCAGCAGCAGCACCAGGTCCACCTGCGTCTGCCCCAGGTCGCGCATCGAGCGCACCGCCAGGCCCACATCAATAAAACTGCCCGACCCGGTGCCGCCCGCCGTCGAGGCGATCACCACCACCCGCAGCTCGTGGTCGATGTCGAGGTTGAGGTCCTTTAACTGCTGCTGGCGGCCGATGTTGTTCAGGACCGCGTTGCCCTGCTCGCGCACCATGTGCTGGAACCGGCTGAACTGGTCGAAGAATAGCAGGCGCGAGATGGAGCGGACCTGGCCGGCGCCCTTCTCGGTGTTGATGGTCTCCAAATCCCCTTCCGGCAGCCAGGAGCGGATGTGCGGGTAGCTGTCCAGCTCGCGCATGTAGCGCATCACGTCCACGCCGTGCTGCAGTCGCTCGGCGTCTTTGAAGGCGACGGCGCGGGCCAGCGGGTCGGAGCGCTGGGCGCGGTCGGTCTCGATGGCCTCGGTGGTGTCGGTGTCGAAGTAGATGAACGAGGCGATGGGGAAGTCGCCGATGTCGCGCAGGCGGCGGCTGTTGCCGGGGGTGCCCCAGTCGTTCTGCAGGATGCGGCGGCGCAGGCGCAGCACGACCTCCTTGCCCGTGCCGCCGAGGGCGATGAACAGGGTCGGGCGCAGCTTGGTGACCTTGGCCGGCGCGGCGGTCCGCGGGGCGAGGGTGTCGGCGCGGTCAGACATGGTGGTTCCTTGGGGGCGTCCCCGATGGCCCGGCACAGGCCAAGGGCCGCTCCAACGGCAGGGCGCTCGCATATGGTGTCAATGCTGCTGCTTCCTCTCCCTCCGGGAGAGGGCCGGGGTGAGGGAGGCGGCAAGGGCCAAGCCCCGCGCATCCCGGAGCGGGTTCCGTCCTCGCGCCGGCCAACTGGGCGCTCGCCGCTTCCCTCACCCCGGCCCTCTCCCGGAGGGAGAGGGAGAAGGCAGCGGCATCGCGCCGTGGACGATCGCGCTGCGTCAACGGGTGAGCCGGGTGGCGGAGTTGAACAGGATGGCGAACAGCACAAGGGTGATCAGGCTGAGCACGCCCAGCGGGACGATGAACGCCAGCACAGTCCAGAACCCGCCGATCAACCCGAAGACCACGGTGAACGCCGCGACCGACAGGAAGATGAACAAGGCCCACGACGCGCCATTGGCCGACGACAGCGAGGACCGGTTGGCGATCAGGTGGCTCCGCACGGCGCCGCGCATCAGGAAGAACACCACCAGCAGCCCCAGCATCACCGCGCCGCCGATGACCGCCCCGTTCTGCGTCAGCCCGCCGATCAGCACAGGCTCGCGGACCAGCACGGCGGGGGTCGCCACCGGTGCCGGGGCAGGCGCAACAGGCGCAGCCGGGGCGGCGCTCGGCTGCGGCGGGCGGATCACATAGCCTGACGGCCCCGCTGGGACCGGCCCAGGACCTGGACGCTGTGGATCGGCCATCTGCAACCTCGGATAACTGCCTGGCCCCGTACAGCCAAGTTAGCAAACTAGCGCGGCCCAAGGGGAAAGCAATGTCGGGCGCAGGTGCAGAGCCGGCTTACCGGGTTGCTTTCCCGCCTGTTTTCAGCACCCTGGACTGGTGAGGCCCCAGCAGCCGCCCGGTGACGACCAGGCGGCTGCCGTCTGCCAGCGCCACCGTCTGCGACTGCATGGGACGCAGCAGGAACGGACGCTTGCGCCCCTCGACCAGCACGTCGTAGCGCCGGGGCCGCGTGGCCAGCACCAGGGCGCCCACGACCGCCGCGGCAACCAGGGCGGCCAAGGCCAGGGCGCCGATCAGCGGCACCGGGGAGAACTGCATCACTAGCGTCACCGGGATCGCCGCCGTCGCCGCCGTCACCCGCTGGTAGTCGGCGAACACGTCCGGCAACTGGTCCAGCCCGGCGATCTCGCCCATCTTCGCCCGGAAGTCCGCGCCGAGCGCCATCTGCAGGTTGGCCAGCCGGAGCTGCAGGCGGCCGTTGAGCAACCGGGACTGCGCGAACAGCCCGGCCAACCCTGGTGGACGCTCGACCACCGGCGTGTGCAGCACCAGCGTGATCCCGCCCTGCTGCGCACCGGACGCCAGGCTCGACAGCACCGGCGGCTCCACCGCGGCCGGCAGCGCCGCCGGGTCAGCCACCCCGTCCAGCGCCGCCCAGGCAAGCGACACGTCGGCGCTGACGATGGTCTGCGGGTAGTACTCGGACCGCAGCGCCCCGGTGACGCGCACCGTGCCCTGCCCGTCCGGCGGCACGCCCTGGATCAGCAGGCCGCCGCCGGGCAGGCTGGACGCACCGTCCTGCGTGTCGGGGCGGAACACCAGTGGCGCCTCGTCGAGGTGCTTCAGCTTGAATGGAGGATCGGTGAACAGCGCGCGCATCGGCGGGCTGTCCACCACCTGCGCCAGCTCCGCAGCCGCGTCCTCGCCATAGGCGATCGCGTAGATGATCAGGCCGCGCTCGGTGTACTGCCGCCCGGTGACTGGCATCCGGACCGGGTAGGCAACGACGTAGGGCAGGTAGGGGCTGCTGCGGATCATTTCGGCGAAGCCGCGGGTGTTGCGGTCGATCTCGGGGCTGTTGTTGCGCGAGTTCTTGTTGTTGGTGACCACCCAGACGATGCCGGGCTTGCCGTCCAGGATCGTGTCGAGCGCGCGGGCCAGCGCCCCGTCGAAGTCCGCATCCGCCAGCCGCCCGCCGGGGCGCACGGCCAGGGCCAGGGCGCCGACCGCGGCGTTGACCGGGCCGGGGGCGAAGGGGCCGTCATACAGCACCTCCGGCGACCGGTGGCCCGGCACCTGGCCGTCCTGGTTGAAGTCCGCCACCAGCGTCCGCCCGGTGTGCGAGGCGTCGATCAGGGCCTGCAGCAGCGGCTTGAACGGCGAGGCGCGGTCGGTGAAGAACGGCTCCATCCAGCCGGAGGTCTGCACGAGGTACAGCGACGGCACCGCGGCCCGCGCGGCCGGGGCCAGCAGGGCGATGGCGAACGGGACGGCGAGGACCCAGCCCCTACGCATCGGCCGGCCCGGCGCCAGGCCCAGCTAGGGGCCAGCGGTAGCAGCGGTTGCCGGGCAGGTCGTACACGAACAGGTTGCGGCTATAGACGAACGGCACGATGTCCCACGCCGAGCGCACCCGCAGCGTCGCCCGCAGGTCGGTGAGCACGACCGACGCGCCGGCGAACATGATCCGGCACTCCACGGAGCGGGCCTCCGCATCGGCGTCGGTGTCGATGAAGCCCAGCAGGCTGTTGCGCGGCGAGCACTGGGCGACCAGGAAGCGGTCGCCTTCGAACGCCAGCAGCGGCAGCAGGAAGGCGTCGCCCTCCCCCCGGTACTCGATGCGCTTCGGCTCCCACGGCTCGCGGAACCGGGCCATGCGGCTGAACGACGCCGACCCGCAACTGGTGACGTAGCGGTCGAAGTCGCGGCGCTGCGGCGTGGCGCCGAGGGGCAGCAGCGCCTCGAACGCCTGCCGCCCGTCCAGCCGGCCCAACTGATGGAACACGCCGTTGGGCGACAGCACCGGGCGCAGGCCCTGCATCGGCCGCCACCCATCGCGCCACGGGCGGTAGCTGCAGGTGACCGCGCCCTGCTCGATGCGGGCAAAAAGCTGGCCGTGCCGCCCGGTCCAGAACGCCTCCGTGGCGTTGACGGACGGGGCGGCAAACACCTGGGACGCGGCGGCCGCATCGCCGTTGGCCACCGGCACGGCCTGCCACTCCTGCACCTGCGGCGACCAGGATGCGACAAACAGGGCGTCGTTCGCCAGCACGGGCAGCAGCGCCGCCTCGCCCAGGGACGCGACGCCGCCCAGGCTGCGCCGGATGCCCAGCGCCGTCCTGGCCGCGAACGCCGCCGCCGACCGGGGCCGCAGCGACACGAACAGCGGGCCGCCATCGCCCGGCATCGCCAGGCCACCGGCGAAGGCGGCGACGCTCCAGCTCCAGCGCGGCAGGTTCACCGCGGCGGGCAAGTAGGCCAGCTCGCGCCACCGCCCGCCCTCCCACGGGTCGGATAGCCCGGCGATCCAGCAATGCAGGCGCCCGGTCGTCTGGTCGAAGGCGAGCAGCCGCGGCGGGGCGCCGGCCACCACGAAGTCCAGCCGCGCCGGCCCGGGCATCGGCAGCTCGGTGCGCCCTGCCGGGTCCGGGGCGCCGGTGCAGGCCGGGGCAGGCTGGCCGGAGGCGCCGCCGGGCGAGGACCAGGCCTCCGCCTCCCGGGCCGGCGGGGGTGGCTGCAGCGGGGTGCCGCAGGTGGGGCAGAAGCGGAAGCCGAACGGCCAGGGGCCAGGGTGCGCGCAGTTGGACCCGCGGGCGCGCAACAGGTGCAGCTCGCCATCCTTAGGGTCGAGGCTGACGGGTTCGCCGGCCAGGAGCACCTGGCCGTAGCGTCCCGGCGGCCCAAACCAGCGTTCGGGGCCATAGGGGCCGTCCAGGTCCCAAACCGGTTCAGGGGACAGGGGCATCACCGGGCTGTATCAAGGTTTTGGGCTGCGTCACGAGTCTGGAACGCCGGGTTTTGACGGGACCACATCACCAACCGCCAAACGTCCTGACCTGTCCATCCGGGCCTGCGCCCGTCATTGCGAGCCGGCTTCGGCGCGGCAATCCAGCAGGCAAGGACCGCGCTCGCCGTCCTGGATTGCCACGCCGCCGCGGCTCGCAATGACGGCGTGTCCCTCATCGGCCGGAGCTTTCGGCTGGTGGTATAGGGCGGCCGGCGACGGGGTGTAAAGCATCGGTTGACGCTGGCCCAACGCCGGGAACGGACCGCCATCCGGCCGAGGCGCTCGGCGACGTTCAGCGCAGCGCCCTCCCGGCACCCCCTGCCGCCCCGGCCATGGCGAAGGCGGCCTTGAACCACTTGCCCATGCTTTTCGACTTTTCCTGACCAGCGCGGCACGGCGGCACCTTCTGGGCGGGGCCATATGGCGGCTCACGCCCACGGGCAGGCGGGGTCCTGGCGTCGTTCCGTGCCCTCAATCGGAGGTCTTGGCAGATGGGACACCTGGAACGCGGCCGGACATCGATCCACCTTGGGTCCATGGACCCAAAGCGCACGGCGATGGAGCGGACCATGCGTTGGATTGCCGCGACTGCGGTGCTTGGCGCCGTCGTGGCGGCGGCCCCCGTCGCCCGCGCGCAGGAACCCGGCTTCCACCTGAACCAGGCGGCCGCGGCCTGCGCCGTCGCGCGGGCGGCCACCGCGCTGGGCAACGCCGCCGAGCCGCGCCGCGCCGACCCGGGCTGGGTTGCATTCGTGGTCAAGGACGGGCGCTGCACCCTGCTTGGCGCCGGAACCGCCGTGTCGGTCGCCGGGCAATCCAGCGGCATGGCGCAGATCGAGTATCCGCGCGGCAGCGGCCAGCTCCTGTTCATCGCCAGCGCCGCGCTCGCGTCCGACAGCGTGCCGCCGCCCACGGAGACAGCGCCGCCGAGCCTCTGGAGCAGCGCCAGCGCCGGGTCAGGCGCGGCGGCGGCGTGCGGGCTGTCCGGCCCGGCCGGCCCCGGGACGCTGGCCCTGACCGCCACCGCCGACCGTCCCGGGGTGGTGCGCCTGATCCTGAGCAAGCCGTCCTGGCAGGTGACGCCCCGGACTCCGGTGCGGCTCAACGTCGCATTTGCCGGGATGCCGCCGCTGAGCCTGGCCGGGACGGGTGGGGGCGCCTCGCTTGAGTTCGCGCTGGCCGACAGCTTCAAGGCATGGCTGCACGGGTTCACGGCGGCAGCGTCCGCCACCCTTTCGTTTGGTGGGAACGAGGCGCCGTGGCAACTGGACCTCGCAGGCACCAGCACCGCCATATCGGCAATGGCCGAGTGCATTCGGGAGAGCGGGAGCATCCTCGCCCCGCCGCCGTTCGCCGCACCGCTGCCTGGCGCCGCCTTCCCGGTCGCGTCCGCCGCTGCGAAGCCTGGCGCCGAGCCGTCCCGGCAGGCTGCGTCCGCAGGTGGCGACCTATCGCTTTTGGACATCGAGCTGCCGCCGATCCGGCGCTGACCTTTCGCGGCCGGAGAACCCGCATGATCCCATGGGGCCACGCCGCGCGGCTCAATGACGCTGACAACCTCGATCGCCAATCGCAACTGCTGGCCGGCTCCCCGTCCCACCGTGAAAGCCTGGACCCCGGGGGCATGGCCGTGCGAACCGACAGCGATGACATCACCTGACGGTCAGGCATGAACGACTTCGCCACCGAGGGGGACCTGCCCCCATCGGCTAGTCAGCGCCTGGACACCCCTGCCACCGTTGGCAGCACCACAGCCCGCAGCACTGGAGCCTGTCCAGGCACGCCAGGCCGGTCCCGTGTGGTCGTCATCACCGGCGCGTCGTCCGGCATCGGGCGGTGCACGGCCGCGCTGTTCAGCCGCAAGGGATGGCAGGTGGGCCTGATCGCACGGAGCGGGCCGGGCCTGGACGCGCTCCGCCAGGAACTGGCCATGGCCGGCGGCCGCGCGGTCACAGCCATCGCCGACGTGTCGGACCACGCTGCCCTGGAACGGGCGGCCGGCATCATGGAAGACACGCTCGGGCTGATCGACGTGTGGGTCAACTGCGCCGGGAACGGCGTCTATGGCCGCTTCGCCGACGTGCCGGAGCAGGAGTTCCGCGAGGTGACCAACGTCACCTACCTGGGTGCGGTGAACGGCACCCGCGTCGCGCTGCGCCGCATGCAGCCGCGCGACGCCGGCACCATCGTGAACGTCTGCTCGGCGATCGCCTTCCACGGTATGCCGCTGCTCTCGTCCTACTCCGGGGCCAAGTACGCCCTGCGCGGCTTCACCAAGGCGTTGCGCTGCGAGCTGCGGCAGGATGGCAGCCGGGTCCAGGTGACCACCATCTACCCGCCGGCCGTCAACACGCCGTTCTTCAGCCACGCCGCATCGCACATGGCAATGCCGCCGCGGCCGATGTGGCCGGTCTATCAGCCGGAGATCGTCGCCGACAGCATCCATCTCGCGGCCACGTCGCGCCGGGGGGAGATGCAGGTCGGCGGCGTCACCGTGCTGTTCGCGCTGTGCAGCAGGCTCTTGCCATGGCTGGTGGGCAAGGCGATCCTGCGGCTCGGTCCCGCCGGGCAGATGACTGACAGCCCCGAGGCGGCGCGTCTGCGGGAACCCACGCTGTTCGCACCCTCCCCTAACCCCTCCGGCGCACGGGGGCCGTTCAATGCCGGGGCACGCGGGTTCAGCGTGCAGATGTGGGCCGGCCGCCACCGGACGGCCCTGGCCGCAGGTCTTGGGCTGCTCGCCGCCGGCATCCTGGCGGTGCGGTGGCGCCGCGGCGCGGGCAGGCGCCCGTAAGCTTCTTCAGGCTGGGTGACACGCGGCGTAGGTGAGGCTGCGGAGGAGCGGGGGCATGGGACCAGGTTAGTCCTGCAGGTTCTCCCGCAGGGTGCGGCCGGCGTACTCCGTGCGGAACAGGCCGCGGCGCTGCAGCTCCGGCACCACGCCGCGGCAGAACTGCTCGAACATGCCGGGGAACGTCGTGGGCGTCACCACGAAACCGTCGCACACCCCGGCCTCGAACAGCTCCTGCAGCCGGTCGGCGATCATGACGGGGGTGCCGACCAGCTCCCGCCCCTCGGTCCGCCGCACCGCGGCCTGCTTGAAGTTGACGCCCTCGGCCTGCATCACCTGGTCCAGCAGGTCCTTGCTGCCCTGCATGCCCTGGTTGCCCTGCAACTGCTCCAGCGTGACGCCGGGCTTGAGGCGCGTGAGGTCGGCGCCGACGCCGCTGGAGGTGGTGGCCAGGTTCAGCTCCGGGTCGATCAGGCTGTTGAGGTAGTCCGCCCGCTCCCGCGCGATGGACGCGGTCTCGCCGAGCACCATCGTCACCGCGGGCAGGATGGCCAGCTCGTGCGGCGCGCGGCCGTGCGCGGCGAGGCGGGCCTTCATGTCGGCGTAGAAGGCGCGCATCTCGTCCTCGCCGCGCTGGATGGTGAACACCACCTCCGCCCAGCGGGCTGCGAACTCGCGCCCGCGGTCGGAGCTGCCGGCCTGCATGATGACCGGGCGACCTTGCGGGCTGCGCGGGATCGACAGCGGCCCGCGCGACTTGATCCAGCGGCCGCTGTAGTTGGCGTAGTGCACCTTCGCCGGGTCGGCCAGCACGCCGGCCTGCTTGTCGCCCACGAAGGCGTCGGCGTCCCAACTGTTCCACAGGGCGAAGCACGCCTCCAGCACCTCGTCGGCGCGGTCGTAGCGCTGGTCCTTGGGCGGCAGCTCGTCCAGCCCGGCGTTCTGCGCCTCAAGGTCGGTGGCGGAGGTGACGACGTTCCAGGCGACCCGGCCCTTGCTCATCGCATCCAGCGATCCAAGCCAGCGCGCCAGGTGGTAGGCGGTGTGGAAGCTGGTCGAGAGCGTGGCGCCCAGGCCCAGGTGCCGGGTGGCCGCCGCCATGACCGGCAGCACGACAGTCGGGTCGAGGAAGCTGATCTGCCCGCCGCGGCGCACGTAGGCGTCGAAGCTGCCGCCATGCAGGTCGTACAGCCCGAACAGGTCGGCGAAGAAGCAGCCGTCGAACCGTGCGGCCTCCAGCAGGCGGGCGATGTATTCGTAGCGGCCCGGCTCCAGGATGTCGTCGAGCGTCGATTCCGGATGGCGCCAGCCGCCGACGTGCAGGGCGGTCGGGCCAGTCTTGAGGTAGGCGACGAGGTGCATCCGGCGCGGGGGCATCCGCTTCCCTAGCGCGCCAGCCCTGGCGGCTGCAATCGCGCTTGCGGGCCGGGCAGGGCTATGGCGTGAACAGCATGGGGGCTTCGACGGACGGCAAATGGACCAGTGAAGCTCCGGGTTGGGTCAGATTGGCGGCAGACAGCCTCCCGCAGCCACCGGCCAAGGAACGGCGGCCATGCGAAAACGTTCTGTCGGCCCCGTTCCATGGAGTCCCTGATGGCAGGCTGGACCAGAGCGCTGCGTTTCGCCCTAACCTCCGGCGCCGTCGCCAGCGCGACATCGACCGCTGCCCTGGCGCTGCTCGCGCGGGCAGAGGGCCGGGGCGCCCTTCAGCCGGTCAACTCCACAAGCCACTGGAGGAACGGGGAGCAGGCTGCCTCGTTCAAGAGAGCCGACCTTGCCCACACGGGGGTCGGGTATGCGACGCATCATGCGGCGACCGTGTTCTGGGCCGTGCTGTTTGAGCGATGGGTGGGTGCGCGCCGTCCGTTTGGCGCCCTGGCCCTGTTGCCGGACGCGCTGGCCCTGTCGGCCATCGCCGCGGCCGTCGATTACGGCGCGACGCCCAAGCGGTTTACGCCGGGGTGGGAGTTCGTGCTGTCGAAGCGGTCCATGGCGGTTGCCTACCTCGCGATGGCAGCCGGGTTGGCAGCAGGGGCATCATGGAACCGTCATGCCGAGCCTAACATGCGATAAGCCTGCACTCCACGAAACGGGCTGCCCTGAAACCAACCGCCCCTGACCCAGACCGTTGCCTTGCCGGGCCATGCCGTCATTGCGAGCCGGCTTCGGCGTGGCAATCCAGAAGGCAAGTGCCACGCCCGCCGCCCTGGATTGCCACGCCGCACGCGCGGCTCGCAATGACGGCATCCCCGCGCCAGTCAGCCCCACAGGCGGGCGCGCTCCTACCCCGTCGTCCCCTGCAGGTGGTCATACGTCGCCGTCAGCCGCTGCGTCAGGTAAGCCCCCGCCGTGATCGGCGCATACCGCGCCCGCTCCCCCGGTGCGAGGCAGGTCGGCAGCGCCTCCACCACCGCATCCGGGTGCGCGTCGCCGAAGAACGCCACCGAGTAACGCTCCGCCGCCGGCCGCAGCACCCGGTGCGGCGTGGACACGTACACGTCGTTCGTCCACCGCATCAGGCAGTCCGCGATGTTGCACACGAATGCCCCCTCCACGTGCGGCGCATCCAGCCAGGCCCCGTCCCGCCGCCGCACCTGCAGCCCCGCCACCCCGTCCGTCGCCAGCACCGTCAGGTTGCCGTAATCCGTGTGCTCCCCAGCGCCCAGCTCCCCCGCCGCATCCCCTGAAGCCGCATCCCCCGAAGCCGGCGGCCCCGCCGGATAGTGCAGCAGCCGCAGCGTGGACGCCGACCGCGCGAGCTTGTCGGCAAAGAACCTCTCCTCCACCCCCAAATCCAACGCAAACCCCCGGTGGACATCCTCCTGCAGCCGCTCGCAGGCCGCATAGTACGCCAGCAGCGTCCCCCGCAGCCCCGGCACCGGCGGCCACAGGTTCGGCCCACGGAACGGGGCGCCCGCCAGCACCTCCGGGTCATCCGCCGGCAGCTCCAGCCCGATGTTGAACGCCTCTTTCTGGTCCGCAGCCGCCGTTTCATCCAGCCGCTCGGTGCCGAACCCGACGTAGCCGCGGTTGTGCGGCGACAGCTTGACCGACACCTGCTCCTTCTCCGCCGCCGGCAGCGCGAACAGCCGGGCGGCGGCGGCGAACACCTCGGCGCGCAGCAGGTCCGGGATGCCGTGCCCGGTGACGTAGAAGAACCCGACTTCCCGGCACGCCCGCCCCAGCTCCGCCGCCACGGCCCGGCGGGCCTCCGGCTCCGTGGCCCGCAGGCCGGACACGTCGATGACCGGGATACCGTCCATGCTCATCCTCTAGCGTTCGTCACGAAAATACGGCAGTCCCAGCGCCGCCGGGGCGACCAGCCGCCGCCCCACCCGCCCCGCCAGCAGCGCCGGCACGATCATGCAGGCAATGGTGCCGAGATACGGCAGCATCGACAGGAAGGCCGGCGGCACCGGCCAGTTGCGCGCCTGCCCCACGAAGCCCAGCGCCGTGATGACGCCGAACAGGAACGCTCCCAGCGTCGCGTTCAGCGGCCGGAACCCGGCAAAGATCACCAGCGCCACCGCGATCCAGCCGCGCCCCCCGGTGATCCCGTCCGACCACGACGGCACGAACGCCAGCGTCAGATAGGCCCCCGCCGCCCCCGCCAGCCCGGCCCCCGCCACCACGTAGCCGAAGCGCAGCAGCCCCACCTTGACGCCCGCCGCGTCGGCCGCCGACGGGTTCTCGCCCACCGCGCGCAGGTTCATGCCGTGCCGGGTGCGGTACAGCAGCCAGTGCAGCGCCAGCGGCAGCACGATCCAGATGACGTAAACCAGCGGGTTCTGCGAGAACACCGCCCGTCCCAGCACCGGCAGGTCCGACAGCCCCGGGATGGTGACGCCGCCGAACACCGCCCGCGCCGGCTGGCCGGAGTAGCCCCGTCCCGCCGCCGCCGCCAGCCCGGAGCCGGCGATGGTCAGCGCCAGCCCGCACAGCGTCTGGTTCGCCCGCAGCAGAACCACCGCGCCCGCGAACCCGGCGCCGAACACCGCCCCCACCAGCACCGCCGCCCCCAGCCCGACCAGCGGCGGCGCGCCATGCGCCACCACGATGATCCCCGTGACGCCGCCGAGCGCGAACAGCCCCTCCAGCCCCAGGTTGAACACCCCGACGCGCTCGGCCAGCACCTCTCCCAACGCGCCCAGCACCAGCACCCCGCCGGCCAGCAGGGCGGTGGACAGCACGCCGGTCAACAGGTCGATCATGGCCCCTCCACCCCGTCATTGCGACCCAGCTTCGGCGCGGCAGTCCAGGGGCGGTGAGGACTGCGCAGGCGACCCCTGGATTGCCACGCCGCACGCACGGCTCGCAATGACAGGTCTGGGCAGGAGAGGGCCGGCGTCATTCCGCCGCCGCCGCCGAGCGCACCGCCCGGGGCAGGCGGTAGTAGGCGATGCGCTCCCCCATGGCGGTGAACAGCAGCACCAGCCCCGTCAGCGCCAGCACCTCGTAGTTCGACACGCCATACGCCTGCAGCACCGTGCCCGCGTTCAGGATCAGCGCCATCAGCAGCGCCGCCGGCAGCACCGCCACCGGCACGCCCCCCGCCAGCACCGCCACCATGATGCCGAGGTAGCCGTAGTTGTTGCTGATGCCGCCCTGCAGCCGGTGCACGGTCCCCACCACCTCCAGCATCCCCGCCAGCCCCGCCAGCCCGCCCGACAGCAGCAGCACCTGCACCAGCCGCCGCCGCACCGGGATGCCCGCATAATGCGCCGCGTGCCGGTTGGCCCCGGCCAACCGCACCTCGTAGCCCCAGGGCGTATAGGCGAACAGCACCGCCATCACGCCGACCATGGCGACCGACACCCCCAGCCCCCAATGCAGGTCGTCCAGCAGCGGCGGCAGGTCGTAGGGGATGCGGCCGCTGGCGGAGGTGACGATCTGCGCCGGGTCCCGCATCGGCCCCGTGCACAAGTAGTTCACCAGCAGCACCGCGACGAAGTTGAGCAGCAGCGTCGTGATGATCTCGTTGACCGCCAGGTAGGCCCGCGCCAGCGCCGGCACCAGCACCCAGGCCGCCCCGCCCGCCATCCCCGCCGCCCCCATCAGCACCAGCATGACGGGATACGGCGCCTGCACATTCAGCCCCGCGAGGGTCGCAGCGATCGCCCCGGCATAGAACTGCCCCTCGCCGCCGATGTTCCACAGCCCGATCCGCAGCGCGATCGCCGCCGCCAGCCCGGTCAGCATCAGCGGCGACAGCAGCAGCCCCAGGTCCTCCAGCCCGAACTCGCTGCCGAGCGAGCTGCTCACCACCGTCCCGGCCAGCATCGGCACGTCATACCCGGCCAGCGCGAACACCGCCCCGCCGACCAGCAGCGCCGCCGCGACCGACAGCACGCGCGTCGCCACGACCGTCCAGGGACCGATGGCGGACACCCGCTGCAGCCGCATCAGGCGGCCTCCGCCCGGCCGCCCATCAGCAGGCCGATGCGCTCCGCCTCCGCCTCCGCGGTGGGGAACACGCCCATGATGCGGCCCTGGAACAGCACCGCCACCCGGTCGGCGATGCCCAGCAGCTCATCGAGTTCCTCCGACACCAGTAGCACGCCCACCCCGCGGTCGCGCATCTCGGTGATGTAGCGCAGCATCGTGTCGATGGCGCCGATGTCCAGGCCACGGGTGGGGTAGGCGGCGACCAGGGCCTGGTCGGACACGCGCATCTCGCGCCGGGCCACCAGGCGCTGCTGGTTGCCGCCGGACAGGTTGCGGACGGGCATGCGCATGCTGGGCACCAGCACCTGGGCGTCGGCGACGATGCGCCGGGCCAACGCCAGGGCGGCATGGGGGTGGAACACGCCGCCCTGCGCCACGGGCGGGCGGTCGTACTCGCGCAGCACGGCGTTGTCCGCCACCGCCATGGTGGGCGCCAGGCCGCTGCGCAGCCGGTCCTCCGGGATGTGGCCGATGCCCGCGGCCAGGAATTCAGCCGGGTCGGCGCCGGCCATGACCCGCCCGCCGATGCGGACCTGGCCCTCGGTCACCGGGCGCAGGCCGGTCAGCACCTCCGTCAACTCGCGCTGGCCGTTGCCCGCCACGCCCGCCACGCCGACGATCTCCCCGGCATGCACCGCCAGGTCCACGTCGGCCAGCGCCCGCACGCCGCGCTCGTCATCCGCAGACACGCCGGCCAGTTGCAGCACGATGGGGCCGACCTCGCGCCGCGCGCTTCCGGTGCGCCGCCGCGCGCCGACTTCCCGCCCGACCATCAGCGTCGCCAGCCGCGCCTGGTCGCACTCGGCCGCCGGCAAGGTCGCCACCTTGCGCCCGGCGCGCAGCACGGTGATGCGGTCGGCGACCTCCAGCACCTCGTCCAACTTGTGGCTGATGAAGATGACCGAGTAGCCCCCTGCCACGAAGCCCCGCAGCGCCCGCACCAGCGACGCCGCCTCGGGGGGCGTCAGCACGGCGGTCGGCTCGTCCAGGATCAGCACGCGGGCGCCGCGGGCCAGCACGCGCAGGATCTCCACCCGCTGCTGCTCGCCGGCCGACAGGTCCTCGACCCGCGCCTCCGGCCGCACCGCCAGGCCGAACTTGTCCGCCAGCGCCCGCGTCCGCCCCTCCAGCAGCGCGGCCGAGGTGCGGAACGGCGTGTCCGTCCAGCCCAGGTGGATGTTCTCCGCCACCGTGAAGGCGCGGATCAGCTTGAAGTGCTGGTGCACCATGCCGATCCCCGCCGCGATGGCGTCCGTCGGCCCGGCGAAGCGCACCGGCTGTCCCGCCATCAGGATCTGCCCGCCATCGGGCTGGTAGATGCCGGTCAGCACGTTCATCAGCGTGGACTTGCCCGCGCCGTTCTCCCCCAGCAGCGCGTGGATCTCCCCGGCCTGCAGGTCCAGGTCGATGGCGTCGTTGGCGACCAGGCCGGGGAAGGTCTTGGTGATCCCCACCAGCTCGACGACGGCGCGGCCCATGCAGGCGTTACGCGCCCCGCAGGCCGGATACGCCCGCGATGGGCCAGTCCCAGTTGTACAGCTCCATCTCGGTCATCGCCTTGCCCGCGGGGACGCGGACCTTGCCGCCGGCGTCCTTGATCTCGCCGACGAAGGGGCTGTAGCCGCCGAGCATCTTCGTGCGCACGGCGTCGGCCTGAGCCTGCACCGGGCCGGGCACGTTCTCGCCCCAGGCATCGCGGTCCACGCCCTGGCCCATGTCCAGCAGCACCGCCTGGCCCCCCTGCCAGGTGCCGCCGAGCCGGGACTTGACCTGGCTGACGTAGAACTTGTCCCAATCGACCACGATGCTGCTGATGTACGACTTCGGGCCATAGCGCCGCACGTCGGTGTTCCACATCACCGCCGGCACGCCGCGCTTCTCGGCCACCTGCAGGTACGCGGCCTCGTCCATCACGCCGAACAGCACGTCGCAGCCGTTGTCGATCAGCGCGGTGCCGGCCTGCGCCGCCGCCTGCGGGTCGAACCAGGAGTTAATGACGATCACCTGCATCGTCGCCCCAGGGTGCACGGACTGCGCGCCCATTAGGAAGGCGTTGACGCCGCAGTACACCGTCGGCACCGGCATGGAGCCGACGTAGCCCAGCTTGCCCGTCCTGCTCATCAGGCCCGCCGCCACGCCGGCCACGTAGGAGGGGAACCAGTGCTTGACGTAGTACCAGCCGCGGTTGGCCGCCACCGTGTGGCCGTTGCACTCCATCCAGGCAACGTTGGGCGCCTTGTCGGACACGCCGTGCAGCAGGTCGCCGTACTCGGAGGACAGGAACACCATGTTGGCGCCCTGCGCCACAAACTGCCGGAAGATGCGCGGCGCGTCGGCCGAGTAGGGGATGCTCTCGACTTCCAGGTACTTGGCCTGCGGGTAGGCCGCCTTGACCGCCAGCAGGCCCTTGTGGTGCGAGTAGCTCCAGCCCTCGTCCGAGATCGGCCCGACATGGCCGAAGGCGATCACCGCCTGCTCGGGCTTCAGGGCGGCGAAGCCCGCGGCCTGCGCCGGGCGGACCAGGCCGGGCGTCAGGGACGATGCCGCGGCCAATCCGCCGGCCTGCAGCAGGCGGCGCCGGGGCAAATGCTTGGTTGGGTGATCCATGTTCGCGGCTCCACCAGCGGCGGCACCATGCCTGCCTCAAGGGAAGTTGATAGCACGTTGCGTGCCAGGCAGGGCGTCAGCAGGTGACCGCAGCGACGGGTGGGCCGTCTAGCGGGCCGGGACCGGTCCTGGACGCCGTCCACCCCCCGAAGATCGTAACGGTCCTGCCGCCGGAATGGGCATTGCATGGCCGCATCGCACGCCGTCTGGGCGTCGCCCGCAGCCGTCACACCGTGCGGGCACTGCCCGCAGGCATCATACCCGCAGCCACCACACCAGAAGGACCAGCCCATGCGCCAACTGCTCACCGCCGACCATATCCTGACCATGGCGCCGGGCAATCCCGTCCTGGCAGACGGCGCCATCCTGATCGAGGACAGCCGCATCGCCGCCATCGGCCCGCGCGCCGAGATCGAACCGATGGCCGCAGACGCCGCGCACCGGGCCTTGCCGGATCACCTGGTCATGCCCGGCCTGATCAACGCGCACTGCCATTCGGGCCTGCTGCGCGGCACCGCGGAGGGGCTGCAGGTCTGGGACTGGCTTAAAACCTACATCAACCCGATGCACCGGGTCCTGCACCCCTCCGAGGCGGAGGCGGCGTCCTGGCTATGCTACGCGGAATCCGTGCTGTCGGGCACCACGACCGTCGTGGATATGTGGCGCTTCATGGACGGCAGCGCCCGGGCGGCGGAAAGCATCGGCAACCGCCTGGTGATGGTGCCCTACGTCGGCGCCCACCCGGACTACAACTACTTCGACAGCCTGGACGACAACGAGGCGCTGCTGGAACGCTGGCACGGCCGGCGGGACGGCCGCATCCAGGCGTGGGTCGGCCTGGAGCACCTGTTCTATACCGACCCCGCCGGCCAGCGCCGCGCCGCCGACCTGGCCCGGCGGTTCGGCACCGGCCTCAGCACCCACATCGCCGAGGCGCAGGGGGAGGTCGCAGCCGTGCAGGACCTGTAT
Source organism: uncultured Acetobacteraceae bacterium (assembly GCA_964242415.1). Lineage (GTDB taxonomy): Bacteria > Pseudomonadota > Alphaproteobacteria > Acetobacterales > Acetobacteraceae > DASWOJ01. Next base: position 43,759 of record CAXTAT010000033.1, read on the forward strand.
GGCTGCCGCCCGGTGCAGGCGCTGGAGCGGCTCGGCCTGCTGCAGTCCCGCACCCTGCTGGCGCACTGCATCTGGCTGGACGACGAGGACATCCGCATCATCGCCCGCACCGGCACGGCCGTCTCGCACAACCCGGTCAGCAACATGAAGCTCGCCAGCGGGGCCGCCCGCACGGTGGACCTGCTGGCCGCCGGCATCGCCGTGGGCCTGGGCACGGACGGCGAGAAGGAGAACAACAACTTCGATATGTTCGAGGAAATGAAGGGTGCCTCCCTGCTGGCGAAGCTGAGCCGGCTGGATGCGACCGCGCTGGGTGCCTGGGACGCGCTGCGGATGGCCACCATCGAGGGCGCGCGTGCCATCGGGCAAGAGGACCGGATCGGCTCGCTGGAGGTCGGCAAGCAAGCGGACCTGATTGCCATCCGCACCGATACGCCGCGCATGACGCCGCTGTTCGGCGACGGCCCCTGGGCGAACCTGCACCACAACCTGGTCCATGCGGTGCGTGGCAGCGACGTGGCGCTGACGATGGTGGCGGGGCAGGTCCTGGTCGAGGACGGGGTGCTGCGGACGGCGGACCTGCGGGCCATCATCGCCGAGGCCCGGCGCGCGGCCCCGCCGTTGTTCGCGCGCCGGGCCGCCTATTTGGCCGGACAGGACCAGGCGTCACGGCCCTAGGCCGCCGGGGCGGCGTCGCCCGACCGCTCCGGCCCGGCGGCGTCGAGACGGGCTGATGGCTCCGCCTTCGCGTTCGAGGCGGCTCCTGCTAGGTCCGCGCTGCAGGCGCCACCCTGATGCGACGCCACCAGCAGGCCATTCAGCAGCATGTCGGTGTGCACGCGCAGCAACTCGTCGAGGGGGACCCAGTCGAAGTCGGAGTAGGCGAGCAGCAGGGCGACAAGGCCGTGCATGGCCGCCCAGAGCGCCTGGGCCACGGCTTGGGATGAGGCAGTGGCCGAGCTGTGCAGGCTCCCGCCCGCCTGGGCTGCCGCGACGTGGCCCTGGAACGCCTGGAAGACCTGCATCCCCTCCGTCTGGCGCTGCTCCCTGGGCAGCAGGACACCCTGCCGGCGGCCGTCGCGCAGCAGGAAGGCCAGCCGGTATTCGTCGGGGTGCCTGATGCCGAAGCGGACATACTCCGGGATCCAGGCGCGCAGGAACTGCACGGGATCGCTGTGACGGCCCCCCACCTCCCGCATCGCCTGGCCAAGCTTGCGGAACGCCCCCTCGCTCAGCCGGTCCAGCATCTCCCCCTTGCTCTTGAAATAGACATACAGGGCAGTCTGGGAGATGCCGACGCGCGTGGCGATCTGCCGGGTCGATACGCCCTCGATGCCATGCTCGAGGAACAAGTCGCGGGCGGCGGCCAGGATCTCCTCCAGCCGCTCGTGCCCGGAGCCTCGGGCCTTCCGGTTGTCAAGCGAGATCACATACGACCGTGACGGCTTCGCCACCTCCGCCAGCTTCTTCATGCCTGCTCCTCCGGCTGCAACCAAGCGGCGAACGACCGGCTCATTCGGCACGCCCTGGTCACTGTGATCAGCGCACAGTGTTCGGCTGGTCTGATATGGCCCGTCCGCTCCCGGATGCAAAACCGGGCCGCGCTGCCCCAGGCATCCTGATCGGCGTGGCGTCTGCCGGTCACGTCCATGTGTCCTCAGACGAGGCTTGATTACCGGGTCAAGCTATACCTAATCACCCGTCAGTGTTCGGTGAACACGATGCGCGGGCCAAGACGATGCGCCACGGAACATCCACCTGCGCGCTGGTTGGGCCAACCAGGGCCAATGGAGACCACAAGATGCCAAACGAAATGGGTTTGCTCCTCGGGCCGGGTCAGGTCGAACTCCCAGCCGCCTTCCAGGTCGCCTGTGGCGCCGCCATCCTGCTCTTTGTCGCGGCCTGGTGCAGCGCGGCGGTGCTGGAGTGGGCGGGACGCCGGCGCTCCCTGGCCTCCCAACCAGTACGGCACCGCGGTGCGGCTTGGCAGACGGAGAACCCTCTGACCAAGTTGTCCCTCTTTTGACTGGTCAGCCGATCAGGACGGGGCGGATCATGCAGGATGCGCAAGGCTCCACGATGAGCACGGCCAGCAGCCCGGTGCATGCACCCCAGCCGCACGCACCCGGTCTGGCCAGCGCAGCGGCGGCGCACCCTGGCCCGGCGGCGCGCAGCCCGCAGGTGGGCATCCGGCACGCCATCCTGCATGGGCCTGTGCTGCCCACCATGCTCCGCCTCGGCCTGCCCATGGTGGCCGTGCTGCTCGCCCAGACCGCGGTTGCCGTCGCCGAGACCTACTGGACGAGCTTCCTCGGCACGGAGACCCTGGCGGGCGTTGCCCTCGTGTTCCCCGGGCTGTCGCTGATGACGGCGATGAGCAATGGCGGCATCGGCGGCGGGGTGTCCTCCGCCATGGCGCGCGCCGTCGGCGCGGGCCGGCAGGATGAGGCGGAGTCGCTCCTGCGCCATGCGCTTGCGCTGGCCGGCGTGTTCGGCGTCCTGTTCACCGCGGCGGCGCTGCTGGGTGGCCCGGCGCTGTATCGCGCCCTTGGCGGCACCGGGCCGGCCCTCCATGCGGCGCTGCTCTACTCCGGCTGGGTGTTCGCAGGCGCGGTGCCGATCTGGGCGGTCAACCTGGTCGCCGCCGCCCTGCGCGGGGCCGGCGAGGTCCGGCTGCCGGCGCGCGTCACCCTGGTGGGCGCCGCCGTGCTGATCGTGCTGTCGCCGGCGCTCATCTTCGGCCTCGGCCCGCTGCCCCGCATGGGCGTCGGCGGCGCCGGCCTTGCCGTGTGCATCTACTACTGCGGCGCCTTGGCGGTCTTGCTGCGCGTGCTGCTCCGGGGCCGGGGCGTCCTCGCGCTGCGGCCCGGGCCGCTCGGCTGGGCGGGCTTCCGCGCCATCCTGGGGGTCGGCGTCATCTCCGCCCTGGGCACGATGATGGCGAACCTCACCGTCGTGCTCGTCACCGGCGCAGTCGGCCTGTTCGGCCCGGCCGCCCTGGCCGGCTATGGCGTGGCGTCGCGGCTCGACTGGCTGCTGATCCCGCTGCTGTTCGGCCTCGGCACCGCGGTCGTCACCATGGTCGGCGCCAACACCGGCGCGGGCCAGCACGCACGGGCGCGGCGCGTGGCGTGGACCGCCGCGCTGCTGGCCGCCGCGGCGTCCGAGGGCATCGGCCTGCTCGCGGCCGGCTTCCCCCGCGCCTGGGTCGGCCTGTTCAGCACGGACCCTGCCGTGCTGGACGCAGGGGTGCACTACTTGCGCGTCGTGGCGCCCTCCTACGGCGCGGTGGGCCTCGGCATGGCCCTCTACTTCGCCGGCCAGGGCCGCGCCCGGATGCTGTGGCCGTTCCTGGCCGGCGCCGCCCGCCTCGTCATCGCCGCGGTGGGCGGCTGGCTGCTGGCACGCCACGGCGCCGGGCTGGGCATGGTGTTCGCAGCCGTCGCCGCAGCCTCCCTCGTGTTCGGCGCAGTGAACGCGGCCGGGATGCTGCGAGCCAGACAGGAAGGATGACGGCCCACCACGATTGAGCCCGATACAGTTGGCGACCCTTTTTGCAACCCAGGCTGAGATGATGGAGGCGATATGAAGACTCTCGACGACGGACGCCCGAACCTCGAGGTGCGGGTTGTCAAGCGAGCCCAAGGCGTCTCTACGCCGGATGTCTTCCAGGTGCGAGAAGCCCCAATGCCAACCCTGCCGCCGGGAGGGTTGGTGGTGCGTGTTCTTTACTCGGCCGTGGACCCGGCGATGCGTGGGTGGCTCAGCGAGGAGAAGAACTACATGACAGTGCCGGACGGAGCCGTCATGACGGCTCGCGGCGTCGCCGTAGTCATGCAGTCGGACGCACCTGGTTGGTTAGTGGGCGACCATGTGCACGGCTCCCTTGGCTGGCGCCGTTACGCGGCGGTCGATCCAGGAGAGGTCGAACGGATCGATGTAAGCCTGGCTCCGCCGTCGGTCTGGTTGGGCGTTCTCGGTCTCAACGGCCTGACCGCGTGGATCGGCTTGCGCCTGATGGGTGGCCTCCGCGCTGGCGAGACCGTACTGGTTTCCACCGCTGCCGGAGGCGTGGGCGAGGTGGTCGGCCAGCTCGGCGCTGCCGGCGCTGCCGGCGGCTGCCGCATGGTTGGCTTGGTCGGCTCCGATGCCAAGGTGGAGATCGCGGTGTGCGAGCTGGGATGCGCCGCAGCGATCAACTACAAGTCCGACGGACTGCTGGAGGCCATTGGAGCAGCCTGTCCCGAAGGCATTCATGCGTTCTTCGACAACACTGGCGGCTGGATTGCTGATGCGGTGTTCGCCCACCTCAAAGAGAATGCCCGTGTTCTGCAGTGCGGGACCGCTGCCACCGCAACCTGGCTTCCCACGCCGACCGGCCCGCGACGGGAACGGGCCATGCTGGTCAAGCGGCTGACTTGGCGCGGCTTCGTCGTGCTCGATCATTGCGACATGTACCCGGATGCCCTGGCCGCCCTGGCCGGCGCCTACGCATCGGGGACGCTTCGCTCACGTGAGGAGGTCCTGGACGGACTGGAACAGGCGCCAGGGGCAATCCAGCGGCTTTACCAGGGTGCAAACGAAGGACGCCTGCTCATCCGGCCATGAGGGAAATCCCACCGGCGACGCCGGTGATCTCGGCCCAAACCTGGAAGGCCTGGGTCCGGGCAGCCTGACACTGGGTGGCAGGCACTTAATGGCGGCAGAGGCGGAAAAGGTTGTCGATCCCGTCATGGGCGGAGAGGAAGCGTTGCGCCTGGCCAGGCAACTTGTCGCCAGCCACGGGCAGCCTGCGGCGGCTCTGGTTCGCAAACGCCTGCCCAAGCTTCAGTGCCCACTGACGCCCGTTGATCCGCATCGCGGCTCAACCATGGCTGACGAGGATGCCGCGCGCTGCCAGCAGTTCCTCCACCATGTGCAAGCTCAGGGGAAAGTGGAAGGGGAACCAGACGGCATGGCTGATGATCTCAGCCGGGAACCGGTAGCCGGCTCAGCTCCGTCCCACAAGCCAGGCAGCAGCCAAGTTGACGGTGCCCGCAGGCGGCCCCAGCCGGATAGATACCGAGATACGCTCTCAAACGTCGAAGATGCGCCCCTTGCTCAGCCGGTACGCCGGATCGATGGCCTTCTTCAGTGTCTTGAACAGGTCGAGGGTCACGGGGTCCACCCGCTCCAGGAAGGCCCGCTTCTTGGAGCGGCCAATGCCGTGCTCGGCGCTGATGCTGCCGCCGAAGCGGTCGAGCGTGCCGAATATGACGTCCTCGGCACGCTGAAAGAGCGCCTGCCTCTGGTCCATCGACCAGTCAGCCGGCGGGACGACGTTAAGGTGGATGTTGCCGTCGCCGACATGGCCGTAGGCAATGGGCCGGCCCTCCGGCAGAGAGGCCGCGAGGTCGGCCATGGCTTGGGCGAGGAAGGCCGGGATCGCGGTGATCGGCACGGACACGTCGGTCCGGTAGTACGGTCCCGCGCGACTCTGCGCCTCCACCATCGCCTCGCGATGAACCCACAGCCGGTCGGCCTGCGCCTTGCTTGAGGCGATCGTGCCGTCCAGCAGAAGATCGCCGGCGTCCTCCAGGCATGTCTCAAGCACATGCCGCAGGTCGACCGCGCCGCATGCGGCAACCTCCATCAGGACATAAACCGGGCAGGGCTGTTCCAGAGGCTCGGTGAGGTCGGTGCGATGCCCAAGGCCGAGCACCAGCCCCTCGCGCATGATGAGCTCGAAGGCGGACAGGAGATCGCTGCAGCTCCGGCGCGCCTTGGCATAGAAGCTCATCACGTCCTCGACCGAACGCAGGCCCAGCAACGCGGTCTCGACCTGGATTGGCTTGGGGAACAGCTTGAGGGCGGCCGCCGTGACGATGCCGAGCGTGCCCTCGGCGCCGATGAAGAGCTGCTTGAGGTCATAGCCCCGGTTGTCCTTGCGCAGGGTCCGCAGGCCGTTCCAGATCCGCCCGTTGGGTAGCACGACCTCCAGGCCGAGGACGAGGTCGCGCGTCATGCCGTAGCGCAGCACGTTGAACCCGCCGGCGTTAGTTGACACGTTGCCGCCGATCCGGGCTGATCCCTGCGACCCGAAGGTGATCGGCAGCAGGCAATCCTGTGCGTCAGCCGCCTGCTTGGCCGCCTCCAGGATGCAGCCGGCCTCGACCACCATGGCGTAGCCGACGGGATCGACCGAGCGGACCGCGCTCATCCGATCAAGGATAACCACGACTTCCGGATCGACTCCACCGGACACGCCCGCGCCGACCAGCCCAGTCAGCCCGCCCTGCGGCACCACGCCGAGGCCGAGTTCGCCGCAGCGGACCATGATCGCCGAAAGGTCCGCCGCCGTGCGCGGCCATGCCACCGCAAACGGCGTTCCGACATAGGCGCCCGTCCGGTCGCGCGCATAGGAGGCCGTGATGTCCGGATCGGTGATGAACAGGCTAGGGTCGAAGCCGTCGCGGAGCCGCGTGCTGTCGGCCGGAACAGGCGGCGCACCGATGACAGTCATTCCGTGAACCCCTCGAAGGCTGCGGCCATGCTCGTCACCAGCAGGTGTAGCCGGCATCGGCGACCACGATGCTGCCGGTCAGCAGGCTGGCGGCCTCGGAGGCAAGGAACAGCACCACGGACGCAACCTCGTCCGTGCGGCCGACGCGGCCCATGGGCGTCCCGTCGAGCCATGCCTGCCTCAGCGTGTCGTCCTGCATGCCGTAGCGGGTCATCGGCGTGTCGATGTAGGTCGGCGCCACGGCGTTGACGCGGATGCCGCGCGAGGCCCACTCGGCCGCCAGCGACCGGGTCAACTGGTGCACGGCCGCCTTCGAGGCGTTGTAAGACGCCTGTTCCTGCGGCCGGTTCACCACCAGTCCGGACATCGACCCCATGTTCACGATCGAGCCGCGGCGCCGGTCCAGCATGGCCCGGCCGAACGCCCGACACGACCAGAACACGCCATTGAGGTTGATGTCGATCACCTGGCGCCATTGCTCGGCCGTGGCGGCCTCGGCGGCGATGCCGCTGATCGCGATGCCGGCGCAGCAGACCAGGATGTCCACCGCTCCGATGTCGCGCTCGATCGCCTCGGCTGATGCGTCTAGGGCGGCCGGGTCCGTCACGTCCACAAGGCGCCATGACACGTCGGCGCCGGCGTCAGACAAGCTGGCCGCGCCGTCCCGTGCGGCGGCCTCGTCGCGCTCCAGCAGCACGATGCGCGCGCCGGCCTCCGCAAGCGCCTCGGCGCAGGCATGGCCGATGCCCCGCCCGCCGCCGGTGACGACCGCGATCCGGCCGGTGAGGTCGTACTTGTCAAGGTAGCGTACGGGCACGAGGCTGCTTTCCCTGTGTTCAGGCATTCAGGCGTTCTGCTGCGGCGCGACGCTGCCTGCCGCCTCCGCCGCCTCGAGCATGGTCCAATAGACCTGGCTGTTCTCGTAGGCCCGGTCGAAGACCGGCGTCAGGTGCGCGTAGGTGTCCACCCAGCGCGGGTTGGGCAGGACCTCCCCGGTAAAGCTTACCAGCTTGGACGCCGCCGCGGTCAGGTCGGCAAACAGGCCAACCCCGGTGCCGGCCAGCATCGCGCAGCCGAGTATGCTGCACTCCTCGGCCGCCGTGGTCAGGATCGGGCAGCCATACAGGCTGGCCTTGATCTCCAGCCACAGCCGCGTCTTGGCGCCACCGCCGGCCGCGACCATGCGGTCCAGCCGGTTGCCGGCCAACTCCATGATCCGCAGGTTGCGCGCCGCTGCAAAGGCCACCCCCTCCATCACCGCGCGGTGCAGGTGGGCGGCACCATGGCCGCTGGTCAGGCCGATGAACTGGGCGCGGGCGTTCGTGCGGGCGCCAAGGCGTTCGCCGCTCAGGTAGGGCAGGAACAGCAGCATCCCCGCACCCGCTGGCGCGCTGGCGGCCAGCGACACGATGCGGTCGTAGTCGTACGCCTTCTCATGGAACGCGCGCCTGGCCCATCGCATGGCGTCGCCGCCCGCATCGAGGATAGTGAAGGCGGACCAGTTGGGCAGCGCCCCGCGCACGTTGCTGATCACCGGGTCGAGCACGGGCGCCGCCGTGCACAGGGTCAGCAAGGTCGAGGTGCCGGTGACGTCGGAGGCCAGCCCGGGCGCGATCACACCCGAACCGAGCAAGGCGCCGGGATAGTCGCTGATCCCCACGACGACCGGGATGCCTTCGGGTAGGCCCGTCTCGGCCGCGGCCTGCCGCGAGACGCCGACCAAGACCTCCCAGGGTTCGCGGATCGGCGGCAGCAGCGCCGGGTCGATGCCCAGGCGATCCGCCAAGTCCCGGCTCCATCCGCTTGCCGCCGCATCGTAAAGGTAGGTGGACGACGCCTCCGGCGCATCGATGGCCATCGCGCCGGTCAGCCTGAAGTTGATCCAGTCCTTTGCCGACAGCACCGCGGCGGTGCGCGCGTATTCGGCCGGGCAGTGCGTCTTGAGCCAGCGGAGCTTGAAGCCCCACCACGCGACCGAGGGCGGGTTGCCGGCCACTGGCAGCAGCGCCTCCCACGGCTGCTCGCGGGTGAAGCGCTCGACCGTGTCCCGGTTGCGCTTGTCGTTCCACAGCGGGACCGCGTCCAGCGCCGGGTTGCCATCCGCATCGACCAGCACTGTCGCGTGCATCTGCCCGCACGCGCCGATGGCGGCAATGCGCGCGGACGCACCCGGCAGGGCGTCGAGCACCCGGCGGATCACGGCGACGGCGCCCGTCCACCAATCCGCCGGGCGCTGCTCGGACCAGCCGAACCGCGGCACGATCTGCTCGTGCTCCTGCGCCGCAAAGGCCAGGGTCTCGCCGGCCGGCGTCAGCAGGGCGGCGCGGACGCTGCCGGTGCCGACATCGATCGCCAGGAGCAGGTCGCGGGCCATACCGCAGCCTACGCGCGGCGCGGCCAGAACGAGGATTGCAGCAGGACGGCAACGAGGATGATGACGCCCTTCACCACCTCCTGATGATAGCCCGGCACGTTTAGCAGGTTCATGATGTTGCCGATCACGCCGAGCGTCAGCACCCCGATCAGCGTGTTGAGCGCCGTGCCGCGCCCGCCCATCAGGCTGGCGCCGCCGATCACCACCGCCGCGATCACGTCCAGTTCCAGCCCGATGCCCACCACCGGCGATCCCACGCCGGAGCGGGCAGTGATGATGATGCCGCCCAGCGCCGCCAGCACGCCTGACGCCACGTAAACCGAGAACACCCGCGGGACCACCCGGACGCCGGATAGCCGGACGGCCTCGCTGTTGGAGCCGATGGCCACGATCAGCCGCCCGTACGCGGTCAGGCGCAGCACGAACGCCGTCCCGGCGAACACCAGCAGCATGAGCAGCACGGGGAACGGCATGCCGAGCAGGCTGCCCCGGTTGAAGCCGTCGCCCAGCCAGGCGCCGTTGTCGCCGAGGAAGATCGGCCGCCCCTCGGACACGATCAGCGCCAGGCCGCGGGCGATGGTCATGCCCGCGAGCGTCACCACGAACGACGGCATGCGGCGGACGGCGACGAAGTACCCGGCGATGGAGCCGATCACCCCGCCCGCCGCCAGGCTGGCGGGGATGGCGGCCCATAGCGACATGGAGGTCAGCAGCGACGCGCAGACGATGCTGCCAAGCGCCGCCACCGAGCCGACCGAAAGGTCGATCCCGCCCGTCAGGATCACCAGCAGCATCCCCATGGAGATCACGCCCGTGCTCGCCACCTGGCGCAGCACGTTCTCGATGTTGCGGCTGCTGAAGAAGCTGGTCGAGATGAAGCTGGCCACCAGCACCAGGACGACGAAGATGGCGATGGTGCTGTAGGTGGCCGCGAACGCCCGCGCCTCGAACCGCCGCGACGGACGGATGCCGGCGGATGCCTCGGCGGTCTGCGATGTGGCCATCCTACGCCTCCCTGAGCCGGATGTTGGCCGGCGCGGCGCGGGCGTCCGGGGCGCCCACATGGGCGGTGTTGCGCAGAGCCAGTTGCATGATGCGGGCCTCGGTCAGCTCATCGTGCGACAGGCTGCCGCTGATGCGCCCGCCGCTCATCACCAGCACGCGGTCGGCGGCGCCGATCACCTCAAGCAGGTCGGACGAAATCAGGATGACGCCGAGGCCACCGGCCGCCAGCGCCTCGATCAAGCCGTAGATCTCGGACCTGGCCCCGACATCGACGCCGCGTGTCGGCTCGTCCAGGATGATGACCTTGCAGCCAGCGTCGAGCCACTTCGCCAGCACGACCTTCTGCTGGTTGCCGCCGGACAGGCTGCTGACGGGCAGGTCCAGGTTATGGGCGCGTATGGTGGTGCGCCGCGCCACGTCGCCCACCGCCGCACGTTCCGCGGCCCGGCGCAGCACGCCCAGGGCGTTGGTGAAGCGGGCCAGGCAGGTGAACGTGACGTTCTGCCGGATCGGCAGGGCCAGCACCAGGCCCTGGCCCTTGCGGTCCTCCGGCACCAGGCCGATGCCGGCTGCGACGCCCTGCCGGGGCGTGCGGATCGTCACCGGGCGCCCTGCCACCGCGACCGTGCCGGCCTCGATGCGGTCGGCGCCGAAGATCGCGCGGGCCAGCTCGGTGCGGCCGCTGCCGATCAGCCCGGCGATCCCCAGCACCTCGCCCGCCCGCAGCGTGAACGACACCTGCTTGACCAGCCCGGCTGCCGAAAGGTTTTCAACGCGCAGCAACTCCCCTCCCGCCGAGCGTGCGACCTTGGGAAAGAGCTGCGAGGCCTCGCGGCCGACCATGAGCGCGATCAGCCGCTGCTCGTCCATGTCCGCGGCGGCATAGGTGCCGACCGTGCGGCCGTCCTTCAGGACGGTGATCTGGTCGGCGATGCGGAAGATCTCGTCTAGGCGGTGCGAGATGTAGATGACGCTGACGCCGCGCCGCGACAGCCCGCGCACCACGTCGAGCAGCCGCTCCACCTCCGGCGGCGCCAGCACGGCCGTCGGCTCGTCCAGGATCAGGGTGCGGACCCGGCGGGACATCGCCTTGGCGATCTCCACCGCCTGCTGGAACGCCAGCGGCAGGGAGCCGACCAAGGCGCCAGGGTCGATGGCAAATCCGAGGTCCCGCAACAGGGCCGCCGCCCGCGCCCGCAGTGTCCGCGCATTCACCAGGCGCGGCAGCTCGCCCAGGAAGATGTTCTCGGCCACCGTCAGGTCCGGCGCCAGGGCCAGCTCCTGGTAGATGATGCCGATGCCGAGCGCGCGGGAGGCGTGCGGCGAGGACACGTTCGCCCGCTCGCCGCCGATGCGGATCTCGCCCGTGGTCGCCTGGTGGGCGCCGGCCAGGATCTTCATCAGCGTCGATTTCCCCGCGCCGTTCTCCCCGAGCAGCGCGTGCACCTCACCCGCGCGCACGGAGAACGACATGTCGTCCAGCGCCCGGATGCCGCCAAATACCTTCGAGATGCCCGTCATCTCGACGTTGGCTGCTCCCTCCACGGTTGCTCCCTCCAAGGCTGGCGCCATCGCGGCGGCCCTAGAACTGCGCGTCGGGCTTGTAGTACTGCGCGGCATTCGCCTTGGTGATCGCCACTGGCGGCGTGTAGGTGATCTTCGGCATCTCGGCCGGCGCCTGCTTGTTCACGACTTTGACCGCGAGGTCGGCCGCCATCGTGCCGATGACCGCCGGGTCGTTCAGGCCGGTGGCGCCGTACTTGCCCTCCTGGATCAGCTTGACCGCCTCCTTCTGGCCATCGGCGGCGGCGAACACCAGGATGTCCTGGCTGGCCTTGCCGGTGTCCTGGATCGCGCGCAGCGCGCCGAGCGCCATGCTGTCGTTCTCGGCCAGCACGGCATTGATGTCGGGATGCGCGGTCAGCAGGTCCTCCATCGCCTTCACGCCGCCCTCCTGCGTCCAGCCGCCCCATCCCTGCCCGACCACGGAGAAGCCGGCATGGCCCAGTTGGCGGAGCTGCGCCTCCAGGATGCCCTGCATCACTCCGTCGCGGCGGGCCTCGCCGACGACGTTGCCCTGACTGCCGCTGAGCACGGCAATATGCAGGTCCTTGCCCTTCACTTGGTTGATCAGCCAGTTGCCGATCAGCCGCCCGTTCTCCGAGTTGCTGGACTGGATGGTGGTCAGCACGGGGGCGCTCTCGTCGATCGAGCTGTCCACGATGATGACGGGGATGTGCGCCTTGGCTGCATCCTTGGTGACACCGACCAGGCCCTTGGCGTCCTTCGGGTCCATGATCAGGATGTCGATGTCTTGCGACAGCATGTCCTCGACGTCGGCGATCTGCTTCACCAGGTCGTTGTTGGCATCGGCGGCGATGGTGGTCGCCCCGAGGGCCTTGGCCTCCCTCTCGATGGCCGACTGCAGGGCCGCGTAGTAGGGGGCATTCTGCGTCAGCATCGAGATGCCGATCTTGATGGCCTTGGCGTCGGCGGAGGGCGCAGACGCGAGCGCCACGCTGCCGGCCAGAGCCGCCGCTGCAATGATTGCCTTCATGGACCTTGCTCCTCCCCTGGGCGTCATCGGACGGATGCCGTGACTGCGCCGTATTATGCGGTAGCAATGCAACATCATTTTACGCAATGAGCAAGCGGTAAAGCACGATGTTGCGAGATAACGGGCGATATACTGGTTGATTCCGCCTCATTTTTCGTAATAGCACTACGTAGACATACCATGTTGCGAATGCGCTGGGAGGCGCTTCTGATGCCGAACCCGCTGCCCACGTCCGTCCTCGTCGATCCCGGCAGCGGCGATATGGCCGGGCGCACCCGGCGCTACCAGAAGCGCTTCGACGAGCTTGCGGGGCTGTTCGCCGACGAGGCCGCCTTTGCCGAACTGGCGCGCCAGCGCGGGTCGGAGGTTGCCTACCAGGTCGATGAGTTCCGCCCGTCGGAGCGGGCGGGCGACGTCATCTTCGGGACCAGCACGCTCTATGCGGGCAAGGTCGGCCAGGAGTACGCCCTGACCCGCGGGCATATCCATGCCATCGGCGACCGGCCGGAGATCTACCACTGCCAGTCAGGCCATGGCGTGATGCTGATGGAGCTGGCCGACGGCACGGTCCATGCCGAGGAAATGCGGCCCAACACGGTGGTGTATGTCCCGCCGCACTGGATACACCGCAGCGTCAACGTCGGCGCTGGGCCGTTGGTGACGCTGTTCTGCTATCCCGCCGATGCCGGCCAGGATTACGGCATCATCGAACGGTCGGGCGGGATGCGCGACTTGGTCATCGACGACGGCGCCGGGGGCTGGAGGCAGGCGCCGAACCCGCACTACCGGCCCCGTGCCCTTGCGGGAGCCGCGTGAGATGCCAGGGTTCGCAAAGCCGGGGTTCGCAAAGCCGGGGTTCGCAAAGCCGGGGTTCGCAAAGCCGGGGTTCGCAGCGCCGGGGTCCGCGATGCCTGGGCTCGTGCCCGCCGTCCTGCCGACGATCCACTTCGTCGGCGTGACCACCGGGCAGTCGTCGATCATGACGGTCTTCCCGCGCTGGGCCGAGGCGCTCGGCCTGGGCAGGTGCGCCATCAACGGCATCGACCTGCCGCTGCACGCGCCGGCTGCCGCCTACCGGGAGGTCGTGTCGTTCATCCGCGACGACCCGCACTCGCTGGGGGCGCTGGTGACGGCGCATAAGATCGACCTGCTGCATGCGGCCGGCGACCTGATCGACGAGCTGGACCCCCATGCGACGGCGCTGCAGGAGGTGAGCTGCCTGTCCAAGCGCGGCGGCAAGCTGATCGGTCATGCCAAGGACCCGATCTCGGCGCGGCTGGCGCTCGACGCCATCGTGCCGGATGGGCACTGGCAGCGGCCCGGCGGCGACGCTTTCCTGATGGGCGCCGGGGGCGCGGCGACGGCCATCACCTGGAACCTGATGCAGCCTGGGAACCTGATGCAGCCAGGCCGCGGCCGGCCGGGACGCATCGTGGTGTCGGATGTGGATGCCGCGCGCCTGGACGGCCTGCGCCGGTTCCACGAAAGCCTCGGCAGCGGCATGGCGGTTGACTACATTCTCGCCGCCTCGGCCGAACGGAACGACGAGGTGCTGACCTCGCTGGCGAAGGGATCGCTGGTCGTGAACGCGACGGGACTTGGCAAGGACCGTCCCGGCTCGCCGCTCGGCGCCGAGGCCCGGTTCCCCCCGGAGGGCATCGTCTGGGAGCTGAACTACCGCGGCAACCTGCTGTTCCTCGACCGGTCCGAGGCCCAGGCGCCGCGCCTCGGCCTGGCCACGTTCGACGGCTGGGACTACTTCCTGCACGGCTGGACCCAGGTGATCGCGGAGGTGTTCGCGATTGGGATCGCACCGTCCGGCCCGGCGTTCGAGGCGCTGTCCGCCCTGGCCGGCGGGCCGCCCCGCGCCCGGACGAATGCCGCCGCGTGAGGATCAAGCAGGCGCCGTTGCCGGCGGACGGCCTTGCGGGACTGCTGGCGCGTCCTGGCACGGCCGGCATGGAGCTGGCGTGGCTCGGGCAGGCTGGCTTCCTGTTGCGGATCGCAGGCCGGGTCGTGCTTATCGACCCCTACCTTTCGGACCACCTGGTGGCCAAGTACCAGGGCACCCGCTACCCGCACACGCGGATGATGCCGCCGGTCGAGGCGGATGTCCTGCCGCAGGTTGACCTCGTGATCTGCACGCACCGGCATGGCGACCACATGGACCCCCGCGCCTTGCCGGTGCTGGCGCAGGCGCATTCCAGATGCCGCTTCGTGGTCCCCGCGGCAGAGACGGCGTCTGCGGAAGGGATCGGGCTGCCCGCCGGCCGCCTGATAGGAGTTGAGGCCGGCTTGCCGCTGCAGCCGTTGCAAGGCTTCGACCTGATCTTGCATCCGCTGCCCGCCGCGCATGAGCAGCTTGAGCAGGATGGGTGCGGTCGGCACCACTTCCTTGGTTACGTCATTTCCACGCACGGTCTGCGGCTTTATCACAGTGGCGACTGCGTGCCCTATGAGGGTCTTGCCGAAACGGTCCGCGCCCTGTCGCCCGAGGTGGCGCTGCTCCCGGTGAACGGGCGTGACGCCGAGCGCACGGCCAACCGCATCGCGGGCAACTTCACGCTGGACGAGGCCATCCAGCTCTGCACCGCGGCCGGGATTCCCACGCTGATCCCCCACCATTTCGGCCTGTTCGCGTTCAACACCGCCGACCCTGCCGAGATCGACGCCGCCGCAGGCCGCACCCGGCATCCTAGACTTTTGCGGCCCGACGCCCGACACCTGTTCCGGCTGAGCCAGGACGGCTGCTCCCAGGACCGGCCGTAACTGCGCTAGAGAAGCGTATCGGGGCGTTAGGAGCTTTGGTAGGGCGTCATGGACGACGGACACGCGGAACGTGCCATGGCGCCGGGGCGCAATGTGCTGGAGTTGATCCTGGTGAGCTTGCCCGCACTCAGGAAATCCGACCGGCGGGTGGCTGAGCTTGTCCTGTCGGACCCGCAGGCCGCGCTGGGCGCCACGGTGGCGGAAACCGCGCGCCAGGCCCAGGTCAGCGAGCCGACGGTGATGCGGTTCTGCGCGGCCCTGGGGTTCGACGGCTTCCAGGATTTCAAGCTGAAGCTCGCCCGCAGCGTGGCGCTTGGGATGCCTGCCACGCAGTCGGTGCTCAAGGCGGCCGACACCCCGCAGGCGCTGGCCGACAAGGTTTTCGACTACACCATGACCAGCCTGGACTGGGCGCGCAGCCAGCTCGACCACGCCGCGGTCGGCCGGGCGATCGAGCTGCTGACGGCAGCCCGGCGCATCGAGTTCTTCGGCTTCGGCGCGTCCTGGATCGTCGCCGCCGACGCGCAGCAGAAGTTCCCGCTGTTCGGGGTTCCCTGCCTGGTCCACACCGACTCGCACCAGCAGTTCATCGCGGCTTCCATGATGCAGCCGGGCGATGTGGCGGTGGCGATCTCCAACACCGGCCGGACGACCGCCGTCCTCGACGTGATTCGCGCCGCGCGCGAGATGGGCGCCACGGTGATCGGCATCTCCGGCCGCACAGGGCGCATGGGCCTGCTGTGCGACCTGCTGCTGGTCGTGGAAACGCTGGAGAACACCGATATCTACACGCCGATCACATCACGCCTGGCCGCGCTGGTGCTGGTGGACATCCTTGCTGTCGGGGTGGCGATGCGCCGCGGCAGCACCCACCAGAAACGGATCGTCGGTATGAAGCGACGGCTCAGCGCGATGCGCTCGGGTGACCCGGATGCCGCATCGGACGGGTAGGCCTGTGGGTCAGCGCTGTAGTGGGGCCCATCCGCCGTTTTGGTGCAGGAGAGGCGTTGGTGCATAGATGCTGTCGGTGGCACCGCAGCCAAGGGCACTGTAGGAGGTTTGTTCCTTTCCCGGTCCCTGGATGTCCGCCTTGCCGTTCAACTGAACCAACCCCGCCGCCGCCACATTCCCAAGCAGAAGCACAAGGTTACGAACTCGCTGGGAGCGCTGCTCCGCAGTTGGCACGAGTATGGTGCCAGCTTGCGCCAGCGCGGGAGTCTGACGGTCCCGTTCACGGGCGACGCCATAGAGGGCTGGCGGGCGCAGCCGCGCACGACATCGGGCGGGCAGCCCTGGTATTCGTCTCTGGTGATTTTGACAGCCCTCACGCTCAGGGCCGTGTTCCGCCTGGCCTTGCGCCAAACAGAGGGCCTGATCGGCTCCGTCATCGGCCTGCTCGGGCTCGATCTGGCGGTGCCGGACCACTCCACCCTATGCCGCCGGGCAGGAACGCTGGACGTGCCACGTCCGTGCAGGGATGGCCAGCCTTTGCACCTGCTGGTGGACAGCACGGGCCTGAAGCTCTGCGGCACTGGCGAGTGGCTGGTCGAGAAGCATGGCGCCAAGGCGCGCCGGTCCTGGCGCAAGCTGCACATCGGCTTGGATGCCGACATCGGGCAGATCGTCGCAGCAGCCCTGACCACGAAGGAGACCGAGGACGGCGCCGAGGTCGGGCCCTTGCTCGATCAAGTCGCCGGACCCGTGGCGTCCTTCACCGCTGACGGCGCCTACGAT
>CAXTAT010000034.1:0-51970 GCA_964242415.1 uncultured Acetobacteraceae bacterium
GCGAAGGCGCCGGCGATCAGCGCCGGGGTGATGATCGCGAAGGTCATCTGGAACATCATGTACACCGTCTCGGGGATGGTGTACACGGAAGCGTTGTCGGTGCCGGCGCCGAGGGTGAACGGCTTGTCCCAGCCGACCTCGATGCCCTTCAGCAGCACGCGGGAGAAGTCGCCGATGTACGGGTTGCCGTTGGTGAACGCCAGGCTGTAGCCCGCGACGAACCACAGCACCGTCACCAGCGCGCAGATGGCGAAGGACTGCATCAGCGTCGCCAGGATGTTCTTCTTGCGGACCATGCCGGCATAGAACAGCGCCAGGCCGGGGATGGTCATCATCAGCACCAGGGCGGTGCTGGTCAGCATCCAGGCGGTGTCGCCGGTGTCGATCTTGGCCTCGGCGGCGGCCGCGGCGGCGGCGGCCGGGGCGTTGCCGGTGGCAGGCGCCTCGGTCGTGTTGGCGGGCGGGGCTGCGGGGGTGGACGTGGTCTGCGCCAGCGCCGGCAGGGCCAGCATCAGCATCGCCGCCAGGACCGCTGGCCGCATCAGCATCGCTGGCAGCAACGCGAGCAAACGCTTCATGGTATTTCCTTTCATAGCGCCTCTGCGTCGGTCTCGCCGGTGCGGATCCGCACAGCGCGTTCAATGTCCATGACGAAAATCTTGCCGTCGCCAATCTTGCCGGTGTGGGCGGACTTCATGATCGCCTCCACCACCTGCTCGGCCAGGTCGGCGGGCACGGCGACTTCCACCTTCACCTTGGGCAGGAAGTTCACGTGGTACTCGGCGCCCCGGTAGATCTCCGTCTGCCCTTTTTGCCGCCCGAAGCCCTTGACCTCGGACACTGTCAGGCCCTGGACCCCCAGCGGCGTAAGCGCCTCCCGGACGTCGTCGAGCTTGAACGGCTTGATGACCGCCACGACCAGCTTCATCCCACCCTCCTCTTTCCTTACCCGCGCCTCGCGCCACATTCGGCAGGCGACGTTGACGGTGCGCCACTCAAGAACCGTGCCGCGCCGGAGGGGCGATGGTTGCTGGACCCGATAGGCCCAGGTTGCCCGCCGCATGGGCAAGCACTGCCCTAGGTTGTAACCGCCGCACCACGGCCGTCTGCCCAGTTTGTACGCACAGGAGTGATCGAGAATGCTGGATAACCTGGGAACCTACCGCGAGCCCGCTGCCGCCGTCGATGTCTGCGTCGTTGGGGCGGGACCAGTCGGGGCCACGCTGGCGTGCCGTCTGGCGGCGGGCGGGGTGCGCGTGGCCGTGGTGGACCGCGCGCCGCTGCCGCCGATGGAGCATCCGGACTTCGACGGACGGGCCTACGCCATCGCCGCCGGGTCGCGCCGGCTGCTGGAGGCCGCGGGGGTTTGGCGCAACCTGCCGCAGGCGCCGTCCCCCATCCTGGACATCCGCGTGTCCGACGGGCGGGTGGGCCGGCGGGCGTCCCCCCTGTTCCTGCACTTCGACCACCGGGAGGCCGGCAGCGAGCCGTTCGGCTGGATGGTGGAGGCGCGGGCGCTGCGGGTGGCGCTGAACGCGCACATGCACGGCCAGCCCAACCTGCGGGTCCATGCCCCGGCGGAGGCCGCCGTGACGCGCCGGGGTGACGGGGCGGAGGTGCGGGTCAGCGACGGCGCCACCATCGCCTGCCGCCTGGTGGTGGCTGCCGAGGGCCGCGGCTCCCCGTTGCGCGAGCAGGCCGGCATTCCCGTCACCCGCGTCCCCTACAAGCAGCGCGGCATCGTGTCCGCCATCGAGCACGAGCGGCCGCATGGCGGGGTGGCGCTGGAGCACTTCCTGCCTGCCGGCCCCTTCGCGCAGTTGCCGATGGGTCCGACCGAGGGCGCCCCGAACGTGTCCGCCATCGTCTGGACCGAGGGCACGGCGCAGGCGGACCGGGTGATCGCGCTGGACGACGCCGCGTTCGGCCGGGAGATCGCGCGCCGGCTGGGCGACCACCTGGGCTGGGTGCGGCCGATCGGGCGGCGCTGGATCTACCCGCTGTCGGCCATGCACGCGCAGCGCTACGTGGACACCCGGCTGGCGCTGGTGGGGGATGCGGCGCACGGCATCCATCCGATCGCCGGGCAGGGGCTGAACCTGGGGTTCCGCGACGTGATGGCGCTGGCGGACCTGGTGGTCGCGGCGGTGGCGGAGGGAGCGGACCCGGGGGCGCCGGGGCTGCTGCTGCAGTACCAGCGGCGGCGGCGGCCGGACAACCTGCTGATGCTGGGCGCGACGGACGTGCTGGACCGGCTGTTCAGCACCGACAACCCAGTGCTGCGGGCGGCGCGGGACCTGGGCATCGCCGGGGTGCACCGGATGCCGCGGCTGAAGCGGCTGTTCATGCAGGCGGCGATGGGCGGGTAGGGCCTTGGCGACTTTCCATGATGCCCTGATCGTCGCCTCGGCGTTGGAGGCGGGCTGCACCATCCTGCTGTCGGAGGACATGGAGGACAACCTGGTGATCGGGGAGCGGCTGACCCTGCGCGACCCGTTCCGGCGGGCGCCGCCGAGGCGTTAGGCCGCAATCGGGGACGGTTGCCCCACAGCAGGCCGCACCGCTGCAAGCGTGGCATTGCCGTGCTGGCGCAGCATCTCCGGCACCTCGCACGCCGGCTTCGGCTTGCTGAACAAGTAGCCCTGCAGCTCGCCGCAGCCCTCCAGCCGCAGTGCCTCCAGGTGCTCGATCGTCTCCACCCCCTCGGCGTTGACCACCATGCCCAGCGAACGGCCCAGGCCGATCACTGCCCGGACGATCTTGCGGCAGTCCTCCTGCGTCGTGATGCCGCGCACGAAGGACTGGTCGATCTTGATTTTGTCGAACGGGAAGCGCCGCAGGTAGCTCAGCGATGAGTACCCCGTCCCGAAATCGTCCATGGCGATGCGGACCCCCAAGCCCTGCAACGCATGCAGCGCCCCCAGCACGCCATCGTCATCCTGCAGCAGAAGGGATTCGGTGATTTCCAGTTCCAGCCGGCTCGCCGGCAGGCCGGAGGCGGCGAGGGCGTGCTCCGCGTCGTTCACCAGCGACCGCGTCCGGAACTGCACGGGCGACAGGTTGACCGCGACCTTCAGCGCGCCGGGCCATCCCGCGGCCTCGGCGCAGGCCTGGGCCAGCACCCAGGCGCCGATCTCCCCGATCAGCCCGGTCGACTCGGCCAAGGGAATGAACTCCGCCGGGCTGACCAGGCCGCGCTCCGGGTGCCGCCAGCGCAGCAGCGCCTCGAACCCGGCGATCCCCGTGGCATGCACCAAAGGCTGGTAGAACAATTCGAGTTGCCCCCCGTTCAAGGCGCGGCGCAGGTCCGCCTCCAGCGCCTGCTGCGCCTGCAGTTCGGCATCCATGCCGTTCTCGTAGAAATAGGGTATGCCGCGGCCCACAGCCCCCGCGCGGCGCAGCGCCAGGCCAGCGGCCTGCAACAGCCCGTCGGCGTCCTCGGTGCCGCTGGCCAGGGCAATGCCGATGCTGATGCCTATCACGACCTGCTGCTGGGCGATCTCGTAGGGTTCGCTGACCAGGACGGCCAGCCGCTCCGCCAGCACCGTTGCATCCGCCGGCTGGTCCGGACTTTCCTGGACGACGGCGAACTCGTCGCCCCCCAGGCGCACCAGGAAGTCGGTTTCCCGCGTGGACTCCTTCAAGCGCCGAACCACTGCCCCCAGCAGGGCATCCCCGGCGGCCTGGCCCAGGGCGTCGTTCACGGCATTGAACCGGTCCAGGCTCAGGCGCAGCACGGCGACACCGGCGCCGCGGCGTGCCCGCGCCAGCACGTCGGGAAGGTGCTCGTTGTAGGCCAGCCGGTTGGGCAGGCCGGTCAGCGAGTCGTGCCGGGCCATGTGGAACAGACGGTTTTCGGTGGCGCGGCGCTCCGTCGTGTCCTCGTAGGTCGCCACCCAGCCGCCCTGCGCGATGGGCTGCTGCGACACGGCGATGGAACGGCCGTCTGGCAGGTCGAACGACAGCGCGGCAATGGTGCCGCCCCGGGCGGACCCCAGCAGCCGCAGCAGCCCGGCGGCCTGCATCACCTGCTCGACCGGTGCCCCGGCCTCCGGCGCGCCGAACATCTCGCCAAAGCGCCGGTTGGCCACCGCCAGGCGCCCATCCGCGCCAAACAGGCACAGGCCCTGGTTCATGTTGCCCAGCGCCGCCTCCAGCCGTGCGTGCTCATGCGCCAACTCCCCGGCATGGCTGGCCGCCTGGTCGGCCATCAGCGCGCGGATCTCACCGAGCGCCGCGGCAATGCTGTCCTGCATGGTGGCGAGCGCCTGCAGCAGCTCCGCCGTCTCCCCCCGGCCGGTCACCGGGATGGCGTTGTCCAGCGATCCCGCGGCAATGGCCTGGGCGATCCGTACGGCCCGGCGCACCGGTGGGACGATCATCCCGCTCAAGACGAGGGTGATGGCCAGCGCGGCCAGCAGGATCAGGATGAAGACCAGCATCATCTGCCGGTGCTGGGCCGCCAGCATCCGTCCGACGTTCTGGCGGTATAGGAAGCCGTCGCCGGCGAAGATCTCCACGGCATGCTCGAACCCGGCCTGCACCTCCAGGAAGGCGGGATCGAACGGACCAGCGGTCCGCACTCCCACGGCGACGACAGCAGCGGCCAGGCTCTCTGCGGCGGCCCGGCCCCTGGGTGACATGGCGCGCCCCTGCGCCACGGCGAGGTCGCCGACCACGCCGGCGACGGCTGCTGGATCAGGCTGACCGTAACGCGCGCTGACCGCCAGGGATGCGAAGCCGGCCTGGGCGGACCGCAGGTAGCTGACCCCCATGAACGCCTCGTCGTAGATGCGCAGCGCCAGCTTCCCGAGGTCCCGCTCCGCCCGTTGGGCATACAGGCCCAGCAGTGCCGTCAGCATCGTCAGCGCCAGGCAGCCAGCGAGGATTTTCGAGCGGATCGTCACCGGCCGGTGCCGGGCCGATAGGACGGGTCAGCGCGCATCCGCCTGCAGCGCCATCCCCGGGTGGATGTGACGGCGCACCGTGAACGTGCCGACACTGGTGGAGTGGACGTCAATGGCCTGGCCCGGCCTTCGGAGGGCGCCAGCAGCCGTCCGCCGTCCCCGCCGTGGCCCGCGCTGGGGAGCACGGCTGCAAAGCCCGGCACCGCCGCCTGCCTTGCGCGCCATGATCCGCCGAAGCTTTTGCTGACCGACATGCCGGTACGTTATCAACCGAAATAGTGAACACTTCCCTTACATCACCATGGCAGCAGGTCATTGTGTGTTATTTCCAAACTGAATCCGTCATGACCGAACGGGGTCATACCAGGGGCCGCCTGCACTGACCCTTGCACGGTCGCACCATGTCTGCCGCCGTGATTGCGAGCCGCTGCGGCACGGCACTCCAGGGGTGCACGGACTGCGCCTCCAGCCTTGCGCTCCCTGGATTGCCGCGTCGCAAGCGTTCCTCGGTGACGGGCGAGGGAGTGGGCCAACCGGTCATGGCAAACCGCCCGTGGTACCAGTTCGTGCCGGAACCAGGACCCGCCGGGGATGAAAGATGCCCCATGATGGGCAACAAATTGCTGTTTTCAAAGCATTTTTTACCTGGCGCAGCGTTTCAGGGCTACATGCAAACCCTGACCGTTCCCGAGGGCTGCTTCGCGAAGCGGCTCGCAATGACTGGGTGAGCGCGGGGACTGGGTAGGCGCGCGCTGCGACTGGGCGGCGGGCGAATGGGGTTGGAACGACCAGGTGTGCGACGAGCGGGCGAACGATGCAGAACGGTCATGGGGCAATCTCGCCGGCCTCATGGAGCGTGGCGCAGGTGCGGGGCCATGGTGGCGAACCGCCGCACCCGGTCCTGCGGACGCACGAAGCCGCGGCCGGCATGGTCGAGCACCCCATGGGTGACCGCGCGTCCGCGTGCGCGCAGGGCGGCGGCGGTCTGCTCGCTCCCGGTGATCGCCGCCCGCGGATTGCGCGTGCCATGCAGCACCAGCGGTGGCGCCTGGATGTGGGCCGGCGTGGCGGACCGGGCCGATGCGGTCGAACAGCGCGCGCTGCCGGGCCGGGTCGCCATTTTCGCCCGCCTGGCGCCGGGCAACAGGATGCGGCCATTGCAGAAGAATGGCGGCGAACTCGCGGTGCCGATAACCGTATAAGCCGCGCGACCAAGGGGCGTCCCGGCAGCATAGAACGGGACAAGCCCGTTGATAAATCCGCCGAATCGCCCCATTTACTGGGGCCGCACAGCAGGCAACCCATGGACCTTCTCAAGAAGCTGGAAATCCTGGCCGACGCTGCGAAGTACGACGCGTCCTGCGCCTCCAGCGGCACCGTCAAGCGCAGTTCGCTGGGGGAAAAGGATGGCGTCGGCAGCACCGAGGGCATGGGCATCTGCCACGCCTACGCGCCGGACGGCCGCTGCATCTCGCTGCTGAAGATCCTGCTGACCAACTCCTGCATCTACGATTGCCTGTACTGCATCAACCGCCGCTCCTCCAACGTGCAGCGCGCCCGCTTCACGCCGGAGGAGGTCGTGACGCTGACCCTCGGCTTCTACCGCCGCAACTGCATCGAGGGGCTGTTCCTTAGCAGCGGCATCATCCGCAGCCCCGACTATACGATGGAACAGGTGGTGCGGGTGGCGAAGCTGCTGCGGGAGGAGCATGGCTTCCGCGGCTACATCCATCTCAAGACCATCCCTGATGCTTCCCCCGAGCTGCTGCTGGAGGCCGGCAAGTATGCCGACCGGCTGAGCATCAACGTGGAGCTGCCGACCGAGGCTGCGCTGACCAAGCTCGCCCCGGAGAAGGACCTGCCCAGCATCCGCCGCAGCATGGGCCGGATGCGGCTGCGGATCGACGAGGCGAAGGCGGAGAAGCGGTCGCCCCGGTTCGCGCCGGCCGGGCAGAGCACGCAGTTGATCGTCGGCGCCGACAGCAGCAGCGATCGCAGCATCCTGGACCTGAGCACCAACCTGTATGGCAGCTATGGCCTGCGCCGGGTGTACTACTCGGCGTTCAGCCCGATCCCGGACAGCAGTGCCCTGCTGCCGCCCAAGAAGGCGCCGCTGCTGCGGGAGCACCGGCTGTACCAGGCCGATTGGCTGATGCGGTTCTATGAGTTCAAGGCCGACGAGATCACCATGGACGGCGCGGGCAACCTGGACCTGTCGATGGACCCCAAGCTGGCCTGGGCGCTGCAGCACCGCGACCAGTTCCCCATGGACGTGAACCGCGCCACGCGGGAGCAGCTCCTGCGGGTGCCCGGGCTGGGCGTGAAGTCGGTCGATAAGCTGGTCCGCGCCCGCCGCCATGCCCGCCTGCGCATGGAGGACCTGGCCCGGCTGCGCCTACCGATGGCCAAGGTGGCGCCCTTCGTCATCGCCGCCGACCACCAGCCCGGCGGCCTGCTGGACAGCGCCCGCCTGTCGCAGCGCTTGGTGCCCAAGGCGCAGCAGGCGGACCTGTTCGCGTGAGGTCCGTCGTCCTGGCGCACGAGGTCGATTGGGGCGGCTGGCGCGCGGCGGCCCGCTCGTTGGCATTGGGCGGCGTGGCGCCGGAGGACGTGGTGTGGTCGGTCCGCGACGTGACCGACCTGTTCGCCGAGCCGGAGGAGACGCCAGCCGCGCCGGTGACCGGCACCTTCACCGTGCCGCGTGCCCTGGTGGAGCTGGCCGAGACCGCCATCCAGGCGCACGACCCCGAACGCTTCGCCCTGCTTTACCGCCTGATCTGGCGCGCCCAGCATGGGGAGAAGCACCTGCTGGAACTGACCACCGACCCCGAGGTGCAGCGCGTGCAGCGCCTCGCCGCGGCCGTCCGCCGCGACACGCACAAGATGCGCGCCTTCGTCCGGTTCCGCGAGGTGCAGGAGCCGGAGGGCACCCGCTATGTGAGCTGGTTCGAGCCGGACAACTACATCGTCGAGGCCAATGCGTCGTTCTTCGCCCGGCGCTTCGCCACCATGGTCTGGTCCATCCTGACGCCCTATCGCAGCGCGCACTGGGACGGTGAGGAACTTCGGTTCGACGTGGGCGCTTCACCTGCCGACGTACCGGATGACGACCGCCTGGAGGCATACTGGCGCGCCTATTACAGCAGCATCTTCAACCCGGCCCGGCTCAAGGTCGGCGCCATGCGGTCGGAGATGCCGCAGAAATATTGGAAGAACCTGCCCGAAGCCGCGGCGATCCCGGAGCTGATCCGCGCCGCCGCCGGCCGGGTGGACAGCATGGTGGAGCAACCCGTGATCTCACCCGTCCGCGCACCCAGTCCCAATCTCGCCACCCCTGCCGAGGCGGAGGGGGGCGGCACCGCCCTGCAAAAGGCCGCCCGCGAGGCGGAGGAGTGCCGGCGTTGCGCCCTGTGGGAGCCGGCGACGCAGGTGGTGTTCGGTGAAGGCCCGGCGGATGCCCGCGTGATGTTCGTCGGTGAGCAGCCGGGCGATCAAGAGGACCTGGCGGGCCGGCCGTTCATCGGCCCAGCCGGGCAGCTTTTTGACCGTGCGATGGCGGAGGCCGGGTTCGACCGGCGCGGGGTGTATGTCACCAACTCGGTCAAGCACTTCAAGTTCGTGCCACGCGGCAAGCGGCGCATCCATGAGAAGCCCGGCACGGGGGAGATCAACGCCTGCCGGTTCTGGCTGGACCTGGAGCGGCAGGAGATCAAGCCCGCCATCACCGTGATGATGGGCGCGACTGCCGCCCGCGCCGTGACCGGCAAGGCCGTCGCCGTCACCAAGGAGCGCAGCAAGCCGATGGCGCTGGACGGCAACACGACTGGCTACATCACCGTGCATCCGAGCTACCTGCTGCGCATTCCTGATGATGAGATGAAGGCGCGGGAGTATGCGGCGTTCGTGCAGGACTTGAAGGCGATCAAGGCGCTGGCCGAAGCGGGCTGATTGCTTCTCCCTTGGGAGAGGGCCGGGGTGAGGGGGGCCGCAAGGGGCCAAGCTCCCGCAATCGGGGACAGAACCTGCTCTCAACCTGGCCGGCAGCGGCTCTATCCGCCTCCCTCACCCCGGCCCTCTCCCGGAGGGAGAGGGGGAAGTCTAGCTGCCCGCCACGTAGGCCTTTAGGCTGTCCACCTCAAGCGCCTGCTGGCTCAGCCGGGCTTTCACGACATCGCCGATGCTGACGATGCCCAGCAGGTGATCGCCGTCCATCACCGGCAAGTGGCGGAAGCGGCCCGCCGTCATCATCTCCGTCGCCTGCGCCACCGTCGTCCCTGGCCCGGCGACATGCAGGTCCGCGGTCATCAACTGGGCGGCGGTCATCTCCATCGTCCGCCCGCCATGCTCGGCCATGCTGCGGACCACGTCGCGCTCGCTGACGATGCCGATCGCCTGGCCCGCGCTGTCCAGCACCAGCACCGCCCCAATGCGCCGGGCGGCCAACTGCTGCACGACTTCGGCGATGGTCGCAGTGGGGGCGACGTGGGCAACCTCGTGCCCCTTCTGCTTCAGGATTGCGGCGACGGTCATGGCCTTGCCTCCTTTTTTGCGGGGTTGCCCCCGGGATCAGGAAGCTTGCACGCCCTCCGCCCCCGATTGCAAACGGCAGGTGTGCAGGTGCAGCAAAATGGGGGTCAGACCACCAGTCCGCTCGCCTGCACCGCCAAGGAATCAAGGTTGGTGCCGGCAGCCGATGAACCCTGCGCCGCCGCCTGCTTCGCCAGCAGGTACTGCGACGTAAGGTTGTTCACGAACGTCGGATCCTGCAGCCTGGTGATGTCGAGCTTGCTCGTCACCGCCTGTTCTTCCCCGGTGATGCCCTGGTACACGACCTGCTGCGGAATGCCGAGCGCAGTCAGCACGACGTCGAAGTTGGTCGGGTCGCCCAGGATTTGATCGACGCTCTTGATGCTGCTGGCCTGCTGCTTGAACTGCAGCGCCTGCGCCAGGCCGGGTGTCGCCGCGTTCAGTGAATTCAGCCATGTCACCCGTTCGTAGGCGTCGGCGACCTGTGCCTGCACCGTTGGGTCCTGCAGCCCGGCCAGCCCCTTGCTGGACAGGCCGTAGTTCGTGGCCACGGTCTTCCATCGCGTGTCGGTGAGCGTGTTGACCAGCGACGTCGCAACGGCTGGGTCCGACTGCAGGGCCTTGCTGGCCAGCGCAGTGTACTGCACCTGGTCGCCCAGCCCGTTGGCCGTCAGCAGAACCTTCAGCACGTCTGGGTTCTGCAACGCGCTGTTCAGGTCCTTGGCGTTGGCGATCCCCTTGGTGAAGGCCGCCAGGTCCCGCACCACCGCCGGGTCCTTGGCCTCGTTGGCGATGTCCTTGGCCTGGTTCTGCTCGGCCAGCTTCTCGTCCAGGATCGGGTTGCCGGAGGAGGTGACCGAGCCGGACGTGCTGCCGCTGCTGGCGCTGTACAGCGTCGTCAACAGGCTGGCCGAAACGTCGGTGCTGGACGAGGCGCCGGAGAATAGCAGGCTGTAGTCGATGCCGCTGACGATGCCGCTCATTCCACGCCGCCCATGTTGCCGTTGCAGGCAACATGGGCGCACGCCGTTAACAGGGCATGAAGGCCGCTCAGTCCGCCGCGTAGGCCGTCGCCGACGGGGAAAGCTGCGTCGCAACCAGGTCGGCGAAGCGTCCGCGCTTGGCCAGGAGCTGATCGAAGTTGCCGCGCTCGACCACCTCGCCGTTCTCGAACACCATGATCTCGTCGGCGTCGCGCACGGTGCTCAGCCGGTGGGCGATGATGAACGTCGTGCGGCCCCGCATCAGGGTGGACATGGCGCGGGACACCCGGGCCTCGGTCGCGGCGTCCAGCGCGCTGGTCGCCTCGTCGAGGATCAGGATCGGCGGGTCCTTCAACAGGGCGCGGGCGATGGCCAGCCGCTGCCGCTGCCCGCCGGACAGGGTGGCGCCGCGCTCCCCGACCACGGTGTCGTAGCCCTGCGGCTGCCGGATGATGAACTCGTGCGCGTCGGCCAGGCGGCAGGCCCGTTCCAGCTCCTCGTCCGTCGCATCGTAGCGGCCGATGCGCAGGTTCTCGCGGATCGAGCGGTTAAACAGCAGGCTTTCCTGGAACACCACGCCGATGGAGCGGCGCAGGCTTTCCAGCGTCACGCCGCGCAGGTCCTGGCCGTCGATCTTGATGGTGCCCTCCACGGGGTCCCACAGCCGCTGCAGCAGGTTCATCGCCGTGCTCTTGCCGGCGCCGGTCTGGCCCACCAGGGCGACGGAGGTGCCGGGCTTGGCGGTGAAGGACACGTCGGACAGGATGCGGGGGCCGCCGGGGTAGGCGAACGACACGCCCTCGAACACCACCTCGCCCCTTGGCGCCGACAGGGTTGCCGCATCCTGGCGCTCGGGCACCGAGGACTTGGCGTCCAGCACGCCGAAGAAGTCCTCCAGGATCGGAAGCTGGAAGAACAGCCGGGAGGCGAACTGCACCCCGGACTCCATGCGGCTGATCAGCAGCGTGGCGAAGCCCATGAAGGTCACGATCTCCCCAACCGACGCCTTGCCCTGGATGTGCAGCAGGGTGCCGATCACCACGATGGAGATCACCGCGATGGTGCTGGACGCCCGGGTCAGCACGTTCACCACCGCCCACCAATTCAGCACCGGGAACTGGTAGCGGATCACGTCATCGACGATCTGGCCGAACAGCCGGCTCTCGGCCGCCAGGCGGGTGAAGGACTGCACGACCATGACGTTGGCCAGCGCGTCCTGCGCCGTCCCGGCCAGGTGCGACTGGAAGTGCTCGACCCGGCGCTGCCCGGCCTCGGTCTTGCGCACCACCAGCACCGTCATCGTCACCAGCACGAACACCAGCACCACCAGGGTCAGCGCCAGCCGCCAGTTGAGCAGGAAGGTCAGCGGCAGCAGCACCAGCACGGCGACATAAGTGGAAAGCTGGTCCTTGAAGAAACTGAGCCACAGCCCGAACAGCCCGTCCGACCCGCCCAGCATCACCTTCATCAGCCGGCCCGAATGGATGTCGCCGTGAAACGACAGCGGCAGCGACAGCACATGGCCGA
The DNA here is from genome assembly GCA_964242415.1 of uncultured Acetobacteraceae bacterium. GTDB lineage: Bacteria > Pseudomonadota > Alphaproteobacteria > Acetobacterales > Acetobacteraceae > DASWOJ01. The sequence continues at coordinate 11,945 of CAXTAT010000034.1, forward strand.
AGTAGCGGTTCATGATCTGCAGGCGGTTGCGGTGCGCCATCCGCTCGGAGTGCAGGGCGGCGGCGATGTTGGCCAGGATCGCCCCGGCCCCGACCGCGAACCAGACGCCCAGCAGTTGCACCGCCTGGGTCCACAGGGTGTCGGGCTGCATCTGGTCGGACCGCGTGAGCAGCCCGATCACCCGGCCGAACAGCAAGGGGTCGAGGAATTGCAGCCCGGCCACCAGCACGTTGGCGAACACGAGCATGACCGCAAGCCGGCGATCCCGGCCAAGGGCGGCGAGGGCGCGGCGATAGACCTTGGTGAAGCGCATGGGACCATCCGCTGGTGCAGGTGACGCGAGGTGCAGGCGATCGAGCAGGCAGCGCCATGCCGGGGCATCGCGCAGGACCCGCCTACGCCAAGATCACGGCAACAACAGGGCGAAGAACGGCGATTTTCGGCAGGGGTTCAGAATCGTTGCGCGCGGAACCACCGGGTCGGGCGCACGAACTCGTCCTGCGCCGCGACGGTCAGGATTTCGCGCGATCCGGCCTCCGCCGTGCGGCGCAGCAGGCCGTGCACGGCGCTGCCGGCGGCCTCCAGGGCCGGGGCGGTGCCGCCGGTGCGCAGCCGGTGGAACAGGAACAGCGCGGCGATGGCGTCCCCGGCGCCGTTGGGCTGGATCGGCAGCAGCGGGGTCCGCAGCAGCCAGGCGCCGGTGCGGTCGGCGGCCAGCATGTCCAGGGCGTCGTCCGGCGTCGCCTCGGTTCGCAGCGTCGTGACCAGGACGACCGCGGGTCCGCCGGGCGCCATGGCGGCCTGCAACTGCGCCACCGCCGCAGCGGCATCAGCCGCGGTGCGGATCGAGCGGCCGGTGAGGTGCTCCAGCTCGAACCCGTTGGGCGTCAGGATGTCGGCGGCGGGCACCGCCTGGGCGCGGATCAGCTCGGGGATGCCCGGCCGGACGAACACGCCGCGGCCGGTGTCGCCGATCACCGGGTCGCAGCAGTACAGCATGGCCGGGTTGGCGGCGCGCACCTGGGCGACGGCGTGCAGGATGGCCTCGCCCACCGCGGCGTCGCCCATGTAGCCCGACAGCACCGCGTCGCACGACGGCAGCACGCCGCGCGCCGCGATGCCGTCCACCACGTCCCGCACCGCCTGGCCGCTGAATACCTGGCCGGCCCAGGCGCCATAGCCCGGGTGGTTGCTGAACTGCACGGTGTGGACGGCCCAGACCTCGGCCCCCAGGCGCTGCAGGGGGAACACGGCGGAGGCGTTGCCGACGTGGCCATAGGCGACCCAGGACTGGATGGACAGGATGTTCATGCGGGATGGCCCGGAATGAACCGCAACGTCAGGCGCAGCGCCCGCCGTCCACCGGCAGCAGCACGCCGGTGATGAAGGACGACGCCGGGTCGGCCAGCCACAGGCAGGCGTTGGCGATGTCGTCCGGCGTGCTCATGCGGCCCAGCGGGATGGTGGCCAGGAAGCGGGCGCGGTTCTCCGGCGTGTCCGGCAGGCCCATGAACTGCTCCAGCAGGTTGGTGGCGCCGATCACCGGGCAGACCGCGTTGACGCGGATGTTGTCGGGGGCAAGCTCGGACGCCATGCAGTGGGTGATGGTGTTCAGCGCACCCTTGGTGCCGTTGTACCAGACCAGGCCGGGGCGCGGGCGGATGCCGGCGGTGCTGCTGATGTGGACGATGCTGCCGCCGCGGCCCTGGCGGCGCAGCACCGGCACGGCGGCGCGGGCCATCCAGTAGATCGACTTGACGTTCACGGCATACACCCGGTCGAACTCCGCCTCGTCCACGTCCAGCATCGGCTGGTTGCGGTGGGTGGTGCCGGCATTGTTGACGACGATGTCCAGGCCGCCGAACGCCTGCACGGCCGCATCGACCATGCGCTGCACGTCGGCGCCCTGGCTGACGTCGCCGGTGACCGGGTGGGCGGCGGCGCCGATGCCCTGGGCGACGGCGGCGGCGGACTCGGCGCGCAGGTCGGCGCAGATGACCCGCGCGCCCTCGGCCGCGAACAGCCGGGCGATCCCCTCGCCGAACCCGCCGCCGGCGCCTGTGACCAGCGCGACCTTGCCTTGCAGCCTCATGCCTGTGTCCCCCCGTTGCGCGGCGGACGCTAAAGGCCGGGCGGTCCCCCGGCAACGGGGCGGCCAGGCGGGGGATGCAACGATCCCGTCGCCGGGCCGTTGGGCTGGGTGACGCGACCTTGAACCATAGCCCAACCTGGGATCATCGAAATGGCCGTTCAGCGGTTCGTTCTTCTCCTGGCGCTCGTGTTGACCGGCCTGCCTGCGTCGGCTGTCCCGCTTGCGTCGGCGCAGCCTCAGCCCGATGCGGCCACGTCGGCGACGGCCCGCATGGCCATGCAGCGGGAAGAGGAGCACATCGCCGACTTGAAGCTCCGCCTGCGGATCACCCCGGCGCAGCAGCCGCAGTGGGACGCCTTCACCGGCATCATGCGGCAGAACGCCCAGCACCAGGAGGCGCTGCACGCCGCCGGGGCAACCGCCCGGAGCGCCACGGACATGCTGCGGTCCTATGCCGCCACCGTGCAGGGCCATGCCGCCGACATGCAGCGCCTGGTTCCTGCATTCGACACGCTGTATGCCACGATGACGCCTGACCAGCGTACGGCCGCTGACCAGGTGTTCCAGCAGTTTGTGGAGCATCATCGGCCCGGCGTGTCAGGCTAGGCGAGCCGGGCGCGCATGATGCGATGAGTGCGTCTGCCTGCTCCCTCTCCCTCCGGGAAAGAACCGGGGCACGGGGGACGGCAAGGACAGCCCCATTTGTCCAAAGACCCATTGCAGGCGTAGTCTGGTGCGTGCGGCTTCCCTGATCCAAGCCCTGTACTGGAGAAGGAGTCGTTGAAGTCGTGCGCGTTGGCGCCGATCCCAACGGTGATGTCTCAGGTTGGACTCCGGGCCTGATCAGCCACAATTGGGAGATCGTCTGAGCCCGGGCCGCTGAGATTGCAGTCCATTATCAGCGAAAAGTGGACCATGCTGCTAAGCCAGGGTGCCGGTCTCCATGACGGTCTTTGAGAGGGGAGCAGAGTGTCGTTGAAGGTCATCGGCCTCATTGGGGGCATGAGTTGGGAAAGCTCGGCCCAGTACTACCGCATCATCAACGAGCTGGTACGGACCAAGCTGGGCGGCTTGCGCTCGGCTCGCTGTCTCATGTGGTCCTTCGACTTCGGTGAGATCGAGGCGCTTCAGCACGCCGGGCGTTGGGACGATGCCGCTGCCGAGATGATCGGTGCCGCACGGCGCCTGGAGCGTGGCGGGGCGGACTTCGTGGTGATTTGCACCAACACCATGCATCGCATGGCCGACCAGGTGCAGGCCGCGATCGACCTGCCGTTGCTGCATATCGCCGATCCGACCGCCGAGCGCATCAAGGCCGCCGGGTTGAGGAGGGTTGGCCTACTCGGGACTGCCTTCACCATGGAGCAGGAGTTCTACAAGGGACGGCTCGGTGTCCGGCATGGGCTGGAGGTGCTCGTGCCAACTGACGACGACCGCGCCCTGGTGCATCGGGTGATCTATGACGAATTGGTTCAGGGGCGAGCCGAGCCTGCTTCCCGCCAAGCCTATCGTGACGTGATCGCCCGGCTGGTGGGGCGCGGGGCGGAAGCCGTGATCCTGGGCTGCACGGAGATCATGCTGCTGGTCAGGCCCGAGGACAGCGCCGTACCGCTGTTCGATACGACGGCCATCCATGCCGAGGCCGCCGTCGAGTTGGCGATGTCAGGCCCTTAGGAAGCCCAGACGATGTGCCGACCGGGGGGTGTGCCCCCGCGGCCGGACGCATGGACAGCCTCGGGTCGCCTGCCGCCGCAGCCACCCCGGCCGGGGCCATCGCTGGCGGCGGCAAGGTCGTCGTCCTGTGTGCAGTCGAGACGACGGTGGAGCCGACAAGGCTGCTGTTCGAGGCGGCAGCACGCGCAACCGGGGCAGAGGTGATCGTGCAACTGGTTCCCGGAGCTTGGGGCGCGTTCAAGGCCGGGGACCGGACCCGTTACCTGGAGATGATCGCGCGCCGCCGACGAGGCGATGCGAGCCGGGGCCACGCAGGTTGCGCTGGCACAAGCCTCGATGGCGGGTGCCTGCGGTTTGGCCCCCGTTGGGGAGCGCCCGCTCAACAGCCCAATGGCTGGCCTCCTGGCGGCGGCGGCGGCCGTAAGCTGAGACTGCCCGGGTTCGTTGGCGGACGGCCGACCCACCCGGATTGCAGGTGAGAGATTATCAGCCCAACGCAACGGTTGATCTGTGGCAGGTCCTGCGTCATACAGACCGCGTCCAAACCTTCCCCCGCGGGAGAGTGCTGGTGCAAGCCAGCCGCCGAAGGCGCAACCGGCCCCCGGAAACGCTCAGGCCCCCAGGACCGCAGTCGGGAACAGGACCTCTGGAAAGCCGGTTGCCGCCCACGTGGCCGCCGCACCGACGGAGTAAGGCCGCGCCAGGGAGGTGCGGCTGAATCTCTCAGGTATCCCGGACAGAGGGGGGTCGCACCCGCAGGCATTCCGCTTGCAGGCGACCCATGTCCGAGGTGGCACCCGTGGCCGAACCCGTCCTGAACATCGAAGCCGACGAGCCGGATCGGCTGCTGACCACCCCGCTCGATGCGCTACACCGCACCTTGGGCGCCAAGATGGCGCCGTTCGCCGGCTATATGCTGCCGCTGCAGTACGGCCCCGGCGTGCTGGCCGAGCACCTGCACTGCCGGGCCAAGGCGGCGCTGTTCGACGTGTCCCACATGGGCCAGCTCAGCGTCGCCGGCCCCGGCGCGGCGGCGGCGTTGGAGGGCATGACGCCCGGCGACTTCCAGGCGCTGCCTCCCGGTCGCCAACGCTACACCCTGCTGCTGAACGAGAGCGGCGGCATCGTGGACGACCTGATGGTGGCCAACCTCGGCGACCGCCTGTTGATCGTCGCCAACGCCAGCCGCAAGGACGTTGACTCGCAGCAGCTCGCCAAGGGGTTCGCCGGGCTGGACTTTGAGCAGTATCCCGACCGCGCCCTGCTGGCCCTGCAGGGTCCCAGCGCCGCGGGGATCATGGCGTCGTTGTGCCCGGCCGCCGCCGCGCTGCCCTTCATGGGCGTGACCGAGGCGCCGATCAACGGCAGCCCCGCCTGGATCAGCCGGTCCGGCTACACCGGGGAGGACGGGTTCGAGATCTCCATCCCCGCCAGCCAGGCCGAGTCGCTCGCCGCCCTGCTGCTGGCGCAGCCCGACGTGCTGCCGGCCGGGCTGGGGGCGCGCGACAGCCTGCGCCTGGAGGCCGGGCTGTGCCTGTACGGCGCGGACCTCGACGAGCTGACCACGCCGGTCGAGGCCAACCTCGCCTGGGCCATCGGCAAGCGCCGCCGGGCCGAGGGCGGTTTCCCCGGCGCCAGCGTCATCCAGGACCAGTTGCAGCACGGCCCGCACCGCCTGCGCGTCGGCCTGCGCCCGGATGGCCGCGCGCCGGCCCGGGCGCTGACGCCGATCATCGCGCCGGACGGCACCGGGGCCGGCGGCGTCACCTCCGGCGGGTTTTCTCCGACCCTGGGGGCGCCGATCGCCATGGGCTACGTGCGGCGCGACCTGACGGCGCCGGGCACCCGGCTCGACCTGCTGATCCGCGAGGCCGCGCAGCCCGCCCAGGTGGTGCCGCTACCCTTCGTCCCCACGCGCTATCTCAAGTCCTGAACCGGAGCACGCAAGCATGTCGGAAACCCGCTTCACCAAGGACCATGAGTGGGTCCGGCTGGAGGGCGCCATCGCCACCGTCGGCGTGACCGACCACGCGCAGGAGGCGCTGGGCGACGTGGTGTTCATCGAGCTGCCCAAGCCCGGCCGGGAGGTCACGGCCGGGGAGGCCATCGCCGTGGTCGAGAGCGTGAAGGCCGCCAGCGACGTGTACGCCCCGCTCGCCGGCCGCGTCACCGAGGCGAACGACGCCGTCGTGGACCAGCCCGCCCTGGTGAACAGCGCCGCCCATGCCGCGGGCTGGTTCTTCCGCATGGAGCTGTCCGACCCGGCGGCCTTCACCGCGCTGCTGGACGAGGCCGCCTACGCCGCCCTGCTGGAGACGCTGTGATGGACGCGCACGGTTTCGACCCGCTGGCCGAGCTGGCGGCGCTGGAGGGCGCCGACAGCTTCGTCGCCCGGCATGTCGCGCCGAACGAGGCGGACATCGCCGAGATGCTGCACGTCGTCGGCGCCGCCACGCTGGACGACCTGGCCGAGCAGGCCGTCCCCGCCGCCATACGCGACCTGCACGCGATGGACCTGCCGCTCGCCATCGATGAGGCCGCCGCAATCGCAGAACTGCGCGCCCTGGCCGGGCAGAACCAGGTGGTGCGCTCGCTGGTCGGCCAGGGCTACTACGGCACCCATGTGCCGCCGGTGATCCTGCGCAACGTGCTGGAGAACCCCGGCTGGTACACCGCCTATACCCCTTACCAGGCCGAGATCGCCCAGGGCCGGCTGCAGGCGCTGCTGACCTATCAGACGATGATCTGCGACCTGACCGGCATGGGCATCGCCAACGCCTCCCTGCTGGACGAGGCGACGGCGGCGGCCGAGGCCGTCACCATGGCGCACGGCGTCGGCCGCACCGGGTCCGACACGCTGTGCGTCTGCACCGACCTGCACCCGCAGACCCGCGCCGTGCTGGCCACGCGTGCGGCGCCGGTGGGGATCACCCTGGTCGATGTCGCGCCGGGCGCCGTGGCGGCGATCGGCGCGGCCAACCCGTTCGCCGTCGTGCTGCAATACCCCGGGACCACCGGCGCCATCCGCGACCTGCACGCCGAGATCACCGCGGCGCATGAGGCGGGCGCCCTGGCCATCGTGTGCACGGACCTGCTCTCCCTGGTGCTGCTGGAGCCGCCGGGCCGGATGGGGGCGGATGTGGTGGTCGGCTCCGCCCAGCGGTTCGGGGTGCCGATGGGCTTCGGCGGGCCGAGCGCCGGGTTCTTCGCCACCAAGGACGCCTATAAGCGGCAGATGCCCGGCCGCCTGGTCGGCGTCAGCCAGGACGCGGCCGGCCACCCGGCGCTGCGCCTGGCGCTGCAGACCCGCGAGCAGCACATCCGGCGGGAGAAGGCGACCAGCAACATCTGCACGGCGCAGGTGCTGCTGGCGGTGATGTCCGGGATGTATGCCGTCTGGCACGGGCCGGAGGGGCTGCGGCGCATTGCCCGGCGGGTGAACTTGCAGGCGCGGCTGCTGGCCGGGGCCGCCACCCGCGCCGGGCTGCGGCTGCGGCATGAGGGCTTCACCGACACCATCGCGCTGGACTGCGGGGATGCGGACGGCGTGATGGCCCGTGCGCTGGACGCCGGGTTCAACCTGCGGCGGCTGGACGGCGGGGGCGTCGGCATCGCCCTGGACGAGACGGTGACGCGGGCCGAGTTGGCGCGGCTGGCCGAGGTGCTGGGCGCCGGGCTGATCGACGCGCCGCCGAGCATCCCGGCGCAGCTTGTCCGCAGCAGCCCCGTGCTGCCGCAGACTGTGTTCAGCGCATATCATGCCGAGCACGAGATGCTGCGCTACTTGAAGCGGCTGGAGGACATGGATGTCGCGCTGAACCGCAGCATGATCCCGCTGGGGTCCTGCACGATGAAGCTGAACGCGACGGCGGAGATGATCCCGGTGACGCTGCCGGGCTTTTCCGACATCCATCCGTTCGCGCCTGCGGACCAGACCCGGGGATATCTGGAGCTGATCGGGCGGCTGCAGGCGTGGCTGTGCCAGGTGACGGGCTTTGCTGCGGTGTCCCTGCAGCCCAACGCCGGCAGCCAGGGCGAGTATGCGGGCCTGCTGGCAATCCGCGGCTACCATGCGGCGCGCGGCGAGGGCCACCGGGACATCTGCTTGATCCCCAGCAGCGCCCACGGCACCAACCCGGCCAGTGCCGTCATGGCGGGCCTGCGCGTCGTCGTCACCGGCTGCGACCGCGAGGGCAACGTCGATCTGGACGACCTGCGCGCCAAGGCGGAGCAACACGGGGACCGGCTGGCGGCGCTGATGGTGACCTATCCCAGCACGCATGGCGTGTTCGAGGCGGGCATCCAGGCCATCTGCGACATCGTGCACGGCCATGGCGGCCAGGTTTACATGGACGGGGCGAACATGAACGCGCAGGTCGGGCTGACCAGCCCGGCCCGCATCGGCGCCGACGTGTGCCACCTGAATTTGCACAAGACGTTCTGCATCCCGCATGGCGGCGGCGGCCCCGGCGTTGGCCCCATCGGCGTCGCGGCCCACCTGGCGCCGCACCTGCCGAACCACCCGGCGCGGGCGGATGCCGGCCCGGTGACGGGGGTGGGGCCGGTGTCGGCGGCGCCGTTCGGCAGCGCCGGCATCCTGCCGATCAGCTATGCCTATATCCGCATGATGGGGGCGCCGGGGCTGCGCCGGGCGACGCAGGTGGCGATCCTGAACGCCAACTACATGGCCGCCCGGCTGCGACCGCACTACCCGGTGCTATACACCGGCACGGGCGGGCTGGTGGCGCATGAGTGCATCCTGGACTGCCGCGGCTTCCAGGCCGAGGCCGGGGTCGGCGTCGAGGACATCGCCAAGCGCCTGCAGGACTACGGCTTCCATGCGCCGACCATGAGCTGGCCGGTGGCCGGCACGCTGATGATCGAGCCGACGGAGAGCGAGGGCCGTGCCGAGATCGACCGCTTCTGCGACGCGATGATCGCCATCCGGGCGGAGATCGCCGCGGTCGCCGCGGGAGGGCTGGACCGGGCGGACAACCCGCTGAGGAACGCGCCGCATACGGTGGCGGAGGTGGCGGGCAGCGCGTGGACTCATCCTTATTCGCGCGAGCAGGCTGCCTTTCCGCTGCCGTGGGTGCGGGCCGCCAAGTATTGGCCGCCGGTGAAGCGGGTGGACAACGTGTACGGCGACCGCAACCTGGTCTGCACCTGCGTGCCGGTGGAGGCATACGCGCAAGCCGCGGAGTAGCCTGTTCCCTGCTCCCTCTCCCTCCGGGAGAGGGTTGGGGTGAGGGGGTCTTGCGGCGGCACGGTCCTATCCGGTCATGCAGGCCGGTTTAGGCAGCGCTGGCGGATTCCCAGCGCTGCAAGCAAGCAAGACCCCCTCACCCCGGCCCTCTCCCGGAGGGAGAGGGAGAAGGAAGTTAGTAGCGCTTGTAGGGCAGGAACTTGCCCGACAGCGTCATCTTCACCCGGTCGCCCTTCTGGTCCGGCTGGCGGTCGAGCGTCATGTCGAAGTCGATCGCGCTCATGATGCCGTCGCCGAACTCCTCGTGGATCATCTCCTTCCACGTCGTCCCATATACCTGGATCAGCTCGTAGAACCGGTAGATCAGCGGGTCCGTCGGCACCGCCGTCGGCAGCGAGCCGCGATACGGCGCCTCTGCCAGCAGGCCGACCTCGTCCTCGGACAGGTCGAACAGCACGCCGGCCTTCTCGGCGGTCTCGGGCGTCATGCTCATCTGGCCCAGGCAGGCCGCGCAGGTCCAGACCGGGGCATGGCCGAGCTTCTCGGCGACCTCGGCCCAGGTCCAGCCCTTCTTCTTCTTGAGGCCGCGTATCTTCAGGCCCAGGGCAGTCTTTGCGTCGTTCAAGCTACGATCTCCTCTAGGGGTAGGTCAGCCGGCCGGACCTCCGGCACATCGCGCCCGTCCCAGCCCGGCGGGCGGGTGCCGGCCAGCAGGCGGGAGCGCGTCACCAGGAAGTCCACGATATGGTTCCGCAACGCATAGTGACCCGGCGTGCGGTGGATGCTCCCCCGGTCGCGCGGCCGGGGCAGGGTGTTCACCACCACCTCCGCCACCCGGGCGTCGGGGCCGTTGGTCATCAGCAGGATGCGGTCGGCAAGCAGGATGGCCTCGTCCACGTCGTGCGTGATCATGAACGCGGTCTGGCCGCCGTCGTTCACCAGGCGCAGCACCTCGTCCTGCAGGGTGCCGCGGGTCAGGGCGTCGAGCGCGCTGAACGGCTCGTCCATCAGCAGCAGCGCCGGGTTGATTGACAGGGCGCGGGCGATGCCGACGCGCTGCTTCATGCCGCCGGACAGCTCGGCGGGCTTGCGGTGGGCGGCGTCGGTCAGGCCGACCAGCTCCAGCACGCGCCGGGCCTGGTCCTGCACCTTCGCCTTCGGCCAGTCGCGGTGGCGGCTGCGGACGGCGAAGGCGACGTTGCCCAGCGCGGTCAGCCACGGCAGCAGCGCGTGCGACTGGAAGATGACGGCGCGGTCCAGCGCGGGTCCGCTGACCTCGTGCCCATCCATGATGATGGTGCCGGCGTCGGGCGCCTCCAGCCCGGCCAGGATGTTAAGGATGGTGGTCTTGCCGCAGCCGGAGTGGCCGATCAGGGCGACGAACTCGCCCCGCTCCACGCCGAACCACACGTCGCGGAACACCGGGCGTCCGCCGTAGCGGCGGGCGATGCCCTCGATGCTGAGCCAGGGCTTGGTCACGCGGGGCCGGGCCACCCGGCTACTCGCGCCAGCTTATGGCGTGGGCGGCGCGGCCGAGCATCTGGTCCAGCGCCATGCCGACCAGGCCGATCACCAGGATGGCCACCACGATGTCGGCGATGTTGAGGTTGTTCCACTGGTTCCAGACGAAGTAGCCGATCCCCGTGCCGCCGACCAGCATCTCGGCGGCGACGATCACCAGCCAGGCGATGCCGATGCTGATGCGCGCCCCGGTCATGATGGTGGGCGCCGCCGCGGGCAGGATCACGGTGAACGCCGTGCGCCATGGCCCGGCCTCCAGGGTGCGGGCGACGTTCAGCCACTCCTTGCGGACGGAGGCGACGCCGAACGCCGTGTTCAGCAGCATCGGCCAGATGGCGCAGATGAAGATGACGAAGATGGCCGAGATGCCGCTGTCCTTGATGGTGTAAAGCGCCAGCGGCATCCAGGCGAGCGGGCTGACGGGGCGCAGCACCTGGATGATCGGGTCCAGCGCGCCGTTCAGCACCGGGCTCATGCCGATGGCGAAGCCCAGCGGGATCGCCAGCAGCACCGCCAGGCCGAAGCCGATGGCCACCCGCAGCAGGGACCAGCCGAGCTGGATGCCCAGGCCCTGGTCGTTGGTGCCGCGGATGTAGAACGGGTCGCGCAGGTGGTACCAGGCCCGTGCCGCTATGTCGGACGGCCGGGGCATCGGCGTCTGCTGGCCCTGCTGCGCCGCGGCGCCGAGCAGCTTGGCGTATTCGGGGTCCATCGCCGGGCCGGCGGCGGTGGAGGGCGTGGCGGCGATCTGCCAGCTGCCCAGGAACACCGCCAGGATCAGGAACAGCAGCAGGCCGGACCGCACGCGCAAGGGCATCAGGCGCGCCGGATCGGGAAGGAGGCGACGTAGCCAACGGGATCGGCGGGGTCGAACGTCTTGCCCATGATCTGGTACGACCGGTAGGGGTTGGCGGGCGCCGGCAGGCCCAGCTCCTTCATCTTGGCCTCCGCGCCGGCGGCGAGGAACACCTGCTGCGCCACGTCGCGCCATTGCAGGTCGCCCCCAACCTGGCCCCAGCGCTTCATCTGCGTCATGATCCACAGCGCCATGCTGGGATAGGGGAACGGCTCGAAGCTGACCCGGTCCGGCACGCGCTTCACGCCGCCCAGGCCGTCGGCGTAGGTGCCGGTCAGCGCCTGCTCCACCACGGTCGGCGGCTGGTTCAGGTAGTTCTGCCCGGCCACGACATTGGCGATCTCCTTGCGGTTCTCCGCCTTGTTGGCATAGGCCGTCGCCTGGATCACCGATTGCAGCAGCGCCTGGTAGGTGTTCGGCGTCTCGGTCACCATCCGGCGCGGCACCGCAAAGGCGCAGCAGGGATGGCCGTCCCAAAGCTCCCGCGTCAGCAGGTGGATGAAGCCGACGCCATCGTACACCGCGCGCTGGTTGAATGGGTCCGGCCCCAGGAAGCCGTCGATGTTCTCGGCCCGCAGGTTGGCGACCATCTCCGGCGGCGGGATGACGCGCAACTGCACGTCGCGGTCCGGGTCCAGCCCGGCCTCGGCCAGGTAGTAGCGCAGCAGGTAGGCGTGCATCGAGTAGTCGAACGGGATGCCCAGCTTGAAGCCGCGCCAGTCCTTGGGGTCGCGCTTGCCCTTGTGCTTGGTGGCGAGGACGATGGCCTGGCCGTTGATGTTCTCGATGGCCGCGACGCTCCACGGGATCGGGTTCGACCCGGCGCCCATCGAGATCGCCAGCGGCATCGGGCTGAGCATGTGCGAGGCGTCGTACTCGCCGTTCAGCGACTTGTCGCGCACCACCGCCCAACCGGCGGTGCGGACGATGTCCACGTTCAGGCCGTTCTTTTCGTAGAAGCCCATCGGCGAGGCCACGATGATCGGCGTGGCGCAGGTGATGGCGATGAAGCCGATCTTGAGATCCTTCTTTTCCGGCACGCCGGCGGTCTCGGCCAGGGCCTCCTGCGCGCGCAGGATGGGGAACACCTGGTCGATGGCCGCGGCCACTGTCGCCGCGCCCAGCACCTGCAAGGCCCGCCGGCGCCCCGCCACGCCGCCGAACGCCGCCCGCTCCACCGCCGTCCGCACCGCCGCCGCGCCCAGGCCATCGGCGCCGGCATCGCAGGACAGCGCACCGCCGCGGCAGGCGCACCCGGCAGGGTGGAAAAAGCGGGAGGCGTTCATCAAGCGTCCGATCGGTCAAGGGCGTCAGGGCGTCGCAAGCTGTATGCCACACGTGAATGCGAGGTGAAAAGCTATACTGACCGGTCTGTCGCGCAGCAAACAGGCGCCCGGCCAACCCGTGCTGCAATCGGTCACAAACCCGGTCTGGCATTGTGGCCCGGCGTGGCGCTACGCTTCCGCATCGTCTCCAGGAGGCCGTCCATGCAAGCTCCCGTCCGCCTGCCCCGCGCGCCCGGCTGGATCAGCGAGTTCCAAGCCTTCATCATGCGCGGCAACGTCGTTGACTTGGCCGTGGGCATCATCATCGGCGCGGCGTTCACCGCCATCGTCAACAGCCTGGTGAAGGACCTGTTCACCCCGGTCCTGGGCCTGGCGCTCGGCGGCATCGACTTCAGCAACCTGTTCATCACCCTCAAGGGCTCGCATGAGGCGACGCTGGACGCCGCGCAGCGGGCCGGCGCGGTGACGCTGAACGTCGGGCTGTTCCTGAACGCGATCATCTCGTTCCTGATCGTCAGCTTCGCCATCTTCTGGGTCGTGAAGGCGCTCAGCCGCTTCAAGGCCAAGGAGGCGGAGTCCCCCGCCGCCCTGTCCACCACCGAGCAGACGCTGATCGAGATCCGCGACCTGCTGCGCCGCACCCCCGTTGCTTGAGGCCGCCATGCGCCGTGTGCTGCTGCTTGCCTGCCTGGCGTTGCTGTCCCTCCCTGCCTGGGCCGACACGTTCCAGATACCGGGCCTGGATCGTGACGCCGATGCCTATGCCGCCGCGCTCAAGGCGCGCAGCCCGGCCGGGTTGACACCCCAGGCGCAAAAGGCCGCCGAGCAGCGCGCGGCCGATGCGCAGCGCCGCAACGATTGGCCGGGCGTGGTCACGGCATTGGAGGCGCGCGCCGGCGGCGGCGATGCGGACACCGGCCTCTGGCTGGCCCTGTCCCGCGCGCAACTGCACCGCGTCCCCCCCGATGCGGTCCGGGCGGCGCAGGCGGCTTGGCAGGCATTCGTGCTCGCCGACGCCGGGGCGGGCGAAATCCCGCCCCTGCTGGCCATCGCCGACGCCATGCGCGTGATGGACCGGCCGGAGGTCGCCATCGCCGCGCTGGAGGCCGTGCTGGAGCGTGCGCCGGACGACGCGGGCTACAAGAAGATGCTGGCCGACGCCCGCCAGGCCGCCGGCATCCGCGTCCGCACTGTGAAGACCGAGTCCGAGGCCGACCCGCCGACCGCCTGCATCGAGTTCACCACCGCCCCGGCCCGCCGCGCCGACTTCGTGCCCGGCGACTGGGTGCGCCTGCAGCCCCCGGTGCCCGGCGCGGCCATCACGCGTGAGGGCGACCGCATCTGCATCGCCGGGCTGCGGCTGGGCACGACGACGCAGGTCACCCTGCGCGCGGGGATGCCCGGCGAGGATGGGCTGCGGCTGAATGCCGACATCGTGCTGCCGGTGGCGATGGCCAACCGCAGCCCGCGGCTGATCTTCGACAGCCGGATGTTCCTGCTGCCCCGCGGCCAGGCGCCGCGCATCAGCCTGGCCAGCGTCAACCTGTCCACCGTCAAGCTGCGCGTGCTGCGCCTGGGCGAGCGCAACCTGGTGCCCTGGTCGCGTGAGTTCCACCTGGGTGGGGAGCTGGAGCAGTACAACTTCACCGGCCAGGAGGACAACGGCAAGATCGTCTGGGAGGGCCAGGCCGACATCCCGCACATGGTGCAGAACCAGGTCATGCGGACGGCGCTGCCGCTGCCGGACGTGTTCGGCGAGGCCGGCGCTTACTTGGTGCTGGCGCTGCCGGGGGATGGCACGTCGGAGTACCAGGCGTCGGCGGTGCAGGTGGTGATCCGCACCGACCTGGCGCCGACAGTCTGGCGCGGCTCGGACGGGTTGACGGTGCAGGTCCGCAGCTTCGCCGACGCGCTGCCGCGGCCGGGGGTGGCGATGAGCCTGCTGGCCCGCAGCAACGACGTGCTGGCGACGGCGACCACGGATGGCGACGGCGTGGCGCGGTTTCCGGCGCCGCTGCTGGCCGGGGCCGGGCCGCAGGCGGCGCAGGCGATCCACGGCACGCTCGGCGCGGACTTCGTGGCGCTGGACCTGACCGCCGCCGCGTTCGACCTGTCCGACCGCGGGGTGGAGGGCGCGCCGCAGCCGGGGCCGCTGGACGCCTTTGCCTGGACCGACCGCGGCATCTACCGGCCCGGCGAGACCGTGCAGGTGATGGCGCTGCTGCGCGACGCCGCCGGGCAGCCGGCGGAGGTGCCGGCGCATGTCCGGGTGAAGCGTCCGAACGGGCAGACCTTCCTGGACGTGGTGCCGCCGCGGGGGCCGGATGCGGCGATCCACCTGCCGGTGCCGCTTACGGCTTCGGCCCCGGCGGGCACCTGGACGGTCGAGCTGCTGGCCGACCCCGACCGCCCGCCGATCGGCCAGACGGAGTTCCGCGTCGATGCCTTCGTGCCGGACCGCATGGCGGTGGAGGTCGCGCCGGCCGGGGAGATCGTGCCGGGCCAGCCGTATGCGCTGCCGGTGACGGCGCGGTTCCTGTATGGCGCCCCGGCGGCCAACCTGACGGGGAAGGCCACGATGCGCCTGGTGCCGGACCCGACCCCGCCCGCCGCGCTGGCCGGCTATCGCATCGGCGCCGATGGCGAGGAGTTCGCGCCCGACAGCCAGGACATCGACCTGCCGGACACCGACGCGCAGGGGCGCAGCAGCCTGCCGATCCTGATCAAGCGCGCCCCGGACAGCACGCGCCCGGTGCGGGCGGACGTGGACGTGTCGGTCGATGACCCCTCCGGGCGTGCCGCCCACGCCCATGCCAGCATCCCCGTGCGGCCTTCGGGCACCTTGATCGGCATCAAGCCGGGGTTCGCCGACGCCATCGACGCGAATGGGGAGGCCGGGTTCGACGTGGCCGCCGTGTCCCCGGCCGGGCAGCGCATCGCCGTGCCGGCCCGGCTGCGCCTGGTGCGGGAGCGGCCGGACTGGCGCATGGTGGTGCGCGGCCAGTTGGCCCGCTACGAGACGGTGTGGCGCGACGAGCCGCTGGAGGCTGCGGACATCCTGATCCCCGCCAATGCGTCGTTCCGCTATGCCAAGACCCTGGGATTTGGCCGCTACCGGCTGGAGGTGGTGGAGCGCGGCGGCCTGGCGATGACCAGCGTGCACTTCCGCGCCGGCTTCGTGCAGTCGGACAGCCCGGATACGCCGGACAAGGTGGATGTCTCGACCGACCATAAGCTGTACCGGCCCGGCGATACGGCGCGGGTGCATGTGGCGGCGCCGTTTGCCGGGCACGCGACGGTGCTGGCCGCGACCGACCGGGTTTACAGCCTGCGCGACGTGGACATCCCCGCCGGGGGCGCGGACCTGGATGTGCCGGTCGATGCGGCCTGGGGGCCGGGCGCCTACGTGGCCGTGCATGTGTTCCGGGCGGGCGACGGCAGCCGGCCGACGCGCGCCATCGGGCTGGTCTGGGTGGGCATCGACCCGGCGGCGCGGACGCTCGCGGTGGCCATCGCCGCGCCGGACAAGACGCTGCCGCGCAGCCGCGTGGTGGTGCCGGTGCGGACCCTGCCGGGCGCCTGGGTCAGCCTCGCGGCCGTGGACGAGGGCGTGCTGCGGCTGACGGGCTTCGTGTCGCCTGATCCGGCCAAGCATTTCCTCGGCCGCCGCACGCTGGGGTTGGATATCCGTGACGATTGGGGTCGGCTGATCCTGCCGGCGGATGGCGATGCGACCACCCTGCGGCAGGGCGGCGACGACGGCAGCAGTGCGTTGCCGGAAATCCCGCAGAAGGTGGTGGCGCTGTTCACGCCGCCGATGCAGGCGGGGCCGGACGGGACCGTGCAAGTCCCGCTGGACCTGCCGGACTTCAACGGGCAGGTGCGGCTGATGGCGGTCGCCTGGTCCGGCAACCAGGTGGGCGCGGCGGCGGTCGATATGGTCGTGCGCGACCCGCTGGTGGCCGAGCCGCTGCTGCCGCGCTTCCTGGCGCCGGGGGACGATGCGCGGATGGCGGTGCAGATGCAGAACCTGGACCTGCCGGCGGGGGAGGCGGTGGCGGTCGTCTCCGTCGAGGGGCCGTTGGCGCTGGTCGGCGACCCCCGCCTGGCCGCGACCCTGGCGCCCGGCGCGCAGGTGGTGCGGACGGTGGTGCTGCACGCGACCGGGGTGGGGCGTGGAGTGATCCACCTGGCCGTCACCGGCCCCGGCGGGTTCCAGGTGCAGCGGGAGGCGGCGATCCTGGTCCGTCCGGCGCGGGCGATGGCCACCATCGTCAGCGCCGGGGAGGTCGGGCCGCGGGCGGAGGCGCGCGTGGTGCCGGCGCTGGACCGGATGATCCCCGGCACCGGGTCGGCGCGGGTCAGCTTCGGCGGGCCGGTCCGTTATGACCCGGCCGCGATGGTGCGGTCGCTGGAGGCGTACCCGCTGCTGTGCCTGGAGCAGGCCAGCAGCAAGGGCCTGCCGCTGGCCGTGCTGCCGGACGGCGCCGCGGCCGGGCCGGACCGGGCCGGGCGGTTGCAGGGCATCGTCTCGAACGTGCTGGACCGGCAGCGGTATGACGGCGGCTTCGGCCTGTGGACCGCGAGCGGGGAGGCGGAGGGCTGGCTGTCGTCCTATGCCTTCGAGTTCCTGTTGCGGGCGCGGGCGGCGGGGGCGGCGGTGCCGGACGGGGCGGTGGCGGACGCGGTGAAGTTCATGGTGGACGGGTTGTCCGACAGCCCCGGCGACCCGACGGCGTATGCCGACCAGGCGTACCGGCTGTATGTGCTGGCGCTGGCCGGGCAGCCGCGGGCGGGGGCGAACCGCATCCTGGCGGAGGCGCTGGACAAGCTGCCGACGCCCTTGGCGCGGGCGCAGCTTGGTGCGGCGTTGGCGCTGTCGAACGACCGGCCGCGGGCCGAGGCTGCCTTTGCTGCCGCCCTGGACGCGCCGGCGCGGCGCGACTGGTACGTGGACCGCGGCAGCGCGTTGCGCGACCAGATGGCCATCGCCGTGCTGCTGAAGGAGAGCGGCCTGTTGCCAAACCGCTTGGCGGCGTTGTTGGCGGCCATGCCGGGGGCGGACTTGAAGCCGGAGGTGTTGAGTACGCAAGAGCAGGCCTGGGCGGCTGCGGCGGCCGGGGTGCTCGGGCGTGACGGGCGGCAGGTCCGGGTGTCGGTGAACGGGCAGGCGCTGACGCCGGCGGCGACGGCCTCGGCGGTGCTGGAGGGACCGGCGGTGGTCCGCAACCTGGATGACCGGGCGGTGTGGCAGTCGGTGTCGGCGTCGGGGGTGCCGGTGGATGCGCTGCCGGCGGCGCGGGCCGGGATGCGGGTCAGCCGGCACTTCTACACCACGGCCGGGGACACGCTGGACCTGGACAACCTGCGGCAGAACACCGTGTTCGTGCTGCTGGTCGAGGGGCGGGCGGATGACGGGCAGGACCATCACGCGCAGATGCTGCAGGGCCTGCCGGCGGGATGGGAGGTGGTGGGCCTGATGGAGGCCGGGAAGGCGCCGGGGATGGCATGGCTGGGCGAGCTGTCGGAGACGGAGGCGCAGCCGGCCGCCGATGACCGGTTTGCCGCGGTGGTGGCGCTGACCCCGGACAAGCCGAGTTTTCGGGTGGCGGTGCGGTTGCGGGCGGTGACGCCGGGCAACTTCGAGATGCCGGGGGCGGCGCTGTCGGACATGTACCGCCCGGGCGTGCTCGCGCGGCAGGCGGTGAACCGGGTGCAGGTGCAGGCGGCGGAGTGACGCCGGTGTGGGGGGCGTCGCTGCGGGCCGTTTTGGCGGCGTGGCGGTCCGGGGGGTGATGAGGCCGTGCTGGCCCGAGCCGATTGCTGCATCACCAGGACTCCTCGGCCGGAGGAGGAATGGGTGGGGACCGTACCGGCTCGGCTCCCTCTCCCCCTTCGGGAGAGGGTTGGGGTGAGGGGGTCGTCCGGCGCCGTCCCCTCGGCCCAAACAGCCCGGTTCACGCGGCGGTCTTCCCGGCCCGCAAGCAAGCAAGACCCCCTCACCCCGGCCCTCTCCCGAAGCGGGGAGAGGGAGCAGGCAGGTGGCGTTCCGTGATGGCGGCTGGCGTGGTTTCGGAGGAATGAGGACGCGATGGGCCGCGGCCGGGCTGTTGCTGGCGGTGCTGGTGCTGGCTGGCGGCGCTTGGACGCTTGACCGGGTGTTCCCGCCCAACCTGGCCCGGCTGGACGCGGTCGGGACGGAGGTGCTCGACCGCGGGGGCCGGCTGGTCGCCCTGCTGCCCGCCCCCGGCGGCGTGTGGCGCTTCCGCGCGGGAGTGGACGATGTGTCGCGTCCCTTCCTGGACCTGCTGGTCCGCACCGAGGACCGCCGCTTCTGGTCGCACCCCGGCGTCGATCCCCTGGCGCTGCTGCGCGCCATGGGCCAGGCGGTGCGCGCCGGCCGGGTGGTGTCCGGCGGCTCCACGCTGTCGATGCAGGCCGCCCGCCTGCTGGAGCCACGCCCCCGCACCCTGCGCAGCAAGCTGATCGAGGCCGCCCGCGCCCTGCAACTGGAGTGGCATTACGGCAAGGCCAGCGTGCTTGGCATCTGGCTGACCCTCGCGCCGTATGGCGGCAACCTGGAGGGCGTGCGGGCCGGGGCGCGCGCCTGGTTCGGCGCCTCCGCCGCCGCGCTCGACCCGGCGCAGGCGGCGTTGCTGGTCGCCTTGCCGCGCCGGCCGGAGGGACTGCGCCCGGATCGCCACCCTGACGCTGCCGAGCGTGTCCGCGACCGCGTCTTGGCCGACGCCGCGGGCGTGCCGGTGCCGGCAGGCCGCCAGCCGTTCCCGCGCCATGCCGCCCAGGCTGTCACTGCCCTCGCTGTTGCTGCCCAAGCTGTCGCTGTTCAAACTGTCGCGCCCCAAGCTGTCGCCGTGCCCGGTCCGGTGCTGCGCACGACGCTGGACCTGCCGCTGCAACTGGCGTTGGAACGCCTGGTGGCCAGCCGCCTGGACGCCCTGCCGGAGCGGGCCTCGGTCGCCATCCTGGTCGCCGACGCCGGCTCGCGGGAGGTGCGCGCCCTGGTGTCCGGCCGGTGGGGGGACGAGGCGCGGTCGGGCGCGCTGGACCTGACGCGGGCGGTGCGCTCCCCCGGGTCGGCGCTGAAGCCGTTCCTGTATGCGCAGGCGTTCCAGGACGGGGTGGCGCGGCCGGACAGCCGGCTGCTCGACCTGCCGCGGCATTTCGGCGGGTATGCGCCGGAGAACTTCGACCACGGCCACGCCGGGCCGGTGACGGCGGCGGAGGCGCTGCGGCGGTCGCTGAACCTGCCGGCGGTGGCGCTGCTGGACCTGGTGGGGCCGCTGCGCTTCGCCGAGGGCCTGCGCGCGCAAGGGGCCAAGCCGCGGCTGCCGTCCGGGGCCGATGCTTCGCTGTCGCTGGCGCTGGGCGGGGCGGGGCTGACGATGCGGGAGGTGGCGGGGCTGTATGCCGGGCTGGTGGCGCCGGGGTGGGGGCCGGTGCACCTGCTGCCGGGGCCTCGGGCGGCGCCGGCGGGGGCGGCGGGGGACCTGGGCGAGGCGGAGCGGCTGGTGGCCGACATCCTGACGCAGCCGTTCCCGGCGGGCGGGCCGGCCGGGGTGGGGTGGAAGACGGGGACGAGCTGGGGCGGGCGGGACGCGTGGGCGTTCGGGTTCGATGCGCGGCAGGTGGCGGCGGTGTGGGTGGGGCGGCCGGATGGCACGCCGCTGCCGGGCGCTACGGGGCGGTCGCTGGCGCTGCCGCTGCTGGGGCGGGTGTTCGACCTGCTGCCGCTGGCGCCGCGGGTGGTGCCAGTGGTGGTTGCGCGGGGAGCGGTGGCGGAGGCCGGGTCGTCGCTGCGGCTGCTGTTCCCGCCGCCGGATGCGGTGCTGTCGGGCGACGGGCCGATCCTGCTGCGGGCGATGGGTGGGCGGCGGCCGCTGACGTTCCTGGTGGACGGCGCGCCGGTGCCGGGGCAGGCGGCGCAGCGGCAGGCGAGCTGGACGCCGGACGGGCCGGGGTTCTATGCGGTGACGGTGCTGGACGCGGACGGCGCGGCGGTTCGGGCGCCGGTGCGGGTGCGGTGAGCGGATGGTGCGCCGCCCCTTCCCGTCATTGCGAGGAGCGCTTGCGACGCGGCAATCCAGGGTTGTACGCGTGACGTTTCGGTTGGGGACCGTGGATTGCCACGGCGCACGCGCGGCTCGCAACGGCGGCTTCTCTGTTGGGCATCAGGGGCATTCACCTCGTTAAGGGGCCATAGGCCATGAAATTCGCGGACACCCCGGCGGTGCGGATCGCCTATGAGGAGCATGGGCCGGCCGGGGGTAGCCCGGTGTTCCTGATGCACGGCTTTCCCTATGACGTGCGCGCCTACGATGCCGTGGCCCCGGCGCTGGCGGAGCGGGGCTGCCGGGTGATCGTGCCCTGGCTGCGCGGGTTCGGGCCGACGCGGCTGCGGGACGGGGTGCCGCGGTCCGGACAGCAGGCGGCGCTGGGGGCGGACCTGCTGGCGCTGATGGACGCGCTGCAGGTGCCGCAGGCGGTGCTGGCCGGGTATGACTGGGGCGGGCGGGCGGCGTGCGTGGTGGCGGCGCTGTGGCCGGAGCGGGTGCGCGGGTTGGTGTCGTGCGGCGGCTACAACATCCAGGACATCGCGGGGTCGGTGCGGCCGGTGGGTGCGGAGCAGGAGCACCGGTTGTGGTACCAGTATTACCTGCACACCGAGCGCGGGCGGGCCGGGTTGGCGGCGGACCGGCGGGGGTTCTGCCGGCTGCTGTGGCGGCTGTGGTCGCCGGGGTGGGGGTTTGATGAGGCTACGTTCGAGCGGACGGCGGGGTCGTTCGACAATCCGGATTTTGTGGATGTGGTGGTGCAGTCTTACCGGCACCGGTTTGGGTATGCGGAGGGGGACCCGGCGTTGGAGGGGGTTGAGGGGCGGTTGGCGGCACGGCCCGCCATCATGGTTCCAACAAGCGTCCTGCATGGCAACGATGATGGTGTTGCGCCTGCTGCTCAATCTGAAAGCCACGAGATGCATTTTGTCCAGTTTTACCGGAGACTGATTGTGCCTGGTGCCGGACACAATCTACCCCATGAGCGTCCGGAGGCAATGATCTCTACCATACTCACGCACATTCAGGGCTACTGATCTTGATGGGGTGACTCGGCGGTTTAAGACTCGCTATTTAAAAGACTGCACCACGCATTCGTGCCGACCTTTGCGACGGCGGCAAGCAGCAGAGCTATGACTGGCGTTAAGATAGCAACAGCAATCCCAACTTTTATGGCGATGGCGGAAGATATTGTCGAGACGAACACCAGATTACCTCCATTCCACACCCTCTTCGCATTTGCACGCACGTCATTGTATTCCGGGTCGGAGCAGATCAGCTTATCGAATTCAATCTTGACGGCCCTGAAATAGTCATGTGCAGTCACTCTGGCCCCAAATCCAGCATTGCTGTCTGGGCCGGTTCGAGAGAGCCACAATTCGGCTATCTCCTGTTCAGATTTTCCACTTCGAGCAAATTCTGTAACGATACTTTTCTGATACGGCTTCAATATCAATAGCCAATCGTCCGAGGATACTTTTTCAATTTCCAAGTGCTCAGTCATAACATTTCCCTTATGTACTCTGCCGAGATGGCGTGAGTTGTCTGGTGCAGTGTGTATGGATCGATGCCTCCTAACGATATCATGCCATTACTACCTTTTGCTGCATACCCGCCAATAATCATAGCGCAAACTTCGTTTCTGCCCGATATAAAAACGGGGCTACCCGATTGTCCTGGTCTAGTCTGAACGTTCATAATCAGATGCTTGGTTTTGATAGGCCCAGCACCTAGTAGAACCCTAGCACCAACTGTGCTCCCTTGCTGCGTTAAAACTAGCCGTCCATCACCTGCATGAGGAAATCCCACTGAGATTATGCTGGTCCCTGGGATAGCATGATCAGATGTTCCTACGCTGTATGGTATAGTCACATACCCACCTTTGATCTTTAGAATCGCAATATCTCTTATTGGATCAAGCTCCGCAATTTCTACAGAAAATCCCTGGAGAAAGGTGTCTGTTGTATCTTGATAGTCGTGAAATGAATTAGATCTGTTTAGGATTAGGGAGAGCCCGCGATCATCCTGCTGGAGTACGTGGGCTGCTGTTGCGAAGTGTTGCGCTGCCACCGCGAATGCTGACCCAAGCAAACCGATGCCGTTCGGATTTACACGACCAACAGCTAATACGAATTGTCCAATCGATGAGTTCATACGCATCCTATGCTAGATACTTAAAACTTGAGATTAGAGATACTCAGTCCGATTTCAATATAAGCAAGTCGAATTTTGTAGGTGCGCTTAGATGGATCACCCGCTAAATCCCACACCCCTCCGCCCGCAACAACTCCACCACCACCCCCTCCGGCACCTCCGAACTGGTAAAAGCCTGCCCCACCCCCCGCACCAACACAAAGTGCAGCACCCCATCCCGCATCTTCTTGTCCCGCCGCATATGCGCCACCAGCCGCCCTGCCGAGAACCGCCGGTTCAGCATCCCCGGCTCCGACGGCAGCCCCACCGCCTGCAGGTGCTCCGCCACCCGCACCGCGTCCTCCGGGTCGCACAGCCCCAGCCCCGCCGACAGCCGGAATGCCAGCCCCAGGCCGACCGCCACCGCCTCCCCGTGCAGCAGACCGCCGCCATACCCGACCTCGGCCTCCAGCGCGTGCCCGAACGTGTGCCCCAGGTTCAGCAGCGCCCGGCCGTCGCTGGAAGCCTCCTCCCGCTCGTCATCCCCGACCACCGCGGCCTTGAAGGCGCACGCCCGCAGCACCGCCTCCGCCTGCAAATCGCGGTCCCCTGCCGCCAGCGCGGCGCCATGCCGCTCGCACCAGTCGAAGAACGCCGCGTCCCCGATCAGCCCGGCCTTCACGATCTCCGCATAGCCCGCCCGCAGCTCCCGCACCGGCAGCGTCCCCAGGGTCCCCGTGTCGGCCAGCACCATCCGCGGCTGGTGGAACGCGCCCACCAGGTTCTTGCCGTGCACAGTATTGATCCCGGTCTTGCCCCCGACGCTGCTGTCCACCTGGCTCAGCAACGTCGTCGGCACCTGCACGAACGGCAGCCCGCGCAGCGTGGTCGCCGCCGCGAACCCCGCCAGGTCCCCCACCACTCCGCCGCCCAGGGCGATCACCGTCGTCCGCCGCTCCACCCCGGCGTCCAGCAGCGCCGCCACCACGCGGGCGTAGCTGTCCATGCTTTTCGACGCCTCCCCCGGCGGCACCACGATCGTCTTCGCCGTGATCCCGGTCTGCGCCAGGCCGTCCAGCAGCGCCGGCAGGTGCAGGGCGGCCACCGTCTCATCGGTGACCACCACGGCGCGCTTCTGCGGGATCACCGGGGCCAGCAGGGCGCCGGCGCGGGACAGCAGGCCGTCGCCGACCACCACGTCGTACTCGGTGCTGGATAGCGCCACCGTCAGGCGCCGCGCCGGGCGCCAGTCGTGCAGCGCCTGGATGACGCGGGTGGTGGTGTGGTCCGGCGACTCGTCGCCGCAGTCCACCACGATGTCGGACTCGGCGTAGATCGGGTGGCGGACCTCCATCAGCCGGGCCAGGGTGTCGTGCGCGTTGCCGTCGGCCAGCAGGGGACGGTTGCCCCGCCCGGCGACGCGGCGCACCAGGGTGGGCAGCCTGGCGCGCAGCCAGACGGACACGCCCTCGGCACGGATGGTCTCGCGGGTGGCCGGGTCCATGAACGCGCCGCCCCCCGTGGCCAGCACCAGGGGGTCGCCGGCCAGCAGGCGGCGGATGACCCGGCGCTCGCCATCGCGGAAGTCCTTCTCGCCGTAGCGACGGAACACTTCGGGAACGCTGCACCCGGCGGCCAGCTCGATCTCGGCGTCGGCGTCGCGGAACGGCAGGCCCAGGCGGGCGGCCATGCGGCGGCCGATGCTGGTCTTGCCGGCGCCCATCAGGCCCACTAGCACGATGCTGCGGCCCTGCAGGGCAGGGGGCAGGTCGGGGCCCAGGGCAGCGTTGTGCAGCCCGGCGCCGCCCAGGGTGATGTTGCGCGTCATGGGCGGGAAGGTTAGCACATGGAGCACTGAACGGGCCAAGGGTGGCGCATGAGCCGGACTACGCTGATCGTCATCTGCGGGGTGTTATTGGCGGTTGTGATGGGGGCTTTGATGCTGGGCGCCTTCCCGCCGCACCCGCGGACGGAGCAAGTCCAGCATGTGCTCCCGAATGACCGGTTTGCACCGCATTAGGTGAGGCCTCTCCTATCTGGCACGGCGCAACCGCCAAATAGCGCCT
Source organism: uncultured Acetobacteraceae bacterium (assembly GCA_964242415.1). Taxonomy (GTDB): domain Bacteria; phylum Pseudomonadota; class Alphaproteobacteria; order Acetobacterales; family Acetobacteraceae; genus DASWOJ01. The sequence continues at coordinate 36,851 of CAXTAT010000034.1, forward strand.
GCCTGCTCCCTCTCCCTTCGGGAGAGGGCCGGGGTAAGGGAGGCGGCAAGGGCCGAGCTTGCCCCGCCGGAGAACGAAAGCTGCGCCCCATCAGACGAAACCTGGCCCTTGCCGCTTCCCTCACCCCAACCCTCTCCCGGAGGGAGAGGGAGCCGGTGCCGCCTCCGCTTCAAGGGCGATTGTTCTGGCGCTGGGTGACACGGCCTTGATCGACGACCGCCACATCGAGGCGTTCCTCGAGATGCTGGCTGCCGAGCGCGGCGCGGCGCGCAACACCATCGAGGCGTACCGCGCCGACCTGTCCGCCTACGCCGCCTACGCCGCCGGGCAAGGCCAACGCCCGGCGGAGGCCACCGAGGCGACGCTGCACGGCTACATGCGCTCCCTGCACGGCGACCTGTCGGCCCGCACCGCCGCCCGGCGGCTGTCTTCCCTGCGCGGCTTCTGCAAGTTCCTGGTCGGCAACGGCGTGCGCCCGGACGATCCCAGCATGCTGCTCGACGCCCCGCGCCTGCCCGCCAGCCTGCCGCGCAACCTGACCGAGGCCGAGGTGGACGCCCTGCTCGCCGCCAGCAAGGCCAAGCCGGGCCTGCCGGGCCTGCTGGCCCACGCCGCGCTGGAGACGCTGTATGCCACGGGCCTGCGCGTGTCCGAGCTGCTGTCGCTGCCGCAGGCCGCCCTGGGCGTGCGCTCGGAGATGCTGATCGTGCGCGGCAAGGGCGGCAAGGAGCGCATGGTGCTGCTGTCCGCCAGCGCCAAGACCGCCGCCGCCGCGCTGATCGAGGCCGCCGGCAAGACCCCCTGGCTGTTCCCCGGCCGCGACCCCCGCCACGCCATGACCCGGCAGGGCTTCGCCCTGATGCTGAAGGGCGTGGCCCTGCAAGCCAAGCTGGACCCCGCCCGCGTCAGCCCGCACGTCCTGCGCCACAGCTTCGCCAGCCACATGCTGGCCCGCGGCGCCGACCTGCGCAGCCTGCAACTGCTGCTCGGCCACGCCGACATCGCCACCACGCAGATCTACACCCACGTCCTGGCGGAACGGCTGCAGGAACTCGTTGCGCTGCACCATCCGTTGTCGGCCCAAGCCCTGGCGAAACGGCCCACGCCGGGCTAAGCCCCGCCGATGCGCCACTTCCTGGATTTCGAGAAGCCCGTCGCCGAGCTTGAGACCAAGATCGAGGAGTTGCGCCACCTGCAAGACCCCGACGGCATCAACATCGCCGAGGAAGTGCAGCGCCTGACCGACAAGGCCGACAAGCAGCTCCGCCTGACCTACGCCAAGCTGACCCCCTGGCAAAAGACCCAGGTCGCCCGCCACCCCGAGCGCCCGCACGCGCTGGACTACATCCGCACGCTTATGGAAGACTTCACCCCCCTGGCCGGGGACCGTGCCTTCGCCGACGACGCCGCGGTGGTCGGGGGCTTGGGCCGCTTCCACGGGCGCTCCGTCGTGGTCCTGGGCACCGAACGCGGCTCGGACACCGAGACCCGCGTCCGCCACAACTTCGGCATGGCCCGGCCCGAGGGTTATCGAAAAGCCCGCCGCCTGATCGAGCTGGCCGGCCGCTTCCGCCTGCCGCTGCTGACCTTCGTCGATACCGCCGGCGCCTTCCCCGGCATCGACGCCGAGGCGCGCGGCCAGGCCGAGGCCATCGCCCGCTCCATCGAGGCGTGCCTCGACGCCCCGGTGCCGATCATCGCCACCATCATCGGCGAGGGCGGGTCCGGGGGCGCCATCGCCCTCGCCGCCGGGGACCGGGTGCTGATGCTGGAGCACTCCGTCTATTCCGTGATCTCCCCCGAGGGCTGCGCCAGCATCCTGTGGCGCGACTCCACCCAGGCCCCCCTGGCCGCCGAGGCCCTGAAGTTGACCGCCGTGGACCTGCTCGCCCTGCACGTCGTGGACACCATCGTGCCGGAGCCGATGGGCGGGGCGCACCGCATGCCCGCCGAGGCCATCGCCAGCGTCGGCGCCGCCGTGCAGGAGGCGCTGGCACCGTTGCTGGACCTCGACGCCGCCACCCTGCAGGCCCGGCGGCGCGACAAGTTCCTGAACATGGGGCGCGACACCCCACCATGACCCCGCCGGACGCCCTGGCGCAGGACGAAGCCCTGCCGCAGGACGCGGACGGTGGCGCGACGCCGGATGCTCCCAGCGACACACGGGGGCTGTTCTTCCGGGTGTTCCCCTCGATCATCCTCCCCATGTTCCTGGCCGCGGTGGACCAGACCATCGTCGCCACCGCCCTGCCGCAGATCGCCGGCAACCTGGGCGACGTGGAGCAGGTGGGCTGGGTCGTCATCGCCTACCTGATGGCCACCACCGTCGCAGCACCCGTGTATGGCCGGCTGGGCGACGCGCTGGGGCGCAAGCGGCTGATGTTCGTGGCGTTGGGGCTGTTCGTCGCGGCCTCGGTCGCCTGTGCGCTGGCGCCGACGCTGCTGTGGCTGATCGCCGCCCGGATGGCGCAGGGCGCGGGCGGCGGCGGGCTGATGACGATGTCGCAGGCGTTGATCGGCGAGTCGGTGCCGCCGCGGGAGCGGGCGCGTTACCAGGGCTATCTCGCGTCCATCTTCATGGTGTCCAGCACGTTCGGGCCGGTGGCGGGCGGCTGGCTGACGCAGCAGTTCGGCTGGCGGTCGGTGTTCCTGGTCAACGTGCCGCTGGGGGCGCTGGCGGCGGTGATGGCGCTGCGGCTGCCGGCCCGCACCGGCGCCGCGTCCCGTGTGCGGTTCGACTGGATCGGGCTGTTGTTCTTCATCGGCTTCGTCGTGCCGCTGCTGCTGTCGCTGGAGCGGGCGCAGCGTGTGTCCCTGGCGGCGCTGCCGGGCATCGCCGGGCTGGTGGCGCTGGCCACCGTGTCCCTGGCGCTGCTGCTGCGGCAGGAGCGGCGGACGGCCACGCCGCTGATCCCGGTGGGCCTGCTGCGCCAGGCGGCGATCTGGCGGGCGGATGCGATGGCGGCGTGCGTGGGGGCGTCCATCGTCGGCGCGGTGACGTTCATGCCGATCTACTTGCAGGCGGTGCGCGGCGCCGGGCCGGGCCAGGTCGGGCTGCTGCTGCTGCCGCTGACGGTCGGGGTGGCGTGCGGGTCGCTGCTGACCGGGCGGATGGTGGCGCGGTCCGGGCGGACGGCGGTGTATCCGTCCTATGGCTTGGGGGTGGTGACGGCGTGCTGGGTGTTCCTGGCGTTCGCCGCCGGGCAGGTGCCGCTGGGATGGCTGCCGGCGGTGTTCCTGCTGCTGTCGCTGTCGCTGGGCACGGCGATGCCGGTGGTGCAGGTGACGGTGCAGATGGTGGCGGGCGCCAAAAACCTCGGGGCGGCGTCGGCCAGCGTGCAGTTCAGCCGGTCCATCGGCGCGGCGCTGGGGACGGCGACGGTGGGGGCGGTGCTGTTTGCCTGGCTGGCATCGCAGGATGCGGCGGTCGCCAGCCTGTTCGCCGAGGTGGTGGAGCGTGGCCCGGCGGTGCTGGGCACGCTGGCGGAGGGCCGCCGGGTGGTGGTGGCGGGGGAGATCGCCGGGGCGTTCCGAGCGGCGTTCCTGGCGATTGCTTGCTTCAGCTTCACTGGGCTGCTGCTGGCGTGGTCGCTGCCGGTGCGGCGGATTTGAACCGCCTGTAGCGTCCGGCCACTGACGCCTGCCTGCTCCCTCTCCCTCCGGGAGAGGGTCGGGGTGAGGGAGGCGGAGAGGGCCGATCCTCGCCCAATTGAGAGCTAAGCTTCGCTCCCTCCCGGCCAGGTTGGGCGCTTGCCACTTCCCTCACCCCGGCCCTCTCCCGGAGGGAAAGGGAGCAGAAGTCGTTAGGTCAGCACCCCGACCAGCAGCGATGCTGCCAGCAATGCCGCGACCACGGCAAGCAGCCCGCCCGCTGTCATCGTCCACTCGGGATGGGTCAGCGGATCGTCCCAGGAAGCGTTATCAGCCTCCGTGCTGGCATCCACCAGCGTGTCTACCCCGGCGGCCATCATGCCGCGACTCCCACGTCCTCGTGGAACCGGTTCCCCGCCGTCGTCGCCTCAACGTGCCCGGCGCGGATCACCCAATCCCCAAAGTGCTCGCCAGGCTGGCGGTCCGCCGCCCAGCCGTGCAGCAGCGGGCTGAGCGCGGCCAGGAGGCCGGCATGGTCCACGTCCCGCCGATACAGCTTGTTCAGCCGCGTGCCGTCGAACGCACCGCCGAGATACAGGTGATAACGGCCCGGCCCACGCCCAACCATCGCCACCTCCGCCATATACGGCCGGGCGCAGCCGTTCGGGCACCCGGTCATGCGCACCACGACCTCGTCGCCCGCCAGCCCGGCCTCCTCCATCACCGCATCCAGCGCCGTGATCAGGCTAGGCAGGTAGCGCTCGCTCTCGGCCAGCGCCAGGCCGCAGGTTGGCAATGCCACGCAGGCCATCGCACGCTGCCGCAATGGCGTGACGCCGGCATCCAGCCCGTGCTGCGCCAGGGCGGCGGCGATGCCGGGCTTGTCCTCCGGCGCGACGCCGGCGATCACCAGGTTCTGGTTCGCGGTCATGACCAGCTCGCCGCGATGGATGTTGGCGATGGCGCGCAGCCCGGACATCAGCCGCCGGGCCGGGGTGTCCACGACGCGGCCGTTCTCAATGAACAGGCCATGGTGCCAGGTGCCGTCCGCGCTCTCATGCCAGCCCAGCCGGTCGCCCTGGCTGGTGAAGCTGGTCCCCACGGCCGGCGGCAGGCTGTAGCCGAGATGGCCCTCCACCTCGCGGCGGAACGCGTCGAGGCCCATGCGCTCGATGGTGTACTTCAGCCGCGCGTGCTTGCGGACGCTGCGGTCGCCGTTGTCGCGCTGCACCTGGATCACGGCGTCGGCCACCGCCAGCGCCTGCTCCGGCGTGCAAAAGCCCAGCAGGTCGCCGGTGCGCGGGAATGTGTCGGGCTCGCCGTGCGTCATGCCCATGCCGCCGCCGACCGTCACATCATAGCCCACGACCACGCCGTCCCGCACGATGCTGATCAGCCCCAGGTCGTGCGCGTAAACGTCCACGTCGTTCTGCGGCGGCACCGCTATGGCGATCTTGAACTTGCGCGGCAGGTAGGTCGTGCCGAACAGCGGCTCGAACTCCGGCTCGCCGCCGGCCACAAGCTGCTCCCCCAGCCAGATCTCGTGCCAGGCGCGGGACTTCGGCAGCAGGCCGTCGCTCAGCGTCTTGGCCATGGCCAGCGCCGCCGCGTGGGCCGGGCTTTCATGCGGATTGCTGGTGGCGATCACGTTGCGGTTCACGTCGCCGCAGGCCGCGATGGTGTCCAGCAGGGCGTCGTTGATCGAGCTGATCGCCGGCTGCAGGTTGCCCTTGATGATGCCGTGGTACTGCACCGTCTGCCGGGTGGTCAGCCGGATGGTGCCGTTGGCACGGGTGCGGGCGATCTCGTCCAGTTGCAGCCACTGCTCCCCCGTGACGCGCCCGCCGGGGATGCGCAGGCGGGCCATGAAGCTCAGCGCCGGCTCCATGCGCTTGCGGCCGCGCTCGGCCCGCAGGTCGCGGTCGTCCTGCTGGTAGATGCCGTGGAACTTGGTGAGCTGCGTGTCGTCGTCGGCCAGGGCGCCGGTCCAGGACTGGCCCAGGCCCTCCAGGATCGACCCGCGGAGCGCACGGCTGCGGAGCTTGATGCCCTCGTTCTTCGACGGGGGCGCGATATTGGTGTCGGGCATGGGATGTCCCTTAGTAAACGTCGAGCAGGTAGCGGCCGGAGCGCTTCATGCCATCCAACTGCGCCTCGGCAGCGTCAGCCGTGATGGCGGCCTGGTCGGCGATGATGTCGCGCAGGGTGGCATGGACGTCCTTCGCCATGCGTGCCTGGTCGCCGCATACATATAGGTGCGCGCCGTCCTGCATCCAGGCGTGCAGGTCCCGGCGCTGCTGCCACATGCGGTCCTGCACATAGACCTTCTCAGGCTGGTCGCGGGAGAACGCCACGTCCATCCGGGTCAGCAGCCCGCGGGCCAGCAGGTCCTGCCATTCGAGCTGATACAGGAAGTCGTGCGTGTAGTGCTGGTCGCCGAAGAACAGCCAGGTGCGGCCCTGGACGCCATCGGCGTCGCGGTCCTGCATGAAGGCGCGGAACGGGGCGACGCCGGTGCCGGGGCCGATCATGATGACGGGCGTCGCCGGGTCCGCCGGCAGGCGGAAGTGGGCGTTGAGCTTCACGTAGACGCCCAGGGTGTCGCCGACCCGGCGGCGGTCCGCCACGTGCACCGAGGCAACGCCGGTCCGGTCCCGCCCATGCGTCTGGTAGCGCACGGCGCTGACCAGCAGGTGCGCCTCGTCCCCGACCAGCTTGCGGCTGCTGGCGACGGAGTACAGCCGGGGCGGCAGGCCACGCAGCAGGCCCGTGAGCTGCGGGGCGGTCAGGCGGTTCGGATAGGCGTCCAGCAGGTCCACCACATGCCGGCCCGGCAGGAAGGCGGCCAACGCCGCCGGGTCGCCGGCGAGCTTGGCGATGGCCGGGTCCTTGGTGAGGTCGGCCAGGCCGCGGACCAGGTGGCCGGTCAGCGTCGTCACGTCGTGCTTCTCGACCAGCGCCTTGTGCAGCGCCGCGTCCCCGGACAGCCCGGCGGCGGACAGCACGGCATCGACGACGGCCGGGTCGTTGTGCGGCACGACGCCGATGGCATCGCCAGGCTCATACGCCAGGCCGGACCCGGCAAGCGACAGCTCGACATGGTAGGTCTGCTTGGCGGAGCGGCTGCTGTTCAGGTTCACCAGGTCGCTGATCTCGGCCTGGAACGGGTTGGCCTTGTCGAATGCCGGCTCGGCCTCCGCCACCGCGGCATGGCCGAAATCGACGTGGATCACGCTGTCGGCTGGCGCGTCCGGCTCGGCGCGCAGGGTCTTCAGCGTGGTGGCCAGCCAGTCGGCGGCAGGCTTCTCGTAATCCAGGTCGCACTCCAGCCGCGGCGCGGCGCGCTTGGCGCCCAGGGCGGCGAAGCGCTCGTCCAGCACGCGGCCGGTCTCGCAGAATTGCGCGTAGGCGCGGTCGCCCAGGGCGAGCACGGCGTAGGTCACGCCCTCCATCCGCGGCGCACCCTCGGCCAGCAGGTCGCGCAGCAGCCCGATGGCGCGCTGCGGCGCCTCGCCCTCGCCCCAGGTGCTGGCGATCACCAGCAGGTTGCGCGCCTTCGCCAGGTCGGCCGGCGTGGCCTCGGCAGCGTCCAGCACGCGGGCGGCGAAGCCCAGCCGTCCCGCGTCCTTGGCGGCCTTGCGGGCCAGCGCCTCGGAGTTGCCGGACTCCGTGGCGAACAGCACCGTCAGCGCCGGGCGCACGACCGGGGCGGCGGCGGTGGCGGCCGGGGCGGCGGTGGCGGCCTCGATCCCGGCCAGGAAGCCGCTCAGCCAACTGCGCTGCGTGGGGCTGGTCGTACGCATCACCTGGTTCAGCGCGGCGATGGCGTCGGGCGGGAACGGCGCGTTGGCGGGCAGGGCAGTCATGGCGGTGAAGGACTCCGTGATGCCCCTGGATTAGAAGGCTCGTCCCCATGCCTGCAATATGCCGGGGTCAGAAAGGTTGAACCTGCCCTTTCCGGCGGCCCCGGGGGTTGGACGTTCTCGCAACGTCGCTGACGAGGGCAGGTTGTTTTTCGGCCGCGGCCGGACGTGGGGGCAATGCCGTCGCTGCCAGGGCATCGCCTGCCCCCGCTCCCGCTTCGGGAGAGAGCCTGGGTGAGGGGGGCTTGGGGCGTGATCCAGTCCTCAGGCAGCCGGCTGCCCATGGTGCTGGCGGTCTGATGCCGTGGGCAGGCGAGACCCCCTCACCCCGGCCCTCTCCCGAAGGGGGAGAGGGGGCAGGCAGTCAGGTGGGCGGCTCTCCGGCCACCGGCGCCTTGCCCTCGGCTTGCACGAGCGCCGTCACCTCCGCGATGCACGCCTCCAGCGCCGGCTCGTCCGTGCCCTTCGCCACCAGCGCCACGCCGCTGCCCGTGGCGCGGTAGAACGGGTAGCTGCCCAGGTCGAGGTCGGGATACCGCTTCTGGATGCCCTCCAGCCCGGCGGCGATCGAACCCTCCAGCAGCCCCACCGCATGAACGGCACGGGACTGCACCGGCGTGCCCCCATGCAGCGCCGGGCGCAGCGCGGTGAACATCGCCTGCATGATCCGCGGCACCCCCGCCATCACGTGCACGTTGCCGATGGTGAAGCCCGGCGCGATGGAAATGGGGTTGTCGATCAGCGTCGCACCGCGCGGCATCGTCGCCATGCGCTGCCGGGCGGCGTTGAACTCGCCGGGCTTGTAGTGGCGCTCCATGCGCGCCCAAGCCTCCGGATGCGGCTCCCACGGTACGCCGAACGCGGCGGCGACGCACTCGCTGGTGATGTCGTCATGCGTGGGGCCGATGCCCCCGGTGGTGAACACGTGGTCGAACCGCGCGCGGCACTCGTTGACGGTGGTGACGATGGTGTCCACCACGTCCGGGATCACCCGCACCTCGCGCAGCGGCATGCCGATCTCGCCGAGGCCAGTGGCGATGAACTTGATGTTGGCGTCCTGGGTGCGGCCGGACAGGACCTCGTTGCCGATGACCAGCAGGCAGGCGGTGGGGTTCGGCATCAATCGTCCTTGTTCGGCATCAGGCGTCCCTACAGCATCGGGCGCCCCTACAGGAAGTCGCGCAGCAGCGGAATCAGCGGCAGGTCGGCCGGCGGCATCGGATAGTCGGCGAAGCGGGCCGGGCGCACCCAGGCCAGCGCCTGCCCCTCCCGCCCCTCCGGCCGCCCGGTCCAGCGGCGGCACAGATACAGCGGCATCAGCAGGTGGAACCGTTCATAGGCATGGCTGGCGAAGGCGAACGGGGCCAGGCAGCTTGCGGCGACGTCGATGCCCAGCTCCTCCCGCAGCTCGCGGATCAGCGCGGCCTCCGGGGTTTCGCCGGGGTTCAGCTTGCCGCCGGGGAACTCCCACAACCCGGCCATCGACTTGCCCTCCGGACGCCGCGCCAGCAGCACGCGGCCGTCCGGGTCGATCAGCGCGCAGGCGGCGACCAGCACCAGCGGGGTGTTGCCACCCGGCGCCAGCTTTTGCGGCGGCGCCGCCGCGGCCGGGGCGGCGGGTGCCGGGGCGGCAGGCGGCGGCTTCGGCGATGGCAGGTCGGCGCGCGTCGCCTCGAACCGGATCACCGGGTGCTCGCCGCCGCGGGCCAGGAAGCGTTCCCGCCCGGTGCCGACGTTGCGGAACCCGATGCGGCGCAGCACGGCGGCGGACGCCAGGTTGTCCGTCGCCACGTGCGCCACCAGCCGGTCCACCTCCAGGTTGGCCAACGCCCAGCGCGTCACTGCGCCCGCCGCCTCCGTCGCCACGCCGTGCCCCCAGAACCGCCGCCCCACCCAGAACCCCAGGTTCCCCGTCTGCGGCTTCATGTCCAGCCGCAGCCCGACGCAGCCGACCACCATCTCGCGTCCCCCGTCCTCCCCGGTGATGGCCAGGTGATAGCCGGTCCCGCCTGCCATCTGCCGGGCCGTGGAGGCGATCCAATCGTCCGTCAACCGGCGCGGGTAGGGGAACGGCACGCGCGACAGCATCCGCACCACGGCCCAGTCGTTGACCAGCCGGTGCACCTCCGCGGCGTCCCCGGCGTGCAGGGGACGGAGCAGCATCCGTTCGGTGGGCAGGGGCGGGAAGCCGGGTTCGTCGGGGATCAGCGACAGGGCCATGGGAGCCAAGGATGCTGATACGCTGTCCTAGAAGCAAGCTTCACGTCGCTCAAAACGCGAGGTTTCGAATCAGCTCCGATAGCTGCCGTTGATGTCGATGTAGCCGTGCGTCAGGTCGCAGGTCCACGCCGTGCCATGGCCCGCGCCAAGGCCCAGATCGACGCTGATGCCGATCTCCCGCCCCTTCATGTGAGCGACGACCGGCGCCTCGTCATAGCCCGGCACCACCCCGCCATCCCGCGCCATCCAGGTGCCGCCGACGCCGACCGACAGCCGGTCGCGGTCCGCCGGCTCGCCGCACTTGCCGACCGCCATGACGATGCGGCCCCAGTTCGCGTCCTCCCCGGCGATCGCCGTCTTCACCAGCGGCGAGTTGGCGACGGCCAGCGCCACCCGCCGGGCGGACTTGCCGGACACCGCGCCGGTCACGTCGATGCGGACCAGCTTCTGCGCGCCCTCGCCATCGCGGACCACCTGCAGCGCCAGGTCCAGCAGCACCGCGTCCAGCGCGTCGCGGAACGGGCGCAGCAGCTTCGCGTCGTCCTTGCCGGCCTTGTGGTGCTCCGCCTGGCCGGTGGCGAACAGCAGCACGGTGTCGCTGGTCGAGGTGTCGCTATCGACCGTCGTGCAGTTGAAGCTGCGCCGCACGCCGCGGGCCAGCATGTCCTGCAGCACCTCGGGCGGCAGCTTGGCGTCGGTGAACACGAAGCACAGCATCGTCGCCATGTCCGGCGCGACCATGCCGCTGCCCTTGGCGAAGCCGCTGATCCGCACCGTGCCGCCGCCGATCTGCACCGTGCGGGTGGCGCCCTTGGGGAAGGTGTCGGTCGTCATGATGCCGCGTGCCGCCGCCTCCCAGCCGTCGGCGCCCAGCGAGGCGTGCAGGGCCGGCAGGGCGGCGGTGATGCGGGCGTGCGGCAGCACCTCGCCGATCACGCCGGTGCTGGCGACGAACACCTCATGCGCCTTGCAGCCCAGCAGGTCCGACACCGCCTCCACCGTCGCGTCCACGGCCTTGGTCCCGGCGTGCCCGGTGAAGACGTTGGCGTTGCCGGCGTTCACCACCACGGCACGGGCGCGGCCGTGCGGCAAGGCGGAGCGGCACCAATCGACCGGAGCGCCGGGGCAGCGGTTGCGGGTGAACACCCCGGCGACGGTGGTGCCGACCGGCAGCTCCACCAGCACCAGGTCGGTGCGGCCCTGGTAGCGGATGCCCGCCTCCGCCGACCCCAGCCGGATGCCGGCCATCGGCGGCAGGTCCGGCATCGCGACTGCGAGCGGGGAGGTGGGCAGCGCCATCGGGCTACTTGGCTGGTGTAGCGGGGGCGGGGGCCGGGGCGGCGGGCGCGTCCGCCGTGCCGGGCAGGGCCTGGGCCGGGGCGTCCTTCATCGGCGTGCCGTCTGTGTTGAACTTCTGCACCTCGACGCCCTGCTTGGCCGAGGCCAGCACGCGGGCCACGCCTTCCTGGATCAGTTGCTGGCGAATTTCGTCGCGCACCTGGTCCAGCGGCGGCGGCGGGGCGGTGCGCAGGTCCTCCAGCTTGATGACGTGCCAGCCGAACCGTGTCTTGACCGGGATTTCGGTGAACTGGCCGGGCTTGAGCGCGAAGGCGGCCTCGGCGAACTCCGGCAGCATGTCGCCGCGCTTGAAATAGCCGAGGTCGCCGCCGTTGCTGCTGCCGGCCGGGTCGGTGCTGTTCTTCTTGGCAAGCTCGGCGAAGTCGGCGCCGCCCTTCAGCTCGACGATAATGCGCTTGGCGGTTTCCTCGTCGGTGACCAGGATGTGGCGGGCATGCGCCTCAGGCTCACCGGCCTTGCCGGCAAAGTTGCGGTCGTATCGCGCCTTGATGGCGTCGTCGGTCAGGGTGGGCGCGATCTCCCGCGTCAGCAGGGCGTTCTGCAGGGCGGTGTCGGTGGCGCGGGCGACCTGGCGCTGCACCGCGGGGTCGTTGCCCAGGCCCTGCTTGCGGGCGGCCTGGATGATGATGCGGCGGTCGATAAGCTGGTCCAGCAGCATAGGGAACAGCACCGGGGCGGGCATGCCGCGCAGCTCCTCCGGCAGGGCCTGCGCGGCCTCGGAGACCTCGGAGGCATGGATTTCGTCGCCGCCGACCTTGGCGACAAGCGGGTCTTCCGGGGCGGGGGTGGCGGGCAGCGTGCCGGCGACTGGTGCTTGCGTGGCGGGCGCGGAGGCCGCGGGCTGCGGCGCAGGAGCCTGGGCGAACGAGAGGGCAGTGGTGCTCAGCAGCAAGGTCGCGGCAGCGGCGGGCAGGCTCGGACGGCGCATGGGAACCTCGGGTAGGGCGGGGGGCGTGGTGGCCGGACAATGCCCGAAGGCGCCTGGGGCGACAAGCGGGCGACTGGCCGTGGCCCGGCGGCGGCGTCTGCTCCCTCTCCCTCCGGCCTTGGGCCGTTTCACGGCCCAAGGCCGGAGGGAGAGGGAGCAGGCAGCGTCCTTGCGCGCTGTTCGATCACCCGGCCGGGCGTCGTTGACCCTGGCCCATCCGGGTCCTATCTGACCGTAGAAGCTTATTCGCGCCTGGACCCCGCCGGCAATCCCGGGGTCTGCACCCCGGCGGCGCGCCACCAAGGGGACCCCCGATGTTCGCCTCCATTGCCCGTGCCATGTTCGGCTCCGCCAACGACAGGTCGCTCAAGGCCTACCAGCGGCGCGTCCCGGCCATCAACGCGCACGAGCCGGCGATGCAGGCCCTGCCGGACGCCGCATTGCAAGCCAAGACCGCCGAGTTCCGTGCCCGCCTCGCCGACGGCGCCACCCTGGACAGCCTGCTGCCGGAAGCCTTCGCCGTCGTGCGTGAGGCCGCCCGCCGGGTGCTGGGCCTGCGCCACTTCGACGTGCAGTTGATCGGCGGCATGGTGCTGCACGACGGCAAGATCGCCGAGATGAAGACGGGCGAGGGCAAGACCCTGGTCGCCACGCTCCCCGTGTACCTGAACGCCCTGCCGGCCAAGGGCGTGCACGTCGTGACGGTGAACGACTACCTGGCGCAGCGCGACTCCGAGTGGATGGGCCGGGTGTACTCCTTCCTGGGCCTCACGACTGGCGTCATCGTCCACGGCCTGAACGACGACCAGAAGCGCGCCGCCTACAACGCCGACATCACCTATGGCACCAACAACGAGTTCGGCTTCGACTACCTGCGCGACAACATGAAGTACAGCCTGGAGGAGATGACCCAGCGCGACTTCGCCTATGCCATCGTGGACGAGGTGGACAGCATCCTGGTGGACGAGGCGCGCACCCCGCTGATCATCTCCGGCCCCGCCGAGGACAGCAGCGACCTGTACCGCACCGTCAACATGGTGGTGCGCGAGCTGGTGAAGGACGCCTCGACCTACGAGAAGGACGAGAAGCTCAAGACCGTGACGATGACCGAGCCGGGGTCCGAGCAGGTCGAGGACATGCTGCGCGAGGCCGGCATCATCACCGAGGGCAACCTGTACGACGCCTTCAACGTCAGCGTCATCCACCATGTGCAGCAGAGCTTGCGCGCCAACACCCTGTTCAGCCGCGACGTGGATTACATCGTGCGCGACGACAAGGTGGTGCTGATCGACGAGTTCACCGGGCGCATGATGGAGGGCCGCCGCTACTCCGAGGGCCTGCACCAGGCGCTGGAGGCCAAGGAGGGCGTCACCGTCCAGCCGGAGAACCAGACGCTGGCCAGCATCACCTTCCAGAACTATTTTCGCCTATATCCGAAGCTCTCTGGCATGACCGGCACCGCGATGACCGAGGCCGACGAGTTCGCCGAGATCTACAAGCTGGAAGTTGTAGAAATCCCCACCAACGTTCCGGTCACCCGTAAGGACGCCGACGACGAGGTGTACCGCTCCGCCGTCGAGAAGTATGAGGCCGTCGCCACCCTGATCGAGGAGGCCCGCACCCGCGGCCAGCCGGTCCTGGTCGGCACCACCAGCATCGAGAAGAGCGAGACCATCAGCGGCATCCTGGCCCGCAAGAAGGTGCCGCACTCCGTGCTGAACGCCCGCTTCCACGAGCAGGAGGCGAAGATCGTGGCCCAGGCCGGGGCGCCCGGCGCCATCACCATCGCCACCAACATGGCCGGCCGCGGCACCGACATAAAGCTTGGCGGCAATGCCGATATGCGGATCAAGCTGGAGGCCGAGGCCGTGCCGGAGGAGGAGCGGCCCTCGCTGCAGCAGGCCATCGAGCAGCAGGTCGCCACCTGGCACGACACGGTGAAGGAGTCCGGCGGCCTGCTGGTGATCGGCACCGAGCGGCACGAGAGCCGGCGCATCGACAACCAGTTGCGCGGACGGTCCGGGCGCCAGGGCGACCCCGGGGCCAGCCGCTTCTTCCTCAGCCTGGAGGACGACCTGATGCGGATTTTCGGGTCCGACCGGATGGGCGGGCTGCTGGAGAAGCTCGGGCTGAAGGAGGGGGAGGCGATCATCCACCCCTGGATCAACCGCGCGCTGGAAAAGGCGCAGAAGAAGGTCGAGGCCCGCAACTTCGACACCCGCAAGAACGTGCTGAAGTACGACGACGTGATGAACAACCAGCGCCGCGAGGTCTATGCGCAGCGCCGCGAGTTCATGCAGGCCGACGACGTGTCGGAGACCGTGGAGGAGATGCGGGCCGAGGTGACCGCCAACCTGGTCGCGCGCCACATCCCCGAGAAGGCCTACGCCGAGCAGTGGGAGACCCAGCAGCTCGCCGACGAGGTACGCCGGCTGTTGAACCTGGACTTGCCCATCGTGGACTGGGGCCGCGAGGAGGGCATGGACGAGACCGGCATCCGCGAGCGCATCGAGGCGGCCGCCACCGCGCAGATGACCGCCAAGACCGCGGTGCTTGGCCCGGCGCTGATGCGGCATGTGGAAAAAACGTTCCTGCTACAGATGCTGGATTCCGTGTGGAAAGAGCACCTGCTGGCGCTCGATCACCTGCGCCAGGGCATCGGCCTGCGCGCCTATGGCCAGCGCGATCCGCTGAACGAGTACAAGAGCGAGGCCTTCGCCCTGTTCAACGCCATGCTGGACGAGCTGAAGGAGCGGGTGACGGCCATGCTGTCCCGCGTGCAGCTCGGCGAGGAGCCGCCGCCGGCGCAGGTGTTCCAGCCGCTGCTGCAGCCGGGTCTGCAGTACTCCGACCCGGCCGGGGAGGCGCAGTACGCCGGCGGCGACGTGATGGAGGCGGAGCGCCCGCGCCTCGCGTTGGGCAGCAGCGTGGAGGCCGTGGCGCTGGACCCGGCGGACCCGTCCACCTGGCGCAACACCCCGCGCAACGCGCCGTGCCCGTGCGGGTCAGGCAAGAAGTTCAAGCACTGCCATGGGCGGGTGGCGTAGCCGGCCCGCGTCCCGGGGCAACGCCCTGTACTCTGAGAAGCGCGCTGACTTTCTCTCCCTTCGGGCAGGGTGATTGCCTATGCCGGGAGGTATCGCCTCTTCCCCCTCTCCC
>CAXTAT010000034.1:52070-55841 GCA_964242415.1 uncultured Acetobacteraceae bacterium
GGGAGAGGGAGAAGGCAGCACCCCTATGGCATATGCGATCGCCCTGCCCGGAGGGAGAGGGTTGGGGTGAGGGGGCGGGCAGCCTAGACGACCCAAACTGGCTGGGATCGTTCGGCGGTGCGATGGGCAAAGCCCCCACGGCAGCGCCCCGGACGAGGGCACCACCGCCTGACGCCCACGCCGCACGGACCTGGCCATCCCAGGCCGCGCAGTAGCCTACCAGCCGTTCACCCGCGGCCACTCGGCGATGATGCGGTCCGACCCGTCCACGACCCAGTAGCGGTCATGGGCGGCCACCGTCATGCAGGTATGGTTCGGCGCAACCCGCAGCAGCGCGCCCACTGGCAGGCTTGGGAAGGGCAGCGCCGGGTCCAGGTCCACCACGCCATGCTCCTGATAGGCCAGACGGACAACCGCGGCGCCAAGCGACGCCTGCCCGTCCGCGTCCAGCACGAGGCCGAACCCCAGGTCCGTCGTCGCCTGCGTGCTGCGGTCCTTGGAGAGCGCGATCCCGCCGGCATCGACCAGCAGGCGGTGCTCCCCAGGGCGCAGGCCGATGACCTGGGTCAGCACCGTCACCGCGATGTCCGCCTGCGCGTGCGTGCCGATGCTGGCCTGGAATAGGTCGCCGAACATATAGACGCCGGCCCGCACCTCGGTCACGCCGTCCAGGTGCCGGGCGTGCAGCGCGGTGGGCGAGCTGCCCATCGACACGATCGGCACGGCATGCCCGGCCGCCCGCAGCCGTTCCGCGGCGCCGACGACCGCCGCGCGCTCCTGCTCGGCGATCCCCGCCATGTCGGCCGGGGTCCGTCCGGCATAGCTGTGGCCGCCATGCGTCAGCACACCGGCCAGGTAGGGGCCGAGCCGGGCCGCGACCTCCTGCAACCGCAGGCTGTCCCCGGCGACGCCGCCACGGTGCTCGCCGCTGTCCACCTCGGCCAACGCCCGGGGTGGCGAGGGGTGCGCGGCGATGGCGGCGGCGGTGCCGGGATCGTCGGTGATGACCAGCACGTCCGCCCCGGCCCGGTTCAGCGCCGCCACGCGGTCCAGCTTCGCCGGCGTGATGCCGACGGCATACATGATGTCGGTGATGCCGTGCCCGGCGAAGTGCTCGGCCTCCGCCAGGGTGGACACGGTGATGCCGCCGGGCTGCCCGGCGAGGGCGAGGCGGGTGACGTCGATGCTCTTGGCCGTTTTCATGTGCGGGCGCAGCGGGACGCCGTGCCGGGCCAGCGTGGCGGCCATGGTGGCGAGGTTGCGGGCCAGGATGCCGCGGTCCAGCACCAGGCAGGGTGTCGGCAGGTCGGCGAGCGTCATGGGGCGAAGCGTCTGGGGGCGAGGCATCTGGGGGCGGGTCATGGTGGGCCATCCTTGCCCGGCCCCGGTCCGCCATGCAAAGGGGTGGCATGGAACACCTCGACCGGATCGCCCCGCTCGCCCAGGACCTGGTGCGGATCGACAGCCGCAGCGCCCGGTCGAATACCGCGGTGGCCGAGCGGCTGGTGGCGGAGCTGCAGGGGTTCGAGGTCGAGCGGCTGGACTACACCGATGCCACTGGCGTGGCGAAGTGCGTGCTGGTGGCGGCGCGCGGCACGGGGGGGCTGGCGCTGTCGGGGCACATGGACACCGTGCCGGACACTGGCTGGACCGACGATCCCTGGTCCGGCCGCATCGACGGCGACACCCTGCACGGCCTGGGCAGCACCGATATGAAGGGGCCGGTGGCCGCTCTGGTCGCCGCCGCCCGTGCCCTGCCGAAGGCGGTGCCGGTGGCGCTGCTGCTGACGACGGACGAGGAGACCACCAAGGCCGGCGCTCGCCGGGTCGTGCAGGACAGCACCCTGGCCCGGCGCTTCGCCCCGCGCGGCATCCTGATCGCGGAGCCGACCGGCATGGTCCCGGTGCGCGGCCACCGCAGCAACATCGAGTTCGCCGCCACCGCCACCGGGGTGCAGGCGCACAGCAGCACCGGGCAGGGCCGCAATGCCAACTGGGACCTGGTGCTGTTCCTGGCCGAGATGCGGGGTTTGCACGATAGGTTGCGTGCTGAGCCGGGGATGCAGGACACGGCTTATGACCCGGTGTTCAGCGATTTTAACCTCATTATCGACAACCATGGCGCGGCGGTGAACATCACGGTTCCCCGGGCTACGGCGACGATCAAGTATCGTTACAGTGCACGCATCGATCCGGAGGTGGTCGTGGCTGCTGTGCAGGCTGCTGCTGACCAGGCTGGGTTGCACCTGACCATCGCCCGCCAAGGCCGCCCACCGGAACTGCCGCCCGGGCACCCGCTGGTGGCGCTGGCGGAGGGGCTGGCCGGTGCCGCGGCGCAGACGGCGCCCTATGGCACGGATGCGTCGGAGCTGCAGGCGCTGGCACCGTGCGTGATCCTGGGGCCGGGGCGCATCGCCGATGCCCATAAGCCGACGGAGGCGGTGAGCCTGGCGGCGCTGGCCGAGGCGGTGCCGGTGTTCATGCGGATGGCTGAGAGGCTTGCGCCCTAAGCAGGCTTGCGCCGCCCCGCGCGCGCATGGATGCCGGCATGATTGGGCCGCGGACGCCTGCTTGGGCATTCCTGCGCAGATCCGGAGCGGCCTTGCTCAGGCTGTCGGCGGTGGGCGCCATTGGCCGTGGACGGGAGTGGGGTGGCGCAAGGTCGTGGGGACTGTGCCGGCCGTGTCGTCTGGCGGGTTCTCCGGCGGGTCGTTGCCGGCGTGCATGGGGCCGGGCTGCGCGACGCCTTGCCTGGGCACTTGCGGTTTGGGGCCGGGCTGGCGGGCACCGCTTGGGGCGGCGGCGGTGCCGCAGAGCTTCGCGATGTCATCTGGCGTGCGGCGCTTCCAGGGGTGGGCGCCGCCTGGCGGGGCGGCGAGGCCGAGGTCGCGGCAGATTTCGCTGATGATGTCGGCGGTTGGGCGGGTGCCGATGTCGTCGTCGAGGTCGGGGGTGTCGAGACGGTCGCGCAACTCGGCCTGAAGGGTCTCGGAGGTAGCGCGGCCGTCGCTGGGGGTGGCGGCCGTGCGCTGGATGGCGTCCTCGACTTCGCGGATGATGCGGCGGCGGGCGGCGGCGCGGCGCTGGGCCGGGTCGGGGCCGGACTGGATGGGGGCGGGCTGGACGGGCTGGGCCAGGCTGCGCGCGAGCATGATGGTGCGGCGGACGGCGCGGGCGATGCGGTCGAAGGCGAGGGTGAGGCTGATCAGGGCACCGGACGGCGGGGCGGGCTGCGCGCCTGTGGCGGGCTGGGCGCCGGTACTCTGCTGGGTGCCCGTCGGAAGGGGATGGGGCACAGCTTGCTGCGCGGCCTGAACGGTGGCCTGGCCGTGCAGGCAGCGGGCGAGGTCGGCACCCATGGTGATCAGGTCGTGCAGGACCTGCCGGTAGCCCTGCGTGTCGGCATCGTGCGGGCCGGGGCCGTGCGGGCCGGGGCCGTGCGGGCCGGGGCCGTGCGGGTCGGGGTTGTCGTTCGCTTCGGCAGGGAGCGCGTGTGCAGACATGAACGGAACAAGAACATTGTTGAGGCGTTACGTCAAGGCTGGAGTGGGCGGGTCGGTGCCTGGGTGGGGTTGGCTGAGCCGGCCGGCCTGGTCGCTGACGACGCGCGCGCCTTGCGGCGATGCGGGACGAGATGGGTTGGCTGACTGGCTTAGCCCTGCAGGTGGCCTGCGACGGGGATGCGGCGGTTCCCGCCTCCACTTGGCGCAGGCCGCGTACCACTTGGTCAAACGGTCGGACCCTGTTGGCGAAGTCCGGAGCCTTGGCCCG
>CAXTAT010000035.1:0-52745 GCA_964242415.1 uncultured Acetobacteraceae bacterium
TAGGGCCAACGCAGAGCTTGTGAATTCGCCAACGGTATCAGCAAGCGAACGGAAAGCCCATGCAAGGCCGTGTCGCGCAATTTGTCGCGGAGCCTTGCCCTTCTGCGGCATGCATTTGCAACAGGAAAGCACCCGGCCCGCTCGAAGCTTGGTGGAGGTCGCGGAACTCAGGACCACGACGGATCAAGCTTGGGAACGAAGCGCGTCAGCTCACTCAGCGCAAACCTTCCCAACCTCTCCTTCGCGGAGATAGGCAATCCCCCCGGGCAGGAACGACAGGCTTTCGCCCGGCGCGACGACCTCGGTGTCCGTCTCTCCTTCAAAGTGGTCCAGGAAGTCGGCGTTGATCTCCGTTTCGACAACCGAGATCGCTTCCAAGTCGTCCTCTGACGGGCTTTCGTTAAAATGCGCCCGCAGCAAGATCCGTTTGGCGCCATGGCCGATTGAGAAGGAACAGGCCCGCAGGGTGCATGGCGTCTGACTGTGCAGGGCGCGCTTTGCGGAGCCGCACACAAGCTTCAGGAGGCGTTCATTTTCCGTCATGGCTGCCAATTCCTCGGTGCTGCTGACACAATGTGCGCACCCTTGCCCGAATAATGCATTATTCCTCGGGTCGTCGGAGCTGATCGCCCAGCCTGGTTGCGATAGGTGCCGATGGGCTTGCCTGCGTCGAACACTTCTTTTGAGCCGGCCTGTCCACCCGGAATCCGACCTATCTGCCGCCCTTGTCCGGCGAACTCTTGCAGGAGCGCCCTCGGGTCGGCGGTCAGAGTGCTCTGGGATGAGATGTAGTTGTTGGTTCCTTCGATGCGGTTGTCTTGCTGACCGTCGTGCAGCCGAACGGGCCGAACACTTGGCATCGGTTCGGCCTGCTTTGCCAGCGTTGCCTGCCGTGCTGCAGGTGCGCGCGGGCGCCATGCACGCGGACGGCCATCCGTTCTTCCACAGACTCAATGGCGTCCGGCTGACAGATGCGATGGCTGGCCTACCTTGGCGATGCCGATACGGAGGCCAATCGCGCATAGGCAGCACGGCAAGCAAGGCTCCCCGTCGTACCCCAGACCGGCACTTCTCCCACCCGGAAGCAGCAAGGGTCCGCATGCGCTACCCCACCACCCCTGATGGCCGTTACTTCGTCGTCCGCGGCCGGCTGTGGCGCTGTGCCGACCCGGCGCTGGACCCGGCTGCCCGCGCCGGGCTGCAACGCGAGCTGATGGCCGCTCGCCGCGCCAAGGGCATGGCGCTGCGCCAGGCGGACCCGGTCGCGCAGGAAGCCGCGCGTGCCCGGGTGGACGCCGCCAAGCACGCGCTGGGGGAGCGCGGGCCGCCCTGGTGGACGGACGGCGCTCCGGACCTGAACCGGCGCATGGCGCGCAACACCCCGTATGCCGACTGGTTCGCCGCCCTGCCCGCGCCGCCGTGACGGGACGGCGCAGCCGGGCGGCGTGGTCCAGCCGTGCTGCATGGCGTGAGCGCCTATCCTGCAGGGCGTCGGGTCCTAGGCGCCGCTCGGCCCGCCTACGGCAGCCGCAGCACCGCATCGCCCAACGCCACCGCCCCGCCCTCCAGCACCCGCGCGGTGATGCCGCCCTTGCCGCGCACGGCGTTGTAGCCGCCGGGTCCGAGCAACGCCTCCATCCGGGAGCAGGGATGGCAGACGCCGGTATATTCCAGCATGGCGCCCCCGACCTGAAAGCGGCGGTCGCGCAGGGCGTCCAGGTTGATGCCCGCCGTCACGATGTTGCGGCGCAGCAGCATCGGGTCAGGCGTGTCTGCACCCAGGTAGGAAAAGATGGCAGCCAGGCACTCCTGCTCGATCAGGGTGACGCCGCGGGCGGCGCCGGTACGGCTGCTGTAATGGTCGCCAATCATGCCGTCCGCAGGCGTCAGTTGCGCCGCGATGGGGGTCAGCAACGGGGCGTGCCGCGCAGGGCGCAGGCCGATCCAAGCAACCTGGCCAGGGCGCAATGGCGCATCAAGAAGGCGGGCGAGCGGGGAGGCTGGGTTAAGCAGGCTGACGTGAGGTCCGGAAGCTCAGCGGCTAAGCTTGGCGGGCCATAGGCGATCTGGCCAGACATTGGCGCCCTTGGCGACGGTGTAGATCAGCGTGCCGTCGGGCTTCTGCATGGGGGGGGCTGGGACAGGCGGGGCAACCGGTCCATGCTGCTGAACCAGGACGGGCGGTGGAATGGCAGGAGTCGCGGTGGCCGTCATGGGAGAACCCTTGGCAACACGCCGAGCTTGTCGGCGATCAGGATAATACTGGTCGCACCCAGCGCCCAGATCAAGGCTCTCACCAGGTGGGACGCCGCCAGCGCCCGGGCGCCGTAGCGCCGGGCGTTCAGGGTGCGATTGCCCGGCGTGATGGCGGCATAGGCATCCAGCAGGGCGGTCCGCAGGTCGCGCAGCGCCTGGGCGTCCTGCGCCCCGCCCAGGATGCCGAGGTTGTCGTAGTACGCTTGCAGGTCCGTCAGGCGCCGGCGCAGCTCCGGCTCCGGCCCCAGGCGGCGGTAGTCGCGGCGGGCGATGGCACGGCTGATCCAGAACAGCACGCAGCACGCCTCCAGCACTGACAGGCCGAGCAGGGCCAGGCTGGCGATGAACGCCCAGGTGGCCGGGCCGGCGGCGGTGTCGGTCCAGCGCGGCAGGCGGCCAGCGGCGTAGGCCAGGGCGCCGATGACGATGCCCAGCGCGGTGCCGAAGAAGGGCAGGGTGCGATGCACGTCCTCCTCCGCGCCGAGTTCCTGCTGGTAGAAGCCGGCGAAGGTCTGCAGCAACAGCGCGGCCGTTTCGGGCACGTCTGCTGGCGTGGACGGGGCGGGGAGCGGGGACGGGAGGGCCATGGCGAAGCTGATAGGACAAAAGACCTAGTTGGTGCAACCAGGAATGTTCTTTGCTGGGGTGCTTCCCACGCCTCATCCTGGAAGGACGAAGGCGGCCCACGTCGGGCGGAGCGTCGCGTGGCAGTGTGCATCAATCGTGGGACGGGCGCAGGCTTATGACGGCACGAACCATGTCGGCAGGAAATGAATGGAAGCCCCCCGCGTGAACGCAGCCAAGGACGCCAGCCTGCAAGGCAGCCAGGTGCTGTTGCTGCACGGCATCGCCCGAAGCCCGGCGGCGTTGGCGCGGCTGGAGCGCACGTTGCAGGCGCAAGGTGCATTGACGCTCAACCTGGGCCTGCCCACCCGCCGGCTGCCGCTTGAAGCCCTTGCGCGGGAGACGCATCGCGCCCTCGCCGGGTTCGTCGCGGATGGGGCGCCGCTGCATATCGTCACCCACTCCATGGGTGGGCTGGTGGCCCGGGCCGCCCTGACGCAGCACCGGCCGGCCGGGCTGGGCCGGGTGGTCATGTTGGGGCCGCCAAACGCGGGCAGCGAGGTTGCCGACCTGCTGGCCCGAACCTGGCCTTACCGCCGGTTCTTCGGTCCGGCTGGGGCGCAGTTGGTCACCTGCCAGGATGGGGCGCTGCGACGCCTGCTGGGAACGGTGGATTATCCACTGGGGGTCATCGCCGGGAGCCGCTCGATATACCCCTTGGCGTCATGTCTGGCCTTACCCGGGCCGAATGATGGCCGGGTGACGGTGGCGGCGACGCGGACGGCGGGCATGGCCGACCATTTAGTGGTGCCCGTCGCTCACCCATTCCTGCCGGGCGATCCCGAAGTCATCCGGCAGGTGCTGCACTTCCTGCGTCAGGGTCGCTTTTCCAAAGCGAGGCAAGCGGTCCGTTGGGACCAGCCATTGCGGAGGCTGCACCGCGCTGCCGCAGCACTCGGCAGCAGGATTGATGCCAATCGCCCATGAGTCTGACCGGTGCGGGCGTGCCGTCATTGCGAGCCGCGCTTGCGGCGCGGCAATCTAGGGGCGGCCAGCGCAGCCGTGCCGCGCCGAAGCCGGCTCGCGACGGCACGGATCGGGACGGCAGCGGTCAGGGTCAAGGGCGGTTAGTACAAGTCATCCCTGCCAAAGGAGGCCGCCAAGCGCCGCCATATGCTGCTTCCCGTGGCGGGCTGCTCAGCCTTCCAACAACCCCACCACCCGCGCCACCCCCGCCGCAGGGTCGCGCTCCGCCCAGTGCAGCACGGCCCGCACCCCGTGCACCTCGGCACCCAAACGGGCCGCCAGCTCCGCCAGCGCGAAGGGGCCGGTGTCCACGGGCGTCAGCGCCGCGCCCTGTGGGCCAAGGTCCGCGTGCGCCACCCCCGCCGCACGGCAGGCCACCCGCAGCCGGGCCAGGTCCAGCAGGGCCGACAACTCCGGCAGGGGCGGGCCGAAGCGGTCCGCCAACTCCCCGGCAAAGTCGTGCAGCGCGGCGGCGTCGGATACGCGGGACAGGCGGCGCAGCAGCTCCAAACGCAGGTTGAACTCGGGCACCTCGGCCTCCGGGATGCGGCCGGCCAGCGGCGCATGCACGACGGGCGGCGCCGCCGCGGCCGGCTCGCCCCGGTTGGCGGCAACGGCGCGGGCCAGCAGCACCTGGTACAACTCGGTGCCGATGGCGCGGACATGGCCGGCCTGGCGCTCGCCGAACAGGTCCCCCGCGCCGCGCAGCTCCATGTCGGCGGCGGCCACCTCCACCCCGGCGCCCAGGCCGGTCAGCGTCTCCAGCATGTGCAGGCGGCGGACGGCGATGGGGGACAGCCGGCGCCCGCCCTTGCCCGCGGCGGCCGTCAGGAAGTACGCGGTGCCGCGCCGGGCGCCCCGGCCCACCCGCCCGCGCAACTGGTGCAACTGCGCCAGGCCGAACCGGTCGGCGCCCATGACGATCATCAGGTTGGCGCGCGGGATGTCCAGCCCGGCCTCGATGATGTTGGTCGCCAGCAGAATGTCCCCCGCCCCATGCGCGAAGCCGACGATGGCGGCCTCCGCGTCCTCCGGCGCCATGCGGCCGTGGACGGGCGTGACGGCCAGTTCCGGCGCCAGCCCGGCCAGCTCGCCCTGCAAGGCCACGAGGTCGCTGATGCGGGGAACGACGACGAAGCTCTGCCCGCCGCGGCGGCGCTCGCGCAGCAGGGCCTCGCGCACCACCACGGGGTCCCATGGCAGCACGAAGGTCCGGGTGGGCTGGCGGTGCTGCGGCGGGGTGGTCAGCACCGACACGTCGCGCAGCCCGGCCAGCGCGCCCTGCAGGGTGCGGGGGATCGGCGTGGCGGTCATGGTCAGCAGATGCGGACGCTCGCCGCCCCCGCTGACCAATCCGGCCCCGACCAGCCCGGCCAGGCGGCGCTTGTCGTCCTCGCCGAACCGCTGCTCCTCGTCGATCACCGCCAGGCCCAGCCCGGCGAACCGCACCGAGTCCGCCGCCAGCCCCTGCGTCCCGACGACGATGCGGGCCTGCCCCTTGGCGACCTGGCGGCGCACGGCGCGGCCCTCCGTCATGCCGCGTATCAGGCCGACGACCTCGACGCCGGTTCCGGCGAAGCGGCGCTGGAACACCTCCAGGTGCTGCCGGGCCAGCACGGTGGTCGGCGCCGCCACCAGCACCTGCACCCCGGCCAGCGCGGCAGCCGCGGTGGCGCGCAGGGCGACCTCGGTCTTGCCGAAGCCCACGTCGCCGCACACCAGGCGGTCCATCGGCCGGCCAGAGGCCATGTCGGACAGGGTGGCATCGATGGCGGCGCGCTGGTCCGGCGTCAGCGGGTGCGGGAAGCGCCGGGCCAGGCTGGGGGCGAGGGGGTGCGGGTCGATGCGCGGTGCGCGGGCCTGGGCGCGGGCCTGCGCGGCCTGGGCCAGGCCAGAGGCCGCCGCCTGCACCTCGGCCTCCACCTCCGCGCGGCGGCGCCGCCAGGACTCGCCGCCCATGCGGTCGGGGGCGGGGCCGGCCTCTTCCGCGCCGCCCAGCCGCCAGATGCGGTCCAGGTCCCAGGCGGGGACCAGCAACTCGGCGCCCTCGGCGAACTCCAAGGCGATGCGGTCCTCACCGTCCACCTCCCGCAGCGCGGTCAGGATGGCCACGCCGTGGTCCTCGTGCACGACGCGGTCACCCAGGCGGGGGGCGTTGTCGGAGTGCAGGACCCTCGCGGCCCGCTGCATGCGCAACAGCGTGCCGGCCGGGATCAGCAGCAGGGGCGTCCCATCCTGCCGCCGCAGCCGTGCGCCTTCCGCCAGGTCCATGTGCAGGACGTGCACGCCACTGGCTTGGGCGGCTGCCCAATCGGCGGCGGCTTCGGCTCGCAAACCGCGGCGGGCGAGGCTGGCGGCGACACGGACCGGGTCGGCGGCGGCGGCGATCACCACCGTGCCCGCCGCCGCCTGCGCCAACGCGACCAGGTCGGCGATGCGGTCGGGGGCTGGGACGGCCTCGGCGGGCGGAACCGGCGGCAGGCGGGGACCGGTCAGCGCCGCGGCCGCCTGCGCCGGCGTCAGGAACAGGCGGGCGGGGCGGGGCAGCACGCCCTGTGCCGGGTTGGCCCGGCGTGCAGCCTGCGTCGCGGCGAAGGCGTCCCCTGCCTGCTCATGCGCGGCGGCCCAGCGGTCCTCCACCTCCGGATCGCTCCAAACCGGGGCGCCGGGGAGCAGGTCGAACAGCGGAACCAGGCGCGGCAGCGGGCCTGGCACGGCCAGCGCATCCTCCTCGGCATCCGCCGCGGCCGGCGCGGCGCCGGGATGGGCGAGCTGCTCGGCGGCGTCCTCGACCTCGGCGGGATCGAGCGGGAACTCGGTCGCCGGGGTCAGCGCGACCTGCTCCGTGATCCCCGTGCTGCGCAGGGTGGCGGGGTCGAACAGGTGTATGGCGGCGATGCGGCCATCGGCGACCTCCAGCCGGACAGGGCAGGAAGCGCCGGCGGGGAACAGCTCGACCGTCTGGCCGCGCAGCGCGACGGTGCCGGCCTCGTCCACCCGTTCCTCGGCGTGGTAGCCGCGCTCGGCGAGCAGGGTGGCCAGGTCTTGCGGGTCCAGGGGATCGCCGGCACGCAGCAACGGGTCGGGCTGCAGGTCCCGCGCTGGGCGGACCCGCTGCAGCGCCGCGGCGGCGCTGGTCAGCAGCAGGCGGGGGCCTTGCGCGGGCTGGGCGAGGGCGGTCAGGGCGCGCATCCGCTGGCCGACGACGGCGGCGCTGGGCAGGGTGCGGTCATACGGCAGCACGTCCCAGGGCGGCAGCGCCAGGACCTCGACGCCGTCCGCCATGGCGTTCGCCAGGGCGGCGATACGGGCCAGGCGGGGTGCGCTGCGGAGGATGGCGACGACGGGGCTGGCCGCCTGGCGGGCTTGGTCCAGCAGGTGCAGGGCGAGGGCCGCCTCGGGAGCGGCAAGCGTGGCGACCGGCATGGCGTCGGGCATCGATGGAATGCATCCTAGAAGTGGGCAGGCAGAACCCGCGCCGACGCGCCAAGTTGCAGCGGCCTGCCGGGGTCACGATGCCAAGATGCGTGCGACGGTCACGATGCCAAGACGTGCCCGACGGTCACGATGCCAAGACGTGCCCGACGGTCACGATGCCAAGACCCGCCCGAGGGTCACGATGCCAAGACGCGCCCGTGTGCGCCGGTTGCAGCCCGACGCGCCGGGCCGATGTATCCCCGCATGGACAGCACCCCCGCCCGCCTCGCCGAGCCTCAACCCGCGCCCAAGCCTGCCGCCCGGCTGCCCCCGCAGTTCTGGCACCGCGCCGGGGTGCGGGCGGGGCTGGCCTTCGGCGCCCTGGCAGGCCGGCCGATTGAGGCGGCGGGGCAGCGCATGGACCCCACGATGTCCGCGCTGATCCGCTTCATCCGCAAGCTGCCGCAGGGTGGCGCTCCGGCCTCCGACGGCGGGCTGCACGGCCTGCTCGCCTTTCGCAAGCAGTATGAGGCCGCTCCTGGCCTGACCGGCCTGTACCCGGACCCTCTGGCGCCGCCGCAGCCGGTCCCTGGCCTACCCGGTGCGCGCGAGTACATGCCGCCTGCCGAGCCGCGCGCCACGATGCTGTTCTTCCATGGCGGCGGCTTCATCATCGGCAGCCCGGCCACCCATGACCCCCTGTGCCGCCGCCTGGCCCGGCGCGCGGGGGTCCGCGTCATCAACGCCGCCTATCCGCTTGCGCCCGAGCACCCGTTTCCCGCCGCGCACGACGCCGCCGCCGCCGCCTGGGACTGGGTGCGCGCCAACCGCCCCGGTCCCTACATCCTGGCCGGGGACAGCGCCGGGGCCAACCTGGCCGCCGGCCTCGGCCTGGGCACCGGGCCTGGTGAGCGCGCGGCGTTGACGGCGCTGCTCTACCCCGTCACCGACATGCTGCACCAGGACGGGCTATACCCCAGCATCGAGCTGTTCCGGGAGGGCTACCTGCTGACCGCCTCCGGCCTGGAGGACTGCGCGCGGATGCTGCTGCCGCCCGGCGCCGACCGCGCGGACCCGCGGCTGTCGCCCCTGCGCACGGACCTGTCGCGCGCCGCGCCGAGCCTGGTGATGACGGCCGGGTTCGACCCGCTGCGTGACCAGGGCCGCGCCTGGGTGACGGCCTTGCGAGCGGCCGGGCGCCCGGCGTGGCTGCTGGAGGAGGAGGGGCTGGTGCACGGGTTCGCCGACTTCGCCGGGGTGGTGCCGGCGGCGCGGCGGGCGGTGGACCGGCTGGCGGCGGCGGTGGCGGAGCGGCTCGATGAGGGTGCTGCCCAAGCCTGACCTCTAGGGTGGATGGCGTAAGCGCGCATCCTGCTCCCTCTCCCGCTTCAGAGGCGAGCCTTTACGGCGACGAAGATGCGAAGCTGGTCGAGGGTCATGCGATCCCGAACAGCCGTGCGGCATTGCCGTGCAGCGCGGCCTGCAGCGACGCCTCGTTCAGGCCGAGCGCGCGGAAATCCTCCACGCCCTGCCGCATCGGCCGGAACGGGTAGGACGATCCGAACAGGAACTGGTCGCGCAGGTAGCCGTTCGCCGCCTCGACGTAGCGTCCGCCGCCAGGGGCAAAGGTGTACATGTCGGGCGACACGAAGACGTTCTCGTGCCGGAATGCGACGGTGAGGATCGCGTCGATGTTGGGATAGAAGCCGTGGCAGCACACGATCGGCAGCTTGGGGAACAGCCGGGCCACCCGGTCCACCGCGAGGGGATCGTTGAATTGCAGGTCCGGCGTGGTCGGTCCGGACATCACGAAGGCCGGCACGCCGAGCTGCTCGCATGCCTCATACAGCGGCAGCAGGCGGGCATCGTCGGCCAGCATCGGCTCGGCGTAGAACCCGGCGTCCAGGTTCACCGCCCGCAGCCCCAGTTCCGTGACGGCCCGCCTGGCCTCCGCCACCGCGCCATCCCGCCCCAGCTCCAGCGGATCGACCGAGGCGACGCCGATCAGCACGCCGCCGGACTGCGCCGCCAGGTCAGCCAGGGCGTCGTTGCTGATGCGGACGGTCGGCGTGCTGCGGCCCACCATCACGGCGTGGTCAATGCCGGCCGCCGCAATCTCCCGCAGGTAGGCCGGGAGGTCCGGCGTGCGGGTGAAGTGGTCCGCGCTGCGCGACCCAACCCGGCGGTTGAGCCAGCCGACCACGTCGTAGGACGGGGTGCCCGGCTCGGCGCCGAAGAAGGCATGCAGGAAGGTGGGACGGTTGCGCATGTCAATGATGGGCATGGGATCGGCTCCATAGGCAGATGGCAAATGCTTCTGCTCCCTCTCCCTCCGGGCTTGGGCCGTGAAACGGACCAAGGCCGGGGTGAGGGAGCGGGCAAGCGCCTGGTTCACTCAAGACAGCACGAAGCCTGCTCCTGCTTGAACGGGATTCAGTCACCACGGCCTCCCCCTCCCAGAGGGAGCAGGAACACCATCAAGCCGACAGCACCTCCAGCCGCTGCCCGCGCGTTTCCACCCCCAGCGCCAGCACCAGCACCGCCGCGATCACGAACCCGGCCGCGCCGACCTCGAACGCCGCCGCCTGGCCGTTGGCCCGCACCAGCACCGGCACCACGATCGGCCCCAGGATGGCCCCCAGCCGCCCCGCCGCCGACGCCAGCCCGGCCCCGGTCGAGCGCGCCCGCGTCGGGTAAAGCTCCGGCGTGTAGGCATACAAGCAGCTCCACATGCCGAACATGAAGAACTGCATGACGAAGCCGCTGAGGAACAGCGTCGTCTCGTCCATCGAGTTGCCATACACCCAGGCCGCCACCGCCGACGCCAGCAGGAACAGCGCCGTGGTCGGCTTGCGGCCCGCCCGCTCCAGCAGCCACGCCGCGATGATGAACCCGGGAACGCCGCCCACGGTGATCAGCGTCACGAACCCCACCGACCCGATGATCGAGAACCCATGCCCGCGCAGCAGCACGGCAATCCACGAGTTGAGGCCGAAGAACCCGATCAGCGCAAAGAACCACAGCCCGAACGCCATCGTCGTGCGCCTGGCATACTCGCGGGAGAACACCGTGGCGAGCGAGCTGGCATGCCCGGAATGCGGCGGCGCCACGAACGGCGCCGGCGGCGGCAGCGGACGGCCAAGGCGGCGCTCCACCTCGGCTTCCATATGGCGCATCACCGCGTCGGCCTCCTCGGCCCGCCCGCGCTCGGCCAGCCAGCGCGGCGACTCCGGCATCCCGCGCCGCACCAGCAGCACCACCAGCGACAACGACCCGACCACGGCGAACACCCACCGCCAACCCAGGTAGGGCAGCAGCAGCCAGGTAATCGCGCCCGACAGCACGTAGCCCACTGCCCAGAACCCCTCCATGATCGCGATGTACTTCCCCCGCACCCCGGCGGGCACCAGCTCGGACACCATGGCCTGCGCCACCGGCGCCTCGCCCCCCACGCCGACGCCGATCAGGAAGCGGCAGAACATCAGCACGCCGACGCTCCAGGCGCCTGCGGCCATGAAGCTGGCCACGCCCCACACCAGCATCGTCACCTGGAACACGGTGCGCCGCCCATACCGGTCCGCCGCCAATCCCGCGGCGACGTTGCCGACAAGCTGCCCGGCGAACGTCATCGACGCCAGCAGCCCCGCCTCCACCGGCGTCAGCCCGAACGCCACCACGATGGTGCCCAACAGGAACGTCAGCAGCGCCACGTCCACCTGATCCACCAGCCACGCCGAGGCGATGATGGCGAAGATGCGCCGCTGGTAGCCCGTCATCGGCAGCCGTTCGAGCCGGTTGGGGATGTTGCCCCGCGCCGCCTCGGCCGGCGCGTGCCGGACGATCAGGCCATGCGCCGGAACCATGTCTTGCATCGCAGCCTCCCTCGCGTCCGGCCCATTGGCTCCGTGCTTGGCACGGGGCGCCGGATCGTCGGTCACACAGCCATGCCGGTCCGGAAGCCGCTACGCCACCCCCAAAAAGCGGATCAGCCCCACGCTGATCACGCCCAGCACCACCAGCGACAGGGTGACCGCGCCCGTCACCCGCAGCCCGGCCTGCGCCACCACACGCACGTCCACTCCCAAGCCCAGCGCCGCCATCGACACCGTCGTCAGCACGGCCGCAATGGTCTTGAGCGGTGTCAGCATCACCTCGGGGATCAGCCCGAACGAGCGGATCGCGGCCACCACCAGGAAGCCCACGATGAACCACGGCACAAGCTGGTGCAGCGGCACCCGCCCCGGCTTCGGCCGGTCCCCCGCCGTGACGCCCGGCGCGGCCACGTCCGGCTTCTCACGCAGGCGGCTGGTGACCAGCGACATCGCCAGCACCACGGGGCCGAGCATCAGCACCCGCACCAGCTTGATCACCGTGCCCACCTGGTTGGCCAGCGCGCCGATCGGCAGCGTCGCCGCCAGCACCTGCGGCACCGCATACACCGTCAGCCCGGCGATCACGCCATACTGCGTCAGCGACAGTTGCAGGATCGGCACCAGCAGCGGCAGCAGCAGCACCACCACGACGCCCAGCACCGCGGTGAAGGCGATGGAGGACGCGATGTCGTCCCCGTCCGCCCCGATCACCGGCGCCACGGCGGCGATCGCCGAGTTGCCGCAGATCGAGTTGCCGCACGCCACCAGGATCGCCATGCGCTGCGGCAGCCCGAACGCCCGGCAGATGCCGTAGCTGGTCGCAATGGCCACCACGACGACGGCGACGATGCCGAGCAGCAGCGCCGGGCCGAGCGCCAGCACGGTCTGCACGCTGACTGCCGCGCCCAGCAGCACGACGGCGATCTCCAGCAGCATCTTGGCGCTGAACGCGATGCCGGGGCGCCAGCGCGCCCCGGGCGTCCAGGAGCTGCGGATGACCACGCCGAGCAGGATGGCGATGACCAGGGCCTCCAGGTAGGGCTGGCCGACCATGCGCTCCTCGACGAGCTGCACGGCGACGGCCGCCAGCGTGACGACGGCGCAGAGAGCGACGCCGGGCAGGATGCGGATGGCCGAGCGGGCGTTGGGCATGGGGCGCCTCCAGGTGGAGCGCAGTCATGCACGGTTTGCTTGCGCAACATCCAGATCGGAGTTTGGATGGCGCTGATCGCGAAATCCGATTGATCGGCTGCGGGATGTGCGGCGTTCAAGGGCGACCTCCGGCATCGAAGGTTCGCACGATCGCATCCTGCCTGCCTGCTCCCTCTCCCTCCGGGAGAGGGCCGGGGTGAGGGAAGCGGCAAGCGCCGAACTGGCCCGCTTCAAGAACAAAACCCGCTCCTCGACATGCCGAATGCGGCCCATGCGGCCTCCCTCACCCCAACCCTCTCCCGAAGGGAGAGGGAGCAGCACGCGTCGTCACCCCACATGCGCTCCCCCGGGCCGGCAAACCGGGATGGATAAGCCCGGCCGCTGCCCGTAGTGTCGCCGGGCCACCAGGCTGCCAGCTTCGCCCGGAAGGACTCCACGCCATGAACGTGACGCTGAGGACCCCGCCCACCCAAACCCCGCCCACCCAGACCACCGCCGGCTACATGTCCGGTTTCGGCAACGGCTTCGAGACCGAGGCCCTGCCCGGCGCCCTGCCCATTGGCCGCAACTCCCCCCAGCGCTGCCCCTATGGCCTGTATGCCGAGCAGCTCAGCGGCTCGCCCTTCACCGCGCCGCGCGCCAGCAACGAGCGCAGTTGGCTGTATCGCATCCGCCCCACCGTGCGGCACTGGGGCCGGTTCAAGAAGGCCGACGCCGGGCTGTGGCGCACCGCTCCCTGCACCGAGCATGAGATGCCGCCCGCCCCGCTGCGCTGGGACCCGATCCCGCTGCCGGGTGAGAGCCTGTCGTTCATCCAGGGCATGCGGACCATCACCACCGCCGGCGACGCGGCCACCCACGCCGGCATCGCCACCCACGTCTATGTGGCAACCCGGTCCATGCAGGACGAGTACTTCTACAACGCCGACGGCGAGATGCTGGTCGTCCCGCAGCACGGCGCGCTGCGGGTGCGCACCGAGTTCGGCGCAATCGACGCAGCACCCGGCGAGATCGTCGTGATCCCCCGCGGCGTGAAGATCAGCGTCGAGCTGCCGGACGGCCCCGCCCGCGGCTACGTGTGCGAGAACTACGGCGGCGGGCTGACCCTGCCGGAGCGCGGGCCAATCGGCGCCAACTGCCTCGCCAACCCGCGCGACTTCCAGACGCCGCACGCCGCCTACCAGGACAGCGACGGCCCGGCGCTCATGCAGGTGAAGTGGGGCGGCGCGCTGTGGGCGACCGAGCTGCAGCACTCGCCGCTGGACGTGGTGGCCTGGCATGGCAACTACGCGCCCTATAAGTACGACCTACGGCGGTTCTCCCCCGTGGGACCCCTGCTGTTCGACCATGCGGACCCGTCGATCTTCACCGTGCTGACCTCGCCGTCCGAGACCGCCGGGACCGCCAACCTGGACTTCGTCATCTTCCCCGACCGCTGGCTGGTGGCGGAGGACACCTTCCGGCCGCCCTGGTACCACATGAACGTCATGAGCGAGTTCATGGGCCTGATCTACGGGGTCTACGACGCCAAGACCGGTGGTGGCTTCGTGCCCGGCGGCATCAGCCTGCACAACACCATGCTGCCGCACGGCCCTGACAGGGCCGCGTTCGAGCGCGCCAGCACCGCTGCGCTGCAGCCGCACAAGCTGGAGGGCACCTTGGCCTTCATGTTCGAGACCCGCTACGCCCAGCGCGTGACGGCCTATGCCGCCGGGCTGGCGGAGCTGCAGCAGGACTACATGGCCTGCTGGGGCGACCTGCGGAAGCACTTCGACCCGGCCCGTCCCTAATCGTCGCAAGCCCTGGCCATCGCAAGCTCGACGGGGACGTGATCCGATGGCGGGCGTGATCCGATAGAAGCTCCGGCCCTCACCCCGGTCCTGCAGCACCTGCGCAGCGAGCCGTCGCGCACTTGGTCCATCGTGGTCACCGTGTTCGGCGATGCGGTGGTCCCACGCGGCGGCTCGGTATGGCTCGGCACCTTGCTGGCGGTGTTTGCCGGCATGGGCATAGGCGCCGGGGTGGTCCGCACCGCGATGTCGCGCCTGGCCGCCGATGGGTGGGTGGAGCGGACCCGCATCGGGCGCAACAGCTTCTACCGCCTGACCGGCATGGGCGACGCCGCCTCGGTCGCGGCAGCCGGGCGGATTTACGGCGGCCCGGCGCCGGGGTGGGACGGCCGGTTCCATCTGTTGCTCGCCGGCAGCGCCGCCGAGCGGGACGGCGCCAGGGATGCCCTGCAGCGAAGCGGGTTCGGGGCCGCCGCGCCCGGCGTCTGGATCGCCCCCAGCCACGCGCCCACCCCGCCCGAGGCCGCGGGCCTGCTGCGGATGACCAGCACGGTGCACCCGGACGATGCGCGGGAGCTAGCGGCGCGGGCCTGGCCGCTGCGCGGGACGGCGGAGGCGTATCGCCGCTTCCTGGGCACGGTCGCCGCCTTGCAGCATGGCCTTGCGGACACCGGGGACCTGGACGCGCTGGTCGCGCGGCTCCTGCTGATCCATGAGTACCGGCGCATTGTGCTGCGCGACCCCTGCCTGCCGCTCGCCTTGTTGCCGGATGACTGGCCGGGGACGGCGGCGCGGCGGCTGTGCGCCAACGTTTACCGGGCGCTGCTGCCGGCCTCGGAACGCTGGCTGGACCGGCACGGCCGCAGTCAGGACGGTCCTCTGCCGCCAGCAGCGCCCGGCCTGCGCCTGCGTTTTGCAGCAGGGCGACACGTTACAGAATTAACTTGATCCAGCGCATTCTTGTATTACGTTCACCCGGAAGTACCAGGGAGGCTGCCGTGTACACGCAGAGCCTGAACCAAGCCGACGCGTCCCGCGCCGTCGAAGCCCCCGGCCTGGCTGCCCGCTTCCAGGCCCGCATCGACGCCGAGGAACGGATCGAGGCGAACGACTGGATGCCCGAGGGCTACCGCCGCACCCTGGTCCGCCAGATCAGCCAGCACGCCCACAGCGAGATCATCGGCATGCTGCCGGAGGGCAACTGGCTGACCCGCGCGCCGTCGCTCCGGCGCAAGGCGACCCTGCTGGCCAAGGTGCAGGACGAGGCCGGGCATGGGTTGTACCTGTATGCCGCCGCCGAAACGCTGGGCCGCAGCCGCGAGGACCTGTTCGACGACCTGCTGGCAGGCAAGGCCAAGTACTCCTCCATCTTCAACTATCCCACCCTGACCTGGGCCGACATGGGCGCGGTCGGCTGGCTGGTGGATGGCGCGGCGATCATGAACCAGATCCCGCTGTGCCGGTGCTCGTATGGCCCCTATGCCCGTGCCATGATCCGCGTCTGCAAGGAAGAAAGCTTCCACCAGCGCCAGGGCTACGAGATCATGCTGACGCTGTGCCGCGGCACGCCGGAGCAGAAGGCGATGGCGCAGGACGCGCTGAACCGCTGGTATTGGCCGTGCCTGATGATGTTCGGCCCGCCCGACGGCGACAGCACGCACAGCGACCAGTCCACGCGCTGGCGGATCAAGCGTTTTTCCAACGACGAGCTGCGGCAGAAGTTCGTGGATGCGACGGTGCCGCAGGCCCACTACCTCGGCCTGACCCTGCCGGATCCTGACCTGCGGTTCGAGCCGGGCGAGGCTGGCACCGCCGGGCACTGGCGGCATGGGCCGATCGATTGGCAAGAGTTCCGCCAGGTCCTCGCCGGCAACGGCCCGTGCAACCGCGAGCGCCTGGCCGCCCGCCGCAAGTCGCACGACGAGGGCGCATGGGTGCGCGAGGCTGCCGCCGCCTACGCCGCCAAGCAGGCCCACCTGAAGCAGGTGGCGTTGCAGCAGGCTGCCTGAACCAGGGAAGGCGCTACCATGGCAAAGACGCCCGATACCCCGCTGTGGGAGGTGTTCATCCGCAGCCGCAACGGCCTGGCGCACAAGCACGTCGGATCGCTGCACGCCTCCGATGCGGTGTTGGCGATGCAGGCGGCGCGCGACCTGTACACCCGGCGCGGCGAGGGCCTGTCGGTCTGGATCGTGCCGTCGTCGGCCATCATCGCCTCCGACCCGGCAGACAAGGCCATGATGTTCGAGCCGGCCGCCACCAAGCCGTACCGGCACCCGACCTTCTACGACGTGCCGGACGACGTCGGCCACATGTGATGGCCCCCGCCTTATGGTAACCACCTCCATCGCCGTCAACGAGACGCCGCTCGTGCTGTACGTGCTGCGCCGGGCCGATGACGCGCTGGTGCTGGGCCACCGCCTGTCCGAGTGGATCGGCCACGGCCCGACGCTGGAGGAGGAGATGGCGCTCGGCAACATCGGCCTAGACCTGCTGGGCCAGGCGCGGTCGCTGTATGCCTACGCCGCCGAGGCCGAGGGCGCCGGCAATGACGAGGACCGCTTTGCCTACCTGCGCGACGCCCCGCAATACCGCAACCTGCTGCTGGCCGAGCAGCCGAACGGCGACTTCGCGCAGACCATGGTGCGGCAGTTGTTCTACTCCGCCTTCGCCGACCCGTTCTGGCGCGCGATGATGGCCAGCACCGACGCCACCCTCGCCGCCATCGCCGCGAAGTCCGAGAAGGAGAGCGCCTACCACCTGCGCCACGCGTCCGAGTGGGTGATCCGCCTGGGCGACGGCACTGCCGAGAGCCACCGCCGCGCGCAGGACGCGGTGGACGCATTGTGGCCCTACACCGGCGAGCTGTTCGAGGCCGACGCCGCCGAGCAGGGACTGTCCAGCGCCGTCATCGACCCGGCCACGGTGCGTGCCGAGTGGGACCGCTCGGTTGACGCCGTGCTGGCGCGCGCGACGCTGGCCCGGCCCGGCGGCGGCTGGATGCAGACCGGCGGCCGGTCCGGGCGGCACTCCGAGCACCTCGGCCACCTGCTCAGCACCCTGCAGCACCTGCAGCGCAGCTACCCCGGGGCAACCTGGTGACCCTGCGCAACCCGGACACCCTGCGGGAGCGGGCGCTGCACGCCGTATCGCAGGTGTGCGACCCGGAGATCCCCGTGCTCACCATCGCCGACCTGGGCGTGCTGCGGGAGGTCCGGGTCGAGGACGGGCGCGTCGAGGTCGCCATCACCCCCACCTACTCCGGCTGCCCCGCCATGAGCACCATCCAGCTCGACATCGAGATGGCGCTGGAGCAGGCCGGCATCCCCGGCGGCCGGGTGCGCCTGGTGCTGTCCCCCGCCTGGACCACGGACTGGATGACCGAGGACGGGCGGCGCAAGCTGCGGGAGTACGGCATCGCCCCGCCGCAACGCGGTGCCGGCCGCCGGGCGCTGTTCGGCCAGGACCAGGTGGAGTGCCCGGTGTGCGGCTCCCCCGACACGGCCCTGCTGTCCGAGTTCGGCTCGACCTCCTGCAAGGCGCTATGGCGCTGCAAGGCCTGCCGCGAACCGTTCGACTACTTCAAGTGCCACTGACCCCCGATGCCGGCCGTCACCTGCTCCGACCGGTCTGCTCATTCTCCCATCCGTCATTGCGACGCGGCAATCCAGGGGACGCAATACCGGAGCGCAGCCCTCGCCGCCCTGGATTGCCGCGCCGAAGCCGGCTCGCAATGACGGCAGCCGGTTGCAAGCAGTCTCGCAAAGGTCAGGCCAGATGTTGGTTGGCATGACCCCGCGATGAGCACCCCGCGCTTCCACAAGCTGCGCGTCGCCGACCTGCGGCGGGAGACGCCGGATGCGGTGTCCATCGCCTTCGACATCCCGCCCGGCCTGCGGCGAGACTACCGTTTCGCAGGCGGGCAGTACCTGACCCTCCGCACCGCCATCGGCGGCGAGGAGGTCCGCCGGTCCTATTCGATCTGCTCCGGCCCGGACGATGGCGAGCTTCGCATCGCGGTCAAGCGCGTGGACGGCGGCCTGTTCTCCACCTGGGCGAACAGCGGCATCCACGCCGGCGACATGCTTGACGTGATGACGCCGACCGGGCGGTTCGGCATCGCCCCGGCGCCGGGCGAGGGACGCGTGCATGTCGGGTTCGCCGCCGGGTCGGGGATCACGCCCATCCTGTCGATCATGCGCGGCATCCTGTCGGGTGAGCCGGACAGCCGGGTGTTCCTGTTCTACGGCAACCGCTCGACGGGCGACATGCTGTTCCACGCGGACTTGGAGGAGCTGAAGGACCGCTACATGGGGCGGCTGGCGGTGTTCCACGTCCTGTCGCAGGAGCAGCAGGACGTGCCGATCCTCAACGGCCGGCTGGACGCGGCGAAGGTCCGGCTGCTGCTGCGCCACATGGTGCCCGCCGCGGACGTGGACCACGCCTTTCTGTGCGGCCCCAGCGGCATGGGCGACGAGATCGAGGCGACCTTGTGGGACCTGGGCCTCAAGCCGGAGCAGGTCCATGTCGAGCGGTTCGTCTCCACCCTCGGCGGCAAGCCGCGCCCGAAGCCGGCGCCGGTGC
The DNA here is from genome assembly GCA_964242415.1 of uncultured Acetobacteraceae bacterium. Lineage (GTDB taxonomy): Bacteria > Pseudomonadota > Alphaproteobacteria > Acetobacterales > Acetobacteraceae > DASWOJ01. Next base: position 18,662 of record CAXTAT010000035.1, read on the forward strand.
GGGCCGATGCCCCCCACGCCGTCGCCACCCTGGTGGTGGACGGCAAGCGCAGCGAGGTTCCGGTCGCGGCGGGCGAGTCGGTGCTGGACGCGGCGCTGCGGGCGGGGCTGGACCTGCCGTATGCCTGCAAGGGCGGCATGTGCAGCACCTGCCGGGCGCGCGTGCTGGACGGCGCCGTCACGATGGCGGTGAACTTCTCGCTGGAACCGTGGGAGGTCGCGGCCGGGTTCGTGCTGACCTGCCAGGCGCAGCCGACCAGCCCGCGCGTGGTGATCGACTACGATCATGTTTAGCGCGGTTTGCTGTAGCCTTTCCTTAACCTCCGAACGGTAATCAGGGTGGGAGGCCCGGCTCGTGTCGAGCCAGAGAGGCAACCATGCCATCCATCAGTTCTTCCGGCAGTTCTTCCGGCTCCAATGCTTCGACCGCGGCCGCCGATGCCGCCGCGGACCGCGTCACGGACGCTGCCCTCACTAAGGCAGCCGCATTGCTGGCGACCGATACGAAGGCAAAAGCGTCAGCGGGCGTGCTCCGCACAGACCAGAAAGCCGTCACCCAGGCGACCGCCGCGGCGGCAAAGGCGGATACCCAGGTCAGCAAGGACGGCAAGGTGAATGTCGTAACCTAAACAGCGGTTCGACGCAGATGGCGCAATACCAGCCGCCCTCTGCTCTGACCGGCTGCCCGTCCCGTCATTCGTCATTGCCCCGCTTGTCATTGCCCCGCTTGTCATTGCGAGAAGCGCTTGCGACGCGGCAATCCAGGGGTGCCAGACCGGAACTGCCGCCGATGCACCCCTGGACTGCCGCACCGAAACCGGCTCGCAACGAGGGCGCCCGACCCGATGCAGCGTCGTAAGCCTCAGAGCAAAGGGCCATCGGTCCCACCCTGCTGCGGCAGCCCGCCAATCAGCCCGCCCGCACCCGCCGGTCGATCACCCGCCGCACCTTGCCCAGCGACCGTTCCAGCGTGCCCGGCGGCTCCACCACCACCCGCGCCGTCACGCCAACCGTGTTCTTGATGCTCAACGCCGCCAGCCCCGCCCCATCCAGCAGCCCCGCCCCATCCCAGTGCTCCACCCGGCACTCGGCATGCACCGCCATCTCGTCCATCCGCCCCTCCCGCGTCAGCACGATCTGGAAGTGCCCGCCGCACCACGGCTGCGCCAGCAGCAGCTCCTCGATCTGCGTCGGGAACACGTTCACCCCGCGCAGGATCAGCATGTCGTCCGACCGCCCCGTCACCTTCTCCATCCGCCGGAACCCCGGCCGCGCCGTGCCCGGCAACAGCCGCGTCAGATCCCGCGTGCGGTAGCGTATCACCGGCAACGCCTCCTTGGTCAGCGAGGTGAACACCAGCTCGCCCATCTCGCCATCCGGCAGCACCGCGCCGGTCTCGGGGTCGATCACCTCGGGATAGAAGTGGTCCTCCCAGATGTGCAGCCCGTCCTTGGTCTCGACGCACTCCTGCGCGACGCCGGGGCCGATCACCTCCGACAACCCGTAGATGTCCACCGCCTGGATGGCGAAGCTCGCCTCGATCTCCTGCCGCATCGCGTTGGTCCAGGGTTCGGCGCCGAAGATGCCCACCTTCAGCGAGGTCCGCCGCGGGTCCAGGCCCCGGCGGGTGAACTCGTCCAGGATCGCCAGCATGTAGCTCGGCGTGACCATGATGACCTCGGGCTTGAAGTCCTCGATGCACTGCACCTGCCGCTCGGTCATGCCGCCGGACATCGGCACCACGGCGCAGCCCAGCCGCTCCGCCCCGGCATGCGCGCCGAGGCCGCCGGTGAACAGCCCGTAGCCATAGGCATTGTGCAGCGTCATGCCCGCCCGCCCGCCGGCGGCGTGGATGGAGCGCGCCATCACGCCCGCCCACATCTCCAGGTCGCCCTGCGTATAGCCGACCACGACCGGCTTGCCCGTGGTGCCCGACGAGCCGTGCAGCCGCGCCACCCGGTCCCGCGGCACGGCGAGCAGGCCAAACGGGTAGGTGTCGCGGAACGCCGCCTTGGTCATGAATGGGAACCGCGCGAGGTCGGGCAGGTCGCGGAAGTCCGACGGATGCACCCCGGCGGCGTCGAAGGCGGCCCGATGGTGCGGCACGTTGCCGTACGCGTGGTTTAGCGACCAGGCCATGCGCCGGCGCTGCAAGGCCCGGACCTCATCGCGCGATGCGCGCTCGATGGGGTCAAGCACGCCGCCGGCGGGCACGGTTGCAGTCAGCCGGGCCGGCCGGTGAACCGCGGCTGCCGCTTTTCCAGGAACGCCTGCACGCCCTCCGCGTGATCGGGGGTCGCCCCAGCCTGCCGCTGCAAGTCCCGCTCCAGGTCGAGCTGCTGGTCGAGCGTGTGCCCGGCCGATGCCGCCAGGGCACGCTTGGTCAGCGCCAGCCCCTGCGTCGGCTGCGTGGCGAGGCGCGCGGTCAGCGCCTCCGCCTCGGCCAGCAGCGCGTCGTCGTCCACGGCACGCCAGATCAGCCCCCACTCCGCCGCCTGCTCCCCCGTCAGCGGCTCGGCGAGCAGCGCCAGGCCGCGGGCGCGCGCCTCGCCGACCAGCCGCGGCAGGAACCAGGTGCCCCCGGCGTCCGGAACCAGCCCGATCCTGGCGAACGCCTGCACGAACGGCGCCGACCGCGCGGCGAGCACGATGTCGCAGGCCAGGGCGACGTTGGCCCCCGCGCCGGCCGCCACGCCGTTCACGGCGCACACGACCGGCTTGGGCAGGGAGCGCAGGCGGCGTACCAGCGGATTGTAGTACTGCTCCAGCGCGCCGCCGAGGTTGGGGTCGCCGGACCCCAGGTCGGACAAGTCCTGCCCGGCGCAGAACGCACGGCCCTCGCCGGTCAGCAGGATGGCGCGGCAGCCCTCGTCCTCCGCCGCGGCATCCAGGGCCAGGCGCAACGCGGCATGCATCTCCACGTTGAACGCGTTCAGCCGGGCCGGCCGGTTCAGGACGATCTTGTGCCAGCCGGCATGGTGCTCCACTCGGATCGGCAGCATGAGCCTGTCCCCCTGTCCCGCCATCCTCGTCGCGGACCTGTCTGCCGCCAGCCCCGGCGCAAGGCCCGGCGATTGGTCAGCCTTGCATGGCCCGTGTCAATGCTAAGCAGCCTTATTTAGCTTGCCACACGGGTGCGGCGTTTGGCGGTCTTTGTCGAGCTGCTTGACGGAGTCCCGGATGCCAGTGTCGAGTTCGCCTGCGTCCTTGAAGGTGTGATGGGCCAGGCGGTGCCGCCCGATCTCCGCCCGCAAGCACGGCAGCAGCCGGTTGGCGCAGTCCTCCACGGGGCCGGCGCAGCAACACGCCTGCCTTCAAGGCCCACTCGGCCGGCGCCAGGCCAAGCGCCAGGGACAAGCGCAACGCATTCAACCCGCGCTTGCTGAACCATCCCCGCCACTGCCGAACTGCGTCCGGCGTGACGCCGAACGCCGCCGCAAGCTGGTCCAACCCTGCAGGGCCAGCAGGATCGTGTGCGCCCGGCCAGCCGTGACCGCTGCCCAGCAAACACCAGAGATGGCCCGCCCTTGCCATCCGTGCAAAGGTCCGGGAACGCCTGCTTAGGTAGATTCCGAGCCTGCCTTGGCGTCCTCGGGTTAGGCTACTGTCCGTTATGAGAGCGCTTGCGGCGACGTCTCAGACCGTAGGACAAGCAACCATGAACGGCGTAAGTTCGACAAGCAACATCGATGGTGTGCAGTCCGCTCTAATCGCTGGCGCCAACGCGTTCGTCAAATCCCAGCAAATCCGGCTGGGGGGCGTCCACCATCTCTCCAAAGCCATGGCAGACATGGCACGGACGCATCTGAACCGCTCCATATCCAAACTGGAAAGACCTGAGTGGCGCGAAGTCGCCGCCGGGACGCGCTGGAAGTTCAGAAGCCACATGCAATCAAACCCATGAACGAACTTATCATTCGCACTGGAAAGCTGACCGACGCATCGATGGTTTTGTGCCAGCAAGCGAGGGCGCCGATCACCGCGTAAGTGCCTCATGCCGTCTTGAACTACGATCCCCCGGCTGTCTAGTGGTTCATGCAGCGACAGACGCAGCACGAATTGCTCCGCTTCGGACTGGCAGCCGAAGGATGGCGATTACGCAGTGACCAATTGGTTTACCTCGGTCCACCCGCGGGGCACGCTGTTCGTTCGCAACCTGATCGTGGCCCGCACCGCCTATAAGCCGCGGGTCAGCTTGCTGAATGCCTCCTTCTGCTCGTAGGCCGGACGGCAGACTTGAGGAGCGCACCCGACCTGAAGCATCCGCGCTGGGCGGGTTCCGGAGAACGTGACGACGTCGTGGCAGCACGCACTGGTTTCAGTCGAAAGCCGAACGTCTTTCTTGTGGAGAACACTATGCCCGATCATAACCTACCCAAGATTTGGGAAGATCATTGCGCCTGCGAGTTCGGCACGCCAGACGTTGACGGAGCCATGGCCACCATGGTCGCCGAGCCTTATGTCAATCATATTCCCACCATGACCGGCGGCGTCGGGCACGCTCAGGTCACGCGTTTCTACCGCGACCATCTTGTCGGTGCCGTTCCGGCAGACTTCCACCTTATTCCGATTAGCCGCACCATCGGCGCCGATAGCCTGGTGGATGAGATGGTCTGTAGCTTCACCCACACGCGCGAGATCGACTGGATGCTCCCTGGCATTCCGCCCACGGGCCACCTGGTTGAGGTGCCGGTGGTCGCAATTGTCAAGTTCCGCGATGGAAAGATCGCGCACGAACACATCTACTGGGATCAAGCGTCAGTCCTGGTGCAAATCGGCAAGCTCGACCCAGCCGGCCTACCCGTCACTGGGGCTGAGGCCGCACGCAAGGTGCTGGACAAGACGCTGCCCAGCAACGGACTCATGTCCAATTGGACTGACAGAACGCTTGTGCACGCTTGACTGGCCGCTTCACGTCGGGCGCCAAGAACGTAGCCTTGCTGCAATTCGAAATCGCATCGCAAGATGGCAGTCCCCTCTCCGAAGTCTTCTGCGACAAACCTTTGGCGTCGCAGAGGACGTATGGCTCGCCCTGGCCATGATCGCGCCGACGATGGCGATGCGGTCGCAGGGAGGGCGACTGCTCTCCGGTTAATCCATCATTATCAAGTTACGGTTGGCCTTGCCGGCGTCGTGATGATGACCCGGTAGCGGAACCGACGGGGCCGGTCAGCGGAGGAAACTGCCTCCGTCCCCCAGGAGCAGCACATGGCCGTCTGGATCGTGCATCACCGCAGCCCTGGCGCCATCCGCCAAGTCAACGGCTCCAGGGTGACTGGCCAGGTTATCCACCTGGAACACCAGCCGGCTCGCAGCGATGTCCTGCGGCTGCATCGGCGGCGCCGGGCGACCCGGCGGAGTGCGGTAGCCCAGCAGCTCGACATGCGGGGCGGGCCGCGCCGGCGCCAGCGCCACCACGTCCACCCGGGCGCCGTCCAGCCCGTCCAGCGCGTCCTGCGCCGGCCCGGCGTTAACCTGGCGGGCGGCGATCCGCAGGCCGAGCGTTCCGGCATAGAATGCGCTGCTGCGCCCGGCGTCGCTGACCGAGATGGCGGAGTGGTCGATGCCGCCAGCCGTCGCCGGATCGGGCTGGGTGAGGGCGATCAACTCCAGCGGGTGGCCGTCGCCGTCGCGGAACTTGTAGGCGCTGGTGCCGCCAGGCAGGGCTTGCGGGCCGCCGCGGGTGATCGGGGTGAACGGGTGGCGGGCCAGCCGGGCATAGGCCGCGGCCATGTCATCCACCGCCAAGGCGCAGTGCTGGAACCAAAGGTCATTGCTACGGCTGCCCGGCGGGTAAGCGGCGCCGGGCGGATCGAATGCCGCCAACTCCAGCACCTGGCCGCCCCGGCGCAGCCGGACCGTGCGCAGGCTGGACGCGCCGAGCAGCCTGGCCATGGCAGGGTCCGCCTCGCAGGCCGCCTCAAGCACCCCGAAGCCGAGTGCCCCGGTGTAGAACGCCTCGGCCCCCGCCAGGTCGCTCACCGTCAGGCTGATCCGCAGCAGCCGCAATGCCTTCACGGAAGCCAGGCTCCACGCCAGGCTATGTCAACCGCCCGTGGGTCTGACCGGTGAAGGCATGCCATCATCGCGAGCCGCGCTGAAGGCATGCCGTCATTGCGAGCCGCGCTTGCGGCGTGGCAATCCAGGAAGGCAAGCGCGGTCCCTGGCTCCTGGACTGCCGCGCCGAAGCCGGCTCGCAATGACAATACAAATCGGGCTTGCAGCGGTCACGGGCAAAGGCGGCTGGCATCGCAGCATCCGCGATGCACCCCCTCATGGCCGCTGCGCCCCGCGCACGTTGGTATAGACCGCCTGAAGCTTGTGCGAAGCGCAGATGAACAGCCGGCAGCGGTTGCGTCCGCCGAACGTCAGGTTGGACACCCGGACACCCCCGGTGAGCACCTTGCCCAGCACCGTCCCGCCGGGGTCGATGCAGTGGACGCCATCGGCCGCGCCGGTCCAGATGCGGCCATCCTCGTCGCAGCGGAAGCCGTCGGCATAGCCCGGCGACACCTTGTGGAACACCCGCCCCCCGGTCAGCCGCCTGCCGTCCGCCACGTCGAACACCCGGATGTGCTGCAAGGGATCGGCCGCGAACTGCAGGCCACTCTCGGCGATGTAAAGCAATCTCTCATCCGGCGAGAAGCACAGCCCGTTCGGCCCCTGGAAATCATTTGCCACCACCGCCAGTTCGCCGCTTGCGGGATCAAGCCGGTACACCAGCGCCGGCAGCTCCGGCGTCCCCTTGCCGCCCTCGTAATCGGTGTTGATGCCGTAATGCGGGTCGGTAAACCAAATGCCGCCATCGCTGTGTACGGTGATGTCGTTCGGCCCGTTCAGCCGCTTGCCCCCATAGCGGTCGGCCAGCACCGTCGCCGTCCCGTCCAGCTCCGTCCGGGTAATGCAGCGGTGCCGGTGCGAGCAGCCGACCAGCCGCCCCTGCCGGTCCCGGAAATGACCGTTGGCGAAGCCGGACGGTTGGCGGAACACCGACACCCCGGCGTCCTCGGTCCAGCGCAGGATGCGGTCGTTCGGCAGGTCGCTGACCAGCAACTGCCCAGCGTCGGCGAACCACACCGGCCCTTCCAGCCAGGCGTAACCCTCGCCAAGCGTCAGCAGCGGCGCATTCGGCAGCACCAGCGCGTTGAACGCCGGGTCCAGGATTTCGAAGCCATCCATGCGGCGTCTCCGAGGGAGGCTACGTCAGGTGACAGGGCCGCTTCACCGGCGGCACATGCAGTTGCACCGTCATCAGCACGGCCGGCTGGTCGCCGATGGTGCCGGACTTATGGCCCTTGCGGCCCTGCGCGTCGGCCGTGCAGCCCTGGTCCTCGCCGAGCGACAGGTCGCCCGGCCCCATCTCGACCCGGGTGCCGTCCATCGACTCGACCCACCAGCGGCCGGAGATCGGCAGGATCCACTGCGGCGCCGGGTTCTCGTGCCAGTCGCCAACCCAGCCGACCGGCTGCACGGTGAACACCACCGTCGCCTCGCCGCGCGCCTGCTTGTCGTTCCACTGCGGATCGGCAGGGCCGACGCCCTTCAGGTCGAAGCTGGACAGCTCGCAACGCTGCTGGTGGCTGACGCCCTGCTCGTCGGTCCAGATGTGCCAGTAGGGGACCGAGGGTTTCGGGCCGGGATCGCTCATAGGGGGGCCTGCTGCGTGTAGGGGTGGGACGACGCGAAAGGGCGGGTGACGAACGCCCCCAGGCTGCCATGCGCGCCGACCGCCAGCAGCAGGAAGCCGCCGGCGAGAGAGAAATTCTTCAGGAAGTCCCAGAACAGGTCGCGCGCCTTGCTGTCGCCCTTGTGCCAGAAGTCACCGGGCGTCCAGAACTGCTTCCACATGATCGCCGTCACCATGCAGTAGCCCGCCATCACGATCCCGGCGGCGCGGTCCGCGGTTCCGGTCAGGATCGCCAGCGGCATCAGCAACTCCACGCCGATCCCGGTCAGGATCATCGCCTTTGCGATGTTTGGCGGCGCGACCTGCTCCGCCTGGCCCACGGCGCCCTGGAAGTTGATGATCTTGTCCAACGCGCTGAACGGGAAGAACAGCATGACCAGCAAGTAACGCACGGCCAGCGTCGCCAGTACCCCGAGCGTCATGCCCGCCACCACCGGCAGGACGTCACGGTGCGCCGCCCAGCGTGCGGCTTTCGGTGATGAAGTGGAAAAACCGCCCGGTGAACGGCTTCAACACCTCAAGCGTCGCCGCATGGGCCTTGGTCTTGATGTCCGACGCCAGGCAGTCCCGGATGTCGTCCATGCCCGCAAAGTCCATCTCCAGCACCATCACCACCGGGATCGCACCCGGGTCGGCCTCGGTGGTCCGCAGCACGCGCACCGCCTGCACGTGCGGGAAGCTCCGCCACACCGGCTCCAGCCGCGCCGTCACGTCGGCAAAGAACGCATCCTCCCCACCCGACGCGATGGCGCCCTCGAACACCGCGACGCGGGTCAGCATGGGCGGCCCTCCAGACGGCCCTTGAGGTGCTCGGCCACCCGCAAGGCATTGGCGATGATGGTCAGCGTCGGGTTCACCGCACCGATGGACGGGAAGAAGCTGGCGTCCACGACATACAGGTTGTCCAACTCGTGCGCCTTGCAGTTCAGGTCCAGCACCGAGCTGGCCGGGTCGGTGCCGAACCGCGCCGTGCCCGCCTGGTGCGCGGTGCCGCTGATCGGGATGCCCTTGCCCAGGTACAGGCTGCGCTCCACCATGATCGGGTGCGCGCCGACGCGGCTCATGTAGTGCTCCAGCTTCTTCTTCAGCCGCCGGTGCGCCTCCATCCCCTGCTCGGTTACGTCCAGCCGCACCCGGTCGCCGTCGTAGTGGATGCGGTTCTCCGGGCGCGGCAGGTCCTCCGACGACAGCCAGAAGTCCATCGAGTGCTCGGCCATCTTCTCGAACGGCATTTCCGGCAGCCACTCCATCCAGCCCGGCAGCGACTCGCCCTTAATTTGGTCGGCGTGCGAGGTGGCGCACATCTGGATCAGGCCCAATGGGTAATCCCAGTCATCGGACCCAAAGTAGAAATCGGTCACGGCCAGCGTCTTCTGGAACACCGTGGGGTTCGGCTCCTTCATCAGCGCCATCAGCACCGACTGGTTGTGCCGCATGTAGTTGCGCCCGACCTGGCCGGAGCCGTTGGCCAACCCCTCGGGATGGGCGTCGCTGGCCGAACGCAGCAGCAGCAGGGCGGTGGACAGCGCGCCGCAGGCCACCACGACGACATCGGCCGTATATCGCTCCTGCTCCCCATGCCGCGTGACGTGCACCCCCGTCACCGTGCGCCCGGCGGCGTCGGTCTCCAGCTTGGTCACCAGGGCGTTGGTCAGCAGCTCCAGGTTTGGGTTCGCCGCCAGCGCCGGATCGACGCACATCACCTGCGCGTCGGCCTTGCCGTTCAGCAGGCAGGGGAACCCGTCGAACGCCGAGCAGCGGATGCAGACGCTGGTGGGCGTCGCCCGGCCGTTGCGCTCCTCTAGCTTGATGCCGAGCGGCAGATGGAACGGATGCAGCCCCTCGGCCTTGAAGCTGTCGCTCAACTCCTGGATGCGCGACTCGTGCGACACCGCGGGGTGCGGGTAGGGGCCGCTGGCGGGCGGCTCCAGCGGGTCCTCGCCGCGCTGGCCGTGCACGGCGTACAACGCCTCGGCCTCGGTGTAGAACGGCTCGAACGTGTCATACTTCAGTGGCCAGGCTGGCGAGATGCCGTGCTGGTGCTGCACCTCATCGAAGTCACGCTCGCGCAGGCGGAACAGGGCAGCGCCATACACCTTGGAGTTGCCGCCGACGAAGTAGTGCAGTCCCGGATGGAACGTCTCCCCCTTGGCGCCGTGCCAGGTCTCGTCGGCCTGGTACTTGCCATCGACGAACACCGTCTTGCTGCTCCAGTTCTCCTCCTCGCGCGGCAGGTAGTCGCCGCGCTCGATCAGCAGGATGCGCTTGCCCGTGGGCGCCAGGCGATGGGCCAGCGATGCGCCGCCGGGGCCGGAGCCGACGACGATCAGGTCGTAGTGCGTCATGTGCAGTCCCTAGATGTCCAGCCGCTTGGCCAGCAGGTGAAGCCCGATCAGCCCGGCGACGACGGCCGCTGCCACCCCCACGCGCTGCTCGCTGGTGAACAGTTCCCAACTGCCCCGGCGCGCCACCTTGTCGAACCGGCCATGCGCCGCCTGATCGCCCGGGACGGTGTGGAACAGGTTGGCGGGAGCATTGGCCGGCTCGGGAATGCTGGTGAGCTGGCCGCTGTAGCCGGTGCGGGCCAAGTAGCGGTCTGCCAGCCCCGGCGCGATCCGGTTCGCCATGATCGCCACGACGGTGGGAAGCCCAACCCAAATCTCCCGCCGCCGGTGCGTGGCGGCGAAGACGATGGCGCCCGCCGGCACCTCCGGCTGATAGACGGGCGGCACCGGCATCGCCTTGCGGCCCATCTTGTTCAGCGCCCAGTCGAACTGCGGCGTGTTGACCGCCGGCAGGTGCACCATGGTCAGGTGGATGCCCGCCTTGTCGTGGATCAGCTCCGAGCGGAGGCTGTCGGTGAAGCCGCGTATGGCCGATTTCGCGCCGCAGTACACCGCCTGCAGCGGCACCGAGCGGTAGGCAAGCGCCGAGCCGACGTTGATGATGGCGCCGTGCTTGCGGGGCCGCATGTGGCGCAGGGCGGCCATGGTGCCGTGCACGGTGCCAAAATAGGTCACCTCGGTGCCGCGCTTGATCTCCTCGGGCGTCGTGTCGGAGACGGGGGCGAACACCGTGGCCATGGCGTTGTTCACCCAGACGGTGATGGGGCCTAGATCATGCTCGATCTTGTCGGCTGCGGCGTCCACGGCGTGCGCATCGGCCACGTCGGCCGGGGCAACGCAGGCACGGCGGCCGGCAGCCCTGACCTCGGCCGCCGCTGCCTCCAGCCGCTCCAGGTCGCGGCCAATCAGCCCGACGTCGTATCCAGCCTTGGCGAAGGCCCGGACCGTGGCGCGTCCAACGCCTGCCCCGGCGCCTGTTATGACAACAATCTCACTCATCGGCGCGTCCTCGGCTGCGATATCTAAAGTTATCGCCAGCAACCCAGCCTGGTTCCTTCCCCCTCTCCCCCCGGGAGAGGGCCGGGGTGAGGGGGTCTTGCCGACAGCGGTTTGCATCAACCGACTCGCCTGTCGTCGAAGGACCGCCTGCGACGCAACACTCCAAACGCCTGCCAGTTACCACCGATAGGCAAACCCCCTCACCCCAGCCCTCTCCCAAGGCGGAAGCGAGTCAGTCCTTCAGCGGCAGCCAGCTTCGCCCGGCCTGCGCCAGCAGCTTGTCAGCACCGTCAGGCCCGTTGCTGCCGGCCGCGTAAGGCTCAGGCTCGCCCCCGGTCCAGGCGTCCAGCACGGGCTGCACCGCCGCCCAGCTCGCCTCGATGGCATCGGCCCGCTGGAACAGCGTCGTGTCGCCCATCATCACGTCATACAGCAGCGTCTCGTAGCCGACGTTCGGGCTTTCCTTGAAGAAATCCTTGTAGCGCATCGAGGACGTGACCCGGCCCAACGCCATCTTCGGCCCCGGCACCTTCACGTCGTATTGCGTGTCGATACCCTGTTCGGGATCGATCAGCAGCCGGAGGACGTTGGGCGTCGTCTGCTCGACGGGCGTGTCGCGGAAGATGCGGTAAGGCGCGGGCTTGTAGTGGATCGAGATCTCCGTCTGCCGCCCAGACAGCCGCTTGCCGGTCCGCAGGTAGAACGGCACCCCGGCCCAGCGCCAGTTCTCGATGTCGATCTTCAGCGCCACATAGGTCTCGGTCCGGCTGTCGGGCGCGATGTGCGGCTCGGTGCGGTAGGCGGGCACCGGCTGGCCGAACTCCTCCCCGGCGCCGTACTGGCCGCGCACGGCGTCCTCGGGCTGGATGGGCCGCACCGCCTCGATCAGCTTGGCTTTCTCCGACCGCACGTCCTCGGCGTCGAACGAGTTGGGCGGCTCCATCGCCACCATGCACATCAGGGTGAACAGGTGGTTGGGCACCATGTCGCGCAACGCCCCGGTCGGCTCGTAGAACGCGCCGCGATCCTCGACGCCGACCGTCTCGGCGGCGGTGATCTGCACGTGGTCCACGTACTCGCGCCGCCACAGCGGCTCATACATGCCGTTGGCGAAGCGGGCGGCCATGATGCTCTGCACCGTCTCCTTGCCGAGGAAATGGTCGATCCGGTAGTACTGCTCCTCGGCGGCCTGCTTGAGGATCTGTGCATTCAGCGCCTTGGCCGAGGGCAGGTCGGAGCCGAACGGCTTCTCGATCACCACGCGGCGGAAGTTGCCGCCCTCCTGCTTGAGCAGCCCGCCGCCGCCCAGCCCATCCACCACCGTGCCGAAGAACCGCGCGGCAACGGCCAAATAGAAGATAACGCTGCCCGTGCCGACCGCGTCCTTGATATGGGCGAACGTCTCCGGCTTGGTGAAGTCGCCCTGCAGGTAGTGCAGCCGGTCCGTCACCCAGCCCCAGGCGATGTCGTCGATCTTGGGCGTGTAGAATTCGGCCGTCTTGTCCTTGGTGAACGACTGCATGGTGTCCGACAGCGACTTGCGCCAGTCGTCGTCGCTGGACGCGCCGCGGTCCACGCCGATCACCTTGAAGCCATCCGCCAGCAGGTGGGCGCCCGACAGGTTGTACAGCGCCGGCATCAGCAGCCGCTTGGTCAGGTCGCCGCCAGCGCCGAAGATCACCATGGTGCACGGCGGCGGCGGCTGCGTGCCCGGCGCGCCTTCCCCGACGGCCGATTGATGCACCGCTGGTTGGTTTGTGTCAGCCATGTGTCGATCTCCTGCGCCCATAACCGAACCATTACGGTCGGCTAAGATCAGCTCGTCAGGTGGGAACCCGTGGAGACCCATCAGGTTCCGGGCCGTCCGGGATCGATGCAGGGCCGCAACAGGCCGTGCGCACCTGACCCGCCTACGTCCCGGCCGACCCGGCCCGGATCGCTTCGATGATGCCGGAGAAGTCCGCCCCGCCATGCCCCGCCGCCTCGAACGCGGCATACAGCTCCGCCGCGTGCCGGCCGAGGGCGGTATCGGCGCCCGCGGCAGAGGCGGCCTCCTGCGACAGCCGCAGGTCCTTCAGCATCAGCGCCGCCGCGAAGCCCGGCTTGTAGCCCGCATTGGCCGGGCTGGCGGGCACCGGACCCGGCACCGGGCAGTAGCTCGTCAGCGCCCAGCATTGGCCGGACGAGGTGGACGCAACGTCGAACAGCGCCTGGTGCGACAGGCCCAGCTTCTCGCCGAGCACGAACGCCTCGCACACCGCGATCATCGAGATGCCCAGGATCATGTTGTTGCAGATCTTGGCCGCCTGCCCGGCCGTCGCCTCGCCGCAGCGCACGATGCGCTTGCCCATGGCGGCGAGCACCGGCTGCGCCCGGGCGAACGCGGCCTCGGTGCCGCCGGCCATGAAGGTCAGCGTCCCCGCCGTTGCCCCGCCAGTGCCGCCGGACACCGGGGCGTCCAGCGACTCCATCCCTGCCGCCGCCGCCGCCGCATGTGCCTGCCGCGCGCTGTCCACATCGATGGTGGAGCAGTCGATGAACAGCGCCCCCGGCGGCGCGGCGGCGAGCAGCCCGCCCGTGTAGGCCGTCACGACATGGCGTCCGGCGGGCAGCATGGTGACGACGACCTGCGCCCCGTCCACCGCCGTTGCCGCGTCTGCGGCCCACGTGACGCCTGCCTGCTCGGCCGGGGCGCGCAAGGCCGGGGCAAGGTCGAACCCGCGCACCTGGTACCCGGCGCGCACCAGGTTGGCCGCCATCGGCGCCCCCATGTTGCCCAGGCCGATGAACCCGATCACTGCCATGCCAGTCATCCCCTCCGCGTTCGCTCGGCTGCGCCGCCCCGCAAGGCTAGCAGGACAGGCACAGGCTGCAACCGCGCCACCTCCCGCCGCTTCCCCCTCTCCCTCCGGGAGAGGGCCGGGGTGAGGGAGGCGGCAAGCGCCCAGCCTTCCCGCCCAGCACGAAAGCCACCCCAACCCGGCCAGGTCCGGCCCTCCCGGCCTCCCTCACCCCGCCCCTCTCCCTCCCGAAGAGTCCGCCGCTACGCCAGGAACTCCCGCAGCAGCCCGTTGACCGCCTCCGGCGCATCCTGCTGCACCCAGTGCGACACGCCGGGCAGCCGCTTGATCGCCAGGTCGCGCACGTAGCGCTCCGTGCCGTCCAGGCAGATCAGGTCGAGCGCCACGTCGTTCTCGCCCCACACCACCAGCGTCGGCACCTCGATCACCCGCGACAGGTCAGGCATCCCTGCGCGCTCGGGACGGCGGGCCGCCCGATACCAGTTCAGCATCGCCGTCGCCGCGCCGGGTTCGGCGATCTGCTTGGCGTAGATGTCCAGCACGTCCGGCGGCAGCGCCACGCCGGCGAACATGCGCCGCACCGCGGCCCCGCCACCGGCCGCCAACAGCCGCTCCGGCAAGACCGGGATTTGGAAGAAACCCATGTACCAGGACTTGCGCCGCTGCCGCCAATGCTTCAGCGCCGCGCGGAAGCACAGCGGGTGCGGCACGTTCATGATCACCAGCCGCTCCAGCGGGCGCACCTGCCCGGCGGCGAAGCACCACGCCACCATCGCCCCCCAATCATGCCCGATCAGCACGACGCTGCGCGCCCCGGAGGCGTCGATCAGCGCCGCCACGTCGGCGATCAGGTGCGGCAGCGCATAGCTCTCCACCCCATCTGGCCGGCTGGAGCGCCCATACCCCCGCTGGTTCACCGCCCAGACGCGGTAACCCATCCCCGCCAGCACCGGCATCTGGTGCCGCCACGAGACAGCGTGCTCGGGGAACCCGTGCAGGCACAGCGCCAGCCGGTCGCCGCTGCCCTCCTCCTGCACCTCGAACCGCAGGCCGTTCGCCTCGATGAACCTGGTTTCCATCAACCCACCCCCTCCGCTGCGCCGGGCCTTGGCGAGCTGGGCGTCCAGCTCAGTCCTGGCCGAGGAACCCCAGCACCGCCGCATCGAACCGCTCCGGCCGCTCCAGGTGCGGCATGTGCCCCACCCCGTCCAGCACCAGCACCCGGGCATCTGGCATCGTCGCCGCGATGCGGACGGCGTTCTCGGCGTTCCGCCCCATGCCGGCGGCCAGCTCCGGCGTCGTGTAGGGCTTGCCCGGCGCGTTGTGGTCGTTGGCTCCCATGATGAACAGCGTCGGCGTCCGCACCAACGGATATTCATGCACGACCGGCTGGTCATGGATCATCTGGTAGGTCTGCACGAACGACTTGACCCAGCGCGGATACTCGCCGCTGCCCTTCAGCCGCTCGCGCAACACGACGAACGGCTCGACCGCCTCGGGCGGCAGCGACAGCGAGTAGGTGTCGCGCAAGAAGCTGCGGTAGGCGTCGGCCGACAGCGAGTACTCCCGGTCGTACAGGAAGCGGTCGGTCACCGGCGGCACCGTGAACCGGTAGTCCTCCAGCCCCACGGGGGATTCCAGCACCAGGCGGCGCACCCGGCCCGGGTAGGTGCGGGTGAAGCGCACTGCCAGCATCCCGCCCAGCGAGTGCCCAACCAGGTCCACCCGCGCCACCCCCAGCCCGTCCAGCAGCACCGCCGTGTTCCGCGCGAGCATGTCGAAGGTGTAGGCCAGGTCGGGCTTGCTGCTGCGGCCGAAGCCGATCTGGTCGGTGGCGACCACCCGCCAGCCCGCCCCAGCCAGGGCGCGCATGACGCCCTCCCAGTAGCTGGCCGGGAAGTTGCGCCCATGCAGCAGCAGCGCGGTGCGGCCGTTCGGGGCGGTGGTGGGAGCCAGGTCCATGTAGGCCTGGCGGACGGTCTGGCCGTCCAGGTCGAACTCGCGCCAGCGGACCGGGAACGGGTAGGGCCAGCCCTCCAGCGCGATGCCCAGCGGCTCGTCGGCGGGCTGCGCGGCGGCGGACGCGCTGACGACGACGAACGCCAAGGCGGACCGGATCACCCAACGCCTGTCCATGAGGATGGGCGACCGCATACGCCACGCAGGCCACACTCGCTCCCTCTCCCTCCGGGAGAGGGCTGGGGTGAGGGAAGCCGCGGGGGCTGAACTTGGTCTGATTGAGAGCAGCTCCGTCCTCAAGTAGGCGCACCAGGCGCTCGCAGCTTCCCTCACCCCGGCCCTCTCCCCCAGGAAGAGGGAGCAGGCTGCACCCTCACGCCACCGGCATTATCAGGCTTCCTGACCCAACGGCCACCCTGTTCCGACTGCCTCGTGACGGCTCTCATCGGTGATCCCCGCGATGAGCACCGCAAGATCGTAGGCCTCGGCTAGGACTTGCTTGGTCACGAATTTGCCCTCTCCCTGAAGATCGGCTGGTTGGTCCGGATGGAGCCGGGCTGCCGACATGACAGTCGCGGCTACCCGCACTGATGCGCTGTCTCCCCGCCTTCCCGCCATAACCCACATGCGTCCCTCTCCAGTCTGCAGCGGCTATTGTATCTGTACCGTGGATGCAATCCACTGACGAAGCAGGCTCCACTAGGCCGGCGTCAGCCGCAACGGCAAGCTTTGCAGGCCACGCAAGGTGTTGTTGCAGCGCCGGACCGGCTCCCTTGCCAGCTCCATGATCCCTGCATTGGCCGACAGCACGCGGGGGCGGCACCCGGTTGGGTGCCCCTCACGGAACAGCGGCGGTCGGGCCGGCAGGCGCACACCGGCTCGGCAGCGCTCAGCCGGCAGGGTGGGGCGTAGCACCCGGCGAGGACGCCAGCAGCACCAACGGCACGTCCACCTCCATCGCCAGCAGGCGAAAGGAGTGCGACTTGCCATGCCCGTCCAGGTTGAGCGCGGTGTTGACCCCGCCCTCCAGCACGTCATCCACCACGAAGTTGAAGGCATGCAGCAGCGGCAGGTCATAGCGCACCACCCGAACTGCGCCGCGATGGCGGAACAGGCCCAGCACCCGCGCCTCCGTCACCTGCGCGGCGAGCACGGGATACAGCGCGGGAACATAGGGCATCAGGCTCAGGTTGACCCGGTTGCCCTTGTCCCCGGCGCGGGAGTGCGCCACCCGGTGCAGCGCCACGGTGACCAGGCCGCTCATGCGTTGGTCAGCTCCCGCGCGGTGGCGACGCGCACCCCCGGCCTGACCTGGCCGCGCGGCGCCAAATAGGACCGGGTGCGGATGCGCGGCACGACGCTCCAGCGGGCGCCGCAACTGCCGGCGGGGCCGCAGCACAGCAGCGCCAGCACCTCGCGCGCCGCCTGCTCCACGTCGTCGCGCTCGGCGCCCTCGGCCGCCAGGCGCACGCGGACCTCCGCCGGCTCCGGCCCGGCGTAGGCCCGCGCGAGGGCGCCGTCGTCGGAGTCCAGCACGCTGGCGACCCCGATCAGGTCCACCCGGGCGCGCACCGGCAGGCCGCGCCGATGCAGGCGCTGCAGCAGGACGTCCCGCGCCAGGCGGGCGCGGGCGAGGCAGTTCGGGCCGGCCAGGGAGAACTCGCCCTCGCCAAGGAAGCTGCCCTCGAAGCACGCCGTCACCTTCAGCCGCTCCGGCGCCGGGTGGCCGCGGGCGCCCTGCACGGCGACGCGGTTGCGCCCGGTTTCCGCCACGGTGACGCCGGTGATGTCGAGCACCACGTCCGGCGTCAGGTAGGCGGCGGGATCATGCAGCTCGTACAGCAGTTGCTCCTTCACCGTTTGCGCGCTGACGAGGCCGCCGGTGCCCGACGCCTTGGTGATGACCATGCCGCCACCGCGGGACACCTCGGCGATTGGGAAACCCAGGTTGGCCGGGTCTGGCACGTCCTTGAAGCCGGGGTCGTAGAACACGCCACCAGTGACCTGGCTGCCGCACTCCAGCAAGTGCCCGGCCAGCGTCCCCGCCGCCAGCCGCGCCCAGTCGTCCCACGCCCAGCCGAAATGGTGGACCAAGGGCGCCAAGGCCAGCGCCGGGTCGGCCACCCGCCCGGCGACCACGACCTGCGCACCCCGCGCCAGCGCCTCGACCAGCGGCGCCGCGCCCAGGTACGCGTTCGCGGCCAGCAACGCATCGGGGCCGGCATCGGCGATGGAGGCGTCGGCCTCGTGCACGTCCAGCGCGGCGAGGTCGATGCTGCCGCGCACGTCGTCGCCGTCCACCACGGCGATGCGCAGGTCCGGCAGGCCGTGCCGCAGCGCCATGCGGGCCAGCAGCGCCGCGGCGGCAGGCGGGTTGGCGGCGCCGAAGTTGCCCAGGATCGGGATGCCGTGCCGGGCGCAGGGGGCCAGCACCGGGTCGAGCAGCCGCTCCAGCATGGGTTCGTAGCCGCGGGACGGGTCGCGACGGCGCTCCAGTTGCGCCAGGGCGATGGTGCGCTCGCCGAGAACCTCCAGGAACAGCGCGGCGGGGCGCCCGGCGGCGATCAGCGTGTCCACGACGGGGCTGGGCGCGTCCACCCGGTCCCCGGAGAAGCCGGCGCCGTTGCCGACGTGGAAGGTGTCCGCGGAGGTCATGCCGGCTGGCTCCCGGTAGGGCAGGGGGCACTGCATACGCCAGGCGCCCCGGCGTCAACGGGGGGCATGGCAGCCTGCTGTCAGCTTTGGTGCTTCGAGGGTGGCGGTTGTGGTAGGATCAGGTCCATGAACGTCGCACTCCGCACGCCGGACATGACCCGCGAACAGTTCTTCGACTGGGTGCAGCGCCAGGAGGAGCGGTATGAGTTCGATGGCGTCCAGCCTGTAGCCATGGTCCGCGTGACCAACAACCATAGCCAGATCGCCCAAAACATCTATGCCGCCCTGCGGTCCCGGTTGCGGGGCACTGGTTGCTGGGTGCTTGGCCCAGATGCCGGCGTCGCAACCATCGGCGCTGCGGTACGCTATCCGGATGCGCTGGTCACCTGCACCAAACCACCGGGCGCCGAGCTTCTGGTGCCCGACGTGGTTGCCGCATTTGAAGTGCTCAGCCCAAGCTCTGGCCAGACGGACCGGATCGTGAAGGTCCGCGAGTATGGCGCCGTCGCGTCCATCCGCCGCTACATCATCCTGGAGTACGCCAGCCCCGGCCTGACTGTCCTTGAACGGTCCGGGGAGGGGCAGTCCTGGACTGCCAGCACGCTGCTGTCCGGCGATGCCCTGCCGCTGCCCGAGGTCGGCATCGAGGTCCCGGTTGACGAGTTCTACGAGGATGTGGACCTGCCCGGCGCCTGACGCGAATCGGACGGCAACGCGGGCCGTCAAGCCGGATCTGACAAGGCCGTGACCAAGGCCGGCACCTGAGCCAACCGGACCGCGCCCCCCCGCTGCCACCCGGCGCTCCAAAAAGCCAATCACGCCAACGCCGATGCCCGCGCTGCTCATCCACCACCGCATCCGCACCCCTGCCCGCAGGCGTCGCCAAAAGGCCACAGACGCCTCTCCGACACCGCAACTAGTGTCCGAAGGCAGCAGACACACCAGATACGGTGTATCGTCCGCACCCAACCAATGCCCGCCGATTCGCACCCCGGCGCGCAGACAGCGAAAGAAGGCCTCCCGATGGACACGATGGCGGACCACCTCCGGCTCCCCGCAACCGAGCGCATGGCGCCGATCTCGCGCCAGATCTGGGGCCAGAAGTATCAGTTCAAAACCGCGGACGGCACCCCGGTCGATCACACCGTCGAGGACACCTGGCGCCGCGTCGCCCACGCCCTCGCCGCCGTCGAGACGCACCCCGAGCAGTGGGAACCCCGCTTCTACCAGGCGCTGGAGGACTTCAAGTTCCTCCCCGCCGGCCGCATCGTCGCCGGCGCCGGCACCGAGCGCCGCGTCACCCTGTTCAACTGCTTCGTCATGGGCGACATCCAGGACGACCTCGGCAGCATCTTCGCCCACCTGCGAGAGGCTGCGCTGACGATGCAGCAGGGCGGCGGCATCGGCTACGACTTCTCCACCCTCCGGCCCAAGGGCGCCGCGGTGAAGGGCGTCAGCGCCGACGCCTCCGGCCCGCTGTCGTTTATGGACGTGTGGGACAGCATGTGCCGCACCATCATGTCCGCCGGCTCCCGCCGCGGCGCGATGATGGCGACCATGCGCTGCGACCACCCCGACATCGAGGCATTTATCGCCGCCAAGCGCGAGCCCGGCCGCCTGCGCAACTTCAACCTGTCCGTGCTGGTGACCGACGCCTTCATGGCCGCCGTGGATGCCGGCGCCGACTGGCCCCTGGTGTTCGGCGGCACGACCTACCGCACCGTCAAGGCGCAGGCGCTGTGGGACAGCATCATGCAGGCGACCTACGACTACGCCGAACCCGGCGTGCTGTTCATCGACCGCATCAACGCTCGCAACAACCTGCATTACTGCGAAGCCATCCACTCCACCAATCCCTGCGCCGAGCAGCCGCTGCCCCCCTATGGCGCCTGCCTGCTGGGATCGATCAACCTGGCCAAGCTGGTCCGCGACCCTTTTACTAATGCCGCCCACCTGGACGAGGCCGAGTTGGCCGAGCTGGTCAGCGTAGCCGTGCGTATGCTGGACAACACCATCGACGCCTCGGGCTTTCCCTTGGAAGCCCAGCGCCAGGAGGCCATGGCGAAGCGCCGGGTCGGCCTGGGCCTGACGGGCCTGGCGGACGCATTGATGATGGTGGGCCTGCGCTACGGTTCCGACGCGGCGGCGGCGGCGACGGAGCGGTGGGCCGGCCTGGTCAGCCGGGCGGCCTACCTGGCCTCGGCCGGCCTGGCGGCGGAGAAGGGCGCCTTCCCCCTGTTCGACCGCGACGCCTACCTCGCGGGCGAGACAGTCCGCGAAATGGACCCGGACGTGCGCGAGCTGATCGGCGCGCAGGGCATCCGCAACGCGCTGCTGACCAGCATCGCGCCGACCGGGACGATCTCCCTGCTGGCCGACAACGTTTCTTCCGGTATCGAGCCAGTATTCGCCCACAGCTACACCCGCAAGGTGACGGAGCGGGACGGCAGCAAGCGCGAGGAGCTGGTCGAGGACTACGCGGTGCGCCTGTACCGCGCCAAGTTCGGCGCCGACGCCGACCTGCCGGAGCACTTCGTCACCGCGCAGACCCTGGCGCCGTCCGAGCACATCCGCATGCAGGCCGCGCTGCAGCGCCACGTGGACAGCGCGATCAGCAAGACGGTCAACGTGCCGGAGGACATCGACTTCCAGTCTTTCCAGCAGGTGTACCGCGACGCCTACCGCAGCGGCTGCAAGGGCTGCACGACGTACCGTCCCAACCTGATCACCGGCTCCGTGCTATCCGCCACCCCGACCCAGGCCGCGCCCGTACCCGCCCCGCCGCCAGCCCCGGTGCCCGCGGTCATGCACGCCCCACCAAAGCGGCCCTCGAAGCTGACTGGCAGCACCTACAAGCTGCGGTGGGCGGACGCCGAGCACGCGCTGTACATCACGATCAACGACATTGAGGAGGACGGGCGTTTGCGTCCCTTCGAGGTGTTCATCTCGTCGGCCAACATGGAGCATTTCAGTTGGGTGGTGGCGCTGACCCGGATGATCTCGGCGGTATTCCGCCGCGGCGGCGACGTGGGCTTCGTCGCCGAGGAGCTGCAAGGCATCTTCGACCCGCGCGGCGGCCAGTGGAGCGAGGGCCGCTATGTGCCGTCGCTGATCGCCGCCATCGGCGGCATCCTGGAGCAGCACATGATCGGCACCGGTTTCCTGCCGCCTCCGGAGGGAGTGCCGGTGGTCGTCAAGGCAACGGGCGGGAAAATGCTGGCGTTGGGGTCGATGTGCCCGAAGTGCAACCAGCCGGGGGTGCAGAAGGAGGGGGCTTGCTTGACTTGCCATGATTGCGGGTGGTCGCGCTGCGGGTAGCCGGAAGTTTCTGATGAAGGCTGGGTCGGGCTGTCCTGATCCAGCCCGGAATGAATGCTCTCAAAGGGCCAAGCTTGCGACAGAACGCCGAGAAGTTGTTCTCACGGTATAATCCTATGAAAAGAGTTTTGTAGTTGAACGATCTAGAAGAGACTCCACTATGCTCTAACTGCTTCAGCGACCAAGGACTTAGATTGGACGCAGAACGGTTTGGCCTAGAAAATCGTAACCAGTGCGTGCATTGCCACTCTACAACCGGCCGCAAGCTCACGAAGAAAACAATAGAGCATGTCGCTTATCGTTTCTTCGTGCTTGGCACTATGCGACGAACGAAGTACGGCGCGGCTCCTACGCTTCAACTTAATTATACAAACCAGCGCGGGATTAATCCACCCTCTTGGCTGGCGCCCGATGTGCAGTTGCTAAAACAAACTATTGGCGCCTGCATATTCCATTATGGGCCAAGATTGTGGATGGTCGGCGAGATCGAGCCGCTAAAGGATTTGCAAGAGCTCGTAAAGAGGCAGCGCATCGTTGAGCGGATCGTTAAAGAGTATCCGGTCATAACCTTTGACCCGATTGATGTATTCTACCGGCTTAGGGTGGGTCCCAAGCATCCGTCAAAAAGTTCCGAGTACGATAGCCCGCCTTCATTACGATCTGAGTATGGACGATTGGACTCTGCCATTCTTTCGGTGATGTATGCATCCCAGGATGTTGAGGTCTGTATTCATGAATGTCGTGCAACAGCGGAAGACGACTTGTACATTGCAACTCTTAATGTAATCAAACCGCTAAAATTGCTCAACTTGAACTACTTGCTGCCAGAGACGGGCGTCACGGAGTTTGAGAGTCTTGATTTGGCTGTTCATATGCTCTTCCTTGCTGGAAAGCATTCTTACGAAATCACAAGAGAACTAGCTTACGCAGCTCTGTCAGCAGGTTTTGATGGACTGAGCTACCCTTCGTACTTTAGCTTGCTTCGAACTGGGAGTCATCCGTTCGAAACACAACTAGGCATGTCCAATAGACATGTCGCTGTATATCTAAATCATACTAGCTTAGCTGATTACGAGAATGCGAAAATGATACCTAACCTCGCTTTGTTTGGCAGCCCCATAGCGGAGGGTGCTGTCAGAGTTAGGTGTCTAAACCGCCTTGCTTTAAACCGTGTAGCGTACGATGGTCATTTTGGTCCGGTCGGAGTATCGTAGATTTGCATAGGCTTGCAATCATTCAATTTCATAGACCACATCATTACGGTAATATTGTTTGTTATAATGGGCTTGTAGTCCGCTCCCGCCCAAGGCAGGACACGCCCTCGTCATCCGTGACGACCTCGCCACCTGGCAAAAGCTGAACGCGACCGCCTTCCTGACCAACGGCATCGTCGACGCAAGCGAGGGCCTGCTCGGCGAACTCTACGAGGACGCAGCCGGCAACACCTACAACCCCCTCGTCATCCAGCCCATGATCGTGCTGAGCGCCGACGCCGACACCCTCAAAACCATCTACCGCCGCGCGATGGATCGCGGCGTCCGCCTGTCCCTTCACATCGAGGACATGACCACCACCGGCCACGACGCCGCCAACCGCGCCGCGGTGCGCCAATACCCGCCCAAAGCCATGAACGTCGTCGGCCTGGCCGTGCGCGAGGACAAGAAGCTCGTGGACAGGGTCACTAAGGGCACTCGGATGCACCCCTGACCCGAGTTGCCGGCGGGTCGTGACCCGTTGGCGGCAGTCAAGCGCGACGGCGTGCTGGACCGAGTTGAAGCGCGCCTAGCCGGAGCAGACGCTGAACGCCAAACCAGACCACCACCCAGCCCATGCCACCCTTGACCTCGAACCCCAACAATGTTCTTGTTCCGTTCATGTCCGCCCAGCCATCCCCCACCCCGCCGCCAGACGACCCCGGCCAGCACGCCGCAGACCCGCACGGCTACGGCGAGGTCCTGCACGACCTCATCACCATGGGCGCCGGCTTCGCCCGCCTCCTGCACGGCCAAGCAACCACCCAGGCCCACGCCGCCCAGCACCCCGCCGCCTCCGCACCCCAAGACACCACCGCCCAACCCGCGCCAGACGCCCTCATCCCCCTCGCCACCGCCTTCGACCGCATCGCCCGAGCCGTCCGCCGCAGCATCCTCCTCGCGCGCAGCCTCGCCCAACCCGTCCAGCCCGCCCCCCTCCAGCCCGCCCACGACCCGGCCCGGACCCGCGCCGCCGCCCGCCGCCGCATCCTCCGCGAGGTCGAGGACGCCATCCAGCGCCCATCAGCCACCGCCGACCGCCCCGGCGCCGAAGCCCTGCGCGCCGAGCTGCGCGACCGCCTCGAAGCCCCCGACCTCGACGACGACATCACCACCCGCCCGGTCGCCGACATCATCACCGAACTCTGCCGCGACCTCGGCCTGGCAGCCCTCCCCGGCGCCCGCCCCTGGAAGCGCCGCACGCCTGAGGACATCAGGCAGCTCCACGCCCGGGCCGCCGTCCCAAGCGCCGTCCCCCAGCCCAGCGCCGGCCCGCAGGCACCCAGGCGTGATGCCACCCCGCGCTCCCCCGATCCCTCACCGGACCAGCGCACGCTCGTCCCCCGCACGCAGCCCGGCCCCGTCTACTCCGCCATCGGCCCGCCGGAGGACCCGGCCAGAACCATCGCCATGATCCTGCGCCACCCCACCAACCCCGCAGGTCGGAGCAGCAAAGTGCCATCCGCCACCGGCCGGCGCCGCGGACCCACGAAAGGCGCTCCGCCACACCCCCCTACATTGGCCCTCCCGCCACATCCCCCGCCCACAACGAGGGCAACCCCGCTCCACCCGGCACCTGATAGTGCCACCACTCGGCTTCGATATGCTCCCACCCTGCCGCCGCCATGATCCCCAGCAGCAACGCCCGGTTGCGCACAGCCTCCGCCGCAATATCCAGCGCCGCATGCGCCGACTGCGGCGCCATAGCGTCAAAGCCGGTCCCCATATCAAGGTCCCGCCCGCTCGCCACGTCCACCAGGGTCACATCTACTGCCGCCCCACGCGGATGCAGTCCAAGGTCCTGCGCCGGGTCAGCCACAAACTGAGGATCAGGCAACGCCCGCCACAACGCCCACTGCGCCTCCATCGGCCGAAACGCGTCGAACACCCGCAGCCGCAATCCCAGCATCAACGCCCGCACCCCGGCAACCCGCAGCATGGCATGCGCCTCCGGCCGCAGCATCGCCACCGGCCGCAGGTAGATGGCCCGGCCCGTCAGGTTATTCGCCGTCGCATACCGAAGGTCGATCAGCACGCCATCCCCCTCGGTCACCGGCACAAGCGCCACGGCCGCCATCAGGGATCGGGCGCCATCAGACAAAGGCCGCCATCAGATATAAGGCAGCAGCAGCCGCACCCCCGCATCCCGCAGCCGCCGCGGAAACGACCGCCGGTCCAGCACCGCCTGCGTCAGCGCCGGGCCACGGCTCCGCTGCATCAGCGCCTGCAGCGACCCGGCCAAATCCCGGTCATACATCTCCAGGCACAGCTCGAAATTCAGCCGGAACGACCGCATGTCCCAGTTGCAGCTCCCCACCAGGCACCACTCGCCATCCACCACCATCGCCTTGCTGTGCCGGAACGGCGGCGGGCAGCGCCAGACCCGCGCGCCCTCCCGCAGCAGCGGCCCGACGTTGGCCCGGCTCGCCCAATCGACGAAGCGGTGGTCGCTCCACTCCGGCACCACCACGTCCACCGCCACCCCGCGCATCGCCGCCAGCGCCAGCGCCGTCAGCAGCCGCCCGTCCGGCAGGAAGTACGGCGTCATCACCTGCACCGACTCCCGCGCGCAGGCGACGGCCTGCATGACGGCGAACTCGATCTTCTCCAGGTCCTGGTCCGGCCCGCTGTCGATGACCCGCGCCGGCACCCGCGCTGATGCCTCGCCCGCCTCGGCCAGGACCGGATACCAGGCGTCGCCGCGCAGCTCCTCGTTCGCCGCGAACATCCAGTCCTGCGCGAAGTTCTCCATGAGCTGCCCGACCACTGGCCCCTCCACCCGGAAATGCGTGTCCTGCACCGGCGCCTTCGGGTGCGTCGCCATCACGTTGGCGTCGGAGATGTTCATGCCCCCCGTGAACGCCAGCCGCCCATCCAGCACCAGCAGCTTCTTATGCGTCCGCAGGTTGAAGAACGGCATCCGCCACGGCAGCAGCGAGTGCATGAAGCGCTCGGCCGGCACCCCCTGCCGCCGCAGCGCATGGTAGGCCCGCGACAGCAGCCACCCGCCGCCCACGCCGTCGATCAGCACCCGCACCTCGACCCCGCGCGCCTGCGCCGCCGCCAGCGCCGCGACGAACCGGGCGCCCCACTGGTCGTCATGGAAGATGAAGGTGGTCATCCCGACGCTGCGCCGTGCGGCGGCGATGGCGTCCAGCATCGGCGGGTAGGCCTCGTCGCCATCGTTCAGCACCTGGACGGCATTGCCCGGCAGCACCGGCCGCGCGGTGATGCGGCCGATGCCGCGGCGCAGCGGGTCCAGGTGCTCGTCGTCGCCCGGCGCCGGCCGGGAGTCCTCGCCGCGCCGCGCTCTGGACGGTCGCTCGTGCTGCGCGCGGCGCTGCACCCGGTTGATGCCCAGCAGCAAGTAGGCGACCGTCCCCGCCACCGGCGCGAACCACGCCAGCCCGATCCAGCCGACAGCCGAGTCCACCTCGCGCTTGCGTAGCAGGACGTGCACAGTCACCAGCACGGCCAGCACGATGCCCACGGCGAACACCAGGTCCGCCCGCAGGTTCAGCGCCCGGGGCCACAGGTCGTTCATGATCGCTCGTTCACGGGGTCGGACCGTGCCTTGCGCTCAGGGCCACGCCAACCGTCCCCGCTGGTCACTGCCCCGCTTGCCATCGTCCCAGTTGTCATTGCGAGGAGCACTTGCGACGCGGCAATCCAGGGGCCGCAAAACCAAAACGCAGCCTGTGCCTCCCTGGACTGCCGCGCCGAAGCCGGCCCGCAATGACAGCGGCTGCTCAGGTGCAGCGGCGCAATCGTCCCGGCACAGGGCAGCCGCCATCATCCCGGCCCGGCCTCCTCGCGCTTCAGCAGGGCGTCGTCGATCTGCATCAGCAGGCGCGGGAACTCGACGGGCTTGGCATGATAGTCGTCGCACCCGGCGGCGATGGCCTTCGCCCGGTCCCCGGCCATCGCATGCGCCGTGAGCGCGATGATCGGCACGCCCGCGATCGCCCCCTCGCCCACCACAGGGTCCGCCCGCACCGTGCGCGCCACGGTCCAGCCGTCCATCACCGGCAGGTCCATGTCCAGCAGCACGACATCCGGCTGCTCCGCCCGCACCTGGTCCAAAGCCTGCTGCCCGTCATGCGCCAGCACGACCTCGAACCCGTGGCGGCGCAGGCGGCGGGACAGGAATTCCCACAGTTCCTCGTGATCCTCGACCAGCAATACCTTCGTCACCCTGCGCCCCTGCCTGCCGCACCGCGGACCCATGCCATCCGTGCCCCGTGATAGCCGGGTGCGGCGATTGCATCCAGGTGTGGGACGGGCCACCTCTTGCCCGCCTACGCCAACACCTGCCCCGGCGGCCACAAAGGACCCCTCATGCCGTCATCCCAAGCGGACAATCTCGACGCCGCCACGATCCCCGTCCCGCTGCCCGTCCCGGCGCGCACCGGCCTTGCGGCGCTGAATGCCGCCGCTGTCCTGGTGGCGGCGCTCTACTTCGGGCGCCCGCTGCTGGTGCCGCTGGTGCTGGCGGCGCTGCTGGCCTTCGTGCTGGCGCCCATCGTCGTGCTGCTGCAGCGGGCGCGGCTCGGGAAGGCGCCCTCGGTGCTGATCGCCGTCGCCCTGGCGTTCGCGATCATCTTCGGCATCGGCGCCGTGGTGGCCGGGCAGGTGACGGCACTGGTGGGCAGCCTGCCCAGCTATCAGGCAACCATTCAGCAAAAAGTGGTGTCGTTGAGCGTGGGTGGCGAGCTGCTCGAACGGCTGAACGCCACCATCCAGTCCTTCATAGGCGGCATGGGCATGGGCGGCATGGGCGGCGGCGCGCCTGCCGCCGCGGCCCTCCCCGCAGCGCCGGCCGCCGTGGCCCCAGCCACGAGCGTTGATGCGGCGACCGCGCTGTATGTCGCCCGTACCGTGGTGACGCCGCTGTTCAGCCCGCTGGCGACGCTGGGCGTGGTCGTGGTGTTCCTGATCTTCGTGTTGATGTCGCGGGAGGACCTGCGGGACCGCCTGGTGCGCCTGGTCGGCCGGCAGGACCTGCACCGCACCATCCTGGCGATGAACGACGCCGCCCGCCGCCTGTCCCGCTACTTCCTAATCCAGTTGGCGCTGAACACCGGCTTCGGCACGTTCATCGGCATGGGGCTGTGGTGGGTCGGGCTGCCGAACCCGGTGCTGTGGGGCATCCTCGCGGGCCTGATGCGCTTCGTGCCGTTCGTCGGCAGCTTCATCGCCGTCGTGCCGCCGCTGCTGCTGGCGCTGGCGGTGGCGCCGGGCTGGTCCTTCGCGCTGGTCGTGCTGCTGCTGTTCATCGCCAGCGACATGGTGATGGGCCAGGTGATCGAGCCGTTGCTGTATGGCCATAACACCGGCCTGTCGCCCCTGGCGGTGATCCTGTCGGCGGCGTTCTGGGCGTTCCTGTGGGGTCCCGTGGGACTGCTGATCGCCACGCCGCTCACGGTGTGCCTGGTGGTGATCGGCCGCCACGTGGAGCCGCTGGCCTTCCTGGACGTGATGCTGGGTGACCAGCCGCCGCTCGACCCGCCGGAAATCTTCTATCAGCGCGCCATCGAGGGCAACGGCGCCGAACTGGCCCGGCAGGCCGCCCGGGCGGTCGCCGCCGCCTCCCTGCCCGACTACTATGACCATGTGGCGCTGCCCGGCCTCCGCCTGGCCCAGGCCGACCTGTCGCGTGACGCACTGGCGTTCGAGCAACTGGAGGCCATCCACAACCAGGTCGCCGCCCTGCTGGCCGGGCTGGGGCAGGCGGGCCAGGGACCCGCCGCGCCGGCCTGGCACGCCGAGGGCAGCATTGTCTGCATCCCCGGGCGCGGGCCGCTGGACGACCTGGCCGCGACGATGGCGATGCAGGTGCTGCGCGGGGCGGGGTTCGGCGCGGAGTGCCTGGCTAACCAGGTGCTGGGCGCGAGCCAGGCCGGCCGTGACCTGGGCGCCGCCCGGCTGTGCTGCCTGTCCGTGCTGGACCAGGGCAGCAACGCCAGCGGCATCCGCTACCTGCTCAAGCGTATCGTGCGGTTGATGCCGAACGCCGCGGTGGTGGTCTGTCTGTGGCGTGCGGAGGGCGCCAGCCCCATGCTGGCCGCGCTGCGGTCGGGCGGGGACCAGGAAACCATCGTTCTGTCGATGGGCGAGCTGGCCGCGCTGGTCAAGGCGGTGTCTGCCCGGCGGGCCGAGCCGGTGGCGGCGTAACGCCAGGTTTGGGCCAGGTTTGGGACGGACACCCAGGTTTGGGGTAGACACCGGGGGGAACGCAAGCGTGAACGCCGCGTAGTAACTGCTCCCCAAGGGCATGGCCGGATGGACCAGACAATCAGCCAGGATGGTGCGCTGCACGGCCAGGATGCCTCGCAAGGCTTCGGATGGCTCAACGTTGCCGCGGGCATCCTGTTGCTGGTCGGTCTGGGATTGGCGGCCTGGTCCCTGGTCGCCGCGCAGCGCAGCCGCGATTTCATCGTCAACCAGAACCACGTCCTCGTCGCGGCTGAGCGCCTGCTGTCCAGCCTGAAGGACTTGGAAACCGGCGAGCGCGGCTTCGCCCTGACCGGCACACCGTCCTATCTCGAACCGTATGACAAGGCCGAGGCGGACTTGGACGCCCAGACTGCCGCGGTCAGCGCGGCCGGGGCCGAGGCGCGGGGTCTGGCAGACCTCGTGACGGTGAAGCGCAGCTTCGCCAGCCAGGTGATCGGCGCACGCCGTACGGAGGGCCTGGAGGGCGCCATCGCGCTGATCCGGACCGGCGTGGACAAGGCGTCGATGGATAACGTCCGGACCGCCGTCGCCCGGCTAGAGGCGACGGCCCATAACCAGATCGACTTCGACGACCGCGCTCAGGCATTGAAGATCCCGCTGCTGTCCGCCCTGGCCGCCCTGGCCGTCCTGGCGGCGTTTGCAGCCTTGGCCTTGCTGGCCTGGCGCCGGCGCCGGGCGGCGCGGGCCAGCGCGGCCCTGCTGACCAGCGTGCTGGACAATGCGCCGATCGGCCTCGGCTTCCTCGACCCGGCGTTGCACGTCCAACACATGAACCGCGCCCTGGCCGGCATGGCCGAGCGGGTGCTGGACGCCGACGTGGGCAGCAACCTGTGGGACATCCTGCCCGGCACGCGCGACACGCTGGAGCCGCGGATGCAGGAAGTGCTGTCCGCCGGGCGCACCTCGGCCAACGTGGACGTGGCGGTGCCCAGCCGCATCGACCCGACGCAGGTGCGCGAGTTCCAGTTCGGCTTCTTCCCGCTACCGTCGGGACGCAGGGGCGAGGCCGCCGGCGCGGGCCTGGTCGTCGCCGACGTCACGATCCGCAAGCGCGCCGAGCGCCGCCTGCGCGAGAGCGAGGAGCGGTTCCGCATCCTGATCGAGACCAGCGCCAACATCGTCTGGACCGCCGACCCCGGCGGCGAGTTCACCGGGCTGCAACTGGGCTGGACCGCTTTCACCGGGCAGACGGAGACGGAGTACGCCGGGTTCGGCTGGCAGCAGGCCATCCACCCGGATGACCGTGATGCGACCTTGGACCTGTGGCGGCATGCAGTGGCGGAGCGTCGTGCCTATGAGGCCGAGCACCGGCTGCACCGGGCCGATGGCGAGTGGCGCATAATGGAAGCGCGCGGCGTGCCCTTGGCGGACGACGACGGCCAGGTGCGCGAGTGGGTCGGCAGCCATACCGACATCACCGAGCGCAAGCGGGCCGAGGAGGAGCTAAGCGCCGCCAAGGAGACTGCCGAGGCCGCCAACCGCGCCAAGAGCCAGTTCCTGGCCAACATGAGCCACGAATTGCGCACACCCCTATCTGCCGTCATCGGCTACAGCGAGATGCTGGAGGAGGAGCTGGAGGATGGCGGCGACAAGGCGCTGCTGGGCGACGTGCAGAAGATACAGAGCAACGCCCGCCACCTGCTGAGCCTGATCAACGACGTGCTGGACCTGTCGAAGATCGAGGCGGACCGGATGACGACCTACGCCGAGACGTTCGAGGTCGCAGCCCTGGTGCAGGACGTCGCCAACACGGTCGGGGCGCTGGTGGGCCAGAAGGGCAATACGCTGGCCATCGAGGCGGACCCCGGCCTGGGCACGATGCACACCGACCAGGTGAAGCTGCGCCAGTGCCTGTTCAACCTGGTCAGCAACGCCGCGAAGTTCACCGAGAACGGCCAGATCATCCTGCACGCCTCCCGCACGGACGGCGACGTGGTGCTCAGCGTGACCGACAGCGGCATCGGCATGACGCCCGCGCAACTCGCCAAGCTGTTCGAGCGGTTCACCCAGGCCGACAACTCCACCACCCGCAAGTTCGGCGGCACCGGGCTGGGCCTGGCGATCACCCGGGCGTTCTGCCGCTTGCTGGGCGGGGATGTGACCGTCACCAGCACGGAGAACGTCGGCTCCACCTTCACCATCCGGGTTCCGGCAGTTCTGCCGGACCAGATGCCGGAAGACGTCCCCGCGGAGCACGTCGAGGCCAGCCAGCACCTGGTGCTTGTCATCGACGACGACCCGTCGCAGCGCGACCTGCTGATCCGCTTCCTGGAACGCGAGGGCTTTGCCGTCCGCACCGCGCCGGACGGCAAGGCCGGCATTGAACTGGCGCGCATCCTGCATCCCCGCGCGATCCTGCTGGACGTGATGATGCCGAAAATGGATGGCTGGTCCGTGCTGACCGCCCTGAAGGCCGACCCGGCGCTGGCGCTGATCCCCGTGGTCATGGTGACGTTCGTCAACGAGCCGGGGCTAGGCGCCTCGCTCGGCGCGGTCGAGACCGTGCTGAAGCCGGTCGAGTGGGACCGCTTGAAACAGGTGATGGAACGGTTCCACGGGGACGCCGGGGACATCCTGGTGGTGGACGACGACCCCGCCGCCCGGGCGCGCCTGCGGACCGTACTGACCCGCAACGGCTGGACGGTGTCCGAGGCGGGCAACGGGCAGGAAGCCCTGGACGTGGTGGCGACGGCACCGCCGCAGCTCATCCTGCTCGACCTCACGATGCCGGTCATGGATGGCTTCACCTTCCTGCACGAGCTGCGCGGGCGGCCCGGCTGCGGCGACATTCCCGTCGTCGTGCTGACTGCGCGCGACCTGGACGCGGATGAGCGGCGGCAGCTTGGCGGTGCGAGCCGGGTGTTGAGCAAGGGAAAAACCGATTTGCGCCAGCTTGCCGGTGAACTTCGCACGCTCACGCCCCCACATGCTGCAACTGAGGCCACATTGCCATGACCCCATTTTGCAGGATTTAGACATGCGGCTGCTGCTGGTCGAGGACCATGAGGAGATATGGGATTTCCTGTCGCGGCGGCTGACCCGGCGCGGCTATGACGTGACGGTGGCAACCGATGGGCAGGCTGGCGCCGACCGTGCACGGGCGGACCTGCCCGACGTGATGCTGCTGGACATGAACCTGCCGGTGCTGGATGGCTGGTCCGTCGCCCGCGCGTTGAAGTCCGAGCCTGCCACGGCAGGCATCCCCATCATCGCCTTGACCGCCCATGCCATGTCCGGCGACCGCGATAAG
The DNA here is from genome assembly GCA_964242415.1 of uncultured Acetobacteraceae bacterium. Lineage (GTDB taxonomy): Bacteria > Pseudomonadota > Alphaproteobacteria > Acetobacterales > Acetobacteraceae > DASWOJ01. The sequence continues at coordinate 51,165 of CAXTAT010000035.1, forward strand.
GCGTTGGCGGCGGGATGCGATGACTACCATCCCAAGCCTATCGATTTCACCAGGCTGCTGACCCAGATCGAGGCCCTGGCGCCGGGCGCGGCAGCCGCACGTTGAACGCCGAGCCGCCCCGGGAGGCACGGGCCGGGCGTCCACCGGCCCGCGCCAGCGAAGGCAAGGCGGATGCGACTGAGGCCCTGCTGCTGCTGGCTGGGCAATCCCAGCCGGGCCAGCTTCGACACGACCAAGCTCCACACGACCAGTCCCTACACGACCAGTCCCTACACGACCAGCCCGGCGCCTTCGATGGCGCTGATGTGTCGGCGGCCGGCCTGGGCGACCGCGTGCAGGGTGCGCCGTGGTGGGACGCCGGGCGTGGCGGCCTCCGGTTGGCTGATTGCAGCCTGGCCGGCGCCAGCCTGCGTGGGGCGGACCTGTCGGGCGCCGACCTGGGAGGAGCCGATTTCAGCCGGGCCTCCTGCAGCGGCATCGTGCTGCACCAGGCGCGGCTGGAGGAGGCGAACCTGCAGGACGCCGACCTGATCGGCGGCACCCTGACCGACGTTGACGCCGGCGAGGCCGACTTCAGCAGGTCGCTGCTGGAGGACGCCGTGCTGGCCGGCGCCCGGCTGCGCTTCGCCAACTTCTCCGGCGCGGTGATGGACGGGGCGGACCTGTCCGGGGCTGATCTCTGGGGCGCCAAGCTGGAGGGGATCGAGGCCGAGCGGGCGCAGTTCCGCCGCACCCGGCTGGACGAGGCGCATTGCAGCGACGCCTACCTGACGGCGGCGGACCTGACGGGGGCGACGCTGCGGCGGGCGAACCTGGCCGGCGCCCGCCTGCGTGGCGCCATCCTGCGCGACGTGGTGCTGGACGGCACCAACCTGGCCGGCGCCGACCTGGCCGGCGCCGTGATGCCGCACGTGGTGCTGACAAGCTGCAACCTGCACCAGGCCCGGTTCGCCGGGGCTTGGCTCGATCGTACCCGGATGCAGGCGCACCAGCTTGGCGGCATGATCGGCGAGGAGGCTGCCGGGGAGTTCGAGGCGGCCTGCGAGGGCTACATCGTATTGGAGCAGAACTTCCGCACCCTGGGCCTCGGCGAGGATGTCCGCTGGGCCTTCCTGCGGCGCCGGCGCATGGGCAAGCGGCTATCTGCCCAGCGCGCCCGTGCGGCGTTGGCCCGGCGCGAGCCGCGTGCCGCGGTGCGGCCGGGCCTGCATTGGCTGGCCGATGTCAGCGCGGAGGCCATCTGCGACTATGGCGACAGCCTGTGGCGGGTGTTCCGCACCCTGGCCGTCGTGCTCCTGGCGTTCGCGCTGGCATACTGGCTGACGGGTGCCCTGGTGCCGCGGGACCCGGCCGCGGCGGGCGTGCGGCTTGGGGTGATCGACTACCTGCTGTTTAGCCTCGACTCGATGACGACGGTCGGAACCGGGGAGTTGACCTCGAAGGCCTGCGGGCTGCTCGGCCAATTGATGTCCAGCATACAAACCGTCCTAGGCATCGTGCTGCTCGGCCTATTCGGTTTCGTGCTGGGCGCGCGAATGCAGAACTGACGCCGCAACAGGACGCTTCCTTCTCCCTCTCCCA
>CAXTAT010000035.1:52845-55712 GCA_964242415.1 uncultured Acetobacteraceae bacterium
CGGGAGAGGGAGAAGAGGCGACACCTCGCCGCATATGCGATCGCCCTGCCCGGAGGGCGAGGGAACACGGTTGCCCTCCCGGCGAAACGGATCACTTATAGCAACCATGATCTCCCTGTTCCTGTCGGCCCTTGCCTTCATCGGCATCCACATCGGCGTGTCCGGCACCACGGCCCGGGACCGCATCGTTCGCGCAATGGGCCTGAACCGCTACATGGTGGCCTTCTCCGTCGCGTCCGTGGCGGCGCTGATCTGGCTGATCGTGTCGTATAAGGATGCGCCCTACCTGGAAACCTGGGGCATGCTGGTGTCGTGGAAGCCAGTCATGCTGCTCCTGATGCTGCCGGCGTTCCTGCTGGTTGTGGTGGGATTGAGCACGCCCAACCCGACATCCGTGGCGCAGGAGGGCCTGGTGGCGCAGGCGCCGCGCGGCATCGTGCAGGTCACGCGGCATCCATTCCTGATGGGCGTGGCGCTGTGGTCGGCGCTGCACCTGGTCGGCAATGGCGACTGGGCGTCGTTGCTGTTCTTTGGCGCGATGCTGGTCGTTTCAGTCGCCGGGGCACTGTCCATCGACGCCAAGCGGCGGCGCGTGCTGGGCAGCGCGGCGTGGGACGTGTTCGCACGGCGGACATCCGTGGTGCCGTTCGCGGCGATCTTGTCCGGGCGGGCACGGATGGACGTGCCTGGGATTGGCCTATGGCGGCTGGGGGCCGGGGCGGGGGCGTATGCGTTGATGCTGGGCGGGCACCTGCACCTGATCGGGGTCAACCCGTTCCCTTGGTAGGACTGGGCCTGTGGTAGACCTGGCCGCCGTCGTCGGGGCCGGGGGTGGCCTGGGCGCGGCGTTGCTGGCGGCGTTGGAGGCTGGGGGCGCATACGGCCGCGTGATCGGCCTGGGACGGAGCAGCACGCCGCCGCTGGACCTGCTGGACGAGGCCAGCATCGCCGCTGCGGCAGCCTGGGTGGCGGAGGCGGGCGAACTGCGGCTGCTGCTGGACGCCACGGGCTTTTTGCACGACGGCCGTTACCAACCCGAGCGCAGCCTGCGCAGCATAGACCCGGCGCACATGGCGCACGCCTTCGCCATCAATGCCATCGGCCCGGCGCTGCTGATGAAGCACTTCTGTCCGCTGCTGCCGCGCCGGGGCCGGGCGGTGTTTGCGACCTTGTCGGCCCGTGTCGGCAGCATCGGCGACAACCGGCTGGGCGGCTGGCACAGCTACCGAGCGGCCAAGGCCGCGCTGAACCAATTGGTGCGGACGGCGGCGGTGGAGTTGCGCCGGGCCAACCCGGACAGCATCTGCGTAGCATTGCATCCTGGGACCGTGGCGACGCCGCTTTCGGCTCCGTTCTCCAAGTCCGGCCTGGACGTGCGGCCGGCGGGGGAGGCGGCGCAGGATATCGTGGCGGTGCTCAACGGCTTGCGGGCTGCGGACAGCGGCGGTTTCTTTGACCAGGCTGGCGCTATTATTCCTTGGTAATAGCAACCGCCCTCTGCTCTGATCGCCCTGTCGGCTCGTCCCTCGTCACTGCCCCATCCGTCATCGCCCCCCATCTGTCATCGCGAGGAGCGCTTGCGATGCGGCAATCCAGGTGTTGGAAGACCGGAATTGCGGCCCGCGCCTCCTGGATTGCCGTGCCGAAGCCGGCTCGCAATGACGGCTCCCGATCAGGCACGGAACCGTAAAGGTCAGAGCAGAAAGCGTGCAGTACAAGCTCCACACCAAGATGACGACCCGCCGTGGATGAAAGATGCCTCACACGGAAAGGCGGACAACGGTCTTCGAAACTTTATTCAATTGAAGGCCGCGCAAGCCTGCTCGGCTTTTCATCTGCGCGCAAACCCGCAGAGGTCTGCTTAAGCTCGGCATGGGGCTGAACAAGCGCCCAGCCGGGACCCCACCTGTCCGCCAATTCGTGTTGTGAAATCATTGCATTCGCTTTCAAGGGAGGTCCCGGTACAGCGCTTGTTCACATATAGAGCCAAGGTCACCGACGCGACACACTTATTGTTGGGCGTCGCCCTACTGCGGCCCTTCTCCCTGAAGTTCAATCGCGCGGTTTTGCGTCATTTCGAGCAAGCAGTTGGCAACCTCGATTTGCCGGATAGTACCTTGCTCGGAACCATGGTAGCCGATGCAATTCGCATCCCGGTACTTGACCCATTCTCGCTGAGCGGCCTGTAGAGGTGCAAGCCGGTCTTTCATCTCGGGGTCCTGAAACATCGTGGTGACGGCTTTGTAGGCTTGGTTCAAGCGCCCGTCCCAGAACTTGGTCCTGTTCTGAATGCAGGTGACGATGGCGAGGGTGTTAGGCTGTTCGTTGCATCTATTTTGGTCGGGGGTCCAGCGTTCCAGCGCCGCTGCGGGCTGGCGCCAGGTTACGCCGACGACAACCAGTAGGACACAGACACTCCGGTATGTATTGGTCATCGCACGATCCTCGGCCTGCCGGCCCACGATGGCAACATCCGCAATTGCGTGCAACTCCGAAACAGGCGCGTTGCCCCTGTCCGAGGCAGCGCATTGGCACAATCAACCACAATGTTCCAGTTTTGTTCCTACGCACGGCGGAGCTATAACTCATTTACCGAAAATATGTGCGAGGCTTGGCAACGACGCGCCTCTTTATGCCGGGCCTGACCTAGCGTCGCTGCTAGGAGCCGCAAGGTGGCAGCATCCTGCTGAGGCATACCTCAGCAAGGCACCCCGGCGAGACATCAAAGCACGTTTCGGTAGTGGGTTGCTCTCAGGCATCCGAGACAGTAACGTGAGCGGGTCAAGACCCAAATGGGACGGATCAGCCTCACTCCATGCCCATCACCCGTCACCCGTATTCGCCGGAGTTCAAGCGACAGATTGTTG
>CAXTAT010000036.1:0-51056 GCA_964242415.1 uncultured Acetobacteraceae bacterium
CCGGGAGAGGGAGCAGAGGCGGCCTCCACGGTGTGCGTTGGCCGTACCTGCATCCCGGTTGCGGCAGCGGCAGCCTGGCACCCTGCTTGCTTGTGGCAGTGCAATCCAACAGCGCGACCCAACAAGGATGCCCCCAATGAAACGACGCACTCTCCTGGCCGGCGGCGCGGGCGCCGCCCTGGCCGGCGCGCTGCCCCGCCCCTCCCTCGCACAGGGCGCCAGCGCCCGCACGCTGCGGTTCATCCCCGAGGGCAACCTGGCGAACGCCGACCCGATCTGGACCACCACCACCGTCGCCCGCAACCACGGCTTCCTGATCTACGACACCCTGTTCGGCGTGGACGCCAAGCTGACGCCGCAGCCGCAGATGTGCGAAGGCTACACGCTGTCGGACGACAAGCTCACCTGGACCTTCCGCCTGCGCGACGGCCTGCGGTTCCACGACGGCACGCCGGTGCGCGGCCGGGACTGCACGGCCTCCATCAACCGCTGGACCAGGCGCGACGGCTTCGGCCAGCGCCTGGCGATCGCGATGGAGGGCATGTCCGCCCCGGACGACAGCACTTTCGTGATGAAGCTCAAGACGCCGTTCCCCCTGCTGGTCAGCGCCCTCGCCAAGCCCGCCGCCAACGTGTGCTTCATCATGCCGGAACGGGTGGCGCAGACCGACGCCTTCACGCAGATCACCGACTTCACCGGGTCCGGCCCGTTCCGCTTCCTGCGCGACGAGTGGACGCCGGGGTCGCTGGCCGCCTATGCGCGCTTCGACGGCTACCAGCCCCGGCAGGAGGCGCCGGACTTCACCGCCGGCGGCAAGCGCGCCTACTTTGACCGCGTGGAGTGGAACATCGTCCCCGACGCCGCCACCGCCGCCGCCGCGATCCAAACCGGGGAGGAGGACTGGTGGCAGACCCCCATCGCCGACCTGCTGCCGCGGCTGCGCGCGATGCGCGGCGTGAAGGTCGTGCCGATGACCAGCATCGGCGCCATCCAGATCATCCGCTTCAACGAGCTGCAACCACCGTTCGACAACGTGAAGATGCGCCAGGCCGTGCTGCACCTGGTAAGCCAGATCGAGTTCATGCAGGCCGCCTATGGCGAGGAGACCAGCACCTACAAAACCGGCGTCGGCGTCTTCACGCCCGGCGCCCCGGCCGCGACCGATATCGGCCTGGACGCCATCACCGGCCCGCGCAGCATGGAGGCCGCCAAGAAGCTGGTCGCCGAGGCCGGCTACAAGGGCGAGCGCGTCGTCATCATCTCCCCCACCGACTACCCGTGGCTGGAGGCGTTCTGCCTGGTCACGCGCGACATGCTGGTGCATCTCGGCCTGAACGTCGATTACCAGAGCAGCGACTGGGGCACGGTGGTGCAGCGCCGGGCCAGCAAGGAGCCGGTGGAGCGTGGCGGCTGGAGCATCTTCTGCACGGGATGGGAGGGGCTGAACACCGCCGACCCCGGCGGCCACTACCCGATCCTGGGCAACGGACAGAACGCCTGGTTTGGCTGGCCGACCAGCCCGCGCATCGAGGGCCTGCGCACCGACTGGTTCAACGCACCGGACGACGCGGCCCGCAAGCGCGCCACGGACGCGATCCAGGCGGCGGTGTGGGAGGAGGCGCCCTACGTCCCGCTCGGGCAGTTCTTCCAGCCGGCGGCGATGCGGAACACCGTCACGGGCGTGCTGGACAGCCCGTTCCCGATCTTCTGGAACGCGAGGAAGGCGTGACCGGGATCAGGCGTTGCCCCGGTCCTCGCGGAACAGGTGCAGCGCCTCCTGGATTGGCCGGTCGGAGAAGCTGAACAGCACGCTGTCCTCGGCCGCCTCGTGCCGAACCCGGTGCCACGACGGCACGACGAACAGGTCGCGCTTGCCCCACTCGACCACGAACTCCCCGCCGCCGCGGGTGCTGATGATGCTGCGGCCGTGGCCCTCGATGGGCGCGAACACCGTGGCGTCGGTGGCGCGGTAGGCGGCGGTGCCGAATCCCTTGGGCAGCAACTGCACGAAGGTGCCCATGGTCGCCATCGCATGGTTCCCCGTGATCGGGTTGGTGTAGCGCATCTTCAGGCCGTGGCAGGCGTCCCACTCGCCCATGCGGCGCATCCGCTCCAGCGCGTCGCGGGTGCGGCTGAAGGGGTAGTTGAACACCGGGGAGCTGCCGCCGCCGGGCCGATGATCGACCGGCAGCAGGTTGGCGCCATAACGGGCGTCGCTGTCGCCCACGGGGCGGTTGATCGGCTGCTCGTCCTGGCCGAGATGCTCGGCGAACGAGGTGTCGAGGAACTGCACCACGGGGATGTCCAGCCCATCGAGCCAGAAGATCGGCGCCTCGCTCGGGTTGCCGTGGTCGTGCCAGGCCATGGGCGGCGTGATGATGAAGTCGCCCTCCCGCATGATCGTCCGCTCGCCGTTCACCGCGGTGTAGGCGCCGCCCCCCTCCAGCACGAAGCGCAGCGCGCTCTGCGTGTGGCGGTGGGCGGGCGCGACCTCGCCGGGCAGCACGAGCTGCACGCCGGCATACAGGCTGGTGGTGATCCTTGACTGCCCGCGCAGGCCGGGATTCTCCAGGACCAGCACCCGGCGCTCGGCCTCCTTGGCAGTGATCAGCGACCCGGCCTCCATCATCGCCGCGCGGATGTCGTCGAAGCGCCAGCTCGCGGGCTGGCAAGGGCTGACCGGCTCGGGCGTCACCAGGTTGGCCAGCGAGGTCCACAGCGGCGTCAGGTTCTGCCGGCTGATGCGGTCGTAGAACGCCTGGCGCTCGGGCGTGTCGGTCGCATGGGCAGTGGCGGCATGGGCAGTCATGGCGTCGGCTGGCATCATCTGGGTCCCCTGCGCGCTTCCTTGACAGCTTACTGATCGACCGTACACTGTCAATCCATGGACGCCCTCTATGACATGCCCGGCCACCTGATCCGCCGCGCGCAGCAGGTCAGCACGGCGCTGTTCGCCGAGGAATGCGCCGTGTTCGACCTGACCTCGGTGCAGTATGCCGCGCTGGTGATGGTGCGGTCGAACCCCGGCGTGGACGCGACCCGGCTGTCCCACCTGATCGCCTTCGACCGCTCCACCCTGGGCGGCGTGCTGGAGCGGCTGGAGGCGAAGGGCTGGCTGCTGCGAACCCCCGGCGAGCGCGACCGCCGGGTGAAGCGGCTGCGCCTGACGCTGGAGGGCGAGCGGCTGCTGCGCCAGGTGGAGCCGGCCGTGCGCCGGGTGCAGCAGCGCCTGCTGGAGCCGCTGTCCCCGGCGGACCGCACCGCCATGCTGCGCCTGCTGGCGCAGCTTGCGGCCGTGCACAACGATGTGACCCCGGCGCCGCTGCGCATCGCCAACCCTGCCTGATCCCTGCCCGCCTGATCCTCCATCGGAGCACCGCCATGCAGCACGCCAGACCCATCCTGATCGCCGGCGGCGGCATCGGCGGCCTGGCGGCGGCGCTCGGCCTGGCGCAGCGCGGCTTCGCGGTGACGGTGCTGGAACGCTCGGCCACCCTGGGCGAGATCGGCGCCGGCATCCAGCTTGGCCCCAACGCCTTCCATGCCTTCGACTACCTCGGCATCGGCGACACGGCACGCGGCATGGCGGTGTACGTGGACCAGCTCCGGCTGATGGACGCCATGACGGCGGAGGACATCTGCCGCATCGACCTGACCGAGCCGTTCCGCCGCCGCTTCGGCAACCCCTACGCCGTGGTGCACCGGGGCGACCTGCATGGCGTGTTCCTGCGGGCGTGTCAGGCCAACCCGCTGATCACGTTGCGGACTGGCTGCGGCGTCACGTCCTATGAGCAGGACGGCAGCACCGTGCAGGCGCGTCTCGGGTCGGGGGAGGTGGTGGCCGGGTCCGTGCTGATCGGCGCGGACGGGCTGTGGTCCCGCATCCGCGCCCAGGTGGTGGGGGACGGCCCGCCGCGGGTGACCGGGCACACCACCTACCGCTCGGTGATCCCCACGGAGCGGATGCCCGAGGACCTGCGCTGGAACGCCGCGACGCTGTGGGCGGGTCCGAAGTGCCACATCGTCCACTACCCGCTCTCGGGCTGGAAGGTGTTCAACCTGGTGGTCACCTACCACAACGATGCGCCGGAGCCGGTGGCAGGCAAGCCCGTGCCGGAGGCGGAGGTGAGGGCAGGGTTCGAGCACATTCATCCGCGCGCCCGCGACATCATCCGCCATGGCGCCGACTGGAAGATGTGGGTGCTGTGCGACCGCGACCCGGTGGAGAACTGGGTGGATGGCCGCGTCGCCGTGCTGGGCGACGCCGCGCACCCGACGCTGCAATACATGGCGCAGGGGGCCTGCATGGCGATGGAGGACGCGGTGTGCCTATCGCACGAGATGGCCGCCCGCCCCGGCAACCCCGAGGCCGCACTGGAAGCCTACCGCCGGCAGCGCGTGCTGCGGACGGCGCGGGTGCAGCTCATGTCCCGGGCCATCGGCGACCACGTGTACCATCCGGCGGGCGCGCACGCGGCGCTGCGGAACCAGGTGATGTCGGCAAAGTCCAACGCGGACTGGTACGACACCCTGGCCTGGCTGTATGGCGGCACTGGGCTATCGGGCGCTGCGACCAGCGCAGGGCTGTCGGGCGCTGCAACCAGCACCGGGCTGCCGGGCGCTGCAACCGGTGCCGGGCTGGCTGCGGCGGCATGAGGGCGATGCGGGCGGGTTGGCTGGTGCTGTGCCTTGCGCTGGCCGGGCCGGCTGCGGCGCAGGGGGTGCTGCGGGTCGGCGTGCTGAACGACATGACGGGGCCGTTCTCCGACCTGTCGGGCAAGGGGTCCGTGGTGGCGGCGCAGATGGCGGCGGACGACTTCATGGCGGAGGCCGGGCCGGCCGGGCCGCGGGTGGAAATCCTCGGTGCCGACCACCAGAACAAGGCGGACGTTGGCGCCGCCATCGTGCGGCGCTGGGTGGACCAGGAGGGCGTGGCGGCGGTGGCGGACCTGCCGAACTCCGCCGTGGCGCTCGCGGTGAACCAGGTGCTGCGGGAGAAGGACCGGGCGTTCCTGGCGTCCAGCACCGCGACCTCGGACCTCACGGGCAAGCAGTGCGCGCCGACGACGGTGCAGTGGACGTTCGACACCTGGGCGCTGGCCAACGGCACCGCGCGCACGCTGGTGCAGCAGGGGGGCCGAAGCTGGTTCTTCCTCACGGCCGACTATGCGTTCGGCCAGGCGCTGCAGCGGGACGCGGCGGAGTTCGTGGCGCAGGCCGGCGGGACCGTGCTCGGGCAGGCCCGGCACCCGTTGGACACCACCGACCTGTCCTCCTACCTGCTGCAGGCGCAGGCGTCGGGCGCGCAGGTGATCGGGCTGGCCAATGCCGGGACTGACGCGACCAACGCCATCAAGCAAGCGGCGGAGTTCGGCATCGGGCGGGACGGCAAGCAACGCCTGGCGGGCCTGCTGGTGTTCCTCAGCGACGTGGACGCGCTGGGCTTGCAGGCGGCGCAGGGCCTGGTGCTGACCGAGGCGTTCTACTGGGACCTGAACGACCAGACCCGGGCGTGGAGCCGGCGGTTCGCCGGGCGGGCTGGCGGGCGGATGCCGACCATGAACCATGCCGGGGTGTATTCCAGCATCCTGGCCTACCTGCGGGCGGCGCAGGCGGTGGGCCTGCCAGCCGAGGGCGCTCCGTCCGGTGCCGCCGTCGTGGCCCGTATGAAGTCGGCGCCGATCGACGATGCGCTGTTCGGCCCGACGAGCATTCGCCGGGATGGCCGGGCGGTGCATGCGATGCACCTGTTCCAGGTGAAGGCGCCGGAGGAGAGCCGGGGGCGGTGGGACTATTACAAGCACCTGGCCACCATCGACGCCGACCATGCGTTCCGGCCGATGGCGGAGGGCGGCTGCCCGTTGGTGAAGTAGGCGCAGAGATTACGCGTCCGGCACGCGGGGGCCACCTGCCTGTACTCTGCTCAAAGGAGAGCTGATGCCAATGGCCCTCTGCTCTGATCGGATTGCCTGCCTCTCGCTTGTCATTGCCCCAACTGTCATTGCCCCGTCTGTCATTGCGAGGAGCGCTTGCGACGCGGCAATCCAGGGAGCCGCCAGACCGGAACCTCAACCCTTGCCCCGCTGGATTGCCGCGCCGAAGCCGGCTCGCAATGACGGAACCTGATTTGATGCAGCATCGTAAAAGTCAGAGCGTGGCGCCGCTCACATGAGGCATCAGCACAGGCCCCATGCGAGGCGGCACGATCCAATGCTGCAGTGAGGAGGGTGCTGCGAGACCCGAGGCGAGAGCTACCGCCGCCGCAGGATGAACCGCACTGGCCGGTCCGGCTGCGTGGTGACGAACCCCCGCGGCAGCACCGTCCCGCGGCCGAAGAACTCCAGCCGGAAGCTCCGCATCAGCCGGGCCAGCACGATCACGGCCTCGGTGAGCGCGAACTGCGCCCCGACGCAGATGCGCGGTCCCGCGCCGAACGGCATGTAGGCATAGCGCGGCGGCGGCGGCGCACCCGGCAGGAACCGGCTCGGGTCGAAGCGGTCCGGGTCCTCCCACATGCCGCGGTGACGCCCCAGCACCCAGGGCGACACGCTCACGACCGTGCCCGCGGCGATGGGCCGGCCGGCGATCACATCCGCCCCCAGCGCCTCGCGCACGATCAGGAACGCCGGGGGATACAGCCGCAGCGTCTCGTCGATGAAGGCGCGCGTATAGGGCAGGGTGCGCATTGCCGCCGCCGCGCCGTCCGGGGAGAGGTCGGCCAGGGCAGCCTCCTCCGCCATGCGCTCGGCATGCACGGGATACAGCGCCGCCAGGTAGCAGGCCCAGAACAGGGTGACGGCCGTCGTCTCATGACCCGCCAGGATCATCGTCGCCACCTCGTCCCGCAACTGCGCGCGGTCGAAGCCCTCGCCAGTCTCGGGGTCGCGGGCGGCGGCGAGCAGGTCGAACAGGTCGCGCGGCTCCTCCTCCGCCCGGGTCTGCACCTCGCGCGCATCAATCAGGCGGTCGATGTAGCGCAGCCACTCCTTCCGGAAACCCGCACGGCCACGGTCCAGCGGAGACTGCATGGTGCTCGGCAGCAGCAGATCGAGGAAGCCCGGCCGCGCGAACCGTACTGCGTAGCTCAACAGCATCGCCCGCATCTCGGTCCCGAAGCTCGCCATCTCCAGCGAGAACATCGACTGTCCCGCGATGCTCAGCGCCAGGTACTGCAGCCGGTGCAGCAACTCCACCGGGCGGCCGGCGCCCTGGGCAAGGTTGGCCTCCTCCGCCTCCGACGCACGGACGACATGGCGGGCCAACAACGGCATCACCCGCGGCGCCATGGCCGGGGCGATGGCCCGGCGCTGGTGCCGCCACGCCTTGCCCTCGGCCAGGAACAGGCCATCGCCCAGCACGGGCTGCAGCACCCGGCGGGCGCCGATGTTGCGCCCGTAGTTCTCATGATTCTCCACCAACACACGGCGGATACCCTCGGGGTCGTTCAGCATCACCTGCTGGCGGCCCAGGAAGCTGCCGGGCAGGACCATCCGCTCGTAAGCGGCCTCGCCCCACAGCTCCAGCACGTTGCGGCGCAGGACGAGGAAAGCCTCGAACTGGGTCCGCTGCCGGTTGGTGACCGGGGGGCGGGGCGGGGTGGGCATCGTGGCCAGGGCGCGCATTCCATCCATGCCTTCGACATGGGGAGGATCGCCGCCGGGTCCAGGACCCTCGGCGCGGCGGCTACGAGGCCCCGACGTTGCCCTGGTAGTCGCAGAACACGCTGACCGGGGCGCCGTCGCGCATCGCCTTGCCGCGCCAGATGCCGTCGCGGTCCTTCTGCAATCCCGTGACCGCCGTGAAGCCACCGGCCAGGATACGCCGCCGCGCCTCGCCCAGGGTGAAGCTGTTGGCGCCGCGCACCGGAGCCGCCGAGGTCTTCAGGTTCGCGTTGGACGTGGTGACGGCCGGAGGTGCCGGCGTGCTGGTATTGGCGTCGCTGCGCGGTGCCCCGGTGCCGAACAGGCCGCCGAACGTCGCCATCGAACCATGCGGCGCCGGGACGGCTTGGCCCGGCGTGACGCCGGTCACCGAGCCATCCCGCCCGATGGTCGCGGGGCTGCCGGGCGCGATGTAGTAGGTGCCGGGATGCGGCGACCCCGACGTTTGCGCGGCTGCGGCGCTGGCCGCGAGGGATGCCGCAATGGCCAGACCGAACGCTTTCATGCCAAATCACCCCCGTGTTGCGTTCGCCGAACGCAGGCCGCCACGCCGGGTTGCCGGAGTGGCGGCATAGGGCGGCGGTCGCAGGCCGGGGGCGACTGCAGGCCGGGACTGGCCCCCGCATAGGACAGGCTGATGCGACTGCTTCCTGACGACGTGCTGCTGGTGGTGGATGTGCAGGGGGACTTCCTGCCCGGCGGCAGCCTGGCCGTTCCAGACGGCGACGCCGTGATCGGGCCGATCAACCGCCTGGGCGCCCGGTTCGGCCATGTCCTGCTCACCCAGGACTGGCATCCGCCCGGCCACGTCTCCTTCGCAGCCAGCCATCCCGGCCGGGTGCCGTTCGAGACCATCGAGTTGCCCTATGGACGGCAGGTGCTCTGGCCCACCCACTGCGTGCAGGGCACCCCCGGCGCGGCGCTGGCGCCCGGCCTGGAGCTGCCACGGGCGGAACTGGTGATCCGCAAGGGGTTCCGCGCCGACGTGGACAGCTACTCCGCCTTTTCCGAGGCGGACCGGCGCACCCCGACGGGACTGGCCGGTTACCTGCGGGACCGTGGCCTGGGACGTATCTTCCTTGCCGGACTCGCCACCGACTTCTGCGTGGCCTGGAGCGCGCTGGATGCCGTGTCCGCCGGGTTCGAGGCCTGGGTCATCGAGGATGCCTGCCGTGCCATCGACACCGGCGGGTCGCTCGGCCAGGCCTGGCAGGCCATGGGCCGGGCAGGGGTGGGCCGCATCGCGGGCGATGCGCTGGCCTGACCGGGATGCCGCCCACGCCGTGGCCGGCCCCGTGAGAACTGCCGCTCACAAGGCCGGCCCGTGGCGTCCTCGGCTACTTGTTCGTCCGGCCCAGCTTGCCGGGGTTCACGCCGCCGCCCTTGGCGCCGTCGCTTACAACGTCGCCCTCGACGGTGTTGTCGGCTTCGATGTCCTCCGGGTCCACGCCGGTGCGGGCGAAGGCGCCCTTCGACGCGCCGATCCCCGGGTTGCGCTCAAGGTCGTCCTGCAACGGCGGCACGTCGGCGCCGAGGTCGTCGGGACCGGCCGGCGGATGCTTCGGGTGCTTGGATGAGGTCATGTTGGTCTCCTGGTCAACGGGCTTCTCGCGCCGTGCCGGGCGCACCGGCCTGGCGGAGAGTGGTGGGCAAGCGCCGCCCTGCAACGCCTGCCGGCATCCCCGTCAACGCGGTGGCCCGGCCAAAGGTGCCGAACCCTGCCATGCATTTGCCGCCGAACCCCCGCTCGCGGCCTGCGCACTGCTCGGACAGGCTGTTCATCCTTGCCTGCAACGCCTGCGGCATGGGATCACGCTGGCACGTGTTGGGGATGCGATGATGTCAGCCACTACGATAGATGGGACACAGGCGGCAGGCGGCGGGCGATACGGCAGCGTCGCCCAGGCGTTCCACTGGCTGGTGGTCGCCATGCTGGCGGGGCAGTACTCGGTCGCGCTTTGGCTGTCCTACGTGCTGCCGAAGTCTGCCGAGGACGACCTGATCGCCTGGCACTTCTCGCTCGGTTCCAGCATCGCCGTGATCATGGTGCTGCGGCTGGCCTGGCGGCTGACGCACCCGCCGCCGCCGGCACCGCGGGACCTGTCGGTCGGCGTGCGGATGCTGTCGCGCGCGACGCATTGGGTGTTCTATGGCGTGTTCATCGTCCTGCCGTTCCTCGGCTGGGCGGCGGCGTCCGCGGATGGCGCCCGGGTGAAGCTGGCCGGGCTGATCCCGCTGCCGCTGCTGGTCCCCAAGGGCGACCCGTTCGGCAAGGCGATGCAGACCGTCCATCCCGCCATCGCCATCACGCTGCTCGCGGTCATCGCGCTGCACATCGCGGGCGCGCTGTATCACGCCCTGGTGAAGCACGATGGCGTGCTGGGGCGGATGCTGCCGGGCCGGCGGACGGACCTGGCCTAGGACAAGCTGGTTGGCAACGAAGGGACGGCGATGCACGTTGTCCATGCCCTACCAACACCGCGAAGGTTGATCATGTCCGGCAAGCCCTACCTCCGTATTGGCCAGATCGTTCCCAGCTCCAACACGACGATGGAGACGGAAATTCCCGCCCTGTTCCGCGCCCGCGAGACCGTCGCGCCGGAGCGCTTCACCTTCCACTCCAGCCGGATGCGGATGAAGAAGGTGACCAAGGCGGAGCTGGAAGCAATGGACCGCGACTCCGACCGCTGCGCGCTGGAGCTGTCGGACGCGCGGGTGGACGTGCTGGGTTACGCCTGCCTGGTGGCGATCATGAGCATGGGCAAGGGCTACCACCGCGAAAGCGAGGCCCGGCTGCATGGCCGCACCGTGGAGAACGGCGGCCCGGCGCCCGTGGTGACCAGCGCCGGGGCGCTGATCCATGGCCTGCGGACCATCGGCGCCAAGCGCATCGCCGTGATCGCGCCCTACATGAAGCCGCTGACCCAGCTTGTGTGCGACTACATCGAGGCCGAGGGGATCGAGGTGCACGACCGCGTCGCGCTTGAGATCGAGGACAACCTGGAGGTCGGCGCGCGGGACCCGATGCTGGTGCTCGATAGCCTGCCAAACCTTAGGTACCAGGGCGTGGACGCGCTGGTGCTGTCGGCCTGCGTGCAGATGCCGTCGCTGGGCGCGATTGCCGAGGCGGAGCGGCGCACCGGGCTGCCGGTGGTGTCGGCGTCAGTGTGCACGGCGTTCCAAATGATGGAGCGGCTGGACATAAAGGCCATTGCACCGAACGGGGGCACCTTGCTGTCTGGCCGGTATGGTCCTGGCGTAACTCGAAGCCAGGCCGCCTGACATCAGCCGCCCATAAGCCCGGCTGCTGATGGAGACGTCGTCATTGCGAGCCGGCTGCGGCGTGGCGATCCAGCGGGGCAGGCGTGGTCCCTGCCGTCCTGGATTGCTTCGCCGCAGTCGGCTCGTAATGACGTAAGAGTTTGCCATAAAGTAACTGTACTGTTTTCCGGCATATGTGGCTGGATGGTATAGTTCCACTCGCCGTGGAACGGGTCACGGGCGATGTTGAGGACTGCCATGTCCTGGTCGGAGACGCTGATGCCGCGCGCGTAGGCGCGCGTGTCCAGTTCGGGCGCGTGCCGCGGCAGGCGCAGCAATCTCACCTGCACGCCTGAAAAACAAATACCGACACTTCGCAACGGCTGACGCCTCAAATCTTCGATAATCTAGTATAATTCGATGCGCTCCAAGCCAGCATGGCCCAAGCGTGATGATGTGCGGGCCTCTCTCCAGCGAACCAAGCCAAGGAATAAATCGCATATGCGCCCAACAATCGTAGCGGCGCTTGCCGCCGCAGCCATCGCAGCTCACGCATCCTGCGCCGTTGCGTCGCCGATCTCGATCACCAACGCGGATTTCTCGAATCCATCGCTGGCGCCCAACGGCATTGTCACCACGGTCGCGGGATGGGCAACCACCGGCGATACGGGCATCACCCGCCTTCAGCAGCCCCAGGCCACCACGCCAGTCGGCCTGCCGCAGACTGCCTACCTCAACTATGGACAAATTTCGCAGACGCTCGGCGCGACATTGCAGCAGAACATGGCCTATACCCTCAGCTTCTACTACGTAGCGAGGAGTGACGACCCGTCCGCGAGCGCGGTTGTGGAATTGCTGGCTGGATCGTCGGTTCTCGCCACCCTTGCGGTCGGCGCGGGCACGGCGAACTCCGTCGCACTTGGCACCTCCGCGCAGGAAACGCTTGCCTACAGCGCCACCGATCCGGGCATGTCGGGGACGTTGCAACTGCTGGTGCAGAACACGTCCAACGCTCAGGTCGATGTGACCGGCTTCTCGCTGGATGCAGCCTCCATCAACCCGGTCCCTGAACCGGCGTCCCTTGTTCTGCTCGGCGCCGGCTTGTTCAGCATTGGCATAGCTCGCCGCAAGCCCGCTTAAGCCGCGCAGGGTCCCCCGCCGGGCTAGTCCTTCTCCACGCCCGGCGGGCCTGCCTTGTCACCATCGGCGTTTCAGCTTCAGCCACCGTTTAGCTTGGTGCCGATCCAGAAGTTTGGAGTTTGTGCCGGGTAGTTTGCTTGCTGTCGGAGCTTGCCGGATTTCTCGCCACCTCCGAATGTGGAGGGTTTGCATTTAAGTTCAGCTTTGCGGGCAGCCCATTGCTTCCGATTCCGTCCCCACTAAGACCGGCCAGGCGCGTGTTCCATGTCGTGATCCCGTAGAAACCACTACTGGGGGTCTTGACCTTCACGACTCGATACAAAACAACCACGCCGATATCAACTGGCAGAGTATCGACGGTGCGCGACAATCAACGCAGGACAAGCGCACTCATCTTATGGCGCTCTCTTAGGCTCGGGCGGAAACCCGGTTGAGGACGCCTGGCCATGAACTGGCTTCCGTAGCGTAGGCAGGCCGCTACTCCGGCAACGGCCTGCCCTTCGTTTCCGGCAGGAACCACGGCACGACCAGGCCCAGCACGTAGATCAGCCCAAGCGTCACCGCCGTGCGCGGGATGCCGCCGAAGAACGGGATCAACACCCCGGCCAGCACCGGAAACAGGCAGGCGATCAGCCGCGTCGCGTTGAAGATAAAGCTGGCCGCCGTCGAACGCACGCTGGAGGTGAACAGCTCCGACGGGTAGATCGCCATCCAAGAGTACGCGCACCCCAGCGTGAAGAACCCATTGACGAACGCGGAGGCCAGCAGCGCCTCCGGCGTGTGCAGCCACAAGTAGGTGACAGGCACCATCACTAGCGACCCGGCATAGGCGAACAGCAGGTAGGCCCGTCGCCCCCACGACTGCATCAGGAAACCCGACAGCAAGTACGCTACAACGGCGCCGCTGGTGTAGATCAGCGACGCCCAGTTGCCCCAAGCCTCCGGCGCCGCATAGCCCGCCGCCCGCGCCATCCCCGTGGTGTAGCGGTCCAGCAGGTTCGCCACCGCCCACCAGCCCACCGTGGTCGCCAGCGACAGCAGGAACATCAGCAGCACCCGGCGGCGGCTTTCAGGCTCGCGGAAGATTTCCGTCAGCGTGAACGGCCGCTTGCCGCCCGCTGTCGCCACACCGTGCGCCGAGACGCCCTCGGTGGCGTTCCACCGCTGCTCGCGGATGGCGGTCAGCCACTTCTCGCTCTCCCCCACATTGCGGCGGATATACAGCACGAACACCGCCGGCAGCGCCCCGATGACGAACATCAGCCGCCAGGTCTCACCGCCCAGCGGACTCCAGGCGTTCAGCACCAGCCAGACCAGGGCGGCCAGGAAGGTGCCCCAGCCGAACCCGGACTGCAGCAGGCCGCAGCCGACCGGCCGCGCCCGCTCCGGCCAGGTCTCGGCCAGCAGGGCGACGCCGGTGCTCCACTCGCTGCCCATGGCGATGCCGGTCAGGAAGCGCAGCCCGAGCATGGCCCAGAAGCCGGTCGCCAGCGCGGTGAACCCGGTGAACACGGCATACAGGAACACCGACCACAGCATCATCCGCTTGCGCCCGACGTAGTCCGCCATGACACCGCCGACCAGCCCGCCCAGGCCCCAGCCCAGCAAGGTGCCGCCGATGGCAACGCCGGCCCAGAACGGCGTCGCCGCCACCTGGCCCGGCGCCAGCAGCGACCGCAGCATCATGGGCAGCACCAGGAACAGCGCAAAGGACTCGAAGCCGTCGAAAATCCAGCCCATGAAGCTCGCCGCCAGGATGCGCCAGTGCATCGGCTGCAGCCCGGTGTACCAGGGCTGCCGCAGCAGGCCCGCCTGGCTGGTAGTGATCTCGCTCATGCGTTCCCCGCGCGTTCGCCGGCCGTTCCGCTGGCCTGTTCCACGGTGCAGGGTGTCGGAGAACGGCCACCGGTTCAAGCCGTCGAACAGCCTTGGCAAGCGGCCAGGCGGTCGCCAATCTGGCCGGCCACAGCGAGGACACCACGATGGGCGAGGCCACAAGCACGGGGGGCAAGGCCGCAAGCACGGGGGGCGAAGCCGCAAGCACGGGGCGCGAAGCCGCAAGCACCGGGAACGCGGCGGCGGGCACCGGCCTGCTGTCGGGCCTGCGGGTGCTGGAGCTGGGCCACTTCGTCGCAGCGCCCTTCTGCACGCGGCTGCTGGCGGACCTGGGCGCCGACGTCATCAAGATCGAGCCGCCCGGCAGCGGCGACCCGGTGCGGCAGTGGGGGATGCAGGTGGACGGCCACTCGCCCTGGTGGTCCCTGCACGGGCGCAACAAGCGGTCCGTCACCCTGAACCTGAAGCACCCGAAGGCGAAGGACCTGGTGCTGCGGATGGCCACCGGGTGCGACGCGCTTGTGGAGAACTTCCGCCCGGGCGGGCTGGCGAAAATGGGGTTGGGAGCAGAAGCATTGCGCGCGGTGCGGCCGGACCTGGTGGTGGCGCACATTTCCGGCTTCGGCCAGGACGGACCCTACCGGGACCGCGCGGCATTCGGCGTGATCGGCGAGGCGATGGGGGGCCTGCGCCACTTGACCAACCATCCGCCGGGCCTGTCCGATCTGCCGCCGGTGCGGGTGGGGGTCAGCATCGGCGACTCCTTGGCCGGGCTGTATGCCGCGTTCGGCGTCATGGCGGCGCTGTGGCAGCGCGACCGCAAGGGCGGCGACGGCCGCGGGCGCACGCTGGACGTGGCGCTGACGGAGTCTGTGCTGAGCTTGATGGAGGGCCTGCTGCCGGAGTACGGCGCCGTCGGGTCGATACGGCAGCCCACGGGGTCGCGCATCGCCACCGCCGCGCCCACCAGCGCCTACCCGACCCAGGACGGCAAGTGGGTGCTGATCGCCGCCAACTCGGACCCGCTGTTCACCCGGCTGGCGGCGCTGATCGGGCAGCCCGGCCTTGCTTCGGACCCCGACTTCTCCAACAACCCCGCCCGCGTCCGCAACGTGGAGGCTTTGGACGGTATCATCGAGGCCTGGACCCGCGGTTTCGACGCCGCCGACGTGGATGCGCGGCTGACCGGGGCCGACATCCCCTGCACCCTGGTCTAT
Organism: uncultured Acetobacteraceae bacterium; assembly: GCA_964242415.1. Lineage (GTDB taxonomy): Bacteria > Pseudomonadota > Alphaproteobacteria > Acetobacterales > Acetobacteraceae > DASWOJ01. The sequence goes on from CAXTAT010000036.1 coordinate 15,116, forward strand.
ACCGCCGCCGAGGTTGCCGCCGACCCGCAGTTCCGCCATCGCGGCATGGTGCGGACGGTCGAGGACCCGCTGACCGGCCCGTTGCTGCACCCCGGCATCGTGCCGCACATCCCCGAAAGCCCCGGCGCGATCCGCTGGCCCGGCCCGGCGGTCGGCGCCCATACCGACGAGGTGCTGGCCGAACTGGGGTTTGGGCCGGCGGAGGTTGCTGCCCTGCGGCACGACAAGGTGGTCTAGCCTCCCGCCGGCTCGGCCCGCCCTATGCCCCGCTTATACAGCACGGCGATCGTCCATCGGCGTCCAGCGCAACGGCAGGGCCGCGGGCCGCCGCCAGCCTGCCGTGACCGCCAGCGACCACTGCCGTTCCGCACCAGGAAGCGCACCGGGGACCCACTCCACCGCCGCCCGTCCCTGCAACTGCAGCAGGCCGCCGGTCTGGAAATCCACGAACAGCAGGGCGGCCCGGGGGTCGAGCAGCAGGTTGCCCAGCGTGTTAAAATATCGGTTGCCGCGGTAGTCCGGCACCAGCAGCACGTCGCCATCCACCTGGACGAAGCCGGGGGGGCCGCCGCGGTGCGAGATGTCCAGGCCGCCCGCCGCCCCGCCGCCGGGTCCGCTCCCTGATGCGACAAAGCAGGTGTCGGCCCCGGCGATCACGGCGCGCGCCGCTGCATCCAGCCCGGCCAGCCGCTGCACGGGCCCGGGCGCGACGGCCGGGGCAGGCGCGACCTGCCGCATCTGGATGTACTTCGGGCAGTTACCGAAGCTCTGCCGCACGGCGACGCTGAAGCCGGCGGATCCGACATCATGCAGCGTGCCGTTCAGGCGGCTGCGCCGCCGGGTCGCCAGGTCGATGCCCAGCAGGCCCGTCGCACCGCCGTCGCACAGCCCGGCGGCGGCGGGGTCGGCCGGGTCCAGGGCGGCGGCCACCCGCAATGTGCCGGCGTCGGGGCTGGACAGGAAGCCCGGCGCCCCGGCCACCGCCGTCGCCACCGGCCAGCCGTCCGCGTCCGCCACCGCCATGAACAGCAGCGGGAGCCCGGCGATGAACAGCCGTTGCTGGTCAGGCATCTCCGGCCGGATCGGGGCGGTGGGCAGCACGAAGCCGGCCTGCGCCTGCGCCGCCCGCTCGCCGGGGTGGAACACGTCCATCCTACGCCACCGCCGGCACGGGGGAGCGCGCCATGGGCATGAACCCCGGCAGCGCCTCCACCCGGCCCAGCCAGGCGCGCACGGCAGGGTAAGGCTCCAGCGCCACGCCCCCCTCCGGCGCATGGGCGGTGTAGGCGTAGCAGGCGAGGTCGGCGATGGTCGGATGTTCGGCCGCTAAGAAGCGCCGGGTGGCGAGGTGCCCGTTCATGAACGCCAGCAGCCGCCCGGCGATCGCCGCCGCCCGCACCGGGTCGGCGCCGGCCGGGACCCCCCAGATCACCAGCGAGCGCGCGGTCGCCGGCCCATGGAACAGCTCCCCCGCGGCGATCGACAGCCAGCGCTGCACCCTGGCGGCCGGCTCCGGAGCCTCGGGCAGCCAGGGGCCGCCGGCGTCGTAGCGCTTGGCGAGGTAAACCAGGATGGCCGTGCTGTCGGCAATCACCACGCCGCCGTCCTGCAGCACGGGCGCCTGGCCGAGCGGGTTGAGCGCCAGGTACTCCCGCGCCGCCCGCGCCGCCGGTGGCGCGTCGCGATAAGCGAAGGGCAGCCCGAGCATCCGGAGGAACACTTCCACCCGGTGCGCATGGCCGGACAGCTTCGTGCCGTGCAGGATAAGGGCGGGGTCGGGCATGGCGAGGGTCCTTGATAAGGCGCCACGACGCTGGAACGACGTGCCGCGACGCTGGGATAATGTGCGGCGATGCTGGACCTTGCAGGCTGCAAGGCGAAGCGGGATAGCGTGCAAGGCAGTCTTTCAGGAAACGGAACGCTGCATGGACCGGCTGGACGAGCTGCAGGCGCTTCTCGCCATCCTGGACGCCGGCAGCCTGGCAGCGGCCGGCCGCCGGTTACGCCGCTCGGCGCCCGCCATGACCCGCGCCCTGGCCACCCTGGAAAGCCGGGTGGGCGCCCGCCTGATCGAGCGCACCACCCGCCGGGTTGTGGCGACGGAGGCCGGCCTGGCGTTGGCGCAGCAGGCCCGCACGCTGCTGGCCGGGTATGCCGGTGCCGTGCGCGATGCCAACCCGGCGCAGCTCCGCGGGCTGATCCGCGTGACCGCGCCCACCATCTTCGGCCGTCGCCACGTCACGCCGCTGGTGGCAGCCTTCCTCGATGCGCATCCCGGCGTGAAGGTCGAGCTGGTGCTGGCCGACGGCAACCTGGACCTGGTGGAGGACGGCCTGGACGTTGCCGTGCGGATCGGCCCGCTGACGGCCGCCGGGCTGGCGGCGCGGCGCGTCGGCGAGGTGCGGCGCGTGGTGGTGGCCAGCCCGGCCTACCTCGCCGCCCGCGGCGCCCCGGCGCGGCCATCCGACCTGGCGGGGCACGACACGCTGTTCTTTTCCATCCGCCCCGCGCCGGCCGAGTGGCGTTTCCGCGAGGGGCCGCGCAGCCGCGTCGTGCGCCTGGCGCCGCGCCTGCTGGTGAATGACGGCGAGTCCGCCCTGGCCGCCGCCCGGGCCGGACAGGGCATTGCGCGGGCACTGTCCTATCAGGTCGAGGGCGACTTGGCCGCCGGCACCCTGGTCCGTCTGCTGCCGGCGTTTGAGCCGCCAGGGCTGCCGGTGCAGCTCGTCACGCCCGTGGGGCAGTTCACGACGCCCCGGGTGCGGACCTTCCTGGACCACGCGGCGCATCACCTGCGCGGCCTGGCGGTGATCCGCCCCCCTGGCCCGGCCGCAGCCTAGCCGGCGGGGAAGGCGCCCTCGAACGCCGACTCCGCCAGGGGGCGGCGGGCGTTCGGCACCTCGCGCGCGCGCAGGCCGTCGGGCAGGATGGCCGGGTCGCCGCGGCGGCCGACGGTGATCATCTGCTCGACGCGGTAGCCCAGCGGCACCTTCAGCTCGGCGAACGCGCGGGCCATGTCGAAGCCGACCATGCCGTGCGCCTGATAGCCCATGCGCATCGCCTGCAACGCGAAGTAGGCCCAGCCGGCGCCGGCGTCGTGGCTGTGGCTGTGCGACGGCACCTCGCCATCCTTGCCCGGCACGGCCATGGTCGATTTGGACAGCAGCACCAGCAGCGCCCCGGCGTCCTTGCACCAGCCGCGGTTGCCGTCGTTCAACAGGCTCAGGAAGTGGTCCCAGTGCGGGCCATCCTTCAGGGCATACAGGAAGCGCCACGGCTGCGAATTATACGACGACGGCGCCCAGCGGGCGGCCTCCAGCATGGTCATCAGGTCCTCACGCGGGACGGGCTGGCCGTCATAGGCGCGGGGGGACCAGCGCTCGAGGAAGGCCGGGTCGATGGGATGGTCGGCGGTGCGGCCGTTGACGGTCAGGGTCATGAGGGCGTCCGTGGCGGTTGGTGGTGCGCAAGAGATGGGATTTGGCCGGAGGCGTCAACACGGGTGCGTCATCCTGGGCGCAACTGGCGGGCGTGGCCTGGGCGCTGGGGCGATTGGGGTGCTGGCGGCGGTGCGTATGGGACGGCTTGGTTAAGTTTGGTGATCTTTTGATCGCGGGCTAAGCGGCAGGACAGCGTTAGGCCTATCGAAACAGGGCACGCTTGAGCTGCATACGGGGAAACCGGCTGCATTCCCGTCCATGGACGTGCCGGACGCCGTTGCAGGCATGGATTGGCCAAGGCGCTGACAAGCCTTAGAACACATGGAACGGGCATGACGGACAAGGGCAGCATGGGCGAACAGCTTGACGAAAAGCCGCCCCCGTCTGGCGGGGAGGGTGCGCTTGTCGCCAAGACCATGGCTGGCGCTGCTTGGCTTTTGACGTGGAAGATGGTCGCTCGTTCGCTGGGGTTCATCAGCACCCTGGTGCTGGCCCGTGTTCTGGTGCCCGGCGACTTTGGCGTACTGGCAATGGCTGGAACCTTCGCCGCGGCGGTGGATGCCCTGTCCCAGCTTGGGTTGCAGGACGCCCTTGTACGACACGTCGGCAATGACCGGAGGCTGTTCAACACTGCCTTCACGCTGCAAATCGGTCGCGCCCTCATCATAAGCACGTTCGTGGCGGGGATGGCTCCGGTTGCGGTGTGGTGGTTCAGTGAGCCCAGGCTGGCGCCGATACTGTATGTCCTAGCCGGGTCGTCGCTGCTGGGAGGGGCTGAAAACATCGGCTTGGTCGAATTCCGTCGCGCCATGCGGTTCGATGTCCAATTCAAGCTCCTGCTGACAGCCCGCCTGGTTCAGCTTGCAACGACGATTCCACTTGCGCTGCTGCTGCGGAGCTACTGGGCGCTGTTGTTCGGCATCGTCGCGTCACAAGTGGCGAGGTTGATCATGAGCTACGTGCTCCACCCGTTTCGGCCACGCTTCCGCCTCAGCGGCTGGCGTGAGCTGGCCGGCTTCTCTTTTTGGACCTGGGCGGCTGCTTCGGCCAGCGTCGTTTGGGACCGTGCCGATCCGTTCGTGCTTGGTCCCGTGGTCGGGTCGGCCCAACTAGGTCTGTATTTGATTGCAACAGACTTGGCCATATTGCCTGTCACCGAAATAATATCGCCAGTTGCGGACGCGCTGTTTGCGGGCTTCGCGTCAGCACAGAAGAAGGGCGGCAGTTCGGTCCACCATGCGCCACTGGTGGCTGCGACGCTCATGATGTTCCTCATGCCGGTCACGATAACGATCTCATGCGGATCAGGGTATGTCGTCGAGGCATTGCTCGGCCCCAAATGGGAATCGGCAAGGGTGCTGGTGGCAATCCTGGCCTGGCTCTGCCTGTTCGCTCCATTCAGCTTCGTGTCCAGCGTGGTGCTGGTCGCGAACGGATTTGTCCGGCGTAATTTTGCCGGGAAGGTTATCGCGTCGTCGGTGAAGCTGGCCGTTATGCTTACCACCGTCGCGCTGACTGACAACCTGAGGCTGATTGCAGTTGCTATAACGGTCTGCGTGGCTGTAGAGTCCTGTGCATATACTTTGCTGCTGAGGGGCTTGGGTGATGTCGAGCCTAAGTCCATGGTCGGACCTATCATGCGAACGATGATAGCCGGCTGGTCGATAGTGTTGCTTCTATATGAGACGGGCTTGGCATGGCAACCGATTTCTATGCCGAGCCTGGATGCACTGTGTTATGGCGCTGTCCTGGGAGTAGGTGTAGCCGCGCTGTATGCTGCTATATTAGCGGGTTTGTGGATACTTGCGGGGCGGCCGGCAGGGCCTGAAACCCAGTTGCTCCATCTAGTCTCAAGTCATATTCGCCCCTTCGTCTGGAGGGTTGCGAGAAGGGTATTTCACTGAAGAACCTATGCTTGATTGAGCGATCATCGCCGGTGGATGCTCTCGTCTGAACGAGCCTGCGGCACCAAGGGCGCAACAAGGCCAAGCATCATCGCCCGTGCCATCAAGGCTATTATACGAAAGTTGCGGTCTGTGTGGCCGCGCTTGGCAAGCAGAAGTCTAATCATCGTACGAGCTGCGCATGCCAAACCAAAATGCTTACGCACGACCTGCATGTAGCTTCGATAGTAGAGTCTCATGTAAGCCGGACTGTGCTCACCGCCGGACGACTCTCCTCCGGAATGTAGAAGGGACGGCTCTGGGACATAGAAGACTTTTATCCCGTTGTTTTTCAAACGCAGGCAGAAATCAGTGTCTTCCCAATAAACAAAGAAGCTCTCATCCAAAAGACCTACCTGACACAGCACATCCCGGCCGATGCCTAAGCAGCATCCAGGCGCAAAGTCCACCTCGACGGCTGCGGAGCTGTCCGTTACATCATACTCGTTATGGATATTCTTGAACACCCAGCCATTATCCAGGCTGCCACCCGCATACCACGCCTTGTCTGGTTGTTCACGCTGCATCACACGGGGTGCGATCACACCAGCAGGCAACTCTGACCGCACGGCAACAAGGCGTCCCAGAAAATCCGAGCTGAAGGCGGTATCATTGTTGATTAGAACAAAAAACTCTCCACCGGAAGCCATGGCCGCCCGTAATCCTTGATTGGCTGCTTTTGCAAACCCAAGGTTCTTCTCGTTTTTGATTACCGAAATACGTGGATCAGCACGCTCTTCGACAACCTGAAGCGAACTGTCGGGACTTGCGTTGTCGATCACATGCAGCCGCCAATCTTGCAAATCCTGCGCTTGCAGATCATCAAGAAATAATGGGAGGCTTTCGGCGCTTTTATATAGGATTGTGACCAAATGGACGACACCAGCGCCCGCAGGGCTGCTGTTGATCGTTGCAGTGCTTAAATCCTGGCTCGCATCCCATGCACCTCGACTAGTCATGTCAACTCCAAACCGAATGCGAACAAACCCTTGCTCTCGATTATCTCGATCTCTAGTCTAGGCCAAGGCGCCCGCTTGCGCACCCACAAGCTCGGCGACCAAAGCAGCAATCTTAGCCTTGGCGTTGCTAGCTCCATAAAATTGGAGCATCTGCGTGCGGGCGGCGCTGCCAAGCTGCTCGCAGCGAGCGTCATCGCGAAGAAGCTCGATGCATGATGTCGCAAAGCTGGCGTCGTCGTCCCGCAGCAAGACATCCGTCTCGCTGCGGAACGCCAAGCCCTCCGCACCAACTCGCGTCGATACCATCGGCCGCGCATAGGCAGCAGCCTCGATCAACTTCAGCCGCGTCCCGCCTGCAACATTCAGGGGACAGCACACCACCCGCGTCCGGGCATACAGCGCATCCAGGTCGGGAACGAACCCTAGGTACTCCACTCCGGCAGGTGGCCGCGAAGCCCTTGGCAGCCGTTCGATGCCACCGCCGGCCAGCAGCAGCCGGGCATCCGGACGGGCCTGTTGCACGATGGGCCAGATGCGCCGGACCAGCCGTTCAGCCGCCTGCACGTTCGGCTCGTAGTTATATTTCCCGAGAAACAGCAGCGTCGGCTCAGCCGGGATCGCGGGCGCCTGGATGGGACATTCAACCGCGTTCGGAACCACCACGACCCGCCCGCCGACCCCAAGCCGGGCCAGGAAACGCGCGTCCGCGTCCGCGCAGACCGACGTGCGGGCGGCAAGCCGGATCGACTGACGTTCGGCAGCAAGGATTGCAGGCACCTGGAGCAGGTGGGCCAGCTTCCCCGCACGCAACGGCCGCGTCGTTGCCGCACGCCGGTGAACGCGGTGAACCAAGTCGTCCAAGTCGAAGAAGACCGGTGCCGTCGGCCGCACGGCAAGCAGCGGCAGCATGGCCGGAAGCTGGAACGCGAATATCAGGTCCGGCGCCGACGACAGGGCAGCCCGCACCGCATCCACCTGGGGCGCGCCCGTCGTTGCGAAAAAACCCTTGCCGTGCCGTGCTGCGGCTATTCCCTTCAGGTAGTAGCTTGCAAACGTCTCCTGCCGCCGCGCGTAGGGGGCGAACTGCATCGTCCCCGGCATCCGCCACACCGTCTCAGCCGTGAAGCCGTCCGGCCCTCCCGACGCGAGGAATGTCTCCGGCACGAAGTGCAGGAACGACATCTTGTCGCAAACCCGGCTGATCGCATCAACGAACAGCCGCATCCGCTGGTCGCTGCCGAAGTCGCCGAGCGCTGGGTCCGGCGGGATGCCGGCCGAGATGATCAGTGCGTGCAAGGTTCGTCAGTCATGGCTGCCATCAAGACCCCGCGTTGGCCGCTGGGCTACCACAGGGACCACGCGGGTTCCAGGTGGCGGCAGCCAGCCCCTAAGCAGTCCGGCCACCATGCGTCCCAACTCAAGTATAGGCGCCCGCCATGCCCCGACGCGCCACGCCCCGCGCTTCCCCCCCGCGCGCGCACCGCCAAGCCGAGGCGTCAGCACCGCCCCAGATGCAGCATCAGGCCATCTAAACAGCAGTTGACACATCGCGCCGACGCACCGCATCCCCGCACGCCGGATGGAGCAGGCCGGTGGCGAACCTCACCCTGCCTGTCACACGGCCGCGCATGGCAGGCATCACTGCTTCGGCCGATCGGTTGGACGCGACACGGCTTAAAGGCGAGACATGGACCCCCCCACCATCTCCGTCGTCATCCCCGCCTACAACCGCGCCGACCTGCTCCCGCAAACCCTAGACGCCATCCTCGCCCAGGACACCCCGGCGCTGGAGGTCATCGCCGTGGACGACGGCTCCACCGACGCCACCCCGGCCGTGTTGGACGCCTACCGCCCGCGCGTCCGCACCCTCCGCGTGCCGAACGGCGGCGACCTGACCGCGCGCAACACCGGGCTGCGGGCGGCGTCGGGCCGGCTGGTGGCGTTCTGCGACAGCGACGACCTGTGGCGGCCGGGCTTCCTGTCCGCCATGGCCGGGCTGTGGCAGGTGGCGCCGGACCTGGTGGCCGCCTACGGCAACTTCCGCCTGGTGCGCGACGGCGTGTGGGACGGCCGCACGAAGTTCGACGACGCGCCGCCGGGCTTCTGGGATGGGCTGCGCATCCTGGCCCCGGGCGCGGCGCGGTTCGACGGGCCTATCGTCGCGCGCCTGCTGGCGTTCCAGCCGTTCTTTCCGTCGGCGATGGTGGTCGATCGCGCCGGCTTCCTCGCCCGGGGCGGCTGGGACGTGGGCGTCAGCCGCATCGTCGGCACCGACTTTGCCACCGCCCTGCGCTCCGCCGAGCAGCCGCTGGGCATCGTGCAGGACGCGCTGGTCGGCATCCGCAAGCACGGCGGCAACTTCTCCGGCGACGTGCAGGCGACCAAGCTCGGCGAGGCGCTGATCCTGGAGCATGTGCTGGCCACCCGCCCGGCCCTGGCGCCGTTGCGGGCTGCGGTGCTGGCCAGCATCGCCGACCGCCGGGCAGCGGCGGCGGACCTGGCGTTCGACGGGCGGGACTTTACCGAGGTGCGGCGCATCCAGGCCCTGCTGCCGCCGGGCCACCTGCCGGCAGCACGGCGCGTCAAGGGGTGGCTCAGCCGCCTGCCCCGCCCGGTGGCGCTGCGTGCGGCCAGCCTCGCGAGCCACCTTGCACCGCGCAGCGACCGGGCCAGGCCGCGCAGCGAGGATTGACGGCGCAGCCGGGTCCCTGGCCGCAGCCGCGCCGACCTGCTACGGGAGACAAGGCCAGCCGCGGCGACGTGGCTCCTGGGGCGGGGTCCCTGGGACGGGAATGTAGCGCAGCACATGCAGGACGGATGGCACAGGTTCCGCAGCAGCCTCGCGCCGCTGGCGGTGGACGACCCGGTGTTCCCCGGGATGCGCCCGGTCGTGCTGAAGGACGATGCGGCGGTCTGTACCATCGTGGTGGACGCCGAGGAGGACTTCGACTGGCGCAAACCGGTGTATGGCGCGCAGCACACCACGGCCAACATGCTGAACACCCGGGCCTTGCAGGAGATCGCCGGCGCCTATGGCGTGGCGCCGGCGTACTTGCTGACCTACCCCATCCTGGATGCGCCGGAGGTGGTGCAGGTGCTGCGCCGCCGGATCGAGCGCGGGGAGTGCGAGGCCGGCGTGCAGCTCCACCCCTGGGTCACCCCGCCGTTCGACCATGGCAGCGCGGCGGCGACCTCGTTCGCCGGCAACCTCGCGCCCGAGCTGGAGCGGCGCAAGCTGGTGGTGCTGACGCGCAAGTTCCAGGAGTGCTTCGGCGCCGCGCCGCGCATGTACCGCGCCGGACGCTACGGCCTGGGCGAGCACTCGGCCGACCTGCTGGTCGAGCTGGGGTACACGATCGACACCAGCCTGGCGCCGCGCACCAACTTCGCGTTCGAGGGCGGGCCGGATTACAGCAGCTACGGCTACCGCCCGTTCTGGTTCGGCGCCGGCGCCCGGCTGCTGGAGGCGCCGCTGTGCCGGGAGGTCGTGGGCTGGGGCGGACGGTGGGCGCCGGGCGTGCTGCAGGCGCTGTCCGCCCCACCGCTGGGCCGGCTGCACGTGTCGGCGGCCGCAACCCGCGTGCGCTGCGCCGAGCGCATCACCCTGTCGCCGGAGGGCAACGACCTGGCGGCGATGATCCGCCTGGTGCGGCGGCTGCACGCGGCGGGGCAGCGGTTGTTCGTGATCAGCTTCCACAGCTCGTCCCTGGCGGTCGGCCGCAATCCCTATGTGCAGACCAAGGCGCAGTTGCACTTCTTCTACGACCGGCTTTCTGGCATCCTGGACTTCATGGCCACCCAGCTTGCGATGCGGTTCACCAGCCTGTCACGCCTGCCGGACCTTCTAGCGCCGCCCGGCCCCGCCGTCGCCGTGGATGCCCCGGCAGCGAGCCTGCTCGCCCTGCCGGACTGATGCCTGACGGTCCCCACAGCCGGCGAGCCGGGCAGGGGGCCAAGGTCCTGCTGGTCGCCAACAACTTCCCCCCTGTGCGGGGCGGGTCGGCGTCGGTGTATGCCAACCTGGCGCGCTGCGCCGGCGGCCGGATGATCGTGCTGGCGCCCAGCATCGATTACGGCGACGGCCTGCCGCTGATCGGCTGGCGTGAGCACGACCGGCGGGCGCCTTATCGCGTGCAGCGCATCCCGCTGCTGCGCACGACGGTCGAGGACCAGGCCCGGAGCGGGTTGGGCAAGCTCGCCTGGGTCGCATGGGACGCGACGATCCGCCTGCGCCTGGTGCTGGCGCTGCTGGTGCTGATCGTGCGGGACGGCGTGCGCACGGTCTGCGTGGGCGAATTGCTGGCCAGCAGTTGGGTGCTGCGGCTGCTGCGGCTGCTACCGGGGGTGCGGACCATCGCCTACGTGCACGGCGAGGAGATCACGACCGACGACCTGTATGACCGCTCGCACCAGCGTGCCCGGCGTGCGCTGGACAGCAGCGACCGGGTGGTGGTGGTCAGCGCCTTCACCCTGGAAGCGGTGCAGGCGCTGATGGGCGCCAGCGCGGCCGGCCGCGTGGCGCTGATCCAGAACGGCGTGGACACCAAGCTGTTCCACCCCCAGCCGAAGTCGCCGGGGCTGCTGCGGCTGTATGGGCTGGAGGGGTGCTTCATCTTCGTGTCGGTGTCCCGGCTGGTCGAGAAGAAGGGCACCGATAACGCCATCCGCGCGTTTGCCCAGGTGGTGGCGCGGCATCCGGACAGCCGCCTGCTGGTGGTCGGCAGCGGCCCCTACCTGCCAACGTTGCAGGCGATTGCGGCGGAGGCCGGGGTGGCCGGGTCGGTCGTGTTCACCGGCACCGTGATGGAGGAGGAGCTGGTCGAGCACTACCAGCTCGGCGACGTGTTCGTGATGCCGAACCGCCGGATGCCGGACGGCGACACCGAGGGCTTCGGGCTGGTGTTCCTGGAGGCCAACGCCTGCGGCCTGCCCGCCATCGCCGGTCGCGACGGCGGCAGCACGGAGGCGGTGCAGGACGGCGTGAACGGCCTGGTGGTGGACGGCCGGTCGATCCCGGCCATCGCCCAGGCGATGCTGTCGTTGCGCGAGGACCCGGAGCTTTACGCGGACTTGCACCGGCGGGCGCTGGCCCGGGCGGAGGACTCGGACTGGACCGTGAAGACCGAGATGTTCCTCGGGCTGTGCGAGGACTGATTGCGTGAGGACTGCGCCCCGGTCAGTGCGGCGCGGTCATCGCATGCACGAAGGCGTAGCCGACGATCGGGATGGCGATGATGACGTAAACCCGCAGCAGCACCAGCAGGGCCAGCGTGCCCCGCCCGAGCACCCGGCGCGGCAACGGCTGCATGGTTTCGGCGGCGTGCTGGCCCGGCTCCAACGCGCGGTCGGCGACAGGATCGTGCTGCATGTCCGTCCTCACTTGCCCAACAGGTCTGGGAACACGGTGATCACGCCGTACAGCGCCCCGACCAGGGAAATCCCCACCGCAATGGTGCCGCCGGCCAGGTTGGCCCGCCAGTCATTCGCCAGCCCGCCCATGATTTCCCGGTCATTGACCAGCAGCAGCAGGAACAGCAGCGCCGGCGCCATCAGCAGCGTGGCGATCACGTTCACCGTCAGCGTCATCGCCAGCAGCGGCGCCCCCGGGATCAGCACGGCCACCGCCGCCAGCAGGGTCGATCCGATGGCCGCGCCGTAGAACAGCCGGCCATCGCGCAGGTTGAGGTTGAGGCTGTGCCGGGCCTGCAGCGTCTCCGCCAGGGCGTAGGAACTGCTGGTGGAGATCGTCATGGCGGCCAGTAGCCCGGCCTCGATGATGCCCAGTGCGAACAGCGTGGCACCGGTGCTGCCGAGGTAGGGCCGCAGGGCCGTGGCGAAGTCGGCGCCGCTGGCGAACTCGGAGACGTCGACATGGTTGGCGAACAGCGGCGCAGTGGCGACAACCGTGGCGACGGCGACGACGGCGCCAACGAGGGCGCCGATGGCGGTGTCGGTGCGGCCCTGCGGCACATCGGCCCGGGTCAGGCCCTTGTCCACGACGGCGCTCTGCTGGAAGAAGATCATCCACGGCGTCACCGTCGCGCCGATGTTGGCCAGCAGCAGCGTGACGAAGGCGGTGCCGACGCCGCCGGGCAGCGGTCCCCAGGTGGCGACGGCGTGGGCCAGCGCCGCCCCGCTGGGGTGGGCGTATAGCGCCGCGGGGATGAACAGCAGGTTGCCCACCGCCAGCACCATCAGCGCCCGCTCCCAGGTCGCATAGCGGCGCAGCGCCAAGGAGGCGATCACCGCCCCGGCCCCGACCGTAACCGACAGCCAGGCTGGCAGCCCGAAGTATAGCCCGCCGGCCTGGATGGCGATGAACTCCGTCACCAGGGTCAGCAGGTTGCCGACCACCAGGTCGCCCATCGCGAAGTAACCCCAGAACGGGCCGAAGCGCTGGAAGATCAGCTCGGCATGGCCGCGGTGGGTGGCGACGCCGAGCCGCACCGTCATCTCCTGCACGACATAGGCCATGACGAAGGTCAGCAGGATGAACGGCACGAAGAAGCCGATGCCGTACGTGGCGCCGGTGGTGGCATAGGACACCATGCTGGGGCCGTCGTTCTCCCCAAGCATGACCAGCACGCCAGGGCCGGCCAACAACCAGAGCAGCCGCAGCGGACGCCGGGCGAGGCGGGTGTGCTGGACGCGCAGGCGGTCGCGCCCGCGCAGGATGTCCTCTCGTATGGCGGCTGTTCCGCCCGGTGTGACGGGGACGGTGGGAGTCAGCGTGTCTTGGCTCACGGTGCCTCTGGGTCGGCGGAGATGTCGGCGGGTTGCATATCCTGCAATATGTAGCGCAAGCTACACTTCGGTCAACCGGCGTTGTTCGGGCGTGGCGGCAGGATCATAGGCGGGGTGCATCATTTTGGCGCGAGTGCTAACCTGGTCGGCACCCGGGAGGAGACACGGCGGATGACGCAGGACACGGCCGAGATGCCGGCGGAGCCGACCCAGGCGCTCCGCTTCGGCAAGGCGCGCACCGCCCGGTCCACGGCGCTGCTGGAGGATTACGTCGAGCTGATCGCCGATCTGCTGGCCACCCACGGCGAGGCGCGGGCGACCGAGGTTGCCAAGCGCCTGGGCGTGACCCATCCGACGGCCGTGAAGAGCATCGGCCGGCTGAAGCGGGAGGGGCTGGTGACGGCGCGGCCCTACCGCGGCATTTTCCTGACCGAGGCCGGGCTTGAGCTGGCCGGCCGGGTGCGTGCCCGGCACCGGCTGATGGTCGAGCTGCTGCTGGCCGTCGGCGTTCCGGCTGAGGCTGCCGAGGCCGATGCGGAGGGAATGGAGCACCATGCTTCGGCGGCGACGCTTGAGGCGTTTGCACGGTTCCTCGAGCAGCTTGGCCCCGGCTGATACAAGCCACCTTTCAAGCTGACCGGCGAGGGTGCCTGGCGTCAACGCCGGCTGCACTTGCGATGCTGCAAATTCAGTCGGGGCAGGACGGGGTTTGCCCCCTGGATCGCCGCGCCGAAGGCGGCTGATCCGATGCAGCATCGTAAGGGCCAGGGCGGAGGGCCATTAGCATCGATGCGCTGCCATGGCCGACGCCGCAACCCCCTGGCCAAGCGGCATCGCGGCGCCGGCGTTGAGCAGCACTATAATAACGCCGGCTCGGACCCGTCTCGTGAGCGAAGGTTAGGCGCGCCGGCTAGGCTCGCCTCATGGATGTCCGGCGTCGAACCCGAGGAAACCGGCCTGGGGGATCGGTGTGCCGCCTTGTCCAGCAAAAAGCCGCGCAGCCTGCGGCGTCTGGCTGGCCGCCGAGCGGACGGCCACAGCCCCCCCGCCGGCGGGTCCGGTGAAGTCATCCGTCTTGCCGCCACGGGCCGCGACTCGGGCGGCCCGGGCCGTAGCCTGGCGCTCGGCGCGGGTTTGCGGCACCGGCGCGGCGGGCGCGTGGGAGGTGGTGTAGCCGTTGCCGCCACGCAGCGTCAGCAACACAAAGGAAATCTCGTTCCGGCCAAGGTCCACCGCGAGTTCCAGGGGGGTGAGGCCGAGCACGTTGGTGCCGTTCAGGTCGGCGCCGCGGTTGATGGCGTCACGCGCTGTCGGCAGGTCGCCACGGTTGATGGCGTCGAACAGCGCCTCGGTGGGCGGCAGGTCGGCGGCATTGCGGTCGGCGGGGGCGACGGCGGTGGGTTCGGCACGCGCGCCGGGCACTGCGGGCGGGGGGGCTTCCTTCTTCACCTCCGGGGCCGCGCTTTTTGGCGCCCCGCCGTTTCTCTGGCCGCCTCCCGGCATAGTCTGGCCGAGGGCCGGTGCGACCAGGACGGGAAGCAGCAGGAAGGGCAGGAGCTTCTTCATCATGCCGCGCCTATAGCGGAACGTGACGGCCAGTGCCAGGCTTCGCTAGCGGTCATGGTTCAGCCGCATGCCGGCGGACTCTAACCCTGGCTCAGCCACCATGCCCCTGCATCCAGGTAGGCTGCATAGGCAACCCACGCCGCATAGGCCCCCATCAGCGCTGCCCCGGCCGGCTGCAATGGACGGAAGCGCAGCGCCACCAGCAGCGCCACCGTCAGCATCGCCAGCACGACCCCTACGCTGGCACCGAGATCATGCAGGCTGAGAAACGCCGGGGACCAGGCGGCATCAGCCAGCAGTCCCCACCCCCACAGCCGCAGCGCCGCCCGCTTGCGATCCACCCCGATGTCCACGCGGCGCCAGACCAGCCAGGCAGCCGCGCCGATCAGGACATAAACGGTGGTCCACACCGCGGCAAACAGCCAACGGGGCGGCGTGCCCGGCGGCATGGCGAGCATCGCATACCAATCCTGCACGCCATGCCCAGTGAGCGTGCCATTGCTGACGCCAACCAGCAGCGCCAGGCCGATGAAGCCGAGCAGGGCGAGAAGGCTGCTGCGGGCAGCGCGGCGGCGGGGCGGCTCTAGCGGCTGGAAGACACGGGCACTCCCTATTTTCAAGCGGCATCTTGGATCAGGGTTTGGCAACGGGAAGGGCCTGGGCGGTTTTCATTCGCGGTGCCGCTTGTCACGGCTGTCTCAAAACGGGCAGATTGCTTCCTTATACCGGCGAGAGACGGCCTGCGGCTCTAGGCCACAAGAGCCCGAGGCCACAGGAGCCTGAGCTACAGGAGGGTGACTGGATGCTGCGCGTTCTAGTGTTGGCCGGTCTGATTGCCGCAACGCCCGTTGCGGCGCAATCCATGCTCATGCCGACGACGTTCCCCTTCGCGGAACGCTTGACCGAGCGTGTGCCGGTCAGCGGCCGTACCCTGGTCGGGCTGGTCTCGGCGGCTACCGCACAGCCGCCGGACGGCACCGGTCTGCTGCCCGGCCGCATGGCGTTGCCGGCTGCCCTGGCGGCTGGCGCCAGCCCCGTTTGCGTGCGCGCCACGACGCAAGATGGCCGCTACTCGGCGGAGAACAGCTTCGCGGTCCAGGGCGCGCTTCCCATCGATGGCCGTGCCGAACTGGCCTGGCCCACCGTGTACCCGAATGCGTTGAGTGCCTTCAGCCTGCGAGAGCTCGCCGTGCTGGCCCGCAGCGGGTCCTGCGCGGAGGCGGCCGAGGTGATCCCGGTGATGCTGGACCCGTCGGGCCGGCTTGGCGTCTTGCAGGTGCTGGTCAACACGCGGGGCGGCGCGATCACGGTGGCGTTGCGTGACCCGGGCACCGGGCGCACCCTCCGTCGGGCCAACTGCGTCCGGGTGGAGGGCACGGCGCGTGTCGCCTTCGACGCCCGGTGCGTGCTCGGGCCGGCAGCGGACCTGCCGGCGCGCGTCCAGGTCCGGCTAGAGCAGGTCAGCCGCGACGGCCTGCAGACCGAGGTGCTGGACGCCGTGATGCTCCGGCTCGCAAGTTAGGGCGTTGCACTCTGGGCCTCCCCATGATCGCCAGCAGGCCGGGCGTCAGCAGGCCGGGTGGGGCGCCGGTCGCGCACCGCAACCTGGCCGGCGGCATGTGCGCTGGTGGTTCCTGCTAGGGTGGTTGTGGAGCGTCGCTGTCGATGCGTGGAGCCGCATCAGGACGGCCAGACATGAGTTCCGCGGCAGCCGGCCGCTCGACCAAGCGCGCATGCTGATGACCGGCCTGCTGCTAATCCTTGGGGCGGCATTGCTGTGGGCCTTGGTGGTGCCGCAGTATGACCGGGCGCTTGTGCTCTCTGGCCGGACCGAGGTCTTGTCGATGCGGCTGGACGACGCCGCGTTCGGCGACCTGCACTTTGGCCAGGCGGTGCTGCGCGCCGATGTGGACGTGCCGGCGCAGCAGGGCGACCTGCAACTGCACGTGGCGCCGGGCACGACGGTGCGCTTCGTTCGCAGCGGGCGGGGTGCTGCCCAAATCACCTTTGCTGCCGACGCAGCGACGCCCGCAGCGCCGCCCGGCACCTGCACGCCCGGCTTGCGGCAGGTCGGCACGGCAATCCTGGATGCGGGCCCTGCACCATTGTGCGATGGTGCCCTGGTCGTCGTACGCCTGGCGGCCGGGGATGATCCTCTGGTCATTGGACTGAGCGGCCGGCTAACGGTGGGCGAGGAGGTCAGCCAGGGTGCGGGGCCAAGGCCCATCCTGCTCGACGCGACGGCATCGCTGCTGGTGAAGCATGAGGGCTGGCTGTTTCCGTCGGCCTGCCGGCGAGAGCTGTTCGAGCACCTGTGCGACCGCTTCGTCGCAAGCAGCGTCGTGCTGTCGCCGGGCAACTCGGTGCGGGCAGACGCGCGTGCCCCGGCTCTGGCCGTGGCCGGGCCGACAGGGCAGGCGCCGGCCGGGCTGGGCTTTCTCCGCATCGACCCGAACGAGGTGCAAAGCGGTATGCTGTTCAATCTCGCCGCGCCGGCAAACGCATTTGAAGTGACGCGGATGGAGGGGGAAACGTTCACGGTGCGGGAAAGCTTGTTCGACGTGATCGAGAAGTCGCCGCTGGTGCGGACGCTCAACACCGTGCTGGTGGCGCTTGGCGCGTTCTGGTTCTTCCTAAGGCTGGGCCGCAAGGGCGGGGAGGCGGGGGTGCTGGTTCTGGCCCTGCTCGGTGCGGCGGCACCGGCGCAGGCGCAGCAGGCAATGCTGCGGGCGGACGAGGTTGGTCAGGCGCTGCTGCGCGCCCGGGGCGAGCGGTGCTATGCCGTGACGCCCCAGCACGTTATGGGGACCGAAACCTCCGCCCTGGTGACGGCGCCGGGCCGCGAGCGCGGAGAGGGCGACCTGCTGCGGCGCATCCCCGCCGCGCCGGAGCCGATCGTGCTGCTGACGCTGCGTGGGCTGCCGCTGTCGGTGTGCCCGCCATTCGAGGGGGCGGTGGCGCTGGACGACCTGTTGCGCGCCCATGCCGGCGCCTCGCTTCGCCTGGTGCGGGCCGATGGCGGGGTGGACCGGGTGCCGCTGCAGCTCGCGTCCATTGAGGTGGAGACGTTCGAGGTCCGCGCCGAGGCAGGCGGGCTGGAACAGGGCATGAGCGGCGGGACGGTGCTGGTGGCGGACCAGCCGGTGGGGCTGCTGGTGGACGTGATGGACGGCGGTCGCACGGGGCGGGTGGCGCGGCTGGACCGCATCTTCGAGCGCCTGGCGCCGCATTTGACGACGGCGGTTTCAGCGGCGGTGGTCCATGCGCCGACAGGCAGCGTGCCGTATGAGATCATGCGGTCCAGCAGCACGCCGGTTGCGCCGGCCAACAAGGTCAGCAGCCTGCAGGGGGATGGCCCTGGTCCGTGGCGGGTCGCGGCCGAGGGGCGCATCGAGCTGATCATGAAGGTGTCGGCGCCGTTCAGCGGGGTCGTGCTGGACCTGGCGGGCCTGCCCGACCCGCCGGCGGCTGTGGAGGTGCTGGGCGGGCGAGGCGAGCGGGGGCCTTGGCAGTCGCTTGGAAGCTTTACCTTGGAGCCGGGCGATACGCTGCAGGAGCGGCGGTTCCCGCCGGTCGGGTTGGGATTTGTGCTGTTGCGGGCCTATCCGCCAGGTGGCAGTAAAACACTTGCCATCACACAGCTATCGTTTCTGCCGCGATAGGGTACAGATGATAGCCGCTGCCTAGCGGGGCTTCCAAATAGCATTCCGGTTCGCCTCCGTCCGCCCGTGATCGATATTGACGTGTCCACGGAAATCACCGGTTTCGGCCACCCAGCTCAGGGAGCCGCTGCACCAATGATCCTCGTTATTGAAACTGAATGCTGTGCCTTGAAGCTGTCCCGACCATTTGCGGTCACACACTCCTATGCCCTCCATCTGTCCAGTTTCAGGGTTGAATTGGCCGACAGGCACTGCAATGGTTGAGAACCCCCCCGCTGTCGTCAATGGCTTCCCGTCAGCATCCACAAACTCAATAAATATCTGACGGGTGTTCACCATTATGCCGCGCAATGCCTGCTCAACCATCGAAGACTCATTGCTGGCAAGGCCAGCGTCGATTGCCAATTGCCGCTGCGTTGCATCCCCGGCCCGGATGGCTTCCCTCATAGCTAAAAGACGCACCGCGCTGTCGGGATCGGACAGCAGGGCGCGGAACTCCGCCATTTGCGCAGCTTGGCGGCGGATGCTGGCTACGTCGAATGCGGCTGCAGCCCGTGGTGGGTCGGCAGGCTTCGGGGAGGTCTGAGCCAAGGATTGAGAGGAGTATAAAGCCAGCAGAACCATAGGTGCAGCAAGGCGTCGCTGATACATGCTGCGTCCTTCCATACGCGTTGCAAGACCAGCCTACTTACTCTCGCAGCACCCGCCAAGCCGGCTTTTAGACGCTACCCCGCCCCCTCCCGCCGCCACGCCAGCAGCACCAGCCCCAGCAGCAACGGCAGCGCCGCCCACGGCGGCAGCAACGGGATGGCGTCCAGCCCCGTCACCACATGGTCATGCCGCCGGGGCAGCCCGATCCAACCCGACCCGGCGGCATCGCGCCCAGGCTCGACGCGGCGCAGGTCCGGCACGCCAGCCCCGGTGAAGCGGACGCTGCCGCCGCTGGCGCGCACGACCGGGGCCATCAGCGTCGCCGTCGCCCGCAGGTCGGCGATCTCCCGCGGGTTGGCCACGTTGGCGGCGGCGAACGCCTGGCGGCTGCCGTCCGACACCGCCCACACGCCCGGCGCCACCGCCGGCATCGACGCCGTGCTGCGCCCTGGTGAACCCGCCGCCAACGGCAGCTTCGTCACCGCGCCATCCGGGGCAGTGACCTGCACCTCGCCCGGCGGGCCATCCTGCAGCGTGCGGCGCTCGACCAGCAGCTTGCCGTCGTCGATGTGGGCGCGCAGGGCCTCCTCCTCCAGCGCCGGCTCCTTCATCAGCCAGTGGGCGATGCGGCGCAGCAGCTCGGCCTGGGGACCGCCGCCCTCATGTCCGCGCGACCACAGCCAGATCTGGTCCGACAGCAGCATGGCGACGCGGCCCTGATCCACCCGCTCCAGCAGCAGCAGCGGCGCGCCGTCCGGGGTCGCCAGGACCGGGTTCAGCGCCCCGACGCCAGCGACATCGATGCGGCGATACCAGTCGCCCCAGGAGGGCTGCCCCGTGGCGGACCAGCCCGGCAGGCCCTCGGTCACCGGATGGCGGGCGCCGAGCGCCGTCACCTCCGGGCGGAACGCGCCATCGATCTCGTGCGCCGAGGTGGGCCGGGCGGGCAGGATGCCGGCCATGGCGGTGTTGGCCAGGCTGGTCGCCCCGGCAAACTCCGGCCCGGCGCTCAGCAACAGCCCGCCGCCCGCGCGCACGTAGTCGGCGATGTTGCGCAAGTACGCCGGCGGCAGGATGCCGCGGTTCTGGAAGCGGTCCAGGATGATCAGGTCGAAGTCGCGTATCTTGACCTGGAACAGCTCGCGCGTCGGGAAGGCGATCAGCGCCAACTCGTTCAGCGGCGTCATGTCGTCGCGCTCGGGCGGGCGCAGGATGGTGAAGTGCACCAGATCGACTGCCGGGTCGGCCTTCAACAAGCGGCGCCAAGTGCGCTCCCCGGCGTGCGGTTCCCCCGACACCAGCAGCACGCGCAGGCGGTCACGCACGCCGTTCACCTCGATCACGGCACGGTTGTTCAGATCCGACACCTCGCCGGGTAGCGGGTCGGCCTGCAGCTCGGCGATGGTGGGGCCGGCGCGGGTGATCGGCAGGTCGATCTCGACCTCCTGGCCGACCGGAACCTGCTGCACCACGGGCGGCTCGCCGTCGCGGCGGAGGGTGAGGCGGGCGGTACCGGGGGCGCCGGGCTTGCCGAGGTCGTCCACGGCGACGCGCAGGGTGACGCTGCGGCCGACGACGCCGAACGACGGCGCCTCGATGATGCGCAGGCGGCGGTCGGTTTCCTCGCCGCGGGCGGGGATCAGGACGTGGATGGGACCGGCGGGGGGCGTGGCAGGGATGTCGTGCACCTGGCCGTCGGTCAGGGCGATGATGCCGGATAGGCGGCTGCGGGGGATTTCGGCCAGGGCGCGGTCGATGGCGGCGAACAGTTGAGTGCCGTCGTGGCCGCCTTCTGGGACCTCGATGGTGCGCAGTTCCAGGTCGGGCATGGCGGCGGCCTGGCTCTGCAGTCGGTCGCGGGCGGCGTCGCGCAGCGCGGCGCGGTCGCCGACCTGCATGGAGGCTGTCCCGTCCACGACCATGAGCGCAATGTCGGGCAGGGTGTCGCGGGTTTCCTGGATCAGCCGCGGCCCGGCGAGCCAGGCCAGCAGCACGGCAAAGGCCAAGGCCCGCCATGCGGTGCCGCGGGCGCGGCGCAGTACGGCGGGCACCAGGGCGAGCAGGCAAACGGCCGCAAGGACGCCCAGCCCCCACCAGGGCAGGGCAGGGTCGAAGCGAAGGGCGGCGTAGGCTTGTTCTAGACGCATGAAGTCCCCTGCCTGCTCCCTCTCCCTCCGGGAGAGGGCTGGGGTGAGGGGGTCGCGCCGCCAGCACAGACGACGGAGTCAAGGAACTGCCGGCGCTGTCCAATCAGGGGCCGGCGCTGGCGGATAGACCCCCTCACCCCGGCCCTCTCCCGGAGGGAGAGGGGGAAGGCAGCGGTCCTCATTGGCCTAGCCTCTCAAGGATGGCCGGAACATGCACCTGGTCGCCCTTATAGTTCCCCGTCAGCGCGTACATCACCAGGTTCACCCCAAACCGGTAGGCCAGCGTCCGCTGCCGCGTGCCGCCCGGCAGCGTCGCGTAGGGGTTCCGCCCGGCGCTGTCCACGGCCCACGCCGCGGCCCAGTCGTTGGCGCCGATGATGACGGGACTAACGCTGTCGTTGCTGCGGTCCTGGTCGCGGCCCACCCAAACCGTATCCCCATCATACCGGCCGGGAAAATCCTGCAGCAGGTAGAACGCCCGGGCCAGCACATGGTCCCCGCTCAACGGCGCCAGCGGCGGCACCGACAACCCGGCGGCGATGCGGCGCAGTGCCGCGTCGGCACCTGGGGCAAAGCCGGCGCCGGTGCCCTCGCTGCTGGCACCGCCGCCCTGGGTGTCGATCAGGATGATGCCGCCGCGGCTGGTGTAGTCGTTCAGCGCCGCAATGGCTGAAGCGTCCGGCGCGGCGTCCGCGGTGACCGGCCAATACAGCAACGGGTAGAACGCCAGGTCGTCCTGCCCCGGCGTCACCCCGGCCGGGTCGGCCAGGCTGGCGGCGGTGCGGCGGTTGACATAGGCGCTCAAGCCCAGCAGCCCGGCGCGGCTCACGTCATCCACCCGGGAATCACCAGTCAGTACATAGGCCAGGCGGGTCGCCAGCGCCGGCAGCGGTTGGCCCGCACCCTGCGCGTGCGCAGGCAGCGCCAGCAGCACCAGCACCGCCATGCCCCGGGCAGCCGGACCCAGCAGCCCCCGCAGCCGCAGCGACACCAACAGGTCCAACGCCAGCAGCGCCACGGCGGCGGCCAGCAAGCTCGGCCCCAGCGGACGCTCTCGCGCCGTGCCCGTCAGGCTGGCCACGGCGGCGCCGGGCACGGGCGGGGCAGCAACCAGCGGAGGCAGCGCCGCACCGAGGTTCAGCGCATGGCGGCCGGTGACGGGTCCATAGATGCCCGGTGGATGGCGCGGCGACACGATGGGCGCCGCAAGCTCCGCCGGGGTGATGCCCGTCGCGGCCTGCGGCGGGGCGGACAGCGAGCCGAAGCCGTCCAGCGTCTCCGCCGGGGCCAGCAACGCATCGTCCGCCGTGCCTGCGACGCCGGCTGACAGGTCCACCAGGCGGCGCATCATGTCCACGAACAGCCCGGATAGGGGCAGGTTGGACCAGTCGGCGTTGCCCGTCACATGGAACAGCACGATCCGACCCCGGCCATGCGCCGCCGCCGTCACCAGGGGGGTGCCGTCGGCCAGCAGCGCCCAGGTGCGGGCAGCGACCTCCGCGCCGGGTTCAGCCAGCACCTGGCGCGTCACCAGCACCTCCGGCGGCACCGGCAGCCCGACGAAGGGCGACGCGGCGGGAAACGGCGCTAGGGCAGCCGGCTGGCTCCAGGACAATGCGCCGCCCAACTGGCGGTCCCCGGCCAGCAGATGCACCGGCAGCAGCGGGTCCGGCGGCGCGGGTTCCGGGGAGTCCGCGTCCGCCCCGGCCTCCGCCATGCGCGGCCCGGCGAAGCGCACCAGCAATCCGCCCTTGTTCACCCAGGCGTCCACGGTCGCGGCGTCCTGCCCCTCCAGCGGCACGTCCGCCAGCACCAGCACCGACAGGTCGCGCGACAGCAGGGTGGCCAGGCTGCCGGTCCGCAGCTCGCTGGTCGGCGCCAGGGCGCGCTGGATATAGAACAAGGGGCCAATCAGCGGCGTATCCGCCCCGGCATCCTGCGACAGCAGCCCCACGGGCCGTCGCCGCCACCGCTCGTCCAGCAGCGCAACGCCGCCAGCCGAAGCGGAGCCGTCCAGCACCAGCCGGGCCAGGCCGTTACGCAGCTCGGAGGGCAGTGGGATCGGCACCTCAAGCTCGGTTCGTCCGGCGGGAAGCACGGCGTCGGCACGGGCCAGGGTGCGGCCGTCGCCGGTCTGCGCCAGGATGGCGACCGGCTGGTCGGCGGGCTGCGGCAGCGACTCGATGCGGGCGGTCAGGCCCTCGGCGTCGCTGCGCGGCGGGCGGGACAGGCGGATGGGGGACGGATCGGGCCGCATCTCCGTGATGGGGCCAGCGGCAGACAGGGCCGCGGCGAAGGCGTCGTCCCCGGGCGCGGCGATGCCGTCCGAGATCAGCACCACGGCGCCGGCGTGCGCGTCCTTCAACGCCGCCGCAGCAGCGGCCCGGTCGGGCGGCCAGGGCTTCGGGCGCAGGGCGGCCAGGCGGGGGCGCAGCTCGGGAACCGGGGTGGCGGGGGTCAGGCGCGGGGCGGCGTCGGCCTCGGTGCGGGCGGTGGTCAGCAACAGGGCAGGGCGCCCTGCACGGCCAGCGCGGTCCAGGGCGGTATTGGCGGCCTGCAGGCGGGCGGCCCAGTCAGGGGCGCTGGCCCAGCTGTCGTCGATCACCAGCAACAAGGGACCTTCACCCGGCAGGCCGCCGCCAGCGTCCAGCACCGGGCCGGCCAGGCCCACCACCAGCAGCCCGGCCGCCAGCAGCCGCAGCGCCAGCAGCCAGGGCGGCGTACGGGCAGCCGTCGTCTCCTGCGCGCGCAGGCCGGCGAGCAGGCGGATGGCGGGGAAGCTCTGGGTGCGCGGCGCCGGCGGGGTGACGCGCAGCAGCCACCACAGCAGCGGCAGCGCGGCCAGCGCGAGCAGGAGCCAGGGGGCGGTAAGGATCATGAGCCTACTGCCTGCTCCCTCTCCCTCCGGGAGAGAGCTGGGGTGAGGGAGGCGGCATGCACCAAGCCACGGCTACGCATGCGCCGAGGGGTCCCAAGCTGCCGCGGTTGGCCCTGGCCGCCTCCCTCACCCCGGCCCTCTCCCGGAGGGAGAGGGGGAAGAAAGCAGGTCATGGCGGACTGAGCGCGGTGTAGAGGCCGAGCAGCGCAGCCTCGGGCGGGTGGTCCGTGCGGTGCAGGCCCAGCGACCAGCCGGCGGCAGCGCACAGGGCGGCCAGCGCCCGCTGCTGCTGCTCCAGCGCTGCCGCATAGCCGGCTTGGATGCCCTCGACGCGGGGCACCAGGTGGTCGGCCTCCTGCTCCAGCCCGCGGAAGCGGATGCGGCCGGTGTAGGGCAGCAGCGCCTCGGCGGGGTCCAGCACCTGCAGCAGGTGGCCGCTGCACGGGATAGCGGCCAGGGCGCCTACGGCGGCGCGGATGTCGGCGATGTCGGCCAGGAAGTCGCCGATCAGCACCACGCGGGCATTGCGGGGGATCGGCAGGACGGGGGGCACGCCGTTGCCGGGCGGCACCTCCTGCAACGCCTCGGCAATCCCCTCAAGCGCCGCGCTGCCGCCGCGTAGTATGGGCCGGCCGCCGAGCAGCCGCACCCGCTCGCCGCCGCGCAGCAGCAGGGCCGACAACGCCAGCAGCAGCAGGTCGGCCCGCTCGCGCTTCAACGGCACCGCGGCGCCGCTGCGCCAATCCATGCTGGCGGAGGCGTCGCGCCACAGGAACACGCTCTGCGCGGCCTCCCACTCGGTCTCGCGGACGAAGTGGCGGTCCGACTTGCCGCTGGCGCGCCAGTCGATGCGAGCCTGCCCGTCGCCGGCCAGGAACGGGCGATACTGCCAGAAGCTGTCGCCCTGGCCGACCCGGCGGCGGCCATGCGCGCCCGGCGCCACCGTCGCCGCCACCCGCTGCGCGTGGACTAGCAGCGGCGGCAGGCGCGCGCCAAGCCCCTCCGCGCGCCGTGCCTGCGTGGCGGGCGCTGGCTTCAAACGCCCGCCTTCATGCGGCATACGTTACGCAATTGAACCAACCAGGCCATCGATCACGTCCGGCAGCCCGACCCCCTCCGCCCGTGCGGAGAAGTTCAGCGCCATGCGGTGCCGCAGCACCGGCTGCGCCAGGGCGGCAACGTCGTCCAGGCTGGGCGACAGCCGGCCGTCCAACAGAGCGCGGGCGCGGCACGCCAGCATCAGCGACTGCGCAGCGCGCGGACCCGGCCCCCAGGCCACATGACGGCGCACGGCGTCCTGCCCCGCCGTTTCTGGCCGGCCGCCACGCACCAGCGCCAGGATGGCATCCACCACCTTCTCGCCCACCGGCACCCGGCGGATCAGCGCCTGCGCCGCCATCAGCTCCTCCGCCGTCAGCACTGCCTGCGCACGGGCGGCGCCGGCGCCGGTGGTGGCCAGCAGCATCGCCCGCTCCGCCTCCAGGCTGGGATAGCTGACATCGACCTGCAACAGGAAACGGTCCAACTGCGCCTCGGGCAGCGGGTAGGTGCCCTCCTGCTCGATGGGGTTCTGCGTCGCCAGCACATGGAACGGCCGGGGCAGCGGGTGGTCGGTGCCGCTGACGGCGACCCGGCCCTCCTGCATGGCTTGCAGTAATGCCGATTGGGTGCGCGGGCTTGCGCGGTTGATCTCGTCGGCCATCAGCAGTTGGCAGAACACCGGGCCGGGTACGAAGCGGAAGCTGCGGCGGCGGTCGGCGTCCTCGTCCAGCACCTCGCTGCCGGTGATGTCGGCCGGCATCAGGTCCGGGGTGAACTGCACGCGCTTGGGGCGTAGGCCGAGCACGGTGCCGAGCGTCTCGACCAGCAGCGTCTTGCCCAGGCCGGGCACGCCGACCAGCAGGCAATGCCCGCCGCTGAGGATGGTCACCAGCACCTGCTCGACCACGTCCTCCTGGCCGAAGATCACGCGGGCGATCTCGGCGCGGGCGGCGGTGGCGCGGTGGCCGAGCGCCTCCACTTCGGCAACCAAGGCGCCGGCGTCACGGACGGCATCGGGTGTGGCTTTGGGGGTGGCTTCTGGCAACGGCTGATGACCTCTTGTTGCGTGGACCCTGATGATCTGCACCCGCCGGGTCTTTCATCAACCGGGGGAGCCTACCTATATCGCGGATGGGAACGGAAGCTCGGCGTTGCCAGGAGACGCAGACGTGAACGATGCCATGTTCAATGATACCAAGCTAGGGGACGCCAAGCCATGGGCGCGCACCACCATTCCTGACATGATACCTGCTCCCGGGAAGCCCGTTGCTGACACGAGGCTGGTTTCTGACCCAAGTCTGGCGCCCCCCCGGGTGCGCCCGCCCCGGGCCGAGTGCGGCGACCTGCCGTTCCTCATCAAGCGGGACGGCACCTGGCTGTACCGCGGCAGCCCGATCGGCCGCAAGGAGCTGGTATGCCTGTTCAGCAGCGTCCTACGCCGTGACGCCGCCGGGGAGTACTGGCTGGAGACGCCCGCCGAGCGCGGCCGCATCCAAGTCGAGGACACCCCCTGGATCGCGGTCGAGATGGACTGGACCGGCAATGGCCGCGACCAGGTGCTGTCGTTCCGCACCAACGTGGACCAGGTGGTGACCGCCGGCCCCGACCACCCCATCCGTGTGCAGCACCACTGCCTGACGTGCGAGCCGACGCCCTACCTGATGATCCGTGGCGAGCCTGGCAGCCCCTTGGAGGCACGGATCGGCCGGGCGGTGTACTATGAGCTGGTGGCGCTGGCCGTGCCCGGCCTGCATGAGGGACGCGAGGTGCTGGGCGTTTGGAGCAGCGGCCGGTTCTTCTCCCTGGGCGACCTGCCGGCCGGCGTCGAAACCGCGGACTAGGCCAGCCCGCCGATGGACCTCCTCGCGCTGCGCCGGCAACTGGTGAGCAGCCCGTCCGCCGCTGCGCTCGCCGCCGACGAGGCCGTGGGGGCAGGTGCCCTGGCGGTCCCTGCAACGTCCGATGACGCGCTCGACGGGCTGGACCGTCCGTTGACCTCTGCGGCGGTCCTGGTGCCCATCCTGCACGGTGCCGACCCGGGCGTGCTGCTGACCTTGCGCGCCGCCCATCTGAAGGACCACCCTGGCCAGGTCGCCTTCCCCGGCGGGCGGACCGAACCCGGCGACCTTTCCGCTGAAGCGACGGCGCTGCGTGAGGCGCAGGAGGAGATTGGCCTGCATCCCGGCCATGTCGAGCTGGCTGGCCGGCTGCCGGACTACGTGACCGGCACCGCGTACCGGATCACCCCCGTGCTGGGCCTGCTGCCGGCCGGCCTGGCGCTGTCGCCGTGCGAGGCCGAGGTGGCGGCCATCTTCTCGCTGCCGCTGTCGGTGCTGCTGGACCCGGACGCCCCGCGCCGCGAGCACGCGATGTGGCGCGGGCGGCGGCGCGGCTTTTGGGTCTGGCCCCACGCGGAGCATCGCATCTGGGGCGCCACGGCCGCCATCCTGGTCCACTTGGCCCATCGGCTGCGGGCGCAGGCGGCATGACTCCTGCGGTGAGCGCATCTGCCCTGCTCGTGACCAGCGCCCGGGCGGCCCGGCGGTGATCCGCCTTGCCGAGCTTGCGTTGTTCTTCGCGCCGGTGGCCGCCTATGCCCTATGGCGGATGACGGTGACCCGCGGGCAGCAGGGGCCGTCGCCGGCGCTGCTGTCGGGAATCCTGTTGGGGCTGCTGGGCTTCGGCGCCGGGCTGGCATGGTTCGGCGTGCGGGAGCGCTTCTCCACCAGCGCGGACTATGTGCCGGCGGTGCTGCAGGACGGACGCGTGGTGCAGGGGCATGGCATGGAGAGCGGGCCAGAGCCCCTGCGGACCCGGCCCGGCCTCTAGTGGCCCCCATCTAGTGACCCCCGCCTAGTGGCCCCCGTCGCAGCAGCGCCGCCCACGCAGGACCGCCCGGCCTTCCATATCGCGCCGCCGGACTGGACAGCCGACCCCGCCCTTCAGGCCGTCCTGCATGCGCTGCCCGGCGCGCGGCTGGTCGGCGGCTGCGTGCGCGATGCGCTGGCCGGGCGAGCGGTGGCCGACGTGGACCTGGCAACGCCGCTGCCGCCGGACCAGGCGTCGCATGCCCTGCAGGCTGCCGGCCTGCGGGTGGTGCCGACGGGATTGCAGCACGGCACCGTGACGGCCGTCAGCGGCGGGCGTGGCTTCGAGGTGACGACGCTGCGCCGCGACGAGAGCACCGATGGCCGCCACGCCGTCGTGGCCTGGACAGGTGACTGGCGGGAGGACGCAGCACGGCGCGACTTCACCATCAACGCGATGTCGATGCAGGCCGGGTCCATGCAGTCGGGGGCCATCCCGGCGGTCGGGTCCCCCCAGCAATGGGCGGTCTGGGACTACTTCGGCGGTGCGGCCGACCTGGCCGCAGGCAGGGTGCGTTTCGTGGGCGACGCGGCGGCGCGCATCGCCGAGGACTACCTGCGCATCCTCCGCTTCTTCCGCTTCCACGCGCGTTACGGCAACGGTCCGCCGGACCCTGCTGCGCTGGCGGCACTGCAGGGCGGCGTGCCAGGTCTGCAGCGCCTGTCGCCGGAGCGGGTGTGGAGCGAGCTGAAACGCATCCTGGCCACCCCGGACCCGCGCGACGCGGTGGCGCTGATGGCGGACCTGGGCATCCTGGCGGCGCTGCTGCCGCCCCCGCTAGACCCGGCGCGGCTGGACCGGCTGGTGGACGCGGGCGCCCCCGCCGACCCGCTGCTGCGGCTGATGGCGCTTGCGCCCACCGCGGGGGCCGCGCTGGCGGAGGCGCTGCGGATGGCGACGGCGGAGCGCGACCGGCTGTTGGCGCTGCATGGCCCGGCCCCGGCGCCCGCGTGGGACGACGCGGCGCTGCGCCGACTGCTGGCCGATGCGCCGCCGGGCGCCGTGCCGGGGCGGGCGTGGCTGGCGCAGGCCGATGCGGCAGGCGCCACGGACGGGGAGTGGTCGGCGCTGCACGCACGGCTGTCGGCGCTGCCGCGGCCTCGGTTTCCGCTCGCCGGTCGGGATGCCCTGGCGCTGGGGATCAAGCCGGGGCCAGAGGTGGGCGAGCGGCTGGCGGCGGTGCGCGCCTGGTGGCTGGCGGGCGGCTGCGTGGCGGGTGCGGCAGCCTGCCGGGCGCGGCTGGCGGCCGGCCAGGACGCTGCGTGATGGTGGCGGCCTTGAACGCCGAACCCGGGCCAGCCCTGCTGGGCTGACGTTGCCGTGCCGGGCACCCGCCTGGCCGCGCGGCGCCGACCGTCGCCTAACGGCTGCCCGACCATTCCCGCCGCGGCTCGCCAGGAATAGGGACACGCCACAGAACGGGGTCCTGGCCGGTTTAGGTCCTGGCCGGTTTAGATGATGGGCCAGTGAGAACGTGGCACCGCCCTACGACGACGCCTGTGTGTCCAGCCCTGAGTCACCAGAAGTGGCCAAAAGCTCGTTTTATGGCGTGCCCCCAATACCGCTGCGACCTGAAATGGATAGGGCGTGCCCCACCCGGGTTCTCCGGCCAATGCGGTCGTGCCCTCGAATGAGCTTGCACCGGGGCTGACATCCGGGGCGGGTCGCTTCCAGAGTGATGGCACAACGCGGACCCGAGCGGTTTGGGTGCGGGCGGGAATTGGGGCGATCTAGCAGAAGATTTTACAGTCGGGCGAGCGTGACCACGACGCGGGCTGTCGGATGACAGCGTGATCAGCGCCTTAGAAGCTTGGCATGAGGTTTGCAACGATCGGTCAACAAGGTCGGTATTCCAAAGGTGCTCCCATAATGCGACGTTTTTTCCTGGCTGCAATCGTGAGCCTCATGGGTGCGCCCCTCGCCCATGCGACGCCCGGCCTTGAGCTTTCGATCTACAACAACATCCCGTACTATACCTATTACCCGACCTCCTCGACTATCGACTCGGAGATAGCCTATGCGTCGTCAACGACGCCGGACAGCCAGCAAGTCTTCGCCGCCAGCCCGTCCGGCTACAGCCTCGGCGTAGGCGGTTACACGGCGGCCGACTTCAATGGGTCGCTGATCGTCGGAACTGCCGGCCTGTATACCTTCGCGGTCAACGCCGACGATGCAGCGCGAGTTTCGATCGACGGCAACACGCTGGTGGAGGCGAACTTCTATAACGGCAACCTGAACTACCCCACAACCAGCCAGGTTTTCCTGACCGCCGGCGCGCATAGCTATGACGCATTCTATTTCCAGACACTAGGCGGTGCCTCCTTCGACACCGAAATCAGCAACGGCCCGGGCAGCCTCAGCTTCGATTCCGCCGCACCTGCGTCGAACGTGCCCGAGTCCGCCTCAATGTTCCTCCTGGGCGCTGGCCTGATTGCCCTGGGCTGGATACGCCGCCGCGCCTGATCCACTCGACGGGCTACGATGAAGCAAGGGCGGCGTCTTACGGGCGTCGCCCTTTTGCGTCGGATGTTGCCTCATTCGCTTGGCAGTATCCAAAATACGGAAACGCGTGGTTCTGCGGTTTCCACTCCCGAAAGCCCGCACCCATTTCACCGAGTTTACCGACATCAGGTGCCTTACGGAATACGGTTTTGGGCTGCCGCCAGGATAGCGCTTGAGCGGGTCAGGGTCTCAGCCCGGATGTAGTTCTGCCGCACCCAACCTAGCCGCGACCGGCGCAGTGCCGGATTGCCGCGCCGGATCAAAGGCTCGAACCCCGTATGGCATGCTTCGGCCAGCAGCACGGGGTCAGGCCACCGAATGGGGTCCTGGCCGTTTCATATGATGGGCCAGTGAGAACGTGCCACCGCCCTACGACGGCGCCTGTGTGTCCAGCCCCGAGTCACCAAACGTCGCCAAAAGCCCGTTCCATGGCGTATCTCCAGGATGTGGCCAAGGCTGGCCGCCCAGGCATAGGCGACGGTGCCGCGCCTGAACCCGC
Source organism: uncultured Acetobacteraceae bacterium (assembly GCA_964242415.1). Taxonomy (GTDB): domain Bacteria; phylum Pseudomonadota; class Alphaproteobacteria; order Acetobacterales; family Acetobacteraceae; genus DASWOJ01. Next base: position 46,016 of record CAXTAT010000036.1, read on the forward strand.
TGGCCAGCGGCTATGCGGCCTGCCACCTGGGCCTCGCTGCCCGCCGGCCAGCTCCAGCGCCGTCAGGCTGGAGGCCTGGACTGTGCTGCCGCTGCCCCACGGATACCTGTCCGTCCCGGTCTCGCGGGCGAAGCGGCCACCGCCGGTGCCCCAGGCCGCGGCATGGAACGGAAAGTCGCCGTTGCCCCCGGACACCGCAAAAAGCAGGCCGGCGGACAGGATGGCGGCAAGTACGGAGATGGCGAGAACGCTCCTGGTTGTCACGGCGAACCTCCCGGGTTGGCCGCCGGGCGGGGGCGGCCTGGCCTCTGCGATGGTCCCCGGACCCCATGCCCGGCTGCCGCGCCGCCATGACCCGCAGGCTGCGGGCTTCGCATGCCGGCCTCTGTGCGCTGGATCACGCAGCATTGCGGCCCACAGCATTTTGTGGCCAGCACGCTTTCGTTATGATAACGTATCGTCATCATGTCCCAGTCCAACGGCGCCACGGCTGCCCTGGCCCGGCTGGCGTTCCTCGACGGAACGCCCGCCGACCTGCTGACGCGGCTCGCCGCCCAGGCGCGCTGGGTGGACGCCGCGCCGGGCCAGACAGTGATCGACTACGACGACCCGACGACCGACGTGTTCTTCATCGTCCAGGGCGAGGTGCGTGTGCTGATGCGGACCGGCGACGGCGAGCGGACGCAGATCCTGGGCGAATTCGGCGCCGGGGACCTGGTGGGGGAGATGTCGGCCATCGACGGCGCGCCGCGGTCGGCGCGCGTGGAGGCGCTGGTCCGCACGCGGCTGTGCATCGTGCCGGCGGCGGCGTTCCTGGACCTGGTGGCGGGGCCGGCCCCCGTGGGACTGCGGCTGCTGCGCCGGCTGACGGCGCGCATCCGCGGGCAGAACCGGCTGCTGCTGGAGCGTTCGGCGCTGCCGACGGGCCTGCGGCTGGCGGCGGAGCTGCTGCGGCTGGCGCGGGCGCGGGCGGACGGCACGGCGTCGATCAGCCCGCCGCCGACGCAGGAGGAGCTGGCCGAGCGGATCGGCGCCCGGCGCGAGACGGTGTCGCGGGAGCTGTCGGCGCTGGCGCGGGCCGGGCTGCTGCACCGCACGCGGGCGGCGCTGGTGCTGGATGACGCGGCGGCGCTGACGCGGCTGGTGGAGGCGGTGTTCGATCCGGTGGCGTAGGCCGGCAGCCCCGGTTGGGGACGCGCGCCCCTGCCCGGCCGTGGACGCGCCATCCCCCGCCACGCCCCGGCTGATCCACCAGCCTGCCATGCGTTCGCAACCGGGGCGGACGGCGCCGATCCCGGTGCCGCACCGGCAGGGCGGCACGGGGGTCCGGCTGGCCCATGGCGGCGTCCCGGACCAGGCAGGCTGCGCGCTGTCCGGGCCGGACAATCCCGGGCGGCCCGTGCTACAGGCCCCGTCATGGCCGCCAACCCGCCCCGCCCGCAGGACTCCACCAACACCCTGATGCTGCGCCTCTGGCGGGAACACCTTCGCCGCCACCGCGCCCGCCTCGGCCTGGTGCTGGTGCTGACCGCCATCATGGCCGGGCTGACGGCGCTGTATCCCCTGGTGATCCAGCGCGCGTTCCAACTGTTCGAGGTCAAGGACCAGCGCATCCTGTACCAGATCCCCATCCTGGTCGTCATCGTCACCGCGGCCAAGGCGGCGGCGCAGTACGGCCAGAACGTGCAGGTGCAGCGGGTGGTCCTGCTGGTGATCCGCGAGCTGCAGGGCCGCATGTTCGCCCACCTGACCCGCGCGGACCTCGCGCAACTGGAGCGCGAGGCGCCGGCCTCGCTCGCCGCCCGCTTCACCACCGACGCCTCGCTGATCCGCGAGGCGCTGACCCGCGCCGTCAACGGCCTGCGCGACGGCGTGACGGTGATCGGGCTGGTGGTGTCGATGCTGTATGTGGACTGGGTGCTCAGCCTGATCGCCGCCGCGCTGTATCCCTTGGCGGCGCTGCCGATCCAGCGGCTGGGCAAGCGCATCCGCCGGGCCTCGGGCGGCATGCAGGAGCGGATGGGCGAGACGGCGGCCCTGCTGCACGAGAGCTTCGCCCAGGCCCGCACCGTCCGCGCCTACCGGCTGGAGCGGGTGGAGCAGGCACGGGCGGACGACGCCTTCGCCACGCTGTACCGCGCGCTGTTCCGCATGACGCGCAGCCGCGCCCGGGTCGATCCGTTGCTGGAGGTGCTGGGCGGCACCGCCATCGCCGGGGTGATCGGCTTCGCCGGCTACCGGTCGGCGCTGGGGTACGGCGGCGGCAGCGCCAGCTTCATCAGCTTCGTCGCGGCGCTGCTGATGGCGTCGCAGCCCTTGCGGGCGCTGGGCTCGTTGAATGCGGCGCTGCAGGAGGGATTGGCCGGGCTGGTCCGGGTGTTCCGCGTGATCGACGAGCCGCCCGCCATCCAGGACCGCCCCGGCGCAACCGCGTTGCCGGCCGGGCCGGGCCGAGTGCAGTTCGAATCGGTGGAGTTCGCCTACCCGGATGGCCGCGTGGGCCTCGGCGGATTGGCGTTCGAGGCCGCGCCGGGCCTGACGGTTGCGCTGGTGGGGCCAAGCGGCGCCGGGAAAAGCACGGCGCTGGCGATGATCCCCCGCCTGCAGGATGCGACGGCGGGCCGGGTGCTGGTGGATGGCGCCGACGTGCGGGACGTGACGCTGGGGTCCCTGCGCGACGCCATCGCCTACGTCGGCCAGGACACCCTGCTGTTTGACGACACCGTGGCCGCCAACATCCGCATGGGCCGGCCCAGCGCGAGCGAAATGGAGGTGGAGGCCGCCGCCTACGCCGCCGCGGCGGACTTCGTGGACGGCCTGCCCCTGGGGTTCCAGACCCGCGTCGGACCCGGCGGCGGCCGGCTGTCGGGCGGGCAGCGCCAGCGCATCGCCCTGGCCCGCGCCCTGCTGCGCAACCCGCGCATCCTGCTGCTGGACGAGGCGACCAGCGCGCTCGACGCCGAGAGCGAGGCCGCGGTGCAACAGGCCTTGCTGCGGCTGCGGGCGGGCCGGACGACCATCGTGGTGGCGCACCGGCTGAGCACCGTGCGCGACGCCGACCTGGTGGTGGCGATGGCGGACGGCCGGGTGGTGGAGCAGGGCACCCACGCCGAGTTGCTGGAGGCAGGCGGGCTGTATGCGCGCCTGGTGCGGACGCAGGCGTTGGCGGCGTAGGGCGCCGGCGCCATGACGACGCCTGCCGGCCTGCAACGGCCTGGGCAAGTTCCCCTCCCTCGTGCTCCGGCACGAGCCGTCCGCCGCCGGCGACATGCTGGACGCGGAGGGCTGGGTGGGGTGGACAAGCTGCTTCGCGGCTGCAGGGGTCTGAGGAGCAAGCGATACCGTTGGCGAATTCGCGGGCGGCCCGTTTCAGGCAGCCATAAGGCGGACTAGGCGTGAGGTCCGTGTGGCTGCGCGTGCTTCGCCCTGCACCCAGGCGTTGAACCGCACGACGTTCAGGGCGGCTGCGGTTGCGACGTGCTGCAAGTGGGTTTTGGCAAGTCCGACATAGCGCGAGCGGCGCAGCCCGCTGACGCGCACACCCTGCGACAGGCAGCCCTCGATCCCAGCGCGCGCGCCGTAAAGCGCTCGCCACTCCGGCGTGTCCTGCCGCCCTCGCGCGGCCTGGATGGCCTCGTGCCGCCCTGCGCGCCGGAGCGTCAGCTCGCGCGGCGCCTTCTTGGCGCGGGTGCAAAGCGGCCGGCTGGGGCAAACACGGCAGGTCCGATCCGCGAAGCCCACATGCACGGTGCCAGTGCCCCAAGCGTCGTGGCTGACCACCCAGTCCACGCTCTTGTGCCCCTGCGGGCAGGTGACGGCCTGCGCGTCCCAGTCGATCTGGAATGCCGAGATGTCGTAGCCCTCGCCGGCCTTGGCCTGCCAGCTCGTGTCCGGGCGGACAGGGCCGACCAGTTCGATCCCGTGCTCGGCCTTCGCATCGACCAGCAGGTCCGCATCGACATAGCCGGCATCCACGAAGTGGACCTCTGGCAACAGGTCCTTTGCCCGCAGCGCCTCTTGCACCAGCGCGGTCATCGTCACGTCCGGCACCGGCGCCGGCGTTGTCTCGACATGGACCACCAAGTGCGGGCGGTCCTCATCACAGGTTTCGGTGAGGTGGGTTTTGTAGCCGTTCCAGGTGGTGGTGCGCTTGTTGCCGAAGCGAGAGTCCGGGTCATACGGGCTGTCAAAGCGCAGGCTGGCCGGCGGCAGGTCGGTGCGGTCGCGCCAGGTGACCCGGTCCGCCTCGACGTAGAACTGGCTCACCCAGGCCCGGCGCAGGACCTGCACCGCCGGCAGGTCACGCAGCCACAGTGGGGCAGATGGACCATAGGCGGCCGCCAGCAGGCGGTGGCCGTCCGTGCCGATCACCTCGCCGAGCGTCTTGCGTGGAGCCTCGCCCTTGGGCAGCCGCCACTCCTCGAACGCACGGCCGTAGCGGTCGGGCCACTCAGCGTCGGCGTGCTGCATCAGCCAGTCGGGCGCGGCCACAGCAAGGGCGTTCAAGGCCGCGCGTAGCGTCTCACCGACGCTTTCCAGCCGGTTCAACGCACGAACAGCGGCCAGCACGTGGGTGCTGTCCGTGCGCTGGCGCCCCCGAGCCTTCAACAGCCCAAGCTCGCGGAACCGCGCCAGCATGGTATCGAGCAAGGTCTGCTCAACGCCGCCCGCAATCAGCCGGCCGCGAAACTCGCACAGGATGGAGTAGTCGAACCCGGGATCAGCGAGCTCCAGGCCCAGCGCATACTTCCAGTCGATCCGACCCCGGACGGCATTGGCCGCCTGTCTGTCCGGCAAGCCCTCGGCAGATTGCAGCACCGTAACGAGCGCCAGGCGCCACGGTGGGTGCGCCGGCTGGCCACGCGCGGGGTAAGCCGCTGCGAACATCTGGTCGTCGTAGATCGCGCCCAACTCGTCGCGCATCCGCATGGCCGGGCAGCCCTTCGGGAACGCGGCCCTCGCGACCTGCACGGTGGCAGCGGGAACAGGCGCGATCTCGGTAGGACGTAACGACACGGCGGCTTCCCCCTTGGCTGACCCC
>CAXTAT010000037.1:0-17860 GCA_964242415.1 uncultured Acetobacteraceae bacterium
TCGGCTTCGGCTCGCAGAAGCTGGTGCAGGACCTGATCACCGGGCTGTTCCTGCTGCTGGAGAACGCGATGCAGGTCGGCGATGTCGTGACGCTCGGCGGGCTGAGCGGCACGGTGGAGGCGCTGTCGATCCGCACCATACGGCTGCGGGCGCTGGATGGGGCGGTGCACATCATCCCGTTCAGCGCCGTTACCACCGTCACCAACCAGACGCGGGATTACGGCTATGCGCTGCTGGACATCAGCGTCGGGCTGAACGAGGAGCCTGGCCCGGTGATCGACGTCGTGCGCGACCTGGCGGCGGAGATGCGGTCCGATCCGAAGTGGGCGTCGCTGATCCTGGACGCGCTGGATATCATGGGCGTGGACCGGTTCATCGATCTGGCCTGGGTGCTGCGGGTGCGGCTGAAGACGCAGCCGGCCAGCCGGTGGTCAGTGGCGCGGGAGCTGAACCGCCGGGTCAAGGAGCGGTTCGACAAGCTGGGCATCGAAAGCCCCCTGACCTCGAACCGTGCGCTGAGCAGCATCCCGCCGCCGGTCGCCGAGCCGGCCGGGGCGACGGCGGCGGAGCCAGTGAAGGCAGCGGCGCCCTTGAAGGAACGAGTGGGATGACAGGCTTGGACATGGCGGGCTTGGGCAAGGCGGACCCGGACACGGTGGGCCTTGAGGCGGTTGGCCCGGCCGCCTGGGCTGGTGCGCTGCGCGAGGCGGGCTTCGTGTTCGTGCACGGGCCGGACATGGGCGCCGTGCTGGCCGCGGCCGGGCTGCAGGACTGGGACGGGTTTGCCCGGAGCTGGGACGACCTCGGGATGGACACCTACATGGCCGATGGCGGGCGATACCGGAAGCGCCGCCATGCCGCATTCGCCGTGTCGGCTGCCGGCGTGCAGCGCAAGCCGGCGCAGCCGCACTACCAAAGCCGCGACTTCAATGCGCTCAATGGCGGCATCGCCCGCTGGTTCGATCCGGTGACCGACGCCGCCGCGGACGGCCCGGCGTTCCAGGCCATCCTGCGCACCTGCCACGCCCTGTTCGACGGCCTTACCCCGGCGGCGGCCTGGCACGTCGAGGCGCACCAGTTCCGCATCGAGGCACGGCCGGGCCAGTCGGGCCAGCCGACGCCGGAGGGGATGCACCAGGACGGGGTCGATTGGGTGCTGGTGCTGATGGTCGGCCGCGTCAACATCGCCTCCGGCACCACCAGCATCCACGGGCTGGACCGGGGGCTGCTGGGCAGCTTCACCCTGGAGGCGCCGATGGACGCGGCCCTGGTGGACGACCACCGGGTGTTCCATGGGGTGACGCCGGTGCAGCCGCTGGACCCGGCCCGGCCAGCGCACCGCGACGTGCTGGTGCTGACGTTCCGGCGGGAGACCGCGCCTATAGCCGCCTGAGCACGAAGGCGTCCTGTCCCAGGCTGGCCGTGTCCACGGCCAGCAGCGCGAAGGGAAGCTGGCGCCGCTGGATCAGCCGGGTCAGCGCCGCCTCACTGACGAACGCCTCGCCATACAGCAGCGACTGGCCGCTGGTGAACCACACGAACTCGCCGCGGCGATATTCCAGGATGCGCTGCTCGATGGACCCGGCGGCGTCGAGGCAGACCGCCGAGTACCAGTCGATCCCATGCCCGCGTTGCCGCGCGGCGGCGTCGTCCTGCAGGCGACGCAGGAAGCGGTCCCCCCAGGTCGTGAGCACGCAAAACCCGCCGGGCACCAGCACGCGCGCCAGCTCCTGCAGCCACGACGCCGCCGAGGCCGGGGACAGGTGGGAGAACACCGACCAACTGCAGGCCAGGTCGAAGAACTGCCCGGGCAGGCGTCCGGTCGGCGTCGAGGCGTCCGACAGGAACGCGACGTAGGGGTTCAGCGACCGTGCCAGGGTGCAGAACCGGAAGTCCGGCTCGAAGCCGTACAGGTCGGCGAACTCGAAGTCCCGCATGAAGGGACGGATCGTCCGCCCCCAGCCGGAGCCGAAGTCCAGGATGCGCTTGCCGAGGGCGGCCGGGGCCGTGCGGTAGGTGTTCGCCTTGACGAAGCGGAAGAAGTCCGCCGCCTCGGCGACGGCGTTGGCCCCGAAGCTGCCGTGGATGTGGCGCTGCACGTCGTCGTTCGGGAAGGCGGGGAACTGCACCCCGGCGATGACGGGCTCGGTGATGGAGCGTGCGAGCAGACCGCACCAGTCCTCGTCCGACAGGGCGCCGAACCGCTCCCGGAACACGTTGCGGCCATCGCGCGGCACGAGGTCGTAGGTGATTGGGGGAACGTGGCGGTCGGTCATGGCATGACGCTTCTTGGGCTTGGTGCGTCCTGGGCCGCCGGATGGCTGGGACCGGCGCCCGGCCAAGCGGGGGCGCCCAAGGTCAACACGGCCCGCAGGCCCGGCCCGTTATCGGCCAGCGCCAGCGTGCCGCCGTGCAGGTGCGCCACCGCCTGCACCAGTGTCAGGCCCAGGCCGAAGCCCGGGGTGTGCCGCGCAGCCTCGCCGCGGAAGAAGCGTTCCGCCGCCCGGGCGTGGTCGGCCGGCAGGATGCCCGGCCCGGTGTCGGTGACCGCCACCTGCACCGCCGCGCTGGCCCGGTCCCCCGCCAAGGTGCCCGCCAAGGTGCCCGCCAAGGTGATGGTCCCGCCCGGCGGGGAGAACTTGATCGCGTTGTCCAGCAGGTTCGCCACCGCCTGGCCGATCAGCTCGGCGTCCCCCTGCAGCGGCAGCGCCTCGGGCACGTGCAGGATCAGCCGCAGCCCGTGCTCCTCCACCGCAGCGCCGTACAGCTCCGCCATGCCGGCCAGCAGCGGCGCGGCGTCCAGCGGCGCGAAGGCGGAGCGGCGCGCCCCGGCCTCGATCTCCGCGATCCGCAGCAGCGCCTGGAAGATGGCGGTGATGCCGTCCAGGTCGGCCACGGCGCGCTCCACCGCGGCCTGCAGGTCGGCGGCGGAGCCAGCGTGGGCGGCGGCGTCCTCCAGCCGGGCGCGGGCGCGGGTGATCGGGGTCCGCAAGTCGTGGGCGATGGCATTGCCGACCTGGCGCACCCCGTCCATCAGGACGGCGATGCGGTCCAGCATGTCGTTGATCCCCGCGGCCACCTGGTCGAACTCGTCGCCGCGGCCGGACAGCCGCACGCGTTGGCTGAGGTCGCCGCCGTGGATCGCCGCTGCGGTCGCCGCGACGCCGCCCAGCATGCGGCGGAACAGCCGGCGCACCGCCAGCCCGCCCAGCGTGCCCAGCGCGGCCCCGAGCAGCAGCGCCCAGGCCAGGGTGTCGGTCAGCAGGCCGCGCAGCGCCGCCCGGGCCTGCACGTCGCGCCCGACCAGCAGGGCGTAGCCGCCGGGCAGCTCGAAGCGGTGCAGCCGGGCCAGGCTGGCATGGCCGTCGCGTTGGACGGCGATCTCGTAGGTGGAGCCGACGCTCTGCACCTCTGCCGGCCAGGACCCCAGGTTGCCGACGACGCTGCGGCCGGACGGGTCGAGCACCAGGTAGAGCGCGTCCGGATCGACGTTGGCGGCCAGGCGGCTTTGGATGGTGGCCAGCAGCGCCGCCGGCCCGCCGTCCTGCCAGCGTTCGGCGAGGCCCTGCGCGTCGGCGCGGATCGCTGCGTCCACCTGGCCGGCCAGCAGCGCGGTGATGGCCCACCACAGGAACAGCACCAGGGCGAGCGCGCTGGCCCCGAACAGCCCGCCATAGGCCAGCGCCAGCCGTACCCCGGCGGAGCGCAGGACCCGCATCTATGGCCTGATCGCCATGAACGTCGTCATTGCGAGCCGCTTGGCGAAGCAATCCAGGGGCGGCCGGCGCGGTTCTTGCCGCCCCTGGATTGCCGCGCCGCAAGCGCGGCTCGCAATGACGTGGGGCTTGCGGTCCATACGGCGTTTCCGTTCAGGGCACGCCTCAACTCGCCCGTAGCATGTAGCCGGCGCTGCGGACGGTATGGATCAGCGCCGTGTCGAACGGCTTGTCGATCTTCTGCCGCAGGCGGGAGACATGCACGTCGATGACGTTGGTCTGCGGGTCGAAGTGCAGGTCCCACACGCCCTCCAGCAGCATGGTGCGGGTCACGACCTGGCCGGCGTGACGCATCAGGTATTCCAGCAGACGGAACTCGCGCGGCTGCAGGTCGATGCGCTGGCCGTGGCGATGCACGGCGCGGGAGAGCAGGTCCATCTCCAGGTCGCCCACCTGCAGCCGCGTGTCAGGCCCGGCGGCGCGGCCGCGGCGCAGCAGCGCCTCCACCCGGGCGAGCAGCTCGCTGAAGGCGAAGGGCTTGGCCAGGTAGTCGTCGCCGCCGGCCTTCAGCCCGCGCACCCGCTCGTCCACGCCGGCCATCGCCGACAGGAACAGCACGGGGGTGTGGTTGTCCTGGGCGCGCAGGGTCTCCAGCACGCGCAGGCCGTCGGTGCCGCCGGGCAGCATGCGGTCCAGGATGATGGCGTCGAACGCCTCGCTGGCGGCCAGGAACAGGCCGTCGCGCCCGGTGGCGGCGTGTTCGGCGACATGCCCGGCCTCTCGCAAGCCCTTCAGCACGAAGCCCGCCACGTCCTTGTCGTCCTCGACGAGCAGGATGCGCATGATCAGTTGGGTGACATTAACTGGGCGACACTAACTGGGCGATTCTGCCGGGCGGCGGCCGACCGTTACCGGCACCTCCAGCGTTTGCCCGGCCCGGCGGACCACCAGGCGGACGCCGTTGCCGGGCGGGGTGGCGGCGACGGCGCGGATCAGGCTGCGGGCGCTGTCCACCCGGTCGCCGTTCACCGACATCACGACATCGCCGGGCCGCAGCCCGGCGCGGGCAGCCGGGCCGGTGCGGTCGATCCCCGCGATGGCGACGCCGCCGCCGGCCACCCGGCCGGTGGCGCCCTGCACGTCCTGCACCGATACGCCGAGCCAGCCGCGGTCGATGCGCCCCTTGTCGCGCAGGTCGGCGACGATGCGTTGCGCGATCTCGCTGGGCACCGCGAAGCCGATGCCGACCGACCCGCCAGTGGGGGACACGATGGCGGTGTTCACCGCGACCACCTGGCCTTCCATGTTGAAGGTGGGGCCGCCGGAGTTGCCGGGGTTGATCGGCGCGTCGATCTGCAGGAAGTCGTCGAACGGCCCGGCGCCGATGTCGCGCCCGCGCGCCGAGATGATCCCCGCCGTGATCGAAGTGCCGACGCCAAACGGGTTGCCAGCGGCCAGAATCCAGTCGCCGACCTCGGCCGCGTTGCTGTCGCCCCACAGCACGTAGGGCAGCGGCGTCGGGCTGTTCACGCGGATGACGGCGATGTCCGTAAGGTCGTCCGAGCCGATCAGCCGGGCCGGCAATTCGGTGCCGTCCGACAGGGCGACGATGATCTTGTCGGCCTTACCCACGACGTGGTTGTTGGTGACGATCAGGCCGCTGGGGTCGATGATGAAGCCGGAGCCGGCGCCGAGCACCTGCTCCCTGCGGCCCCGGAAGCGGTCGCGGAACTGCTTTTCGAACGGGGTGCCGCGCAGCTCTGGCGGCATGACGGCGCTGACGTCCGCAGGAGCCTGGGCCTCGGTGACGGTGATGTTGACCACCGCGGGCACGACGCGCTTGACCAAGGGAGCGAAGCTGAATGGGGCGCCGCCGCTGGTGCGTCCCGAGCCTTGAACCCGCACGGCCTGGGCCTTGGCGACCTGGGTGGGCGCAGCGCAGCCGGACACCAGCAGGGCGGCAGCGGCGATCGCGGCGCGAAGGGTGCGGTTCATGGGGCAGGCTCCTGGAACAAACGCTGGCGCGGGATGGGGCGAAGCCAGCCCAACAGGAAGCTTGGCGCGCGTCCACCCCTGATCTGCCCTGGCCCTGATAGACGCTGATTTGACACGCTGATTTGGCCGGCCTGTGCTCCGGGTGCCGCCGTCATGGCGAGGAGCGCTTGCGGCGCGGCCATCCAGGTGGTCGAGGATCGCGCTGGCGACGCTGGCGACCCCTGGATTGCCGCGCCGCAAGCGCGGCTCGCAATGACGGCGCTAACCTGTCTGGTCAAAGCACCCCCAAGTGGCTTAGGTCAGCGGCTATGACCCTCGCCCTCATACAAAGGTGGGGAGGCAGGCGGCACGGTCTTCAAGCGATGACCCTGGCGCCGGGCTGGGGCTACTTGGAAGAGCGGCGGCGCCCGCCTAGTCTGCCCGCCATGCAATACATCTCCACCCGCGGGCAAGCGCCCATGCTCGACTTCGCCGGCGTGTTGCTGGCTGGGCTGGCGGAGGATGGCGGGCTGTATGTGCCCGACGCCTGGCCGCATCTGTCCCATGCCGACCTGCGCGCCCTGCGCGGCCTGCCGTACCACGAGGTCGCCGCCCGGGTGCTGCGCCTGTTCGTCGGCGACGCTATCCCCTCGGACGTGCTGCATGGCATGACCCGGGACGCCTATGCCGGGTTCCGCCACCCGGCCGTGGTGCCGCTGGTGCAGCTTGATGCAGACCTGTGGACGCAGGAGCTGTTCCACGGCCCGACGCTGGCGTTCAAGGACCTGGCGATGCAGGTGCTCGGCCGCATGTTCGACTACGTGCTGGCGCGCGAGGGGCGGCGGGTCACCATCGTCGGCGCCACGTCGGGCGACACCGGGTCGGCCGCCATCGAGGCCTGCCGCGACCGCCGGGCCGTGGACGTGGTGATCCTGCACCCGCAGGGCCGCACCAGCGAGGTGCAGCGCCGGCAGATGACCACCGTGCAGGCGCCCAACATCGCCAACATCGCCGTGGACGGCACCTTCGACGACTGCCAGGACCTGGTGAAGGCGATGTTCGCCGACGCCCCATTCCGCCGGGACCTGCGCCTGTCGGCGGTGAACAGCATCAACTGGGCGCGCATCGCGGCGCAGGTGCCGTACTATGTGTTTGCCGCACTGGCCCTCGGCGCGCCGGAGCGGGAGGTGGCGTTCAGCGTCCCCACGGGGAACTTCGGCAACGTGCTCGCCGCCTGGGCGGCCCGGCGCATGGGGGTGCCAATCGCCCGCCTGATCGTCGCCAGCAACCGCAACGACATCCTGGCCCGCTTCCTCGACGCCAACGACATGAGCATCCGCGGCGTCGAGCCGAGCCTGTCGCCCAGCATGGACATCCAGGTCAGCAGCAACTTCGAGCGCCTGCTGTTCGAGCTGCTGGACCGCGACCCCGCCGCGACCGCCGCGGCCATGCAGGGCTTCCGCAGCACGGGCCACATGGGGGTGCCCGATGCCGCCTGGAGCCGCGCCCGCACGGTGATGCACGGCTTCCGCCTGGACGACGCCGGGACCGAGGCCGAGATCCGCCGCCTGTTTGCCCAGGGGTACCTTGCCGACCCGCACACCGCCATCGGCATCGCCGCCGCCCGCGCGCTGCCGTGCCGGCATGTGCCCGTCGTCGCCGCCGCCACCGCGCACCCGGCCAAGTTCCCCGACGCCATGCAGCGCGCCACCGGCCTGCGCCCCCCGCTGCCCCCGGCGCTGGCCGACCTATATGAGCGTACGGAACGCTTCACAACCGCGCCGAACAGCCTGGACGCCGTCGAGGCCCAGGTCCGCGCCTTCAGCCATAGGAACGCCGCATGACCGACACGTCCAGTGCCCAAAACGGGGGCGATATCCAGGTGACGCGCCTGCCCTCCGGGTTGACCGTGGTGACGGAGCAGATGGACCGCGTGGAGACCGTGTCGTTCGGCGCCTACGTTGCCAGCGGCACCCGCAACGAGACGGCCGAGGAAAACGGCGCCTCGCACTTCCTGGAGCACATGGCGTTCAAGGGCACCGAGCGGCGCTCCGCCATGGCCATCGCCGAGGAGGTCGAGAACGTGGGGGGGCTGATCAACGCCTACACCGCGCGGGAGCAGACGGCGTACTACATCAAGATGCTCAAGGAGGACCTGGCGCTGGGGGCCGACATCATCGGCGACATCCTGACCCACAGCAGCTTCGAGCCGGAGGAGCTGGAGCGCGAGCGCGGCGTGATTCTGCAGGAGATCGGCCAGGCCAACGACACCCCCGACGACATCATCTTCGACCGCTTCCAGGAGACCGCCTACCCCGACCAGCCGATGGGCCGCCCGGTGCTGGGCACCGAGGACGGCATCCGCGGCATGGGGCGCGGCGTGCTGACGGGCTACATGCACCGCAACTACGCCGCGGGGAACATCGTCGTTGCGGCGGCCGGGGCGCTGCGGCACGAGGCCGTAGTCGATCTTGCGCGCCGGCACTTTGCCGACCTGCCGACCGACCTGCCGCCTGCGGTGGTGCGCGGGGCGTATCGCGGGGGGGAGTACCGGGAAGGGCGGGACCTGGACCAGGTGCATATCGTGCTGGGGTTTCCCGCGGTGGGGTATGACGATCCCGACTACTACCCGGCGCTGCTGCTGAGCACCCTGCTGGGCGGCGGCATGTCGTCGCGGCTGTTCCAGGAAATCCGCGAGAAGCGGGGGCTGGTGTATTCCATCTACTCGTTCTCGGCACCGTTCATGGATGGCGGGCTGTTCGGCATCTACGCCGGGACCGGAGAGGAGGAGGCGGAGGAGCTGGTGCCGGTGACGCTGGAGGAGCTGCGCAAGGTGCAGCTCGGCGTGACCGAGGACGAGCTGGCCCGCGCCCGCGCCCAGGTGAAGGCGAGCCTGCTGATGTCGCTGGAAAGCACGGGGAGCCGGTGCGAGCAGTTGTCCCGCCAGATGCAGGTGTTTGGACGTGTGGTGCCGACGGCGGAGACGGTGGCGAAGCTGAATGCCGTCGATGGGGATGCGGTGTGCCGGGCGGCGGCGCGCATCTTCCGGGCGAAGCCGACGCTGGCCGCCATGGGGCCGGCCGACAAGGTGCCGCACCTGCCGGCCATCGCGGACCGGTTGGCAGCATGAGGCGGGCGGACCTGCTGGCGGACCTAGTGGCGAAGGCCAGGTCGGCGGGGGCGGACGCGGCGGACGCCGTGCTGATCGAGGGCACTAGCATTGCCGTCGAGCGCCGGATGGGGCGGACGGAGAAGCTGGAGCGGTCGGAGTCGCAGGACTTGGGGCTGCGGGTGTTCGTGGGGCGGCGGTCGGCGATCGTGTCCTCGACCACCGTTGACCCGGCGGGGTTCGCGGCGCTGGCCGGGCGGGCGGTGGCGATGGCGCGGATCGTGCCGGAGGACCCTATGGGGGGGCTGGCGGCCGAGGCTGCGGCGCCGGGTCCGGTCGATCTCGATATGGATGACGCGCGGGAGCCGGATACGACGGCGCTGGTGGCCCGGGCCTCCCTGGCGGAGGAGGCGGCGCTGGCGGTGGCGGGGGTGACCAACTCGGAGGGGGCGGAGGCGGGATACAGCCGGACGGAGGTGTCGCTGCTGACCTCGGCGGGGTTTGCCGGGGGGTATGCGCGGACCAGCCACTCGGTGTCGGCGGTGGCGCTGGCCGGGGCAGGGACGGGGATGCAGCGGGATTATGATTACGCGAGCACGACGCACTTGGAGGATTTGGAGGAGCCGGCCGGGCTGGGGCGCACGGCGGGGGAATGGGCGGTGGCCCGGTTGAACCCGGTGCGGCCGCGGACGGCGCGGCTGCCGGTGGTGTTCGATCCCAGGGTGGCTGGAAGTTTGCTGGGGCACTTGGCGACGGCAATCAATGGGGGAGCCATTGTTCGGGGGACCAGCTTCCTGAAGGATAAGCTGGGGCAGGCGGTGTTTGGGCCGGGCATCCAGGTGCGGGACGATCCCCGGCGGTCGCGGGGGCTGCGGTCCCGGCCGTTCGATGGGGAGGGGGTGGCGACTGCGGCGCGGTCGGTGATTGAGGATGGGGTGCTGACGACTTGGCTGCTGGATAGCCGGAGTGCGCGGCAGCTTGGGTTGGCTTCTACGGGGCATGCGGCGCGGGGGACGCGGGGGCCGCCTTCTGCGGCGCCGACCAACCTTTATTTGGCGCCGGGGGCGATGACGCCGGCGGAGTTGATGGGGGATGTTCGGGAGGGGCTTTACGTTACTGAGTTGCTGGGGATGGGGGTTAATGGGGTTACTGGGGATTATAGCCGTGGGGCGGCTGGGTTTATGATCCGGGATGGGGCGTTGGCGGAGCCGGTGGCGGAGGTTACTGTTGCTGGGAATTTGGGGGAGATGTTCTTGCATATGACGCCGGCTAATGATTTGCGGCTGCGGCGGGGGACTGATGCGCCGACTGTGCGGGTTGAGGGGATGACGTTGGCTGGCGGCTGATGCACTCTCAATCGCTTAACAAGCGGCGGTGTGCGGTCATGCGGGATGATCCAGACATTAAGGCGTGACACAAGGTGCATGGAGAGGAAATGTTGATCGTGGAACGGCTGGCATCATGATCCTTCTAAATTTCCCAGCTATCGCTCCTTGTTGTTTTCTCCTTGACCATCTGCTCATAGGCTAACACAATTTCCACAATGTCTCCTTTGAGGGTTTCTCTTCTTGTAAAGTCCAGCTTTGATTTGTGAACAAGAGCTAGTTGATTAGCAATCCTACGATCTCGTATTGGCCACCAGTATAAAGTAGAATTTATGTGATATATCATATTATCTTTTTGCAAGGATGGCAAGAACACCTGGAAGTGCTCGTTTGCGTATGTGATTTCCATGAATGCATAGGGAACTCGCATAGCGTCGCTCCTACGGCGATATACTGAGACGCTGATGGGGCCATCAAGTATGGGACCATGAGTAAACTGGCGACAGACATGGAATGAATTATCGTCGATCAAGCGACGTGTGTGATCTTTCGTTGCTAGCCACATTACGGTTTCAGCAAAATTTGGCATCTCCGCATCCGGCATTAGTGAAAGGCCCATCTTCACGAACGCCTTCAAAACAGCAATTGGGACATATGGATCACGTGGCAACTTGAATGTCACAGTGTTCTTGGCTTCGTTGATTTCAATAATCTCGTCCTTGGCACTGCGCCATAGCTCAATGCCGGAACTATTTGCTTCAAGGCGCCAACCACTTTGACCTTTCAGTTTTGGAATGCCACCCTTTCCTCTGATCCTAGATAGGTTCCGCATCGGCTTCGACCACTTACCGAATGCATCCTCTATGCCTTGACCAAAATCAAGGTTGCAAGTGTCACACTCGTAAAACGTGAACAGGCTCTTGTTGCCTATGGACTCTGGTAGCGCATGAGCTTCTTTACGAAATGTAACTTTAGGAAAGCTTCTAGAGCAGAACCTGCACGTCCTGTTTTCCCGACCACCTAAGAACCTCTTTTCGCCAACCCTCAGAGTCCAGGAGCCCAGCATCTCGTAGTTCTTGCAATAGAAAAACTCTGACTCTTGTAGTGGGTTTATCTCCCATTTCTGACCATAGTTGTGACTGTAGCTAATAGTCAGTGTATGCTTGGGTGGCGAGTAACGCATGGCACGGTTAAACCTCTATTTCTGAGGCTACAACATATACGGACGCCATGCCCGCATCAATTCTCCCATCATGGGCAAAACTTCACGAATGATCAACGATGTCTGTTATTACGAACGTGGTTGGCTGGGGGACCTGGATTCGAACCAAGGCTTTCCGAGTCAGAGTCGGAAGTTCTACCGCTAAACTATCCCCCACCACCCGCCGGCCCACGCCTGGCCCGCGGGGATGCCGCCATGCGCAGATAACACGCACCCCCCACCGCCGCAACCATCCCCCCGCCAAATGTGACGGTCCCGCGCACATCCCCCATCGCACAAACCCGCCCGCCGCCCCATGTTACCCCTTGAAAGGCAGGATCATGGTCGAGGCGGCCACCACCCCAGCAACCCCCCACCCCGACCCGGCCCCCCGCACCGGCACCCCGGCCTTCGCCGCGCTCGACCTCGGCACCAACAACTGCCGCCTGCTCGTCGGCGTCCCCGCCGGCGAGGGCTTCCGCGTGCTCGACAGCTTCAGCCGCATCGTCCGCCTCGGCGAGGGCCTGCAGGCGTCGGGCCAGCTCAGCCCCGCCGCCATGGACCGCGCCATCGACGCCCTGCACGGCTGCGCCGCCCGCCTGGCCCGCCGCCCGGTCCGCGCCATCCGCGCCATCGCCACCGAGGCCTGCCGTCAGGCTGCCAACGGTGGGCCCTTCCTCGCCCGCGTCCGCGCCGAGACCGGCCTGCACATCAACGTGATCTCCGCCCGCGAGGAGGCCGAGCTGGCCCTGGAAAGCTGCGGCTCCCTGCTGCAGGGCGTTGGCCGCCGGGCACTGGTGTTCGACATCGGTGGCGGCTCGACCGAACTCGCCTGGGTCCGGTTACCTCATTCCAATTCGGCGCACGCCAGCCCATCCCACATAAGCCCGACCAGCGCGCCCGAGCTGATCGGCTACGCCAGCCTCCCTGTCGGCGTCGTCAGCCTCGCCGAGCAGCACGGCGCCGCCGCCTTCACCCCCGAGGGCTTCGAGCGCATGATCGCCGCCGTCGCCGCCCGCCTGCTGCCCTTCGAGCGCATCCACTGCATCCGCCAGGAAGCCCGGGCCGGCGGCGTGCGGATGCTGGGCACCAGCGGCACCGTCACCACCCTGGCCGGCGTCGCGATGGGCCTGGCGCGCTACCGCCGGCCGCTGGTGGACGGCACCGTGCTGTCCGTTGCCGCCGCCGATCAGGCGCTGGCGACCTTGCGCACCCTGGGGCGGGACGGCCTGGCGGCGCACCCGTGCGTCGGCGCCGACCGGGTGGACTTCGTGCTGCCCGGCTGCGCCATCTTCGAGGCCATCCGCCGCCAATGGCCGCTCGGCCCGGTGATCGTTGCCGACCGCGGGTTGCGGGAGGGCATGCTGCTGCAGATGATGCGCCGCCAGGCAGCCCGGCTGCCGCACGGCTCCAGCGCCCGGGATTCGTGCAAGCACCCGGTTGCGCCTACAGGGTTGCCGGCATGACAGACGATCCCGCCGCCAACCACCGTGGCAAGTTCAAGGCCGCCATCCCGTCCCGCGGCCTGTCGGTGTCGCTGAAGACAGCGAAGTCGCGCACCACGGCGTCGCAGAAGTGGCTGGCCCGGCAACTGAACGACCCCTACGTCCGCGCCGCCAAGGAGCAGGGCTGGCGGTCGCGCGCCGCGTTCAAGCTGCTGGAGATGGACGACCGCTACCACCTGATCACCAAGGGCGCGCGGGTGATCGACCTCGGTGCGGCGCCGGGCGGCTGGGCGCAGGTGGCGGTGAAGCGCGGCGCGGCGCGGGTGGTGGGGGTGGACCTGCTGCCGATGGACCCGGTGCCCGGCGCCACGATCCTGGTCGGCGACTTTATGGACGACGCGATGCCGGGGCGGCTGTCGGAGTTGCTGGGCGGGGAGGCGGACCTGGTGCTGTCCGACATGGCGCCCAACACCACCGGGCACAACGCGACGGACCACCTGCGGATCATGGGCCTGGCCGACCTGGCGCTGCACTTCGCGGTGGGGATGCTGGCGCCGGGCGGGGCGTTCGTGGCGAAGGTGTTCCAGGGCGGGTCGGAGCGGACGATGCTGGAGCAGATGAAGCGCCATTTTGCGGTCGTCCGCCACGCCAAGCCCCCCGCCAGCCGCAAGGGGTCGAGCGAATTGTATGTGGTCGCCACCGGTTTCCGCGGGGCCAAACCGTAGGTTCAGAAGCGTAACCGTTCCGTGCTTGCGCCCATCCGGGGCGGGGCTTATGTGGACGCGCCAAGGATGGGGACCCGCCGCCGGGCCGCCCGCGGATGAAAGGTCCCCACCATGGCTCCCGACAGCGCCTCGGATAGCAGCCCCATAGCATCCGCCTTCACCGCAAGCCCGCCCGCCATCCCGATCGAGGAGGCGCTGGCGTTCGATGATGTGTTGATTGTGCCCAACTACTCGCAGGTGCTGCCGGCCAGCGTCGCCACCCGGGCGCGGCTGACGCGGACGATCAGCCTGCACATCCCGTTGATCTCGTCGGCGATGGACACCGTGACGGAGGCGGCGATGGCGATTGCCATGGCGCAGCTTGGCGGCATCGGCGTGATCCACAAGAACCTGGAGATCGCGGAGCAGGCGGAGCAGGTGCGCCGGGTCAAGAAGTTCGAGTCCGGCATGGTGGTCAACCCGCTGACCATCTACCCCGACCAGACCCTGGCCGAGGCCCGCGCCATGATGGCGCAGCACAACATCAGCGGCTTCCCGGTGGTGGAGCGGCAGACCGGCCGCCTGGTCGGCATCCTGACCAACCGCGACGTGCGCTTCGCCACCGACCCGGCCACCCGCGTCTATGAGCTGATGACGCGGGAGAACCTGATCACCGTCCCCACCGAGGTCGATCAGGACGAGGCCCGGCATCTGCTGCACCGCCACCGCATCGAGAAGCTGCTGGTGGTCGATGAGGCGTACCGCTGCGTCGGCCTGATCACCGTGAAGGACATGGAGAAGGCGCAGACCCACCCGTTGGCCAACAAGGACGAGCTGGGCCGCCTGCGTGCCGCCGCCGCGACGGGGGTCGGGGATGACGGCTATGCCCGTGCCGAGGCCCTGGTGGCGGCGGAGGCCGATGTCATCGTGATCGACACCGCGCACGGGCATTCCGCAGGCGTGCTCCATTCGGTGGAGCGCATCAAGCGGCTGTCCAATGCGGTGCAGATCATCGCCGGCAACGTGGCGACGGCAGAGGGCGCGCGGGCATTGATCGATGCGGGCGCGGACTCGGTGAAGATCGGCATCGGCCCCGGCAGCATCTGCACCACCCGCATCGTCGCCGGCGTCGGCGTGCCGCAGTTCACCGCCGTGCTGGAGACGGCGGCGGCCTGCCGGGAGCGCGGCGTGCCCGCCATCGCCGATGGCGGCATCCGCACGTCGGGCGACCTGGTGAAGGCCATCGGCGCCGGGGCGGACTGCGTGATGGTCGGCAGCCTGCTGGCCGGGACCGAGGAGGCGCCGGGCGAGGTGTTCCTCTACGAGGGCCGGTCCTTCAAGAGCTATCGCGGCATGGGCAGCATTGGAGCCATGGCCCGCGGGTCCGCCGACCGCTATTTCCAGCAGGAGATCAAGGACACCCTGAAGCTGGTGCCGGAGGGGATCGAGGGCCGGGTCGGCTACAAGGGGCCGGTTTCGGCGGTGGTGCACCAGCTTGTGGGCGGGCTGCGGGCCGGCATGGGCTACACCGGCAGCGCCACGATCGATGACCTGCAGCGCAACACCCGCTTCCGCCGCATCACCGGCGCTGGGCTGCGCGAAAGCCACGTGCACGACGTGGCCGTCACCCGCGAGGCCCCGAACTACCGGCAGGGCGGATGACGTTCTTGCTGCCCCCTCTCCCTCCGGGCTTGGGCCGTGAAACGGATCAAGGCCGGGGTGAGGGGGCCTTGCAGGATTGCGCTGGCCCACTGCGGGCTTTCTCCCTGTATGGCGCTACATTCCCCACCCTGCACCCAGACCCCCTCACTCCGGCCTTGATCCGTTTCACGGCCCAAGCCCGGAGGGAGAGGGGGAAGTGAGTGCGCCCATTCGTGCCGTCATCCTCGACGCCTACGGCACCCTGCTCGATGTCCACGCCGCCATGCACCGCCAGGCCGACCGCCTCCCGCCGGACTGGGAGCGCATCAGCGCCGAGTGGCGGGCCAAGCAGCTAGAATATACCTGGATCGACACCCTGACCGGCCATCATCGCCGCGATTTCTGGCAGGTGACGCAGGACGCCCTGACCTTCGTCGCCGCCCGGCACCGCATCACCGATCCGGCCGTGCTGGAAACCCTGCTCGACGCCTACCGCCGCCTGCCGGCCTACCCGGACGCCGTCCCGGTGCTCACCACCCTGCGCGAGCGCGGCCTGCAGACCGCCATCCTGTCCAACGGCGAGCCAGCCATGCTGCACGAGGCCGTCACCGCCGCCCGCCTGGCCCCGCTGCTAGACGCCGTGCTGTCGGTCGAGGACGCCGGCGCCTTCAAGCCCGACCGCCGGACCTACGCGCTGGCGGAGGACCGGTTCAAGCTGCCCGTCGGGCAGATGGCCTTCGTGTCCTCCAATCCCTGGGACGCGCAGGCCGCCGCCGCCGCCGGCTTCCAGGTGTTCTGGTGCAACCGCACCGCGCAGCCCGACGAGTATGGCCTGCGCGGGAGGTCCACCGAGATGCCGGGCTTGTCCGCGCTGCCGCTCCTGCTGGCGTGACGCCCTCTGCCCGCCTGGCAGCCTCCATCGAGCTGCTGACCGAGATCGACGGCCACCCCCGCCGCCCGGCTGATGCGGTCGCCAACGACTTCTTTCGCGCCCGGCGCTTCATCGGCTCCGGCGACCGCCGCGCCGTGTCGGACCGCGCCTGGCGCGTGCTGCGGGAGCGCCGCCGGCTGACCTGGTGGATCGGCCGGGCCGGCACCGCGCCGACGCCGCGCATGCTAGTCGCGGCGTCCCTGCTGCTGGAGGGCTGGACGGCGGCGGGCGTCGCGCAAAGCTATTCCGGCCGCCAGTACGGCCCGGCCCCGCTGCTGCAGCCGGAAACCGCCGCCGTCCGCGCCCTGGAGGGCCACACCCTGCAGCACCCCGACATGCCGGAGGCCGTCGCCGTCGAGGTGCCTGACTGGGTGCTGCCGCACCTGCAGGCCCGCTTCGGCGACCGGCTGCGGCCCGAGATGGACGCGGCCCTGGACCCGGCGCCGCTCGACCTGCGGGTGAACCTGCTGAAAACCACGCGGGAGGGCGCGCAGGCGGCGCTGCTGGCGGAGGGGCTGGAGGCCGCGCCCACCCCGCTGTCGCCGTGGGGCCTGCGGATTGATGGCCGCCGCGCCGTGACATCCGGCCCGGCGTTCCAGTCCGGCCTGGTGGAAATCCAGGACGAGGGCAGCCAGCTCGTCGCCGCCCTGGTGGGCGCCGGGCCGGAGATGCGCGTGGTCGATTGGTGCGCGGGCGCGGGGGGCAAGACGCTGGCCCTGGCGATGCTGATGGCCAACCGCGGCCAGCTCATTGCCTGCGACGTGTCGGCGCCGCGGCTGGAGGGCGCCACCCGCCGGCTGCGCCGCGCCGGGGTCAGCAACACCGAGCGGCATCTGGTCGCACCGGGGGACAAGTGGGCCAAGCGCCGCGCCGGGTCGTTCGACCGCGTGCTGGTCGATGCGCCCTGTACTGGCACCGGCACCTGGCGGCGCAATCCGGACGCCCGGCTGCGGTTGCGCGAGCTGGACCTGGAGGAGCTGCGCCCGAAGCAGGCCGGCATCCTGGACGATGCGGCCCGGCTGGTGCGGGTGGGGGGGCGGCTGGTGTATGCCACCTGCTCCCTGCTGAACGAGGAGAACGAGGCGCAGATCGACGGCTTTCTCAGCCGGCACGATGGGTTTCGGGGCGTGCCGTTGGCTGCGGCCTGGCCGTTGCAAGCGCCGGTGCCGTCTGAGGGTCCCTACTTGTCGTTGACGCCGTTGCGGCATGGAACGGATGGCTTCTTCGCCGCGGTTCTGGAGCGCACGGCCTGATGCAGGTCCGCCCCGCCCGGCCGGAGGATGCGGCGGCCATCGGCGGCGTACACGTTGCGGCATGGCGCAGCGCCTATGCCGGCATACTGCCTGACGCCTACCTGGCTGGGATGTCCCGGCAGCGGCAGGCCGCGGGCTATTTGGCTCGCATCCTGGCTGGACGCGGCGTGTTCGTCGCCGCTGTCCCGGCGGTGGTGGGGTTCGCCACTGCGGGGCGGCCTCGCACGGCCGGGCTGGGTGATGGCGAGATCGAGACCCTGTATGTGCTGGACGACTGGCGTGACCAGGGGATCGGCCGCGGCCTGCTGCGGGCTGGCGCCGCGCACCTGAAAGCCGCCGGGTGCCGCAGCGCGTTCCTGTGGGTGCTGGCGGGCAATCCCAGTCGCTGGTTTTATGAGCGCATGGGCGGGCGGGCCGCGGCTGAGTCCACCGTGCGCGTCGCGGGGACTAATGTGCCGCAGGTGGCGTTCGTCTGGGACCCGATTAGCGCCTTGCTGGCCCAGGTGGAGGGCTGATTAGGGCATGAGGACGCTGCCTGCTCCCTCTCCTTCCGGGAGAGGG
>CAXTAT010000037.1:17960-45323 GCA_964242415.1 uncultured Acetobacteraceae bacterium
GGGAGAGGGAGAAGCAGGTGGGCAGCGCCCTTGCGCCATGCGGGTCAGCTCGGCACGGCTGACGCAATCCGCTTGCCTGACGCGCCGCACCATGCTGCAAGCTGCGCCATGACCCAGCCCTCCATCGCGCCGGCCCCTGCTGCGCCAACCCTGGACGCCCCCGTCCAGGACCGCATCCTGATCCTCGACTTCGGCAGCCAGTTCACTCAGTTGATCGCCCGCCGCGTCCGCGAATCCGGCGTGTACTGCGAGATCATGCCCGCCACCGCCGACCCCGCCCGCCTGCAGGCGTTTGGCGCCCGCGCCTACATCCTGTCCGGCGGCCCGGCCAGCGTGCTCGACACCGCTGGCCCCCGCGTGCCCGCCCTGGTGTTCGACAGCGGCCTGCCGGTGCTGGGCATCTGCTACGGCCAGCAAGCCATGTGCGCGCAGCTCGGCGGCGAGGTCAGCCTCAGCGACCACCAGGAGTTCGGCGCCGCCACCGTCCAGGTGGATGCCGACTGCGAGCTGTTCCACGGCGCCTGGGCCGCCGGCGGGCGCGAGCAGGTGTGGATGAGCCACGGCGACCGCGTGACCCGGCTGCCCCCCGGCTTCCGCGTCGTCGCCAGCAGCCCCGGCGCGCCGTTCGCGGTGATCGCTGACGACGCCCGCCGCTACTACGGCACGATGTTCCACCCCGAGGTCGTGCACACCCCACACGGCCGGCAGTTGCTGCACAACTTCACCCATCGCGTGGCCGGGCTGCAGGGCGGCTGGAGCATGGCCGGGTTCCGCGCGGCCCAGGTCGAGCGCATCCGCCAGCAGGTCGGTTCCGGCCGGGTGATCTGCGGCCTGTCGGGCGGGGTGGACAGCTCGGTGGCGGCGGCGCTGATCCACGAGGCCATCGGCGACCAGCTTACCTGCATCTTTGTGGACAGCGGCCTGCTGCGGCTGGGGGAGGCGGAGGAGGTCGTCCGCACCTTCCGCGACCGGTTCCAGATCCGGCTGGTGCACCGCGATGCGGGCGAGCTGTTCCTGTCGCAACTGGACGGGGTCACCGACCCGGAGCTGAAGCGCAAGGCCATCGGCCGCGTGTTCATCGAGGTGTTCGAGGAGGAGGCGGCCCGGGTCGGCGGTGCGGACTTCCTGGCGCAGGGCACGCTGTACCCCGACGTGATCGAGAGCGTCAGCGCGCACGGCGGCCCCAGCGTCACCATCAAGTCGCACCACAACGTGGGGGGCTTGCCGGCGCACATGCGGATGCAGCTCGTAGAGCCGTTGCGCGACCTGTTCAAGGACGAGGTGCGGGTGCTCGGCCGCGAGCTGGGCGTGCCGGAGCATATCGTCGGGCGGCATCCGTTCCCGGGGCCGGGCCTGGCGATCCGCATCCCCGGCGCGGTGACGCGGGAGCGGCTGGACATCCTGCGCCGGGCGGATGCGATCTTCCTGGAGGAGATACGCTCGGCCGGGCTGTATGACGCGATTTGGCAGGCCTTTGCGGTGCTGCTGCCGGTGCGGACGGTGGGGGTGATGGGGGATGGGCGCACGTATGACAATGCCTGCGCGCTGCGGGCGGTGACCAGCGTGGATGGGATGACGGCGGAGGTCTATCCGTTCAGCATGGCGTTCCTGGCCGGGGTGGCGACGCGCATTGTCAACGAGGTGCGGGGGATCAACCGGGTGACGTACGACATCACCAGCAAGCCGCCGGGGACGATTGAGTGGGAGTGACTTGAACCGCCCTTGATTTGGATCAGCGACGGGCATCCCGTCATTGCGAGCCGCGCTTGCGGCGTGGCAATCCAGGAGCGGCAGTAGCCGTTTCAGCATCGCAAATTCCGCCGCCTGTGGCACTGTTCATCCGCACCGAACAGGACCACCCCCAATGCCACGCAAGACCGGCCGCCAGTTCTTCGCCAACCCCGGCCCGACCAACATGCCCGACAGCGTCCTGCGCGCCATGGACCGCCCCACCATCGACTTCAACGACCCCGAGTTCACCGCCGTCTTCGACGCTGGCGTGGCCGGCCTGAAGCGCGTGCTGCGGACGGCAGGCGAGGTCTTCCTCTACACCGCCTCCGGCCACGGCGCTTGGGAGGCGACCCTGGTCAACCTGCTCTCCCCCGGTGACGCCGTGCTGGTCATCGAGACCGGCTGGTTCAGCGGGGGATGGCACGAGATGGCGGGCAAGCTCGGCCTGCACGTGCAGACCGTCCCAGCCGATTGGCGGCGCGGCGCCGACATGGCCGCGGTGCAGGCGGCGCTGCAGGCCGATGCCAGCCACAGCATCAAGGCCGTGCTCGCCGTGCACAACGAGACCGCCACTGGCCTGGTCCTGCCGCTGCCCGGCCTGCGTGCGGCGATGGATGCGGCCGGGCACCCGGCGCTGCTGCTGGTGGACACCATCAGCTCGCTCGGCTCGCTGGAGTTCCGCATGGACGACTGGGGCATCGACGCCGTGGTGGGCGGCAGCCAGAAGGGGCTGATGCTGCCCACCGGGTTCAGCTTCACCGCCGTGTCACCGAAGGCCATGCAGGCGCACGCCACTGCCGGCCTGGCGCGCCACTACTTCGACTGGAGCGTCATGCTGCGCCGCCCGCAGCGCAGCTTTGTCGGCACCGTCCCGGTCAGCCTGTTCTACGGCCTGCAGGAAAGCCTGCGCCTGATCGAGCTGGAGGGCCTGGACCAGGTGATCGCCCGGCACCACCGCCTGGCCGAGGCCGCCCGCCGCGCCGTCCGCACCTGGTCCGGCAACAGCGGCCCGCAACTGTATTGCCTCGACCCGGCGCGGCTGTCGGACAGCGTCACCTCCGTGCTGATGCCGGCCGGGCACGACGCCGAGGCGGTGCGGCGGACGGCGCTGGACCGCTTCAACGTCTCGCTCGGCGGCGGCCTGGGCAAGCTGCACGGCCAGGTGTTCCGCATCGGCCACCTGGGCGACCTGAACGAGCCGATGGTGCTGGGCACCCTGGGCGCGGTGGAGATGAGCCTGCGGCTGAACGGCGTCCCGCATGGCCGCGGCGGGGTGGACGCGGCGATGGACTGGCTCGCCGCCGCCTAGCGCGCTGCCTGCCCCCTCTCCCCGCTTCGGAAGAGGGCTGGGGTTGAGGGGGTCGTGCAGCGCAGTCCCCTCGGCCCTCGTAGCCCGGTCCTGGCGGCATTGGCGGCTCCGGGCCGACGCTTGCCGCAAGACCCCCTCACCCCGGCCCTCTCCCGGAGGGAGAGGGAGAAGCAATCTGTCTAACGCGCCAGGTACGCCGCCCGCATCGGCTTCAGCACGGCGATCGCCAGCACCGCCGTCAGCAGGTCCGCGCCGATGGCCAGGCTGAACACCGGCGTCCAGCTCCCGGCGCTCTCATGCAGCAGCGACGCCAGCGGTCCGCCGAAGATCGCCCCGATGCCCTGGGCGATATACAGGCAGCCGTAGTTCCGCGTGGCGTGCTTCGCGCCAAACGTGTCCGTCAGCGTCGAGGGGAACAGCGAGAAGATCTCCCCCCACCCAAAGAACACCACGCCCGACATCAGCACGAACAGCAGCGGGTCGCTGATGGTGAGCAGCCAGACCGCCATCGCAAGGCCCTCCAGCCCGAAGGCCAGGAACATGGTGTTCTCGCGCCCGATGCGGTCCGACACCCAGCCGAAGAACGGCCGGGTCAGGCCGTTGCAGAACCGGTCCACCGTCAGCGCCAGCGGCACGGCGGCCAGGCCGAACACCAGCAGCTTGGTGATGCCGAAGTCCCCGGCGAACGCGCTGAGCTGCGACGTGACCATCAGGCCGGAGGTGGACATCATCGACATCATGACGAACATCAGCCAGAACACCGGGCTGCGCAGCATGTCGCCCGTCTCGGCATCCGGGGCGCTGGACGCCACCGGCGACCGCGCCACCAGCACCGCCGGCGGGGAGCGCAGGCCCAGCGCCGCCAGCACGCCGATGACGCCGAGGATTAGCCCGAACCGTGTCAGCGTCGCCGGGTAGCCGTCGGCGGCCAGGCTGTCGGAGATCGGGAACGTCGTCAGGATCGCACCCATGCCATAGCCGGCCGCCACCACGCCGGCGGCGAACCCGCGCCGGTCCGGGAACCAGCCGACCATCTGCCCGACCACGCCGACATACACGATGCCGGTGCCCAGCCCGCCCAGCAGCCCATAGGTCAGGTAAAGCCCGGCCAGCGACCCCGCATAGCCCGCCAGCACCCAGCTTAACCCCGTCAGCCCCGCGCCGAACGAGATGAGCAGACGCGGCCCGAACCGCTCCACCAGCCAGCCCTGGAACGGGCTGAAAAAGGTCTGCAGCACGATTAGGATGCTGAACGTCACCTGCACCCCTGCCGCCGGGGCGCCGAGCGCGGCGCCAATCGGCTTGGTGAACAGCGTCCAGACATACTGCGGGCTGGAGATCGCCATCATGCACACCAGGCCCAGCAGCAATTGCACCCATCGCGTGCTGGCGATGGGCAGGGCGTCGGCGGGTCGGGTGGTTGCGCTCATCATGGCTCCGGGTGTTTGCCCCCCGGCGTGCAATCCTCGGGCCACGCTGCCGCCTTGCTGGCCCTGCCGCGGCAGCCTAGCGTCCGGCCGCCATCAAGGAGCCTGCGATGATCGAGCTGCACACCTACAACACGCCAAACGGCCGCAAGATCAGCGTGGCGCTGGAGGAGATGGGACTGCCCTACAAGGTCGTGGTCGTGGACATCACCAAGGACCAGCAGTTCGCCCCAGCCTTCCTCGCCATCAGCCCAAATAACAAAATCCCCGCCATCATCGACCCTGAAGGCCCCGGCGGCGGCCCGATCTCGATATTCGAGTCCGGCGCCATCCTGCTGTATCTCGGCGAGAAGACGGGGCAGTTCCTGCCGGCGGACCTGCGCAACCGGGTGCCGGTGCTGGAGTGGCTGATGTGGCAGATGGGCGGGTTCGGGCCGATGCCGGGGCAGGTACACCACTTCTTGACGGTGAACGGCGACGACCAGCGATATGGCCTGGAACGCTACATGAAGGAGACCCGGCGGCTGTACGGCGTGCTGGACCGCCGGCTGGCCGAGACCGAGTTCGTCGCCGGGCCGCTGTCGGTGGCCGACTTCGCCATCCTCGGCTGGGCCTGGCGACATGAGCGGCATAAGGTCGATCTGGCGGACTTTCCAGGGGTGCAGCAGTGGTTCACGGCGCTGATGGCCCGTCCGGGGGTGCAACGCGGCTTCGAGGTCGCGCTGTCCTAAGCGGGCGGGGCGGCGCGGGATGCCGCCATGGTGAGGAGTGTTTGACGCCGCTGGACCAACCGCCTAAACCGGCCCGGCAAACGTCGTGTACGACCCCGGCGGAGGGGTGGCCGAGTGGCTGAAGGCGGCGGTTTGCTAAACCGTTATAGGGCGTCAAGCCCTATCGTGAGTTCGAATCTCATCCCCTCCGCCAACTCTTCCCCACGTCGGCTTCACAAGCCAGATGCCCGACCTGCGCCCAATGGCGAACGAAGGCATGCGGACGCACGGTTTTGTCATCTCGCACCACGCCACCATGGCTCCCAAGCCGGCACGGAATGGCCTAAAGCCTTGTCTGCGTCCAGCCAGCCTCGGGCGCGTTTGGCCATTCGGCCGGGTGCAGCCAGGGCTGATATCCATGCGAGGGAGGGGCGTCTGGCCTCGAAATTACCGATGATCCTTTTGGTTGACGACGACGAGACCGTGCGAGAGACGTCGGCCGACATGCTGCAGGAGTTGGGCTACACCGTCATGCAGGCCGCCAGCGGGTCGCAGGCGCTGGACATGCTCGACGCCAATCCCGGTTTCGACGTCATGGTTACTGACATCCGAATGCCCGGCATGTCCGGCCTGGAGCTGTCGGATGTCGCGGCCGACCGCTATGCCGAACTCAAGATCATCCTGATCTCCGGCTACTTCCTGCCGCAGGCGATCAACCGCCGCTTCCTGCAAAAGCCGTTCCGGACTCACGACCTGGACGAGGCTATCCGGGCGGAGCTGACCGTATAGCGGCGGCTACACACCGGCGTGCGTTGTAATGTCTAAAGAAACCCTGCCGTTCA
Organism: uncultured Acetobacteraceae bacterium; assembly: GCA_964242415.1. Classification (GTDB taxonomy): domain Bacteria; phylum Pseudomonadota; class Alphaproteobacteria; order Acetobacterales; family Acetobacteraceae; genus DASWOJ01. The sequence goes on from CAXTAT010000037.1 coordinate 23,980, forward strand.
CGCTCCGTTGCTGTCCCGCCTGTAAAGGATGGACAGCCCGTGGATGCAAGACCCGCTAAAATTTCTGCCTCTCAGACCGCTGCGCCCGTCATCGCCATCCCGGTGCGGAACGAAGAGGGGCTGATCGGGGCTTGCCTGACCGCCATCGGCCAGCAATCCGACGCGCCGCGCCCCCATGCCATCCTGCTGCTCAACAACACGACCGACCGCACGGCATGGGTGGCGCGCGAGGTGGCCGCCTGCCAGCCGCTTGCCCTGACGATCCTGGAACATGATTTCCCGCCGGCTGAGCAGACGGCTGGACATGCGCGGCGCCTTGTTATGCAGGAGGCGGCCGACTGCGTCCGCCCCGGTGGCGTGCTGCTGTGCACCGATGCCGACGGCCGGGTGGCGCCCGACTGGTTGGCGGCCAACCTGTTCCATATCCGGCACGGCGCCGATGCCGTGGCTGGCCGGGTGCTGCTGGATGGCGCCGACGCCGCGGCCATCCCCGTGGCCTTGCACGAGGCCGATGCGCGGGAGGTCGCGTATGCCACCATCCTCGACGAGATCGCCTGCCTGCTGGACCCCGATCCTGCCGACCCCTGGCCGCGCCACACCGAGCACTCCGGCGCAAGCATCTGCGTCACGTTCGACACCTACCATCGTTGTGGCGGGATTCCCGCAGCTAGCTTGGGTGAGGACCGGGCGTTTTTCGCGGCCCTGCGCGGGATCGACGCCCGCATCCGCCATGCGCCGGAGGTGATGGTGACAGTGTCCGGCCGGGTCATCGGGCGGGCTCGTGGCGGCATGGCGGACACGATCCGGCGCCGCCTGACTGCGCCGGACCCGTTCATCGACGATGCGCTGGAGCCGGCGTTGGACCGCATCAGGCGGTTGCGGCTGCGCCGTCGGTTGCGTTGCGCGCGGGCTGAGGGCGGCCTGGTGCCGGGGATCGCCGCAGAGCTTTGCTGGCCGGTGCGCCGCATCGAGGCTGCCTTGGCCCTGCCGAGCTTCGGCGCAGCCTGGGCGGTCCTAGAGGAGACCTGCACCGCCCTTGCGCCCCGGCCGGTTCCGACGGACGCGCTGGAGGCTGAGATGGCGTTTGCGGTCCGCCTGCGCGACGGCCTGCTGCGCGCGGCCAGGCCGGGCGAGGCGCTGGAGGCGGCCGATTAGGTGCGGTCCGCGCCCGGCTGCACCTGCAGGTAGGTCTCGAAGGGCTGCTCGAACACCGCCAGCAAGTGCCGGGGCAGGGAGAAGCCGGCGGGATCATCGGTGATCAGCCCGCCATACTGGGATTGATGGGCCAGGATTGCCTGGGCCTTCACGGGCATCGCGTCCTGGATGTCCAGGCGCACGCCAGAGGGCAGCGGCCCCGGCAAGGGGCGGTCCGGGGGCAACGTCCATCCCCACACCGGATATGCCCAGTGCCGGAGGCCGAGGCGTTGCGCGGCCGCCGCCGCCATCAGGTGAGCGGCCTCGTGGTCGCAGTGCGGATCGTGCTGCCAAGGCGCCAGGATGGTCCCGATCCCCTGCGCCCGGCACAGGGCGCACAGGGCGGCCACGGCGTCATCGAAGGCTGGCCCGGCAGTCGGCGCCGCGGTGTCCCGCAACCCGGCAAACCCGATGCAGCCGGCGGGCAGGCCGAGCAGGGCGACCGCCGCGCCTGCCTCCGCCTCCCGCACCGCCTTGAGCCGAGGGGCGGGGTAGCTGGCCGAATTGGGATGCGACCCGGTGCCATCGGTCAGGATCAGGACGTAGGGCGGATTGCCCTGCGCGCTCAGCAGGTGGATCAGCCCGCCGCATCCCAGGCTCTCGTCGTCCGCGTGCGGCGCCAGGATCAGCACGCGGCGGCCCCGGGCGATGCTGTCCGGGGTTCCCTGCGGCAGCGCCTGCATTGCCCGCAGCATCGTGCCGGCCGTGGTCACAGCCGACGCGTCCGCGGCGGTCACGCCTGCAGCAGGCGATGCTGCGCAGCCTCGGTCAGAACGGCATCCGGCGCCGGTTGACGCAGGTACACCGACAGGTCGCGGGTCAGCCGTTCCAGCAGGGCGCCCACGACGAACGTCCCCAGGCCAATGGACCGCTGCGCCAGTTGCAAGGCGTCCAGGCAGCACTGCTCGACGGCGATGCGGGCCAGGTTCACGTAGGCGACCTGGTCGGCGACCGGGGTGGTCCCCGTCTCTGCGCAGCGCGCCGCCGAGCCTGTCCACAACGCCGCGGTCTCCTGCGCGATCAGCAGGCGGCCGAACCGCTCCTGTTGCAATGGGCTGCCGTCATGGCCCTTGCTGCGAAGCTGCCGGCCGACCTCGGCCACCAGTGCATCCAGCCCGCCGAGCGTGACGGCGGAGGTGCGCCAGGCGCCGGTCGAGAGCTGCGGCTCCCGCAGGTAATCGCCGGGCTGGCCGATCAGGCTGCTGGCGGCCAGGAGAACGCCGTCGAACGCGACCCAGCCGTTCACGCTGCCGCGCATGCCTTGCAGGGTGCCCCGGGCCGGCTGCACCTGCTCCGTGCCATCCAATCGCAGCACGGCCATGCGGCTGCCCTCGGCTGTTTCCACGGTGACAACGGCCATGTCGACATGGCCGGCGCCGGAACACGGACCCTTGCTGCCACTAAGCCGGCCCCCTTGCGCGGACAAGCCGCCGCCGGGCGGATCGGTGACCCAGACGCCGAACAACCGGCCGGCACGAGCATCCTGTGCGGCCGCCCCGGCTTGGTCAGGCGTCCCGTAATCGATGACCAGCTTGAGGGCATTGACATGCGCCTCATACAGCCGTCCCAGCGCCAGGTTGCCGCGGCCGATGGCGCGGAGGATGGCGAGCAGCGCATCCGCGCCGTCAGGCTCCGTGCCGGCGCCCCAGCCGCCCATGCCGCACGGCAGCGGCGCCGCGAGCAGCCCTAGGTCACGCAGCAGCGCCATATCGGTTGCGGGAAACTGGCCATCCCGGTCAAGGATGGCAGCACGGGCCTGCATCGACCCGGTTGCCGCCGTAAGCTGCGCGACGGCATCCTGCCAAGGCCGGCTTGGACCAACCGGCAAGCGTTCTGACCTCATGGTCCCGACGCGCGCCCGTCATTGCGAGCCGGCTCCGGTGCGGCTTGCAATGGCAGCGCCACCATCATCGGTCGAAGCCTTCCGTAGCCGACACCAGCCGGTGACCCAGGCCCACCCGCGGCAGCCAGGCAGCCGCAGTCCCGATGCTAATCTGCCGTCGCCCCCAGCTTGTCCGCCAGCGTCGGCAGCCGGGCGCTGCGCTTCGGCGCCAGCCAGCGTTGCAGGCGGTCCATGTAGAGATAGACCACCGGCGTCGTGTAGAGCGTCAGCACCTGGCTCAGGATCAGCCCGCCAACCATGGCGAACCCAAGCGGCTTGCGTAGCTCGGACCCGGCGCCCTCTGCGATCATCAGCGGCAGGCCGCTCAGCAAGGCCGCCATGGTGGTCATCAGGATCGGCCGGAACCGCAGTAGGCAGGCCTGGCGTATGGCATCGAACGGCGTGGCGCCGTGCTGCCGCTCGGCGCTGATGGCAAAATCGACCATCATGATGCCGTTCTTCTTCACGATGCCGATCAGCAGGATCACGCCGATCAGCGCGATCACCGACAGCTCATAGCCGTTTGCCATCAGCATCAGCAGCGCCCCCACGCCGGCCGAGGGCAGGGTGGACAGGATGGTGATGGGCAGGATGAAGCTCTCGTACAGCACGCCCAGGATGATGTACACCGCGATCAGCGCGGCCGCGATCAGGTAAGGCTGCGTGCTCAGCGACGCCTGGAACGCCTGCGCTGTGCCCTGGAACGTGCCGAGCAGCGTCGCCGGGGTGCCCATGCCGTTCAGCGCCGCGTTGATCGCATCGACCGCCTGGCCGAGCGCCGCCCCCTGCGCCAGGTTGAACGAGATCGTCACCGCCGGGAACTGCGTCTGGTGCGAGATCGAGAGCGGCAGCACAGGGTGCGTGTCGGTCTTGACGAAGGTGGACAGCGGCACCGCCGTCCCCGTACTGGACTTCACATACAGCTTGTCCAGCGTCGAGAGGTCGCCCTGCATGTCCGGCGGCACCTCCAGTATCAGGTGATACGAATTGAGCTGGGTGAAGTACTGGGTGATCTGCCGCTGCCCGAAGGCGTCATACAGCGTGTCGTCGATCTGCTGCGGCTGGATGCCGAAGCGCGCGGCGCGGTCGCGGTCGATGGTCAGCGTGGCCGTGGTGCCGGACATCTGCTGGTCGGTCGCGATGTCGCGCAGCATCGGCAGGCTGCGCAACTTCGCCAGGATCTTGGGCGCCCACTCGTATAGCTCGCCGAGGTCGGCGTCCTGCAGGGTGTATTGATACTGGGTGCGCGCCAGCCGGCCGCCGATGTTGATGTCCTGCGCGGCCTGCATGAAGACGTTCATGCCCTCGATCTCGGCCAGCTTGGGCCGCAGCCGGGCAATGATGTCGGGCGCCCGGTCGGACCGCTGGTCGAACGGCTTCAGCGTGATCCAGACCCGGCCGTTGTTGCCGGTCTGCCCACCCAGCCCGGCGCCGATGCTGGACGACACCGCCGCCACCGACGGGTCGGCCGAGATGATCGTCGCCGCCGCGATCTGGTGCCGGGCCATCTCGGCGAACGACACGTCCTGCCCGGCCTCGGTCAGGGCCACCAGCACGCCAGTGTCCTGGTTGGGGAAGAAGCCCTTGGGGATCTGCGTGTAGAGGTAGCCCGTGCAGGCCAGCGTGCCGAAGAACACCATCAAGGTGACGAACTGGAACCGCAGCGCGATGTCCAGCGTCCGCCGGTAACCACTCAGCAGCGCCTCGAAGAACCGCTCGACGATGCGATACAGCAGCCCGTGCTGCGCCGTATGGTGCTTGAGGAACCGGGCGCACATCATCGGCGTCAGCGTGAGCGACACCACGGCCGACACCAGCACCGTCAGCGCCACCGTCATGGCGAACTCGCGGAACAGCCGCCCGACGATCCCGCCCATCAGCAGCAGCGGGATGAACACCGCCACCAGCGACAGGCTGATGGAGATGATGGTGAACCCGATCTCCCCGGCGCCCTTCAGGGACGCCTCCATCGGGTTCATGCCGTCCTCGATGTGCCGGTAGATGTTCTCCAGCATGACGATGGCGTCGTCCACGACGAAACCCACGGCGATGGTGAGCGCCATCAGCGTCAGGTTGTTCAGGCTGAACCCGAACAGGTACATCAGCGCGAAGGTGCCAACCAGGGCCAGCGGCACCGTGACGCTGGGGATCACCGTCGCCCAGACGTTGCGCAGGAACAGGAAGATGACCATCACCACCAGGGCGATGGACAGGAACAGCGTGAACTGCACCTCATGCAGCGAGGCGCGGATGGTCACGGTGCGGTCAACGATGGTCTCGATCGACACCGAGGGCGGGATCGCGGCACGCAGCTTCGGCAGCGAGGCCTTGATGCGGTCGACGGTGTCGATGACGTTGGCGCCAGGCTGCTTGTAGATCAGCAGTTGGATGCCGCGGCGGCCGTTCTGCCAGCCGGCGAGCTTGGCGTTCTCCGGCCCATCGACGACCACGCCGATGTCGCGCACCCGCACCGCGGAGCCGTTGCGGTAGGCGAGCACGACGTCGCCGTAGTCCACCGAATGGGTCAACTGGTCATTGGCATAGATCGAGAAGGCGCGTTGCGAGCCGTCGACGCTGCCCTTGGGCGCATCGACCGTGGCGGTCACGAGAAGCTGGCGCACGTCCTCCAAAGTCATGCCCATGTTGGCCAGGCGGGCGGGATCGACCTGCACGCGGATCGAGCGCTTCTGCTCGCCGCCGATGGAGACCTGCGACACGCCGCTGATCTGCGAAATCTGCTGGCTCAGGATGTTGTCGGCGTAGTCATCGACCGCGATCAGCGGCAGGGCCTGCGATTGCACGGCCAGGATCAGGATGGGGCTGTCGGCCGGGTTCACCTTGCGGAACTGCGGCGTGTTCGGCAGGTCCTTGGGCAACTGCCCGGCGGCGTTGTTGATCGCGGCCTGGATGTCCAGCGCCGCGCCGTCGATGTTGCGGTCCAGGTCGAACTGCACCACGACCTGCGTCGATCCGCCGACGCTGACCGAGGTCATCTGCGACACGCCGGAAATCTGCGCGAAGTTGCGCTCCAGCGGCTGGGCGACGGTGGAGGCCATGGTCTCCGGGCTGGCGCCAGGTAGCGCGGCGGTGACCTGGATGGTCGGGAACTCGACGCGGGGCAGCGGGGCGACGGGCAGCAGCGGGTAGGCGGCGATGCCCACCAGCAGGATCGCCGCCATCAGCAGCGATGTCGCGACCGGGCGCTTGATGAACGGGGCCGAGATGTTCATGCCGACATTCCCATGGCTGCGGCCCTAGCTGGCCGGCTTCGCTTCGGTCGCAGCGACGCGTGCGCCGTTGCTCAGCCGCGACTGCCCGGTCAGCACGACGCGCTCGGTGCCGTCCAGGCCGCTGGTGAGCATGGCGGTGCGGCCGTCGTCCTGGCCGACCACCACCGGCTGCAGCACCACCGTGCTGTCGGGGCGCACGACATACACATACAGCCCGTCCGGCCCGCGCTGCACCGCGCCGGTCGGCAGGGTCAGCATGCCCGGGCGCACGTCGAGCTGCATCCGCACGTTGACGAACTGGCCGGGCCACAGGCTGTCGTCGGTGTTCGGGAACTCTGCCTTGAGCTTGATGGTGCCGGTGGTGCTGTCGATGGAGCTGTCCAGGGTCAGCAGGTCGCCGTCGCCCAGCTTGGTGCGGTCGTCGGACGCATAGGCCGCAACCGGCAGCTTGCCCCGGCGCATCGCCGCATGGATCTGCGGCAGCACGTCCTGCGGCAGGGTGAACAGCAGCGCGATGGGATGAATCTGGGCGATGGTGACGATGCCCGAGGTGCCCGGATCAGACTCGCGGATGAAGTTGCCGACGTCGATCTGCCGCAGGCCGACGCGGCCCTCGATGGGCGAGGTGATGCGGGTGAACGCCAGGTTCAGTTGCGCGGCGGCGATCGAGGCGTCATCGCCCCGCACGGCGGCTTCCGACTGGGCCAGGGTGGCGCGGACTTGCTCCAGCTTTTGCCGTGAGGCGACCTGCGTGGCGGTCAGGTCGGCGTAGCGCGTCACGTCGAAGCGGGCGCTGACCACCACGGCATCGTCCGCCGCCCGCTTGGCGACCGCCTGGTCCAGGACGGCCTGGTAGGGCCGGGGGTCGAGTTGCGCCAGCAGGTCGCCGGGCTTCACGAGCTGGCCCTCGGTGAACGCCACCCGGTCCAGCGTGCCGTCCACCCGCGCCCGGATGACGACGGACTGGAACGCCTGCACCGTGCCGATGGTGCGGGCCAGGACGGGGACATCCTGGCGCACCGGCGCGGTTGTGGTTACGGGGACCCCGGGCGCCTGCGCCAGGGCCGGCGTGGCGGCTGCCAGGCCAAGGAGCAATGCGGCGGCGTGGGGCAGGAACCGTGGCGTCATGGGACCGTGGGGCAGTGGTACTCCCTCTTTATTGTGCTTTCAGTGGGGAACGCCAGAGATTTGAAGCGGGTCTCACGCCTTGACGCCGTTGACCCGTGAACCGTTCCATTCGGCGACGTGGCCTTGGGGGCGATGCGGCCACCGGGAGCAACGCGCCGGCTGCCTTCAGCCCCGGCCAGGGATTGCGCCAAAGGCCAGGCGTGTCGGCGCGGCGCGGTAGGACGCCAGCCCACGGCCGACGACAGGAGTGCCGACGCCGGGCGTCGGGCTGGGCATCGGTATGACCCGCGCGTTGGCGGCGCCGGCTGCGGCGAAGCTGCTGCTGGCGGACGGAACGGGCGAGGCAGACGGAGCGGGCACGGCGGACGGCGCGTTCCCCGCGACCGCATGCGGGGCCGGCCTGCCCCAGATGGCCAGGACCTTGCGGGCATAGTCGTCCCCGATGCCCGGCGTCAGCGAGTGATAGCCGGCGGTGGCGCTGGGCCAGGACCCGGTCTGGGCCAGCAGGCGCGTTAGGAAATGCGCGGCATAGTGCGCGTTGGCCGCCGGGTCGAAAGCCTCGTCCAGCGAGGCAAAGGCGCTCGCGTGATGCACCAGGTTCACCTGCATGCAGCCGACGTCGATGGAGTTGATGCCGCGGGCACGCAGGGCCGTGACGGCGGCAATCGCCTCCGCCTTGGTGGCGTAGAAGGAGCCGATGCCTTGGGCATTGATCGTCCAGGGATAGGGGGACATGGCGCCGGTCTCGTCGCGCCGGCCGCTCTCGATGATGCCGATGGACTGCATCAGCCGGTCGGGCACCCCGTCCGAGCGTTCCGCGTCGGCGATGGCGGCCCGGCACTGCCCGGCGGGGGTTGCGCCGGCCGGGGCGCCCCGTGCAAGCGCGTCGAATGCGGTCGCGCGGGCCGTGCCGAGCGGCGTGATGAGGAGGGCGGCAAGGACCAAGGGGCGCATGGCCGCAAGCTGGGGGAAAAGGGTGAACGGCTGTTGAATCAGCCCTGCATCGGTGTGACGGCAACGGCAGGCGACCGAGGGTCCGCGCTGGCTGCTGATCTGCTCCCTTTCCCGGAGGCCAGCGCGATCGCCTATGCCGTGGGGACCGCTTTTGCTCCCTCTCCCGTGGGAGAGGGCTGGGGTGAGGGGGTCTTGCCGCGCGCCGCCCGACGATGCCGTTGCAACCGGGCGGCGCGGGCCAAGAGGTCTGCGCCGCAAGACCCCCTCACCCCGGCCCTCTCCCGGAGGGAGAGGGAGCAGGACGCGGCGTCAGCCGCGCATCAGTGCCGCCGCCCGAGGGGCCAGGTCCGCTACCAGCGCCGCCAGGTGCCGCTCCAGGGTGGCGAAGGCTGGGCTGCGCTCGAACCGCGCCTCGTTCATGTATAGCCCGCGCGCGATCTCGATCTGGATGGCATGGGTGCCGTCGCGCGGACGGCCATAATGCCGGGTGACGTAGCCGCCGGCATAGGGGTCGTTGCGGCGCACCTGGTAGCCGAACCCGGTCAGCACCTGCTCGATCCGCTGCGTCACCCGGGACGAGCACGTCGTGCCATGCGCGTCGCCCAGCACGAAGTCGGGCGCGATGCCGTGGCTGGCCGGACTGCTATGGGCCGGCATCGAGTGGCAATCGATCAGCAGGCAAGCTCCGAAGCGCGCCCGGGTGGCCGCCAGCAGCCCGGCCAGGGCGCAGTGATATGGCGTCCAGCACGACTGCACCCGCTGCTCGGCGTCGGTGAAGCGCAGCTTGCGGCGGTAGATCGCCTCCCCGGACGCGACAACCCGCGCGATGGTGCCCAGTCCGGCGCCGACGCGGGCGCTGGTGGTGTTGACCCACGCTGGCAGGTCGTCGTCGAACATCGCCGGGTCCAGCTCCCACATCTCGCGGTTCGGATCGCAGTAGGCGCGGGGAAACGTTGCGGCGATCAGCGGCGCCCCATGCGCCGGCGCGGCGCCGAACAGCTCGTCCACGAAGCTGTCCTCGCTGCGCCGCAGCGCCAGGGCGTCCAGGCGCGCGGCATCGAGGAACTCCGCCGGGTAGTTGCGGCCGGAGTGCGGCGAGGCGAACACCAGCGGCGCCGTCTGCTCGGCCGGCGACTGGATCAGGTAGGGGGGAAAAATTGCGGGAAGCGGGTGGTCCATGGCGCCATTCAACCCTTGCCGGTGCGGTCTGTCACCCGGCGCCTTGCACATGAGGGCGGGTCGGGTTTAAACCAACGCATCGGATGGGCGCGTAGCTCAGCGGGAGAGCATCGCCTTGACACGGCGGGGGTCACAGGTTCAATCCCTGTCGCGCCCACCATCCGATTTTTGGCCGCATATGCGATATCTGTTCCGGGCTGGGTGCGCTCCCGAACGCTTCGTCGGCTGTCATCAAACTGTCACAAATCTGCAATTTTTCCGTCGCTGCTGCGGCCTACACAGCCGGCGTGCGCAGGGCAAGTCCTGCCGCTTGGCCCGGCCGGGACACGGCTGCCGGCATGATGGAGGCAACATGAAGCTCAACACCACGATGCTGGCGGGTGCGCTGGCGGGGATCACGCTTGCGGCCATGCCGGTGCGCGCGCAGGAGATCACCGGCGCCGGCGCCACCTTTCCGGCCCCGGTCTATGCCAAGTGGGGCGAGGCGGCAAAGGCCGCGACGGGTGTCGAACTGAACTACCAGGCCATCGGCTCCGGCGGCGGGCAGAACCAGATCATCAACCGCACCGTCGATTTCGGCGCGTCCGACGCCCCGGTCGATGCCGCGCGGCTGCAATCGGGCAACCTGCTGCAGTTCCCGATGGTGATGGGTGCCGTGGTGCCGATCGTGAACCTGCCGGGCATCGGCACGAACGGGATGAAGCTGACCGGCGACCTGCTGGCCGACATCTACATGGGCAAGATCACAAAGTGGAACGACCCCAAGCTGGCGGCGCTGAACCCTGGCGTGGCGCTGCCGAACGTGGCAATCGCCCCGGTGTATCGCGCCGACGGCTCGGGCACGTCGTTCGTGTTCACGTCGTACCTGTCCGCGGCCAGCCCGGACTGGAAGAGCCAGGTCGGCGCCAACACCAGCGTCAAGTGGCCGGCCGGCGCGGGCGCCCGCGGCAATGACGGCGTGGCGGGCACCGTGCACAACACGCGCGGCGGCATCGGCTACGTCGAGAACGCCTATGCCACGCAGAACAAGCTGACGACGACGCAGTTGAAGAACAAGGACGGCCAGTTCGTCAGCCCGACCATGGAGGCGTTCCAGGCGGCGGCGACCAACGGCAACTGGGCCGGGGCGACGAACTTCGCCGTGAGCCTGATCGATCAGCCCGGCGCGACAAGCTGGCCCATCGTGTCGGCCACCTTCCTGCTGGTGCCCAAGGACCCGAAGGACGCCACCCGCGCGGCCAACGTGCTGAAGTGGGTCGATTGGGACTACAACAACGGCGGCCCCATCGCGACGCAACTGGAGTACATCCCGCTGCCGAAGGCGGTGCAGGACAACGTGCGCGCGGCCTGGCGCACGTCGATCATGGTGAACGGCCAGCCGGTTTATAAGTAGGCTGCGGCTGCCTGTCCGGGACCGCCTCGGACGTCCGGCCAACCTGCTGGAACAAGCCCAGGATCAATAATTGTCGCAAGCCATCGACACCAGGCCAGCCACCGCACCCCGCGTTGTCCCGGCACGCAACTCCGGCGACGTCATCTTTGCCGGGGTGGCCCGCGCCTGCGGGGTGCTCGTGCTGGTGCTGCTCGGCGCCATCATCGTCTCCCTGTTCATCGGCGGCCTGCCGGCGTTCCGTGCGTTCGGCGCGTACTTCCTGGTCGATGCCGACTGGGACCCGGTGCAGAATGTGTTCGGCGGCGCGGTGCCGATCTACGGCACCGTCGTCACCTCCATCCTCGCGCTGATCATGGCGGTGCCGCTGGCGTTCGGCATCGCCTTCTTCCTGACCGAGCTGGCGCCGCAGTGGGTGCGCCGCCCGGTCGGCACCGCGGTCGAGCTGCTGGCGGCGGTGCCGTCCATCATCTACGGCATGTGGGGCTTCTTCGTCATCGTCCCCATCATGGCGCAATACGTCGAGCCCTGGGTGATCGACACGTTCGGCGACCTGCCCGTGATCGGCTTCCTGTTCCAGGGCGCGCCGTTCGGCACCGGCATCTTCACGGCGGCGCTGATCCTGGCGATCATGATCATCCCCTTCATCGCCGCCACCATGCGCGACGTGTTCCTGACGGTGCCGCCGGTGTTCAAGGAATCCGCCTACGGGGTCGGCTGCACGACCTGGGAGGTGATGCGCTCCATCGTGCTGCCCTACACCCGGGTGTCGGTGGTGGGCGGCATCATGCTGGGGCTGGGGCGGGCGCTCGGCGAGACGATGGCGGTGACGTTCGTGATCGGCAACACCAACCGGATCACCGGCAGCCTGTTCGGGCCGGGCAACACCATCGCCTCCATCGTGGCGCTGGAGTTCCCGGAGGCGTCGGCGGGCAGCCTCAAGCTGTCGTCGCTGCTGGCGCTGGGGTTCATCCTGTTCGTCATCTCGTTCATCGTGCTGGCGATCTCGCGGACGCTGCTGCGGCCGAGGCCTCGAGCATGAGGCGCCGGGCATGAGAAGCTGGGCGTGAGAAGGCGGGGCATGAGGAGCCGGGCATGAGCACCACCACGGCTGGCCTGGAAGGGCTGGGGCAGCCGCCGCGCAACCCCGGCACCGCGCTAAGGCTGGGCCGCCGGCGGCGGCGGTCGGACCGGGTGGTGAAGGTGCTGTGCTGGACGGCGACGGCCATCGGCTTGCTGTTCCTCGCCTCGATCCTGGTCACGCTGGTGATGCGGGGGCTGGGCGGCCTGCACTGGTCGGTGCTGACGACGGTGACGAAGCCGGCGGGGTCCGGGGGGGGACTGCTGAACGCCATCGTCGGCAGCGTGATCCAGACCCTGATCGGCACCCTGATCGGCACGCCCATCGGCCTGATGGTCGGCACCTATCTTTCGGAATATGCGGCCGGGTCGCGGCTGGGCGACGCCGTGCGCTTCGTGTCGGACGTGCTGCTGTCGGCGCCGAGCATCCTGATCGGGCTGTTCGTCTATCAGTTCGCCGTGCAGCCGTTCGGCGGCTACTCCGGCTGGGCGGGCTGCATCGCGCTGGCGATCATCGTGATCCCCATCGTGGTCCGCACGACCGAGGACATGCTGCGGCTGATCCCCACGGCGTTGCGTGAGGCCGCGGTCGCCCTGGGTGCGCCGAAGTGGAAGGCGGTCGTGTTCGTGTGCTACCGTGCCGCGTTGGACGGCATCACGACCGGCGTGCTGCTGGCCGTGGCCCGCGTCGCGGGGGAGACGGCGCCGCTGCTGTTCACGTCGCTGGGCAACCTCAACTGGTCGCTGAACTTGACGCAGCCGATCAGCAGCCTGCCGGTGACGATCTACGCCTATGCCGGGTCGGCGTACGAGGACCAGGTTCAGTTGGCTTGGGTTGGCGCGTTGCTGATCACCGTGGGCGTGCTGGCCATCAACATCGTGGCGCGGGTCGTGCTGCGGAAGCGGAGCTAATGGGCATGTCCGAACAGGTCAGCAGGGCGGAGCCGGCGGCCAGGCCGGGCATGGGCGGGATGCAGGCGGCCTCCGCGGCGGTGCTGAACCCGGCGCGCATCTCGATGCGGAACCTGGATTTCTACTACGGCGCCAACAAGGCGTTGAAGGGCGTCACGCTGGATCTGCCGGCCAAGCAGGTAACGGGCATGATCGGCCCCAGCGGCTGCGGCAAATCCACCCTGCTGCGGGTGCTGAACCGGATGTACGACCTGTATCCCGGGCAGCACGCCGAGGGCGAGGCGATGATGGACGGCCAGAACATCATTGCGCCGGACGTGGACCTGAACGACCTGCGCAGCCGGGTCGGCATGGTGTTCCAGAAGCCGACGCCGTTCCCGATGTCGATCTACGACAACATCGCCTTCGGCGTGAAGCTGCACGAGCGGCTGCCGCGGGCCGAGATGGACGAGCGCGTCGAGTGGTCGCTGACCCGCGCCGCCCTGTGGGGGGAGGTGAAGGACCGGTTGGCCACCTCCGCCACGGGCCTGTCGGGCGGGCAGCAGCAGCGGCTGTGCATCGCCCGCACCATCGCGGTGCGGCCGGAGGTGATCCTGTTGGATGAGCCGACCAGCGCGCTCGACCCCATCAGCACGCTCAGGATCGAGGAGCTGATCGACGAGCTGAAGCGCGACTTCACCATCGCCATCGTCACCCACAACATGCAGCAGGCGGCGCGGTGCGCCGACCAGGTGGCGTTTTTCTACCTTGGCGAACTGATCGAGGTCGGCCCGGCGGCGCAGATGTTCACCGCGCCGCGGCAGAAGCGCACGCAAGAGTACATCACCGGCCGGTTCGGTTAGCCCGGCTTGGCAAAGGGGACGATCAAGATGTCCGACGCGCAGCACATCGTCAAAAGCTACGGCCAGGAATTGCAGCGCCTGCGGGGCCTGATGACCGAGATGGGCGGCCTGGTGGAAAGCCAGGTTGCGCTCGCTACGCAGGCCATCGTCAACGGTGATGCCGACGTGGCCACCCACGCCGTCGAGCTGGACCTTGCCGTCGATGGGCTGGAACGGCAGGCCGAGCAGCTTGTGATACGCATGCTGGCCCTGCGCCAGCCGATGGCGAGCGATCTGCGGGAGATCGTGGCGGCGCTGAAGATCACCGCGGCGATGGAGCGCATCGGCGACTACGCCAAGAACGTCGCCAAGCGCAGCATCGTGCTGGGCCAGTTCCGCCTGCCGTTCAGCCTGACGGGCCTGGCGAATATGTCGCGCCTGGTGCAGGAAAACCTGAAGCTGGTGATCGACGCCATCGGCGAGCAGGACGCGCAGAAGGCGATCCAGGTCTGGCAATCCGATGAGGCGATCGACGACCTGTACAACTCGATCTTCCGAGAGCTGATCACCTACATGATGGAGGACGCGCGCAGCATCACGCCCTGCACGCACCTGCTGTTCATCGCCAAGAACCTGGAGCGCATCGGCGACCACGCGACCAACATTGCCGAGATGCTGCACTATGCCGTCACTGGCGAGGCGCTGGCGGAGGAGCGGCCGAAGGGGGGCGACAACGCCGCCTATGCCGTGGTGCGATCGGCCGCCGAACGGCCCGCTGCAGATCGGCCCGCTGCAGATTGGGGTGCCGCGTGATGCTGCCCGGGCCTGCCGCGCTGTCGAAGCCGCTGGTGCTGGTGGTGGAGGACGAGGCCTCGCTCGCCACCATGCTGCGCTACAACCTGGAGAAGCAGGGCTTCCGGGTCGAGGAGGCGGTGGATGGGCAGGAGGCGCTGACCCGCATCGCCGAGGCCGTGCCCGACATCGTGCTGCTGGACTGGATGCTGCCGGTGATGTCCGGGATCGAGGTCTGCCGGCAAATCCGCCGCCGCCCGGCGACGCGCGACCTGCCGGTGATCATGGTCACGGCGCGGACCGAAGACCAGGACGCGGTGCGCGGGCTGAACACCGGGGCGGACGACTACATCACCAAGCCGTTCAGCATGGATGCGCTGCTGGCGCGGATGCGGGCGCTGCTGCGGCGGTCGGGCGCGGTGCCGGTGCGCGGGCAGCACGTGTTCCACGACATCACGATGGACCTGACGGCGCACCGGGTGCAGCGCAATGGGCGGTCGATCCACCTCGGCCCCACCGAGTTCCGGCTGCTGGAGTTCCTGATGCAGCACCCGCGCCGGGTGTTCTCGCGGGAGGAACTGCTCAACTCGGTATGGGGGCCTGATATCCACGTCGAGCCGCGGACGGTGGACGTGCACATCCGGCGGCTGCGCAAGAGCATCAACGGCGAGGGCGAGCTGGACGTGGTGCGGACGGTGCGGGCGGCGGGTTACGCCCTGGATACCGAGCCGGCCTGACGCTCCTCTAACCACATCCGTCGCTGCAAGGGGCGGTCGCGATGCTGCTCCCTCTCCCTCCGGGAGAGGGCCGGGGTGAGGGAAGCCAGAAGCGCCTAGCTTGCCCGCTGGAGGACGAAAGCCGCTCTCAATCCGGCGGAATGCGGCCCTTGCGGCCTCCCTCACCCCAGCCCTCTCCCGGAGGGAGAGGGGGTCAGCTCGGCTTCCATGTCACTTGCGTTCTACCTGGCAGTTGGCGGCGCCACTCGACCATCCTGGAAGCTCAGCCCATAATCCCAATCTGCACCAAACCCATCTGCACCGAACGAGGACGCCCGATGTATCCCGATGTCATGCTGCATATCGATGGCGCCTGGACCGCAGCCCAGGGCGGCAAGAGGCTGGACGTCATGAACCCGGCCACCGGCGAGGTGAACGGCACCGTCGCCCATGCCGAGCGGGCCGACCTCGACGTCGCCCTGGCCGCGGCGGACCAGGGCTTTGCGGCCTGGCGGCGAGTGTCCGCTTTCGAGCGCTCCAAGCTGTTGCGCCGCGCCGCCGACCTGCTGCGCGAGCGGGCCGACGACATCGCGCGCCTGATGACCCTGGAGCAGGGCAAGCCGCTGGCCGAGGCGCGGATGGAAACCGTGGCCGGCGCCGACATCATCGACTGGTTCGCCGAGGAGGCCCGGCGCACCTACGGCCGCGTCATCCCGGCCCGGGCGGAGGGGGTTTACCAGCTTTCGCTGCGGGAGCCGGTCGGGCCGGTGGCGGCCTTTACGCCGTGGAACTTCCCGATCAACCAGGCCAACCGCAAGATCGCGATTGCGCTCGCGGCGGGCTGCTCGATCATCGTCAAGGGGCCGGAGGAGACGCCGGCATCGTGTGCGGAACTGGTGCGGTGCTACGTCGATGCCGGGCTGCCGGCGGGCGTAGTGCAGTTGGTGTTCGGCGTGCCGGCGGACATCTCCGGCTATTTGATCCCGCATCCGGTGATCCGGAAGATTTCGTTCACCGGGTCCACGGCGGTCGGCAAGCAGTTGGCTGCGCTGGCCGGGCAGCACATGAAGCGGGTGACGATGGAGCTGGGCGGCCATGCCCCGGCCATTGTGTTCGCCGATGCGGACGTGGCCGCGGCGACGAAGCAGTTGGCGGCGGCGAAGTTCCGCAACGCCGGGCAGGTGTGCGTCAGCCCGACGCGGTTCCTGGTGCAGGAGACGGTGTTCGACGAGTTCGTGGACGGCTTCGCCGCAGCCGCCCAAGCCGTGAAGGTCGGGGACGGCATGGACCCGGAGACGCGCATGGGTCCGCTGGCCAACCCGCGCCGGATGCATGCGATGGAGGCGCTGATCGCCGACGCGGTGGGCAAGGGCGCCGAGGTCCGCACGGGGGGCAAGCGGATCGGCAACAAGGGCAACTTCTTCGAGCCGACGGTGCTGACCGGGGTCAACCGCGACATGCGGGTGATGAACGAGGAGCCGTTCGGGCCGCTCGCGGTGGTGGCGCCGTTCCGGGAGTTCGACGACGTGATCGAGGAGGCCAACCGGGTGCCGTTCGGCCTGGCCAGTTACGCCTTCACCCGGTCTGCGCGCACGGCTGGCGCGGTTGGGGCGGCGTTGGAGGCGGGGATGGTCACCATCAACCACATCGGCCTGGCGCTGCCGGAGGTGCCGTTCGGTGGCATCAAGGACAGCGGCTATGGGTCCGAGGGCGGGGCGGAGGCCATCGACGCCTACATGAACATCAAATTCATCACGCAAGCGGGGCTGTAGGCGCACTGCCGCCACCAAGAACCGCGCTGACTCCCTCTCCCCGCTTCGGGAGAGGGCTGGGGTGAGGGGGGCTTGCAGCGCTATCTCCTGCCCAAGCAGCCCAGTTCCGGTAGCGCCATCCGTCCCTGAGCGCCGCAAGCAAGGCCCCCTCACCCCGGCCCTCTCCCGGAGGGAGAGGGAGCAGTTAGAGGTCCACGTCGGCCACGGTGCGTGCGCGGTCCTGGATGAATTGGAACCGCAGCTCCGGCCGGCGGCCCATCAGGCTTTCGACCAGGGTGTTGGTGGCGGCACGGTCCTCGGCCGCGGCGACAACCTTCAGCAGCGTGCGCTTGGCCGGGTCCATGGTGGTCTCCTTCAGCGCCATGGGCGGCATCTCGCCCAGGCCCTTGAAGCGGCTGATGTCCACCTTCGACCCTGCCTTGAAGCCGCGCTTCAACTGCCGGTCCTTGTCGGCGTCGTTCATCGCGTAAACCGACTTCGCCCCCTGCGTCAGCCGGAACAGCGGCGGCTGCGCCAGGTGGATGTGGCCGTGCCGGATCAGCTCCGGCAGCTCGCGGTAGAAGAACGTCATCAGCAGCGACGCGATGTGCGCCCCGTCCACATCGGCGTCGGTCATGATGATGATGCGGCCATAGCGCAGCTTCGCCCGGTCGAACCCGGCGCCGACGCCGCAGCCCAGCGCCTCGACCAGGTCCGTCAGCTCCTTGTTGTCGCGCAGCTTCTCGGCCGTGGCGCTGGCGACGTTCAGGATCTTGCCCCGCAGCGGCAGCACCGCCTGGGTGTTGCGGTTGCGGGCCTGCTTCGCCGAGCCGCCGGCGCTGTCGCCCTCGACCAGGAAGATCTCCGTGTCGTCCCGGCTCTCCAGCGTGCAGTCGGCCAGCTTGCCCGGCAGGCGCAGGCGCCGTGTGGCGGTCTTGCGGCTGACGTCCTTCACCTCGCGGCGGCGCAGGCGGTCCTCGGCGCGCTCGATGACGAAGGTCAGCAGGTTGTCGGCCTGGGCGGGGTTGCCGGCCAGCCAATGGTCGAAGCGGTCGCGCAGCGCGGGCTCGATCAGCCGGGTCGCCTCGGGGCTGGTCAGCTTCTCCTTGGTCTGGCCCTGGAACTGCGGCTCGCGGATGAAGGCGGACAGCTTGCCGGCCATCCCGCCCAGCACGTCCTCCGGGGTGATGACCGCAGTGCGGCGGTTGTTGCGCTGCTCGCCCCAGGCGCGCAGGCCCTTGAGCAGCGCCGCCCGCAACGCCGCCTCATGCGTGCCGCCCTGCGCGGTCGGGACGGTGTTGCAGTAGGAGTTCAGGAAGCCGTCCGCGCCGTCCAGCCAGGCCACGGCCCACTCGACCCGGCCGCCGGTGGCGCCGCTGGCTGAGGCGGCTAGGTTGGCCTCGCCGGCCCAAAGTTCGGGCACGGCCCTGACCGAGGCGCCGATGTCCTCCTCCAGGCTGTCCCGCAGGCCGCCGGGGAAGTGCAGCAGCGCCTCGGCCGGCACGCCGGGGGCGCCGGCGACCAGGGTGGGCGCGCAGGACCAGCGTAGCTTCACGCCGCGGAACAAGTAGGCTTTGGACCGGCACAGGCGATACAGCCGGGCCGGGCTGAACTGCTGGTCGCCGAAGATGTCAGGGTCGGGGTGGAAGCGGATGGTGGTGCCGCGGCGGTTGTGCACGGGGCCGGCGTTGACCAGCTTGGTCGTGGGCTTGCCGCGGGCGTACTCCTGGCGCCATAGGGTGCGGTCCCGCGCGACCTCCACCTCCATGCCGTCGGACAGGGCGTTCACCACGGAGCTGCCGACGCCGTGTAGGCCGCCGGAGGTGGCGTAGGCCTTGCCGCCGAACTTGCCGCCCGAGTGCAGCGTGGTCAGGATGACCTCCAGCGCGCTCAGCGGCTTGAACTTAGGGTGCGGGTCCACGGGGATGCCCCGGCCGTTGTCGCGCACCAGCAGCCAGTTGCCGGTCTCCAGCGACACGTCGATGGCGCTGGCGTGGCCGGCCACCGCCTCGTCCATCGCATTGTCGAGGATCTCCGCAGCCAGGTGGTGCAGGGCGGCGTCGTCGGTGCCGCCGATATACATGCCGGGGCGGCGGCGGACCGGCTCCAGCCCCTCCAGGACCTCGATGTCGCGGGCGGTGTAGGCAGCTTGTCCATCGGTGGAAGCGTGGCCATCAGTGATGGCGCTCTCGGGCGCAAGCGTGTCGTTCATGTTGTGTTCCCGTATCTCGGCTAAAGCTAGTGCGCCGGGGTGAGGCGGGCAAGGGTGGTGTTGGCTGGCTGAGCCGGCGCGCGGTAGGATCTGTTTGGCGGGGTTTGCGGGTGATGGTGTTCGGGCGAGGGGTGCCAGGGCAGGCCGGGCGTGAGCCTGACAGGCTGCCATAATCTGGCAAGCCTTCACGCCGGGCGCGTCCTGGACGAGACTGCGGGGATCGCCGCTGCGGCGGGGTCGGTAGGAGGAGCTTGATGAGCCTAGAGGGCAAGGTCGCGCTGGTGACGGGATCGACCAGCGGCATCGGCCTTGGCATCGCCCGGGCGATGGCGGAGGCGGGCGCGCACGTAATGCTGAACGGCTTCGGCGATCCCGGTGCCATTGAGCACTTGCGGTCCGAGATCGCCGGGACGTTCAATGTTCGGACCGGCTACCACGGCGCAGATATGTCGCGGCCGGCCGAGGTTGCGGCGCTGGTGCAGCAGACGGCGGAACAGATGGGCCGCCTCGACATCCTGGTGAACAACGCCGGCATCCAGCACACCGCGACCATCGAGAGCTTTCCTGCCGAGCGTTGGGACGCGGTCATCGCGATCAACCTGAGTGCGGCGTTCCATGCCATGCAGGCCGCCATCCCCGGGATGAAGGCGGCGGGGTGGGGGCGGATCATCAACATCGCATCCGCGCACGGGCTGGTCGGTAGCGCGCAGAAGTCGGCCTACGTCGCGGCGAAGCATGGGCTGGTCGGGTTGACCAAGGTGGGCGCCATCGAGCTGGCCAATGACGGGATCACGGTGAACGCGATCTGCCCCGGCTGGGTGCTGACCCCGCTGGTCGAGGCGCAGTTGCAGGACCGCGCCGCCCGGGAGAGCGCGCCGGTCGAGGAGGTGAAGCTGCGCCTGCTGGCGGAAAAGCAGCCGATGACGCAGTTCACCACGCCGGCCGGGATCGGCGGCTTGGCGGTGTTCCTGTGCTCGGATGCGGCCCGCACGATCACCGGGGCCAGCCTGTCGATCGATGGCGGGTGGGTGGCGACGTGATGCGCCGGTGCCGGGGCATGGCGGGGACCGCGCCGTGACGGTCATCGTCACCGGGGCGGCAGGCTTCATCGGCTTCCACGTTTGCCAGGCCCTGCTCGGCCGGGGCGAGGACGTGGTCGGCGTTGACGTGCTGAACGACTACTATGACGTGCGGCTGAAGCAGGCCCGGCTTGATGGGCTTCACCGGGCGGCGAACTTCCGGTTCGAACTGGCGGATGTCGCCGACCGCGCGGCGGTGACGGATGTGTTCCAGCGGACCCGGCATGCGACGCGCATCGTTCACCTGGCGGCGCAGGCTGGCGTCAGGCACTCGCTGGTTGACCCCTACGCCTATGTGACGGCGAACGTGCTGGGCCATGTGACGATCCTGGAGGCCGCCCGGCGGTTGGAACGTCTGGAGCACCTGGTCTATGCCAGTTCGTCCTCGGTCTATGGCGGCAACACCAAGCTGCCGTTCGCCGAGACCGATCCGGTCAACACGCCCGTCTCCGTCTATGCCGCCACCAAGCGCGCGGACGAGTTGATCAGCCATGCCTATGGGCACCTTTATGGCTTGCCGCAGACGGGCTTGCGCTTCTTTACGGTGTATGGGCCTTGGGGACGGCCTGACATGGCGTATTACTCGTTCGCGGTTGCGATCCTGCGGGGGACGCCAATCACGCTGTTCGACGGCGGGCGGCTGCGGCGCGACTTCACCTATATTGATGATATCGTCCAAGGATTGCTGGCGTGCCTTGACTTGGCGCCGAGCCGGGGAGTGGTGCCTAAGGTGTTCAACATAGGCAACAATCGGGGGGAGCTGGTGTCCGACCTGGTGCGATTGCTGGAGGAGAGCCTGGGGCGGCGTGCCGTGGTGCAATGCGTTGACCGGCCAGTGGCAGACGTGGCGGAGACGCTCGCCGACCTGACGGCGATTGGTGAACACGTCGGGTACCGGCCGGTGACGCCGCTTTCGGTGGGTGTCCCGCGGTTCGCTGCTTGGTTCCTGAAGAATCATGACATGGATGGTGATTTCCGCCTTGACCTGTCTCTCTCTCTGTCATAGATAGCGTTCACCGGATCG
>CAXTAT010000038.1:0-43791 GCA_964242415.1 uncultured Acetobacteraceae bacterium
CGGCCAGGCTGCGCGCGAGGAGGATGCTGCGGCGGACGGCGCGGGCGATGCGGTCAAAGGCGAGGGTAAGGCTGATTAGGGTGTCGGATGCTGGGGTGGGCTGGGCGTTTGTGGGGTGCTGGGCGTTGGTGGGCTGCTCGGTGGCCGGGGGCGGCTGAGCCGGATGGGGCGCGGCTGGCTGCGCGGCTTGAGCGGCGGCCTGAGCGTGCAGGAAGCGTGCGAGGTTGGTGCCCATGGTGATCAGGTCGCGCAGGACCTGCTGGTAGCCTTGCGTGTCTGCGCCGTGCGGGCCGGGGCCGTGCGGGCCGGGATCGTTGTGAAGGTCGGCAGGGATCGCTTGTGCAGACATGAACGGAACAAGAACATTGTTGGCGGTCGGCGGTCAAGGGTGGCGTGGGCGGGTGCTGGGGCGGGGTGTTGGGGCGGGGTGGTGATCCGGCTCGAAAGTCCTCCGCAGACTTGCCGTCTAGGAAGTTCCCGGCAACTCGTCGCCGGGATTTGGGGGATGGTCTGGCGCGAGTGCAAGGACGGGGCGAAAATCTTCGGAGGCGCAACGAGTCCAGCCTCGGTCGAGGCGTTGACCCATCACCGCGCATGCTGCGCCCACTTGGCGCTCCGACACCTCCGATGATTGCAAGCACATACACTTGACGTTGGCGCACTTGCCTCTGGCGAGCCGATGGGCAAGGTGTTTGCGAAGGTGGCCAACCTGGTTGCCTGCCAACGGTTCGGCAGCAGGACTGCCCAAGGCAGATCATGATTGCCGCATCAGCCGGCCAGCAAAGGACAGCCTCGATCTTGGTCATAGGCAGCACGATGCTGGACGCCTTCGTCCAGACCAGCGATGAGCAGGGCGGTCCCAACAGCCCGGGATGCACTGCATACTGGCGCGACCTGACGTATGAACCCTCTGTCATCGTCGATGAGACGCTGGACCCTTTCGGTCCGGAGTACATGGCGGCGCAACTGGCCCTGTACCATGAGCTGTCCGGCCGCACCCTGGACCAGGCAGCGAACGAGCAATGCCACTTCGACATGCCGGCCCATGTCGCGGCGGCAAACCCCTATGGACCCTATGACCCGGCTGCTGCGGCGCTGCACACCTGCCGGCTCTCACGCGCGATCATGGCGGCACGGCCGCGCTTGGGCGGGCAGGTGCTGGACATGGGATGCGGCTGGGGCCTGTCCTCCGAGTTCGCCGCCTACCTGGGGCTGGACGTCACGGGGGTGGACATCAACCCGGACTTCGTCAGCCTGGTGAACCAGCGTGCCGCGGTGCGGGGAACCCAGGTCAGGGCCGTCAACGCCACCTTCGATGACTACGTGCCGGACCGCACCTTCGACCTGATCCTGTTCTACGAGTGCCTGCACCATGCCGTCAGGCCGTGGGCGGTCATCGACCGGCTGGCGCGCAGCCTGGCGCCTGATGGGGCCGTGGTGCTCGCCGGAGAGCCGATCAACGAGGCCTGGCGCCACTGGGGCATGAGGCTCGAACCACTCTCCATCTACTGCATCCGCAAGTTCGGCTGGTTTGAGAGCGGATGGTCCCTGGGGTTCATCAAGTCCGTCTTTGCGCGGGCGGACATGAGGGTGGACGCGGACTACGACCCCGCCCTGGGCTACACCCTGGTTGCTAGGCCGATGTCGGTTGGGCAGGCGGCGCTGGCCCGGGTCGCCCAAGGCTGCAGCGCGACGGGATGGCTTGCAGAGCCGGACTACCTGGTGCTGCAAGGGGCCGGGTCGCTCACGGTCCGGTTCCCCGATGGGACCGGCACCGCCATGCTGGATATCCGGAACTATCGGGGAGCAGCGGTTGCCCTACGGATCACCCACACCGGGCATGTGTTATTCGACGGCGCCGTTGCGCCTGGCGGCGGCATCATCCCCATCCCCCGGCTTGCCACGGCGATGCGGTGCGACCTGCAGGGCGAGGTCTGGATCCCGGACACCGAGCTGGGCAACGGCGACCGCCGCAGCATGAGCGTCCACTTGGCAGGGATCGCCTTCACCTGACGGCTTGGCGGCCCGCACCCCTGCCTGCCAGAAACTTTCATCCACCACGGCCGCGATCTTGCCCAACTCCCGGAGCGGCTTGCGTCGCCGCCGGGCCTGCCGCCCGCATCAAGCAGGCTCTGGCAATGATCGAGACGGAGGTCTTCGATGAAGCATTGCTCGACATCAACCTCGGCGGCGAGAAGAGCTATCCTGCAGCCGGCGCCCTGATCGCGCGGGGACTGCCCTTTGTGTTTTCGACCGGCTTCAACAGGGACGGTGTCCCGCACGGCTACGAGGCCCCGCCGAGGCTGCAGAAACCGTCCTCCATCCCGGAATTGGGCGACATGCCTACGATGCTGCCGACGACAAAGCCTCGGATACCCTGATAATCCGGCTTTCCATGACGTCCGAACTGCGACCAGGGTGGGACTCAAGCGAGGTCGGACATCGTACGCGCCGGTTGCCGTAGCGCCCCTCAACCCGGAGCAGTGTCAACCGGCAGGCCCCGGCTCGTCCACCCCGTCACCCCGTCCCGCAAGGCCCACCCCCTTGCCCCCACCCCCACCCCCCATGATACAACCCCCGTGGGAGGTCGGCGGCGGACGGGTTCCTCGCCAACCCGGTCAGGTCCGGAAGGAAGCAGCCGCAACGAGTTCTTGCTTGGGTCGTCTGTCCGGCCTCCCACCCCACGCCCCCGCGGCAGGAGTTCCGGCGCCGCGCATGTCCGACCTGCAAGACCCCGGCCTGCAAGACCCTGGCCTCGACGACCTGCCCCCGCCCGAGGGACCCGGCCTGTTCGGCGACGCCCCAGCCGCGCCGCCGCTCGCCAACCCGGCCCCGACGCCCTACCGGGTGCTGGCCCGCAAGTACCGCCCCACCACCTTCGCCGACCTGATCGGCCAGGAGGCCATGGTCCGCATCCTGCGCAACGCCTTCGCGCAGAACCGCGTCGCCCATGCCTGGATGCTCACCGGGGTGCGCGGCGTGGGCAAGACCACCACCGCCCGCATCATCGCCCGCGCGCTGAACTGCATCGGCCCCGATGGCAAGGGTGGACCCACCGCCGATCCCTGCGGGGTGTGCCCGAACTGCGTCGCCATCCTCGCCGACCGCCACCCCGACGTGATCGAGATGGACGCCGCCAGCCGCACCGGGGTGGACGACATGCGCGAGGTGATCGACGCCGCCCGCTACCGCCCGCTGCAGGCCCGCACCAAGGTCTTCATCATCGATGAGGTCCACATGCTGTCGCGCAACGCCTTCAACGCGCTGCTGAAGACGTTGGAGGAGCCGCCGCCGCACGTGAAGTTCATCTTTGCCACCACCGAGATCCGCAAGGTGCCGGTGACGGTGCTGTCGCGCTGCCAGCGCTTCGACCTGCGCCGGGTCTCGGTGGCGGAGATGACGGGCATGTTTGGCCGCATTGCCACGCAGGAGGGCGTGGGGGTGGCGGCCGATGCGCTGGACCTGATTGCCCGGGCGGCGGACGGCTCGGTGCGGGATGGGCTGTCGCTGCTGGACCAGGCGATCGTGCAGGGGGCCGGGGACGGGGCGGCGATCAGCGGGGCGGCGGTGGCGGACATGCTGGGGCTGGCCGACCGCTCCGCCGTGTTCGACCTGATGGAGGCGGTGATGGCCGGGCAGCCTGCCGCGGCGCTGGGCATCACCGACCAGGCGCATGAGCGCGGGGCCGACCTGGGGCTGATGCTCGGCGACCTGCTGGACCTGGTGCACACCCTGACCCGGCTCCGCACCGTGCCTGGCCTGCGCGAGGGCAACGAGCTGCCGGAGGCCGAGCGCACCCGTGGCGGCGCGCTGGCCGACCGGCTACCGGTGCCCGTGCTGGCCCGCACGTGGCAAATGCTGCTGAAGGGCACGGCGGAGGTGGAGCAGGCGCCCGACCGCCGCGCCGCCGCCGAGATGGTGCTGATCCGGCTGTGCTACGCCGCCGACCTGCCGGCGCCGGGCGACCTGGTGCGCCGCCTGACCGAGGGCGCCGGGAGCGGTGCTCAAGCGGCCCCGGCGCGTGCGCCCGCCAGCCTGCCTCCGCCCTTTGAGGGCGGCGCCACCCGCGCCGTCGCCAACGGCCTCCCGGCGTTTCAGCCGGACCCGGCGCCCATCGCCGCGCCCGCGCCGGTCGCGCCGCCGCCGGGTCCGCGCCTGTCCAGCTTCCGCGATGTGGCGATGCTGGTGGCGGACCGGCGGGAGCCGCTGCTGCATGGCACCCTGCTGCACTCGGTGCACCTGGTCCGCTTTGCCCCGCCAGTGATCGAGTTGCGGCCGGAGCCTGACGCCCCGCGCGACTTGGCCGCCAAGCTCGCGGCATTGTTGCTGGACGCCACCGGCATCCGCTGGACGATTGCGTTGTCCCGTGAGGCCGGCGACCCCACCTTGGCGGAACAGGGCGAGGCCGCCGACCAGGCCCGCCGGGGCGCCGCCGCCGACCATCCGCTGGTGCGGGCGATCCTTGCCGCGTTTCCCGGGGCGCGGATCGCCAGCGTGACGGACAGCCGGGCGGACGCCTATGGTTTGATTGACGAGCCGTCCGTGCTCGGCGGCGGCGACGGACGGGAGTTCGCGCCGCTGGACGCCGAGGAGGCCGGCATGATGGAGGACGACAGATGAAGAACTTAGCGGGCCTGATGAAGCAAGCCGGCCAGATGCAGGCCAAGATGGCCGAGATGCAGGCCCGGATGGAGGCGATGGAGATCGAGGGCGCCGCCGGCGCGGGGATGGTGAGCCTGGTGCTGTCCGGCAAGGGCGAGCTGCGCCGCCTGCAGGTCGATCCCAAGCTGCTCGACCCCGCGGAGGCCGAGATGCTGCAGGACCTGGTCGTTGCCGCCCACGCCGACGCCAAGCGCAAGGTGGAGGCGGTGATGGCCGAGGAGATGCAGCAGGCCACCGGCGGCCTGGAGCTGCCGGGCGGAATGAAGCTGCCATTCTGATTTTCTGCTCCCGCTTCCTTCGGGAGAGGGCCGGGGGGAGGGAAGCGGTAAGCACGGACCGTGCTCCCTGCAAGGCAAGCAGCGCCTTGATATGCCATACTCGGCTCCTGCCGCTTCCCTCACCCCGGCCCTCTCCCGGAGGGAGAGGGGGCAGCGAGCTGTGATGGGCGGCCCGGAGGTCGAGCGGCTGATCGGCCTGCTTGCGCGGCTGCCTGGCCTCGGCCCACGTAGCGCGCGCCGGGCCGCGTTGCGCATGCTGCAGCAGCCGGAGGCGCGGATGCTGCCGCTGGCCGCCGCGCTGTCCGACGCGGCCCGCGCCGTGCGCCCGTGCCGGAGCTGCGGCAACCTGGACAGCCGCGATCCCTGCGGCATCTGCATCGATCCGGCCCGCGACCACGCGCTGGTCTGCGTCGTGGAGGGTGTCGGGGACCTGTGGGCGCTGGAACGCGCTGGGGTGCATCGCGGGGTGTATAACGTGCTCGGCGGCACCCTGTCGGCCCTGGGCGGCACCGGCCCGGAGGACCTGAACCTGCAGCCCCTGCTGGACCGGCTGGACGCGGGGGGCGTGGGCGAGGTCATCCTGGCCCTGGGCGCCACGGTGGACGGCGCCACCACGGCGCACTGGCTCAACGAGCGGATCGGCAAGCTCGACCCCGGCGTCAAGGTGACGCGCGTCGGCCAGGGCGTGCCGATCGGCGGCGCCCTGGACGTGCTGGACGACGGCACGCTTGCGGCGGCGCTGCGGGGGCGGCGGGTCGTGGCGGGATGAGCCGCACCCCCGATGCGCTGGACTGCCGAACGTGTCGGATCGGTTGCGGCGTCTTGCCTCGGCCTGCTCCGCCGCGGCGATGACGCCGGGCTTTTCGCCTACTCCTTGCCGACTTCCATCAGCAGCCGCTCGGCGCGGGCGTCCTCGATGCGGTTGACCATGCGGCTGCCCTCGAAGCGGTCACGGGCCGTTTTGGTCATTGTCACGCAGGACTGGACGAGCATGACGATGCCCATGGCCAGGTAGCCCTTCAGCCACACGTCGATCGGCATGAACAGGATGCCGGCGGCCACCATGACAAGAGCGCCGATGAACGACGCATAGGTGAAGCCGACCCAGGCGGTGGAGTGCTGGGCAGTGGTTTGCGTTGCCATGGTCGTGTTCCTTGGATTGGATTGATCGGGGATTGAGGCAGAAGGGTCAGACGGCCGGTGCCGCGGTGGACGCGGCCACACGGGCCTTGAGCCGGGCCATCACGTCATGCAGGCTGGGCGCCGCGCGTGCGCCGAAACCCGCGTCCCCGAGCTTCGCCGCCACTGCGCCTGCCGTCGCGTCCACCGCAGCGGCGTCGAGGGCGTCGAGCGCCGTTTTGGCCGCGCCGTCGTCGGCCTGCCGGGCACGGAGCCGGGCCAGGGTTGCCTCTGCCTCCGCCACGGTACCGCCGGCGGTGGTGCCGCGCAGGCGGCTGGCGCGCAGGCGGCGCACGGCCTCTGCAGCCTGGGCGGTGCTGCGCCCGCGTTGCAGGGCTGCCAGGCGCCGGCCGGCATCGGCGTGCGCCCGGCGCAGCGCCTCGACCTCGGTGTGCAGGGCAGCGCGGGCGCTGCGGGCGGCGTCGCGGTCGGCCTCAAGGCCCAGGATGGCGCGGGCGGCCTCGGCGGCCAAGTCGTCCCGGCTGCCCTGCAGGGCGGCGACGGCGCGGCTCTCCAGGTCGGCCAGCCGGGCTTCGGCGTCGGCGAGGCTGCGCGCCTCCGTCCCCTCGCGCGCCATCGCCATCGCCAGCGCCCGCTTGCCTGCCTCGACGCCGGCGGCGACGTCGCGGATTTGCTGATCGAGAATCAGCAGGGCGTTGCGGTCGGCCAGGTCCTCTGCCGCGGCGGCGCCCGCGCCGCGCAAGAGGGTCGAGATTGTGTTGAACATAAGCTGCTTCCCTTCTATGAACATTGTTCACAACGCGACCTTCGCACACCCATGAACGTCGTTCAAGAAGAATTTTGAACGACGTTCAAAATATTGCCGGGACCCCATGACCGCCAACGAACGGCGCGGCCTGCTGCGCGAGAAGCTGATCGAGGCGGCCGAGCAGGTCGTCGTGACAAGGGGGCTGCCCGCCCTGAAAGCGCGCGACCTGGCCAGCGCGGCCGGGTGCGCCATCGGCGCGATCTACAACGTCTTCCCTGATCTCGACGCGCTGGTCCTCTCGGTCAACTTGCGTACCTTGATGCTGTTCGAGTCGGCCATTGCAGGGAGCAATGAGGCACCGGAGCTTGCCGAAGGCGCCGAGAATGCTGTTGCCGGCCTGGTTCGGCTCGCCCTGGCCTACCTTGCCTTTGCGGAGGACCATCGGCTGCGGTGGCAGGCGCTGTTCCAGCACCGCATGGGCGGCGGGGAGGTGCCGGACTGGTACCGCGCCGAGCAGGGCCGGCTGTTCCGCTACATCGAGGCCCCGCTCGCCCGCCTCTGCCCGGGCCTGGGGGACGCGGAGCGCGCCGTGCGTGCGCGGTCGTTGTTCTCATGCACGCACGGCCTGGTCAGCCTTGGCCTCGATGAGCGGCTGATGCCCATGCCGCGGGCGATGCTGGCGCGGGAGATCGAGCTTCTCGTGCGCGCGATGGGGCAGGGCCTGGCATCCGATGGTGGGCCTTGACGACGCCGGGCGCAGGGGGCCGCGTGGTCGGGCGTGTCATCGTGCGGCAGATCGGTGGTGCGGCGATGCCCATGCCGCCGCCGGACGGGCCGATGACCGTCGCTCTGCCCAACGGGCTCCATGTCTGGACCACCGAGGTCTAGACCCCCGGGCGCTGATGCGCGCCGACCGAGCTGACCTATCGCGGCTGGCACTCCGGCAGCCGCGTGGCGGCACATCCGGTGTGACCAGGCAACAGCTACCAGGTTTGGCGCAACCCGCGCCTGGTTGGCGTCCTGGCAGCCTGAGAGGCGGTCGGCAGGGCGCTTGCCCTACCGTCCCACCACGCACTCGATCTGGCCATGCGGCTCGTCGGTGGCGATGAACACCATGTTGTCCGACGACAGCCCGAACGGCTCCAGCCGGGTCGGCAGGTAATGCTTGTTCGGGCACGCCATCCGGATCGTCGCCAGCTCCGGCACCGCCGCCAGCGCGGCCTCGCCCATGCGGAACAGGCTGTCCTGCACCCCGTGGCTGTAGGTGGTGGCGAACACCTCCAGCATCACGGCCAGCACGCGGGCGTTCGTCGCGTCGTAGTCGGCGGGCGCCGTCAGCCAGGTCCAGTGCGCGTCCATCGCCGTGGCCGCGATGCGGTCGGTGGTCTCCGGCAGGGTCGTGTAGTCGTCCATCACGTAATCCACCCAGCCGGACGCGGTGGACTTCATGAAGGTGTAGCCGGCGATGCCCGACGTGACCGTGGCGTCGCCGCCCCGCGGCGCCACCACCGTCACCGTGGGCTTGCCGTTGCCGTCCAGCACGAAGCTGTGCGGATGCAGGGTGCCGCCGAAGCTGGCGCGGGTCCAGCGCGTCTCGTGCAGCGACACCCGGGCCTGCTCCACCTGCGGGTAGCGTTGCAGGAACCGGGCGGCCAGCGCCTGGCCATAGACTTCGGCGCTGGCCGTCAGGTTCTCGCGGGCGACGATGTAGGCGATGTTCTTGATGGTGTCGGTGGCGATCACCGCCCGGTTGTCCCCGGCGGTGAACGAGGCGCCGAAGTCGCCATCGAGCATCGTCTGCACGCTCAGCTCGCGCACCTCGTTGTGGTCGCCGTCGCGGTGGACGCGCATGACTCGCACGCGGGCCTTGCCGTAGCTGTGGTGGATCAGCGGCATCGGGCAGCTCCTTCAGGCGTGATCGGCGATGACCACCGGGGCGGCATGCCCATCGGCGGCCAGCTCGCCCGGGTTGAAGAACACGTTGAGCGCCACCGACACCACCGAGGCCAGCAGGATGCCGCTGTCCAGCACGGTCTTCAGCACCTCTGGCGCTGACTTGAACAGCGTCGGCGCCACCAGGGGGATCATGCCGAAGCCGATCGAGACGGCGACGATGAACACGTTGCCCCGGTGCTTCTCGTAGTCCACGCTGGCCAGGATGCGGATGCCGGTCGCCGCCACCATGCCGAACATCACCACCCCCGCGCCGCCCAGCACGCACTGCGGCACCGACGCCGCGACGAACGCCAGCTTCGGCAGCAGGCCCAGCAGCAGCATCACGACGCCGCCCACCACGCACACCATCGGGCTGGTGACGCCGGTGACGCCCACCAGCCCGACGTTCTGCGAGAACGAGGTGTAGGGGAACGTGTTGAAGATGCCGCCGATCAAGGTGCCCACCCCGTCCGCCCGCAGGCCGCGCGCCAGGTCGTCCTGCGTGACGGGCTTGCCGACCATGGTGCCGAGCGCCAGGAACATGCCCGTGCTCTCGATCATGATGACGACCATCACCAGGCACATCGACAGGCAGGCCACCAGGTCGAAGGTCGGGATGCCGAACTGCAGCGGCCTGACGACCGCGAGCCACGGCTGGTCCTCCAGCCCCGACAGGCTGCCCCAGCCCAGCGCCAGCGTGAGCAGGTAGCCGACGATGATGCCGATCAGCACGGCGGTGTTGCGCAGGAACCCGGTGCCGAAGCGCAGCAGCAGCAGGATCACCGCCAGCACCAGCGCCGCCACCGCGAGGTAGCCCGGCGCCCCGAAGTCCGGCGCCTGCGGCCGCCCGCCGCCGATCCAGTTGATGCCCACCCGCATCAGCGTGATGCCGATCACCGTGATGA
Source organism: uncultured Acetobacteraceae bacterium (assembly GCA_964242415.1). GTDB lineage: Bacteria > Pseudomonadota > Alphaproteobacteria > Acetobacterales > Acetobacteraceae > DASWOJ01. The sequence continues at coordinate 9,669 of CAXTAT010000038.1, forward strand.
TCGATCCCGTGACCACCGGGGGGAAGAACCGCAGCAGCCGGCTGATGAACGGCGCGATCACGATGCCGAACACCCCGGCCGCGATCACCGAGCCGAAGATCGCCTGCAGGCCGAGTGCCGGGTTGTTGGCCATCGCCAGCATCGGCGACAGCGAGGCGAAGGTGACGCCCATCATCACCGGCAGCCGGATGCCGACGGGGCCGATGCCATACGCCTGGATGAAGGTGGCGATGCCGCAGGCGAACAGGTCGGCGTTGATCAGCAGCGCCACCTGGTCCCGCGGCAGCTTCAGCGCCGCCCCCAGGATCAGCGGCACCGCCACCGCGCCGGCATACATCACCAGCACGTGCTGGATGGCCAGGATGACCAGGCGAAGCGGTGGGGGCGTGACGGACGACAGCATCGGCTGTTGCACTGGGGTGCTCCTGTTTGCGCTTGCTTTGCTCACGCAAACGTCATGCCATAGGGCGATGATGGCAATCCTCCTCGGCTGCGACCGGTCCACCCGGTGCCTTGCTGGTCCCCGTCGCCTCGTTCGTCATTGCGAGGAGCGCTTGCGACGCGGCGATCCAGGGGCCGTTGGACCGGAGCGCAGCCCGTGCGCCCCTGGATCGCCGCGCCGAAGCCGGCTCACGATGACGGCGGCTGATGGGGTGCAGCAGCTTGGGGAACGCAGCAGGGAGCAGGCGGCATGATGCAGAAGCCCGACGCGCTGTGGCTGCGCAACCCGCTGGCCGTGCTGGGTGACGCCCCGGGCGGGATCGTCGTGCAGGACGGGCGCATCGTCGAACTGGTGCCAATGGGTGGCGCTCCCAGCCGGCCGGCCGAGGTTTGGGACGCCAGCCGCCATGTCGTGCTGCCGGGTCTGGTCAATACGCACCACCACTTCTACCAGACGCTCACCCGCTGCCTGCCGGCCGCGATGGGCCGCACCCTGTTCGGCTGGCTGCAGGCGCTGTATCCCGTGTGGGCGCGGCTGACGCCGGAGGCGCTGGACGCGGCGGTGACGGTGGCGATGGCCGAGCTGCTGCTGTCGGGCTGCACCACCACGACCGACCACCACTACGTGTTTCCGCCGGGGCTGGAGGACGCCATTGGCATCGAAGCGGCGGCGGCGGCGCGCCTGGGCATACGCGCCGTGCTGACGCGCGGCTCCATGGACCTGTCGCAGCGCGACGGCGGGCTGCCGCCCGACAGCGTGGTGCAGGACCTGGACACCATCCTGGACAGCAGCGCCAGCCTGATCGACCGCCTGCACGACCCGGCGCCGCACGCGATGCTGCAGATCGCCCTGGCCCCGTGCTCGCCGTTTTCCGTCACCACGCGGCTGATGCGGGACACGGCGGCGCTGGCGGCGCAGCGCGGCGTGCGGCTGCACACGCACCTGGCCGAGACCGCGGACGAGGCGGCGTTCTGCCAGGCCCGGTTCGGCTGCACCCCGCTGGATTACCTGGAGGAGTGCGGCTGGCTGCGGCCGGGCACCTGGCTGGCGCACGGCATCCACTTCACCGCGCCCGAGGTCGCCCGGCTGGGCCGCGCCCGGGTCGGCGTCACGCATTGCCCGTGCAGCAACCAACTGATCGCCTCCGGGATTTGCCGGGTCTGCGAGTTGGAGGCGGCCGGCGTTCCGGTCGGGCTGGGGGTGGACGGATCGGCGTCCAATGACGCGTCCAACCTGATGCAGGAGGTGCGGGCGGCCTTCCTGCTGCAACGCGGGGTGAACGGGGTGGAGGCGGTCAGCCATCTCGATGCGTTGCGCTGGGCGACCGCGGGTTCGGCCGACTGCATCGGGCGGCCGGAACTGGGGCGAATCGCGGTCGGGGCGGCGGCAGACCTGGCGCTGTTCAGGCTGGACGACCTGCGGTTCTCCGGCGCTGGCGATCCGTTGGCGGCGGTCGTGCTGTGCGGCGCGCACCGGGCGGACCGCGTGATGGTGGCGGGGCGGTGGGCGGTGGAGGATGGGCAGATACCCGGGCTGGACCTGGCGGCGCTGATGGCCCGGCATGGCCTTGCTGCCCGGGCCCTTGCAGCTGGGGGCCTTGCCGCCGGGTGATCTCCGGGGGCGTCGTGATGTCCCTGAATGCGCTGCCTACAACTTAGGCGATTTTGCCTGCCCCGGCGGGCACTCGATCCGTCTCTGCCGGAATCGGCGCGATCCGGCTCGCGGGCCCCTCCAGGGCGTGCTTGCCTGGCCTGGCGCCCGGTCGGGCTGGCGGGGTGGCCGCGACCGCGTTCGTTGCCGCTTCGATTCTTATGCGGCCCGCGTTGCGTTTTTGCAACAGCGCGCAGTCGGAACTTAGTTTCGTAACGTTCCTGCGATCATGTTCACATTTCTGGCATAGGTCTTGCTGCTGCCCCCCGGCAATCAAGCAGCCTTTTGTGTGGAGCAGCATACCAATGACCTTTGTTCGGACGGCAAAAGCCGCAGCGGTCCTAGCAGTGCTGGCGGCGGCGCCTTGCGAGGCGTACGCGTGGGGTATCGACTACCAGGATACCTACCTCAGCATCCGCTACCTTCCCGAGGACAAGCAGCCGGGCCATGCGAAGGACGTGAACGAGGTTGCTGGCAACATCTCCTACGCGAACGGCTGGACCTATGGCTCGAACTTCGCCAGCATCGACTTCGAGGACTTCAACTACCGTGGCGATGCCGCCAACAGCGTCTTTGGCCGGGCCGACTCCAACTCGGCCGAGGTGTATGCGGTGTTCCGCTCGGTGCTGAGCGGGAACAAGGTCACTGGCAGCAACATGTTCTCGTTTGGCCCGATCCGGGACGTGGGAATCCTGCTCGGCTTCGACTTCGACACGCAGAACGACGCGTTCGGCTCGTATAAGAAGCTGATCACCTTTGGGCCGCAGTTCTCGTTCAACCTGCCGCGCGGCTTCCTCAACGTCACCCTGGGGCTGTCGCATGAGTGGGACACCAACGGCTTCCTGACCAACGGCAACGGCACCAACTTCAACCCGGCCTTCACGATCGAGACGGCCTGGGCCTATCCGTTCGCGGTCGGCAAGATCCCGCTGAACTTCACCGGCTTCGCCAACCTGATCACCCCCAAGGGCAAGGGCGCGACGGGCGACTTCAACCATGGGCTTGAGGTCCTGGTGCATCCGAAGCTGATGGTCGATGTCGGGGAGCTCATCGGCTATACGCCGAAGAAGCTGGAGGCCGGCGTCGGCTTTGAGTACTGGCACAACAAGTTCGGCGACGTGTTTCCGTATGCCTCGGGGACGGAGCAGAAATCGGTGTTCGTCGAGGTCGGCTACCACTACTGACCGCCGGTTGCCTGCCGACGGTTTCGCTGCCGCCGGTTGGACCCAGCCTAATCTCCCTTGGCAGGAGCTGGATGCAACTGTTCGCGCCCGGCGGCGTTGCGGTTTTCTACGCTGTCCAGGATGTGAAGCCCGGTCTGCCGGCAAGCCGTCCTTGAACGTTGACCTTCCATCAGAGGGATACACACAAAATGCGCTATAAGTCCTTGTTTGCCATCGGCTTGCTGCTCGGCCTGAGTTCAGGGCTTGCCGCTGCCCAGACCACCGCGCCGGGACCTACCCGCAACCCTGTGCTGGGTGATCCCGGCACCAAGAACCCATCGGCCCGGCCCAGCGCCGCGGCTGAGGCCAAGGCGGACAAGCAGCCGCGGGGCACCGAAGACGGCAACCAGCCGGACCGTGCGGCGGCCGGCGGCGGCGCCCGATAGCCCTCTCAGGTTGTTGACGGCGCGGATGCAGGGTGCCGTCAACGGATGACCGGCATTGATGGGCGGGGGCACGTCGGCGTTGGGACCTCTCAACGCTGGACGGGTTCCCTGAGGCTCGGCCGTCCCATGCCGCTTGGGCATAGGCACCGTGCGGCATACTGATCACGACCGGCTTCGACCGCCCCGGCGGTAGTCCAGCCATGGTGCAGGTGTAGGCAGCTTCGTCCGAATTGCCGGGGCCATGTATGCCGCCGGGGATCAGCTTGGCAGTGCTTGTCATCACGCCCGCTTAACACTTTCCCCGGTCTGAACCCGCGCAGCGTCATTCTGCGGGACGGTCTGCACCGCCTCGTCCTGGTGGCAACGCCGCAACTCCGGCCATGCAGGGACGCCTTGGCGACATGGGATGGCCGGTTCGCCACTGCCTTGCCAGCCGGCTTCACCGTTCGGGCGAACAGCCCGGCCTCCAGCGTTGCTGTGTCCTTGACCATGTACTTGAATACCACCAGCGGCTTCGGCCTCATCTTGGCGCCAACGAGTGGGCATCACCCATCGTGGGCCATGGTGAGGATGTAGGCTGCCTGCTTTTGCAGCAGCGGATCGACGTTGAAGCCCTGCCTGAGCACTGATGCCAACCGCCGAAAGTTCTGACCGCTAAGGGCATCGTCATTGCGAGCCGCGCTTGCGGCGTGGCGATCCAGAACCGCACGCGCAGCCCTTGGCGTCCCCTATGCCGCGCCGAGGCCGGCTCGCAATGACAGGGGCCAGTTGGGATCGACAGGTCAGAACTTCTGGCATTTGGTATCAGGCGCCCCTGGGTCTGCCCATGGTGGCCAGCTTGAGCGTGTTCATCCACGCCAGGAACGGATGCCCGTTGCCGGAAAATCCGACGCCCGGCGTGTTCGCCGTTGACCCGGCGGCAGGCCAGCGCCATGCCCGAATGCTCGACCACCTGGGCGATGGTGACCAGCGGCTCGCCTCCGTGCCGCGCTGCCAGGGCTGAGGGCATCCAGTCCGCGATGGCATCTGCCCGGGGCGCGGGTTCCAGCTTGCGGCATGACCACCAAAATCCCACGCAGGGGCGGGTTCCCGGCATAGGCGCCTGCCTGCGGTTTCAGGCTCCCCTCCGGCTGGCAGGCCGCTCGGCGCGCCCGGCTACGGCCCGATGAGCTGCCCGCCGTCCACGACGATGCTCTGCCCCGTGACCCAGCTTGCCGCCGGTGACGCCAGGAACAGCACGACGTTTGCGATCTCCTCCGGGCGGCCCATGCGGCCGAACGGGATGCTGGCCAGCGTGGCGTCGTAGAGCGCCGGGTCCTCGGTGCGCCGCCGCTCCCAGGTGCCGCCGGGGAACTCGACCGAGCCGGGGGCGACGCAGTTCACCCGGATGCCGCGGCGGGCCAGCATCTTGGCCTGGCTTGCGGTGTAGTGCATCACCGCCGCCTTCACTGCGCCATACGGGGCCGAGCGCGACGTGGCGCGCAGGGCCGAGATGGAGGCGATGTTGATGATGCTGCCGCTGGGTCCGAGCAGCGGGATGGCGGCGTGGCTGCCGCGCACGACCGCCATCACGTCCACCGCCAGGGACGCCGCCCAGCCGGCCTCGTCATCGGTCTGGCCGAAGCCGGAGGCGTTGTTCACCAGCACGTCCAGCCCGCCCAGCGCCGCCGCTGCCGCCGGCACGTAGCGCGCGATGGCGTCGGCGTCGGCCAGGTCGCAGGGGGCTGCGTGGGCCAGGACGCCCAGGGCCTCGATCTCCTGGCGGGCGGTGTCGAGCGGCCCGGCGCCGCGGGCGCAGATCGAGACCGCGGCGCCAGCGGCGGCGAAGCCCAGGGCGATCGAGCGGCCGATGCCGCGGCTGCCGCCCATGACGATGACGCGCTTGCCGGTGAAGTCCATGGGTCCGCCTCCTGTAGAAAGGGACAGTGTCAGCGACAGAAACGCTGGCTTATCCCCGCGTCGAGGTCAAACCATCCTGTTAGCCAGCCTGGCCGACCGAAGCGTGCATTGCGCTTCGCGCGGCCGCCGCGAGGAGGATCACAGCATGGCAATACGGGTCGGGATCATCGGTGCGAGCGCCGAAGGCGGCTGGGCGCGGGACGGGCACGTTCCCGCGGTCCAGGCGCTCGACGGCTTGGAGTTCGCCGCGGTCGCCACGAACAGCCAGCGGACGGCAGATGCGGCCGCCCGGGCCTTTGGCGTTTCGGCTGCCTATGGCAGCGGCATCGACTTGATCCGGGCGCCCGGCATCGACCTGGTGACGGTCGCCACCCGGGTTCCGGACCATCGTGAGCTGGTGCTGGCTGCGCTCGAGGCCGGCAAGCACGTGTATAGCGAGTGGCCGCTCGGGGCCGGACTGGGCGAGACCGGCGAGATGGCCGCCGCCGCCGGCGCAGCGGGCGTCCACACCGCCATCGGCCTGCAGCTCCGGGGCAGTCCCGTGGTCCGGCGCGCACGCGAGCTGATCGTGTCGGGCACGGTCGGACGCGTGCTCGGCATCAGCGTGTACTCCGCCACCGCCGGGTTCGGGCCGGAGGTGCCGGCGCCCTACCTTTACCTGGAAGCGCCCGAGAACTTTGCGAACCTCGTCACCATCCAGGGTGCTCACACGGTCGATCTGGCGATCACGGTCGCCGGTGGCCTTGAGGACCTGAGTGCGCTGGCAACGGCGCAGTACCCGGAGATCAAGGTTGGCGACGCGGGTGAGAGGCGGGCACGCACCACGTTCGACCACTTGCTGCTTCAGGGCCGCCTGGTGGGAGGGGGCACGCTGTCGGTCGAGGTTGCCGGCGGGCGTCCAGCAGAGACGCCGTTCCGCTTGGAGGTCACAGGCGAGGCGGGCGTCCTGCGGCTGGATGGAGGCGCCGCACGTGGGTTCCAGTCGGGCCGCTTGAGGCTCTCGCTGGACGGCGTGCCGCAGCCTGTGGACGAGGGGGCGCTGGCCGCCATGCCTGACGCAGCCGCCAATGTTGCCGGCGTCTATGCGGCGCTGCGCGACGATATCGCCCAGGGCACGTTCACCGTTGCGGGCTTTGGCCATGCGGCGAGGCTCACCCGGCTTGTAACCGATCTGCTGTCATCCTCGCGTACCGGGAGCCGGATCAAGGGGGTTGATTGGCCTGAGCACTGATCTTGTGCGGATGGCCCTGCGCGTTGACTTCCTGCGATGCCGCAGCCAATCAGCCGATGTCATTGCGAGCCGGCTTCGGCGTGGCAATCCAGGGGGGCACGGGCTGGGGTTCTGGTCTTGCACCCCTGGATTGCCGCGTCGCAAGTGCTCCTCGCAATGACAGGCGGGACATTACCAGGGGGGGCAGTGACAGGCGGGGCAATGACGGGCGGGAGGCGGGCAAGCCGGTCGAAGCAGATGCCCGTTGGTGTGACTCAGCGCACATGCCACCACCCCCGGGCGGCGCCTGCTACTCGGCGGCTTTTTGGTCTGCGGCCGGGAAGAACTGGTTTGCCGGGCGCGGCAGCCCCAGGTGGTCGCGCAAGGTCGTGCCCGCGTACTCCTGCCGGAACAGCCCGCGGCGCTGCAGCTCCGGCACCACCAAGTCCACGAAATCATCCAGCCCGGCGGGGACGGTGGGGAACATGACGGTGAACCCGTCCGCCGCCCCGGCATCCAGCCAAGCCTGCATCGTGTCGGCGATCTCCTCCGGCGTGCCGACCATCTGCAGGCCCGCGTAGCCTCCGGCGATCTGCGCCAGTTGCCGCACCGTCAGGTTTTCGCGCCGGGCCTGCGCGACCATGGCCGCCTGGCCGCTGCGCCCCTGGTTCGTCACCGGCAACTCCGGCAATGGCGCGTCGAGGTCGAAGGCGGACGCATCGACGCCCAGGCGCAGGGACAGGTTCGGGATGCCGCTGTCGGGGTGCACCAGGCTGTCCAGCAGCGCCTTTTTCTCCCGTGCCTCCGCCGTCGTGCGCCCTACGACGACCAGGGCGGCGGGCAGCACCTTGAGGTGCGCCGGGTTGCGGCCGAACGCGGCCATGCGCGCCCGGATGTCGGCGCACAGGCGCTGGCCGTCCTCCAGGGTGGGGGTGCTGGCGAACACCACCTCCGCGGTTTCCGCCGCCAGTTGCCGCCCGGCGTCGCTGGCGCCGGCCTGGACGATCACCGGCCAGCCCTGGACGGGGCGGGCGATGTTCAGGGGGCCGCGGACATTCAGGTGCTCGCCATGGTGGTCCAGCGTGTGCAGCCGGTCCGGGTCGAAGAAGATGCCGCTGGCGGGGTCGCGCACCCAGGCGTCGTCGGCCCAACTGTCCCACAGGCCCGTGACGACGGCGTGGAACTCGCGGGCGCGGCGGTAGCGTTCGTCGTGCTCGACGTGCTCGGTGCGGCCGAAGTTGAGCGCGGCGTCGGGATTGCTGGTGGTGACGACGTTCCAGCCGGCGCGGCCGGCGCTGATGTGGTCGAGCGAGGCGAAGCGGCGGGCGATGTGGTAGGGCTCGTCGAAGGTGGTGCTGGCGGTGGCGACCAGGCCGATACGCTGCGTGACCATGGCCAGGGCCGACAGCAGGGTCAGCGGCTCGAACGAGGTGGCGGTGCCGCTGCGGCGCAGGGCGGCCATCGGCATGTTCAGCACGGCCAAGTGGTCGGCCATGAAGAAGGCGTCGAAGCAGCCGCGCTCCAGCGTCTGGATCATGCTGACGAGGTGGGCGAGGTTGAAGTTGGCATCCGGCCAGGCACCGGGCACGCGCCACCAGGCGGTGTGGATGCCGACGGGGCGCATGAACGCGCCGAGGTGAAGCTGCTTGGTCATGAAGGTCTCCGGGCGCGTTCTGCCCGATGCGTAAGGGGGTGCTGCCCGTCATGGCAAGCCTGACGAGCGCGTTTTGCGGCCCCATGACGCGATGTGAAGCGCTGCGGCGCCGGGTGCTTCGGCGGGGCAGGGGGGTCGCATATGCGGTTGAACCCAATCGTCCATGGGTCTGACTGGTGCCGCCCTGGGCCGTGCCGTCATTGCGAGCCGGCTTCGGCGCGGCGGTCCGGGGGGCGAGGACCGCCCTGGCCGCCCTGGATTGCCGCGCCGCAAGCGCGGCTCGGGATGACGGTGGGCTTGCATCGGTCAGGCTCAGGGGCGGCTGGCATATGACGCCGCCCTCTCCCTACGGCCAGGGCGATCGCATAGGCCGCAAGAAATCGCCTCTTCTCCCTCTCCCACTTCGGGAAAGGGCCGGGATGAGGGGGGCTTGCTTGCCTCGCGCTATCCGATGCCGGCGGAACCGGGCTGCGCGGGCCAGCAGGTCGGCGCCGCAAGACCCCCTCACCCCGGCCCTCTCCCGGAGGGAGAGGGAGAAGCAGGAGGTTCTTACGTCACATGCGGACGCGGGCCGAGCATCAGCCTGCCCGTGGCTTCCGTCTGCAGCCCCGCATGGTTTTAACGCCCCCCGGACGACAGGCCCGCGCCCCTTATGACCTATCCGAGGTGCGGGACAGCCGTCGAATCCAGGAAGGACTGCGGCTGTGTCAAGGTCGGGCGGTGGCGGCGCAGCGGCCGGTGGGGCCGGTAACGGGCGGCACGCGCCGGGCGGCTGTTGACCGACTTGAGTTCCGGGCTGTGGAGCGAGGGGGGCGGCGCATCGGTGGTCGCATTCGGCATCTGCACGCCTTGGGTGTGCCCCGCCGCCGGCAGCAGCAGGAGCGGCGCTAGGAGAAGCAGCTTCTTCATTCGGTGACGCCTTTTCAAGTATTACACAAGCAGCCGCGGCCGGAACTAGGCCGCCTGTGCCATCGCCATGCCGTCATAAACGGCTTTCTCGAAGTCGAGGTAGCCCGTGACCGACGTCGGATCGACGAAGGGCAGGATCTGGGTCGCCCAGAACCCGCCGATGCCGCTGCGCCGGTCGATCCAGAAGTACAGGTTCGCCAGCCCCGCCCAGGCCAGCGATCCGGCTGGCCGGCCGGTCACCGCGTCTTCCTCGTTGATCATGAAGCCCAGCGACCACGACTTGCTCATGCCGGGGAAGAACTCCGCGTCGTGCGACACGGTAGGCATCACGCCGGGCAGGCCCTTGATTTTCAGGTTGCCCAGGCCGTTCTGGACCGCCATCGCGACCGTCTCCGCCCGCAGCACCCGGCCGTGCTCCCCGGCGCCATCGTTCAGCCACATGCGGATGAACCGGCAGTAGTCCGGCACCGTCGAGTACAGGCCGTGCCCGCCCATGTGCACTTCCGGCTCCTGCGGATGCACCAGGTCCATCAGCGGCGCCAGTGCGCCTTCGGCGTCGCGCTGGTGGATGTAGGCCAGGCGCGACCGCATGTCCGGGGTGAGCTTGAAGGCGCTGCTCGCCATGCCCAGCGGCTCGAAGATACGGTCCTGCATCACCTGGCCCAACCGCTGGCCGGTGACCGCCTCTACCACCTGGCCGGCCCAGTCCATGTTGCTGCCGTACTCCCACCGCTCGCCGGGATCGAACAGCAGGGGGGTGTTGAGCGATGCCTTGCTGGCGGTGAGGACGCTCGGCTGCCCGTGCTCGGTGGCCAGGCGGAGGTAGTCCGCGTTGAAGAAGTCGTAGGCGAACCCGGCCGTGTGCAGCAGCAGCATCCGCGTCGTGATGTCGCGCCTCGGCGCCCGCAGCCGCGGCCTGCCATCCCCGTCGAAGCCGTCCAGCACCTGCAGGGCGCCGATGCCGGGGATGTAGGACTTGGCCGGGGCATCGAGGTCCAGATGGCCTGTCTCAGCCAGTTGCAGCGCGGCTGTCGTGGTGATCGCCTTGGTCGTCGAGAACATGGCGAACACGGTGTCCAAGGTCATATCGGCATTGTTGGCGCCGGCTGCGCCAAGGACGCGCTTGCCCGCAGTGCCCTCGTAGATGGAGCCGTGGCGGTCGGTGGCCATCGCGACCACGCCGGGCACGCGCGGGTGGCCTGACGTGACCTGTTGCAGAACTGCATCGCACCCGGCACTGATGTCGGTGGACATGCTGATCACTCCCTTTCTGGCATGGTTGGCTCCATGCCGGCTTGATGTCGGCGGATCGGCCCCTCGGCCGGCCCCGTTACCGGACGAGGCTTTGGCGGCGGCCCCTGCCAAGCTCGGCCTGCAGGCCGCGCAGCGTGTCCAGGTTGCGCCGGATGATGCCCTGGCCCTGGCCCATCAGCGACGCGAAGGCCGGGCTGACCCCGGCGGTGTTCATCGAGTCCTGCATCATTATCTCCTCCTCATGGGTGGCGATCTGGTCGTCGATGTAGGTGCGGTCGAAGTCCTGCCCTTGCTGCAGTTGCATGTGGCCCAGGCGCACGCGCAGGTCGTTGCGCAGCTCGGTCGGGGGCCTGATCCCGGCATCCGCCGCCACCGGTCCCAGCTTGTCGGCGAACTGGTTGGCCTCGTCGGTGAGCTGCGCCGCCAGGGCTTTCACGCGCGGGTTGCGCGCCTGCGTCTGCGCCAGCTTGCCTTCCTGCTGGTCGAACTGGATGATCTGGAAGGCATTGGTGGTGAAGGCAATCTCGGCCGGGCTGGCCGTGCTGCCGCTGGTGGGCTTGGCGGTTGGGGTCTGGCAGGCCGCGAGCAGAAGGATGGCTCCTGCCGCGGGCAAGTTCCTCATGATGGTGGACATAGGCGCTCCTCCGTTGATTGAAGCGGACGAGCGCCCACGCGCACGCCCGCTGGCAAGCCTGGACCGGCGGCCCCGGCTGGGACGTGCGGCCCCAGCTGGGACGTGCGGCTTAGAACGCTTTAAGCACCCGCACTTCGGCGCCGAAATCCTGCTTGAAGCCGCCGCTGACGCTCACGTCGTGGTTGAACTCGAGCATGGTTTGAAACGATGGGGTGATGAACAGCGCCGCGTTGAACCGGAGGCGTTGCTCGTCGGTCTTGTTGCCGTCAAGGGCGCTGTCCAGCTTCTGGACGCCGCCGAAGAAGCCTTCATAGCCGATCGAAGTGGTGAAGGCTGGGGTCCAGCGGTAGTTTGCCCATGCCTGGACGCGGTAGGTCGGGTCCTGCTTCAAGTACTGGCCGCCGGGGTAGGAGTTGCTGCTGTCGCCATAGAATTGGGCGTCGAATTCGAGGTCGACGCCGATGTGATCGCCGAAGCCCTGCGACAGGCCGATCTGGATGTCGCCCCGCCAGCGGTTGTCGCCAAGGTTCAAGGCGGCATGCGGATCGTAGGTGCCGTCGGGCGGATAGAGAAAGGCGGTGGTGACGACGTTGGTCTTGGTGGCGGTGTTGACATAGGGCCAGATGAATGCCGACAGCGTGGTGCTTTGCGCGCCGAACGCGCTGCCCAGACGCTCGCCGCCGACGTTGCCGCCGGACTCCGACCCGAAGCCCTGAAGGACCTGGACCCCGGCCGGATGCCCAGCGATCTCGAAGAAGTGGACGAAGCGGGCGACCGCGACGTTGACCTCCAGCTTCGAGTTCTTGAACGTCGGACCCTTGTAGGCGTCGAACTCGTCATTGTGGCCATAGACGTAGTAGCCGATGGCCAGGTTGGTGCCGGCGGGCAACGGCACGAACTCGTAGGGATCGATCTCCTGCGCGGCGACCCGGCCAGCCGAGCAGACCGCCAGTCCAGCGCAGATCACCGCGCCCAACGCGAGCCGCAGTGCAGAGCCGGCGGCGGCGTAGCATCTATTTTTCATTGTCTCGTTTCCCCATAGTCATTTCAAGCCAAGCATTCCCAGGTTGGCCACGCATCCGGCCGCGCACCTTGGGAGGGGTACGCCGTTCCGCCTTCTTCCCTGCAGGCTGCCCGCGCACAGGCAGCCGCCGCACATCTCCCAAGGCTATCCAGTCAAGGGAGCCTGTACCCAAACCGCGCCGCCGCAAACCTTCAAAGCATCCCTCGTTGCGCTGCCGCCTGAGTTGATGGGCGCGCGTGATATTTTAGCGACATTCCCATGCCGGACCTGCACCGCGCCCGGCGAGGCTGCGGCCTGCCGAGCGTCCGATGGCCGGCCTGGGGCAGCCCAACGCGGCCGGCGCGGTATGCGTGACGGCGCCAGGGCCATCGATTAGCAGCAGCAATCAGGCCGCCGGGACGGAACCTGGGTTGCCGCACCACGCCGGCTGCGGATCAGCCCAGCACCGACCCCACGATCGCCGCGGCCTTGGCATAGGGTGCATAGAACGCGTCGAAATGGTCGCCCTCGCCCCGCACCACCACGCCGCGCTGGTTGGAGAACTCGCGGAAGCCCTCCACCCCATGGTGCCGCCCCATCCCGCTCATCCCGACGCCGCCGAACGCCAGGGATGGCAGCGCGCCCTGGATGGCGCAGGTGTTGACGGCAGCACCACCGGAGACGACCTGGCTGAGCACGCGGCCGGTGGCCGCCCGGTCCTCGCCGAACACGTACAGCCCCAGCGGCCGCTCCCCGGCGTTGATCATCGCCACCGCGCCGTCCACGTCGTCGTACGGCACGACGGGCAGGATCGGGCCGAAAATCTCCTCCCGCATGACCCGCAGGTCGGGCGCCGGGTCGATCACCAGGGAGATCGGCATCCGCCGCGTCTCGCGGTCGGTCCGGCCGTTCGCCTCAAGCTCGACGATGCGGCACTGCCGGTCGCGCGCTTCCTGCAGCATGTCCTGGATGCGGTCGAGGTGGCGCAGCGAGATGATCCCCGTGCAGTCGGCGCTGCGCGAGTAGTCCGCCGCCGCGCGCTGCATGTGATCGACCGAGAGCTTGACGAAGCCCTCCACCTCCGCCCGCGGCACCAGGCAGTAATCGACCGAGATGCACATCTGGCCGTTCTTCACGGTCTTGGTGCCGATGACGGACTCGACGTTGGCCGCGGTGACCGAGCCTGGCGTCAGCAGGGCCGGGCACTTGCCGCCGAGTTCCAGCGTGACAGGGGTCAGGTTGCGCGCCGCCGCCTGCATGACCTGGCGGCCGACGCCGGGGCTGCCGGTGTAGAGCAGGTGGTTCCACGGCAGGTCCGAGAAGGCGCGCGCCAGGTCGATGCCGCCGACGGCGACATAGACCAGCGTCGGGTCGAACGTCGCCTGCACCATCTCGCGCAGCAGCCGGGCCGAGGCGGGGGTGTACTCGGAGGGCTTGACGATCACCCGGTTGCCTGCGGCCAGCATCTCGATCATCGGGCCGACGGAGAGGTCGAACGGGAAGTTCCAGGGCACGATGTTGCCGACCACGCCCTTCGGTTGGCTTTGGATGTAGGCCTGCGCCGTGCCCATCATCGCCGGGTCGATCTCGCGGGGGGAGGGGCGCATCCAGTCCTCCAGCCGCTCCAGGACGTATTGCGCGCGGGCGACGGGGCCTAGCACCTCGATCAGGTCGGAGGCCGGGGCGGGGTGGGAGCCGAAATCCTGGTTCAGCGCGGCGCTGATGCGCTCGCGGTGCTGCAGCAGCATGCCGATCAGCTTGCCGATGCGCCCCTTCCGCTCGTCCAGGCTGGGGTAGCGGTCGGTGTGGAAGGCGGCGCGCTGCGCCTCGAACGCGGTGTGGAGTTCCGCGATGGCCGCGTCATCGCTGGCCGAGGCTGGCGTCAGGGCTTGGGCCGGGCTTTCCAGGATGGACATTTGTTTTCTCCCCAGTGCAGGCACGGCTCGGTGTCGATCGCCCGCCTGCTCCTTCCGGGAGAGGGCAGGGGTTGAGGGAGGCGGCGAGCACCTGACCTGGCCAGGGGGGGAGCGAAGCCTTGCTCCTGACTTTGCGGGGTTGGCGCTTGCCACCTCCCTCACCCCGGCCTTGGTCCGTTTCACGGCCCAAGCCCGGAGGGAGAGGGGACAGCAGCGTTTTAGGCGGAGACGCGCTCGCGCACCTTGCGGGTGAACACCAGCGTGCCGTCGTCCACGCGGCCGAACCGCAGGGTCACCAGGTCGCGCGCATAGTTCTGGTGCAGCTTCCACGGCGCCGCAGTGCCCTGGCGCGGCATGAGGGCGGCGGCGCGCTCGACATACCCCGACTGCAGGTTCAGGAACGGCGCCTCGTCCACCTCGACGCCGCGGGTCGGCACGCAGGACTGCATGCCGCGGCGGTCCATGTAGCGCAGCAGGCGGCAGACGTACTCGCTCGTGAGGTCGGCCTTCAGGGTCCACGAGGCGTTGGTGTAGCCGAACACCGCCGCCATGTTGGGGATGCCGCTGAACATCATGCCCTTGTAGCCCATGGTGCTCGACGGCTCGATGCGCTTGCCGTCCACCACGATCTCCACGCCGCCAAGAAACACCATCCGCAGGCCGGTCGCGGTGATCACGATGTCGGCGGCAAGCTCCTGGCCCGACGCCAGGCGCAGGCCGCCCGGGGTGAAGCTCGCGATGGTGTCCGTCACCACGGAGGCCGCCCCCTTACGCACCGCCCGGAAGAAGTCGGAGTCGGGCGACAGGCACAGCCGCTGGTCCCACGGCTTGTAGCGCGGCGTGAAGTGCGTCGCGACGTCGTAATCCGGACCCAGGTGGGCGCGGACGCCCTTCATCACCCCGGCGGCGAACTTGTCGGGCTGCTTCCTGGCCATGTTGTAGAAGAACATCGTCTGCAGCACGTTGCGCCAGCGGGTGATCCAGTAGGCGGCCTTGGGCGGCAGCCGGCGGCGCAGCTTGTTGGCGAAGGCGTCCTCCGCCGGGCGGGACACGATGTAGGTGGGCGACCGCTGCAGCATGGTGACGTGGGCGGCCTTCTCGGCCAGCGCCGGCACCAGGGTCACCGCCGTGGCGCCGCTGCCGATCACCACCACCTGCTTGCCGGCATAGTCGAGGTCGTCCGGCCACCCCTGCGGATGCACCAGCCGGCCATGGTAGCCGGCGATCCCCGGGAATTCCGGCGTGTAGCCGCCGGAGTAGTCGTAATAGCCGCTGCACGACACCAGGAAGCCGCAGGTGAAGCGCACGGGGGTGCGGTCCGGCCCCTGCTCGGCCTCGACCGTCCATAGTGCGTCCTCGGACGACCAGGACATGCGCTTGGCGGCATGGTTGAAGCGGATCTTCTTGTCCACGCCGTAGGCTGCGGCGGTGTCGCGGACGTATTGCAGGATGGACGGGCCGTCGGCGATGGCCTTCGCGCCCTCCCAGGGGCGGAACGAGTAGCCCAGGGTGTGCATGTCGGAATCCGACCGGATGCCGGGGTAGCGGAACAGGTCCCAGGTGCCGCCGATGGTGTCGCGCGCCTCCAGCAGGGCGTACGACTTGCCGGGGCAGCGCATCGTCAGGTGGCAGGCCGTGCCGATGCCGGACAGGCCGGCGCCGATGATCAGGATGTCGAAGTGCTCGATGGTCATGCCGAACTTTCCAGGGTGGGTGCGGTGGCGGGTCCTGATGTGGTGTCCCGCCCTCGCGTGCGTAGGGTCATTGCAGCGCCGTCGCGGGACCGCTGCCGGCGCCCAGGTCCGCCATCTCCCGGGCGACGGCGCGGTTGTGCGCGGCCTGGTCGGCGCGGGCGGCGGCGGGGCTCCAGCGTCCGCGCATGATGAACACGCTGGCCACGAATGCGATGATCCCCGCCGTGCAGATCCAGTACCAGGTCCGCCACTGCCCCGGCGAGTCGGCGGCGGCCTGCTGGATCACCCCCAGTTGCGCCATCACCTCGGGGCTGGGCGCGGTGTGCGCCGCCTGCGCCTGCGCCAGGGCGGCCAGCGTCGGGCCGGACTCGATCAGCGGCGTCACGGTGTCGATCACGTAGGGGATCGCCAGGAACGCCGCCGTCACCACCAGCCGCAGCAGCCAGCCCCAGATCGCCAGGCCGGTCGCGGTCAGCGCCGGGTTGCGGGCCTCCACCGTCTCGGTGAAGCTCGCCATCCAGGTGGTGTAGGCGAAGGCCACCATCACCGACTGGCCGCAGCTCAGCGCCACCAGCGTCGCCCAGCCCGGGTGCTGCCCGGCCTGCAGCAGGAACAGCGTGGTCAGCACCGCGGCGCCGATGCCGCCCGCCAGCATGAAGGGCTTGCGGACGCCGAGCCGGTCCGACAGCAGCCCGGCCACGACCAGGGCGACGGCATTGGACGCCCAGGTCCAGTTCGCCAGCGCATTCGCCTGCGCCAGGGTGAAGTGGAAGATGGTGGCCATGTAGATCGTCCCGAACGCCACCGCGGTGTAGTAGAACAGCAGCAGCACCGACACGCCGAGCGCGGAGCCGATGATGTCCAGGTGCATCAGTTGGCGGAACGGCGCGTGCAGGTCCACGGCGACGACGCCGCGCGCCCGCGCCTCCACCAGCGCCTGGTCGCGCAGGCTCACCATGATCTGGTCCCGGAGCGCCGGCGACAGCTCGCGCAGGAACAGGAACGCGGCGGCGAACATCGCCACGCCGACCGCGCCGCAGATGAAGAACTGGCTTTCCCACGTCTTGAGCGCGGGCAGCGTCAGCGTCGTCACCAGGCTGACGGCGAGGCTGCCCAGCACCGGGCCGATGGTCCAGAAGCCCATCGCCGTGGCGCGGCCGACCTGGGGCGAGAAGTCGCGGATCAGCGCGGGGGTGGCGACCAGGATCACGCCCTCGACCAGCGCCACCAGGGACGCCAGCACGCCATAGGTGAGCTTGTCCGGCGCATAGGGGATGGCGAGGATCAGCACCGCCACGATCAGCAGGCCGAACACCACCAGGTTGGCCCGGCCGAAGCGGTCGCACAGGCCGGCGGCCAGCGAGGCGAACGCCCCCGCCAGGCTGCCGACGGCGAAGATGCCGACCAGGTAGTTGAACGACATATGGAAGTGCTCGAGCATCAGCGTGGCGACGCCGCCGCCGACATACAGCTCGTAATAGAGGACGATGGTGATCGCCACGACGAGCAGGAGGTGGGCGCGCCTGGCGCCGGCGGCTGGGTAGGCGGCCAGCTCGCGCCGGTGCAGCCAGGACGGCGACGCCAGGATGTCCGTTGCGGCCGACATTCATGCCTCCCCTTGGTTCTTGACCTTTAGGTGAAGGCTATGACCAATGGGGCCAGCGGGTCAAGCAAGGTGCGAAGCTCGGGATGCCGGTGGCGGCATGGCGTGGACCTGGCTGATCGGGCCGCAGAGTTCAGCGGCGTGGGGGGCTGCCTTGGTTCCTGCAACCTCCTATGCCACCCTGCCGCCGACGCCGCTGGCGCCCTGCCAGGCGGTTCGACATGCAGGGTCCGCATGACCATGGAAGCACGCAAGGCCATCTTCATCACCGGCGCTGCCTCCGGCATCGGCCGGGCGACGGCGCAGCTTTTTGCCGGAAGGGGCTGGTTCGTGGGCTGCTTCGACAGGAATGCCGCCGAGCTTGAGCGCCTGCGGGCGGAACTCGGGGAGGCCAACGGCCTGTTCCAGGCCCTGGATGTCACCGTCCACGACGACTTCAGGGCGGCGATCGAGGCGTTCGGCGCCGCCAGCAACGGCCGCATGGACGTGCTGCACAACAATGCGGGCCTCGTGGCGACGGGCGCCTTTGCCGACATGCCCTGGGAAAGGGTGATGGCGCTGGTGAACGTCAACTTCGTCGGCGTGCTGTTCGGCATCCATGCGGCGCTGCCGCTGCTAAAGGCGACGCCGGGGTCGCTGTGCTTCACGACCTCCTCGTCCTCGGCGATCTTCGGCATGGGCGGGCTTGCGGTGTACTCCGCCACCAAGCACGCCGTGCGCGGCCTGACGGAGGCGCTGTCGGTCGAACTGCGCGCCGCCGGGGTGTGGGCGGCGGACACGCTGCCCGGCCTGATCGACACCGGGATGATGCCGCCCGAACGCAAGGCCACGCTGCCGACGGAGGGCATGTGGCGGCTGATGCCGCCCTCGGCGGTCGCGGAGGCCGTCTGGGGGGCCTACCACGGCGACAAGATGCACTGGTACGTGCCGCCGGAACTCGCCGAGCTGGACCGCGAGGCGACGGCCTTCCCCGAGCGGGAACGCGACAAGTGGATCGCGGTGGCGGCGTCCGGACGAGGGGCCGGGTGAGGGGGGCCGCCCCGCCTCGCGCGTCCCGGCGTCCCGCATCCCGGCCTTCTCCGGCGTCAGCGGCATGAAGGGCGCGGCATGGTTCCGGTTGCCGTCCTGATCAGCGGGCGCGGCAGCAATATGGCGGCCCTGCTGGAGGCCACCGCTGCACCAGGCTTCCCGGCCCGCATCGCCCTGGTGCTGTCCAACCGGCCCGGCGCCGCCGGCCTGGCCCACGCCGCCGCGCACGGGGTCGAGGCGTTGTGCATCGACCACCGCCCGTTCGGCCGCGACCGCGCCGCGCACGAGGCCGCCATCCACGCCGCATTGCAGGCGCGCGGCATCGGCCTGGTCTGCCTGGCCGGCTACATGCGGCTGCTCACGCCGTTGCTGGTCGGCGCTTGGGCGGGGCGGATGCTGAATGTCCATCCCAGCCTGCTGCCGGCGTTTCCCGGCCTGAATACCCACGTCCGCGCCCTGGCCGCCGGGGTCAAGCTGCACGGCTGCACGGTCCACCTGGTGACGGACGTCATGGACGATGGCCCCATCCTGGCCCAGGCCGCGGTGCCGGTGCTGCCCGGCGACGACGCGGACAGCCTCGCCGCCCGCGTGCTGGCGCAGGAGCATCGGCTGTATCCGCTGGCGCTGCGCCTGCATGCCGAGGGGCGGCCGGGCTGGTACGACGCCGGCGCCAGCCTGCTGAGTCCCTTGCCCGGCCCTGCCGTGGGGACGTAGATAGCGCCCACCTAGTCCCGAGACAGCCCAAGGCACACCATGGTTCCCCCCGACATGCAGTCCTCCGCCAGCCAGCCGACCTCCCGCCCGAACATCGACGAGGCGTTCGTCGCCGACCGGGTGATGTTCTGGTCCCGTTTCACCACCTTCACCACCGGCGCGGTGATCGCGGTCGTGGTGCTGCTGGTGCTGATGGCGGTGTTCCTGGTGTAGGGCTTGCGTCCTGCTTCCTTTCCTGGAGGGAGAGGGTTGGAGTGGGGGCTTGCTTGCCGCGCGGGGGTCTCCAGCGTCGCCTGAATCTCACTGCCTGTGTTCCCCGGCTGCCTGCGTCCAGGGATCGCGCCGCGAGACCCCCTCACCCCGGCCCTCTCCCGAAGGGGGAGAGGGGGAAGTGGGTTAGGCTCGCATTAGCTTGATGCGCTTGCCGTCCACGCCGAGCGTGATGCCGCCGGCCTTGAGCAGCATCGCGTCGGCGCCGAACACCTCCTGGCGCCAGCCGTGCAGCGCCGGGACGTCTGGATGGTCCTCCCCGGCCAGCCGGTCCAGGTCGTCGGACGAGGCCACCAGCTTGGGCGCGACGTTGTGCTCCTCGCACTTCGCCGCCAGCAGCACCTTCAGCAGCGACACCAGCGCCGGGGAGGCGCGAGAGTTGTCCTTGCGGCTGGGCGGCTCCGGCAGGGCGTCCTCCGGCAGCGCCGCGGCGGCCTGCAGCGCCGCGACCAGGGCGACGCCGCTTTTGCCCTCGGCGAAGCCGCGGTTGACGCCGCGGATGCGGGCCAGCGCATCGACCGTGGTGGGCGCGACGGCGGCGATCTCCAGCAGGCTTTCGTCCTTCAGCAGCCGCCCGCGCGGGATGTTGACGCGCTGCGCCTCGCGCTCCCGCCAGGCGGTCGCGGCGCGCAGCATCCCCAGCATCCGGCGGTTGCTGCTGCGCGGGCGCAGGCGCTCCCACAGGCCCTCGGGATCGGGGCGGTAGGTCTCGGGCTGTGCCAGCACCGCCATTTCCTCCGCCACCCACTCCATGCGGCCGTCGCGTTGCAGGCGGTCCTGCAGGCGCTCGTACACGCCGCGCAGGTAGGTCACGTCGGCGGCGGCATAGGTCACCTGCGCGGGGGACAGCGGGCGGGCGGACCAGTCGCTGAAGCGGTGCGCCTTGTCGATCTGCCCGCCGGTAAGGCTGGACACCAGCGCGTCGTAGCCGACTTGGTCGCCGAACCCCGCCACCATGGCCGCGACCTGGGTGTCGAAGATCGGCGCCGGCACCTGGCCGAACAGTTCCAGGAATATCTCCACGTCCTGACGCGCCGCGTGGAAGACTTTTACCACCCCGGTGTCGGCCAGCAGCTCGCCCAGCGGGGCCAGGTCGATGCCTGCGGCCTCGGCGTCGATCACGGCCACGTCGTCCACCCCGGCCAACTGCACCACGCACAGCTCGGGGAAGTAGGTGCGTTCCCGCATGAACTCGGTGTCGATGGTGACGTACGGCTCGGCGCGCAGCCGGGTGCACAGGGCGGCCAGGGCGGCGGTGCCGGTGACCAGGACGGGATCGGCGAACTTGGGATGGGAACGAGGCATGGGCGGTTCTACCCGCCGCGACTTGACACCGCAAATGGCCGCGGTTTGTGTGCGCCCTGCTTCGAGGACATCACCATGCACGCCTACCGCACCCATACCTGCGGCGCCCTTCGCGCCAGCGACGCCGGATCGACGGCCCGGCTGTCGGGATGGGTCCAGACCAAGCGCGACTTCGGCGGGCTGCTGTTCCTGGACCTGCGCGACCACTATGGCATCACCCAGTGCGTGCTGCCCGCGGGGAGCGCCGGGTTCGCCGAGGCCGACGCGCTGCGGATCGAGAGCGTCGTCACCGTCACCGGCCTGGTCGTCGCCCGCGCGCCGGAGACCTTCAACCCGCGCCTGCAGACCGGGGAGGTCGAGGTGCAGGTGCAGGAGCTGCTCGTGCAATCCGCCGCCGACGTGCTGCCGTTCCAGGTGGCGGGGGAGAACACCTATCCCGAGGAGTTGCGGCTGCGCTACCGGTTCCTTGACCTGCGGCGGGAGAAGCTGCAGCAGAACATGATCCTGCGCGCCCGCATCATCGACAGCATCCGCCGCCGCATGATCGCCGACGGGTTCAACGAGTTCCAGACGCCGATCCTGACGGTCAGCAGCCCCGAGGGGGCGCGCGACTTCCTGGTGCCGGCGCGGCTGCATCCGGGGAAGTTCTATGCGCTGCCGCAGGCGCCGCAGCAGTTCAAGCAGTTGTGCATGGTGGCGGGGTTCGACCGCTATTTCCAGATCGCGCCGTGCTTCCGTGACGAGGCGGGGCGGGCGGACCGGACGCTGGTGTTCTATCAGCTTGATGTCGAGATGAGCTTCGTCACCCAGGAGGACGTGTTCGCCGCCATGGAGCCGGTGATGCAGGGCGTGTTCGCCGAGTTTGCGGGGGGGCGGGAGGTGGACCCGATCCCGTTCCGCCGCATCCCGTACAAGACGGCGATGCTGGAGTATGGCAGCGACAAGCCGGACCTGCGCAACCCGCTGCGGATCAGCGATGTCACGAGTGCGTTCGCCGGGTCGGGATTCGGGCTGTTCGCGCGCATTGCGGCCAGCGGCGGCGTGGTGCGGGCCATTCCGGCGCCGGGGGCAGGGGGGCGGCCCCGCGGCTTCTTCGACAAGCTGAACGAGTGGGCGCGGGGCGAGGGCGCGGGGGGGCTGGGCTACGTCATCTTCGAGGAGGACGGCGGGCGCGGGCCGATCGCCAAGAACCTGGAGGCCGAGCGGATCGAGGCGATCCGGGTAACGTGCGGGCTGGGCGCGGGCGATGCGGTGTTCTTTGCGGCGGGGCAGGCGGACGAGGCGGCGAAGTTCGCCGGGCTGGTGCGGACGCGGCTGGGGCAGGAGCTGGGCATGATCGAGCAGGAGTGTTTTCGTTTTTGCTGGATCACCGATTTCCCGATGTACGAGCGGGATGAGGCGACCGGGGCGGTCGATTTCAGCCACAACCCGTTCAGCATGCCGCAGGGCGAGATGGCGGCGCTGGAGGGGCAAGATCCGTTGAGCATCGGCGCCTATCAGTACGACATCGTCTGCAACGGCTATGAGATGAGCAGCGGCGCCATACGCAACCATAAGGCGGACATCATGGTGCGGGCCTTCGAGCTGGCGGGCTACACGGCGGCGGATGTGGAGGAGCGGTTCGGCGGAATGCTGAACGCCTTCCGCTATGGCGCGCCGCCGCACGGCGGCATGGCGGCGGGCATCGACCGGATCGTGATGCTGCTGGCCAACGAGCCGAACCTGCGCGAGGTCAACCTGTTCCCGATGAACCAGCAGGGCGAGGACCTGATGATGGGCGCGCCCTCGGTGGTGGAGCCGGTGCGGTTGAAGGAGCTGTCGGTGCGGGTGGACCTGCCGCCGAAGGCCAAGGCAGGCTGATTGCGCGGCTTCTCCCTCCCCCGGAGGGAGAGGGTTGGGGCGAGGGGGGCTTGCGGCACGGTCTCCCGCTCCGGACAGCCGCGGCCCAATAGGACCCGCAGTGCTTGGCTCTGCAACCAAGACCCCCTCACCCCGGCCCTCTCCCGGAGGGAGAGGGGGAAGCGGTAGGAATCTTGTGTTTTCGCCCCGGGTGGCGCGTTCGGCATCGTGCGCCTATGTGACATCCAGTGCCCTTCGGAGTTCGAGCGCCATGCGCCACATCGCCACCGCCTGCTTCCTTGGCGCCCTCAGCCTCGCCGCCCCGGCACTGGCCGCCGACCCCGTGCCCCTGGCCGCGCACCGCGCCCTGTATAAGCTGACCATGGACAGCAGCCATGGCGGCGACGTCACCGCCGCCGGCGGCACCATGGCCTATGAGATCACCGACGTCTGCGACGGTTGGGCCACCCGGCAGCGCCTGGCGATGACGCTGACCAACCGCGACGGCCAGGACATCGAGAGCGTATCCGACTACGCCACCTGGGAAAGCAAGGACGGGCTGTCGATGCGCTTCCGCATGCGCCAGACCACCGACACCGCCGTCACCGACCAGGTCGAGGGCACCGCCAAGCTCGACAGCCCCGGCGGACCCGGCAGCATCAACTACACCGTGCCGGAGGAGAAGACGCTGCCCATCCCGGCCGGCACCGCCTTCCCGATGGTCCATACCGCGACGATCATCGCCGCCGCCGAGGCGGGCAAGCGGTTTATCGCGCTGCCGATCTTCGACGGCACCGGGGACAAGGGCGTGCAGGACACCTCGGTCGCCATCGCCAACTGGAACCCGCCGTCTGCGGCGGCCTATCCGGCCTTGGCGGAGCTGCCGAGCGGCCGGGTGCGCGTCGCCTTCTTCGACCGGGTGCAGTCGGCGGCGCCCAGCAAGGAAAAGGTGGCCGGCAGCCCCGATTACGAGGTCGGCATGAAGTACTGGGCGAACGGCGTCGCCGACGACCTGCAGATGGACTTCTCCGAATTCGTCATGCGCGGCAAGCTGTCCGAGTTCACCCTGGTGGAGCCGCACTGCTAAGCCGATGGCCTGGTCCCTGGGTGACGCGCCGCGGCTGGACGGTAAGGTGGCCATCGTCACCGGCGCGACGGGTGGGCTGGGGTGGGACGTGGCGCTGGGCCTGGCCACGCAGGGCGCCACCACGGTCCTGGCCGGGCGCAACCCGGTGAAGGGCGCCGATGCGCTGACCCGGCTGATGGCCCGCGTGCCGGGGGCCGCCGCGCGGTTCGAGCTGCTGGACCTTGCGAGCCTGGACTCCGTGGCGATGTTCGCCGCCCGGATGGCCGCCGCGCACCCGGCCGTGTCGGTGCTGGTGAACAATGCCGGCGTGATGTCGCCCCCGACCCGGCAGGTGACCGCGGATGGGTTCGAGCTGCAGTTCGGCACCAACTACCTCGGCCACTTCGCCCTCACGGCCCGGCTGCTGCCGCAGTTGCTGGCGTCGGGGGGCGCCCGGGTGGTCAGCGTCGCCAGCCTGGCGCACCGCATGGCCAAGATCGACTTCCAGGATCTGCAGGGTGCGGCGCATTATAGGGCGCGAGCGTTGTATGGGCAGAGCAAGCTGGCGATGCTGATGTTCGCGTTGGAGCTGCAGCGCCGGGCCAAGGCGGCGGGATGGGGGCTGACCAGCGTTGCCGCCCATCCTGGCCTGGCGGTGACGGACCTTATCGCCAACGGTCCTGGGGGCGGCAACCCGGGCCTGCGGGAGCACGTCATGCAGGGCGCGTTCCGCCTGTTCGGCCAGTCGGCAGCCCAGGGCGCGCTGCCGCTGCTGTTCGCGGCGGTTGCGCCCGATGCGAAGGGCGGCGGCTACTACGGGCCGGACGGGTTCATGGAGACCAGGGGCGCGGTAAGCCCGTCGCGCATCATGCCGCAGGCCATGGACACCGGAATGGCGGCGCGGCTGTGGGGGTTGTCGGAGGAGCTGACCGGATTGCAGTTCGGCGCCTGAATTGCTCCCTCTCCCGCTTTGGGAGAGGGCTGGGGCGAAGGGGCCTTGCCTCGCGCCACCCGGCGGTGCCACCGCAACCGGGCTGTCCGGGCCAGGAGGTTTGCGCCGCACGACCCCCTCACCCCGGCCCTCTCCCGGAGGGAGAGGGAGAAGCAGGCTACAACCCTCGGCCTCGACGGATTGCGGCGTCGCCGAAGCGTCCGCGCAGGGCATCCACCGCGCGTTGTGCGGCTACCCGCCGCGGAGCATCGGGGTCCGCCAGGTCGGGCAAGTCCGCCAGCGTGCCGGACAGCAACGGACTGGCGCCCAGGCCAATCAAGCGGAATGCGGTGCCGTCGGCCTCGCGCTGCAGCAGCGTGCGCCCGGCGTGGAACAGGCTGTCGGGCAGTGCGGTCGGGCCGGCAAGGCGCTGGGCGCGGGTGCGGCTGGCGAACCGGGCGGTCTTGAGCTTCAGCACGACGCCGCCGGCCGAGAACCCGCCCTCCCGCAGCCGCCGGGCCAGCTTTTCCGCCATGCGCCATAGGTGCTTCTCCAGCAGCGCCGGGTCGGCGAGGTCGGTGTCGAAGGTGGTCTCGGCGCTGACGGACTTGGTGTCGCGCTCCGGCTGGATCGGGCGGGCGTCCTCGCCGCGGGCGCGGCGGGCCAGGGCGGGGCCGTCGTCACCCAGGCTGGCGCGGGCTGCGCGGTCGTCCAGCGCCTGCAGGTGGCCCAGGCGGGTCAGGCCCAGGGCGTGCAGCTTGCGCTCCTGCGCGGGGCCGACGCCGGGCAGCAGCCGCACCGGCTCCCCGGCCAGCAGCGCCGCCGCGTCGCCGCCCAGCACCGCGAAGCCGCGCGGCTTGTCGCGGCCGGCGGCGAGCTTGCTCAGCAGCCGGTTGGGGGCCAGGCCGACCGAGACGGTGACCCCGACCTCCGCCTCCACCCGCAGGGCGAAGCGGGCCAGCACCACCGCGGGCGGGGCGCCGTGCAGGGCCTGGGTGCCGGACAGGTCCAGGACGGCCTCGTCGATGGACAGCGGCTGCACGAGCGGCGTCAGGTCGGCCATCAGGGTGCGGATGTGCCGGGCGGCGGCGGCATACTTGGCCATGTTGGGGCGGATGACCTCGGCGTCCGGGCAGGCCTTCAGCGCCTGGAACATCGGCATGGCGCTGCGGACGCCGTGCATCCGGGCGACGTAGCAGGCCGCGGCCACCACGCCGCGGGTGCCGCCGCCGATCACCACGGGCCGCCCGGCGAGGTCGGGGCGGTCGCGCTTCTCCACGCTGGCGAAGAAGGCGTCGCAGTCGATGTGGGCGATGGGCAGGGTGTGCAGCTCCGGATGGCGCACGATCCGGCGGGAGCCGCAGGCGGCGCAGGCCGGGCCGGGCGGCGCGGCCCCGCAGTCGCGGCAAAGGCTGGGCATTTGGGGGTTAGGCACCCAGGGGTTGGGCATCCGGGGGCTGGGCATCCGGGGGCTGGGCATCCGGGGGCCACAGCCACGCCGCGCCGCGCACGCCGCTGCTGTCACCGTGCTGGTTGCGGACGATGGGGGTGACGGCGACGTCGCTGAACACGTACTGGGCCAGCAGGCCCGGCACCTGCTCGTACAGGTGCGTCATGTTGGAGACCCCGCCGCCCAGCACGATCACGTCGGGGTCCAGCACGTTCACGATCACGGCCAGCCCGCGCGCCAGGCGGTCGGCATGGCGGGTCAGGGCGGCCAGCGCGGCGGCGTCCCCCTCGGCGGCGCGGGCGCTCAGGGCGGCGCCGTTCGGGGCGCCGCCGGACCGGGCCAGGCCGGGGCCGGCCAGGAACAGCTCCAGGCAGCCGTACTGGCCGCACCAGCAGCGGGGCAGGGGCAGCTCGTCCTCCCGGGGCTGCGGCAGGCAGGTGTGGCCCCACTCGCCCGCGATGCGGTTGCGCCCGGACAGCACCTGGCCGCCCACCACGATGCCGCCGCCGCAGCCGGTGCCGATGATCACGCCGAACACGCAGTGCTGCCCGGCGCCGGCGCCGTCCGCGGCCTCGCTGAGGGCGAAGCAGTTGGCGTCGTTCTCGATCCGCACCGGGCGGCCGAGCGCCGCGGCCAGGTCCTGGTCGAGCGGGCGGCCGATCAGCACCAAGGTGTTGGCGTTCTTGACCAGGCCGGTGGCCGGGCTGATGACGCCGGGGATGCCGATGCCGACCGTGGCGCGCACGGCCAGTTCCTGCTCCGCCGCCGCGACCAGGCCGGCGATGGTGGAGACGATGCCGTCATACGTCCCCGGCGTGTCGGCCCGGCGGCGCCAGGCGACCGTGCCCCCGGGGTCCAGCACGGCGACCTCAATCTTCGTGCCACCCAGGTCGACTCCGATGCGATGCCCCATACGTGGGAACATACAGGCCCGGTGCCCGCTTGCTCAAGCGCCGCCTCCGCGCGGATACTGCAGGGATGACCGAGACCCTCGATGTGAAGGGCATGTCCTGCCCCCTGCCGGTGCTGCGCGCCAACCGTGCGCTGCGCCGCCTGCCGCCCGGCGCCACCCTGCGCGTGCTGGCGACCGACCGCGCTGCGGTGGCCGACTTTGCCGCCTTCTGCCAGGAGACCGGCCACCGGCTGCTGGCCCAGGACGAGGCGGCCGGGGTGTTCGGCTTCACCATCGAGCGGCGGGCCGACCCGCCGGACGACCTGCCCGATCCGGGGGATGCCGCCTGATGACCGTCGCCCTGTTCACCCATCCTGCCGGCCTGGACCATGACACCGGCCCCGGCCACCCAGAATGCCCCGACCGCCTGCGCGCCGTGCTGCAGGCGCTGGAGCACCCGGATTTCGTGTCCCTGCTGCGCGAGGTCTCTCCGGAGGCCACGGTGGAGCAACTGGAGCGCGTGCATCCCCCCGACTACGTCCGCGCCATCCTGGCGATCCGGCCGCCGGTGGGCGACATGGTGCAGTTGGATGGCGACACCTTCATGAGCCATGGCAGCCGCGAGGCCGTCCTGCGGGCCTGCGGCGGCGCGGTCGCGGCGGTGGATGCGGTGATGGAGGGCTGGGCGCGCGCTGCCTTCGTGGCCACGCGGCCGCCGGGGCACCATGCGGAACGGTCGCGGCCGATGGGGTTCTGCCTGTTCAACGGCGCTGCGGTGGCCGCGCTGCACGCCCGGGCACGCTGGGGCCTGCGGCGGGTGGCGGTCGTCGATTTCGACGTGCACCATGGCAACGGCACCCAGGACATCTTCGAGGCCGACGACGAGCTGATGTACGTCAGCAGCCACCAGTCCCCTTGCTATCCCGGCACCGGTGCCGCCGGGGAGCGCGGCGTTGACGGGAACGTGCTGAACCTGCCGCTTGCCCCGGGGTCCACGGGCATGGAGTTCCGCCGCGCGTGGGAGCGCACCGGGCTACCGGCGCTGCACGACTTCGCGCCGGAGCTGCTGATCGTGTCGGCCGGGTTCGACGCGCACCGGGCGGACCCGCTGGCGGAGCTGCTGCTGGAGACGGAGGACTTCGGCTGGATGACCGACGGGTTGCTCGCCGTCGCCGACCGGCACACCGGCGGGCGGCTGGTGTCGATCATGGAGGGCGGCTACGACCTGCGCGCCCTGGCGGCCTCCGCCGCCTTGCACGTCCGCCGGCTGATGCGGCAATAGGGCGGCACAAAACGGGACTGGACCAAGCCATGGCGGACGACATCAGCGGCCCATCCAGCACGGGCCAACCCATCGCGGGCCAACCCATCGCGGGCCAACCCAACGCGGGCCAATCCATCGCGGGCCTGTCCTTCGAGGACGCGCTGGCGGAGCTGGAGCGGATCGTGCGCGGGCTGGAGGGCGGGCAGCAGAAGCTGGAGGAGGCCATCGGCAGCTATGAGCGCGGCGCGGCGCTGCGCCGGCACTGCGAGGCCAAGCTGGCCGAGGCCGAGGCCCGGGTGCAGGCCATCGTCGAGCGCGCGGACGGGAGCGTCGGGCTGAAGGCGATGGATTAGATGGACGAGGCACCGATTTCTGAAGCGTTGGGGTCTGAAGCGTTAGGGTCTGAAGCATCGGGGCCGGAGGTGTTGGGCCGCATCGACGTCCAGGCCGCCCTGGCCGAGCAGGCCGCGGTGGTCGAGCAGGCCATCGACACCCTGCTGCCGTTGCCGGAGGGGCAGGAGCTGCGGCTGGTCGAGGCGATGCGCTATGCAACGCTGGGCGGCGGCAAGCGGATGCGCGGATTCTTGGTGATGGAGGTCGCCGGGCTGTTCGGCGTGGCGACGGCGTGCGCGGCGCGGGTGGCGGCCTCGGTGGAGATGCTGCACGCCTACTCGCTGGTGCATGACGACCTGCCGGCGATGGACGACGACGACCTGCGCCGCGGGCAGCCCAGCACGCACAAGGCGTTCGACGAGGCGACCGCGATCCTGGCCGGCGACGCCCTGCAGGCCCTGGCGTTCGAGCTGCTGGCCGACGCCAACACCCACTCCGACCCGCTGGCCCGGTGCGAGCTGGTGGCGGCGCTGGGCCTGGCGTCCGGCGCGCGGGGCATGGCGGGCGGGCAGATGATCGACATGGCGACCGAGGGGCAGGCGCTGACCGCCGCCGAGGTGGCGCGGCTGCAGGCGTTGAAGACCGGGCGGCTGATCCAGTACAGCGCCGAGGCCGGGGCGATCCTGGGCCGGGCCGCGCCGCCGTTGCGGGCGCACATCGCGGCGTATGGGCGGGACCTGGGCGCGGCGTTCCAGATTGCCGACGACGTGCTGGATGCGGTCGGGACCACGGCGGGCATCGGCAAGACCGCCGGGAAGGACGAGGCCGCGGGCAAGGCGACCCTGGTGGCGCTGCTGGGGGTGGAGCGTGCCCGGGCGCAGGCGGCGATGCTGGCGGCGCAGGCGGCTGGGCACCTGGCGGCGTTCGACGAGCGAGCAGACCGGTTGCGGGCGTTGGCGGAGTACGTCGTTGCCCGGCAGAATTAGTATTTGCGCTTCTCCCTCTCCCTCCGGGAGAGGGCCGGGGTGAGGGAGGCGGCAAGCACTGCATCCAGCCTGCTGCGAGCAGTGCTTGAATGGGTGAGTTTGGCCTGTGCGGCTTCCCTCACCCCGGCCCTCTCCCGGAGGGAGAGGGGGAAGCAGCGCCTCGTTGGCTAAGCGGCGTGCCGACCAACTGTTGGTAGATCGCGGGCTGGTCGAGAGCCGCACCCGCGCGCAGGCGCTGATCCTGGCCGGCAAGGTGTGGAGCGGCGACCGCCGTGTGGGCAAGGCCGGCGACAGCCTGGCGGAGGACGCGGCGCTGGAGGTGCGCGGCCAGGACCATCCCTGGGTGTCGCGCGGCGGGCTGAAGCTGGACCATGCGCTGCAGGCGTTCGGCCTGTCCGCGGCTGGGCTGACCTGCCTGGATGTCGGGGCCTCGACCGGCGGGTTCACGGACGTGCTGCTGCATCATGGCGCCGCCCGGGTTTATGCCGTGGATGTCGGGCATGGCCAGCTTGCGTGGCGGCTCCGCACCGACCCGCGCGTGGTGGTGCTTGAGCGGACCAACGCCCGCTATTTGACGGCGGAGCAGGTGCCCGGCGCCGTGCAGGCCCTGGTGTGCGACGCCAGCTTCATCGGGCTGTCCACGCTGTTGCCGGCGCCGTTGGCGCTGTGTGCGCCGGGGGCCTGGGCGGTGGCGCTGATCAAGCCGCAGTTCGAGGCCGGGCCGGGCCAGGTCGGCAGCAAGGGGGTGGTGCGGGACGCCGGGGTGCATCGGGCGGTGTGCGCGCGGGTGCAGGCGTGGTGGGCGGGGCTGCCGGGGTGGACGGTGCTGGGTGTCGCCGACAGCCCGATCACGGGGCCGGAGGGCAACCGGGAGTTCTTGATTGGCGCTACGCTGGGGCGGGGGTAGGTGGTGGAGGGGGTTTCCGGAGTAGAACTGTCCGCCAGGGTTCGCCACTGACCGGAAAGCCAAGCCCGCTAAGGCTTTGACCCTGTTCCGCTTTCCGCAGTCATCCGCTACCATGCGCCACAATCCGCGTTGCCGTTGTGGGCTGGATTAGGGGTCAGGAAGTTAGGTGGATGGTTCGCATGACGGCGTTGGCAGTGCGTCGGCTGGTCACTCCCGGGCGGCATGGCGATGGCGGCGGCCTGTATCTGCAGGTGCGCGACGCTGAACACCGAAGCTGGCTGTACCGATACCGGCTGCACGGGCGGGATCGGGAGATGGGGTTAGGCCCGCTGGCCGACGTGCCCCTGGCGGAAGCCCGGGATGCCGCCCTGGCCTGCCGCAAGCTGGTGCGGGCCGGCATCGACCCGATTGAGCATCGCCAGGCGCAGCGCGCGGCGCAGAAGGCGGAAGCGGCCGGGTTCACGTTCCAGGAAGTCGCGGCCCGCTACATCAAGGCGCACGAAGCCGGGTGGCGCAACGCCAAGCACGCCTGGCAGTGGAGCCAGACGCTGCAGGCGCATGTCTATCCGGTGTTCGGGGACCGGCTGGTTGCCACGGTGGACACTGCGGCCGTCCTGCTGGCCTTGGAGCCTCTCTGGCGCACGAAGAACGAAACCGCGTCGCGGCTGCGGGGGCGCATCGAATCGGTCCTGGACTATGCCGCGGCGCAGGGCTGGCGCACGGGCGACAACCCGGCGCGGTGGCGAGGGCACCTGTCCAACCTGCTGCCGGCGCCGCGCAAGGTGGCTGCGGTCGAGCATCACGCGGCGCTGCCCTATGGTGAGGTGACGGCCTTCCTGGCGCTGGTGGCGGGGCAGGGGGGCACGGCTGCCCTGGCGCTGCGCTTCGTGGTCCTGACGGCGTGCCGCACCAGCGAGGCCATCGGCGCGACCTGGCGGGAGATGGACACGGCAGGCGCGGTGTGGACGGTCCCGGCGGAGCGCATGAAGGCGGGGCGGGAGCATCGCGTGCCGCTGTCCGCCCCGGCGCTGGCGATCCTGGCGACGATGGCGCTGGCCGGGAGCGAGCCTGATGCCTTCGTGTTCCCGGGCAACACGTCCGGCCGGGGCGTCGCCAAGAACAAGGGCAAGGCCCGGCCGCTTAGCAACATGGCGATGGTGCAACTGCTGCGCCGCATGGGCCGGCCCGACCTGACGGTTCACGGCTTCCGCAGCACCTTCCGGGATTGGGCGGCCGAGGAAACCAGCGCGTCGCGGGAGGTGGCGGAAATGGCCCTGGCGCACACGCTGAAGGACAAGACGGAAGCGGCTTACCGGCGGGGCGACCTGTTCGCCAAGCGGGCGGCGCTGATGACGGAGTGGGCGGAGTTCTGCCTGACGGGGAAGAACAAGAAAGAACCGTAGGAAGCTCTCTCTCGCGCGTAAAACCTTGATAGGGCATAGGGGGCATAGGGGGTAGAGCAGTCGTAAGTGTGTGATTGCAGAGGTTTAGGACCTCCCTATGCGTTCTTTTGCAACGAAAACCATAGGGGGGTCATAGGGGGGTGAGGCTTAGGCATAGGGGGGGGGGCGCTCTGGTTCGGTTGCCAAAACCCTGCCGGACAAACCCAACCTTGTGCCTCAACGGATGCTTCTAGCGCCCACCCCGCGCCTCACGCCTGGGCAGGCGCGTTTACCAGTGGCACCTGCAAGCACGACCATGCTGTTGGCAGTGCCGGCCTTACCCTGTTAATTTGCTGGGGCGCAGGGTTTGCCCATGCCACGGTCGATGAATAACCCGGGCGACCATGGGTAGGGACGCCGGCTGGGGAAGACTGCCTGCCGACAGCCTGGGAAAAAGCGCCTCACCCGAAGTCTGCCGGGCCAGAGCCGACCGGCGTGTTGTTGTATGTGCCGGGGTGCCCGGTGCGTTCTCGCTGGATGTTCCATGTCCGTGAGCTAGCCTCACGTGGACCCCGCCACTCACGCGCAGCTTGCCCGCGAATGCCTGCCCCATGCAACCTGCACGAGCATTGAGGAGTGGTAGGTTGTGGAGCCGCTCCTCCCGCCGCCGGCCAGCACCGGACGCCCCGGGCCTGGTGTGGGTCAGCTTCTTTCTGCTCCCGGCCTCCAAGTGCGGGAGGCTCTGACCGGCAGCACCCACGACTTCAACCGGCTGGCACACCGCGCCCGCGCCCGAGCGACCAGCGATGCTTCGGCCTCCATCAGTTCGCGCAGCAGCGGGTCGGCTGCGAGCGTCCGGTACTCCGCCCGCAGTTGGTCTACCTCGCGCTGCCCGGTGCCGAACTCAGTGGCGGTGTTCAGGCACGGAGTTGGAAGCAGCGACGCAGCGACCCGGCCGGTGCGCCGGGCGGCGTCGTGCAGCACGGTGTCGAGTTGGTCGAGGCAGCCGATCACGTCGATGCGGTTCAGGAAGCGCCGGACCGCCGGCAGGCGAGCGAAGACCTCATCTGTCGTGTGAAGCGGCTTCATGGAGATGGCCACATCCAGCGACACCGCCTGGAAGGCCAGCAGAGATGGAACGGCCCTCATCAGGGCAGGGAAGCCCAGCTGCATGGCCAGGTCGTGCAGCGGCAGGTGCGGGTTGCGGAGCAGGTGCAGGTAGTTCGACACGGCCTGCTCCTCTGGCGCACGCAGCACAGTTGCCGTGACGGCGCCGCGCGGCACGGCCCAGGCTGCGCCGTGCTCGGGGTGACCATGATACAGCACGTCGTCGGTCGGAGGACGGCTGGCCAGGCAGGCGGTGGAGAGATTGCCGCCGCTGGTGACGGCGTCGCCGAAGAGCGGCCGCAGTGCCGCGGTGGCGCTGGTGCCGCCGGTCTTGGCGATGTGGAAGAATACCAGGGGCCGTAACGTCTGGTTGAACACACGGGCACTTTCGCAACCTGCGGGAAGTGACGTGGCCCACTCGCGCTACCCACGGTTTACCCACGGTCCGGAGTGCTACGAAGTGTAAACAGCGCGACGTTTCAGCAGCGCCTGGCGGAGCTGCTGGCGCGACGGGAACCTGCGCCAACTCATACTTCTCCCCCAGGCCAGCTATCCCGGTTTTGTGAAAAGCCTTGCGTAGATGCCATGCGACCACGCACCATCGTCGTCGTTACCGTAGCTCAAGTGATCCTGAGGTTATGGATGAACGTCGTCGCTTCAGCCCTTGAACAGGGCCGCATCTTGCTGGTTGATGACGACCATGATGTGCGGGCCTCGATACGCCGCACGTTGGCTCAGGACGGGCACAACGTGGTGGAAGCCGAGTCCGGCGACGCTGCGGTGGCACTGATCGAGGACGCCGTCCCGTTCGACATACTCATCACTGACGTGCGCATGCCCGGCTCCCGCGATGGCGTGGCCCTTGCGTCCTGCTGGGACGAGAAGGCGCCGGGCCGCCCCGTGCTGTTCGTGTCAGGCGACACGGACAATCAACTTGATCTAAGCGCCCTCAGCCCGCACCAGGCGATGCTGCACAAGCCGTTCGAGCGCGCTTCCTTGTTGGACGCAGTGCAGCACCTACTCAGCAAGATGCGGCGGCGCACCTAATCCGGCACAGGTGCTGGCAGACCAAGCCGGCGCTGCACGGCCAATATGCGCGCCGCGATGTCCCTGGCGCGCATGGGCTTGCTCATGACGTCGTGCGCGCCGCGCCCCAGGACGACATGCCTGA
>CAXTAT010000039.1:0-41518 GCA_964242415.1 uncultured Acetobacteraceae bacterium
GAGGAGACAGCCGCCCGCATAGCGTGACCCGTCCACGAAGGCCGGGGAAGATCAGTTGCCCCGTAGCGGAACACCTCTGCATCCCTGAAAGGCTTGAGGCGATGATCGACTGGTCCATAGCGGTGCCGTCCTTCCTGACCGCCCTCGTCGAGTGGGTGGAAGCCTTCACCATCGTGCTCGCCGTCAGCCTGAGCATCGGCTGGCGCGGCGCGGCTGGCGCGGCACTGGCCGGGCTTGCGACGCTGGCGGTGCTGACGCTTGCCGCCGGCCGGCTGCTGGCGGACGGCATCGACATCGGGGTGGTGCAGCTTGTCGTCGGCGTGTTCCTGCTGCTGTTCGGCGTGCGCTGGCTGGCGAAGGCGATGGCCCGCCGTGCCGGGCTGAAGGCGCTGCACGACGAGGCCGCGGAGTTCGAGCAGACGCGCGCCAGGCTTACCGGCGAGTGGGCCGCCGGCTGGGCCGTCGCCTACAAGGGGGTGCTGCTGGAGGGCCTGGAGGTCTGGCTCGTCGTGGTGGCGCTCGGCATGAAGGCCACGAGCGGCATGGGCATGGTCAGCAGCGGCGGGGCTGCGGTCGCCGCGCTGCTGCTGACGTGCGCCGCCGGCGCGGCGATGCGGGCGCCGCTGCAGCGGGTGCCGGAGAACGCCATCAAGTTCACGGTCGGCGCGATGATCGTGGCGTTCGGCACCTACTGGACGATGGAGGGCATCGGCGGCCCCGAGGTCTGGCCGCTCTCGGATTGGACGCTGCCGATCCTCGGCGCGTTCTATCTGCTGGCCGAGCTGGCGATCGCGACGTTGATGCGCGTGCGGCTGCGGCAGGGGGTTGCGTGATGGGTCCGTTCCTCAAGACGCTGTTCGGCGACGCGCGCAATGTCGCCGTCGTGGCGGTCCTGCTGGCGGTCGAAGTCCTGCTGGTCCGCACCGGGCATGGCCGGGAGGCTGCGGTCCTGGTTCCGCTGGCGACCATGGCGGGCGTGACCTGGCTGGCACCGCGCTGAGGGACCGGGACGGTGCACGGGGTGCAGAAGGCCCGCTCCCAGGGGGCAGGGCGCCAGCGCGACGCGACCCCGCTCGATGACGCGGGTCAGCACCGCTGCGGAACCTGGCCGCCTGATGACCTATCCGTCCCCCAACCATTGCGTTCCGCAGAGGCAGGCAGCCCTATTCGCACCCTCCAAGGCTGCATGATCGGACCAGGGCAGTCCTGAGTCAGCGCCTGTCCGAAGCAGCCATGTCACGGTCCTTTCGGGAAACCCGGCACAAGCCCGGCGTCAGCGCATGCCGTCGATTGGTCGCCGCCAGTCCATGCCTCGAACAGCAGTCCCAGCTTCTCCAGCCCGGTCGCATCCAGCCGTCCCTGGATGGCGCGGAACGGTCCCTCGATCACGACCGGCACCAGGACCGGCGACCCCGAGACCTGCGCCAGCGGATGCAGTTGGAACGCGACCGTCTCGCGGCCAAGATCGACCTGGCCGACCCCTCCCAACGACAGGTAGGTCGTCTCAAGCGCGATGGTTCGGAAGCGCCCGACACCCTCGTTGAACGACCCGATCAAGCCCAGGCAGCGGAGCGCCGTCTCGCCCTGCGGCGGCACCTTGATCCCGAGCGCATCCAGGGAGGCCGAGGCCAGCCTGATGAACAGCGCATTGCTGAGCTGCCCGCCGGTCGCGGTCACCGAGAACGGCCCGTCCAGCGAAGCCGCCAGCCCACGCACGGTCCGGCCCATGCCGCGCAGTTGCGCGTCGATCCGCGCGGTCCCGCCGACCTGGGCAGGTAGGCCGGCGTAGCGCGCGACGAGGGCGAGCGGGACGGCAGGCCCGTGCACCGAGAAGCTGACCGGCACGGCGCCGGCCGAGGCATCGGCCGTCATCGACACTGTCAGCGGCCCGCCCGGCAGCGCGGCCTTCGCGGTGCCGACCTGCATGCGTCCGCCTTTGACCTGCACCGCCAGTTCCACGGCCTGCCAGGCCTGGTCCTGGAACGTCATGGCGTCGATGGCGGCCACGACATCGATCGTGGGGCCGCGCAGGATCTGCCAGGGCAGGGGGGTGTCGGGGATCATCGGCCCGGCCGCATCCGGCTGCGCCGCCTGCTGCGCCGGCTTCAGCCCGAACGCCTCCAGCAGCGCATCCATGTCGAGCTTGCCGGAGCGCAGCTTCGCGTCCAGCACCATCGCCGTCCCAAGCCCCAGCGTGCCGTCGCCGGCGATGTCGCCCTGCCTTGCGCGCAGCCTTGCATCGGCGAACCCCACCAATCCGGCGTTGGCCGGCACCACGACCCGGCCGTCGAACGTCACGTCCGTCAGCGCCGGAAGCGCCGGGGTCAGCACCGGGCGCAACGCCGCCAACGCCGGCGTGCTCAACGCCGCCGCCACGTCCAGCCCCTCGAAGCGGAGCGCGCCGAGCGTCAGCTTGCCCTTCAAGGCGAGGCTGCCGCTCGCGGCCTTGCCACCGGTTGGCGCAGCCTCGGCTTTGACATCGATGGGCAGGCTGATGCGCTCGTCAGGGTGCAGGGGCACCCCCACCGTCCCAGACAGGCTGAACGGCTGGCCCGTAAGGTGGCCGGCGCCCGCCACCGTTGCGAGACCCCCAGCCGCAGGCAGCGCCACGCTCGAGGCGCCCAGCTTCAGGCCCCGGACCCGGTCCCCGAGATCAGCATCGGTGAATTGCAGCCGCGCCGGGCCGATCACGGGCAGGTCGCCGGGCTGCTTGCCGTTCGCTAGGTGCGCCGACAGGGCCGCCTGGTGCAGCGCAGGCAGCCGCATTTCCGGCAGCAGGGCGTTCAGCTTGGCCAGGTCGCCTGCGGCAGCCTCGACCTGCAGGTCGTAGTGGCCCGCTAGGTCCATCGTGCCCGTCGCCGAGGCGGCGGCATCATAGGCGGCGAAGTCCAGCCGCGTGCTCCACGGACCCGCGATGCCCGCAGTAGGGGTCGCCTTGGCCTTGAGGCTGAACGGCTGGTTGTCCGAATAGACCAGGACCGCTTCCGCCTCCAATGGGCCGTCGTCCGCGCTGTGGCGCAAATCCAGCGACCGCACCCCTAGAACCTTCGTCCGTGCCGGCAGGCGCCACGTCACCATCCCGTTCTGCACATGGGTGCTGCGGATGCGGAGCTGGAACGGCGTGCCCGGCGTGCCCTCAGGCGCGCTGGAGGCGCGTCCCGGAGGGTCGAACACCCAGTTGGACTTGCCAGCCACCTGCTCGAACAGGATGTTCGGCCCGACCAGCGTCAGGTTCGTGACCTCGATCCGGTGCCGCAGCAGGGCCGGAAGCGACAAGGAGGCCTCGATCCGCTCGGCCCTGGCCATGTCGGGACGGGTGCCGCCGGGAAGGTTGGCCAGCGTGACGCCGCTGACCTCGATTGTCGGCCACAGCGACCGGCTGACGCGCAGCGGGCCACTCAGGCCCAGCGTCCGTCCCGTGGCGTGCTGGACGGCTTCGATGATCGCAGGCTTGTAGTCGTCCGGGTCCAGCCATGCGACGGCGACGCCCAGGGCCGAGACGGGCAGCACGATGAGGCATGCGGCTGCGCCCAACCACCAGAAAGCCCGTCTGCTCACGCCCGAACCTCCGCTGAGGCCCCTGCTGGAGCCGTGGATGCCGCTGTTGGACAGTAAACGCGCGAAGCCGCGGTTCGTCCCACTTGCTCCTAGCGGTTGCCCAGCAGGATGCGCCGCCAATCGCAGGCATAAACGGCTGAGCGACTTGCTGGGAGCCGCGCGACGGAGCACGCCCCCACCTCCGTTGCCGCTATGCCCGATGCAAGGCTGGTCACTGACGCAGGCCCCGAGGCTCTGCAACCACGACGCAGATTGGAGGGGTTCCTGATTTCGTATCTGGATCAAGCTGTCCCTTGCTGCCGTCACTGGCTCCCTGACCCAGCAGGCACCCGCGTTGATCGTCCACTCGGAAGCTGGCATGTCGGGATGCGGTACTGCAGAGGTCTTCTGGTCACTACTGCAACCGCCCTCTGAGTCCGACACCGGCTCCGTGGACCGCAGTGCCAAGTACCCCGTCATGCCCCGTGCTGGGCCTACGCTAGGGCCTCTTGACGTCCGACATCGGCTGCCGCCGTGCCGGGCTGCAGGGCGTCGGCAGCTTACATAAAACGACACGGTTCCCGGCCCGGGCACTGCCTGGGACCGCACGTGTCTCCAGCCAGGCTGTGAAGACCGGGTCCGCCTTGCCGAATGGGACCATGAAGGTCCAGTACTGCATGCGGCTGTCCCGAACCTGCACGGTGGTGATGGCATGGTAGAGAGCAGGGTCGATCAGGCGAGCAGGGTCAGTGACCAGGCAGGCCCGAAAGATGCCGCCCCCTCTGAGCGATGCGGCGATGCCGTCCCACAGCATCCCGAACGCTTCATTGCTGGCTCTTATTGGGTTCCGGGGTGGTGAGTTCGTCACGCAACCAGGCCTGCGATCAGGGCACCGAGCAGGGCTTTGCCGCGTCGGCGTGCGTTGTGGACGAACTAGAAGAAGCCGAGGGGGAGCGGCAGCTTGTCTTGCGAGATGCCCCGGTGCGGGCGCAGCCAGGAGCGCAGCAGTGACCAGAACCCTTCCACGGTGTTGACGTGGACCTCGCAAAAGCCGTCTTCGTCCTCGTCGCGGGCATACTCGCCCCGGACGTGGCAGACCGTCTTGTGCCCGTAGCCCCAAGCAGGCAGGCGGGCGTAAATGGCATACTCGTCCGTATGGACGAGTATGCCCGGGGCGACAGCCGCGGTGATGATCGGCTTGATCGTCGCCTGCTGCACGTTGGACAGCATGTGCAGCACCACCTGGCCGCCGCGCTGGATCAGGCCGAGAATAGGTGGCTTGTCCTTCTCCAGCGTGCCGCGGCCCGGCGCGCTTGCCAGCTTGCGGCAGCGCCCGAGCCGCCCCTTTTGGCCACTACTCTCGGCTGCCCTTTGTGGCCAGCCATGACGTAGACTTCGTCGATCCCGCTGGATGCCCTTGCATCCGGCTCAACTTCGTTCTGTAAAGTCACCGCCGGCGCCTTGGCGACCAGCCCGTGGCGCAGTTGCTCCGTCATGGCCTGCATATCCGAAGCATCCAGGCCCAGCTCCAGGGCGATCTGCCGGTTCGAAAGGTTCAGCCCCGTGAAGGGGAGGCACAGCACCCATATGCGCAGCGGCTGGTGGTGCCCGGCCAACACCGTGCCGGTCAGGTCATCGAAACGCCCTGAACACGCCTTGCACCGGTAGCGCTACCGGCAGGGCTGTGTGTCGTCGTGGCCGTCGCGGATCACTGCATCGTTGTCGCAGGTTGGGCACCGGATGCCCTCCGGCCAGCGGCGCTGGCGCACGAAGGAGAAGCACTTCGCGTCGTCCATCAGACCCGAAAGGTTGACCAGGTCAGATACAGCCATGACGCAAGCTCCTCGCGCGAGCCGGTCAGCTACTCCCCATACCACCTGTGCGCCAGCCGTCCTCAGCCCCGCGCCGCGGTCCCGACCCCACCACCCCGGAACCCAATAAGAGCCTTCGATGTTTTCGGGCTACGCAACGACCTGACGCTTGGCACCAATGGCTTCATTAACAGCCAGTACTCTTACAAGAACTCGATTGCCGTGAACCTGGGCGTGGGGACCTTTTCGAACCCGGTTGTGTTGCCGATGAGGCCGACCCCGGACAATGGAGGCCAGTGCCGGTCGGCGATCCTGTCCAACCAGTCGCTCATCATCGGCGACACGATCCACCTGGCGACAAGGTGGCGTTGCAGGGCGTCCTGAGCGCCTCGTTCGTCGCTGCCAGGAGCTACAGCATCGCCGGCGCCGTCACGAGCACCGACACCCGCAACGGCGTGCTGAGCCCGACGGTGAACTTCACCTACAAGCCAGTGCCGCGGCTCACGACCTATGCAAGCTTCTCCACCAGCGTCGAGCAGGGCGAGCAGGCGCCGGCCGGGACGGCCAACGTCAACCAGGTCCTCTCGCCATACCAGGACCGCCAGTATGAGATCGGCGCCAAGTACGCCGTCACAGACCGGCTGATCCTCACCCTCGACGGCTTCCGCATGACGCGCCCGCTCGCCACCACCGTCGCGGCAGGCAACCTGTTCGAGGTGATCGGGACGCAGCAGAACTACGGTGTCGAGTTCTTCGCCCAGGGTGAGCTGCTACCCGGCTTGAGCGCCCTTGGCGGCGTGACCTACATCGACGCGCGGCTGTTCGGGACCAAGAACGCTGCGACGGACGGCAGGCTCGTGGTCGGTGTGCCGCAGGTGAAGAGCGACGTCCTGCTCGACTACCACCCAGAGGTGTTCCGCGGCGGCGCCCTCACGGCGGCCGGGCACTTCGAGAGCCAGCGGGCCGCGACCAACACCAACAACTCCTTCGCGCCGAACTACTCGACGCTGGACCTCGGCGCGCGCTACTCCGCATCCTACCTGCACCATTACGCGACCGCGCGGTTGCAGGTGATCAACGTGACCAACACGCATTACTATTCGTCGATCGCCGACGGCAACATCGTCGGTAGCCCCGGCGCCAACACCGCCTACCTCGGAGCGCCGCGGACCTTCCTGGCCAGCCTGGAACTGGATTTCTGACATCGCTTCCGAACGACGCCGTCTGCAGGATCGGCATCGCTCATGCGACGTTCGCAAAGTATTCTGCCCCTGGATAGGCGTGTTGGCGGGGTCATTTGCCTTCTGCACCACCCAGGACAGTGTCTCCCATGCCGCTCCCCATCACTCCGCGCCACCCTGTCACGATTGAGCAACTCGGTCGCAGACGCATGGACGATTACGCCTGGCTGAAGGACTCGAACTGGCAGGCGGTGCTGCGTGACCCGGCCGTGCTGCGATCCGACATCCGTGACCATCTGCTGACGGAGAACGCCTACACGGAGTCGGTGCTGGCCGACACGGCGGCGCTGCAGCAAACCCTGTTCGACGAGATGGTTGGGCGCATCCAGGCAGATGACAGCACCGTGCCGGCGCCGGACGGTCCCTGGGCCTACTACCGCCGCTACGCGCCCGGGGCGCAGCACTCGCTGCTGGTCCGGACTCCGGTTGAGGCGCAGGGGAACGCCGGGGCGGAGCAGGTGCTGCTCGATGTTGATGCTATGGCCAAGCCGCACGCCTATTTCCGCCTCGGCGGCGCCGAACATAGCGCCGACCACCGCCGCTTCGCGTGGGCCGAGGACCGACAAGGCTCGGAAGTGTACGCTGTCCACGTCATCGACCTGGACACAAGGGCGCTGCTAGGCGCTCCCATCGAGAGCTGTACTGGCAACTTTGCCTTCTCCCCATGCGGCGACTACCTGTTCTGGACGCTGCGTGACGACAATGGGCGTTCATCTGCCGTGTTCCGCCGGCCGGTGGGCGGCGGCCCGGCGGACGACGTGCCCGTGTATCGCGAGGCCGATCCAGGGTTCTTCCTGAGCGTCGGCGTCGCGTCGTCGCGGCAGTGGATCGTGCTCTCGCTTGGCAACCAGGAAACCAGCGAGGCGTGGGTCGTGCCGGCCGACGATCCCGCCGCTCCGCCGCGCCTGGTTGCGGCACGCGAAACCGGGGTGCGCTACGACATCGACCACTGGGGAGACCGCTTCGTGCTGCGTACCAATGCCGATGGCGCGTTGGACTACAAGCTCGTCACGGCAACGGCGGCCGACCTGTCCCGCGCCGGGTGGCACGACCTGGTGCCGCATCGCCCGGGGCGGTTCATCACCGGCTTCGCCCTGTTTGCCGGGCATCTGGTGCACGTGGAGCGGGTGAATGCGCTTGACTGCATCGTCACCACCGGGCGCGTGACCGGCGAAGTCCGGCCGCTGGCGGTGGAGGAGGAAGCGTACTGCCTATCGGTGGTCGGTGGCTACGAATACGACACCACCACACTGCGTTACGCATACGAAAGCCCGCGCGAGCCGCGCCAGGTGTTCGACTACGACATGGCGACGGGCGAGCGCGTGCTGCGCAAAACGCAGCAAATCCCGTCCGGGCACGACGCCGCCGCCTATGTCGTGCGCCGGCTAGAGGCAACGGCACCCGACGGCACCGCCGTTCCGGTCACCCTGCTGGCCCGGCGCGACGCGTTCGAGGCGGGCGCCTGCCCGGTCATGCTGTACGGCTACGGCGCTTACGGCCATTCCTCCATGCCGCACTTCTCCATCCAGGCGCTGAACCTGGTCGAGCGCGGCTGGATCTGGGCGACGGCCCACGTGCGCGGCGGATCGGAGAAAGGCTGGGGCTGGTTCCTGGACGGGCGCGGGCCGGCCAAGCCCAACACCTTCACCGATTTCATCGCCTGCGCCGACCACTTGGTGGCGGCCGGGCACGCGACGGCGGGGCAGATCGTCGCTTATGGCGGTTCTGCCGGCGGATTGCTGGTGGGCGCGGTGCTGAACATGCGGCCAGAGCTGTGGGCGGGTGTGGCGGCAGCCGTACCGTTCGTGGACGTGCTGAACACCATGTCGGACACGACGCTGCCGTTGACGCCGCCGGAATGGCCGGAATGGGGCAACCCGCTGCTCGACCCGGCCGCCTATGACACCATCGCCAGCTATTCGCCTTACGACCAGGTCACTGCGCGTCCATACCCGCCCGTGCTGGCCTTGGGCGGCCTGTCAGACCCGCGCGTGACGTATTGGGAACCGGCAAAGTGGGTCGCAAAGCTGCGCGCCCATACCATAGGGCCGGCACCGATCCTGCTGCGGATGAACATGACAGCGGGGCATGGCGGCCGCTCGGGCCGCTACGAATACCTGCGCGAGCCGGCGTTGGTCCAGGCCTTCGCGCTGTGGGCGATGGAGCAGGCCAGTAGATGAGACACGCCGGCCCCCCGTTGAAGGCAGGACACCGTCGTTGGTCCTGGCGCCATCGCAGATGTTCAGCGACGTGGTTCGAAGCCGGGTCATGCGGAGACCTGGGTTGGCGCTGGCAGGACGGGCGATGGCATCCTCAGGCTTTCAGTGGTGGTGCGAGTATGGACCGAGGTGTTGGCCTAGCGGCGAGGCTGCCCGAGAGTGACCGCAGGGACTTGGCTGTTCCGGCGCTGGCGCGATCGGAGACGGTCAGCAACCCGGCGGCCCG
The DNA here is from genome assembly GCA_964242415.1 of uncultured Acetobacteraceae bacterium. Classification (GTDB taxonomy): domain Bacteria; phylum Pseudomonadota; class Alphaproteobacteria; order Acetobacterales; family Acetobacteraceae; genus DASWOJ01. The sequence goes on from CAXTAT010000039.1 coordinate 9,035, forward strand.
GCACGGGGTCAGCCGCAAGTTCGTCTGCCAGCAGACGCACAAGGTCCGCCCGGCGCTGGATGACACCTCCTCGCCTGCCACACGGGACGGTAAGGTGCTGTTCGAGTTGGCGGTCCCAAGGCGTGGCAGCGCCAGGGGATCGTCGGGCTGACGCTGATCTGCCGCGGCTCGTGTCGCGGCGTCGTTGAGTTCCTGCACGATCTGCTGGGCTTGCCTGTCAGCGTGGGCTGCGTCCACGACGTGCTCCAGGCAGCCACGCGAGAGGCGAACGCGGCCAGCCACGACCAGGATCAGTCCGGCACTCGGGTGGGCCTGCACGACGAGAGCTTCCAGGGGGCCACGCCCGTGCTGGCCGAGGTCGATGCGTCGTGGACATATTGCTGCCTGCTGGCGGCAGAGCAGCGCCGTGACGCCGATACCTGGGGCGTGCCCCTGCTCGCCTTCGCCGGCTGAACTCGCGGCGGCGCAGCTACTTCACACTGCGCCGCCGCCTCAGCGGCTCATACCTGGACCTGCGGCGCCTCTTCCTGAACCACCGCCGTTGCGTGCGCAGCCGGCACGCCGAGCGCCAGGGCAAAAGCCCGCAGGCGGAGGATGCCCGGCCAAGGCGATCCGCACTGGCTGACCTTGCTGGGCCTGGGACCGCTTCAGCCCCAGCGGGCTTGGCCCCGGGGAGGCTGGCCACCTCCCGCACAGGACACCCTTCAGGCCGCAATCTCGTCCTCGCAGGCCGGGGTCTCCGCACGCCCGTGTCACCCAAGGGCAGGTTCTGAACCACGCCTGCCTACACCCGTCCGCCAAACCCAGCACCCGCATCAAAAGCTCCTGTGTGCCGGTCCCACACGAGTCCTTGCCACTGTCCATCACGGCGCCAGGCGTTTGGGATTGCACTGTCCTGGCGTTCTCGCGATAGTGATCCTCAAAACGGGAGGAAAACATGGATCGTCGCCTCTTCATGCGGGGAGCCGCTGCGCTCGTTGCGGCCACGGCAGCCGACCCGGTTTTCGCCCAATCCGATCCGCAAGGTACAATCCCACCGACGCGCGATTGGAACGATCCATCGACCGCGATCTACCCGGACCCGGCGTTCCAATCATTTGATGGGCGCTTCGACAAATACAGCGGCGGCACCGCCGGGCTGACCCGGATCTGGACTGGCGGCATCTGGACCGAAGGGCCAGTCTGGTTCGGCGACATGAGCAGCCTGATCTTCAGCGACATCCCCAATGATCGCCTGATGCGTTACGATACCAGAACTAAACAGACCACCATCTTCCGGGAGCCGTCGAACTACGCGAACGGCAACACCCGCGACCGGCAGGGACGGCTGATCTCCTGCGAACAGGGCACGCGCCGCATCACCCGCACCGAATATGACGGGAGCATCACCGTGCTTGCCGACCAATATCAGGGGAAGAAACTGAACTCGCCGAATGGCGTCATCGTGCGCTCCGACAACACAGTCTGGTTCACCGACCCGAGCTATGGCATTGGCGGCGATCACGAGGGCATTCGCGGCGAGTCTGAATTGCCGCGCAACGTTTACCGTCTCACCCCGAGCAGCGGCAAGCTTGACGTTGTCGCCGGCGACTTCAGCATGCCGAACGGACTGTGCTTCTCACCCGACGAAAAGAAGCTATACATCACCGACACTGGCTATCTTGGCGGCCAGGAGAAGAAGACGCTGATCCGCGTGTTTGACGTCGACGCCGATGGCAAGCTCAGCAACGACCGCATCTTCCACGACTTCAAGGACGTGCCGCCTCCTTACATCGCCGATGATATTCGCGTTGACGAGGATGGCAACGTCTGGGCGGCGGGCGGCTGGTCGTCCAACCATGCCATGAACGGCGTCCGCGTCTTCGCCCCCGACGGTACGCCGATCGGTGCCATCATCGTGCCGGAGGTTGCCGCCAATCTTTGTTTCGGCGGCCCGCGTCATAACCGCCTGTTCATCACCGCCAGCACCTCTGTCTACGCCATGGACGTCGGCACTCGCGGCGTTGAACTCTAGCATCTTTCTGTGCCGGCTTGCCTGATGAGCTTAGGCGGCCCTCCATAGTTCAGGCGAGTCATGGCGGTTGAAAGGCCGCCGAACCGAGCATGGTGCATGGATCAGGTGCGGCCCACACCCCTGATCCATGCACCACGCTTCCATCGCAGCACTGATAGCGATCATCTCCATCGGCTCTGGCGCCTGTGCCCCGCGACCCAAGATCCTGGAACAGCCCATGGTCACCCCTGTGCGTGTCGTTGAGTATATAGGAATGCAGGCAAAGGCATCGTTAACGGGCTGTCGATGTGAGGCCATATCTCCCACTGGCAAGTGCAATCCTTTCTGATGCGGGCGCGTGCATCCAGCGTGCTGACGCGACGTTCTGCACACGCGACAAACGGGAGAGCAACATGAGTGGATCAACCAGCACGATGGACGTTTACCTGACGGGGCTGCGCAACCAGCACGCGGTCGAGACGCAGGCCATCGGCACCGTGAAGAATGAGTTGGGCCGGATGGAGGCCTATCCCGACCTGCACGCGCGGATGCAGGGGGAGATGCAGCGTTCGACCACCCAGGCCGCCCGGCTGGACGACTTGCTTGCCAAGCACGGCACCAAAGCCTCTCTTGCGAAGGAAGCGGTTGCGGGCACGGTCGCAACCGTCGCCGGGTTCGTGCATGCGACGGCGGGGGACGAAGTGCTGAAAAACGTCCTCGCGGCTGTAGGCTTCAAGGCTTACGAGATCGGCTCGTATAAGGTGCTGATCGCCCTGGCCGAGGCAGCCGGCGCCCCGGCGGATGTCCCGGTGCTGGAGCAGTCTATGAAGGAGGAGCAGGAGATGGGCGACTGGCTTGGCAGCCATCTCCCGAGCTTCGTGCACGCCTACCTCAAGCAACGGGCAGCATAGCTGCGCCAATAGCGTTGGTGCATGAATGGGGTGGTCCGTCACAAGTCTTGGCTATCCTTGGATTGTCCTTGCAAACCAACTTACTGAAACTGCGTAGTTACCGTGGGGTTCATGCACCAACGCCTGACTAAAGAATTGCTCCTTGTTCCCCTGCTCGTACGAGCAGCATCAGGGTTACAATGGACATCACGCTGGCGACCGTCCCAGGGGTTGAGGCAGAACGCAGCGCTCTGGCCCAGCCCGCCATCGACAATTCCTTGGAGAGAGATCAACCGAGCGCCTGTGCGTGAAACGCTGTTCCTGGGCCGCTAACGGGATGTTACCAGCCATCATCGAGTCGGACCCAACCCGGAGCGTCACCGACCCGCCTGAGATTGGTCATTGGCCCTGCGCTGCTGCATTTGGATAGTGGCCCACGGCCTGCCCTGCTTTAGGCACCCCCGCCCCGCGCCAGTTCCAGCCCGGTCAGTGCCGGTCGGGACCATCCCGAACGACTGTTTGTTCAACCTTTTAACGAGTTGCTGCCGTTTCGGGGCGGGGTTCCACCAAGACGCCTATCCACAAGCGCCGGCTTGCATCCCCGGCCAGGCGGGTGGCAGCCTGCCGGCTAACACAGGGGGGAGGCGGCATGCCGGCATACGTGTTGGACGGGCAAGCGGCGCTGGTAACGGGCGCTGCGTCCGGCATCGGCTACGCGACGGCGGCCATGCTCGGGCGCGGCGGCGCCCGCGTGGCGGTGAACTTCCTGCCGGGCGACCCGCGCGGGATTGAGGCAGTGCAGCGGCTGCGGACGGAGGGGATCGACGCCATCGCGGCATCCGGCCAGGTCGGTGTGCCCGGCGAGGAGGCAGCGATGGTCGAGGCCGCCGCGGCGGCCCTGGGCCGGCTGGACCTGTTGGTCAACAACGCCGGCACGCCCGGCGCGCGGGCGCTGATCCCTGGCGACCGGCTGGACGACATCGACGACGCGCTGTGGGACGCCGTGCTGTCCACCAACCTGGTCGGCCTGTTCCGCTGCACCCGGGCTGCAGCGCCGCACCTGCGCATGACTGGCCACGGCGCGGTAGTGAACGTGGCGAGCATCGCCGGGCTGACGGCGCGCGGCAGCAGCATGGCCTATGGCGCGAGCAAGGCGGGCGTGGTGGCGCTGACCCGGCACCTGGCGCGCGGCCTTGGCCCGGCGATCCGCGTCAACGCCGTCGCACCCGGCGCTGTGGACAGCGACTGGCAGATCGAGTGGACCGCGGAGCAGCGGCGGTCCTCGATCGAGCACGCGCCGCTGGCCCGGCGCTGCACGACGGACGACATCGCCGAGGCCATCGTGTTCCTGGGCTGCGCGGCGGCGATGGTGACCGGGCAGACCCTGGTCGTGGACGGAGGGCTGACGCTATGAGCAGCGGAGCGCCTGCCACCATCATCTCCTGCGCCGTCACGGGCGGGGCGGACAACGCGCACATGAGCCTGGCCATCCCCGTGACCCCCGAGCAGATCGCCGCCGAGGCGCTGGCGGCGCGGGCGGCCGGTGCGGCGGTCGTGCACATCCATGTCCGCGACCCCGCGACCGGCAAGCCCAGCCGTAAGCTGGAGCTGTATCAGGAGGTCGTGGCCCGCATCCGCGACAGCGGCAGCGACGTGGTCATCAACCTGACCACCGGCCCCGGCGCCCGCCTGCAGCCCGACGACGCCGGCCGGCCCGGCCCCGGCACCACCCTGGTCGGCCCGGAGGAGCGGCTGGAGCACGTCCTGGAACTACGCCCCGACATCTGCAGCCTGGATGTCGCGACGATGAACTTCGGCGCCCACGCCATGGTCAACGTGCCCGCCCACCTGGAGACCATGGCCCGGCTGATCCGCGCCGCCGGGGTGAAGCCGGAGCTGGAGGTGTTCGACCTCGGCCATGTCGCGCTGGCCAAGCGGATGGTGGAGGGGGGGCACTTCGCCGCGCCGCCATTCCTGCAGCTGTGCATGGGGGTACCCTGGGGTGCACCGGCGACGGCGGAGGCGGTGCTGGCGATGCGGGCGGGGCTGCCGGCGGGGGCGCTGTGGTCGGCCTTCGGCATCTCCCGCCACCAGTTCCCGACCGTAGCGCTGGCGGCGGTGCTGGGCGGGCATGTGCGTGTGGGGCTGGAGGACAATCTCTATTTGTCCCGCGGCGTGCTGGCGCCGGGTAACGCGGTGCTGGTGGAGCGGGCAGCGGCGCTGGTGCGCGGCGTCGGCGCGGAGGTCGCGACGCCAGCAGAGGCGCGGGCGCTGCTCGGGGTGGGGCAGGGCTAGGGACCACCCGTGGCCGTTGCGGGATGCGCCGGAGCGGAGGACGGCGGCAACGACCGACGCCAGGGGGCCGAGGCCAGGGTTGTGCCGGGCCATCAGGGCCAGGGCGCCACGCAGGCTGGTGGGGGAACCGGGGCGAGGAGGCGTGCGACCAGCAGGACTAGGCGATGTGCCCGCTCCGCCGGGTCGGCGCCGTGCGGCGGGGGAAGGGCGGCCTCATAGAGCGGATGCCGTCGCGGCGATGGGCCGTGCGGAGCAGGCTATGGTGGTGCAAGCCGTCCAGCGCCTGCGTGGTCGCCTTGGACATGCCGCCCCAGCCGTTGATGGCCCGCTCGCGGCCGAAGCGCGCCTCCAGGTCCGCCGGGTGGGTGGGGCCGCGGGCGCACACGAAGGCCAGCACCTCGGCGGGGAGGCTGGCCGGGGCATGGCGCCCGGCCTCGCCCGCTGGGTCGTGGCGGGGGTGGAGGAGGTCCCGGGTGCCGAGGGAGCTATGCCCGCCGAGTGACGACGGTTTGAGAAAGGCGACGTATCGAGGTGGGTGAAGGCCTGCCTGAACTTCCGAAGGAGCCGATACGTCATGCCGAGCAGCAGCAGCGTTGTTCCTCTGCGTCAGCCCGACACGGTTGACAATCCGCTCACGGCCGTCCTGCGCGACGGCGCCCGCCGGCTTCTGGAAGGCGCTGGACGAGGTGTCGCCGACCACCCGGCATCAACGCTGCACGGCCCACAAGACCGCCAATGTGCTGGACAAGTTGCCCAAGTCGGCCCAGCCGGCGGCCAAGGCCAACCTGCGCAAGGTTTGGAACGCACCCGACCGGGCGCTGGCGGAGGCGGCCATCGCGACGTTTGCGGAGAAGCATGGGCCAAATACGACAGGGCGGTCACCTGCCTGACCAAGGACCAGGGTGCGCTACCGACCTTCCGCGACGTCCCGGCCGAGCACGGGAATCTCGGGCGCAACGCTTGGCGCGCCCATCTGCGCACATCCAACCCGATTGAGAGTGTGTCCGCCACCGTCCGGCATCGCACCGTTCGCACGAAAGGCGCGCTGTCGCAGGACACCGCCCGGCTGATGTTGCCCAAGCTGGTAATGCTTGCCGCGGAAGCGCAGCCGCCCAGCATAGCGGCGGCGAAGACCCATTCCTTGCGCCGGCCAGGCGGCTGCGGCAGCACCCTCCTGGTCCGTCCTCACTCGTGATCGCGGCTTATGCTGTTCGCATCTGCCCCGGCCTCGACCTATGTTCACAGGCCGGCGCCAGGCCCGGCGCGGCAATGGATCAAGTTGCGGTCAGCGGTGTCGCATCAGTCGGACAGAAATCGCGCGGGGGCGAACTTCGCGGTCGCGTTCGCAATCCCCTGTGCTGTTCCGTGACGATCAGGCAGCAGCGGCGTGACGACCCCGCACTCCCTCATGGTCCCCTCGATCATGGCCCTGCGTGCCACGGCGGCAGGCTGGCAAGAAACTGGCCCAGCCGCGCGGCATAGAACTTGGCCATGATCAGCGTCGCATGTCCGCGCGTCTCCGAGCTTTCCGGCACCAGGTCATAATCCCCGTGCGGCAGCCGGGCCACCGCGCGCTCGACGATCCCAGACTCCGGCGGGTTGCGCTCGTCGTCGGCCGAGTTGATCACCAGCACCGGCCGGGTGATCCGCTCCAGGCCCGGGCCGGCGTCGTAGTCATGCGACGAGTCCCATTGGTATACCCAGTCGTTCGCGTCCGGCGAGGGCGCGGCGAGCAGGCGCGCCACGATCGCATCTGCCGTCACCGCCGCCGGGGCCTGCGCCTGCCAGCCGAGGTTGCCGCCGGCGGTGGCGACGCCGAAGCTCGCGATGGCATACGGCAGCGAGTGCGGCGCAGTGGTGTAGTTGCCGCCAGCGTAGGTCGGGTCGTTGCGGATCGTCTCCACCATAAGCCGCCGCATCATCCAGTTGCGGCTCGCCATGGCGGAGGGCTGCGACGCCATCGGCACGAAGCCGTCGGCGAAATCCGGATGCTGCTCGGCCCAGAGCCAGGCCTGCATCCCGCCCATGGAGTAGCCCATCAGAAGGCGCAGGTGCGACAGATGCAGCCCCTCAGTCACCAACCGGTATTGCGCCGCCACCGTGTCGTCGTAGTCGTAGGGAGGGAACTTGGCGCGGAGCTGCTCGGACGGTTTGGTGGACCCGCCGGCGCCAATCGAGTCCGGCAGGATGATGTAGTATTTCGACGCGTCCAATGGCTGGCCCGGCCCGAACAGCGCCCCGGCGAAGACCGGCGCCAGCATCGCCGCACCCGACTGGGCGGTGCCGTGAAGAATCAGCACCGGCTCCCCAGATGGGCTGCCGATGGTTCGATAGTGCATTCGCAGCCCTGGCAGGGTCTCGCCCGTGTGGAAACGGAAATCGTGCAGCATAACGTCAGCCTCCTGCACCGGCGGCAGGTCGGCCGCATGCGCGGCGGCGACCAGCGTTGCAGCAGCGAGCGTGCCGAGCATGATCCTCACCGTGGCTCTCCTTTGTGTGCGCCGGCGACCCCAGCGCGTCGGGCCGCCCTCCGCCCACCGCCGCACACCTCGCGTTGCCGTCCGCAAATGCAACACGGAGCCATGCTGGAAACTGGGTGACGCCGTGATGGGCGACGTTCTGTGTTGACGTGTTGGTGACCTCGACGCCGTTGCGCAGCGTAACGTCCTGGACGACTTTGGGCAACTGGCTCTCGCCCTTCAGCCGGCGCCGGGTCTTGGCTGCCGCCATGACCAGCTTAAACACTATTAGCCGGGTTGATCTGGCCGTGCAGCTTCCGCGACGGCGCGCAACGTCGGGACAGTTCTGCTCGGACGGTAATATGCCTTTTTTCCTAGTCTGGCAAAGTTGGCCGGCAGACTTGCTGTTCCAGCTTGGCATCGAGGTCTAGCCATCGCTGACCACGCCCCCGACCGGCACGCCGGTCACGTCCGCCACCCTGCGCGAGCCACGGCGCGAGGTCGCCAGCGGTGCCCGCCGGGCTCGGCTATTTCGTGCTGATCCGCAAGCCGGTCGTGCTCGGCCAACGTCCGGCCGACGCGGCGGCAGCATGATGGGCCAATCCGGCCGGCGCGCCCGTGGTGCCGTTTGCATTCCGGCGCTGCCGCCGCCTACGATCCCTTAATGACCAAGCTGCAGTATGAGATCGCCCTCGTCCCCGGTGACGGCATCGGGCCGGAGGTCGTAGTGGCTGCCGTGGCCGTGCTGCGGCAGGCCGCGGCGCACGCCGGCGTGGCGCTGCGCCTGGCGGAGCACCCGGCCGGCGCGTTCCACTTCCGCGACACCGGCCAGGCGCTGCCCGCCGCCACGCTGGACGCCATCGGCGCGGCCGACGCCACCCTGTTCGGCGCCGCCGGCTGGCCCGGCATCCGCGCGCCCGACGGCACCGAGATCGCGCCGCAGATCAGCATCCGCGAGCACTTCGCGCTGTTCGCCGGCCTGCGCCCGGTGCGGCTATGGCCCGGCGTGCCCCCCGTGCTGGCCCGCGGCCGAGTAGACATGCTGATCGTGCGCGAGCAGACCGAGGGCCTGTTCGCCGGCCGCCACGACCCCACCAGCAACAGCCGCGACAGCGCCACCGACCGCATGACCATCACCCGGCACGGCTGCGAACGGCTGTTCGAGATGTCGTTCGCCCTGGCCCGCCGCCGCCGGGCCGCCGGCAAGCCCGGCCACGTCACCCTGATGGACAAGGCCAACGTGCTGCGCAGCCAAGCCTTCATGCGCGCGGTGTTCGACGAGGTGGCCGCCCGCCACTCGGACATCGGCGCGGACCACCAGCACATCGACGCCGGCTGCATGTTGCTGGTGACCGACCCCGGCCGGTTCGACGTGGTGGTGAGCGAGAACCAGTTCGGCGACATCACCTCCGAGATCGCGGCCGGCGTGGGCGGCGGGCTGGGCCTGGCGCCGTCCGCCGACCTGGGCGAGCATGTAGGCATGTTCCAGCCCAGCCACGGCACCGCGCCCGACATCGCCGGACGGGGCCTGGCCAACCCGGTCGCCGCCATACTGTCCGCGGCGCTGCTGCTGGACTGGCTGGCCGATTGCCACGGCGACGAGGGCTGCCGCGCCGCCGCCGGATCCATCGAGGCCGCGGTCGGCGCCGTTCTGGCGACCGGGCCGCGCACGCGGGACCTGGGCGGCGACGCCGGCACCGGCGCCGTCACGGACGCGGTGCTCGCGGTGTTACCAGGATGAGCGGGGCCGGGATGAGCGGGGCCAGGATGAGCGGCGACGCCTTCGACTACGTGATCGTCGGCGCCGGCGCGGCCGGGTCGGTGCTGGCCCACCGGCTGACCGAGGACCCGGCCGTCACCGTCTGCGTGCTGGAGGCTGGGCCGCCGGACCGCAATCCCTGGCTGCACATCCCGGCCGGCTTCACCAAGGTGCTGTTCGACCCCTCCTGCACCTGGCAGTTCAAGACGGAGCCGACGGCCAACACCGCCGGCCGCGCCATCGCCACCACGCAGGGCCGCACCCTGGGCGGGTCCAGCAGCATCAACGGCCTGGTGTACAACCGCGGCCAGCCCGCCGACCTCGACAGTTGGGCGCAGCGCGGCAACCGTGGCTGGGGCTATGCCGACATGCTGCCGTACTACCGCCGCAGCGAGCGGCGGGTCGGCCCCGGCGACCCGGCCAAGCGCGGGCGCGACGGCGCCCTCCCCGTCACCGACATGGACTGGCTGCACCCGGTCAACGAGGCGTTCATCGCCGGCGCCGTGGCGGCGGGCATCCCGCGCAACCCCGACTACAACAGCGGCGAGCAGGCCGGGGTGGGCTACTTCCAGCGGGTGATCGAGCGCGGGCGCCGGGTCAGCGCCGCACGCGCCTTCCTGCACCCGGCGCGCAGGCGGCCCAACCTGGAGGTGCGGACCAGCGCCCGCGCCGGGTCCATCATGTTCGAGGGCAGGCGCGCGGTGGGCGTCAGCATCCTGCGCCAGCCCGGCGGCCCCTCCACCACCGTGCGGGCGCGGCGGGAGGTGGTGCTGTGCGCGGGCACTGTGAACACGGCGCGGCTGCTGCAAATCTCCGGCGTGGGGCCGGCGGGGCTGCTGGCGGACCTGGGCGTCCCCGTCGTGCACGCGCTGCCCGGCGTCGGCGAGAACTTCAGGGACCACTACGCCGTGCGCTGCGTGGTGCGGGCGCGGCCGGGCACGGTGACGCTGAACGAGCTGTCGCGTGGGCCGCGCCTGGCGGGCCAGGTGCTGCGCTGGGCGAGCGGGCGGCCGAGCATCCTCGCCACTTCGCCGTCGCAGGTGCACGTGTTCTGGAAGTCGTGGGACGGGCTGGACGCGCCGGACCTGCAATGCGTGTTCACGCCCGGCAGCTACCAGCAGGGGCGGACCTACATCCTGGACGGCTACCCCGGCATGACCGCCGGCGCCTGGCCGCACCGGCCGGAGAGCATCGGCTGGGTGCGCGCCCGCAGCACCGACCCGTTCGTCGATCCGCTGATCCAGCCGAACTACCTGTCCGACGCTGGGGACCGCCGGGTGACGCTGGGCGGCATCCGCCTGGTCCGCCGCCTGCTGGCGACGCCGGAACTGGCGCCATTCGTGGATCGGGAGACGCTGCCCGGGCCGGATGTGCAGGCGGACGACGAGCTGCTGGACTATGCCCGCGCCAATGGCACCACCTGCTACCACCTGATCGGCACCGCCCGCATGGGGCCGGCCAGCGATCCCGGCGCGGTGGTGGACGACGCCTTGCGGGTGCACGGGATGGGCGGGCTGCGCGTGGTGGACGCCTCGGTCATGCCCAGCATGCCGTCCGCCAACACCTATGCCACGACGCTGATGATCGCCGAACGCGGCGCGGACCTGATCCGGGGCCGGGACGCGCCGCGGGATGCCGAGTAGGCTGCGGGCTGCCTTGGGTTCATTGCGAGAGCTGCAGATGGGAGTCCGTTGCTGAAAATCACTGATATCGAGACGCCTTCGAGATACCTGGCGGATTGCGCCCTCGATCCCTGCGGCCGAGGCAAGGACAAGATGTTCACCTTCGCCGCCCACCCCCAGCCAGCGTAATACGCCGCCATCACCGGCCGCGCCGGGGTGGTCGAACCCGCCCGAGCCTTGCAGCGAAAGGTCCGCCCATGAAGCCGCTAGCCCTTGCCGCCATTGCCGCGTGCTTCGCTGCACCGGCCCAATGCGCGGAATTGCCGGACGCCCTCAAGCAGGCGGGCGCGTTCCGCCTGTCGGTCAATGCCACCTACGCGCCGATGGAGTATCACGACCCGGCCACCAACGAGCTGAAAGGCCTGGACGTCGATTTGGCCGAGGCGATCGCCAAGAAGCTCGGGGTCAAGATCACCTGGACCGACGTTCCGTTCGAGCAGTTGATCCCTGGGCTCACCACCGGGCGCAGCGACTTCATCCTCAGCGGTTTCTCGGACCGCGCCTCCCGGCGGGACACGATGGATTTCGTGGATTACCTGGGCACCGGGCCGCAATTCTTCACGCTGGAGGGCAGCGCCGCCAAGGCGCCGGCAGATTTGTGCGGCATGAAGGTCGGCACCGTCCGCAGCACGTCCTTCCCGATCGAGATTGAGAAATGGAGCAAGGCGAACTGCGAAGCGTCCGGCAAGCCCGCGATCCAGTATGTCGGGGGCGAAAACAGCATCGATGTCCGCAATCAGTTGAAGCAGGGCCGGATCGACGCCGCGGTGCAGGGCAGCGAGACCCTGCCGTATGCGCAGTCGGCCGAGCCGGGCAAGTACCGCATCCTCGGCACGCCGATCGCGCAGGGCTACCAGGGCATCGCCTTCCGCAGGGATGCCGGGCCATTGCGCGCGGCGGTGACGGATGCGCTGGCTGGGCTGATCAAGGATGGCAGCTACACGGCGATCCTGGCCAAGTGGGGCCTGTCCGGCAATGCGGTGACGGAGCCGCTGCTGAACGCCTCCCCGCAATGAGCGCCGCGCCGCACCTCGCAACCGGCTTCCCCGACCTTGCGGGAATGCCGGTCGTCCGCAGGCTGCACTGGGGCCGCTGGCTGTCGGCCGCATTGATCCTGCTGGTGCTGGCGCTGATCGGGCGTGCCTTCTACCAGGGCCAGATCGAGTGGGCGTATGTCGGCCGCTTCTTGACGGTCCCCGTCATCCTGGACGGCATTCGCAACACCGTGGTCATGGCGGTGCTGGCAATGGGGCTGGGGATCGTGCTGGGCGTGGTGGTGGCGGTGATGCGGCTGTCGCCCAATCCGGTGCTGGCGGGGGTGGCGGCCGGCTACACCTGGCTGTTCCGCGGCACGCCGCTGATCCTGCAGTTGCTGTTGTGGTTCAACCTGGCGCTGGTGTTCCCCACCATCGGCATCCCCGGCCTGTGGTCCGGTCGTGCGGTGGACGTGATGACGCCGTTCCTGGCGGCGCTGCTGGGGCTTGGGATCAACCAGGGCGCCTATACGTCCGAGGTGATGCGCGCCGGCATGCTGTCGGTGGACACCGGGCAGTACGAGGCGGCGGCGGCGATCGGCATGGGCCGGCTGCGGGCGCTGCGGCGGATCATCCTGCCGCAGGCGATGCGGGTGGTGATCCCGCCCTTGGGCAACGAGTTCATCGGCATGGTGAAGGCGACCTCGCTGGCCAGCGTGATCCAGTATCCCGAAGTGCTGCACAGTGCGGAGAACATCTACTACGCCAACTCCCGCGTGATCGAGCTGCTGATCGTGGCCGGGCTTTGGTACCTGCTGGTGGTCTCCGTGCTCACCCCGCTGCAGATGCTGCTGGAACGGCGTTTCGCCCGCGGAGCCGCACGGTGAACACGCCCCTGGTGGCCATCCGCGGCGTGCAGAAGATGTTCGGCGGTTTCCAGGCGCTGCGTGGCGTGTCGCTGGACGTGGCGGCGGGTGAGGTGCTGTGCCTGATCGGCGCGTCCGGGTCCGGCAAGACCACGCTGCTGCGCTGCATCAACCAACTGGCGGCGGTTGATCGCGGCGGCATCTGGGTCGATGGCGAGTTGCTGGGGATGCGCGAGCAGGGCAGCCGGCTGCACCGGCTGACCCAAGCCCAGGTGGCCCGGCAGCGAATGAAGACCGGCATGGTATTCCAGCGCTTCAACCTGTTCCCGCACATGACGGCGCTGGGCAACGTCATCGAAGGCCCGGTGCAGGTCCAGGGCCGCCGCGCTGCCGAGGCGCGGGCCGAAGCCATGGCGCTGCTGGGCCGCGTTGGTCTGGCGGACAAGGCCGGCAACTACCCCTCCCAGCTTTCGGGCGGGCAGCAGCAGCGGGTGGCGATCGCGCGGGCCTTGGCGATGCGCCCGAAGCTGATGCTGTTCGACGAACCGACCAGCGCGCTGGACCCCGAACTGGTGGGCGAGGTGTTGGCCGTCATGAAGGAACTCGCCAGGAGCGGCATGACCATGATCACCGTCACCCATGAACTGGGCTTTGCCCGCGAAGTCGCCGACCGCGTGATCTATATGGACCGCGGCGCCATCGTGGAGCAGGGGCCGCCGGCCCAGGTGCTGGGTTCGCCGCAGGAAGGGCGCACCCGCGCCTTCCTGTCCGCGGTACTCGGCTGATGCCCCGCCTGCTGCTTGCGGCGGTGGCCGGCACGCTGGACGCGCTGATCGCCGGTGGGACAAGGCGCTGCTGAACAAGCGGAGACTCGCTGACAACGCATTGGAGAAGGTAACGATCAATGCTGGACGGTAAGGCCCTGGCGAGCATCCCCCTCGTTCCCACCAACCAGGCCGGCCCGGCCCCGCACTATCCATGGCCAGCGCCCTATGCCTCGGCGATGTTCCTGTCCTTCGACGTGGACGCCGAAAGCGCCTGGACCAGCAAGGACCCGGCACATGCCGAACGCCTGGTGACGATGAGCTTCGGCGGGTTCGAGGCACGGGTCGGCACGCCGAAGCTGCTGGAACTGCTGGACCAACTGGGCTTGAAGGCGACGTTCTTCATCACGGGATGGTCGGTCGATGCGCATCCCGCGATGTGCGAGGCGATCCTGCATGCCGGGCACGAGGTGGGGCATCATGGCTACCACCATCTGCTGCCTGACCCGCATGACCCGCATATCGCGGAGGAACTGGATCGCGGCTTCGCGGTGCTGAAAAGCAGGCTGGGGGTTGTGCCCACCGGCTACCGTGCCCCGTTCGGAGAGTTCAGCGAGGAGCTGCGCGCCGCCCTGGTCCAGCGTGGCATCACCTACACCAGCTCGTTCCGCGACGATGTGCGGCCATACCGGCACGTCCTGGCGGATGGCACGCCGGGCACCATCGAACTGCCGGTGACGGCGAGCTACGATGACTGGATGCACGGGCTGTCGGCCCGGTTCAGCCCGCGGCCGATCTTCCCCAGGGAACACGTACTGTCGATCTGGAAGGACGAGTTGGACGAGACGCGGGATTGGGGTGCGCTGGTCACCACCGTGCTGCACCCGCAATGCTCCGGCCGTCCGATGCGGCTCCGGCTGCTGCGGGAGTTCCTGACCTACGCCATGTCCTGCCCGGATTTGTGGATCGCCACGGGGCAGGAGATCGCGGCGAACTTCATCAAGCACGAGGCCGCCGCGCGCTGATGGCCCGCATCCCGGTCATCAACCCGAACTCGTCTAGCCGAACAGCTGCATCAGCGCCCGCTTGATGCCGCCGTAGCCGGTGCAGCGGCATAGGTGGCCAACAAGCAATGCCTCGGCTTCCGCAACGGCCGGCCGGGGTGTTCGGGCGTGCAGCCAGCGCAGCGTCATCAGCAGCCCCGGCGTGCAGTAGCCGCACTGCAGACCGCCCTCCTCCGCCAGCGCCCGGCTGACAGCGTCGTCGGCGGCGACCCCCTCCACGGTGGTCACCCGGCGTCCGGCCAACCGGAACGCGGGCACCAGGCAGGCATTGACCGGCTCCCCGTCGAGCCACACCACGCACGCGCCGCAACGGCCGATCGTACAGCCAGGCTTCGCGCCAGTAAGCTCCAGGTCAAGGCGGAGGATGTCGAGCAAGGTGCGGGTCGGCGGCGCATCCAGCTCGACATCGGCGCCGTTCACCGCAAGCCTCAAAGCACATCGTCCGGGCGGACCGGCAGCCGCCTGACCACGGCGCCCGCCGCATGCGCCACTGCGTTGGCGGCGGCGGCGGCGGCGGCGTTCAGCACGATCTCGCCGACCCCGCGCGGGCCGATCCCGTCACCGTCGTCCAGCCGGTCGATCGCCAGCATCTCGATCACCGGCGCGTCGGCCAGGGACGGGATCATGTAGCCGTCGAAGTTGAGGTGCTGGCAACGGCCACCCTGCACCGGGAAATCCTCCATCAGCGCCAGGCCCAGGCCCATCACCGCGCCGCCCTCGACCTGGCCCACGAACGGCAGGCTGGCCACCACCGGGCCGCAGGTCGGCGCGATGAACAGCCGCTCGGCGGTCACCCGGCCGGTCCAAGTATCGACCTGCACCGTGGCGATGGCGGCGCAACTGCTGAAATCACCGTGGCCTCTTGCACTCGGCGTGTCCGTGCTGGGGATGTCAACCTGCACCGCCGGGGCATGCTCCGCCGCAAGCACGGCATAGGGCAGCGCCGCCGCGTTGCCGCCCGCCCAAACGCCGCCGGGTCCAAGCCTCAGCGACGTAGCCGGCAGCGACAGCCAGGCTGCGGCCTGGTCCAGCACCAGCCGGGTCCATGCGGGCGCGGCCAACTGCATGCCGCGATACACCATGCCAGTGTGGCGCGCCGCCGCGACCGGGCCGGTGTCGGCTGTGCGCGCCGTATCGCCTGCCACCGCGCGCACGTCGCCGGGTTCACAGCCGAGGGCTTGCACCGCGCAGGCGACCGCAACCGCATGCGCGCCCTGCCCAAGCTCTGCGCCGCCCGACTCCACCTCGATGATCCCGTCGGCGGCGAGCCGGATGCCGAGCGTGCCGCCGTTGGGCGCGCCCTTGCCGAAGCCCTCGCCCTTGCTGACCAGTGCCAACCCGGTGCCGCGGCGATAGCGGCCCGCACCGGGCGGTTCACGGCGCCGCCAATCGACGTGCTCGCGCGCCGCCTGCAACGCGTGGCTGGGATGGCATGGCTGCGTGATGACCTGGCCGAACGGGCCAGGAGCGCCGCCCGGGCGCAGGTTGCGGGCACGCATCTCCGCCGGGTCGATCCCAACCAGCGCGGCCAGCCGGTCGATCTGCCGTTCGAGCGCGAACTGCGCCTGCGTCGCGCCAAATCCGCGGAACGCGCCGGCCACGCCGTTGTTGGTGTAGACCGCACGTCCGGACAGTTGCACGGCGTCGAAGCCATACGGGCCGACAGCGTTCTCGATCGCGGCGCCCAGCACCTCGCCGCTGTGGGTGGCATACGCGCCAGCGTCGAGCAGCAGGTCCATCCGGTAGGCCAGCAAGTGCCCGGCCGCATCGCAGGCCGCGCTGACCCGCATGCGCGCGGCGTGGCGTTTGACCCCGACGGCGGTGCTCTCGGCACGGTCATAATGCAGCCGGACGGCGCGCCCGGTGCGCAGCGCCAGCAGGCAGGCGATGGGCTGGATGGTCAGGCCATCCTTGCCGCCGAACGAACCCCCGGTCACGCCGGCCACCACCCGGATGCGCGCCGGATCGAGGCCGAGAATCCCGCCCAACTCGGCGGCGTCGCCGAACGCATCGTGGGTGCCGGCATGGATCAGCAGACTGCCGTGGCCGTCCGGCTCGACGATGCCGCCCTCGGTCTCCATGAAGGCGTGCATCTGCCGCCCGGTCTCATAGACATCGTCGATCCGGTGTGCGGCGTTGCGGAACGCGGCCGCTATGTCCCCGGTCGCGTAGTCCGCTGCTTCCAGCAGGTTGCTGTCCGGATGCAGCAGCGGTACGGCCGGGTCGCAGGCGGTTTCGGGATCGGTCACCGCAGGCAACGCTTCGAGCGACACCCGGATCGCGGCCACGGCTCGCGCCGCCTGGTCCGGCGTGTCGGCGGCAACGGCGGCGATGGGGTCGCCGACATAGCGCAGGCGGTCATGGCAGAGCACCGGCTGGTCGGCGCGGCGGCGGCCAAATCGGTTGCATCCCGGCACATCGGCAGCCGTCACCACCGCGGCCACGCCCGGCATCGACGCGGCAAACCCCGTATCGACACCGAGCAGCACCGCATGTGGCACCGTGCTGCGCAGCACCTTGGCGTGCAGCAGCCCCGGCACCACGCGGTCACTTGGATAAGGCGCGGCCCGCAGCTTCGCCGCCGCGTCCGGCCGCACCGTGAAGCCCAGCCGCAGCGCGTCGAGGTCCAGGCCGGTCATGCAGCGAGCGCCTCCAGCAGCAACCCTGCCAGCACCCGGCCCGCCACGCCGCCATCCATCGCGGCGGCCAGCGCGGCAGGCTCCGGCCGGGTTCCGCCCTGCAACGCGTCGCCCACCATCTGCTCCGCATGATGCAGCCGTCGCGCCGGGCGCCCAGCGGCGCCGGACGCGAGGCGCACGGCGGCGGTCCCGCAGTCCACGCATCCGGCAACGGTCGCAACGGAGGGGCTGAACGCCGCCCGATGCCCGGTCTTCTCGAACACGGCAATGCCCGGCTGGGGCGGCAACACGACCGCCAGGATCAGCGGCATGGCGCCGAGACCCAGCACCTCCTCCAACGGCCGCTCGCCATCGACGGTTTCGACCGTGGCGTCCAGCGCCAGCAACGCCGGCAGCGCGTCGCCCTGGCGCCAACCGATGTTGCCGCCGAGCGTGCCAAGCAGCCGCACCCCAAGCGCGCCGATCACCCCGCAAGCCTGTTGCAGCAGCGGGGCGTGGCGCGTCACGTCGGCATCGGTCCGGATGCGCTCGATCGTCTCCAATGCGCCAATCCGCAACCGGCGCCCGTCGAAGCCGATGCCACGCGCCTCCGCCAGCCCCGAGATGTCGGTCAGGCTGGCGGGTCCATCCACGCCCCAGCCCGGCTGCAGCACCGTGCACCCGGCAGCGAATGGGCCGCCACCCGCCTCGGCCGCGGTTGCGGGACGCAGAACGGTGGTCAGCGGGTCAGCTCGACGCCGGAAGTACGGTACAGGTCGATGCACTGCTCGCCGAGCACGCCCTCCACCACGGTCAGCTTCCACCCCACCATGGCCATGAAGCTCTCCACCGAGTAGCTGCCGAAGTTGAACGCGAGCTTTGCCAAACGCTGCACGTCGCTGTTGCGCGCGCCCATCACCAGGGTGTCGATGCCGCCGTTGAAGATCGCGCCCAAGCACATCGGGCATGGCTCGCACGTGCAATAGAACGTGCATCCGGTCAGCGTGCGCGTCTGCAGGGTCCGCGTCGCCAACCCGACTGCCATGGTCTCCGAATGCGCCGTCGCGTCGCAGCGCGACACCTTGAGGCTGTGGGTGCGGCAGACCAGCTTGCCATCCCTCGCCACGACGGCCCCGAACGGCTGCTCGCCCTTTGCGCGGCCGGCGCACGCCTCCTCGATCGCGATCGCCATGAACCGCTCGTGTTCGGACCCCATCAGGTGTGCGGCATGAACGAGCGGTTGATGATCGCTTCCGGGTCGATCTGGTCTGGCTTGTACTCCTGCGATTTTGCCGCCCAGTCCCAGGTCGTGCGCAGCATGCCCGGCGTGAACGTGCCGAACCCGTCGCGCTCGCTGATCGCGTTGCGGATCAGCGGGATGGTGGTCTTGCACTCTTCCTCGGCGGTGTCTGCCTCCGCGCCGGGCACCTCCGCGTGCAGGTCCGCCGCGCCCAGGCGGCAATCCTTGATCGACATCTGCACCGCCGCCGCATACGCCCGGGTGAAGCGGGCGACGACATCCGGCTGCTCGCGGATCACCTTGTCGGACGCGAACAGGCTCAGCCCGTAGCCGCTCAGCCCGGCGTCGGTCCACGGGAAGGTCACCACCTGCTTGCCCGCCTGCTTCACCACGTCCTCGATCCCCGGGCTGCTGGTCACCCAGTTGATCAGCGCATCGACCTTGCCAGACGCCAGCAGCGGCGCCAGCGCAGTGGGGTCGCTCTTGACCAGGGTGACGGCAGCGGGGTCCAGCCCGGCCGCACGCGCCACCACCGGCCACAGCACGTTGGAGGAGGTGAAGGTCGCGGTCGCCACGCGCAGGCCCTTGAGGCTCTGCAGCGATGTCACCGGGCCGCCCTTGATGGCGAAGATGGCGTCCGGCGGGGTATTGAAGACAGACAGGACCGCCTTGACCGGGATGCCGCCGCTGTCGTGGTTCTGCGCCGCCGCCGCCATCAGCGAGCCGATGCCGCCGCTGCCGAACTGCGCGTTGCCACCGGCCAGCTTGGTGATCACGTCCGACGAGCCGCGCCCGACCTGGATGGTCACGTCCAGCCCCTCACGCGCGAACAGCCCCTCGTGCAGGGCTATGTAGGGGAAGGTCTCCTCACCCGACGGCAGCCAGTCCAGGATGTAGGTCACCTTGTCGGCCGCACGGGCGGCTGGAGCCGCCGCGAGCATGGCGCAGAGGGCGGTGTGCAGGCGGCTAACACGCATGGCGTTTGCTCCTCATCGTGGCCCGACGGTAGCAAGGCCCGTACCATACGGTCAGGCCAGCTCTGGCGCACAACCTGCATGGCCTCGCCGGTGTCAGCCGTAACCATCAGCCTGCGCGACGTCGGCCAGGTCTTCACTACCGCCAGCGGGCGCGAAACCACGGCGCTGCAGGACATCAGCTTCGACATCGCCCGCCACGAGTTCGTGGCCCTGGTGGGGCCGTCCGGCTGCGGCAAGTCCACCATCCTGCGCATCATCGCGGGGCTGATCCGCCCGAGCCAGGGAGTCGCCAGCATCAACGACGCCCCCATCACCGGGCCATGCGACGAGATCGGCATTGTGTTCCAGCGCCCGACGCTACTGCCGTGGCTGACCGTGCTGGACAACGTCACCTTCCCGATGCGCCACAAGTACGGCCGCGTGACCAAGGCCGACCGCGCCCGCGCGCACACGCTGCTCGACCTGGTCGGCCTGGCCGCGTTCGCCGCCATGCGCCCGGAGGAGCTGTCCGGCGGCATGCAGCAGCGCGTCGGCATCGCCCGGGCCTTGCTGCACGACCCCGATATCCTGCTGATGGACGAGCCATTCTCCGCGCTCGACGCCCTGACGCGGGACGAGATGGGGTTCGAGCTGCTGCGCATCTGGGCGGAGCGGCCGAAGACGGTGCTGTTCGTCACCCACTCGATCCCTGAGGCGGTGCTGCTGGCCGACCGCATCGTGATCCTGTCCGCCCGCCCCGGCCGTGTGCAGGACGTGCTGGCGGTCGATCTGCCGCGACCCCGTTCGATGGCGTCGCTGGAAGAGCCGCATTTCAACGCCATCGCCAACCGGGCGCGCAGCCAACTGATCCGTGCCCAACCGGTCCGTGCATAACCTGCTCGACCGCGCGACGCCGGCGCTGTTCGCCGCATGCCTGTTGCTGGCGTGGCAAGCAGCCTGCCGGTTGTTCGTCATCCCGCCCTACCTGCTGCCGTCGCCGTCCGCGATCGTGCAAGCCGCCTACAGCTACCCGGCGCTTGCCTGGGCAGCGAGCATCTGGTCCACCCTGCGGGTCAGCCTGCTGGGCTTGGCGCTGGCCTGCGCCGTGGCGATCCCGCTGGCGATGGCGCTGGTGACGTCGCGGCTGCTGACGCGCACGCTCTATCCGCTACTGGTGGTGGTGCAATCGACCCCCATCGTGGCGATCGCGCCCATCCTGGTCGTGGTGCTGGGCGCGGGCGACCTGTCGCGGGTGGCGATCACGTTCCTCATCACGTTCTTCCCCATCGTCGTCGCAGCCACGACCGGGCTGGCGGCCACGCCGGAGGAGTTGATCGAGCTGTCCCGCTCGCTGGGCGCGACCCGGCGGCGGGAGATGCTGAACATCCGCCTGCCGTTTGCGATCCCCTACGTGTTCGCCGCCCTGCGCATCGCCGCCACGCTATCGGTGATCGGCGCCGTGGTCGCGGAGTTCGTCGCGTCCGAGGAGGGATTGGGATACCTCATCGCGTTTTCGACGTCCAACTTCCGCATTGCCCGGGCCTATTCGGCGCTGGCCGCACTGGTCATCATCAGCTTGCTGTTGTTCCAGGCGGTGACATGGCTGCAACGGGCCGTGTTCCCGTGGAGCTTGCCGAAGCCGATACGTTAAAGCGTGTTCGGATCAAGCGGCTTCGAATGAGCCGAATAGATGCTCGCAAAAACAAAGCCTAAGTGCCCGTTTGAGAACAGTGGCTGACCACAAGATGTGGTGCCGTGCCATGCTGGGCAGCCTCTACTGGCTGTGTCGGAATGGCATTCTCAAACGGGCACTAAGAGGCGGTTTTCACTGCTACCTTGGATTGAGTGCGCCTGACCGTTCCTGTGTTGGCCTGCATCGCCATCTGTTGTTCTCTGACGAGGAGAGGCCAGGCAAAACCGATCGAGCGCCGACATCATCACGGTCCGGCGTCCGCAGCGGTCACCGAGCAGCCCTGTCAGCAAGGCGCCGATCAGGACGCCCACATAGGTGCTGCTGCCGAGGCTCCCCGTTTCGACGCTGCTCAGGCGCCATGGATTGTGAATCTCGGGCATGAGGAAGGCGATTATGGCCGCTTTGACCGCTTCGAACGCGAACCCCAGCCCGCCGATGCAGAGCCGGTAAAAGTGAGATCGGCTGAACGGCAGCCGTTCCAAACGCCCGGCGATGACGGACGTCGGCATTTTCTGGTGTTCCGGGTGATCCTCCCGGCAACCAAAGGGCAAGATGGTCCAGGCGAGCCTTCGCGCGAGGGTCAGCCGAGCTGGAACCCATGTGCCAAGGGGTCTCGATCATCGACGTAGATCGTGTTGTGGCCCGTGACCCGAGCCCAGCCGGACACGCTCGGCAGGATGGCGGCGTGGCTGCCAACCCGTGCCGCACCTTCGACCCGGCAGTCGAACATGGAACCGATGATGCTTTCGTGGACGAACTCGTCGCCGACGGCCAGTCGTCCCTTGGCGACCAACTGGGCCATGCGTGCCGAGGAGCCGGTCCCGCAAGGCGAGCGATCAATAGCCTTGTCGCCGTAGAACACGGCGTTCCTCGCCATTGCCCGCGGGTTGCGAGCCTTGTCGCACCACATGACGTGGCTGACACCGCCGATGCGCTCGTCCTCGGGATGCACCGGCGCCAGCAGGTCCTGGGCCGCCCGCCGCACCAGTGGACTGAGCCGCAGGATCAGGTCGGCCGGCATCGAGTCCAATCCGGCCCAATTCCGCTGGGGTTCGATGATGGCGTAGTAGTTGCCGCCGTATGCCAGATCGACCGTCAGCAGGCCCATCCCCGGCACGTCGAGTTCCACCTCGGCGGCGTGCAAGTAGCTTGCGACGTTGAACAGCCGCACCTGCTCGACGTATTGACCCACCTTCGTGTACTCGACCACGATCCGGCCCGCCGGGGCCTCGATGGCGAGCAGCCCCTCCTGGCGGGGCACCACCAGGCCCTGCTCGATGGCGGCCGTTACCGTGCCGATGGTGCCGTGCCCGCACATCGGCAGGCAACCACTCACCTCGATATACAGCACTCCCAGCTCGCAATCCCTGCGAAAGGGTGGATACAGGATCGAACCCGACATGACGTCGTGGCCGCGTGGCTCGAACATGAGGGCCTGCCGCACCCAGTCATGGTCCCGCACGAAAAGCGCGCGCCGGTCGGCCATGCTCACGTGGGGGAGGATGGGGCCGCCACCCGCCACGACCCGGACCGGGTTTCCGCATGTGTGGGCGTCGATGCAGAAGAACGTGTGGCGGGCCATTGGGTGTCCTGACCGCAGCTAGTGAAAACGGGTGATCGCGTAGGGCGTGAGATCGATTGGCGCTGGCCGCCGCTGAACCAGATCCGCGATCAGCCGGCCAGTTGTCGCCGCCTGCGTCAGGCCCAAATGGCCGTGGCCGAACGCGTAGAGAACGTTGCCGTTGGCGGCTGACCCACCGATGACGGGCAGGCTGTCCGGAGTTGCCGGGCGATGCCCTGCCCATTCAAGGCCGCCCGCTGCGCGCAGTCCGGGAAGGTAGAGTGAGGCGAGCTTCACCAGTGCCTTGGAGCGTTTGTGGTCGGCGACGGCGTCCAACCCCCCGAACTCGGCAGTGCCGCCAATGCGCAAGCCGCAGCTCAGAGGCGTCGCCACGAAGCTCCGCTCGGTGAAAATGATCTGCCGTCCGAGTGTGATGCCGGGTTCGGGGATCGTCGTGTTATAGCCGCGCTCGCTCTCAAGCAGAACCTTGTCGCCAAGCCGTCTGGCCAGGTGCTCCGACCAGGCGCCGGCGGCCACCACGACCCGAGGGGCCGTGAGGGAACGGCCATCCATCAGCCTGACGCCAACCGGCTCCGTGCCGTCGATGGCTGAAACCTCGCCGGGCATGACCACGACGCCCTGAGCCTGCAGCCAGGTTCTCAGAACGGTGACGAGGCGCTTGGGGTCGTTGATGTGGGACCACTGGGGCGTGAAGACGCCGCACTCGACGATCGGACCCAGGGAAGGCTCCAGTGCAAGGACCTCGGACCTGCCGAGAACTTCCGCCTCGATCCCGTGACGCCGCTTCAGGCCCCACTCGGCACTGCTCTCCTCGAATCCCTTGCGGCTCTCATAGACTGTCAAGGCTCCCGTCCGGTTCAGCTCCCCCATCAGGCCGGTTGCCGTCAGCATCGGGATAAGATCGTCGTAAACGCGGCTGTTCAGGGCTGACAGCGCAGTGGCAATGCGCTCCATCTCGGCAGGCCGCCCCGCGCGGGAGAAGTGCCACAGCCAGCGGGCAAGCCGGGGGGCGTGGCGCGGCCGTATGGCCAGTGGTCCCAATGGATCGAGCAGCCAGCCAGGGACCCTCCATGCCAGGCCCGGGACGGAGGCCGGCATTACCTCGGTGACCGCGATGCCGCCAGCATTGCCGTGCGAGGCGCGGTCGCCCTCCGGGTCGCGGTCGATAACCGTGACAGCAACCCCATCCCGCCGGAGGTGGTAGGCGATCGCGAGGCCGACGATTCCGGCTCCGACAACAATCAACGGACCTGCAGTCACGAGCACCTCCACGACGGCGACCGGGCCGCACCGCAACGACTGCCCTGGGCGGCAGAGGAAGCCACTCCCGCCCAGGGGAGACCTCAAGCTGCTAAGGCGTGGCGTCCGCGGAGCAGCCCCATGGTGCGGCGGATCGCGGGGGTTATGAACTCACGCTCCGCGCCGATCACAGGAGTTCAGGTGCAGCACACCGGCCCGCGGCTGGATCTCAGGCCTTGGACATGGTGCGGTAGTCGAGGTGGGTGTGGAACCAATAGACGTAGCCCTTCACGTTGCGCTGCATCGCCACGTCGAACAGCAGCCGGGCCAGCGGGATGCGCGGCAGGTCGCCCATGACGATGTCGTTCATCTGCACGAGGTCCACGTCGTACTTGGCCGTGTCGGCCTCGAACCGGGCTGCGTCGATGACCGCGTCGAGCTTCGGGTTCACGTAGTTCGCGGTATTGAACACGGCGTTGTTCTTGCCGTCGAAGTTCCAGAAGTAGAAATATTCGGGCGGCACCAGCCAGCCATAGAACTCGGTGATCACCAGCGGCATCGTCTTGGCCGCCATCTGCGCGAACCAGTTGGCGCCCGGCACTTTCTCGATCGAGACCTCGACCCCAATCTTCCCAAGCGACTCCTGCAGCAGCAGCGCGATCGGCTCCCGTGTCGTCGCCTGGCTCAAATCGTAGGACAGGGTGGTCCTGAAGCCGTCCGGAAAACCAGCCTCCACCAGCAACTGCTTCGCCTTGGCAAGGTCGGTCCCGTAGTGCGACTGTATCGGCCAGGCCGGCGGATACGGCTTGTCCGCCTCACCGCCAAACATCGGCACGCCGCGTTTATACAGCGCCGCATCCATAATCGACTGGTACGGCATCGCCCAGGCAACCGCCTGGCGCACCTTCGGGTCGTCGAACGGCTTGATCTGCACGTTCATGTCCACAAACAGCAGGTCGTTCTGCACCGGCGTGCCGACCACGTTCAGCTTCCCGGCCGCGGCGAGTTCGGCGTAGTCCTTGGGCGGCAGGCCGACCGAAATATCGACGTCGCCGCTTTCCAGCAGCGCCCGGCGTGTGCCCGGCGAGGGAATTTGCCGGTAGATCACCCGCCGCAGCTTCGGCTTCGGCCCCGACACCCAGGCGTCGAAGCGGCTGAACACGATCTCCGTCCCTGGTTTCCAGCTTGCCACGCTGTAGGCACCGCCGCCCGCGTCGTTGTGCTGCACCCAATCGAGCGCCCAGGGGTCGACCGCCGTCGCATGCTGCTTGGCGAGCTTCGAGTTGATCACGACCGGGATCGGTACCACCAGGTCCGGCATCGTCAGCTTGTTCGGCCGGTCGAAGGTGATCTTGAACGTGTGCGGGTCCACGGCGGAGAACTGCTCGGGCTTGGTCATCGAACCCGCCGCCATCTGCACCGCGGCGAAGCCGCCGACCGAAACGGCACGGTCGAACGACCACTTCACGTCGTCGGCCGTCACCGGGCTGCCGTCGTGGAACGTCGCGTTCTGGCGCAGGTGGAACACAATCGTCTTGCCGTCGGGGCTGATGTCCCAGCTCTCCGCCAGCTCGGGCTGCATGACACCGACGTCGTAGCCCATGGCGCCGTTGTCGAGCTGCTTTACGCCGTGGCTGACCAGCTTGTCATAGACGTTCCACGCCACCAGGCGGCTGTAGTCGTTCGCGGTCGGCACATGGGTGTCGAGCGAGTTCGGCCCCTGCTCGCCGACCACGACCAGCACGTCCTCCGGGGTGGCGGCGCGTGCCTCGCGCGGTTGCGACAACGCGGCCGGGGCAAGAATCGACCCGGCCAGAAGGGATCGGCGGCTGATGCTCATGCGGGACGGTCTCCGGAACGGGGTCAAAGGCCAAGCTCGCCGAGCAGCGCCGGCCAGCGGTCCCGCCAGGGCCGGGCGGCCTCGAAGGCGGCGCAGGCCTGCAGCACGGATTGATCGGCCAAGTGCCGGCCAATGATCTGCAGGCCGACTGGCAAGCCATCCCGGGTGAAGCCGGCCGGCACCGTGGCGGCGGGCTGCCCGGTCATGTTCATCGGGAAGGTGAAGCAGAGCCACTGCGTCGGCGCGACCATGCGCCCGTCGATGATCTCCGGCCCCTGCGTGTAAAGCGGGAAGGGCGGCACCGCGAGCGTCGGCGTCAGCAGCAGGTCGTAGTTCCGCATGAAGCGCCACATCGTGTTGCACACCGCCTTGCGCGTGGTGATCGCGTCGGTGAACTCCTCGGCGGTCCAGCCGCGGTCGAGGAAGGCAACCAGGTGCGGCGACATCTCATGCCGGTGGCCCCGCGCCATCTCGCGCAAGCCGCGCAGGTCGGTCTCCAGCGCGACCAAGGCCCAGAACGTCTCATACGGGTCGGGCCAGCCGGGATCGGCGGCCTCCACCGTGCAGCCGAGGTCGGTCTCGAACGCCCGCACCGCCTCGCCCACCACGCGCCGCACCTCGGGGTCGACGGCGGCATAGCCCCAGTCGGCGCTGTAGGCGATCCGCTTGCCCTTGAGGTCGCCGGCACGGGCGGCGTCGAGCCAGTCGAAATCGGCCGCCGGGATCGACAGCCGGTCGCGCGGATCGGGCCCGGCGATCACGCCCAGCATGAGTGCGGCATCGGCCACGGTCCGGCTCATCGGCCCGATATGCTCCAGGCTCTCCCAGCTCGACACGCCGGGATAGCGTTCGTCGCGGCAGCCGGGGTAGAGCGGCACGCGGCCCATCGACGCCTTCACGCCCACCAGCCCGCAATGCGCCGCTGGGATGCGTACCGAGCCGCCGCCGTCGCTGCCGATCGCGAACGGGGTGACGCCGGCTGCCACCGACGCGCCCGACCCGGCGCTGCTGCCGCCCGGGGTCAGCGCGGGGTTCCACGGGTTGCGCGTGGTGGGCGCAATCGGGCTGTGGCCCACGCCGCTGTAGCCGAACTCCGGCACGTTGGTCTTGCCGACGATCACCGCCCCGGCCGCCTTCAGCCGCTCGACCACGATGTCGTCCTCGTCGGGGATGAAGTCGCGATACAGCGGCGAACCCATCGCGGTGCGCAGGTCCTTGGTGGCGACCAAATCCTTGATCCCGACCGGGACACCGGCCAGCGGGCCGACTGCCTCGCCGGCCATGATCCGCCGCTCGACCGCACGCGCCGTCTCCCGCGCCAGCTCGGGCGCCGGCGTGCAGAAGGCGTGCAGGTGCGGCTCGGTCGCCTCCATCCGGGTGAGCGCCGCCTCCGTCACCTCCACGGCCGACAGCTCGCGGGTGCGTATCCGGCGGGCCAAGGTGACGGCGTCGAGCCGGCTGATCTCCGAGTTGACGCTCATGCGACGACTTCTCCATGGACGGGGACGAGGGGCGCCGTGGTCTCGGCAAAGTGGCACGCGGCACTGTGGCGGGCATCGGGGCCGACCGGGCGAAGCACCGGCATCCTTTGCGTGCACACCGGCTGCTCGCGCGGGCAGCGTCCAGCGAAGCGGCAGGCGTTGGGCGCCGGGTTGATCGGGCTGGTGGCCGATCCCTCCAGCCGCCACGGGCGCCGGCCGCGGCGGGCCGGGTCGGGGATCGAGGCCAGCAAGGCGGCCGTGTAGGGGTGGCGCGGATTGCGGAACAGCGCGTCAGCCGGAGCCTGCTCGACGATGCGGCCGAGGTACATGACGGCGATGCGGTCGCACAACAGCCGCACCACGTTCAGGTCGTGCGACACGAACAGGTAGCTCATGCCAAGCCGCTGCCGCAGGTCGGCCAGCAGGCGCAGCACGACCGCCTGCACCGAGACGTCGAGCGCCGAGGTGGGCTCATCCAGGATCAGCAGCGCCGGCCGCAGCGCCACGGCGCGCGCGATGCCGACGCGCGCCCGCTGGCCGCCGGAAAGCTGGTGTGGGAAGCGCCCGGCCATCTCCACGGGCAAGCCGACCAGGAGCAGCGCCGCGTGGACCTGCCGGGCCAGCTCCGCCGCGTTGCCGGGGCGGCCGAGCCGCCGGATCGGATCGGCGACGGCGCCGAACACCGTAAGCGCCGGGTTCAGGCTCTCGGTCGGGTCCTGGAACACGCTCTGGATTTGGCCCCGCTGCTTGCTGTGCACGAAGCGGCCGAGCGGGATCTGCGCGATATCCTGGCCGTCGAACACGATGGCGCCCCCGGTGGGCGCGATCAGCCGGGCCAGCAGCCGCACGAGCGTCGATTTGCCGCAGCCGGACTCGCCGACCAGCCCGACGCTTTCGCCGCGCCCGATGTCGAGGTCAACGCCATCCACCGCGTGCAGCAGGCCGTGCCGGGTGGGGTAGCGCTTGGCCAAGCCCACCGCCTGCAGCAGCGCGCTCACAGCGGGTTCCAGCAGCGCACGAGGTGGCCCTCCGCGAGCCAGCGGGTCGGCAGCGGCTCCGTGGCGCAGCGGGCGTCGCCGCGGGTGCAGCGGTGCAGGAAGCGGCAGGGCGGCAGTGTCTGGCGCAGGTCCGGCAGGTCGCCGGGGATCGCCGTCAGGTCCTCGACGCGCGTGGCGGCGCCCGGCGTCGCGCCGAGCAGCAGCGCGGAGTACGGGTGGGCGGCGTGCTGCAACAGCCGCTCGACGGGTGCGACCTCCACAACGTGCCCGGCGTGCATCACCACCATGCGGTCGCAGTACTCGCCCGCCAGCGCCAGGTCGTGGGTGATCAGCAGCACAGCGGTGTTCGCCGTGCGCACCTGGTCCTGTAGCAGGTCCATGACGACGGCCTGGGTCGTGACGTCGAGGCCGGTGGTCGGCTCGTCGGCGATCAGCAGGAAGGGTTCGCAGGCGATGGCCATAGCGATCATCACCCGCTGGCACAGCCCGCCCGACAGCTCGAACGGATAGGCGTCGAACCGGCGTTCCGGATCGGGCACCCGCACCTGCGCCAGCGCCGCGACCGCCCGGGCGCGGGCCTCCTGCCGGGTCATGGCGCCGTGGCTCAGCAGCACGTCGGCGATCTGTAGCCCAACCCGGCGGATCGGGTTCAGCGCCGTGCGCGGGCTTTGGAAGATCATCGAGATCTCGCGGCCAAGCGTATCGGCGAGTTGCGCGGTGGTCTCACCGAGCATGTCGCGGCCGGCAAACGCGACACGGCCGGAGCGGACCCGGCCGGCCGCGTCCGTCAGCCCCATGATGGCGTAGGCGAGCACCGACTTGCCGGAACCGCTCTCCCCCACCACGCCGACGATCTCGCCCCGGCGCACGTCGAACGACACGCCGTCGAGGGCATGCACGTCGCCCTGCCGGGTGCGGAAGTCGAGCGTCAGGCCGTCCACGCTCAGCAGCGGCGGCGAGTTGGCGCCAGGCGGCATCACTCCATCAGCCACGGTAAGGCGGGCGTGCGCCGTCATGTGCGCCGGCGCGGGTCGAGCACGTCGCGCAGCCCGTCGCCCAGCAGGTTGAAGCAGAATACCGCCAGCACCAGCGCGGCGCCAGGAAACACCACCGTCCACCACTCGCCGGAGATGATGTAGCTGGCGCCCTCGGACACCATGATGCCCCACTCCGGCGTCGGCGGCCGCACGCCCAGCCCGATGAACGACAACCCGGCGGCGTTCAGGATCGCCCAGCCCATGTTCAGCGACGCCTGCACGGCCATCGTCGGCAGGATGTTGCGCACGATGTGCCCAGACAGGATGCGGATGGCGCCGTTGCCGCCCATCCGCGCCGCCTCGACGTAGGCGAGGTCGCGCCGCACGTTCACCTCGGCGCGCGCGAACCGGCCATAGAACGGCAGGTTGATCACAGCGGTCGCCAGGATGATGTTGAGCACGCTGTTGCCGAGCGCGGCGACGATCCCCATGGCCAGCACGAATAGCGGGAACGCCATGATGGTATCCATCAGCCGGCCGAACACGGCATCCGCGGCACCGCCCCAATAGCCCGCCATGGCGCCCAGCGCGGTGCCGATCAGGAACGACACCGCGACGGCCGAGACCGCCATGCCGAGATCAAGCCGGGCCGCGACCAACACCCGGCTTAGGATGTCGCGGCCCAGCGCATCCGTGCCGAACGGATGTGCGCCGCTTGGCGGCTGCAGGCGCACCGCCATGTCGGTGGCCAGCGGATTATAGGGGGCCAGCGCGCCGCCGAACACGGCGCACAGCAGCAGCAGGGTGAACAGCCCGAAGGCGATGAAGGTGAGTCGGTTCTCCGCCAGGGTGTACCGGGTCGCGCGGAGCATGGCGGCGGCCGGCATCGTTCAGGCCTCGATCCGCACGCGCGGATCGGCGGCAATGCTAACCACGTCCACAAGCAGGTTGAGCAGGATGTAGAGGGCCGCCATCATCAGGATGAATCCCTGGACGGCGGCGTAGTCGGACTGGATCACGGCCTTCACCGCGTAGGCCCCGACGCCGGGCCAGCCGAACACGTCCTCGATCAGCACATTGGCGCCGAGCACGAAGGAGAACACCATGCCGAGCGTGTTGATCACGGGCAGCATGGCGTTGCGCATCGCATAGGTGACCACGACCTTGCGGCGCGGCAGGCCGCAGGCGCGCGCCGTCCGCGCGAAGTCGGCACCCAGCGCCGCGAGCATCGATGCGCGCGTGATGCGGGCGATCGGCGCGAGCGCGAACAGGCCGAGCGAGACCGCTGGCAGCACCATTTGCCCCAGCGCGCCGGCGAACGTCGTCCACTGCCCGGCGACCGCGGCGTCAATCAGGTAGAATCCCGTGACCGTGGCGGGGGCGTCGTAATAGACGTCGTTCAGCCGGCCCAACGGCTCCGGCGCCACCCGCAGCACATAGTAGAACAGGTAGACCAGCAGCAGCGCGACGAAGAACGTCGGGAAGGCGGCCGCCAGCGTCACCGTGCTGCGGCATAGATGGTCGGCCCAGGACCCCTCGCGCAGTGCCGCCACCACGCCCAGCGGCACCGCGACCGCAATGGCCAACAGGATCGCCGCCAGTGTCAGTTCGAGCGAGGCAGGCAGGCGTTGCACGAGATCGGTCAGCACGGGTTGGCCGGTGGTCAGCGACTGCCCAAGATGGCCGTGCGTCAGCTCGCCCACGTAGCTCAGGAACTGCACCGGCAAGCTCTGGTCGAGCCCAAGGTGCTGCCTCACCTGCGCCACCGACTCCGCATTGGCCGCCGGCCCGGCAAACAGCACGGCAGGATCGCCCGGCAGCGCGTGCGACAGCAGGAAGGTGATGACCACCACGCCAGCCAGGCTTGGTATGGCGCCGAGCAGACGCTTTGCCGCCATGCGGATCAGTCTCAAGCGATCAGCCCCCAATCAGTCCACATGGCCGATGCGCAACGCCCTGACGGCGCCGGCACACTTGGGTCAGTGTTAAGCAAGCATCGTGCCGATGATGCTGCGATGGGCTTGGAGCCGCCCGCATCGAGCCGTTTCCCTTCGTCGTCACCGCGGGATAAGGCTTGTCAGGAGCATGACGGCAGTTGTCACGCAGACAACGCTGAGGTGAACGGGCTGGAAATACCGGTCCCCCAGCACGCAAGCCGGCCTCGCTGCCATGGCAGTGTGTGGCCGCACCGGAGGCCATCGGCCAGCCGCCGCAGCGGGGCGCCGTCAACTTGTCGGACTAAGGTCGCGGTGGTGCGCGATCAGGGCGGCTTGCTTGTGGTCATACCGCAGCGGTGACGCTGGCGACCTCGGCCCAAACCTGCAAGGCCTGGCTGCGGGCGGCTCGATACTGGACGGCTCGACGTTGAGAACGGTGGAGCAGGAACAGGTTGCTGATCCCGCCATGGGCAGACAGGAGGCGCTGGGCCTGCCCAGGCAACTTGAAGCGCGTCGTCTGCCGCTCTCGCCGCCGGGTCGGCTGGTGCGAGGTCTCCGCTCCCTTATTCAGTCCCTTGTGCCTCCTGTGTTCGACAGAGGGCATGAGGCGCCCGGCACTGCCGCTTCAGCAGCTTGCGCACCAAACGCTTGGCGGCCTGCGCGTGACGCCAGAGATCGTCAGCACGGCCTCATCCAGGTGCCACTTGTCCTCCGCACGGGGCAGCCTGCGGCGGACTTGGTTGGCGAAGCCCTGTCCGAACTTCAGCGCCCTGATCGGGCGCGGGGTCGGGCTGAGCAAAAACACCGCCGCTGATATCGTCAGGCGGAGCGGGGCGTTGCTGTACCCTGCAACAGGCCGGACTTGCCTCAACGACTTGGCCCCAGGCTCATGAAGCAGTCCGAGATGCTGGCGGAACGCAAAATGGCGGCGCACCTCCGCGCGCCGCCGTCTTGGCTGCCGAAGCTCGCTAAACGCGGCGTGTGCCGACGCCGACCGTGGCCAGGCTGCTGCGCGGGGCGCCGATGCCGCCGCCGAACCAGGCCGCGACCGCGCCCAAGGCAAGCGCGATGAAGCCCAGGATGCCTGCGCCGGCAACGCCCTTGCGGGAGGCCTCCGCCGCAGCCTGCGCCTTCTGCTTCACCTGGTCGGCCGTGGCGCGCGCCTGCTGCTCGGCGT
>CAXTAT010000040.1:0-41178 GCA_964242415.1 uncultured Acetobacteraceae bacterium
ATGCGGAACCCGGCCACCATGACGAGGATCGGGACGGCCAGCGGACCCAGCCGCGTGAGCAGGTCCCGTATGGGCGCCGCGATGGTTGCGACGAAGCCCAGCGGCTCAGGCTGTGCGGCCTTGTCGGATTGTGGCTCGGGCGCGAGAAGGGCCGCGGCCATGCCGGGCGTCATCAGCGCAGCCATGCAGAGGTAGGCGGCGCGCCAGCCGAACCTGTCCGCCAGGTATAGCGTGCCCGCGCCGGCGGCGAAGTTGCCCATGCGCCAGCCGATCTCCGCCCAGGACGACATCAGCGCCTGCCGCTCGGCTGGCACGGAGGTGATGCGCCAGCCGTCGATCACCACGTCCTGGGTTGCCCCGGCAAAGCCGAGCGAGAGAGAGAACACAACCGTCCAGGCGAGCCAATGCCCGGGGTCGCCGAACGCGACACCCGCCAGGGTCAGCACCACCGCAAGCTGCGACACGATGATCCAGCCGCGCCGCCGCCCCAACAGGCGGCCGAACACGGGCGCGTCATACCGATCGAGGAAGGGCGCCCACAGGAACTTGAACTTGTAGGCGAGCGTCAGCTCGCTCATCAGGCCGAGGATGCTAATGGGCACCTTGGCCTCTGACAGCCAGGCCGACTGCGTGACATAGACCAGCAGGAAGGGGATGCCCGAGCTGAAGCCCAGGCCCAGCATCGCCGCGACACGGCGGTCGGACAACAGTAGCTTCAGGGATGCTGGCTTGTGCGAGATGTCTTGCGTGGCGCGGGCTTGCATGCGGCTTGGCCTCTCTTGAGTTCGCATGAGGGCCTTCATGTTGCCATTCGGCGTTCCTGACCAGGTTTGTGCAGGACTTTCTGCGGCGCCTGGGTCTGGCCATCCCTCAGCATCCAGCCTCGGACAGCCTGGCACGGCATCCGATCGCGCAATGCTGCCCCTGGCGTTCGCTGCCAAGCTGCAGGTTTCGGAGCTGGTCGGCCTCAGGCTGGATCAGGTCAAGCGCGGAACAGCACCCTGCGTCCGCGTCATGGGAATGGGCAGGCGCGAGCGCATCCTGCCGTTGTGGAAGGAACGGCATCGGCCATGGGAGTGTCAAAAACCTGGGGCGCTACGCCGCGAGCTGGATTGCTGGGTGGCCAAACCGTCCGTCCAGCACCGCCCTGACCTGAAGCACACGATGGGCGCCGCAGGGTTGTGAACAAGTGCCGAACCGGGACCCCGCTGGAGCGGGGTCTAATGCGTTGATCGCTCTCAGAATAATGCCGCAGGGGTAGGGTTCCGATCGGCACCCTACTTATCCGTCACTTTTAGTGATAAAAATCAACGTGTTGCATCTGTTTTCGGGAGGGGTCCAGGTTCGGCGCTTGTTCACAAGCATGGTGATAGTGCACAGCCAAGGCGGCTTATTTGGTTGGACCGTGGCCCAGGCCCGGCCGGAGCTGTTCAAGGCTTTGGTCCTGCTGGAACCAGCGGCGATGCCAGCCCCCCGGCTGGAGGCGCTGCAATCCATCCCGCAGCCGGTCGTCTACGGCGACAACATCGCCCAGAACACGCGCTGGCCCACCATCCGCGGTAATGGTATCCGCTTCGCGGAGAGCACTCGCGCAGCGGGTGGAAGCGTCGGCGGCGTCGACCTGCCCGAGCACGGCATCAAGGACGACAGCCATATGATGATGAACCTCACCAGCGACCAGGTGGCCGGGGTGGTCCAGGCTTGGCTCGCGTCCAAGGGACTCTGGTCCTGACGGGACCGGTGCCGTTCATAGCTGAACCGGGACCCGGTCCCGAACCGAAGGCGAAAACCGCATGCGCGCCATGATCATCACCGAGAACGGCCTTCAGCTCCGGGACGTTCCGACCCCGGTTCCCGGCGTGGACGAGGTCCTTGTCCGGGTGCACGCCGCTGGGCTGAACCGAGCCGAGCTGGCCATGGCGTCCGGCCACGCGCACGGTGCCCTGGGCGGCGTCGGTTCGACGATCGGGCTGGAATGGGCGGGTGAGGTGGCCGCCGTGGGCGCCAACGTCACCCACGTGAAGCCCGGCGACCGGGTCATGGCGTCCGGCAACGGCGGCTATGCCGAGTATGCCGTGACCGACCGCGGCCGGGTCAGCCCCGTTCCGGCCAACAACATGGGCTGGGAGCACGCGGCCACTCTGCCGATTGCGTTGCAGACGATGCACGACGCGCTCGCGACCAATGGGGAGCTGCGGCCCGGCGGCAGCGTGTTGATCCAGGGCGCCAGCTCCGGCGTGGGATTGCTGGGGCTGCAGGTCGCGCGGGAACTCGGCGCGGCTGTCATCCTCGGCGCGTCCCGCAACCCGGGCCACCGCGCCCGGCTGCCCGGGTTCGGCGCCACGGCGGCGGTCGATACCAGCGACGACGCCTGGCCCGAGCATGTGCTTGCCGCGACCGAGGGCCAGGGGGTCGACCTCGTCGTCGACATGGTCGGCCCTCCGGTGTCCCGCGGTAACCTGCTCGCCACCCGCATCAAGGGCCGCATCGTCAACGTCGGGCGTCTCGGCGGCAGCACCGGGACCTTCGACTTCGACCTCCACGCCGCCCGCCGCATCTACTACGTCGGCGTCACCTTCCGCACGCGCAGCCTGGACGAGGTGCGCACGATCAATCGCCTGATGCAGGAGGCGCTGGGGTCCGCGCTGGAGGCGGGCCGCCTTGCCCTGCCCATCGACCGGGTGTTCCCGCTGGAGCAGGCCAACGAGGCCCAGGCGCACATGCGGGAGAACCGGCATCTCGGGAAGATCGTGCTGACAGTGCCTTAAGACGCACTGGGTCACAGCGCCTTCCCTGTCGCTACCTTGACACTCAGCGCTGACCGGCACGTCGCATCGGCATGGCGTCGATGGTCCGGGTGAGGTCGGCGCTACCGACCGGCTTGCCCGAGTAGACGGCGACGTGCCCGTCCTTTCCGATACAGGATCGTGCGGAACCGGCCTAACGGCAGCGCGCAGCGTGGTGCACGGACCAGGGGGCGGACGCAGTGACCCCAGCCTCGTGTGGGATCAGGCGACGCGGACGTAGTTTGGGCGTTCCAAGTCCTGCATGCGATTGAGGGCGTGGACGGCAACCGCCACCTCGGTCGCCCGGCGCCGATCCGAGTGCGCGCGCAACTCGTCGCCGATCACCTGCTTCCACCTGTTTATGGTGGCCTCGACCCGGGCTCGCCTGTTGTATCCAGACACGGCCTGCCAGGACATGCGCCCGTGCCGGGCAATATGCTGGAGGTGGCCGTCCCGCTGCGTCGGCCGTGTCGCTCGGCACTGCGGTCGCGCGTGGCGGGACGATAACGGCCGCATGGGGATGGCGCTCGGCAACACTGGCGTAGACGCGGTCCTGGTCGTACGACCAAGAGGGCGTTGCCGCCACCATCGCTGAGCGTCATCCCGCGGCGGTGATCATCGTGCCGCCGCGGTCCACGGCGGTGCCGAGCGAGACGGCCGAGACCGAACCCACGCAGCGCGACCGCCATCTGCAGGACATCGCCGAGCACGGACGGGCAGCCTGGCAGAAAGCCTCCGGCTACACGAAGCGGGCTCGGGCCGAGGCGGCCATGAGCCGGTTCAAGCAGGTGATTGGCGACGGGCTGCGCTCGCGCACGGGAGCGCCGGGCGACCGAGGTGGACGTCGCCGTCCATGCGCTCAACCGTATGCTGGAGCTTGGACGCCCGATCTCCATCCGCATCGCCTGAACCACAGCCAGGGCCGGGGTAGCTGCGTCCGCATCCCAGGACCATGCAACAACGCCCCTCCATGCACCAACATCCTCCCGTGGCGCAGCTCCAGTCATTCCAGGCATGCACGGCCGGACGCCAGAGGCATGCACATCGGCACAGAGTTTAAAACACTCTCACGCCCGCTTTCAACAGAATGACTCTGTTGCCGCCCTTATTCTCTCAAGCCGCAGATTGTTTTTTCCGCTGACCAGTTTGATCTCTTTGTAACATCCTCGATAGTCGGCCGTGAGCGACACACCTTCGAGGAGAGTGCCATGCCGCAACAGACAAGCCTTCCCACAGCAGCGTCCTAGCCCGGGCCGCCCTCTTTGTCCGCAGCCGCATCCTTGTCGCGCGGTCTGGCGGTTCCGGCCCGCGCCGCATCGACCGGAAACAAGACCAAGATCAAGTCCATTTGGAACCAGACCGCCCTTTGCAGGTCCGAGGTGCCGATCGCCGCCGGCCGCGGCATCTTTGGCAAACACGGCCTCGATGTGGAGCTGATCAACTTTGGCGGCTCGGCAGACCTGCTGTTGCAAGCGATCGGCAGCGGCCATGCCGATGCCGGGACCGGCAGGATCTGGCAATCGTATTGTTCCAACGACAAGTAAGAGGAGCCGAAGATGTCTGCCATTCTCGAGGAAGTTCTCATCGCCAACAACGACTATGCCAGCCACTTCGGCAACAAGGGCAACCTACCGCTGCCGCCGGGCCGGCATTTTGCTATCCTCACCTGCATGGACGCACGGCTCGATCCCGCCAAATACGCCGGCCTCGCCGAGGTAGACGCGCATGTGATCCGCAATGCCGGCGGCCGCGCCAGCGACGACGCGATCCGTTCGCTGGTGATTTCCTACAAGCTGCTCGGCACGCGCGAATGGTTCGTCATCCATCATACCAATTGCGGCATGGAGTTGTTTTCCGAAGAGGTCATCGCCGATTTGCTCGACAAGAGCCTGGAAACCGCGAGCCTGGACGACAAGGGCTGGCACGACCACGGCAACGGCCCAGGCTCGGTGCATGGCCACTTCATCAAGTGGCACACCATCGCCGATCAGCCGGCGAGCGTGACGGCCGATGTCGCGCGTATCCGCTCGCACCCGCTCGTCCCAAAGACGATCCCGATCTACGGCTACATCTACGATGTCAAAACCGGGCGGCTGACTGAGGTCAAGGCGGCAACGGCGGCCGGTTCCCCGGTAGCCGCCTGACATGGCTGTCTGGAGTAGCCGCTGGGCGCGCTCACGCACGAGCCATCCGGCGAAATGGCGTTCGTGGCGCTGGGTCGACGCGGGCGCCTTGGGCGCCGTACTTGCCGGGCTGCTGCTAATCATCGGCGCTAATGCGCCCGACGGTGCCCGCAACCGCCTGGTCAACGTGTCCTACGACCCGACGCGCGAACTCTATCAGGCGATCAATCCACAATTCGTTGCCGAGTACGAGAAGCAAACCGGGCAGCATCTCACCATCGTCCAGTCGCATGGCGGCTCGTCGCGTCAGGCGCGCAAGGTCATTGCGGGCGAGCAGCCGGCCGATATCGTCACGCTCGGCCTGTTCTCCGATGTCGATGTGCTCCGCAAACGCGGATTGATCGCGGCGAACTGGGCCGACCGCCTGCCCAACCATTCGTTGCCCTACACTTCGACGATCGTGTTCGTCGTGCGCCAAGGCAATCCGCACGGGATCAAGGATTGGCCCGACCTCATCCTGCCCGGCGTGGAAGTGGTCACGCCCGATCCGCGAACCTCCGGCAACGGCAAGCTCGCGGCGCTGGCGGCCTGGGCGGCGTTGACCACGCGCGGCGGCAGCGAGGCCGAAGCCTCCGCCTATCTGCGCGCGCTCTACCAGCACGCGCCGACGCTCGACGAAGGCGCACGCGTCTCCGCAATCCGGTTCGCCACGCAGGAGATCGGCGACGTTCACCTCACATGGGAGAACGAAGCCCTGCGCGAAGCCGCCGAAGCGAAGGGCCGTCTGCAAGTCGTCTATCCGTCCGTCAGCATCCTTGCCGAACCGGAAGTCGCCTGGGTGGACAGCGCGGTCGCTGACACCGGCAAGCTCGGGCCGGCCAAGGCCTATCTGGGCTTCCTGTTCAGCGAGGCCGGGCAGGAAACCATTGCCAAGTTCGGCTATCGTCCGCTCAACGCGGACAGCGCGCGCAAGGCCGGCGTGAGCTTCCCCGATCTCAGGCTCATTCCCGTCACCGCCCTCGCACGGGACTGGGATAGCGTTTCGGAAAAGTTCCTCGCCGAGAACGGCATCATCGACGCGATCATCGGAACCCGGCAGAAATGAGCATCGGTATGGCCTACGACAGGCAGACCCTTCGCCGGGACGTCGTTGCCGGACTGACCGTCGCCGCCATCTCGTTGCCGCAAGGCATGGCCTACGCGCTGCTCGCGGGGGTCGATCCGCGCTATGGGCTCTATTCCGCGATTCTGGTCACCACTGTAGCGTCGATCTTCGGGTCGTCGTCGCACCTGATTAATGGTCCGACGAGCGCCATTTCGCTCGTTGTGTTTTCCGCGCTGTCGGTATTCGACGGTGATCAGCGCATCGAGGCAGCCGAGGCGATGTTCCTGCTCGGCGCAATGGTCGGCACGGTGCAGATCCTCGTCGCGGTGTTCCGCCTGGGCGATCTCACGCGATACATCTCGGAGTCCGTCATCCTCGGCTTCATGGCGGCGGCGGCGGCGCTGCTCGCCATCGGGCAAGTCGGCAACGCGCTCGGGGTCCGCGATCAGGGCACCGGCGCGCAGCACGTGCTCCACCGGCTGTGGATGACGGTGACAGCGGGCGGCCCGATCAACCCCAAAGCCGTGACCGTCACGCTGGCGACGGTTGTGCTAGCGATCTTGTTCCGCCAAATCGTAGGGCGCCTCCGCCTGCCGCAATTTGACATGCTGTTGGTTCTCGTGCTCGTCGGCGTGTTCGCCTACTACGCCGGCTGGACGGTTCCCGGAGCCGGCGGAAAGACCGCGATTGGCGTTGCCGGATTTTCCGGGCACCCTGCCCACACCGCATATTCCGGTCGTGAAGCTGCGTTGGGCGCTCGACCTGGCCTCCGACAGCGTGGCCATCGCCTTTCTGGGGCTGCTTGAGGCGTTGGCGATTGCCAAATCGATCGCCAATACCACGCGTCAGCCGCTCGATTACAACCGCCAGTGCCTCGCCGAAGGACTCGCCAACCTCACCGGCGGTTTTTTTCAGTGCCTGCCGGGATCGGGCTCGCTGTCGCGCTCGGCAATCAATTTTCAGGCGGGCGCGGCGACCCGCATGTCCGGCATCCTCACCGCCGCCTTTGTGGCCGTGGCCGTGCTGTTCCTGGCACCGCTCGCGCGATATGTGCCAAAGCCGGCGCTGGCGGCGCTCCTGTTGCTGACGGCGGCGCGGCTGATCGACATCAAGCGCCTCATCTACACTCTCCGCGCGACCCGGATGGACGCCGGCGTGCTGATCGCCACCGCGCTTGCCGCGCTGGCGTTCGGCCTTGACCAAGCCATCCTCATCGGCGTTGCGTCATCGATCCTGCTGTTCGTTCCGCGTGCAGCCAAGCTGAAGGCGACGGAACTGGTGGTGGATGCCGAGGAGGTAGTGCGCGGCAGGCTTCCAGCCGATCCGCCGAACGCGGGGTTCCTGCTGTACGACCTTGAAGGTGAATTGTTCTTCGGAGCGGCACCGGAACTTGACCGCACGTTCGCGCGGATCAAACGGCAGGCGCATGACGAAAGCGTTCGCCACGTAATCTTGCGCCTCAAGCGCGTTCGCAATCCCGACGTCGTCAGCCTCGAACATTTCGAATTCTTTCTCAAGCAGTCCTTGATGGACGGAGTCACTGTTTGGCTTGCCGGCTTGCAACCCGATTTGCTCCAGTCGTTCGAACGTCTCGGCTTTCCGGATTGGCTGCCCGACGAACGCCTCTTTCCTCAAGGCGCTGATGACGACTCCGCGACGCTCGCGGCGATCCGCCATATCCGCGCCCTGCTTTCAGGGCGATGGGCCCAAGCTGAGGACCGGCTCTACTATTTGGTGTAAGTCGGGGCGACGCGTCCGCTCAAACGTCCGGTGCCGGTCTGGCACGCTGGTTGTCGCGCAGTCTCGCATGGCGCTCTCGCCTTTCCGGCGACAGCAATGCCGGTACGGTCCATGACGTGAAGAAAGGGAGCCAGCCACGCATCCAGGTCACCCACGCCGCCATCGCCACCTTGCAAGGGACCAGTCAGCAGGTGATGGGCAGCGACCTAACCTAAAAGTGCCCAGGTCCGTGCTATGCACCGCATGAAATCACGGCTTTGATGGTCCGCCGGGCGACGTCCATGAGACCTCAGCCTGGCGAGCTTGACTAATGCCGAGGACGGGTCCTGCGAAACGACGCGGCAAGGATCGCGTTGCAGGAACGGAGGAAGTTGTGCCGACTATACAAACCAGCTATTTCAGCCTGTTGTCCTCTGAACCGGCCGGGCTTGCCGCGGCCACGGTCGAGCAGATCTGGAGGGAGCTGTGCGCGGAGGCGATCGCCGCCGCCAAGCTCGATCCGGCGCTGACGCGCGCGATGAGTTCGGCAGTGCTCTATCACGCCAGCTTCGCCCAGGCGCTCGCCCACCGCATCGCTTTGAAGCTTGGCAGCCACGAGCTCGACCGGGAGGAACTGCTCTCCGTCATCTGCCAGGCTTTCATCAGCGATCCCGCCATCCTCGCATCGGCCGCCGCCGACCTCGCCGCGGTCCGGGACCGCGATCCCAGCAATTCGGAGTTCCTGACCCCGTTCCTCTACTTCAAGGGCTTCCTCGCCCTACAGGGCCAGCGCGTGGCGCATTGGCTGTGGAACCACGACCGCGTTCACCTCGCCCGTCATGTCCAGAGCCGCATCTCGGAGGGTCTCGGCGTGGACATCCATCCGGCCGCGCAGATCGGCAGGGGCGTCATGCTCGACCATGGCAGCGGACTGGTGATCGGCGAGACGGCAGTGGTCGAGGACGACGTCTCGATCCTGCAGAACGTCACGCTCGGGGGCACCGGCAAGGAAACCGGCGACCGCCATCCGAAGATCCGGCGCGGTGCGCTGATCGGCGCTGGCGCCAAGATCCTCGGCAACATCGAGGTCGGGGTCGGCGCGAAGGTCGGTGCCGGGAGCGTCGTCGTCCAGAGCGTCCTGCCCTATACCTCGGTGGTCGGCGTTCCCGCCCGCCCGGTCGGCGCGTCGCATACGGCCCTTCCCGGCCTCACGATGAACCAGTCCATTCCGGACGATTACGTCATCTGAAACGCTGCACTATCGCATCCTGCCACGAACCCTCGGCAGACCAGCGCAGCAAGCGTGCTTCCGCGGGTCAGGCAGGACGGTCGATCAGGAAACCGGTGACGCCCGGCGGTGTCATGCCCAGGCAGCCCTCCCCGAACAGGTAATACCGGGTCCAAGCCGGCGAAGATCAATCGGCCGGCAGGAAGTCCGGCACGGACAGGTATCGCTCGCCGGTGTCGTAGTTGAAGCCGAGCACGGTAGCGCCGGGCTTCAGCGTCGGCAGCTTCTGCGCGATGGCGGCGAGCGTGGCGCCGGACGAGATGCCGACCAGCAGCCCTTCCTGCCGAGCCGACCGCCGGGCGTAGTCCTTGGCGTCCTCGGCCTGCACCTGGACCACCCCGTCCAGCAACTGGGTGTGCAGGTTCAGCGGCACGAAGCCCGCGCCGATGCCCTGGATCGGGTGCGGCGCCGGCTGCCCGCCGGATATGACGGGCGAAGCCGCCGGCTCTACCGCATACACCTTCAGGTCCGGCCAGCGCGGCTTCAGCACCTCGGCGCAGGCGGTGATATGCCCGCCAGTGCCGACGCCGGTGATGATCGCGTCCACCCCGTCCGGGAAGTCGGCGGCGATCTCCTCGGCGGTGGTGCGGACGTGGATGTCGATGTTGGCCGTGTTCTCGAACTGCTGCGGAACCCAAGCGCCCGGCGTTTGCGCCTGCAGCTCCTCGGCCCGGGCGATGGCGCCCTTCATGCCCTTCTCGCGCGGGGTTAGGTCGAAGCTGGCGCCGTAGGCCTGCATCAGGCGGCGGCGTTCGACCGACATGCTTTCCGGCATGACCAGGACCAGCTTGTAGCCCTTCACGGCGGCGACCATGGCGAGGCCGATGCCAGTGTTGCCTGACGTAGGCTCGATGATGGTGCCACCGGGTTGCAGGCGGCCGTCCGCTTCGGCGGCCTCGACCATGGCCAGCGCGATGCGGTCCTTGATGGAGCCGCCGGGGTTGGCGCGTTCGGACTTGATCCAGACGTTGGCGTCGGGGAACAGGCGGGACACCCGGATGTGCGGCGTGCCGCCGATGGTGTCGAGGACGCTTTGGGCTTTCACGGAATGGTATCTCCTAAGCTGCAAAGACGGCAGCGTTGAACGATCGATCGAAATAGGTTGCGGCCACCTGCGGGGCCGGCACAACGCGGGCCGCCCTGAAGAAGTCGGCCACCTGCTGCTGCGCGGCGACCACCTCGTCGTCGATGGCGACCGTGCGCGTCTGCGCCGTGTCCACCACCACCCGGCCGACTGGGACGGGAAAACCGGTCTGCGTGGCCCAAACCCGCGCTTGCTCTTCCGGGTTGGCCAGCCCCCAGTCCCGTGCAAGGCGCAGCCGTTGCAGGAAGTCGCCGAGCGCGGCGCGCTTGGCCGCGATCGCCTCGGTGCTGGCGACGGTGTAGCTCTGCCCGCTCATCAAGTCGCGCCCGTTCACCACCTCCCGCGCGCCGTCCTGCACGCGGGCCAGGGCGATGTATGGCCCCCATGTCGCCCAGGCGTCCACGCTGCCCCCCGCCATCGCCGCCTTGGCCTCCGACGGCCCCAGGAACACGAAGCGGACGTCGTCCGCCTGCAGCCCGGCGCGGCGCAGCGCCGCCAGGACCAGGAAGTGCCCGGTCT
Organism: uncultured Acetobacteraceae bacterium; assembly: GCA_964242415.1. GTDB lineage: Bacteria > Pseudomonadota > Alphaproteobacteria > Acetobacterales > Acetobacteraceae > DASWOJ01. The sequence goes on from CAXTAT010000040.1 coordinate 10,625, forward strand.
GCCCCTTGAGGGTGGCGACCGACCGGCCCTTCAGGTCCGCGACGGTGCGGATGGTGGAGTTGCCGGGCACGACGAGCGCCGTCACCGCACCGTCCGACCGCGTGGCGGACACCGCCCGCATCGGGATGGCGGAGGCGATGCCGGACACGAACGGCGCGTCGCCGATGCCGCCCGCGTCGATGGCGCCGGCATTCAGCGCCTCCATCAGCATGGGGGCGCCGGGGAACTGGCTCCAGTCCAGCCGGTAGGGCAGGGCATCCAGGACGCCCGCGGCCTCCATCAGCGGCTGGGCGCCGCCCTTCTGGTCGCCGATGCGCAGGACCGGTTGAGCCGCCCTCGCCGTGCGGGCCAGCGGCAGCGCTGCCGCGGCCAGCAGGGTGCGGCGGCCGAGGGGCATGGGTGTCACTCCAGCAGGTCCGGCTCCTGCGCCACCACCAGCTCCCACAGGGGCTGGAAGCTGAGCAGGCCGGAGCGGGGCCGGGCCACCTGTCCCGCGGTCAGCGCCGCGGTTTCCGCGTCGATCTGAACCGGCACGCCCGCGGCCTCCGCCAGCAGTTGGGTCTGGGCGGCGTTGTCCATCGAGATGAACCACCAGGCCGCCGCCTCCACCGTGTCGCCCACGGTCAGGATGCCATGGTTGCGCAGGATGACCGCCTTATGCGGCCCCAGCGCCTGCGCGATGCGCTCGCCTTCGCTGGTGTTCAGCACGACACCGGTGAAGTCGTCGAACACGGTGTGGTCCCGGTAGAACCTGCAACTGTCCTGGGTCAGCGGGTCCAGCAGGCGGCCCAGGGTGGACCATGCCTTGCCGTAGGTGGAATGCGTATGCGCCGCGGCGACCACGTCCGGGCGCGCGGTGTGGATGGCCGCATGGATCGCGAAGGCGGCGCGGTTCACCGGCCGGTCTCCCTCGACTACCTCGCCCCTGTGGTCCACCCGGATCAGGTCGCGCACGCGGATCTGGCCGAAGTGCCGGCCCAGTGGGTTCACCCAGAAGCTGTCCGTGTGCTCCGGGTCCCGCGCGGTGACGTGCCCGGCCAATCCCTGGTCGAAGCCGTATCGCGCGAACAGGCGGAACGTGGCGGCCAGGCGCTGCTTGCGGTGCAGCCGCTCCTCGTCAACCGTCCGGACGGGTACCGCGTCATTCAGCAGGCTGACGAAGTCCGGTCCGGGGGCCGCTGTGTCGGCGCGTGTCGAAGCGTAGGTCATGGCATGGTCCTCCATGGGTTCACTTGGCGCTGATTGGGCGTTCACTCGGCGGCGGCGGGCACCGTCTGGCGGGCCGCCACCAGCTCGCGGACGCGCGGGATCAGCTCGCGGCCGTACTGCACGGCGTCCACCAGCGGGTCGAACCCGCGGATCAGGAAGGTGGAGATGCCAAGGTCCACGTAGTCCAGCATGGACTCCGCAACCTGGTCCGGCGTGCCGACCAGCCCCGTGGAGTTCCCCTGCGCCCCGGTTAGCGCCGCGATCCCCGTCCAAAGCCGCTTGTCCAACCGCGTGCCCTGCGCGGCCGCGGCCAGCAGGCGGCGCGACCCCTCGTTGGGCGGTTCCTGGACGCCCTCGCGCGCGTTGTTCGGCGACCGACCGCTGCCGCCGGCGTCGCGCAGGGCCTTGGCGCGCGCCAGGATAGCGTCGGCCTTGGCCCAGGCCGCGTCCTCCGTGTCGGCCAGCACAGGGCGCAGCGACAGGCTGAAGCGCGGCGTCCGCCCGTGCGGCGCGGCTGCGGCGCGGACGCGCGCCACCAGGCTGCGAACCTGGTCGTGCGTCTCGCCCCACAGCGCGTACACGTCGGCGTGCCTGCCCGCGACGGGGATCGCGGCGTCGGACGCGCCGCCGAAGTAAACCGGGATGCCGGCGCCCGAGTACGGCTTCACGTCGCCGAACCCGCCGGCCACCCGGTAATGGCGCCCGGCGTAGTCGAACGGGGTGGCGGACGTCCACTCCTGCCGCATGATGTCCAGGTACTCGCCCGTGCGCGCGTAGCGCTCGTCCTTCGTCAGATGGTCGCCGTCCTGCGCCAGCTCGGCGTCGTTGCCGCCGGTGATGATGTGGACCGCGACCCGGCCTTTCGTGAACTGGTCCAGCGTGGCCAGTTGCCGGGCGGCCAGCGTTGGGGCAGTGAAGCCCGGCCGGTGCGCGATCATCAGGCCCAGCCGCTCCGTGACGGACGCGGCGTGCTGCGCCACCAGGATGCTTTCGGCGGACGTCGAGTTGAACGCCACCAGCACGCGGTCGAAGCCGACGTGCTCGTGCGCCGTCGCCGCCGCCTCGATGAAGCCGGGGTCGAGCGCCCCGGTGGTGCGGCGCATCGTCTCGGACGAGTTGAAGTGCCCGACGTAGCCAATGAACTCCACGGTCACGGTCATACCTCCTTGGCGATCTCGCGGGCGCGGGCGAACACCTCGTCCATGCGCCAGCTTTCGTTGGCGTGTGCTGGGTCGCCGCGGTGGGCGTCCCAGCCGCTGTCCCGCCGGTACCGGCCAGCCAGCCCACCGCCCAACACCAGCACGTCCGCGTGCAGGCTCGTCATTCCGGCAACGCCCCGTTGCCCGGCAACGCTTGGTTGCCCGGCAACGCCTCATTGAACGACGGGTCGAACAGCCGGGCGGCGTCCAGCCGGGTGCGGATGACGCCCGCCGCCAAATAGCGGTCGGCCGTGCGCTGCTCGTCTGCCACCACCTGTTCGTCAATCGGCACCGGCACCGGCGTGTCGGTCTCGAACACCAGGCGCGCGACAGGTTGGCTGACCCTGATCTCGGCGGCGAGCACCTGGGCATACTCGTCCCGGTGCGCATCCGCCCAGCGCCGCGCAACGGCAAGCCTGCGGCAGAAGTCCAGCAGCGCCGCCCGGCGCCGGGCGATGGCGTCGTCGCTAGCGACCAGGTACGACAGGCCAGTCAGCAGCCCGTTGCCGCCGTCCACGACCACCCGCGCCCCGTCCACCAGCCGCGCCTGCGCCACGTAAACGCCCCAGGAACACCAGGCGTCCACGGCACCTGCGCTGAGCGCCGTCTTGGCCTCGTTCGGCAACAGGTTCACGAACTTGATGTCCGGCCCGCTCCAGCCCTGCGCTTCGGCCAGCGCCAGGATCAGGGCGTGCGCGATGGAGCCGCGGTTGGCGGCGATGCTGCGCCCGCGCAGGTCGGCGACGGTGCGGATGGAGGAGTCCGGCGGAACCACGACGGCGGTGCCGGCCCCGCTGGTCCTGACGGGGGAGATGATCCGCGCCTGCAGCCCGGCGGCCATCGCGAACGTCGCCGGGGCATCGCCGGCAAAGGCCAGGTCCACGGCCCCGGCATTCAACGCCTCCAGCAGCGGCGCGGCGGCGGAGAACTGGCTCCATTCCAGCCGGTAGGGCAGGCCGTCGAGCACGCCTGCCGCCTTCATCACCGACTGCGTGCCGCCCTTCTGGTCACCGGCCCGCAACACGTCGTCCGCCGCCCATGCGGCGCGGTCCAGCAGCGGCATCGCGGCCAAGCCCGCCAGCAGTTGCCGGCGCGTGCTCATGCGCCCAATCCCAGCAGGCCCAGCACCTCGCGCCGCAGCCGGACCAGCTCCGGGTCGTCGCGGTGCCGGGGGTAGGGGAGCGGCACCGGCAGGTCGGCGCGGATGCGGGCGGGACGGTCAGTGACGACGACGACGCGCCCGGCCATCAGCAGCGCCTCCTCCACGTCGTGCGTCACCAGCAGCGCGGTGAAGCCGCGGTCCCGCCAGATGCGGACCAGCTCGCCCTGCATCTGCAACCGCGTCAGGCTGTCCAGCTTGCCCAACGGCTCGTCCAGGATCAGCAGGCCAGGGTCGTTTACCAGCGCGCGGGCCAGCGCCGCCCGCTGCGCCATGCCGCCGGAGATCTGATGCGGGTAGGCGGTGTCGAACCCCTGCAGGCCGACCAGGCGCAGCGCCTCGTCCACCCGGTGGCCCAGGCGCCGCAACTCGCCCCGTGCCTCCAGGCCCAGCCCGACGTTGGCCCGCACGGTCCGCCAGGGATACAGCGTCGGGTCCTGGAACATCAGCACGCGCGACGGATCGGGGCCGAGGACCGGACGGCCCCCGGCGAACACCGCACCCGCCCCCGGCGGCTCCAGCCCGGCCACCAGGCGCAGCAACGTGGACTTGCCGCAGCCGCTGGGACCCAGCACCGCGACGAACTCGCCGGGTGCCAGGGACAGGCTCACCTGGTCCAGCACGGGCAAGGCGTCCCCGTCGAGCGTGAAGGCGTGGCTGACATCCACGACCTCCACCCCCAGCCCGGCTGCCTCCGGCCCAGCCACCCCCAGATCGGCCGCCTCCGGCCGGGCAGGCGCTGCGGCTACCACCGGACCAGCCCCCGCTGCCAGGACAGCAGGCGGTCGCGCAGCCGGAACAGCAGGGTGATCAGCGCCGTGCACATCCCGGCCATCACCAGCAGCGCCACATACATGTTGGCATAGGCCGCCCATCCCTGCGCCCACTGCATGTACCAGCCCAGCCCGGCCTTCACGCCCAGCATCTCGGCCACCACCAGGACGGAGAACGACGCGCCCAGCCCCATGAACAGGCCGACGAACACCGACGGCATCGCCGCGGGGACCGCCACCTTGCGGACCAGGAACCAGGGCTTGGCCCCCATCGTGCGCGCCACGTCGTAGTAGGCGGCACTGACGGAGGCGACGCCCGACCAGGTCAGCACGGCCACCGGGAAGAACGTCGCCAGCGCGATCAGGAAGGTGCTGGCGCTGCGGCTGCCGGGAAACACGAAGAAGGCGATGGGGATCCACGCCACCGCCGGCACCGGCCCGATCAGCCGCAGCACCGGGTGAACCCAATATCCAACCGCGCGCGACCAGCCGACCGCGATGCCGGTCAGGAAGCCGGCGCCGGCCCCGAGAAGGTAGGCGGGCAGCAGCAGCCACAGGGAACGCAGCAGGCTCTCGCCCAGGCGTGGCCAGTCGTCGGTCAGCACCTCCAGCATGGATTGCGGCGCGGCGAAGAACGGCCGGGGCATCAGGTCCAGCTTAGCTGTGACAAGTTCCCACCCGCCCAGCCCGGCCGCCAGCACGATCAGCCATGGGCCGGCGTGGCGCAGCGCCACCGGCAATGGCCGCACGTACGCCGACGCCGCGGCGAGCGCCAGCATGACCCCGACCCCGGCGGCAGTGGCGGCCAGCAGTCCCGTGCGCCCCAGGTCGTCGGCGTCAGGCCAGGCCCAGGTCAGCGCCGCAGCCCCGGCCCACAGCGCAGCCGCTGCCAGGCCCTGACGCCATACCGCCCCTGGTGCGCCCGGGTGTGTCCGGGCTGCTGCGTCCGCCCGGACCTCGCTGATGGCGTTCATGCGGTCAGCACGTCGGCGAACACCTTGTCGGCGAACCGTCCAGTGTTGGTGGCCGGGCGCATGACCCGCACCAACTTCAGCTCCTCGGCATAGGCGGCGATCTCGGCCTTCAGGTCCGCGCCGACCGGATGATGGTGGTGCGTGTGGCTACGCAGCATGGCCGCCAACTGCGCCTGGGGCGCCGGGGAGTACTGGGCGAACAGCGCCGCAGCCTCGTCCGGGTTCGCGGCCACCCAATCCTGCGCCTCCAGCAGCGCTCGGGTCAGCGCACCCGCCGTCGCACGGTCGCCACGCACCAGGCTGCCGCGCACGCCCAGCACGCAGCAGGCGCGGTGCTCATACTCGCCGCTCAGGTTGTTGGCGACCTCGTGCAGCCCGTCGCGCTCGCGGATCACCCAGCCCAGCGGGTCGCCCAGGGTGAAGGCCTGTATCTCGCCCTTCTGCAGCGCCACGCCCAGCAGGTCGGCCGGGAACTGCCGCCAGGCGATGTCGGCCTCCGGGTCCAGCCCCTGCTTGGCCGCGACGATCGAGAAGAAGTTCTTGTCCGGCGCCGCCATGTCGCTGCACCCGACCTGCTTGCCGCGCAGGTCCGCGACCGACGTGATCCCGCTGCCCTCCTTGGCGAACAGGCGCATGCAGCCGCCGTGGATGGCCGTGGTGATCTTGACGTCAAAGCCCTGCTCCAGCGGCTTCAGCCAGCGCAGCGCCATGCCGACGCCGGCGTCGGCCTTGCCCGTGCTGATGGCTTCCAGCAACTGGTCCGTGCTGCCGCCGAAGTTGACCAGCTCCACATCCAGCCCATGCCGGGCGAAGATGCCGCGCTGGTCGGCCGCCGGGACGCCCACGGTGCAGATGGCGTTGGCGTTCCAGGTCAGCTTCAGCTTCTTCGCCGGTCCCACGGCGGCGTCCGGCGTGTCCGCCACGTGGCAGATCGGGAACTCGTCCGGCGCAACGCCGGGGGACGGGCGCCACGGCGCCATCGCACCCACGGGGATCAAGGCGGCTGCGGCGCCCGCGGCCCGCAACGCGCCGCGGCGGGTCAGGACAGGCGTAGCCATCATGCCACCCCTTCCGGCGACAAGGCACGGGACACAGCCGGGGCGGCGGCCCGGCGCACCGGCCCCGACACGGTTTGCGGGTTGCGCAGCAGGTTCAGCACCGGGCACAGCCGGGAGACGGCCTCGTGCAGCGCGTCCACTGCCTCGTCCGGGGCGCCGGTCTCGATGTGGACAGTGTAGGCGAGGCCGTGCGGCTCCCGCGGCACGGTCTCGTAGCCCGCCTCCCCGGCGCGCTGGTCGATCTGGCCGGTCACCTCCACCTCTAGGCTGTCCAGCACGATGCCCTGCACCGCGGCCTGGATCAGATAGCTGTGGGTCAGGCAGCTCCCCAGCGCGCCCAGCGCCAGCTCCGGGCTGCTGGGGCCGAGGTCATAGCCCACGAAGTCGCGCGGGCTGTCGGTCAGCACCTGGTGGTCGCGCATCCGGATGCGCCGCACGCCGCTGCGCCCCTCCGCCGTCACGCGGGCGCGAAGGGCGACCGGCTCATAGCCCGGCGACAGCACGCGTTGACGCAGGGCGCGGAAGGCGTCGCGCTTGTGGGTGAGGTACTCTGCAAGGGTCGTCATGGGATGCTACTCCGCTGCGGTTTGGTGGGGGGTGCGGGCGATCAGCAGGGTGCGGCCATACTCCAGCACGTCCCCCAGCAGGTCGAAGCCGCGGATCAGGAAGGTGTTGACGCCCAGCGCGTGGTGGTCGGGGAATGCCTTCCCCACCTGCTGCGGCGTGCCGACCAGCCCGCCGCGGGCCGGGGTGCCGAGCGCCGGCTCCACCCGCAGCGCGTTGATCAGCGCCCCGAACCGCCCGGCGCCGCGCCCGACCAGCGCGCGCAGGTGCTCCGGCCAGTCCGAGCGCGCCGCGGTCCGCAGGTGCGTCAACTGCATCGCCAGGATCAGCGCCGTGGAGGCGCAGCCCTGGCCAGCGCGGCGCACCAGGTCCGCCACCCGCGCCAGCCCGGCGTCCTGCCCGCCATCCGCGGCCCGGGCCGTCAGCGCTAGCAGGCCCTCTGCGTGCAGCGCGTCCAGGCTGTCCCACGGGAGGGCACCGGTGCGGTCCACCACCGCGGCGTGCTCGGCAAGCTCGGGCGGAGCGGCGTCCGCTTCGGCGGCGCGCAGGGTCATGCCGTCCACCAAACGTCCTCCAGGTCCAATGAGCGGTCCCACAGCGGCGACACATCCGCCGGGCGGGAGCTTCCATCCGGTCATCACGATCGTGCTCGGCGCGGCAGCGGGTTGGGTGGGGTTGGGAGCGGCATCGCGCCTGTTCGTCCAGGAGGAAGACGCCAAGCATGGCCACGACGTGCCGCCGCATTCAACAGCAAGGTTCCGCAAAGTTCCGGCCCATCCAAGCATGGACGTTTGCTGCTACAGTCCACCGCAGCATCCTATTCTTCGGTCATGCCCGGCCACCCGCTGGCCTTGAAGGCCACGCAGCATCGACCAGCCGCGGAAGATCGTCCGACTTTGCCATCCCATGCTGCGCGCCGGTCCCGCCGGAGCATGGGATGGCGCCACGGCCCGCCGAAAGGAACGCTGCATCTTCAAGGTTCCAGCCGGAGTGCCAAACCGGCCCGGCCCAGCCCGCAACCGCCGCCGGGGACAGTTGCAACCCCGGCGTGCCCAAGGCTTGCTGCTGCGGGCTGGGGTGCCAAGCAGCAGGAGGCAGGCGATGGACGAGGTGGACCGCAAGCTGCTGGCCCTGCTGCAGCAGGACGCGACGGTTGCGATGTCTGAGCTGGCCGAGCAGGTCGGCCTGTCTGCCACCCCGGTGTGGAAGCGCATCCAGAAGATGGAGCAGGCCGGCGTCATCCAGCGCCGCGTGGCCCTGCTGGACCCGGAGCAGGTCGGCGTCGGCCTGATCGTGTTTGTGGCCATCGAGGCGCACGAGCATACGCCGGACTGGTTGGCCAGCTTCGCAGCAACCTTAGCGGCGATGCCGGAGGTGATGGACGCCTACCGCATGGCCGGCGAGGTGGACTACATGCTGCGCGTCGCCGTCGCGGGCATGGCGGAGTTCGATGGCTTCTACAAGCGCCTGATCGCCACGGTGCCGCTCAAGAACGTCACGTCGCGCTTCGCCATGGAGAGGCTGAAGGGCACCACCGCCTACCCGCTGCCGGCAGGGGTCTTCCGGGACCGCCGGGCCGCCGAGCCGGATGGCTGAGGGCGCCGGCCGGCCTCGACTGGCCGGCCCGGCGTGGCCGTGGCTTGCACCGGGCGAGGCTGCGGCAGGATGGGCCTCCCTTTTCCCGACCTTTCGCAGCCGGTTCTTGCATAGTGTCTGCGCTGCTCACTCTATACTTGAGCGGACTGGTGTTCTGATACAGGTGTTGTGCATCGGGGCGCGGGAGGATTGCGCTGCTCCGGGGAGGGTCCCATGCACCATGAACCCGTGACCGTCGCCTTGGCCCGTCATGCCCGCCCCTGTCCAAGCTGCCATCGCTCCATGCGGCCGTGACGGGTCGCCATCGACGCAGTGGACGGACAAGGGAGGACCCGCGGCGCGGGTTCCTGGAGGTTTCTGATGCACCAGTCGCACGTTATAGAAGTGTCCGGCCGGTTCGCCGGGGCAGCCATGAGCCAGGGCGGGGCGTTTCGCTTTGTCGCCGTTGATCCCCAGGCCGGGCCGCTGGACCGCAGCCTATGGCGCAGCCTGCCCGACGTGCAGCGGGCCGTCGCGCAACTGATGCGGATGGGGCGCCTGCCCGACGGGCAGCATGCCGAACAGGCGGGCGACACGCCGTGACCGGGCCCGGCTGGCTCACCTGGCCCTGCTGGCCCAACTGGATGGCGTTCCTGCCCTCCCTGGTCGCCTTGGCATCCCCCGCGCGGGAGGCTGACGGCGGGGACAGGCTGTACTTGGACGACACCCTGGCGCTGTCCGCCACCCTGCCGTGGGTGTAACCGTGCAGGGACAAGCAACCAACGTGCGGCGGCACGCCGGAGCGCACGAGGCCGGCCTTGATGTTGGCGTGGTCAGCGCCTTCCCGGCCTTGGAGCGCCTCGCGCCCGAGTGGATGGTTCTTTGGTCGCGGGCGGAGGCACCCTTGCCGTTCACCCATCCCGGTTGGCTGTTGGCCTGGTGGCGGACCTTGGGCGGCGGAGCGCTCCGGGTTTTCACGGTCCGGGCGGACGGGCGGCTGGTGGCCGTGCTGCCCATGTTCATCTATCCGGATGGCGGCGCGTCGCGCCTGCTGCCGCTTGGCATCAGCGTGTCGGATGCCTTCGACCTCGTGGCCGACCCACGCTGGTCCCGCCAAGCCGTCGCCGCGCTGATGCGCGCGGTCCGGACGGATAGGGACGGTTGGGACCAGTGCGAGCTGCATGAGATCCCGTCCGGCAGCGCCCTGCACGGCCCGGCCGTGAAGTCGGCCCTGCAAAGCGTGTCGCCCGTGCTCGACCTGGAGCGGTTCGCGGCGCTGCCGTCCCGGTCCGGCCCCCGGTGCCGGCTGGCGCGGGCGGAGCGCATGGCGGCGGAGGCCGGACTGCTGCTGGACCAGCCCGGCCTGGATGCGATGGACGACCTGTTCGCCTTGCACGCCGCGCAGTGGCAGGTGCGGGGCGAAGCGGGTGTGCTGGCGCCGGCGCCCGTCCAGGCTTTCCACCGCCAGGCCGCCCGGGCTCTGGCCCGGACGGACACGTTGCGCCTGCACCGCCTGCGGGACGGCGCGCGCACGGTGGCCGTGCTGTACGGGTTCCAGGTCCAGAACCGGGCTTACGCATATCTCAGCGGCATCCACCCGGCCTACGCACGGCTCGGCCTGGGCACAGTGCTGATCGGCGCCGCCATCGGCACCGCCCGGGCCGACGGCGCGCAGGAGCTGGACTTTCTGCGCGGGGCTGAACCCTACAAGCATGCCTGGGGTGCCACTGACCGTGCGCTGCTGCGCCTGGACCTGCCAGCCGGCGCGCAGCCCCGGAGCGGCCTGCGGCTGCTGCCATGCGGGCAGGACGGCATCCTTTCCACCCCTGAAACCAGCATGAGGCCAACATGACCCCGCCCCGCATTGGCCTGGTTTCGGCACGCCCCACGTCCTGCCTGCGGGCGGCAGCCCTATGACAGCCCTTGCCCCCTGGACGGTGCTGGACAGCACGGCCGCGTTCACCGACCCCTGGCTGCGCATCCGCAGCGACCGTGTCCGCACGGCAGACGGCGACGTGTTCGGGCCGTATCACGTGATCGAGGCCCCGGACTGGGTCGCGGTCGTCCCGCTTACCGGAGACAGCCAGCGGCTGCTGACGGTGCGGGAGTATCGGCACGGGGTCGGCGCCGTGCTGACCGGGCTGCCGGGCGGCCTGGTCGACCCTGGCGACGGCAGCGACCGTGCAGCGGCCGCCGAGGCTGCGGCCCGCCGGGAGCTGCGGGAAGAAACGGGATACTCGGGCGGCAGGATCGAGCGCGTCGCCGCCGTCCACCCCAACCCATCGAACCAGACCAACATGGCCCACTGCTTCCTCGCCACAGGACTGGTCCGCATCGCCCTGCCGCAGCCGGGCGGCCCCGGCGAGGCACAAGAAGTCACCGAAACGGACCTGGTCGGCGTGCTGGGCAGCCTGCGGGACGGCACTGCCACGATGCACGCCGTGCACGTCGTGGCCCTGTGGTCTGCTGCGGCGCGCATCGCCGCCGACCTGTCCGGCCGGTTCGGGACACTGCCGGCCCGGCTGGGCCGGTTTCTGGCAGGCGAAGCCCCGCGATGTCCCGCCGCATCCCTGCCCGACCCCCTGACCGACGCCGAATTCGCCAAACTGGGCATCGGCGGCTGAGCCGGCGGCAAACAGGAGCACACCAGCATGCGCGCACAAGGCATTTCCAGGCGCGGTCTGATGACGGCGACGTTCGACACCAGCCTCAGCGGTCCAGGAGCCGCCTGACCCGATGCTGCCGGACCACGCCGACCCGTCCGTGCCGGCGCCACGCCCCCGGGCCGTGCTGAAGGCGGTCGCGGTTACAGCCGCCGCGTTGGGGGCCGCCGTGGCCACGTGCCGGATCGCGCCGCACGCCCCGGCGGCATCGCCCTATGCCGACGCATGGGGGGCCGGTGCGGCCGGGCTGCGGGCCGAGCCTGCCGCCTTACAGGCGCGGCGCTAACGGCCATGCGCCGCTTGCGGCCTTGCTCGTCCCGCTGCCGGCATCCTGCCTGCGGGACAACCTGCGTTGTGCCCATATCCCTGGAGTATCCATGACCAAGCAGCTTCACCTCGGCGCCTTCATGCGCCCGGTCGGCATCCACACTGCCTGGTGGCGCGTGCCCGGTGCCTGGCCGGATGCCAACTTCAACCTCGCCCACCTCGTCAGCATGATCCAGACGCTGGAGCGCGGCTGCTTCGACGCCTTCTTCATGGCCGACCACTTGGCCGTGCTGAACATGCCGATGGCCGCCCTGCGCCGCAGCGGCACCGCCACCTCGTTCGAGCCGCTGACCCTGCTGTCGGCCCTGGCCATGGTCACGCAGCGTATCGGCCTGGTCGCCACCGCCAGCACCACCTTCGACGAGCCCTACCACATCGCCCGGCGCTTCGCCTCCCTCGACCACATCAGCGCCGGCCGCGCCGGCTGGAACGTCGTCACCACCAGCAACCCCGACGCCGCGCTCAACTTCGGCCGCACCGAGCATGTCGAGCACGACGAACGCTACCGCCGCGCCCGCGAGTTCCACGCCGTCGTGACAGGCCTGTGGGACAGTTGGGCCGACGACGCCTGGGTGCGCGACCCCACGAGCGGCATCTTCTTCGATCCCGGGCGGCTGCACACGCTGGACCACCACGGCGAGCACCTGAACGTCCGCGGCCCCTGAACATCGCCCGCCCCGTCCAGGGCTGGCCGGTGATCGTCCAGGCCGGCGCCAGCGACGCCGGCCGGCAACTGGCAGCGGAAACCGCGGAGGTCGTGTTCGGCAGCAGTCGCACGCTGGCGGACGGGCAGGCATTCCGGGCCGACCTGTCGGCCCGGATGCTCGCCGTAGGCCGCGACCCGGCAAGCCTCAAGGTTCTGCCTGGCGCGCTCGTCGTCGTCGGCCGCACGACGGAGGAGGCGCAGGAGAAGAAGGCGCTGCTCGACAGCCTTGTGCACCCCGACAGCGGTGTCCCGAACCTGTCGATACGGCTGGGCGTGGACACATCCGGCTTCGACCTGGACGCGCCGCTGCCGGAGCTGCCGGTGACGAACCAGGGGCAGAGCGGCCAGGCCACGCTGGTCGCCTTGGCCCGGCGTGACAACCTGACCGTGCGGCAGTTGGCGCAACTGGTGGGCGGCTACGCCGGGTTGCAGATGGTGGGCACCGCCGTGGAGGTCGCCGACACCATGCAGGCCTGGCTGGAGGCAGACGCGGCGGACGGCTTCAACGTCATGTTCCCGACAGTGCCGCAGGGCCTGGACGACTTCGTGGACTTGGTCGTGCCCGAGCTGCAACGGCGCGGCATCTTTCGGCAGTCCTATGCCGGCACGACCTTGCGCAACAACCTGGGGCTGGCACGGCCGGAGAACAGGTTTTTCGCGCAGCAGGACGGGCGCCGAGCCGCGGAGTAGCCCGCGCCGGGTCAGGCGGCGCGCGGCGTGGCCAGGGCAGCCGCCACCGCACGGGCAGCTCGCCGGCTGATGTGATGTGCAGGGACCGTGTCATGCCCTGGCGATGCGGGACTGCGGGAACAGGGCCTGCGGCACGCCGCAGGCAGGTTCGGGCGCCTGGCCGGCCTGTCGTGCGGGCTGGCCGTGTCCGGCACGCTCGGCCGCCAGCCGGCCGCGGTCCAGCACCACGGCGCGGTCGGCCAGCGCCATCGCTTTCTCCTCGTCATGCGTCACGAACAGCGTGGTGGTGCCGAGCGCGTCGTGGATGCGGCGCAGCTCCAGCCTCAGTTCCTCGCGCACCTGGCGGTCCAGGGCGCCGAACGGCTCGTCCAATAGCAGGATGCGCGGCTCCACCGCCAAGGTCCGCGCCAGCGCCACGCGCTGCCGCTGCCCGCCGGAGAGCTGCGACGGCAGGCGGTCGCCCAGCCCTTGCAGCCGGACGAGCGCCAGCATCCGTTCGACCGTGGCCGCGATCTCGTGCCGGGGCGGGCGGGGGCGGCGGACCTGCAGGCCGAAGGCGATGTTGCGCGCGACCGTCATGTGCCCGAACAGCGCGTAGCCCTGAAACACGAAGCCCAGGCCGCGCTGGCCCGGCGGCAGGTCGTGGGCTGGCCGCCCATCCAGGTGCAGCACCCCGGAATCCGCCCCGTCCAGCCCGGCGATCACCCGCAGCAGCGTCGTCTTGCCCGACCCTGAAGGGCCGAGCAGCGCCACGAAGCTGCCCTCCGTGATATGCAGGCTTAGCCTGTCCAGGATGCGGCTCGCGCCGACCTGCTTGGTGATCCCGTCAAGGTGGATCATGTCGCCGCGACCAGTTGCGCGCGGCTGCCGCGGGCGCGCAGCGCCTCCTCCAGCCCGGTCAGCGGCAGCAGCACGCTCAGCCCCAGGCAGGCGCCGGAGAAGCCCAGGGTCGGGCCGAAGCCGGGCAGGACCCGCCGCTGCATGGCGCTACCGTCCCGGGGCGTAGATCTGGTCGAACACGCCGCCGTCGCCGAAGTGCCCGCGCTGTACGTCGCGCCACTCGCCGAAGGTGTCGGCGATGGTGAAGGTGTTCACCGTGGGGAACCGGTCGGCGTGCCGGGCCAGGACCGCGGGGTCGGAAGGGCGGTAGTAGTTCTGCGCCGCGATCTCCTGCGCCTCCGGCGTCCACAGGAAGCGGAGGTATGCTTCCGCCAGGGCGCGGCTGCCGCGGCGGTCCACCACCTTGTCCACCACGGCCACGACCGGCTCGGCCACGATGGTGACGCTCGGCACGACGATCTCCAGCCTGTCGCGGCCCATCTGGCGGACGGCCAGGTTCGCGTCGTCTTCCCAGGCCACCAGCACGTCGCCCTGGTTGCGCTGGGCGAAGGTGATGGTGCTGCCCCGCGCCCCGGTGTCCAGCACCGGGACGTGCTTGAACAGCTCGGCCACGTAGGCGCGCGCCTTGGCCTGATCGCCGCCCTGGGCGTGCAAGGCCCAGCCCCACGCGGCGAGGTAGTTCCACCGCGCCCCGCCCGAAGTCTTGGGGTTGGGCGTGATGACGGACACCCCCGGCCGCACCAGGTCGCCCCAGTCCTTGATCCCCTTCGGGTTGCCCTTGCGGACCACGAGCAGGATGGTCGAGGTGTAGGGCACGGACCTGTTGGGCAGCCGGTCCCGCCAGTCCGGCGCGATCAGCCCAGCGCGCTCGCTGATCGCGTCGATGTCGGACTGCAAGGCCAGCGTCACCACGTCCGCCTCCAAGCCGTCGATCACCGCCCGGGCCTGCGCGCCGGAGCCGCCGTGGCTGGCCCGCACCTGCACGTCCCCGCCGGTCTGCTTCTTCCAGGCCGCGGCGAACGCCGGGTTGATGGCGGCATACAGCTCCCGCGTCGGGTCGTAGGACACGTTCAGCAGCGTCGTCGGCGCGGGCTGGGCGTGCGCTGGCAAGCCGGGCAGGGCAGCGGCGAGCAGGCCGCCCAGGGCGGCACGGCGTCGGATGTTCATGGGCAGGATCCTCCGTGCAGCGGTTCAGTCACCGCCGCCTGCACGGGGCGCAAGCCCCGGCAGGGCAACGGCGTCGGCGACAAAAGCGGCCAGGCGCTCGGCGGAGCTGCCGACCGTGGCGTTGGCGGTGCCGATGACCAGGTCTGGCGCGGCCGGCAGCTCATACGGCGCGTCCACGCCGGTGAAGCCGGACAGCCGGCCGGCGCGGGCGGCGCCGTACAGGCCCTTGGGATCGCGCGCCTCGCACACCGCGCGGTCGGCGTCCACGTAGATCTCGCGGAACCCCTCGGCGACCGTTTGCCGGGCCAGCGCGCGGTCGTCCGCCCGGGGCGAGATCAGCGCCACCAGCACGACCTGCCCGGCGTCGGCCATCAGGCGCGCGACGACGGCCGCGCGCCGGATGTTCTCGCGCCGGTCCTCCGGCGAGAAGCCCAGGTCGGACGACAGCCGCGCCCGCAGCGTGTCGCCGTCCAGCACGGTCACATCCAGGCCGCGCCGGAACAGCAGCGCCTCCGCCGCGCGCGCTACCGTGCTCTTGCCCGCCCCCGGCAGGCCCGTCATCCAGAACACGCCGCTGCGGTGCCGCTTGGCCTGCGCCCGGTCCCAGGCCGACACGGCGCTGTCCACCGGGAACACCGAGCGTCCGGTGGCGGACAGCGGCGCCGGGCCGATCAGCGGCGCGCCGCCGACGATGCGCCCGTGTAGGTCCACCAGCACCCCGCGCCCGCCGAGCGACCCCGGCTCGAACGGGTCGAACGGGATGCTCTCGCTGGCGGCCAGCACCACGTCGGCGAAGCCCTCCGGCGGCACGTGGTCGGCCGGCTGGTCCGTCAAGTCGTCTATGCGGACCACGGAGGTGATCGCGGCGACGGTGACGGCGTACTCGGCCGTGGATAGGCGCAGGCGGAAGGACTCGCCCAGGCGCAGCGGCTCCTGGCGCAGCCAGAACAGCCGGGCGCGGATGCGGGCCGCGCGCAGCGGCGGGTGCGCGCCGGCATGGAGCAGGTCGCCGCGCTCCACCACGACATCGGGCGCCAGGGTCAGCGCGACGGACTGGCCGGCTTCCGCCTCCTTGCCGCCGCCGTTGGGCCATCCTTCCAGCGTGGCGACCTTGGCCACCGCGCCTTGAGTGCCGATGACCAGAGTATCGCCCACCGCGATCCGCCCTCCCTCGATCCGGCCCACCACGATCCGCTTGCTGTCGAAGCGGTAAACGTCCTGCACCGGCAGCCGCAGCGGACGCTCGGCGCGCGACGCCAGCGGCGGCACGACGGATAGCGCCTCCGTCAAGGTCGGGCCGCGATACCAGCCCGTCCGGGCCGAGCGCGACGCCACGTTGTCGCCGAGCCGGGCCGACGCCGGGATGACCGCCGCCGGGCTAAGCTCCAGCTGTTCCAGCAGCGCCGTGATGGCGCGGGTGGCCGATGCGACGCGCACGGGATCGAAGTCCAGTAGGTCCGCCTTGTTCAGCAGCACGATCACGTGGCGCACGCCGATCAGCCGCAGCAGCACGGCATGGCGCCGGGTCTGCTCCTGCGCGCCCTCGGCGACATCGACCACCAGCACCGCTGCCGCCGCCCCGGCCGCACCCGTCACCATGTTGCGCAGGAACTGCCGGTGGCCCGGCGCATCGACGATCACGAACGGCCGCCCGTCCAGCACGAAGGGCAGGCGTGTGCTGTCGATGGTCACGCCCTGGTCGCGCTCGGCCTGCAGGCTGTCGAGCAGGAACGACCACTCGACCTTCAGGCCCCGGCGCGCGCTGCTGGCCAGGGCCGCGTCCATGCGGCCCTCCGGCAGGTTGCCGGTGTCGTGCAGCAGGCGGCCGATCAGGGTGCTCTTGCCGTGGTCCACATGGCCGACGATGACGATGCGGGTCGCAAGCTCGTTCTCGGCTGCGACCGTGTCGTTGGCTGGCTGAGCGGCCGGCAGTGCGGCCGGCTGGGCCGGGGCGGCGTCCAGGAGGGTGTCCATCACAGGTATCCCGCGACGCGCAGCCGCTCGAACGCATCCTCGGTCTCGTTGTCCATGGCACGTCCGGCCCGCTCGGCCTCGCGGGAGCCGCGCAGCTCCGCCAGGATTTCCGGGATCGTCCTGGCCACGCTGGACACCGGGGCAGTGATGTCCTGGTCGCCGAGCGAACGGTAGCGCCAGCCGTCGCGCGCGAAGTAGAGGTCCACGACCGGGATGCCCTCCCGCTCGATGTAGCGCCACACGTCCAACTCGCGCCAGGCGAGCAAGGGGTGGACGCGGACGTGGGCGCCGGCCTCCGCAGGCGTCGCGAACTGGTCCCAGAACTCGGGCGGCTGGTTGCGCACGTCCCAGCGGTGGCTGGCGGCACGGGGGCTGAACACGCGCTCCTTGGCGCGCGTCGCCTGCTCGTCCCGCCGGATGCCGGCGACGACACCAGCCAGGCGGTCGCGCTCGATCACCGCGGCAAGCCCGGCGGTCTTGCGCGCGGCGGACCGGGCAGCGGGCGGCAGCGTCGGGTCAATCGCCTCCACCGGCGGGCAGTCGCCGATGCGGAGGTCGAGGCCCCACTCCGCGGCATAGTGGTCGCGGAAGGCGTACATCTCGGGAAACTTCTTGCCGGTGTCCACATGGTAGACCGGCACCGGCACCCGGCCGAGGAACGCCTTGCGCGCCAGCCACAGCAGCACGTTGCTGTCCTTGCCGAGCGACCACAGCAGGCCGAGCGGCCGCAGCCGGTGGTAAGCCTCGCGCAGGACGAAGATGCTCTGCGCTTCCAGTTGGTCCAGGTCGGTCATCACGGTCTTTCCGTCGAACATTCGGTCGGGCGGTGGATGCCGCACTCGGTCTTGGCGGTGGCCGCCCAGCGCCCGCTGCGCAGGTCCGCGCCGGGCAGGATGGACCGGGTGCAGGGGGTGCAGCCGATGGAGGCGAAGCCCCGGGCCGTGAGCGGGTGCGGGGGCAGGCCGCGGCGGGCGAACTCCGCCTCGATCATCGCGGCGGTCCAGTGGGCGAGCGGGTTGACCTTCGTGCGCCCGTCCACCTGCTCGATGACGGGCAGGGCGGCGCGCGTGACGGCCTGGTGCCGCTTGCGGCCCGTGACCCAGGCCGCGAACGGCTGCAGCGCCTGCTCCAGCGGCTCCACCTTGCGCAGCGCGCAGCAGGCGTCGGGGTCGAAGGCGTATAGGACGCCGTCCGGGTCGCGTTGCGTGAGCGCACCCGACGCCGGCCGGATGTCGCGGACATCGCGCAAGCCGAGCGCGCCGGTCAAAAGGTGCCGGTATGCCAGCGTCTCCGGGGCGTGCTGGCCGGTTTCGAGGAACAGGACCGGCACCGCCGGGTCTATGTCGGCCGCCAGGGCGAGCAGCACAGCCGACTCTGCCCCGAAGGAGGACACGATGGCGATGCGGCCCTTGAACTCGTCCAGGGACCACCGGAGCGCACGCTGGCCCTCCTCGGCGTCCTCGACGCCTGGGTGGACGGCTGGGGGCGCCGCCGGGCGTTGCAGCAAAAATTGGGAACGCGGAGACATGCGCTGGGCCTGTTGATCTGTTTGACGTGGTGTCGCCGGTAAGCCGCCATCGTTGCCCATAAAGGTCAGCGGTTATAGTCCCTGCAGGCCGGATTATGTGTTTTGCAAGCTGCGACCATTGTCGGCCTCCGGTATGCAATGTGTTTTCTCCAGAAACACCGTTTTTAGAATTCATCTCTATTCGGATGCAGACGCGCCCAATCGGGTTCCGAATGTCTTGACTTGCCGGCTGGGAAACTGGCCTGCTCCGCCCCGCCCACGTCCAACTTGCCTGGAGGCCCGGCATGATGCTCACCAGCAAAACAGCGATCCGGAACCCTGCCGCGCTCTCGATGCCGCTGCGCGTGGGGCGCGGGGATGCGGGTGACGGCAAGGTGGTCGCCATCGTCGGCGCCGGGTTCTCGGGCACGATGGCCGCGATCCACCTGCGGCACGCGCTGCCGCCGGACTGGGTGGTCGTCCTGTTCGACCGCACCGGCCGGTTCGCCCGCGGCCCAGCCTATGCCGAGACCATCGCCCCGCACCTGTTGAACGTGCGCTCGGCCAACATGAGCGCCCTGCCGGACGACCCCGGCCATTTCGAGCGGTGGCTGGCCGGACAGGCCGGGCGCTGGCCCGGCGAGATCCAGGCGACGGAAGCCGGCCCCTTTGCCAGCCGGCGCCTCTATGGCCGCTACCTGCGCGCCCTGCTGTACGATGAGATGACTCTGTCGGGCGGGCGCGTGCGCCTGTGCTCGGACGATGTCGTCAGCCTTGCCGCCGTGGAGGGCGGATGGAGCATGACCTGCGCCAGCGGGCGGAGGGTGGCGGCAGCCGCAGTTGTCATCGCCAGCGGCACGCTGCCGTCGAGCCGGCCGTGCGACGGCGTGGTGTTCCACGATCCCTGGGCCGCCGGGGCGACGGCCGGCCTGCGGCCCGGCGAGCCCGTGCTGATCGTGGGCACGGGGCTGACGATGGTGGACCTTGCGCTGGCGATGCATGCGCGCGGCTTCGACGGGCCGGTCATCGCGCTGTCCCGGCGCGGCCTGGTGCCGCAGCGCCATGCGCCGCCGGGTCCGGCCTGGCCGTGTCCGCCGTTCCGTGACGAGGAGGGCCGGTCGCTGTCCGCCCTTGTGCGGGCCGTGCGGCGCAGGGTGCGCGACGCGGCGGCGCAGGGCGTTGACTGGCGCGCGGTGGTGGATGGGATGCGCCCGGTGACGGCCGGGCTATGGCAGGGCCTCCCACAGGCCGAGCGGGACCGCTTCCTGCGCCACCTCCGGCCATACTGGGACGCCCACCGGCACCGGATGGCGCCCGTGGTCGCCGATGCGTTCGACGGCCTGGTGGCCCGCGGCGTGCTGCGCCTGAAGCGGGGGCGCGTGCTGGCGGCCGATGCCGTTGAGGGGCCGGCGGGCCGCGCCGCACGGGTGGTGATCCAGGACCGGGGGGCGTCCGGCACCGAGGAGGTCATGGCCCAAAAAGTGATCTACGCGACCGGCATCGGCGGCGGCGCGGCGGCGGACGGCCTGGTGGCGCACCTAGTTGCCACCGGCCTGGCGCGGACCGACCCGCACGGGATGGGGCTGGACGTCACGCCCTCGCTGCGGATCGTGCGGCGGGACGGAGGTGCGGCGGCGGGGCTTTGGGCACTTGGCCCCATTGTCCGCGGCGTGTTCTGGGAATGCACGGCCGTGCCCGACGTCCGGGTGCAGGCGCGCTCCGTCGCGGAGGAGATCGCACGGGCCGTGCTGGACACCGGGACGGCGCAGCATCCAGTCCAGGCCGTGGCCACCGACCGCCTGGCCGGGTAGCCACACAAGCCGGCGCCTGGTTCAACATGCGGAACCGGGGTGCGTGGGCAAGGTTTTCCAGCCGCCAAAACTGCTGGCATCCCTCCGTGTGCCGCTCCCTGCACACCTGCCATCAGGCTCCCTAAATCCAGGCGTGCACTGGTGGCCTGCCTCGTTCAGGGTATGGTTGCCGACATGGACTGTTTCGTTTCTGGTCACCGGCACGGAAACCCGCGACGCCGTGGAAGCGTTGCTTTAGCTTAGACAGGGATTTATCGCCATGCGCCAGGTCACGATGGCTGCCTCTCTAGTGATGCTCGCATCAAACCCTGCCCTGGCGCAGCCTCGCCCAGGGACGACCACGCCGCCTAGCCGCGGAACCTATCAGCTGTCACCCGATGTGGGCGCAGGTCAGTCGCCATACGACGCTGCACACGATAACTTGCCGAATCACACGCGCGCCACAATGAAATCAAGGGCTTCCAGGAACCCAAATAGGGCTGGCGATGCTGCTTCCGACGGGTCGGCCGGCGAGAGTAGCCCGCGTGCCCCGGAGCCGAAACCAGCAGGCAACTAACAATTATCTACCGCCGATTACTGGTGGAAGATGACCATGTTGCCACTCGGTCCAGACAGCAAGCCCGGGTGGTCGCCCAGTTTAGAGTCTGGTGTTGGAAAGGGGGCCGGCTTTAGCCCACATCCGCCCACCAGGCTTAGTGCTGCGACAACTAGGAGGGTGTGCACCAGCATCAGAAACGGGTTCGCGCGCCAAGCAGGACGGCAACGATATCGTCGTACTCGGCATAGGTCCGGTGCAACGTCTGCACCCGCCCGGTCAGATACAGCTCAGTTGCCGCGGCGTCGATGTTCTGCACCACTGATCCGCTGTAAGCATGCGCACGGTCGCCGGCGAACTGCAATGCAAAATTTTGGCCATAGTCGATAGACAAAGCGGTGAGGCCGACATTTGGAAGCAGGTTCGCCCGGTAGCCAATTTTGCCATACAGCATTGCCGGGGTAAGGCTGCGTCCCTGTGGGTCCTTATAGATGACATCCCGGTAGCCGCCAGCGAGGGTGAAGTTCAGCCCATTCCTTAGCAGCAGCGAGACGCTGCCATCGTATTGGTAGCTGCCGTTTGCCGACACGTCGCCAGCGGCCGGGGTGACTGCCGTTCCGATGGTCTGTGTGCCGTTTGCCCCGGTGGGCACCCCTGCATAGCCGTAAAGGTTGGCGGCCGCTCCTGGGAAGCCGGATACGTTGGCTTGCGTGAGATGGTTACGGGATACGGCATCGACGAAGCCGAACGCAGCGACTAGCTGGGCATCCCTGAACGCGCCTGAATACCGCAACGCCGCATCGACGGCGCCGCCATCGATGACGGACGCCGAAGCCTGGAAGCCATAGAACACCGGCGAGTCGTAACGGATCCGGTCGTCGCGGGCCGCTCCATCGAAGTAGTAGAAGACCGAGCTGACCGCAGGGCCATAAGACTGCGCTGGGGATAGCACGAACTTGCCGCTCGTCGTCGGTACGAGGGCGGCGTTGCGTTGCCGGAAGGCAAAGCCGCCGTCCAGGTCGGATATATTGACATAGGACGCGACGCCGGTTCCGGACAGGTCCACCTCCGCTGTCAAGTACGACGCGGTGCTGCCGAAACCAAGCCGCACGCTGCCATAGCGGCTATCTTGCAGGTAGGCCTCGACCTGCCGCGCCGTCGGTGTCGTGGTCGAGGCAGGCTGCGGCAGGTTCTGCGTCAAAGCGGTGCTGGCGGACGAGTTGGGTCGGAATTCGGCCTCGATGTTCACGCCGCCCGAGGCGGTGTCGTTGATCTGCCCCTCGCCGACAATGCGGAACCGGGTGGACGAGTTGTTGTTGTCCACGTTTCGTACGTCCGATGCCCGGCCGTCGTTGCCATACAGCAGCCCGCGGTTCACCTGGCCGGAGAGGGACAGGCGGATGCGGTCAGCGCCGCCCGAAACCGCCGCACCCGGGATGGGGGCCACGCCGCCGGGCTGGCCGGTGTTCGCGGCGGTGAAGGGTGGCACGACCGACCGGGCCGGCAGGTTGCTTGGCTGCTGCGTCACGGCAACGTTCTGGTCGGACGGGGCCGGAACCTTGCCCACAGGCCCGACTGTGAGCGGTTGCACGCCGGGGGGAGCGCCCAGCTCATAGGACCCACTGGTCGATACGGTGGGGGGAGGAGGGTTAGCCTGGGCTGTGCTAACCGCTGGGGTTGTCACGCTGGGCTTGGCGGGGGAACGGCCGTTTGGCACACGCTGCCGGGTCTCCAACCCGTCCAGTCGTTGTTGCAGCGTCTGCATCATCGCAGCCTGTTGCTGCACGAGCGCCTTCAACTCTTGGATTGCTCGCTGCGTCGTGGCGTCCTGTGCTGCCGCAGGTTTGGCTACGCAGGCCAGGACACCTATGCCAGCAAGGACTCCTATGCCGGCAAGGTCCTGTATGCCGGCGACTCGTGGACGAAGCCGCACATTTATTGCCATCGCGGAGCAGTCTCCAGATACTTTCGCAGCCAGGCGATCACGCCGGAGCGCAAATCTTAAGAAGCAGTGATGAAAGGGCACGCTTTCTAACTTGCGGAGTGGCGAGTTTGCCACATTCACATCTCATCATGTTACGACGAACTAACGTCAGGCAATCGACTGTTTAAATGCCAGCATACTGCTACGCCTAGGGACAAGTTTTCCCAGGTGGCTATGGGGCAGCTTCGCCCGTTGCCTTCCTGGGTCATTATGGTGTTGCGAGCATCACAGAGAGCGGTCGCTTGGGCGGCGGGTCAGGCCGGACCGGGCCGCCCTCCAGGACCGCGACCTCGTCGGCGACGACGCGGATCACGCCTATCTCGTGGGTGATCAGCACGATGCTGAGGCCGAGGCGACGGTTGATGTCGCGCAGCAGCGCGAGGATGGACGCCGTGGTTTCCGGGTCGAGCGCGGAGGTCGCCTCGTCCGACAGCAGCAGCGCCGGGTCGGCGGCCAGGGCGCGGGCGATGCCGACCCGCTGCTTCTGCCCGCCGGACAACTGCGCCGGGTAGGCGGCGGCCTTGTCGGACAGGCCCACCAGGTCCAGCAGCTCGGCCACCCGGCGCGTGCGCTCCGGCTTGGCGCGGCCGACGATGCGCAGCGGCAGGGCGACGTTGGCGGCGACGGTCTTGGCCGACAGCAGGTTGAAGTGCTGGAAGATCATGCCGATGCGTTGGCGCACGGGCTGCAGGGCGCGCTCGCTGAGGCCGGTCAGCTCCTGCCCCTCGATCCGGACGGAGCCGCTGTCCGGGCGCTCCAGGCCGTTCAGCAGGCGGATCAGCGTGGACTTGCCCGCCCCGCTGCGGCCGATGATGCCCAGCACCCGGCCCCGTGGCACGTCGAGCGACACGTCATGCAGTGCCGCCACCGGCCCGAACCGCTTGGACACCTGGGAAACCTGGGCAACCGGACTGGCCGAGACCGCTGGCGCATCCCTGGGGCCGAGGGGCGCCATGCTCACCATGCCGGAAGCTGCGGGCCCTGGTAGTAGCCTAAGGACTGCACGGCGGCGGGCCTTCCGCCCAAAAAAGGCCGGGGCGGTCCGCCCCGGCCAGTTTGGGAGGAAACGTTCAGCCATGCCGCCATCCATCGGGACAGCCCCGATGCCGCGGGCGGCGCGCGGTGGGTTGGCCGAGCAGCGTCCGTGCCGTGCCGTGCCAGTGCCTGGGGAAGGTGGGAAGGGGTTGGCGCCCCGCTTCGTCCGGCCATGAGGTACCTGTGCGCTACCCGGCGCACCTCACCCAGTGACGCGCACGTCCAACTGTCGAGGCTCTCCAGCCTGGGATGGACGGACCGGAACAGGTAGCCGTCCTGGACCGCCACGGCGGCACCTATGAAGGTCCCCTCGACCTCGATCACATGAGCTTGGAACATGCTTGCCTCGACTTCGATGGCTGGCCTCGGGCGCAGCTTTGACTGGGTTGACTGGTGTACAGCGGATCGTCAGGTCGGAAGTGGGCATCGCAGCGCCGTGCTGCCCTTCCGACGCCAAAGGACCGGTGCGCGGCGGGCGTAATCAGGGCAGGCAAATGGATGACGTTGGCCGCATGTCCCGTCAATCAGGCGCGACGATATTTCAAAGCGTTCCCGGCAAAAAGAAATCTGCTGGAAGCCGCGGATGCTTTTCGTAGGTTTGGATTGCTGTCGGGCCTGCCAGGGGGAGTTTCCCATGCTCCGGGCCAACTGCCGTCGCAAAGCCGGGACCGTTCTGGAGCCTGCTGCAACGAATCGAATAACCCGGAACAGAACCATATGCTCTTGAGACGCAGCAAAACGAAAGCATCCCGCTGCCACAAGTGCAAATTATGGTCGCTGCTTGCAAACTTATGCCGGTGTCTTGAGGCGAATAGACCGGCGGTAACAAACGTATGGCGACTCAAGCCAGGCCATCCGGCCTTGCTCTGCCCGGAGCGCCATCCATGATCGGACCATCGCCCAGCCTCGGCCGGCGCAGGGTGCTGGCAGCGGGCGCCGCTGCCGCCGCTGCTTGGGCCGCCCCGGCCCGGGCGGCTGGCAAGGTGGTCCACGTCGGCGTGCAGAAGTACGGCACCCTCATCATCCTGCGTGAGCGGCGGGAGCTGGAGCGTGCCCTGCAGCCGTTGGGCTGGAGCGTGTCCTGGCACGAGTTCACCGGCGGCCCGCAACTGCTGGAGGCCCTGAGCGCCAGGGCACTGGACTTCGGCACCACGGGCGAGGCGCCGCCCATCTTCGCGCAGGCGGCCGGGTCGCCGCTGCTATATGTCGGGCATGAGCCGCCGTCGCCTGCGGGCGAGGCGATCCTGGTGGCCAGAGACTCGCCCATCCGCACCCTGGCCGACCTTCGGGGCCGCACCGTTGCGCTCAACAAGGGGTCCAATGTCCACTACTTGCTGGTGCGGGCGCTGGCCAGCGCCGGGCTGAAGCCCTCCGACATCAGCACCGCCTACCTGGCGCCGTCCGATGCCAGGGCGGCGTTCGAGCGTGGCGCCGTGGACGCCTGGGCCATCTGGGACCCGTTCCTGTCGGCGGCGCAGGAGGCCACGGGCGCGCGCACGCTGGCCGACGGCACCGGGCTTGCGCCCAACCGGCAGTTCTTCCTGGCCACGCGGGACTTCGCGGGCACGCAGCCGGACATCCTGCGCCTGCTCAACGCCCAGGTTGACGCCACCGACCGCTGGGCCGAGCAGAACCAGGCTGAGGCCGCGCGCCTGCTGGCCGCCAGCATGAGCCTGCCCCAGCCCGTCGTCGCCCGCGCCGTCGGACGCTTGGGCTATGGCGTGGCGCCGCTGTCGCCCGAGGTCGCCGCCGACCAGCAGCGCATCGCCGACACCTTCTTCGATCTCAAGCTGATCCCGCGGCGGCTGGACGTGGCGGCCGCGGTCTGGCATCCGCAGGCATGACCGCCGCCGTGGCTGAAACCGACATCCTGCGGTTCCTGCCGACGCACGGGGACGGGCGCTGACTTTGGGACCAGCACTCTTGGGAGCAGCACCGGGGCGCGTCACGTGACGCTCAGCGACCTCGGCCAGATCGCCCGGGCGGCAGATAAGCTGGGCTGCTTCGGCGTGCTGCTGCCGCTGCGTGCGCCGACCGGCGACCTCGGCCCGGTCCGCGCCGGGCGGTTCGGCGAGGTGATCGCCGACGTCGCCGCGCCCGCCCGGCGCGCAGCGAAATAAGCCGCTTACCCTCGACACGGAGCCTCGACATGCACCACCTGCTGTCCCGCCGGACCCTGTTGACGCTGCTGGCGGCAGGGTCGGCCATTGCCGCCGTGCCCGCCCGGGGCGCGCCGCTGCACGAGTTGCGGCTGGACTGGGCGACCTACAACCCGGTCAGCCTGGTGCTGCGCCAGCAAGAATTGCTGGAAACCGAGTTCGCCCGCGACGGCGTCTCGGTGCGCTGGGTGCAGTCGGCCGGGTCTAACAAGGCGTTGGAGTTCCTGAACGCGGGATCGCTGGACTTCGGCTCCACCGCCGGGGCGGCGGCGCTGATCGGGCGGGCGGGCGGCAACCCCATCCGGTCGGTTTACGTGTTCTCGCATCCCGAGTGGACCGCGCTGGTGACGCGGGGGGACAGCCCGGTGCGGACCGTCGCGGACCTGCGGGGCCAGCGCATCGCGGTCACGCGCGGCACGGACCCCCACGTCTTCCTGGTCCGCGCGCTGGCGGAGGCCGGGATGTCCGAGCGCGACGTGAAGCTCGTGCTGCTGCAGCACGCCGATGGCCGGACCGCGCTGGAGCGCGGCGACGTGGCTGCCTGGGCCGGGCTGGACCCGATCATGGCATCCGCCGAGGTCGAGGGCGGCGCGCGCCTGTTCTACCGGCGGGCAGAGGCCAACACCTGGGGCGTGCTGAACGTGCGCGAGGCCTTCGCGGCGGAACACCCGGAGGCAGTCGGCCGCGTGCTGGCCCGCTACGAGCAGGCCCTGGCCTGGGCCGTCGCCAACCCCCAGGAGCTGCAGGCGATGCTGGCCGCGGCCATGAAGCTGCCCGACGCTGTCGTGGCCCGGCAGCTGGAGCGGACCGACCTGTCCAGCGGCCGGATCGGCGCGGTGCAGGCCGCCACCATCGTCAAGGCCGGGCTCGCGTTGCAGAAGGCCGGGGTGCTCGGCCCGGAGCTGGACGTGGTGGCGCTCACGCGGGAGCTGATCGACCCGAGCTTCGCCGACAAGCTGGCCTCGTGAAGGCCGGACCCGCCCGCATCCAGCCTGGGCCTGCCGGGCTGTCCGAGGCCGACGCGGAGACAGATGCCGAGACGGATGCCGAGCCTGGGCCGTCCCGGCGCCGGCAAGTGCCCGACTGGTTGCTGGCGCTGCTGTTGCCGGCGGCGCTGATGGTGGCCTGGGAATGGGCGGTGCGGGCCGGCGTCGTATCCGGCCGGCTCATGCCGCCGCCCTCGCGGCTGGCTGCGTCCGCGGCGGCGCTGTCTGCGAGCGGAGAGCTGGCGGCCCACGTTGCCGCCACCATGACGCGGGTAGCTGCGGGCTTCCTGATCGGCGCTGCCGCGGGGACGGCCTTGGGCGCCTTGACAGGCACGAGCAGCCTGGCGCGGCGGCTGCTGGACCCCTCGGTCCAGGCGGTCCGCGCCGTGCCGTCCATCGCCTGGGTGCCGCTGTTCATTCTGTGGCTTGGCATCTTCGAGACCTCGAAGGTGGCGCTGGTGGCGCTGGGCGTGTTCTTCCCGGTTTACCTGGGCGTACTCAGCAGCTTGCGGGACGTGGACCGCAAGCTGCTGGAGGTGGGCCGCGTGTTCGGCCTGCACCCCGTCCGGCTGGCGCTGCGCGTCGCGCTGCCGGCGATCCTGCCGAGCTGGGTGACGGCGCTGCGGTCCGGCTTGGGCCTGGGCTTCATGTTCGTGCTGGCGGCGGAACTGCTGGGCGCGTCCGAGGGCCTGGGCTACCTGCTGCTGGACGGGCAGCAGATGGGCCGGGCGGATACCATCCTGGTGGCGATGCTCACCTTCGCCGTGCTGGGGAAGCTGTGCGATGCCGCGCTCGTGGCCGTCTCGCGCCCGCTGGTCCGCTGGCAGGACATCGGGCGGGACAAGCTGTGAGCCGGCTGGAGGTCCACGGCCTGGCCAAGACCTATGCCGACGGCACGCGGGCGCTGCGGGACGTCAGCTTTCAGGCCGGCGCGGGGGAGATCGTGGCGCTGGTCGGCCGGTCCGGCTGCGGCAAGACCACGCTGCTGCGTCTGCTGGCCGGGCTGGACCGGGCGGACCGGGGCGGCATCGAGGTGGATGGCCAGGACATCGGCGCCCGTCCGCACCCGTCCGTCAGCGCCGTGTTCCAAGAGCCGCGGCTGCTGCCGTGGCTGACAGCCGAGGCCAACATCGCGTTCGGCACCGACCGGATCGCCCCGGCAGAGCGGCGGGCGCGCAGCAGCGCGCTGCTCGGCCGGATCGGGCTGGCCGGGCTGGGCCACCGCCTGCCCAGGGACCTGTCCGGCGGCCAGCAGCAGCGGGTTGCGATCGCGCGGGCGTTGGCCGGGCGTCCTCGCCTCCTCCTGCTGGACGAGCCGTTCTCGGCGCTCGACCCGTTCACCCGCGCCAGCCTGCACGGGCTGTTGCTGGAGCTGTGGGACGAGGAACGGCCCACGATCCTGCTGGTGACTCACGACGTGGACGAGGCCGTGCTGCTTGCCGACCGGGTGGTCGTGATGCCGCCGCGGCCGGGGCGGCTGCCGGACGCGCTGCCGGTTGCGCTGTCACGCCCGCGCGACCGCGATGCGGCCGGGTTTACCGCCGCACGGCGCTGCGTCATGCAGTCGCTTGATGGGACTCCGGCGCTTGGCGCGGCGTCGTAGCCGGGCAGCTTCGTCCTGCATACCAATGCGCCTGATGCTGTTTAGGGCGCTGGAACTGCGGCAGGGTCAGCGAGACCACTAGGTTGGGCGAAGCCTGATTGGAAGACGGGTTTGGATCACTCCATCAAATTGCGACATTGGCCCATATCTCAAATTAATATGTGAATTTTCGAATGGTTTAGATCACAGGCGCGTCTGATTGCAAGACCCCTTCGACTAATCCACAGACTTGCAATTTCGTCGCGTATTACAAACTAACAAAGTGTTGTATCGATTGGGTTAGAGCCAATACTGTTCATTTAGGCGGTCAAGCACCTATATCACTGGTCGGGTTTTCTGGGATTGACAGTGATGGCGGGTGTTCCTGCCGGCTTTCCGGCTGGCGTTCGTGTCAGCGACCACATCAGCCTCGGCGTGATCGCCAAGACGTTCCCACCCGACCGGGTGCGGCAGGTCCTGGCCGAAACCGGCAAGGCGAGCGAGCGCGAGCGCGACCTGCCGGCCCAGGTGATGGTGTACTATGCCATCGCCATGGCGCTCTACATGGGGTCCAGCACCCGCGAGGTGCTGCGCTGCCTGCTTGAGGGCTTGCGCTGGCTCTGGGGTGCCGACGCGGTCAAGGTTGCGGGCAAGAGCGGCATCTCGCAGGCGCGCAGCCGCTTGGGCGAGCTGCCGTTGCGTCGGCTCTACGAGCAGGTCGTGCAGCCGGTGGCGACGCGCGCCACCAAGGGGGCGTGGTATCGAGGGTGGCGGCTGGTGAGCCTGGACGGGTCCAGCCTGGATGTGGCCGACACCGCCGAGAACGGCGTCGCGTTCGGCTATCCCGGCGCCAGCTGCGGCGAGAGCGCGTTTCCGAAGCTCCGCTTCGTGGGCCTGGTGGAGAACGGCACGCACGTGCTGTTCGGCGTCAAACCGGGCCGTTATGCGGACGGCGAGACAACGCTGGCCCATGACGTGGTGCCGGCACTTCAGCCGGGCATGCTATGCCTGGCCGACCGGTATTTCTTCGGGCATGCGTTGTGGCGGGCAGCAGCAGACACCGGTGCCGACCTGCTATGGCGGGTGAAGAGCAACCTGCGCCTGCCACGCACGGCAGTGCTGGAAGACGGGTCTTATCTTTCCGTGGTCTACCGGAGCGAGAAGGATCGGCGGCACGCGACCAACGGCATCCAGGTGCGCGTGGTCGAATACCGGCTGGAGGGCGTGGCCGACGCCGAGCCGCTGTATCGGCTGGTGACCACGATCCCCGACCCGGCGCAGGCGCCGGCTGCGGACCTGGCAGCACTGTATCACGAACGCTGGGAGATCGAGGGTGCGCTGGCCGAGCTGAAAACGCAGTTGCGCGGGGCGCAGGTCGTGCTGCGCAGCAAGACCCCGGACCTGGTGCGCCAAGAGTTCTGGGGCCTGCTGCTGGCGCATTTCGCCGTGCGCGGGCTCATGCACCAAGCCGCGCTGCGGGCCGACGAGGACCCGGATCGGCTGTCGTTCCTGCATGCTGTGCGCGTGGTGCGCCGCAAGCTGCCGCTGCTTGCGGCTTTTCCCCCCCTCGGGACAGGCTCGCCCTGCATGAGGACGTGCTGGACGAGATCCTGGAGGAACGCGTGGCGAGTTCCCGAGGCAGGCAGGTGCCGCGCGGGGTCAAACGCAAGATGAGTGGCTATCCATTGCGTCCGCGCACCCCACGGCCGACCAAGCGCGTTGACTTCAATGCCGCCATCCAGGTCGCAAAGTGAACGGTATTGGGGTTAGAGCAGTTAGCTGCCCAGAGGCTATATTTCTTTCAGTGACGCTGCTGCTGCGGCAGGGGAGGGGGCTGCTGCCCCGTCCTGACCGGCATGCGCCCCGCGGCCTCGCAAGCTACTTCCCTGGAAGCCGCTACCGGAAAGTGCGAAGGGCTGACCGTCCTACGCTGCGCCAGTCCAGGACGCCACTGGACGGGTCCATGCAACAACGCCGCCAGCGTTGCACCTGCTTGTCCGTCCTTGGGAAGCCCATGGCGCACACCTCGCGCCAGAGCACTCGCGGGCTGTTGCAGCCTTCAGCGAACCGCGCTCGC
>CAXTAT010000041.1:0-23512 GCA_964242415.1 uncultured Acetobacteraceae bacterium
TCCAGCGGTCCATCTGGCCCTGGTTGATCTGCTGCGTGCCATGGTACAGCCCCGTCGTGTCGCCCAACCCCACGGTATTGGCGGTGGCGAACAGCCGGAAGCTCGGGTGCGGCTTGATGACCCGGTTCTGGTCGAGCAGGGTCAGCCGGCCCTCCACCTCCAGCACGCGCTGGATGACGAACATTACGTCCGGACGCCCGGCGTCATACTCATCAAACACCAGCGCGCACGCGTGCTGCAGCGCCCACGGCAGGATGCCCTCGCGGAACTCGGTAATCTGCTTGCCGTCCTTCAGGACGATGGCGTCCTTGCCGATCAGGTCGATGCGGCTGATGTGGCTGTCCAGGTTGACCCGGATGCAGGGCCAATTCAGCCGTGCCGCCACCTGCTCGACATGGGTGCTTTTCCCCGTGCCGTGATAGCCCTGGATCAGCACCCGGCGGTTAAAGGCGAACCCCGCCAGGATCGCCAGCGTAGTCTCGCGATCGAACTTGTAGGCGTCGTCGCGCTCCGGCACATGCTCCGTCTCCACCGAGAAGGCGGGCACATCCATGTCGATGTCCAGGCCGAACGCCTCTCGGGCCGAGACGGTCGTATCCGGGGTGTTGATGGTGGCGGTCGGGGTGTGGCGCGCGTCGGCAGCGATGTCGTTCATAGGCCTTGGATGTCCTGTGCAATGTCCAAACGTGCCGTGGGCCGGGCGGAAGCACACTAGACCCCTTCGGCGCAGATGCGAAGTTAACCCGCAGCGGCCATGCGGGGTTCGCTGGTCAAATGTTGACGGACCGCGGCATAGGCAAGGTTGATGACCTTCAGCCGCTCCTCCGATGCGCGGTCGCCGCCGTTGGCGTCTGGATGGTGGCGCTTGGCCAGTTCCTTGTAGCGATGCTTGAGCACGTCCAGCGACACCGGCCAGTCCAGGCCCAAGGTCTGCATCGGCTCGCGCAACCCGGCCGGCACCGTGGGCACGGCGGGCTTTGGCGGGGCACGGTTGACGCGGCCGGCGGACAGGATGTGCAGGGGATCGTGCAGCAGCGTCTCGTCCATCGCCTGCTTGCCCAGGCTGCCCAGCGGCCAGGTCGGGCGCTGCCATCCGGTGTCGGCCCGGGTCTGCGCCTCGATCTGGCTGGCGGACATGCCCTTGTAGAAATCCCAGGCCGCGTTGTAGGCGCGGACATGCTCAAGACAGAACCACCAGTATTGGTTCAGCTCGGTCCGTGACTTCGGTGCGCGATACTCGCCGGCATGGGCGCAGCCAAGCATGTCGCAGGGGCGGCCCGGCGCGGCCGGGTCGGGCGCAAAGGCCCGTGGTCGCGTGGATCGGGTCATCGCCCCTATATGTGCGGTGTTCGCGGCGACGGGCAAGTGGCGGGATGCGGCTCCGGACCAGCCGCCCGCCGCCAACCGCTGATCGGGGCCACGCCATTGCGGGCCGGCTTCGGCGTGGCAATCCGGGGGCGCCGGCGCCGTCCCCGCCCACCGGATCGCCACGCCGCAAGCACGGCCCGCGATGGCGGCGCAGGACCCACCGAGAGCCGTTCATGGTCAAACCTGGTTGGCAACGAATGCTTCCCAGGACCGCCCAGCGGAGCTAAAGCCATCCCCATGCCAGACACCCGCGCCGACCGCATCCGCGCCGCCCTTACCGCCCTCAGTCCGGCGTTGCTCGTCGTCAACGACGACAGCAGCCAGCACGCCGGCCATTCGGGATCGCGGGCTGGTGGGGAGACGCATTACAGCGTGCTGGTGGTGGCCGACGCCTTCGCCGGGCAGGGCAGGGTGGCCCGGCACCGCATGGTGAACGCGGTGCTGGACCAGGAATTCCAAGGCGGCCTGCACGCCCTGGCGCTGACCCTGCGCACCCCTGCGGAGCAGGACGCCGCTAGGGCGTAGCCGGCCCGGTGTAGAATGCCGGCCATTGCCGCTGCACCACCGGGCTGTCCGGGGCATAGGCCAGGCAGGTGCCCAGCATCATCGGCTTGCCCGCGGTTTCGGTGGCATTCGGCGCATCCGGTCCTGGCGCCTTCTTCGTACGCACGGCGAACAGCGTCTGGAACGCCACCGTGCCCATCTGCCCCAGCAGCTCCCGCAGGTGGGTGCAGCCGTGCACGCCGCCGATGCGCTGGTTGGCCTCCTTCAGGAATCCCCGCCCAACCCGCAACCCCGCCAGCCCTGCAAAGTTGGGCGCGGCGCTGGGACAGATCGTGTACGGCCCATACTCCGTGACGGCCTCGAACTGGGTGATCACCATGTCCTCGGTCAGCGTCATGCGGGCCAGCATGCCGTGCAGCGGGGTGCCTGGCTCGATCCAGCCGCGGTCGGTATTGCCAAAGCCGTAGCTTTTGGTATCGGTCAGCCGCGCCTCGATGTCGAACAGGCCATCGGCGCGGCGGTAGCCCCGCAGCTCGATGTCGCGCAGGTGCAGCAGTTCGCGGTCGGCGGGCGGGCTGAGCGGCATGTCGAAGGTCCCTAGATGAAGCGCGCCAGCCTGACGGCGGTGTGGCCGCGGCTGGGGCGCAGGCTGGGCATCACCAGCAGGCAGTCGTCGTGCGGCGTGCGGATTTCCGTGGTGCCGTCCAGCGCAATCAGGGTGTTGCGCCGGGGCACCACGTCGCCGCCGCGAAAGGATTGCAGGAAGGTGAAGCCGGAGGTCGCGGCGGTGACAGTCGTGGTCACCTCGGCACGGCGCACCGGCATTGCAACGGGCGGCGCCCGCGTTTCGACCATGCCGGTGTGCAGCAGCATCGCGTCCACGCAGGCCTGGGTGACGGCCACGGTATCCGGCTGCCAGTGCTGCCCGGCCTCCACCAGGCACGCCGTATAGGGGCTGCCGTCCCGGGTGAAGTGGGCGTAGTCGATCAGGCGCGGCCCCGTGACATGGCCGCCATCCGCCACCACCAGGCCGGGCACGCCCAGCGCCGCGGCCAGCGCCAGCCCGCCCGGGGTGGGGCCGCTCAGGATCAGCGGCTCGGACGGCCACAGCATGGAGTGCAAGTCGAGCAGCACGTCCACCGTGTCGATCAACGGGCGGATGTCGCGGGCGCGGTCCAGCTCGTTGCTGCGGCGCGGGCCGTCGAGCATGGCCGGGTCCCACAGGCGGTTCATGTCCTCGTCCAGGAAGCGCGACGCCGTGGGGTGGGCAGGGTCGAACCGGGCGAAGGCGGCGATGTTGGCAAAGCCCAGCGTCAGGCTGCCGCGCGCCGGCCGGATGCCGCCGCGCAGCAGCCGGTCGAGCACGACCGCCCCGGCGATCTCGTTGCCGTGCAGCAGCGCCACCAGGGCGACGTGCGGCCCCGGCCGGGACGAGCCGAAGGTCGTGAAGCCGCGCACCCCGGTGTTGCCGCCCATCCAGGACTGGATGTCGGGCGCGGCCAGATCGACCGCGAAGTGCGGCACGGACAGCGGTGACTCCATGCCCCGCTAGGCCACCCGGTGCGGCATGGCGTCCGGGGCGGCAGCCATCTCTGTCGTGATTGCTGACATGGTCCTACTCTACTCGCCTGGCCGCCGCCGGCAACCGCGTCCCTGGCCGCCGGCAACCGCGTCGCTGGCGGGTCTGCGCTGCAATGCCTCCCCCTGCCGAGCCTTTCCCGCGTCGCGGGGCTGGCGCGGTGCAACCGTGTCCTGTACCCGGATGAACTGTTGAAAAAAGGAACGGTGGACCAGCCTTGAGCAGCCCGGCACCCAACGACATGCCCTCCAGCCCGGCTGGACGGCAGCGCCAGGCGTATCGCGCCATGCTCCGTCCCTGCACCGGTTGACGAGCGTGCCGGATCGCGCCGTGCCCGATGCATCCGGCGCCCCGGTCCTGCACCCGCTGCACCGGCTGTGGCGCGGCCTGCCGCAGGGACCACGCCGCCGGCTGCTGACGGGCGCCGCCGCCCTGGTTGCACCGCGGCCGGACCAGCGGGTTCCGCAGGTGCAGGGCGGGGTCGCCGTCGGCGGCGAGCTGGACCGGCCGTCCGGAATGGGGGAGGGCGCGCGGCTGATGCTGCACGGCCTGGCCGAGCTGGGGGTACCCTGCTGGCCGTTGCGGCCCGGCTGCCTGCCGCCGCCGGGCGCGGCGCTCGTGCTGCACGTCACCGCGCCGGGGCTGCCGCTGGCGCTGCTGCGGCTGGGCCGCGCCGCCCTGCGAGGACGCCGGGTGATCGGCTACTGGGCCTGGGAGTTGCCGGTCGTGCCGGACATCTGGCGGGCGGGCCTGCCCTTCGTGCATGAGGTGTGGGCGCCGTCGCGCTTCTCCGCCACGGCATTGCGGCCCCTGCTGCCCGGGGTGCGCGTGGTGCCGCATCCGGTGGCCGCCTGCCCGCCGGCCCGGTCGGCCCTACGCCGCGCCGATTTTGGGCTGCCCGCCGGTGCCGTCATCACGATAGCGGCATTTAGCCTGGCGTCCAGCTTCGAGCGCAAGAACCCGCTTGGCGCCATCGCCGCGTACCGGCTGGCGTTCGGCGACCGGGCGGACCGCCTGCTGCTGCTGCGCGTCGGCAACCCGCACCATTTCCCCGCCGACTTCGCCAGGCTGCAGGCGGCAGCGGCCGGGCTGCCCAACGTGCGGCTGGACACCCGCACCCTGCCGGCCGCCGACAGCCATGCCTTGATGGCGGCGTGCGACATCGTGCTGTCCCTGCACCGCAGCGAGGGCTTCGGCCTGGTCCCTGCCGAAGCCATGCTGCTGGGCGTGCCGGTGGTGGCGACGGGTTGGTCCGGCAACATGGACTACATGGACCCGGAGTGCGCGGCCCTGGTTCCCTTCGACCTGGTTCCGGCCCGGGACCCGCGCGGGGTCTTCGAGGCGCCGGGCGCGGTCTGGGCCGATCCGGACCTGGCCGCCGCGGCCGCTCACCTGGTTCACTTGGCCGACGACCCGGCGGCGCGCCGTCGCCTGGGCCTGGCCGGACAGCAGGCGGCGCGGCTGCGCCTCGGCACGGGACCGCTGGCCGACGCCGTGCGCAGCCTGGGCCTGGCGGTTCCATGCCCGCCTGTTCCATGTCCGGTTGCTCCGTGAGGGTGCTAGTTTGGCAATGGGGCCGCCGCGGGGCCGGCCCGCGCTATGCCGCGGAGCTGGCGCGCAGCTTTGCCCTGGTGCCGGGCACGACGAGCCTGCTGTCCCTGGCCGCCGGGGCGGAGCTGCTGCGTTCCGCCCATCCGCCGCCCTGCGACCTGCCGTTCCGCACCTATGACGGCCTCGTCGGCCTCGCCTTCCGTGCCCTGCGTGCGCCGCTGCTGCTGCCGCGGCTAGTGGCGTGGCTGCGGGCGCAGCGGGTCGATGTCGCGCTGTGCGCCATGCCAGCGCCGCTGGACTTGGTGATGGCGGCGGCGCTGCGCCGGGCCGGGGTGCCGTTCGCGGTCGTGGTGCACGACGCGGACCCGCATCCCGGCGACGGCTTTCCCTTGCAGATGCGGCTGCAGCGGCGGCTGCTCGGCCATGCCGATGGCGCCATCGCGTTGAGCACCCACGTCGCCGACCGGCTGCTTGAGCAGGGCATTGGCGGGCGGCTGCTGATGACCGGCGCGCTGCCGCCGTTCAGCTTCGGCCCGCCGTCGCCGCCGCCCGGCGCGCATGGCGGCCCGCTGCGCCTGCTGTCGTTCGGCCGGCTGCTGCCCTACAAGGGATTGGACCTGCTGGCGGAGGGCCTGGCCCAGCTCGGCCGGCGCGATGACCTGCAGGTGCGCGTGGTCGGCAGCGGCCCGGACTCGCCGGTGCTGGACACCCTGCGCAGCATGCCCGGCGTCGTGGTGGAGAACCGCTGGGTGCCGGAGGACGAGGTCGGCGACCTGCTGGCCTGGTCGGACGCCCTGGTGCTGTCGCACCGCGAGGCCAGCCAAAGCGGTGTGGCCGCCGCCGCCATCGCCGCACGCCGCTGGATCGTTGCGACCCGCGTCGGTGGCCTAGCGGAGCAGTTGCAGGCAACCCCCTGCGCCCTGCTCTGCGATCCGACGCCGGACAGCCTGGCCGATGCCCTGCGGCGGCTCCTCGCGCGGCAGCCAACCTACCAGCACGACGCGCAGGACCCCGGCCTCGTCTGGCAGGCCGGGTCAGCCCGGATGCATAGCCGGCTCGAGGAGCTGCGGCGCTAGGCAAGCCAACTTGGGTTTGCGCAGGGATAGAACCCAGGCGGGCTCGCGCTGCTTGGCACCCGTATGGGCACCAGGCCGCGCAAGCCTGCCTAGGCCGCCCGCGCCTCCGGCTCCTCCACCTGCAGCCGCGTGCGGATCAGCTTCTCGATGTCGCGCAGGAAGGGGCGCTCGTTGCGGTCGCAAAAGCTGATTGCGATGCCAGCCTGCCCGGCGCGCGCCGTGCGGCCGATGCGGTGCACATACGCCTCCGGCACGTTTGGCAGGTCGAAGTTCACCACATGGGTCACCCCGTCCACGTCGATGCCGCGGGCGGCGATGTCGGTCGCCACCAGCACGCTGATGCGCCCGGCCTTGAAGGCGGCCAGCGCCTTCTCCCGCTGCGGCTGGCTTTTATCGCCGTGGATCGCGGCGGCGGGCTGGCCCATCGCCTCCAGGTGCTGCGTCACGCGGTCGGCGCCGTGCTTGGTGCGGGTGAACACCAGCACGCGGCTCATGCTGCTGCTGCGCAGCATGTCGGCCAGCAGCGCCCGCTTGCGCGCGGTGTCCACGAAGATCACCCGCTGCTCCACCCGGTCCACCGTGGTCGCGACGGGGGTAACCGCCACGTGCACGGGATCGCGCAGCATCTGGCCGGCAAGGGTGGAAATCTCCTTCGGCATGGTGGCCGAGAAGAACAGCGTCTGCCGGGTCGGCGGGATGGTCTGCACGATCTTGCGGATCGGCACGATGAAGCCGAGGTCCAGCATGTGGTCGGCCTCATCCAGGACCAGGATCTCGACGCCGTTCAGGTGTATGGCGCCGTCCTGCATGTGGTCCATGAGCCGCCCCGGCGTGGCGACCAGGATGTCCACCCCGGCGCCGACGGCCTTTACCTGCCGCAGCTTCGGCACGCCGCCGAACATCAGCGCGGTGCGCAGCCCGGTCTGGCGGCCGTAACTGCGAAAGCTCTCGGCAATCTGGCTGGCCAGCTCGCGCGTCGGCGACAGCACCAGCACCCGGCAGCCGCGGCGCGGCGCCTGCTTCGGGTTGGCCAGCAGGCGGTGCAGGATCGGCAACGCGAAGGCGGCGGTCTTGCCGGTGCCGGTCTGGGCGATGCCCTGCACGTCGCGGCCGGCCATGACGTGCGGGATGGCCTGCACCTGGATCGGCGTCGGCTCGGTGTAGCCCTCGTTGACCAGCGCCTTCAGGAGCGGCGCGGCGAGGCCAAGGGATTCAAAGCTGGTCGGGATGGTGGACATGGCAGAGCTTTCGATGGCTCGCCCCGGACGGTGAGGGATCAGGCGCGCGGAGCGGGCACAGCGGTCAACAGGACCGCAAACCGGCGCAAGAAGCTTGATGATGCCGCCGGTGCCGAACGCATCGCACGAAGCCAGGTCAAACCGCGCACGGCCTATATCGGTTTGCAGCGCAGCAAAGTCAAGGAAATCAGTGGCCACCACGTTGCAGCGCGATAATGAACCGCGCAGGGGTTGATCCCGCCCCGGTTTCGCGCGACCCCTTGAGGCCTGCCAACGCCGTCCCAGGGGCCTCCCATGCTGCTGCTCATTCCCGGTCCCGTGACCACACACCCGGCCGTGCGCGCGGCGGCGGCCCACGACCTTGCACCGTGGGACAACGACTTCCGCGCCATGGTCTCCCGCGTGCGGGACCGGGTTCTCGCCATCGCGGGCGGACGGCCCGGCGAGCATGCCGCGCTGCCGCTGCAGGGTTGCGGCCACTTCGCCCTGGAGGCGGCGGTCCGCACCTTCGTGCCGCCGGGCGGGCGGGTGCTGCTGCCGGCGACCGGCCAGTATGCCGACCGCCTGTGCCGCCTGGCGACCGAGGCCGGACGGACCGTGGTGCCCCTGGTGGTGCCGGATGGCAGCGCCGCCGATCCCGCCGAGGTGCAGGCCGCGCTACAGGCCGACCCCAGCATCAGCCACACGGCCCTGGTTTACAGCGAGACATCGACGGGCATCGTCCATGACGTGCCGGCCCTGGCCGCGGCGGCGGGACAGGCCGGGCGGCGGGTGATCGTGGATGCGGTGTCGGCGTTCGGCGCGCTGCCGTTCGACATCGGCGCGCTGCCGATGGTGGACAGCATGGCCTTCACCTCCGGCAAGTGCATCGAGGGCCTGCCCGGCGCCGCATTCACCGTGGCGCGGGTGGACCGCCTGCTGGCGTGCGCCGGGCAAGCCGGGAGCTGGTCGCTCGACCTGTCCGACATCTATGCCAACGGCGTGCGGAACGGGACCGGCTCCCATCGCTTCACCCCGGTGGCCCAGGCGATCGCCGCCTTCGACGCCGCGCTGGACCGCTTCGACGCCGAGGGCGGGCAGCCCGCACGGCTGGCCCGCTACACCGCGAACATGCAGGCCCTGTATGGCGGCGTGCGCGGCCTGGGATTGCAACCCTGCCTGCCGCTGGCCATGCAAGGCCCCATCGTGCTGAACGTCCACGCCCCGGACGACCTGGCGTGGGACCTGCAAGCTTTCGTCGATGCCCTGAAGGCCCGCGGCGTGCTGATCAGCAACTTCTACAACACCGCCGCGCCCAGCTTCCGCGTGGGCTGCATCGGCGCCGTGACGCCGGACGACATGCGGGGCGCCGTGGCCGCCATGGGCGCCGCATTGGCCGACCTGGGAATTCATACGAGGCGAGCCGCCTGATGCCGACCGACTTGGAGATCGCCCGCGCCGCCCGCCTGCGCCCCATCGCCGAGATTGCCGAAGCCGCCGGCATCCCCGCCGACGCGCTGGAGCCGTATGGCCGCTACAAGGCGAAGGTCGGCCTGGACTTCATTGCCGCCCAGGCGGACCGGCCCGATGGCGCGCTGGTGCTGGTGACCGGCATCAGCCCGACCGCCGCCGGGGAGGGCAAGACCACCACCACCATCGGTCTCGGCGACGCGCTGAACCGCATCGGCCGCCGCACCATGATCTGCCTGCGGGAGCCGTCGCTCGGACCCTGCTTTGGCGTGAAGGGCGGTGCGACGGGGGGCGGCCGGGCGCAGGTGGCGCCGATGGACGAGATCAACCTGCACTTCACCGGGGATTTCCACGCCATCACCGCGGCCAACAACCTGCTGGCGGCGCTGATGGACAATCATATCTACTGGGGCAACGCCCTCGGCATCGACCCGCGCCGGGTCACCTGGCGCCGCGCGCTGGACATGAACGACCGGGCGCTGCGGGCCATCGTCAACGGGCTGGGCGGCATCGCCAACGGGGCGCCGCGGGAGGACGGCTTCGACATCACCGTCGCCAGCGAGGTCATGGCAGTGTTCTGCCTGGCGCGCGACCTGGCCGACCTGCAGGACCGCCTCGGCCGTATCCAGGTCGCCAACCGCCGGGACGGAACGGCCGTCACGGCGCGCGACCTGCAGGCCGACGGCGCCATGGCGGCGCTGCTGCGGGACGCGTTCGCACCCAACCTGGTGCAGACGCTGGAAGGCTCCCCGGCGCTGATCCATGGCGGGCCGTTCGCCAACATCGCCCATGGCTGCAACTCGGTGATCGCAACGCGGCTCGGGTTGAAGCTGGCCGACGTGGTGGTGACGGAGGCCGGGTTCGGCGCGGACCTGGGCGGCGAGAAGTTCCTGGACATCAAGTGCCGGGTGGCCGGGCTGCGGCCGGCGTGCTGCGTGGTGGTGGCGACCCTGCGGGCGCTGAAGCTGCACGGCGGCGTCGCCAAGGCCGACCTGTCGCGGGAGGACCCGGCGGCGGTCGCCCGCGGCCTGGCCAACCTCGACCGCCACGTCGAGAACATGGGCAAGTTCGGCCTGCCGGTCGTGGTCGCGCTCAACCGCTTCACCTCCGACACGGATGCGGAGTTCGCCGTCGTGCACGGCGCCATGGCGGCACGCGGCGTGGATGCCGTAATGTGCACGCATTGGGCCGATGGCGCGGCCGGGGCTGAGGACCTGGCGCATGCCGTGCTGGGGCGCATCGGCGCCGGGCCGTCGCAGTACCGGACGCTTTATCCCGATGCCATGACGCTGACTGACAAGATCAGGACCATCGCACGGGAGATCTATGGCGCGAGCGACATCCAGGTCGCGGCGGCGGTCGCCAAGCGGCTCGCCGGCTACGAGGCGGCCGGGTTCGGCGGGGTGCCGGTCTGCATCGCCAAGACCCAGTACAGCTTCACGTCCGACCCGGGGCGGATGGGCGCACCCAGCGGCCATGTGCTGCCAGTGCGCGAGGTGCGGCTATCCGCTGGCGCAGGCTTCGTCGTTGTGGTGTGCGGGGACATCATGACGATGCCCGGGCTGCCGCGGACACCGGCTGCCAACTCGATCCGCCTGGATGCTGCGGGGATGATTGAAGGATTATTCTAGGCCGAGGCGTTCAGCGACAAGATTTCCCATCAGTCTATACGGAGACGGGTATGCAGAAGGTCGCCCGGGCGCCTCTGCAACATAGAGTCGCTAGTGCCAGAAGCGCCACGCCCTGGCCGAGTCACCTGCCCCGCGGCTTGTCATTGCCCCAACAGTCATTGCAAGGAGCGCTTGCGACGCGGCAATCCAGGGGGTGCAAGCCGGAATGTGCAAGCCCGTGCCCTCTTGGATTTCCACGCCGCGAGCGCGGCTCGCAATGGTAGCGCTGGTCATGGCAATATCGATCAAAGGCTATTAGAAGCACCGCAGACCCCAACCTATGGTTGAGTCACGAACGAACCGTTACCCGTCCACCAGCTCCACCGAAGGTGCCGGTCACCGAGTTTCCGGCTACGCGCCCACAGTGCCCCGATCGGGCGACAACAAACGCATCCACTCATCCGGCAGCGGCTCGGCAAGGGCAGCGGCAGTGTCCTTGGCCAGTTGGCGACGCAGCCAAAGATCAAAGGCCGCCATAGGTTCGGGCCGCATTCCTATTTCCGTTGCTGCATTGCACTGTGCCATGTCGAGCTAATGCTCGCCAAGGCCAGTGGTTCCCAACCGGTTCGTTTCAGGTTAGACAGCAACGCAGATTAGTGCCGTGATCCCGTCAGATACGTGCGGACTCCAGCACCAGCCGCGCCAAGGATCGACCAAGGCAGGCATGCAAGGTCTCGATGGCCTTCTGACGGTCGGAACGGGCGGCGTGTTCCAGATCAATCTGCCCCTCGCTGGCCCAGCCGCGCATCAGGTCGAAGCGGTGGAACAGCACGACATCCGGCATCGCCGCCACCTGCTGCAACGCCTGCAGATAGGGGTCCAGGTTGGAGTTGGCCTGCAAGAACCGGCTAAACTGTGGATCGACCAACACCAGGTCGGCCCCTGCAGCCTGCGTGGCGTCGGTGCCGTCAACTAGGGTTTGGCCAAACTCGCCGGGCGGCAGGTTCCGCACGGCCTCAACGGTGCCGGTTTGCCAAATGACCAAGTCGTAGTGCGTTGCGGCAAGTTCCGTGCGCAGCAGCGCCAGCATCTCGGTCGCCAGCAACCCGCGGCCACCGCGCACCGCGACCTGCACATCAGCGCCGGGGACCATCACGCGAAGCTGCTTCGCCATCTGCATCGGGAATGCCGACTCAGAGGGCTGCTGTGAGAACGTCTGCCCCGGGCCGCCCGCTGCAAGTGGCCCGCCGCCCAGGATTTGGCTGGTCAGCGTGCCGCGTGTCTGGCTGGCCTCCGGCCCAAACATGGTGGCTGATCCAATCGCCAGCACTGTCATCTTCTTGCCCGGCTGCAGCGCCGCCGCGACATGCGGCAGGCTGGCAACGCTCGACGTCGCGTCCTCCGGGGCAGGGCAAGAATCGGCGGATGCCGCCGCCGCCGCTGGACCCGCCAGCAAGACGCCACAGATTGCAAAAATGCGACAGATCGCCAATATGTTCATGTCACCCCTGCGTTACCAGCATGTGCGACTTCAGGCAAGGCCGGTCGTGCGACGCGGCCCTTCTGCCGATACCATGCCGCGAGTGCACCCACGCTCACAAGCGCCAGTGACCCGACTAGGTTCACGCCGGCCTGCACCAGCCATCCACCCTGGTCCTCCATGACCAGCCGTGCCAGGAACGAGAGAAAGATGCCGGAGCAGAACACCGGCAACGAGTGTTGTCCGCATAGGATGAACGGCCGGGCAAAGGTGGAGCGCAGCCACGCCGCATTGATCGGGATCAACCGCGCCGCCAGCCAGGCCAGCGCAAGGATGGACAGCAGACGCATCGGATGCAGCGCCTCCTTGTCCACAATCAGCAGGACATGGACCATGCTGGCGGGAAAACGGGCCTCCACGTCCGGATACGGCCAAACTGCCCACAGCAGCACCACGCCGACCGCGACCGTCACGACTGCGACCGCATCCAGCACCCGCGCGGGCACCCGCAGGTGGGGCGGAGCATAGGACAGGATCGCGCCGATCATGAACAGGAACTGCCAAGTGATCGGGTTGAAGTACCAGCCCCCGCCGGTCCAGGATGGCAGGTTCAAACCGGTGATGCGCGCCGTCGCGTAGGCGGTCAGCGACAGCCCAAACAG
Organism: uncultured Acetobacteraceae bacterium; assembly: GCA_964242415.1. GTDB lineage: Bacteria > Pseudomonadota > Alphaproteobacteria > Acetobacterales > Acetobacteraceae > DASWOJ01. The sequence continues at coordinate 12,518 of CAXTAT010000041.1, forward strand.
CACCGCCGGCCAACGCAGCAGCGGCAGCACGACGGCAAAGGTTCCGAGCAGCACGACGTACATCGGCAAGATGTTCAAGTAGGCCGGCTGAAAGCTCAGCTTCAGCGCTTCCAGCATAGCCTGATAGGGTGCCTCGGCCAACACATCGAGGTGGATCTCGTCCAGGTACTCCGACCGGTCCAGCAAGGTGGCGGAGTAGGAGACCTGGGCGCTGAACACCACGAACAGGAAGATGTGGGCGATATACAGGGTCCATGCCCGCCGCATGACGTCCGCACCGGCGAACAGCCAGCCATGGCGGTCCATGCTGCGGCCATAGGCCAGGCCAGCGGCATAGCCGGCCAATAGCACGAACACCTCCGTCGCGTCGCACAGGGCGAAGTTCCGCAGGCTGAACTGGGCGACCCAGTTGTCCGGGATGTGATCCATGAAGATCATCCACAGGGCAACGCCGCGAAAGAAGTCCACCCGCAGGTCGCGGTTGCCAAGAATCAGAACCATGCAGCCTCCTGCACCAGCGCCCGACGGACGCCTCACGCCAAGTTGGGCGTGCAGGGGGTGGTTGACACCCCGCTTGTTGCAAGTCGTGACAAGTGCGGCCTCGGACAAGCGTGGCGCCTATAAGGCGAGCAGCGCGGCGGCGATGCTCTCTACGTCGCAGGCGGCCGGGCAGTTCGGGTGACGGGTCAGCAGCGGGATCTGCCGCCGGATTGCGTCCGGCACATGGGGGTCCCGCCGGACCGTCCCCGCAACGGCTGGGGCAAAGCCAAGGAAGGCGGTGCAGGCCCGTTGCAAGGTTGCCGCCGTCCGTGCCGCGGCGGCAGGGGTCGTCGCCTGGTTCACCACCAGCCGGATGTCGCCGCCGGGGCGGTCGGCGACGTGCAGCTTGCAGGTGGCGTAGGCATCGGTGAGGCTGGTCGGCTCCTCCGTCGCCACGACCAGGAGCGTGTCCGCCCAGGCCGCCATGCGCCGCACCGCCCGGTCCAGCCCGGCGCCGAGGTCCAGCAGCACATGGTCATACCCGGGCGCCGCCGCCGCCAGTTCCGCCAGCAGCCGCTCGATGGCGGCCGGGGTGAGGGCTGACAGCGCCCCAGAGCCGGAGCGGCCAGCCAACACGTCGAAGCCGCCCGGCACGAAGCGGGCTGCAGCCAGCATCAGGGGAACCCTGCCGGACACCACGTCGGCCAGGTCGTGCACCGGCGTCAGGCCAAGTTGGATGTCGATGTTCGCCAGGCCCAGGTCGGCGTCGAACAGCAGCACGCGGCGGCCGTGCCGGGCCAAGGCGTGCGCCAGGGTGACGGCAAACCAGGTCTTGCCGACCCCGCCCTTGCCGGACGCGACAGCGGCGGTGCGGCCCATGCTGACGGCAGCCGCGGCGGGCGCCGGGGTAAGGGCTAGGCTGGTCATGCGGCATCCCTCAGGGTTTGCAGGTGCTGGGCGGGAGCAGCCTGCAGGCGTTCCGCCAGCCAGGCGGCGGTCAGCGGGCGCAAGCCGTCCGCAGCGCCGGGGCCAACCCCAGCCTCAGTCAAGACATGACCGGTCGCGGCGGCGGACAGCACTCCACCGAGGCGGCGGGCCAGGTCGATCCTCGTCATGATCAGCAGCGTGGTGCCGATGGCGGCGAAGGCGGCAGCGAGGTCCGCGGCCTCGGCAGGGTCCAGGCCGGCGGGCAGGACCAGCACCAGCGTGGCGGCGGCGGCGGCGGCCAGGCCGGCCAGCTCCTCGCGCTCGGCGTCGTCGAACGGGTTCAGGCCAGGGGTGTCGATCAGCACCGGGGCGCCATCCTGCCGCCGGGCCAGGGCGCGCGACAGTGCAACCGGCTCGTCAGCCACGAGCAGCGGCAGGCCGAGCACCCGGGTGAAGGCGGCCAACTGCTCCGCCGCGCCGGCCCGGCGGCCATCGGCGGTAACGACCAGGGGCGGCATGCCCCGCAACGTGAGCCGGGTCGCGAGCCGCGCCACCGTCAGCGTCTTGCCGGCGCCGGGCGGGCCGGTCAGCAGCAACGGCGCAGTGTCGCAGGTCAGCGGCAGGGTGCCGAAGGTGAACGCCGCCGCAAGGGTGTCGGGCAGCGAGCCCGCCTCAAGCCGCGCCAGCAGGCCCGGCGCCACGCCATGCCAGGCCAGGGTCGAGGCAGGCGGCAGCGGGGCAGGCGGGGGCGCTTCCGCTTCCGCCTCCAGGGCCGCCGTGACCTCGACGCCATCCGAGACGCGACGCGTCGAAAGGATCAGGGCGTCCGCGCCCAGCTCCCGCCGTACTTGCGCGATGGCGGCGGTCACAGTGGGTGCTCGGTAAAGCTTCAGCCGCATGGCGACAGCCTACGCGGAGAAGCCTCAACAAAGGGTTAGCGCGTCAGGTCCAGTAAAGTACCCGCGCGGCTGGCAGGCGCTCGGCCAGCGCCTGCTCCAGGGTCGAGCGCAGGTCGCGCATCACCTCCGGCGGGTAAACCCACTTGGTGGAGCCGAACTTGGTCGTCTTCCGGCTGCGCTGCGCCTCGTCCATCTCCAGCTTGCTGCCGGGATACCAGCCTTGCAGCACGTCCTTCGACCCCGGCGTGAAGCGGTGGGTGATCAGCTCCGCCGTCAGGTCCAGGTTTGGCACGCCCTCCACCGCCGCCGCGGCGTTGGCGATCAGTTGCTGGTAGCCGTCCCGCCAGTCCAGCACCGGGATGATCGGCGCGATGGTCAGGCCGACCGGATATCCGGCCATGGCAACCGCGCGCAACGCGGCCAGGCGCTGCGCCATGCGGGCCGTGCCACCCTCGAACCGTTCGGCGCTGCGGGCATTAACGGAAAAGCGGATACGGGTGCGGCGGTTGTGCTCGATGTCCAGCAGGGGGCCGACGCCGTCGAACTTGGTGGTGAAGCGGAGCTGCACTGGGGCGTCCCAGGCGCCGAAGTGGGCGACGGAGGCGGCCAGCGATCCCGTCAGGTGCTCGATGCCCAGCGGGTCGGTATAACAGCCGGCCTCGAACGTGGTGCCCTCGGCCTGCCGGGCAGCCTGGCGGGAGGTGATCGTACCCTGGCCAACCGCCGCGGCCAGGCCGTCCAGGATTTCCGGCAGGTTGGCGTAGGCGCGCGTGATCGGCGGCCCCGCGAGGGACCCGGCGAGGTAGCAATACTGGCAGTGCGCCGGGCAGCCCTCCGCCAGGTCGAACCGCCAGTCGGCGCTGGGCGGGATCGGCTGCAGCTTGCGCTTGCTCGGGGAGGCCACGATGACGGCCAGGGTCGATTTCGCGTCGGCGTACTTCGGCGGCAATCCGGCCAGACGGTCGGCCGGAAGCCGCACGACCTCCGCCCCCAGCGCCGCCGCACGCTCGACGATGGAGACGCCGTGCGCCCAGGTCAGCGCCGCTGGCGTGACCAGGACACGCTTGGGAACCCAGAGCCGGAACGGGGCGGGCGGTGCGGCGGAGGGTGCGAGGGACTGCGCTTCGGACATGCGATACATATGGGATATCGCCGGCCGAGTTGCGCCGCCGCGCGCTAAATTGTGCCCACCGTCCGGATGCGCGCGCGCGGGAATATCTCCGCCTGGGACAGCACCGGCGTCGCCGGCCGCAGCCGCTCCACGATGGCGCGGACATGCGTGCGGATGGTGCCGGAACACAGCAGCACCGGGGCTTCCCCGGCGTTCACCGCGGCCTCGAACACCACGCGGAACCGCTGCATGAACTTGCCCAGGCGCGACGGGGCGATGGCCAGTTGCCGGTCCTCCGGCGGGCCGACCAGGGCGTCGGTGAACGCGGCCTCCCACTCGGGCGACAGCGTTACCAATGGGATGTAGCCGGCGGGGGACAGGTGGCTGTCGCTGATCTGCCGGGCCAGGCGGGTGCGGACGTGGGCGGTGATGGCGGCCGTCGCGCGCATGCCGCCGCCGCAAGCCTCGTGGATGCCCTCCAGGATGGTCGGCAGGTCGCGCAGGGACACGCGCTCGGCCAGCAGCATCTGCAGCACGCGCTGCACGCCGCCGATCTGCAACTGGCCCGGCACCAGGTCGCCGACCAGCTTCTGCTGCTCCCGCGGCAGGTCGTCGAGCAGCTTGGCGGTCTCGGCGTAGGACAGCAGCTCGGCCATGCACTCGCGCACCACCTCGGTCAGGTGGGTGGTCAGCACGCTCGCGGGATCGACGACGGTGCAGCCGCGCAGGGTCGCCTCCTCCCGCCGGTCGGCGTTGATCCACATGGCAGGCAGGCCGAACGCGGGTTCGGTCGTGCGCTCCCCCGGCAGGTCCGGCATGCCGCCCGAGGGGTCCATGGCCAGCAGCATCGCCGGGCGCACCATGCCGCGCGCCGCCTCGATCTCCTTCAGGCGGATCACGTAGCTGTCGGCGTCAAGCTGCAGGTTGTCCTGGATGCGGACGGGGGGGAGCACGAAGCCCATCTCGGCGGCGATGGAGCGGCGCAGCGCCTTGATCTGCTCGGTCAGGCGTGGGGTGTCGCCGCCGGCCAGGATCAGCAGGCCGTAGCCCAGCTCTAGCCGGATGCTGTCGATGCGCAGCGCGTCGGTGATCGGCGCCTCGGTTGCAACAACGGGGGCGTCCAGGTCCACGACGGCAACGGGGTGCTTGTGCCGCATCCACGCGCCGCCAAGCGCCAGGCCGGACAGCGCCAGGAAGGGCAGGGCGGGCAGCCCCGGCATCAGCGCCAGCACCGCCGCCGCCATCCCGGCCAGTGCCAGCGGCTTCGGGCTGCCGCCGAGCTGCCGCATCAGCGCGGCGTCCGCCGGTCCCTCCACGCCGCCCTTAGTGACGACGATGCCGGCCGCGGTGGACACCAGCAGCGCCGGGATTTGCGACACCAGCCCGTCGCCAACCGTCAGCGTCGTGAACGTCGCCGCCGCGTCGCTGAACGCCATTCCATGCCGCAGCAGCCCGATGGCCAGGCCGCCGAAAATGTTGATGACCGTGATCAGCAGCCCGGCGATGGCGTCCCCGCGCACGAACTTCGCCGCACCATCCATCGCGCCGTAGAACCCGCTCTCCTCCTCCAGCTCGCGCCGCCGCACCCGCGCCTTGGCCTCGTTGATCAGGCCGGAGGACAGGTCGGCGTCGATCGCCATCTGCTTGCCCGGCATGGCGTCCAGGCTGAACCGCGCCGCCACCTCGGCGATGCGGCCCGAACCCTTGGTGATGACCATGAAGTTCACCACCAGCAGGATGGCGAACAGGATGACGCCGATCACCACGTCGCCGCCCATCAGGAAGCCGCCGAACGCCTGCACGACGTGGCCCGCCGCCGACGACCCCTCGTTGCCATGGGACAGGATCAGCCGCGTGGTGGCGACGTTGAGCGACAGCCGCAGCAAGGTGGTCAGCAGCAGCAGCGTCGGGAAGCTGGTGAAATCGAGCGGGCGCTGCAGGAACATCGCCACCATCAGCACCAGCACCGCCGCCGTCAGCGAGATCGCCAGGCCCATGTCCAGCAGCACCGCCGGCAGCGGCACCACCAGCACCGCCAGCAGCGCGATCATGCCGAGCGCCAGCCCCACGTCGGTGCCGGGCATATAGCCGCGGACTTGGCCCCGCAGCTTCATCAGGCCGGGGCTGAGCACCATGGGATCAGGCCATCTGCATGGCGTTGGGCGGCGTCACCGCGGCGCCGGACTGCGCGTAGTCGCGCAGCTTGTTGCGCAGGGCACGGATGGAGATGCCCAGGATGGTCGCGGCGTGGGTGCGGTTGCCCAGGGTGTGGCTGAGCGTCTCCAGGATCAGGTCGCGCTCCACGTCGTCCATCTTGCGGCCGACCAGCCCGGCGATCCCCCCCGCCGTGCCGTGCAGGGCTGGCGCGGCGTGGCCCGGCCCGGGCGCCAGCTCGATGGCCTCGGCGCCGATCTCGGTGCCGTTGGACAGCAGCACGGCGCGGTGAATGGTGTTCTCCAGCTCCCGCACGTTGCCGCGCCAGCCATGCGCCGCCAGGCGGGCGTGCGCGGCGGTGGAAAGGGCGCGCATCGGCATCCCGTTCACGTCGGCGTAGCGGCGGGCGTAATGGTCCGCCAGCACCGGAACGTCGGCGGGCCGCTCCCGCAGGGATGGGATGCGCAGGCTGATGACGTTCAGGCGGAAGTACAGGTCATCGCGGAACCGTCCGGCGGCGACCTCCACCGGCAGGTCACGGTTGCTGGTCGCCAGGATGCGGACGTTGACCTTGATCGGGGCGGTGCCGCCCAGGCGGTCGATCTCGCGTTCCTGGATCACCCGCAGCAGCTTGGCCTGCAGGCGCACGTCCATCTCGCTGACCTCGTCCAGCAGCAGGGTGCCGCCGTCTGCCGCCTCGAACTTGCCGGCGCGGCGGGCGACGGCGCCGCTGAACGCGCCGCGCTCGTGGCCGAACAGCTCGGATTCCAGCAGGTTTTCCGGGATCGCGGCGCAGTTCAGCGCGATGAACGGCCCGGCCGAGCGGCGGGAGCGGCGGTGGATATGCCGGGCCAGCACCTCCTTGCCGGTGCCGGACTCGCCGGTGATCAGGATGCTGGCCTCGCTGGCGGCCACCTGCTCGGCCCGGCGCACGGCGGCCAGCATCGCCGGGTCGCGGGCGACCAGGGTGTGGGTTTCGCCGGACGCGGCCTCCAGGATGGCGGCGATCAGGTCGGGGTCGGGCGGCAACGGCAGGAACTCGCGGGCGCCGTCCTGGATGGCGCGCACCGCCTGCGGGGCGTCGGCGCTGGTGCCGCAGGCGACGATGGGGATGCTGAACCGCTCCGCCGCCATGCAGCGCAGCAGCCCGGCGATGTCGTGCGGCAGCTCCACCAGCACCAGGTCCACCCGCGCGTCGGCGCGCAGCTGCGCCATGGCGGAGCGGTCGTCGTCGGCCTGGTGCAGCTTGGCGCCGCGAGCCTGGGCGATGCGGGCGGCCTTGCCCAGCTCGCCGCCCAGCGACCCTATGATGAGAACGTGCATCGCCGTGCCCCCTTCATCCTGCCCGGTCGCCCTTGATGATCTCGGTCATCGTCACGCCCAGCCGGGTCTCGTCGACCATGACTACCTCGCCGCGGGCGACCAGCCGGTTGTTGACGTAGATGTCGATGGCCTCGCCCAGCTTGCGGTCCAGCTCGACCACCGCGCCGCGCCCTAGCTTCAGAAGCTGGCTGACCTGCATCGTCGCTTTGCCCAGCACGGCGCTGACGGTGACGGGGATGTCGTACACCGCCTCCAGGTCGCGGGGCGCGCGGGGGGTGGCCTCGGGGGCCGCAATGTCGGCGAGGTCGCTCAACTGCATGTTAGTCGGCATGGGCCATGCTCCTGGTGTCGGCTGTTACGGTTGGGGGTTCGGTCAGGCCGAGTTCGGCGAGAACCTTTGTCATCGCGGCGTGGATGGCCCGGGTGTCGCGGACCAGCCCTCCATCGGTCCAGGTCACCCGGGTGTCGCCGGATGCCAGGCCGTCCACCGCCGTGAGGGTAATCCGGGCGGCCAAGTCGTCGTCCAGCAGCGCAAGGTCACGCCGGACCGCATCGGCCACGGCGGGGCTGACCCGGATGGCGACGCGCGGCTCGCGGTGCAGGACCGGCAGCAGGTGGCCCAGCAGGTGCTGGACCTCTGCGGCGCCATGGCGAGCGCACCGAGCCGGCAGCAGCCCGGCAACCAGGGTCAGGATGGTCCGCACCGTGCCGTCCGCCGCCGCCGCCGCCAATGCCCGCCCAGCCTCTTGCGCAGCGGTCAGCTCGGCGGCGACAGTGCACAGCGCCACGGTGCGGGCATGGTCGTCCGACCGCTCCCAGGTGTTGCGCGCCTCCCGCACGGCGCCCTCCGCGGCGCTGCGCCGGGCGTCCTCCATGGCCTGCAACGAGAAGCTTGGCTCGACCACGGCCGGCTCAGGCTCCGGCACGGGCGCGGCGGACGGCATCGCCGGTCCATCGGCCGGTCCATCGAAGTCCTCGGAATACAGGATGCCGGCGCGGTCGGGGGCGTGCAGCAGCGGGTCGGCGGTCATTGCACCATCTCGTCGTTCTTGCCTTCGCTGATCTCGATAACGCCCGGGGCGGCCAAACCCTTGGCCATCGCGACGATGCGGGCCTGCGCGTCACCCACGCCGCGCAGCTTCACCGGGCCGGGCGCCAGCATCAGGATGGCGGCCCCCTGCTTGCCGGCAACGTCCTGCAGCGTTTTCATCGAGCACATCTAGCGAGCCTCCTCGGCCAACCAGTTGCGCACCTTCATCAGGCTCTGGTGCGGTTGGGAGTCGATCATGGACGAGGCCCGGCGCACGGCCGACGCCCGCAGCGCGCCCTCGACGTTGGCCAGCATGATCATCTCTTCGGTCTCGTCCGGGGCGGCCAGGCCCGACGCATCGTTCGCGCCCCCTGGCATGCCCGCCCTGGAGCCGTCGGCCGGCAGGATTTCGCCGACGCCCGTCCCAGACCCGTCAACCCCGGCCAGCAGCGCCTGGGGCTGCAAGGTCAGCCGCAGCACCAGCGGACGCACCACCAGCAACAGGGCCAGCACCACCACGAGCGCCACAACCCCGGTTTCCGACAGCCGCAGCCAGTCCGCCTTGTCCAGGTGCAGCCAGGTGGCGGGTTGCGCCGGCTCCAGGCCTTCTTCGGTGGGGGCAAAGCGCATGTTGACCACGTCCACCCGGTCGCCCCGCGCCTCGTTGAAGCCGATGGCGCCGCGCACCAGGGTCGCGATCTGCGCCAGCTCGGCCGGGGTGCGCTCCGCCCAGGCGGTCACGCCATCGGCACCGCGGCTGGCGACGCTATCGACCATGACGGCCAGGCTAATGCGCCGGATCTGCGGCTGCTCCCGGACCAGGATGCGTATGGTCTTGCTGATCTCGTAGTTGGTGGTCTCCTCCTGCCGCTGCTCCTGGTTCCCAGAGGGATTGGCGCCGGCGTCGGCGTTCGGCAGGTTGTTCTGCACGGAGACGTTGGCGGCGGCCTCGGTCGATTTGCTGTTGTCGGTCGTGCTCTGCGTGCTGCGGACCACCTGGCCCTCGGGGTCGTACCTCTCCTGCGTCTCGTGCACCTGGTCGAAGTCCATCTCGACCGCCGCCTCCGCCCGGACGTGGCCGGGGCCGAGCGTGCGCTCCAGCATCTCCTCCACGGCGCGGGACAGGCGCAGCTCGCCGGCGCGCTTCAGCTCCTCGCCGGTCTGCGCCGCGGCGGCCGGGCCGGTCGGCTGCCCAGCGCGGGCGAGCAGGTTGCCGCGGCTGTCGATGATCGCGATGTTCTGCGGACGCAGGCCCGGCACGGCGGCGGCGATCAGGTTCAGCACGGCCTGCGTGCCCTCCTGGTCCAGGCGCGCCGCGCCGGCCATGGTCAACACGACGCTGGCCTGGGCGTCCTGGCGGTCACGGGCAAAGGGCTCGCGCCGGGGCAGCACCAGGTGGACGCGGGCGGCGCGCACGCCCTGGATCATGCGGATGCTGCGCGCCAGCTCGCCCTCTAGGGCGCGGGTCTGGCTGATGTCCTGCTGGAAGCCGGTGGCCGTCAGGGCGTCGGAGCGGTCGAAAATCTCATAGCCGATACTGCCGCCGGACGGCAGGCCCTCCTTGGCCAGCAGCAGCCGGGCGCGGGCGACCTGGTCGGCGGGGACCAGGATGCGGCTGCCGGCTGGGTCCGTGCCGTGCGGGATGTGGGCGCGGTCCAGTTGATCGACGATTTGCCCGGCCTCGCGCAGCTCCAGGTCGGCGTACAGCAGCGCCATCGGCGCCTCCGCCCCGTGCATCGCCAGCCAAGCGAGCAGGCCCAGCAGCAGCACCGACACCGCCGCCATCGCGCCCAGCCGCCGCGGCCCCAGCCCACGCAGGCCGGCGAGCAGCGCGGTCATAGCTTGTTCTGCTCCAGCGGCTGGGTTTGGCGATGCGTCATGCCGGCAGAATGCGCGCGGCTGGTTACCACGGCATTAAGCGCCCGGCAGAAATTGCCGGGTAGATCAGGCCAGGCGGATCAGGACCCGGCGGATCAGAATAGATGCGGCCAACCGCCTTCGACCCTGACCGGCGGCGTTCCAAACCGTGCCGTCATTGCGAGCCGGCTTTGGCGCAGCAATCCAGAAGGCAAGAGCCGCCCTGCTCCCCCCGGATTGCCACGCCGCAAGCGCAGCTCGCAATGACGGTACGCCCTCACCAATCAGGCCCAGCGACGGTCGGCATGCGGCAAGCCGAGCCGGTCAGGTGCCGCCCTGCACCGACTGCACCGCGGACAGATCGACCCCTAGCGCGCCTATTTGCACGGTCAGCGCCGTGCCGTTGCGCTGCACGCCGGTCGCGGTGCCCGAGACGGTGAACGGCACGGCCTGCGCGGTGCCGGATGCATCGGGCGTAGTCACCACCACCTTGTAGCTGCCGTCCGCCAACTGCTGCCCCTGGTCGTTCTTGCCGTCCCACGCCCAACTGTTCGCCCCGGCGGCGCTGGTCACGGTGGCGCTGCGCAACTGGGTGCCGCTGTCGGTGTAAACGCCGATGCTCACCGGCTCCGACGCCGCGGTGGTGAAGGCCACGCCGCCCGTGCCGTTCTGCAGGGCCAGGTGGTCGGACGTGACCTGCACGGGCTTGCCGACGATCGAGGACGCCTGCAGCACCTCGCCGCCCTGGGTCAGTTGGATCAGGCTGGTCAGGCTGGTGTTGGTGTTGATCTGCTGCTGGACCCCGGTGAACTGCACGAGCTCGGTGGTGAACTGGTTGGTATCGGTCGGGCTGGTCGGGTCCTGGTTCTTCAACTGCGTCATCAGCAGCGAGAGGAAGTTCGTGAAGTTGCCCGACAGCGTGGACAGCGCACCGCCGCTTCCGCTGCCCGCCGTGGTCCCGGTCGCGGCTGCGGTCGTCGTGGCATTGGGCAGCGATGGCAGCGAAGGCGAGGGAATGGTTGTGCTGGTTGTCATGGGTGGCTTCCTGTTCAGGCTGTTATGTCGACGCCGTCGTGTTGCCGGGTGCGGGCCGACGAACGCCCGGTGCCAGCGTCGCCGGCGAGGAGTTGATAGCCGCCCCCGCCCTGTCCGCCAGACTGCGAGCCGCCAGACTGCGAGCCGCCAGACTGCGAGCCGCCAGACTGCGAGCCGCC
>CAXTAT010000041.1:23612-36972 GCA_964242415.1 uncultured Acetobacteraceae bacterium
GCGAGCCGCCAGACTGCGAGCCGCCAGACTGCGAGCCGCCAGACTGCGAGCCGCCAGACTGCGAGCCGCCCCCTTGTGACGAGCCTGGCGCAGACCCGTCCCGCCCCGCACCCATGCCGGCGGACCCGTTGCCGCCCGACTGCGGCAGACCCGGCGGCGGCAGACCCGGCGGCGGTGGAATAAGCGTCGCAGCGGTGCTGGCGCCCGGCTGCCCCAAGCCGAAGTGCAGGATACGCCCCTCGGCCGGCAGCCCCGCCGCATCCAGCGCGCGATGCAGCGCCGGCTGGTCGCGCATGAGGAGCAGCAGCGTCTCCGGGCGCTCGACGAGCAGGCTTACCTTGGTCGGCCCATCCGGCGCACGCTCGACGCCGATCTGCACCGCTCCCAACTCGGCCGGGGCGAGGTGCAGGGTTAGCCGTTGCGGGAGAGTGGGCGACGCGAAGGCCCGGGCGAGCTGTTCGACGGCCGGCGGGGCAGGGGCGCCAAGGTTGGCGGCCGTATTGGCGTCTTGGGCCGAGGCGGGCCGTGCAGGTGCTGTCACACCTGTGGCGGCGGGGCCGGCTGGCGCGAAAAGCCTGGCCGCGTCGGCTGCTGCGCCTGTTGCACCGAGAGCAGTGAGATCGGTCGGCACGGCATCTGGCCCTGGGAACGCCAGCCCGGCAGCGGCCAGCCCGGCGCCTGCCGACGGCAACGCGGCAGGTGAGCCTGCCACCACCTGCCTGCTGTCGTGGGCAGGTGACGCGCTGACCGCATCCCCAGGCTGGGCCTGCAACGCATTGCGTTGGGCGACAAGCATGTTGGGCAGCGCCGCCATACCCTGGGAGGGCTGATCCGTCGCCGCGCTCCCGCCACCGAGAACGGCGGCCTTCGCGCCCGGCGCTGATCCCGCCGACGCGGGCTGGGGAACATTGGGCTGGGCCGTCCTTTGCGCGCCCGCGGCAGGGGCGGTCCCGCCGACCGTGGGAGCAGCCTGCATGGCGGCGCTGCCGCGGCTGGTCGGCGTTGGCTGGGCAGGATTGCCGGCCCTGGCCGCCGCAGCCGTTGCGGGACCTGCCCGGCCCCGTCCCTGCGGCAGGCTGAGGTGCGGCCCGCCGTCTGGGGGAGTTGCCGTGCCGAGGCCGCTGGTGTCCGCCGGTTCAAGTCCCGGCGCATCCGGCGGCGGTGCACCGGACGGCCCTGGCACCTGACCTGGTCCGGCCGCCACTGCCGCGCTGGCCTGGCTGGAGTCGGGGCCGCCCAGGCTGCTGCCAGCCAAGCCGCCCACAGCCGGAGGGATGCCTCCGGGCTGGGTTGACGTTGCCGGACTGGAGATCGCAGCACTGGACATCGCAGGATTGGCTGTGCCCTGCAGGGCGTAGGTCTGCACCGCGAATGCAAGGCTGTCTTTGGCAGGCAGCACGCCCGCCGTCGCAGCGGCAGGAGCGTCGCGGCTTCCGCTTGGTGCCCTCCGTGCGACCATGGCGGGACGCGCCACGTCCAGGGCGGTGGCAGCAGCCGGCAAGCCCGCTTGCATCCCCAACGCCGGCGTTGAAGGCAGTGCCAGCATGCCCGGCGGCATGGCGCCAGGAGCTGCGTCGGGCACCATGTCGGCCGTCCCGGGCGCTGGCGCCACAGTCGCCAGGTCAGCCGCGGCAGTTGGAGCGGTCGCGCCCAAAGGGGCGGCTGCGTCCAAGGAAGCCGAGGACGGCGCGATGATGGTTCCAGCCTGACCGGGGACGCCTGACGATGGTGGCGCTGCCCTGCTGGTTCTGCCGTTGACCGGCTGCGCCACGCCGCCGCTCACTCGGCGATGCGTGCTGGCCTGCAACGGGCCGCCCGCCTGCAGCGCCGCGTCACGGGAGCCGAATGGCGTGTGCGGGCCTGGGTCATCCTGCTTGATCGCCACGTTCCCACCCGCGGCAGCCCCAGGCGCTGCGCCCCCTGTTGCAGGGTCATGTGCATCCACCGCCGCCCCCGGCGCGCCTTGCACTGCCGATGGCGGAGCGGACGCCGTGGCGCCGCCGTCCATCTGCCCCAGCATCGCCCCGAACGCCGTCGCCGGTGGCTGTGCCGACCCGGCCCGCGCCGCTGCAGACGGTGCGGCTGCGGGCTGGGTCGGCACAGCCGAAGGGAGAAGGGTTGGGGCGGCTCGGGGGATCATGCCCAGGCTACAGCAAGCGCCGGGCCACACGCTGCCGGTCCGCAGGCCCGTTGCGGTTCCCACGTTTCCATAGGCGCAGGCGCCTGTCGCCCGGCACAACCTGCCGGTCCCAACATGCCGGGCAGACCGCGTTTGCCGGCATGGCATCGGCTTGCAACCCTGCATCCGGGCGTCCTCGGCCGTGGCACGGTTCCTGCCTAGTGCCCCACGCCACCCGCCGGCCCGCCGGCATCCACCGGTCCGCCGGCATCCACCATCAGGAGAGCACCTATGTCGCTGTTCGGCGCCATGAATACCGCGATCAGCGGGCTGAACGCCCAATCCGCCGCGTTCAGCAACATCGGCGACAACGTCGCCAACAGCCAGACGGTCGGCTTCAAGCGCGTCGATACCGCGTTCGAGGACTATCTCACCACCAGCTCCCCGCTGGTCAACCAGTCGGGCGCTGTCGTGGCCCGGCCGGACTACGTCAACACCGTGCAGGGCACCGTGACGCAGACCGACCAGCCGCTGAACCTGGCCATTGGCGGGCAGGGCTTCTTCGCCGTCAGCCAGGAGACCAGCTCGGCCAACGGCGTCGGCACGTTCGCCCCACAGACCCAGTACACCCGCACCGGGGATTTCCACCTCGACAACAACGGCTACTTGGTGAACAGCGCCGGGGGCGTGCTGAACGGCTGGATCGCCGGGCCGACCGGCGCGATCGACAGCACGAAGGTGGCGCCGATCCAGATCGGCCAGTCCGCGTTCAGCCCGGTCGCCACGGCGGAGGTCTCGTTGATCGCCAACCTGCCGGCGACGCCGACCAGCACGGCGCCGGCCAGCAGCCCGGTGCAGGTCTTCGACGCGCTCGGCAACGCGCAGACGCTGCAACTGTCCTGGACGCAGCAGCCGCCCTCCGTCGCCGGCACCCCGTCGAACGCCTGGACGGTCAACATCGCCACGGCCAATGGCACCAGCCTTGGCTCGGCGAACATCGCCTTCGGCACCCAGGGTACCCCGGCCGGCACCATCAGCGGCATCTCCAACATCGTGGCCGGCACCGGAACGACGGTGCCGGACGGGTCGCTGGTGTCCGGGAGCGCCTTCGCTGCCGGGTCCCCGGCGACGTTGACGCTCAATGCCAACTTCGGCTCCGGCACGCAGCCGATCACGCTCAACCTGGGCACCTACGGCCAGGGCAACGGCCTGACCCAGTTTGCCGGCAACAGCTTCGCCGTGAAGTCGCTGACGCAGGACGGGGCGGCGCCGGGCAGCTTCAGCGGCGTGGTCACCAAGTCGAACGGCGACGTGGTGGCGAACTACGACAACGGGCAAAGCCGCACGGTGGCGCACGTGCCGCTGACGCTGTTCACCAATCCCGACGCGCTGCAGCGGCAGAACGGCCAGGCCTTCACCGCGACGAAGGAGAGCGGCGGGGCGCAGACCCTGGCCTCGGGCGGCAACGGCGCCGGCAACCTGCTGACCAGCTCGGTCGAGGGCAGCAACGTCGATATCGCCAGCGAGTTCAGCAAGCTGATCGTCGCCCAGCGCGCCTACTCCGCCAACACCAAGGTGGTGACGACCGCCGACGACCTGCTGCAGCAGACCCTCGACATGAAGCGGTAATCCCATGGCGATGCGCCTGCCCATTGGACCCACGGCATGAGCCTGAACGGCGCCCTCGGGGTCGCGACGTCCGGGCTGGACAGCATCACGCGCCAGTTGGCGGTGACGTCGCAGAACATCGCCAACGCCGGCAACACGGGCTACACGCGCGAAAGCCAGACGGTCACGGCTGCGACCGACGGGACCGAGGGGATCGGCGTCCGCAGCGGCTCGGTCACCCGTGCGTTGGATGTGGCGCTGCAGTCGCAGGCCGTCGCCTCCGCCGCCACCCTGGCCGGGCAGCAGGTGGGCTCCGATGCGCTGGCGGGCATCGATGCGGCGTCGGGCGCGCCAGGCAGCGGCACGGACCTGCCGGGGCTGCTGGGCAAGCTGCAGAACAGCTTCTCCACCCTGGCCAACGACCCGGCGAACTCCGCGCAACAGGCCCAGGTGCTGGTGCAGGCCGGCGCCTTGGCGCAGGGACTGAACGGGGTGGGGCAGGCGGTGTCCACGGCGCGCCAGACGGCGCAGGACAGCATCGTCGCCGACGTGGGCACGGCCAATGCGGCGCTGCATAGCCTGGGCGTGCTGTCGGACCAGGTGATCGCCGCGCAGGCCCGCGGCGACAGCACCGCCAGCCTGGAGGACGCCCGGGACGCGCAAATCCAGGTGGTGGCGAACCTGACCGGCGCGAGTTTCCTGCGGCAGTCCAACGGCGACCTGCTGGCCATCGCCAGCGGCGTGTTGCTGCCGTTGCGCTCCTCCTCCGGGCCGCTGGCCATCCAGGCGGCGACGCTGGCGCCGAACACGCCGGCCGCCGCGGTGCCGGCGCTGACGGTTGCTGGGATCAACGTGACGAGTGCGTTGAGCGGCGGGCGGATCGGCGGCAACCTGGCGCTGCGGGACACGACGCTGCCGGCCATCCAGGCGGGCCTGGACAGCGTCGCCAGCAACCTGGCCAGCGGGTTCACCGCATCGGGGCTGACGCTGTTCACCAACCCGGGCGGCGCGGCGCCGACCCCGCCCGCGACCGGGTTCGCGCAGACCATCCAGGTGTCGGCGGCGGTGCAGGCCACGCCGTCCATCCTGCGGGACGGCGCCGGCGCGGCCGGGCCAGCCGGGAGCACGGCATTGATCAACAGCGTGCTCGATGGCGTGCTGGGCAACAGCAGCGGGTCGCTGCAGTCGCAGGCGGTGTCGCTGACGGCCGGCGTCGCGCAGCAGGCGTCAACGGCCTCGGCGGAGCTGGTCACCGGCAAGGCCGTGCAGACCTCGCTGCAGGCCAAGCTGACGGCGGGCAGCGGCGTGTCGGTGGACTCCGAGCTGTCGTCCCTCGTGCAACTGCAAGCCGCCTATGGCGCCAACGCCAAGGTGGTCGCAGCCACGCAAACGCTGTGGACGGCCCTGCTGGCCATCGTGCCGTAGGATGTCAGGCACGATCGGCAGCATCGGCGGCGGCGGGATTGGCCTGTTGCAGGCCCTGACGGCGGACAGCAGCACCATACGCGACCAGCTTGCGGTGGTGACGCAGCAGACCGCGAGCGGCAAGGTGTCCACCAGCTATGCCGGGCTAGGGGCGGGGGCGCGCACGTCACTCAACCTGACGCCGCAGATCGAGCAACTGGGCACCTGGTCCTCGAACATCGACAGCGCGACGGCCCGGCTGGGGGTGACGCAGTCGGCGCTGACCAGCATCACCTCCATCGCGTCCACGTTCCTGGCCAAGGCCGCCACCCTGAACGGCCTGACCCCGGGCGTGACCGCAGACGTTGCCGCGCAGGCGAAAACGGCGCTGGTGCAGGTGGCGCAACTGCTGAACAGCAAGGTGGGCGACACCTACGTGTTCGCCGGGCAGGACACGGCCAACCCGCCGGTCCCCGATACCACCGCCGCGACGCTGATCACGAACCTGCTGGGCAGCGACACCGCGACGCCGCCGTTCTCCACGACTCTCGGCACGGCGGTCCCGACGGTGCAGACCGGGCCGGGCGAGCGGGCGCCGGTGGGCGTGCTGGCCAACCAGAACACCTTGGCGGTGTCTGCGGCGCCCTCCACGGGGTCCTACATGCGGGACATCATGCGCGCCCTGGCGACCCTGGCGACCACCGCGGACGGCCCCGGCCTGCAGGCCACCGCCGCCGACACGTCGGCCCGGCTGCATTCGGCCATCAGCGCGGCGTCGAGCGAGGCCGGGGCGCTCGGCGACGTGCAGGCGGGCCTGGCCACCCGCAAGACGGACCTGACGGACCTGCAGACGACGCTGACGGCCCAGGTGTCCGGCGTGGAGAACGTGGACATGGCGGCAGCATTGATCCAGGTGACGCAATTGCAGACGCAGTTGCAGGCGTCCTACCAATTGATCGCTGGAGTGAAGGACCTGACGTTGTCGAAGTATATATGACGTCCCTGTTGACGCTCCTGGCGGCCAGCCTGGTGGCGCCAACCGCCCTTGGCTGCGGCTGCCCCGGTTCCGGGCCTTGCCGTCATTGCGAGCCGGCTTCGGCGCGGCAATCCAGAAGCGGCGTGGACGGGGCTTGCCCACCTGGATTGCCGCGCCGCAAGTGCGGCCCGCAATGACGGCATGCTCTGACCGGTCAAATGCATGGACGGCTTATCGAAATTCCGCAGCCTTCAAAGTGCCCCTTCAGATGAACCGCGTCGCGTTGCTGATCAGCGTTGCATCGTTGTCACTGCCCCCGCCCAGCATCGCGCTGCTCGTTGCGCTGCCCAGCGAGAAGTGCGCCGTGCCGTTCGAGTAGAGCGCAGCCGCGCCCGGCACGACGGACGTGCCGTCGAGCTGGACGCTGTCAATATACAGGTTGCGGTCCGTGTCAGGGGTTCCGCCCCAGGCGTCGTTGATGAAGCTGATCGCCAGGTCATGCGCCCCGGCGCCGAGCGAGCCTTGGAATGTGAAGGTCTGGTCCTGCCCCAGGCCGTGCAAGGCCGTGACCGTCTGCACGCCGCTAAGCTGCTGTCCGTCAAGGCTGACGATGAACTGGGCGTCGCCAAGCCAAGCGTCTTCGGACAGGTTCAGCGCGATCACGTCGGACGGGCTGGGCGCTGCAACCGGCGCCGGCGTGCTGGCAGGGGCGCCATAGAGGGCCTGGATGCCGGCAATGTCGGTCCCGTCGAGGGTCTGGTTGTTCGAGCCGACCGAGGCGTACATGACCGCGTTCGGGTCCGAGGCGTGGGCGAGGCCCAGCGCATGGCCGATCTCATGCAGCGCGACCTGCTCCAGGGTCGCCGATGTCCCGTTGTAGGTGTAGTTGCCCGAGCCATTCGGGGTTGCCGAGAACTGGCTCGGGTCCTCCAGCCGGACCACCTCATCCGGCACGAAATGGCCTGCGCCGTCCCAAAGCAGGTTCGTCTGGCCGATGATCCCCGTCGATGCGGTGTTCAGGTCGCCGAAGCCGATGCGGATGTCGGCAAAGCCGTTCGGGTCCGAGGTGTCGGCAACCTGCGTGAACGTCAGCGGGGCGACGGACGACCACTGCTGCAGTGCCCACTGGATTGCGCTCTGGTAGCTCGCTGAGATCGCACTGCTGAACGGATCGGAAGCATCGTTGCCGTAGTTGGAGGTGGCGAAGCTCCAGGTAATGTTGGTGCTGGCCCACTGGGCGCCCTCAAGAGCATAGCTGGACATCGTCCCCCCTAGATAATTTTTGATACTGCACTATCAAATAATTTGAACGCCTGGACTGTAAGCAGCGACGACTCTCGACTCGCGCCTCGCCCGGCGTTACTTGAAGTTGAGGGGGCTATGACATAGGGCGCAGCAGACGTCCATGTCGGTGCGATGCGGTATCAGCGCGCCTGATCACATCCGGACGATGCTGGAAATCCCCGACAAGGCTGGAAAGGCGGAACGCGGAGGTGGCGCCCGGCCCAGTGGACGTGGCTGAGCCAGCAACCGGGCCTGCGTTCGCCGAACACAGGCCGCCTCGCAGCCCGTCCTTCGCGAAGGTCGCCTCGCGGCAGTGCACCGTCCGCAGGCAACCATGCGCTGCGGCGCAGCCATGGTGCCGGGTCTTGCATCCGCAGGCCACAGACACCGCGCAGCGTCAGACTGGGCGGGCGGCGCTGGCCGGTCGAGCGCACCAGCGCCCGGCTGCTAGCGAACACGCACACCGGCCGGCAACATGGCCAGCTCGATGCGGCAGCCGAACGCACTCCGTTGCACGCAGGCTTGCCCGGGGATCGCAGGGACCGCGTTCTAGCGCAGCGGCTCCAGGATGCTGACGTAGTTCGCCACGCCCGCGCCGCCCATGTTGAACACGCCCGCCACGTCCGCCCGCGGCAACTGCATGTCGCCCGCCTGTCCCATAAGCTGCATCGCCGCGATGGCGTGCATGGACACGCCCGTCGCGCCGACCGGGTGCCCCTTGGCCTTCAACCCGCCGCTGCGGTTGACCGGCAGCCGCCCGGTGGCGCCCGTCGTGCCGTCCAGCACCGCCCGCGCGCCTTGGCCGGGTTGGGCCAGGCCCATCGCCTCATAGGCCAGCAGCTCGGCGATGGTGAAGCAGTCATGCACCTCGGCAAACGACAGGTCATCAAGCTTCAACCCGGCCGTGTCCAGCGCCTGGCTCCACGCCTGCGCCGCGCCGTCGAACCGGGTCGGATCGCGGCGCGACAGCGGCAGGAAGTCGTTCACGTGCACCGCGGCGCGGAACCGCACGGCCTTGTTCATGGCGCGTGCCGTGTCCTCGTCCGTCAGGATCAGCGCCGCAGCGCCGTCGCTGACCAGGGAGCAGTCGGTGCGCTTCAGCGGCGGCGCGACATAGGGGTTGCGGTCGCTGACGGCCCGGCAGAACTCGTAGCCGAGGTCCTTGCGCATCTGCGCATAGGGGTTGTCCACGCCGTTCTTGTGGTTCTTGGCGGCAATGGCGGCCAGGGCGTCGGACTGGTCGCCATACCGCTGGAAGTACCGCTCGGCGATGCGGCCGAACACCCCGGCGAAGCCCGCGGGGATGTCGCCCTCCTCCCGCCGGTAGCTGGCGCCGAGCAGGTTGTCGCCCACCTGCGCGCCGGGCGTGGCCGTCATCTTCTCCGCCCCGATCACCAGGGCGAAGCGTCCCCGCCCGGCGGCCAGGAAGTCGCGCGCGCCGTGGATGGCGGCGGAGCCGGAGGCGCAGGCGTTCTCATACCGGGTGGCAGGCTTGAAGCGCAGCGCCTCGATGCCCTGCATCGGCAGGCTGCTGGGGAAGTCCTGGCGGGAGAAGCCGTTGTTGAACAGGCCGACAAAGACGCCGTCAATCTCGGCGGGTCCGATGCCGGCGTCCTCGATGGCGGCGCCGGCGACCCGGTCTATCAGGCTCTCGACATCGGGGTCCTCCAGCTTGCCGAACGGGCTGTGCGCCCAGCCGACGATGCATGTGTCCATGGTGTCCTCCTGCGTGTGTCACGGCAGAAATCGGGCTTTCGGCTGGCGGATGCAACCATCAGCGCAAACCGGCCAGCGACGACCGTAAGAGGCCGCAAGCCGCAGCCTCGACTTGGCGCCCCCATGCCTTGGCACCCCGCGACGGGCGCCAGGAGGCCGGCCTAGCGCAGGATGATCGCCACGCGGCGGTTCTGCGGCTCCCGGACGCCGGGGCCGGTCGCCACCAGCGGCTGGGTGTCGCCATAGGCCTGTATGGCGATCTCCCCCCCTGGCACGCCGCGGCGCAGCAGCTCGGCCTCGACGGCCCGGGCACGCCGAAGCGACAGCGCCTGGTTGTACGCCGCGGTGCCCGAGCTGTCGGCGTTGCCCTGCACCTCGATGCGGGTCGTCTGCACGCGGGTGCTGGCCTCCGCGGCTGCGGCGATGATCTGGCGGGCGCGGTCGGTCAGGTCCGCGCGGTCCCAATCGAAGAATACCAAGTAGGAGCGCGACGGGGCCTGCGCCGGCTGCGGCACCGGCTCCTCCGGGGGCGGGGCGGGCGGCGGATGGTTGAAGGCGTAGGCGAACCCGACGGTGAACTGGTGCAGGAACGCTGGCGACAGGCTCACCGTGCCCTTGCTGAGCCCGGCGGAGGTGAACGACTCGCCCACCGCGCCCGAGTTCACCTGGATGCCGATCAGGCGATAGTCGGTCGTGAACTTCAGTCCGGGGACGACCGCAATCGGAAAGCCCAGCCCAACGATGCCCTGATAGGCGAAGTTCGCGCCCGTTCCACCAAGCCGGAACACGTCGCCGTTCTGCGAGACGCTGCTCAGCGGCGCGAAGTGCGTCCAAAGCACCCCGGCGCCTGCGCCGACATAGGGCTGGACGGCCGTCTCATTGATGCCGAACCTGGTCGGATCGATGTCGTAGAACACGTTGCCGAACAGGCCGTAGGTGCCCTGGTTGCCGGTCGTCAGGCTCGGCAACGCGGTCGGCACACGGTTGATGGCATTGTTGTAGTCGTAGGCGCCCTCGATTTCGAGCCGCAGCCCGTTGCCAAGGCCCCAGCCGACCGAGCCGGCGCCGACGTAGCCAGGACCGAAACGGTAGCGCGTGCTTGGCAGCGTCTGCGGCGACAGGCGGGGATGGTCGAAGATGTCCTGCAGCAAATTGTAGCCAGCGCCGACACTGACATACAGGCCCGTGGCAGGCGTCGGAGCCTGGGCAAAGGCCGGGAGGGGGGCGGTCATCAGGATGGCAGCGGTCAGGACGGGGCAGCGCATGAAACCTCGCGGGCAGGTCTGTCTCGGGCCGGCGGCTTTTCTACGATGGCGTGGATCAAGTCACCGGTCCTCGCCAGGCTTGACGCCAGATTTACTAAGGAATGATGGAGCATCACGCAGAGGTGACAGTCTTCTCCCCTGATTCGACGGTGCTGTTATCTGTGTCCATCACACGAATGCTTCAAACCGAACACTGCAGGCATCGTTCGAGCGTTCCGCATCCAGCGCCATGGTGTCGCGAGCGGCACTGGGGACCAGCGAGGCTGAGGCGCCGTTGGCCGAACCGCACCCCCCGGTGACCCTTGCCCTCGACGGTGTCCGGCAACCAGGCTTGGAGGCGGCGCCGTGCAAGCCCATATCGTCGCCAGCCAAGCTACGGAGATCGTCAATGTCCCTGTTCGCCACCCAGACCAAGCCCGCCGAGACCTACGCCTTCACCCGCACCGACGCCGAGTGGCAGCAGATGCTGACCCCCGAGCAGTTCAAGGTCATGCGCGGCCATGGCACCGAGCGCGCCTGCACCAGCCCGCTGAATGCCGAGAAGCGCGACGGCACCTATGCCTGCGCCGGTTGCGGCCAGGCCCTGTTCAGCACCGGCGCCAAATTCGAGAGCGGCACCGGTTGGCCCAGCTTCTCCCAGCCCGTTATGCGCGACGCCGTGGGGACCACTGAGGACCGTGCGTGGGGCATGGTCCGCACCGAGGTGCATTGCAGCAACTGCGGCAGCCATCTCGGCCACGTCTTCCCGGACGGCCCGGCGCCGACCGGCCTGCGCTATTGCATGAACGGCGTCGCGCTGAATTTCCAACCCGCCTAGGCCCGCGCCGTGCCCCTGGAGATCAAGGTCGGCCCGCCGCAACTGGCGATCCACCAGGGGCGCACCGTGCTCGTCACCGACCCGGATGGGCAGGTGGCATGGCCGAGCGACAAGGGCCTGTATTTCTTCGACACCCGCCTGATCAGCGCCTATGCGCTGTATGCGAACGGCCAGGTGTGGGACCTGCTGAACAGCGGCGCCGTGTCGTACTACTCGGCCCGCATCTTCATGACCAATCGCGCGTTTCTCAGCGAGGACGGCGAGGTGCCGGTGCGCAGCCTGAGCCTGGTGCTCAGCCGGGTGGTCGATGGAGGGATGCACGAGACGTACTGCATCACCAACTACGGCCCTGCCCGGGTACGCTTCAACCTGGAGATCGCGATCCGCAGCGACTTCGCCGACATCTTCGAGGTGAAGTCCGGCCGCATCGTCCGCCGCGGCCGCATCACCAGCGCCTGGTCGGACGCGGATGGGCTGCTGACGACTGGCTACCGCAATGCCGGGTTCTACCGCGAGGTCCGCATTGCCGTCTGTGGCCAGGTCTCGGCCGTCTACGCCAACGGGCGCATCAGCTTCGCGATCGATCTGCAGCCGGGCGAGATCTGGGATGGCGCGCTGCTGTATGACCTGCGGGACGGCGACACCAGCTATCCGGCCCCGGCGCATTGCGACCTGGGCACGGATGGCGCGCAGGCGCAGGATTTGGCGGCCTGGCGGGCCAGCATCCTCAAGGCGGAGGGCAACGGCAACGCCTTCGTCCGCATGTATGAACAGGCGGTGGAGGACATCGCCGCGCTGCGGATGCCGGTGCAGGGCGCGGAGACGCGGTTCATCACCGCCGCCGGGCTGCCCTGGTTCGTGGCGCTGTTCGGCCGCGACACCCTGATCGTCAGCCTGCAGACCATGCTGCTCGACTCCAGGTTCAGCCGGGCTGCGCTGGACGTGCTCGGGTATTGGCAGGCCACCACCCGGGACGACTACCGCGACGCCGAGCCTGGCAAGATCCTGCACGAGCTGCGCCGGGGCGAGCTGGCGTTCCTCAAGCTGATTCCGCACACGCCGTACTACGGCACCGCCGACGCGACGCCGCTGTATCTCGTGCTGCTGCACGGCGCCTGGCGCGCGACCGGCGACATGGACCTGCTGCGCCGCCACCTGAAGACGGCGGGGGGATGCCTGTCCTGGATCGACGACTACGGCGACCGGGATGGCGACGGCTTCCAGGAATACGGCACCCGGTCCGGCGCCGGCTATGAGAACGTCGGCTGGAAAGACAGCGGGGAGGCGGTGGTCAACCCTGACGGCAGCTTGGTGCACAACCCGAAGGCGCTGTGCGAGCTGCAGGGCTACGTCTATGCCGCCTGGCGCGGCATGGCGGAGGTGTATGAGGCCCTGGGCGACACGGCACGGGCCACCACGCTCAATGCCAAGGCGGACAACTTGTTCCGGCGCTTCAACGAGGTGTTCTGGGACGAGGCCGGCGGCTTCTATGGCTATTGCCTGAACGGGGACAAGACGCTGGTGACGACCGTCGCGTCCAATGCTGGGCACCTGCTGTGGTCCGGCATTGCCACGCCGGAGCGTGCGGCGCGCGTGGTGGCGCGGTTCATGCAGCCGGATATGTGGAGCGGCTGGGGCATCCGGACCCTGACGGCGCTGAACCCGTCCTACAACCCGTACTCGTATCAGAACGGATCGGTTTGGCCGCACGACAACAGCTTGATCGCGCTCGGCTTCAAGCGGTACGGTTTTCACGCGGAGGCCAACCAGATCGCGGAGGACATCAACCGCGCCGGCGGATTTTTCGTGCAGCGGCAGTTACCGGAGCTTTACTCCGGGGTGCAGCGCGACGACACCAACTTTCCCGTGCAATATCTGGGCGCCAACGTCCCACAGGCCTGGGCGGCCGGATCGGTGTTCGCGTTGATGCAGGCGATCCTGGGGCTTGAGCCGGATGCGCCGCATGGCGTGCTGCGGATTGACCCGGTGTTGCCGGCGTGGCTGCCGGAACTGATCCTGCGCGACCTACGCGTTGGAGAGCAGGTGTTCGACATCGCGTTCCAGCGCGTGGGCGGGGTGACGGAGCACCAGGTGTTGCGCGGCAACCCGGCGGCGGTGCTGCGAAAGAGTGTGGCATCCTGATCGCTGCTCCCTCTCCCTCCGGGAGAGGG
>CAXTAT010000041.1:37072-39874 GCA_964242415.1 uncultured Acetobacteraceae bacterium
GGGAGAGGGAGACGGACGTCGGCCTTCTTCGAAACGCTACGCCGCGTTGTTGGCGCTGTCGCCGGCCGTCACGTCGTAGGTGGCGCCGCTCACCATACGGGCGGCGTCGGACGCCAGGAACACCACGACCGGCGCCACATCCGCCGGGTCGATGAACGCCACATCGAGCGCCGTCTTTTTGGCGAACGACTTGGCAGCCTCGGCCTCAAGCTGCGCCTCCGGCTCCTTTGTCCGCAGGTCGCCGACACCCTGGGCGTAGCGCTCCCGGTGCCGGGTCAGCGGCGTGTCGATCAGGCCGGGGACGACGGCGTTCACCGTGATGCCGCGCTCGCCCAAGTCCAGCGCCACCGACTTCATCAGGCCGATGATGCCCCACTTGGAGGCCGAGTAGGCCGCGCCGAACCGGGTGCCATGCCGCCCCTGGGTGCTGCTGGTGACGATGATCCGACCGCCCATCCGGCCCTCGACGATGTGCGGCGCGACGGCGCGGATGGCGTTGGCGGTGCCGGTCAGGTTCACGTCGATCTGGTCATGCCAATCCGCGTCCTGCCACTCCAGGATGGGCTTGAAGCCTTGGATGCCAGCGTTGGCGAACAGGATGTCGATGCGGCCCCACGCCGCCATCGCGTCGGCCGCCGCCTGACGCAGCGCCGGCAGGTCGCGCTGGTCCAGCGTGCGCGCCAGCCAGCGCCGGCCTGCAGCCTCGACCATGCGCCCGGTCTCCGACAGCTCGTCCGGCGTTGCCTGCTCGACATCCAACGCCGCGCTCACCGGCCCGGCAATGTCGATGCCCAGCACGTCCGCCCCCGCATGCGCGAACGCGACCGCCGTTGCCCGGCCAATGCCGCGGGCCGCCCCGGTGATGACCGCGACCTTGCCGGCGAGCACGCCGCTCATGCCCGCCCCGCGCCCGGCACCACCGGATGCTGTTCCACCGGCAGGCCGTCCAGCAGGGGCTGGCCGATGTTGAGATGCGACCGCACCAGCTCGGGCGGGGTCAGCTTCATCCACTGGTTCAGCGACAGGCTGGCGTAGCGGTCGCTGCGGAACACTTCCAGGAAGCGCATGGTCGTCGTGCCGGTGTTCTCGATGTAGTGGCCCATGGCGAACGGCACGTAGCCCACGTCGCCGGCGCGGTAGTCGAAGGTGCGCGCCTTGCCCTCCGAGCCGAACACGGTCATGCGGCCCTCGCCGTCCAGGTAGTACTGCCACTCGGCGCCGTTCGGGTGCCAGTGCAGCTCGCGCATCGCGCCCGGCTCCAGCTCCACCAGGGCGGCGGCGATGGTGCGCGACGCCGGGAAGTTGCCCGTGTCGGTGACCCGGACGGTGCCGCCAGGCATCCGCTGCGGCTCCTGCGCCGTCATGCGGTGGGAGAACGTCTGCGGCACCGGGCCGGCGCCGTGCATGGCGTCCTGCTGGAACGGGGCCGGAGCAGCGGCCAGGAAGATGTAGCGCTCCTTGGTCGGCAGATCCGCCAGCGCCTGCGGCTCGACGCCGAAGTTCTTGGCCAGCACGTCCCGGGGCGTGTGCGCCAGCCAGTCGGTGATTAGGAAGGTGCTGTCCTCGGAGAAGTTGCCGTCGTCGAACACCAGCAGGAACTCGACGCCGTCGATGTCGCTCTCCAGGCCCTGGATCGAGTGCGGGATGCCGCTGGGAAAGTACCACAGGTCGCCCTCGCCCACGTCGGCGAGGAAGGTGCGGCCCTCCTGGTCCACGGCGGTCAGGCGGGCGCGGCCCTTGAGGACGTACGACCACTCGCCCTCCTTGTGCCAGTGCATCTCGCGGGCGACGTTGGCCTTCAGGCGCATGTTGACGCCGGCCATCTCCTTCGAGGCCGGCAGCTCGCGGACGGTGGTCTGGCGGGCCCAGCCGCCCTCCTCGATCCGCATGTGGCTGTCGGTGAAGGACCACTTCAGGTTCGGCATGGTGCCGTGGTCGGTCTTTGGCGGCAGGGTGGTGTTGGGCTCCTGCGCCTGGCGGGCCGGGTTGACCGGCCCGGCGATGGGGGCGCCCTCCGCCCCCTGCACCGGCTGCGCCCGTGCCGCAGCGGTGGTCAAAGCCACCCCAGCCGCTGCCAGCATGCCGCGGCGTTGCAAGTTTTGCATCCAACTCTCCTCATGGCCGTGACATCCTCGGCACCGAATGCCCGGCCTAACGCCTGATGGGGAGTGTGGATGCAGGCCGCCGGCAGGTTTCAATGATCGCAGCGCAAACGATCACAGCACAGGGGAGGCCGCCGACTTGCGACGATACGATGCAGGGGTGGCCCATACCGAGGTGGCGCGGCATGGCCATTGATCTTCGAGACCCCACCCTGCCCGAGGCCGCCGTCCGGGCCGCGCTGGGCCTGCTGCCGCATCCCGAGGGCGGCCACTACCGCGAGCTGTGGCGTGACCAGCCACCCTCCGGACGCGGGGCCGGGAGCAGCATCCTGTTCCTGCTGGCGGCGGGGGAGCGGTCGCATTGGCACCGTGTCGATGCGGCGGAGATCTGGCTTTGGCAGGGCGGCTCGGCATTGCTGCTAGGGATCGCGGGCACGGCGGCGGGGCGCCAGGAGCTGCGGCTTGGCCCCGACCTGGCGGGTGGCGACGTCCTGCAAGGGATCGTGCCGGCGCATGCCTGGCAGGAGGCGCGGAGCCTCGGCGGTTGGACCCTGGTGAGCTGCATCGTGGTGCCGGCGTTCGAGTTCGCCGGGTTTGATCTGGCCCCGGCGGACTGGTCGCCTCCCGGGTGATCCCGGCGCCCTCGGCCAAGCCTCAACGGCCCGCACCACCCACTTCTCCCTCTCCCTCCGGGAGAGGG
>CAXTAT010000042.1:0-39161 GCA_964242415.1 uncultured Acetobacteraceae bacterium
CAACGCCCGTGCCTACCCCAACGCCCGTGCCTACCCCGACCCCGGTGCCTACCCCAACGCCCGTGCCTACCCCAACCCCGGTGCCAACCCCAACGCCCGTGCCTACCCCGACGCCTGCGCCCACTCCAACTCCGACGCCCTCCGTTCCCGCCACGATCACAATCGGCTCCGGGCCGGACACCTTGGCGCTGCAGGTGTCGGAGGACGCCTGGCAGGGCAACGCGCAATTCACCGTCAGCATCGACGGCCAGCAGGTCGGCGGCACGCAGACGACGACGGCGATCCACGGGGCCGGGCAGACGCAAACCGTCGATGTCCTTGGCAGCTTCGGCGCTGGCAGCCACGTCACCACGGTCAACTTCCTCAACGACGGCTATGGCGGCAGCGCGGCCACGGACCGCAACCTCTACGTCGCCAGCGCCACCATCGACGGCGCTGCCGTGTCGAACGCGAGCCTCAACCTATACAGCGGAGGGCCGCAGAGCTTCTCCTTCAACGGCGCCGCGTCTGCCACCTCGGCAACCACCGCGACGGATACGCTCGACCTGCACGTGTCGGAGGACGCCTGGCAGGGCGATGCGCAGTACACCGTCCAGGTCGATGGCAACCAGGTCGGCGGCGTGCGCACCGCCACGGCCCTGCACGGCCAGGGCGCGACGCAGGACGTCTCCATCGGGGGGACGTGGGGCGCCGGGCCGCACACCGTTGGCATTTCGTTCATCAACGACGCCTATGGCGGGACGTCCACCACCGACCGCAACCTGTATGTCGATGCGCTCACGTATGACGGGAAGGCGGCCAGCGGGGCGCCGGCGGCATTGATGTCGAACGGCACGACAAACTTCGGCGTGGCCGCGCCGGCGGCGACCACGCCGCTGACGCTGCACCTGGCGGAGGATGCCTGGCAGGGGAATGCGCAGTACTCCGTGGCCATCGACGGCACGACCGTCGTCGCGGATGGCTCGGTGACGGCGCTGAACGGGTCTGGCCAGTCGCAGGCGGTCGCTCTGTCGGCAATGTTGTCGGCCGGCACGCACGATGTGGCGATCTCGTTCCTGAACGACGCCTATGGCGGGTCGTCGTCCACCGACCGCAACCTGTACGTGAAGGGCATCGACGTGAGCGGCACCCCAGCCGCCGGTGCCAGCGCCGCGCTGTACAGCAACGGGACCAGCCACTTCCAGATCGTGGTACCATCGTCCTGACGGCGCCCGCCCTGGCTGGCTGGCCGGGGACGGCTGGCTTGCGCTGCAATCCCCTGCGATGACAGCGATCGTGCGGGCTGAAGTCCTGGTCAGGCTTTGCCCGCACGACGCTTTGCCGGGCCGCCCCGGCAGATGCGGCTCACCGCGGCGGCGCCCGGCGCCTGATCCGCCGGAAACGCCTTCGGCGCAAACAGCCAGTCGGAGGCACGCCGCCTGGAAGCACGGTTGCGGCCAGGTGGTCGCGCCTGCATCCTGCCAGCTTTTGTGCGTCCACGCGCATTGCCGCAGCCGTGATGAACCCGCAGCAGATTAAGACCTGTCCCACATCCAGGAGCGCTAGCGAAGCCGACCGCGTCCATGGCATATCACGCGATGACTAATCTGGAGACGGTGCCGACAATGTCCCCGATCATCGCGAAACAGGCATCGCCGCAGAACCGTACACTTCCGGCCAGACACGTATACCGCGCCGCCGGCTTTGCCGCCGTGGTGGGGTTGCTTGCCTGGTTCACCCTCCCGGTGTTTGGCGGGCAGTATAACGAGGGCTTTCAGACAATCACTGTCATGAACGCCGAAACAATCGTCGGGGGCCATGTCCACGGCGTCGATATACTCTATCCCCTCGTCAACAAGTTCTTTCTCAACAGCCGGTTCGGCCTCTCCGTGGTGCTGGCCGGGCTGCTGAAGCTCGGGTTCAGCGCGGTCAACGGGTTCCGCATCGTGCAGATGCTGTCGCTCATCGGGCTGGTCGCGGCCAATGCGGCGATCCTGGTTCGGCGCTACGGCGTGCATCCCATTTACGCCTGCCTGCCCGCCCTGCTGTTCCCCGGCCTGTTCGAGACCGCCTGGTTCCCCAACGACAACCTGCTGTCTGCCGCCCTGTCGAGCACGGCGCTGCTGCTGTTCTGGACCCGCCCGACCTTGCTGGCCACGGCAGCGAGCGCGCTGCTGCTCGGGCTCGCCATCGCCTGCCGCACCGACGCCGTGCTGCTGGCGCCGGCGTTCCTGGTGCTGATGTGGTTCGAGCTGCCCACCTGGCCCCAGCGCATCAGCCGCGCCCTGGTGGCCGGCTTGATCGTGGCCGCGGTGCCATTGCTGGTCTATGCTGCATTCGGGCTGCACTTCCTCGACATCCTGTCGCTCACCCATCGCGCCGGGGTGGCCTGGGATCGGCACGATTCGGTGACCCACCTGCTGCACCCGGCGCTGAAGGGCTTCTCGATGCCGGGGCTGCTGCTGGCGGCGGTCGGGGCGGTCACCATCATCCAGCGCCGTCAATGGCGTGAGATCATGCTCTGCGTGGCGGTGCCGCTGGTCTATGCCGCCGCTTATGGACTGATGCTGACCGAGGTGCGCTACCTGGTGCCGCTGACGCCGTTCTTTGGCATCCTGCTGGTGATCGGCATGCGCGCCGTGCTGGCCGCGACCGGGCGTTGGGGGGCGGCCGGGCGGGCGGCGCTTGTCGTCACGGGCCTGCTGTGTTTCGTGCCGCCGGTGGCGCCCCCGTTGCACGCGCTGTGGTTCCTCACGACCGACAACGACATGACCCGGCCCTGGATGGGGCGCTTCTGGTCACCGGCGCTCGCGATGTGGTGGAACAACAGGTTGGAGCAGGGCTATGAGGTCGCTGCCGCCGCAGTCCCCGCCGCCGCCGCGCCGGGTGGGTTGGGCGTGATAGTGTCCACCCGATGGACGCCTGACCACGCCGTGGAACTGATCCTGCGCGAGGACGGCTTCACCGGCAGCCGCGCCACGGGGCCTGCCTCATGCCGCGAGATCGGCGAGGTGTTCACCCGTGGCAGCGAACGCGTGCTGCACCTCAGGCTGCACATCCCGCTGATCCCGAAGGAGCGGTCCTTGGTGACATGGGAGGCGCTGGGCGCGCCCTGCCTGCGCGACCTGGGCAAGACGGAGTCGGATCGGGTGCTGGTCATTGGCCAGACGCTGATATCGGACCCGCCGGTAGGGCTGTCGTTGCCAGGCGTCACGCCGATGCACATCCCGGCGCTCGACATCAATCCGTGGGCGCGGTTCATCGCCGCCAAGAGCTATTCCTACTTCGTCGCCACTGCCGAGATCGCAGACATACCCTGGCTGCTGAAAGTGCCGGAGACCGAAAAGGAGGAAGTCGGCGCGGAGTGGGCCGTCGATCACCGGGCGGTGCTGGATTAGCGGCAGTTGCCGGACGGCTTGACTGATGCTGGCGTCGTCATTGCAAGCAGAGTTCGCGGCGCGACAATCCAGATAGGGCAATGACGAACCAGGGGACGGTTAAACCGGTCAGAGCGAATGGCCGTCGGTATGTCGCCAGCCAGTACCCTTACGCTGCCGCCAGTACCCTTACGCCGCCGTCAGCGCACCAGCCGCAGCAGCCAACGACGACGGTTCGGACCAGCGAAGCACCCCGCCGCCAAAGGCGCGCGCTGCTGCCATGCCGGTCTCGGAGTCCTCGATCACCAAGCACTCCTCCGGGAGCGCGGACAGCATCCGGGCGGCCAGCACATAGCCATCCGGCGCCGGCTTCGCCCGCTGCACATCGTCGCCGGTGACGATCACGTCGAACAGCCCCGCCAGGTCGAAATGCCGCATGATGCCCTCGACCGCCACGCCGGACGCGGTAGTGACCAGCCCGGTCGCCACCTGGCCATGCAGCAGGCGAATCAGGTCGATCAACGGCTGGTTCAGCCGCAACAGGTGGAAGTACCCGGGATACAGCGCCCGCTTGCGCCGGGCCACCTCCGCCGGCTGCACGTCCGGCCGCCCGGCGGTCAGCCCGGGCAGGAAATCCCGCCAGCTCCGCCCGTCGATGTCAGGCGCCATGCGATGTGGGTCGGCCTCGATGCCCCACTCGGCTAGGGCAGCGGCGTAGGCGGCGGCGTTGGCTTGGGCGCTGTGGACCAGGGTACCATCCAGGTCCGCCAGCAGGGCCTTCAGCATATCTTGGCATCCATCCTATGAGCCACGGCACCGCCAGGCGTGGCAGTATGCCGCTGACGGGGGTGAAAGGCCACGTTCACGCCGTCAAGAATTGCCGCTAGGCGTGCCCGGCAATCGCTGGCTGGGCCTGCTGAAGGGTATGGGGGGACGTCTCGTAATCATCGAAGTACTGCTGCGTCAGCAGGCACAGGCAACCCAGGAACACCATGCCCGGCTGCGCGCCCTTGCGGAACTTATAGGGCGTCAGTCGGAAGTAGTGGACGATCTCATGCAGCCGGATT
The DNA here is from genome assembly GCA_964242415.1 of uncultured Acetobacteraceae bacterium. Classification (GTDB taxonomy): domain Bacteria; phylum Pseudomonadota; class Alphaproteobacteria; order Acetobacterales; family Acetobacteraceae; genus DASWOJ01. Next base: position 4,424 of record CAXTAT010000042.1, read on the forward strand.
TCGCGCAGCCCGTCCTCGCCGAACCGGTCGCGCAGCCATGCGGTGGTGCGGTCATACAGCGTGGCATACTGCGCCGACCGCGCATTGGGGAAGGCCAGCAGGTGGCCGTTGAATGAGCACGACAAATCGCGGTTGAGCGACTCGTAGCCTAAGTGCAGCGACTGCAGCAACTTGGCATAGTCCAGCATCGGGCTTTCGAACACATTCCCAGAGTTCGGATCGATGAGGAACCAGCCAGCCGGGCGCTCGGGATCGGTGAGGATGTTCTCGATCGTGAGGTCGCCGTGGATCGTCGCCACCCCACGGTGGCGGATGCGGTCGGTGACGAAGCCAGGGGCGGCGAAGCGGTCCAGCACCGACAGGTCGATGGCGGCGCCGTTGACGTTGACATGCTGCTGCTCGAAGAACGCCGGGGCGGCGGCCTTGATGGCGCGCAGATTGCCGGTGACCTTGTCCGCCGCATACTTCCCGATGCAGGCGTCGTCGGCCACCCCGGCGGCAGTCTGCTGGTGGAAGCCGGACATCGTGCCCATCACGTCAGACAAGATGCGCCAGGACGACTCGATGTCGTAGGTATGCACCACGTCGAATAGGTCGCGTGAGGTGCGGGAGTACTCCATGTCATAGAAGAACCGCCGGTCGGTGCGCGCCTGCTCCATGATGCGGACCGTAGGCAGGATATTGGAATGGCGCTGCAGCCAATTGCACTGCGCCTCCAGCTTATCGGCCGCACCGCCGGCGGCGTACTTGCGGATGCACAGTTGGTCGCGGAGCTGCACCATGACGGTCAGCGCGTCGGAGCCGCCGCGCAGCATGCGCTGCACGACGATGTCACGGAGCGCGTTGCCCTCGAAGTCGGAAACCAGGTCGTCGGTGCCGTTGAATCGCCGGGCCAGGAAGTCGCTGTAGTGCTCGGCCTCGACGAACCGGGTCTTGGAGCGTGGCGAGGTGTCGATGAACAGCCGCGGGTTGTGCATCCAGGACACTGCGCCCCAGACGCTGACGCCGAACTGCTGCTTGGCGCCGACGTAGGCCAGGAACAGCAGGAACGGCGCGAAGCTGTAGATCAGCAGCATGAACGCGGACTCGCCGCCATGTTGGATCAGCGGCACGATCATCGGCTGCAACGGCGTGCTGACCGTCGCGCGGAACACGTCCTGCAGGCTGAGGCCGATGGCCTGGGCCAGCACGGCAAAGGAGGCGCCGTACAGCATCCACATGACGATGCTCTGCAGCAGGATGCGCGGCCAGCGCGCCCGGCCCTCGCGAAACACCTCCAGCAGGGACCACAGCGTATCGAGCACCACAAGGCGGATGCCGGGGTTGAACACCGACGCCGCCAGCCAGGCGCCCCGGCGGAACCGCGCGGAGCGGCTGGTCGCCACCGCCACGGCGAAGATCACGGCCGCGGTGCCGAGCGTCAGCAGGGTTTCCGCCCCCACCGGCACGGCGCCGAACACGCCGGTTGCCAACAGCGCCATCGTGATGGCCCACACCGCCACCAGGTCCAGCGTACGCTCAACGATGATCGACGCCAGCACGAAGGCGGCGTCGGTGTCCAGGCGGCGGGCGTAATAGACGCCGCGGGCGATCTCACCCAGGCGCAGCGGGACGATAGCGTTGATCAGGTAGGCCAGGGACAGCGCCATGAAGCCCTCGCCGATCCGCGGCGGGCCGATCTGCCGCATCAGCAGCGTCCAGCGCGCCAGCCGCACGATATGGCCGCCGAGCAGCAGAGCAATCGCCAGGCCGAACAGCAACAGCCCATTGAGAGGGGATGTGCCCGAGAGGGGGTTCATCGGCATGTTTCCGTAAGGGGCCAGTCGTGGAAGGCGTCGAACTGGTCGGCGGCGGCGGCATACTCCTCCGGCGTGCCAAAGGAGATGTGACGGTCAAGCAGGGCGCCGCGCACCTTGTCGCCGGCGGCGACCATGGTGTTGTAGACGCCGCTCATGAACGGCTCATCGTAGGGGCAGGTTTCCAGGTAGCTGGCGGTGTGGCGCAGAAAGGTGTCGCGGTCCTTGAAGGCGTAGGCGCCGGCGATGGCCAGGTCGGAGATGACCTGCTTCTCCACCGTGCGCTCCAGCAGGCCCTCGGGGGAGTAGGCGGCGTAGGAGTAGGCCGGGTTCTGCGAGCGGAAGTGGCAGAGCAGGCCGCTGGCGCCGTCGCTCAACTGCGGGATCGCGGCGGCCAGGTTGCGGCTGTCGAACGCGTGGTCGCAGTCGTTGAAGATCACGGGGCCGGTGGTGGGCACGTCCACGCAGCCCTCCATGGCCGTCACCAGGGCGCCGGCGGTGGGCTCACGCAGCACCACCAGCGAGGCGTCGGGATAGCGGTCGCGGATTTGCCGGTCGATGCGGTGGCGGTCCACATGCTCGCGCAAGATGACGAAGGTCAGCGAGCGCAGTGGGATTTCGCGGCGGACGGACTCGACGGCCCACCAGAACAGCGGCTGCTGATACAGGCGCAGCATGGGTTTCGGCTTGTCGAAGCCGGCCTTGCTGAACCGGCTGCCATGCCCGGCCATCGGCATCACCAAGTGAACGCCGCTCATCGCACGCCGCCCTGCACCGCGGCCGACGGCCGGCGGACGCCGATGAAGCGCTCCAACAGGAAGCGGACGACGGCGAAGTTGAGCGCCAGGGTCACCGGCGTCACCAGCACCTTGGCGGCCAGCCGCAGCGCCGCGGGCGGCACGGCCCAGCCCAGCCGCGCCACGCCGTCCGCCAGCCCGGCCGCGATCACGCCGAGCACGACGGAACTGGCCAGGATGACGGCGGCGTTGAACAGCAGCAGCGCACCGATCTTCTGCGCCATGGAACCCTCGTTGCGGCTGAACACGCCACGCGACGACGCCATGAACACGAACAGCGTGCCGCAACTGCCGCTGACTATGTTGGCGGCGACCACCGGCCACTTGCCAGGCCCGGACAGCAGCAGGAAGACCGTGGTGTCCAGCAGCCATCCGGTGCCGGACAGCGCCACGAACAGCAAAGCCTGCCGCAGGGCGGGTGACTTCATGCGAGCCGCCCGCCGCTGGCCTGGCCGGTGATGGCGCGACCGTCATTGCGAACCGCCCTTGCGGTGCGGCAATCCAGGACGGCGAGGGCGGTCCCCGCCATCTGCAGCGCCGGGCCAAAACCGGCTTGCAACGACTGCGCTGGCATTGGAAGGAGCCGGTCGAGGGCAGCAGCGGCTGGCGTCATGAGTTGGGGCATCCTAAGCGGCAACCTCGGCGCGGGCGTACAGCGCCTTGCCGGCGATGACGCGCGGCTTAGCCGGGCTGGCATCGATTGTGGTGAAAGCAGCTTGAGCCATGTGGAAGGGGTTTCCGCAGCGTCACAGCATTGCTTAGAGTGGTTGCCCGGCCCAACGATAGCACGGACCGCTGGGGCTGCATGATTTGTGAGGCGTTAGTCCGCATTGCCGCGTAGATTCGTACAGGCCTGCACAAATACTTGGCCGGATAGGTGCACTACAGTCGCCTGCGCGGCGAGGGCTGCACCGTGTTGCTCCCAAACCTTGGCCTTGGTCCGCTTCGCAGCCAAAGCCCGAAGTAGGAAGAAAGTCTTGTACCCTAGCTGACCCCGTCTGTAAGCTGGCCCAAGCGCCGCCGTCGTTGCGGCCCGCACCCAGCCACGAAGCCCCCCCGTGGCCTCAGCCGGCGCCTAGTTGGAAGAAAGCGGGGTTACAGTTGAAAATGCAGTTGCAGCACCGCGCGGTGGTCGGTGTAGCTCGAACCAAACTGCTGGCCCGTGGTCCCCAATGGGCCTGTCGTGCCGGGAATGCCGCTCGTCCCCAAGGTGCTGATGATGCCGAGGGCGCCGCTGCTCGTCGTGGTGTTGCTGGAGGTCCGCGCTGCGAAGTCGTAGGAGACGCCGAGCCTCACGTTGCGGTTCAAGAAGTAGTCAACGCCGGTCCCAACGGTGACAAGGTTCTGGTTGCCGCCGCCCTGGCCATACTCGTCAACATAATAGCCGGCAGTCGCGCGTAGCCGGACGTTGCGGAGGTACTCGTGGTCCACCCGCAGGCGGATGGAGGTCTCGGTGAAGGCGGCCGTGCTCTCGTCGGCCGAGTCCTGGATGCGGCGCTGCGCCGTGCCGGTAACGGTGGTGAGGTTGGTGGGATTCCAGATCGCCGAGGCCTCCACCACCGGCGACTGGATGGTTTTGTAGGCTGCAGCCGAGAAGGTGCGGACCTCGTAGCCGCCGAGGACGCGGAAGCGGAGGATGCCGTTCAGGTCGTAGTCCAGGCCGGCCAGCACGGCGAAGTCGTTGTAGTTGCGCGTCGGCAGCCCGGGCTGCGGGTTGGTGTAGGACGAAACGCTGTCCCGCAGCACGACCAGCGCGCTGCGCCGAGGCGAGAACTCATAGCCCACGGTCACGGCCGGCATCACCACCACTCGGTTGCGGTAGCTCTGCGAATAGACGTTGTTGGTGCCCAGGATGCTGCCGCTGCTGTAGCTGTAGTTCGACACGTCAACGGCCGGGACTAAGAATACCCGATTGATCGGCACGCGATAATCGAGGTGCACCGTATCGATCTTGAAGTTGATCGCCTGGTTGAGCGTTGGCGTGTCCAGGTTGAGGTTGGTCAGGTTCAGGTCCAGGTGGCTGTAGCTCGCCGACACGATGTCCCGGCCCAGGTCGTAGCTGCCGCCCAGCGAGGCCTGCCAGTTGGTAAAGTTCTGCGTCGGCTGCTGCAGGTACTTGGTGTCGTCCACCGACAGCGAGGCGCGCACCGTCATCCGCGAGACGTCCGATACCGCGTCCAGCGAGGCGCTGGTCAGGACGAGGGCGCTGCCGTGCGGTGCGGTGGTGCCGAGCACGTTGCTGTCGTATCCCACGCTTTCGGTGACCTGTGGCCGGATGATGAAGCTGCCGGCGCGGACGCCGCCGGCCTCGAAGTCCGGCAGTGCGCGGGAGGTGACGGTGGTGCCGGCGTCGGTGCCGGGGCTGTTGCTCCCGCCGGGCAGATACTGGTCCAGCAGTTGCGCGCGGACCGGAGCGGTGCCGCCCGCCGCAAGCATTACCGTGCAGATTCCAGCCGTGACGTGCCGCTGCTTCATTCCAAACCGGTCCAGACGACTCGACACGTACAGAACTGCACAGTGACCACACCCACTTTTGTCGCATCGTTAGCGGTTTGCCGCAACGTGCTCACCCCGCGCATGTTAGGGTGTCCTTCATTGCAATTGGAGTGATGCATGGCGGCCACGGTCTTGATCAGGTTGCTTGCTGCAGCGTCATGTTTGGCGGCCCCGTGCCTGGCAGCATCCCAGGTGCATGCCCAGGCGGCCGGGCAGGGCGCGCTGCGGCGGGTCAGCGGGGCTTGCCAGGCGGAAATCGTCCGGTTCTGCCCGGCGCTGAAGGCGTTGGCGCCCAGCCCGCGCGAGCAGTACATCTGCCTCAAGTCCTACAAAAGCAGCCTGTCGTTCAACTGCCGCACCGCCGTCAACGCGGTGTCTCAGCATTAACGCCGCCGGCACCCTTCTCGCCGCCCCGCCGCTCGGGCGCGCGGCGGTCGATCCGCAGAAAGCGGCGCTGCGCTTCACCGCCATGATTATGTTCGCCTGCCTGATCATGCAGCGGTTCGGGCTGCCGTTCGTTGACGGCAAGACCTTCAGCATGGTGGGGCCGATCGGGCTTGGCTTGGTCGGCTGGGGAGTGCTGAACGGCACCCTGGCGTTCGACCGCAACCGGCTCGCCGCCTACGTGGCGCTGATTGCCCTTGCCCTGGTCGGCGTGGCATGGCGCGCGCTGCATCCCGGCGGACCCATGGGCGACGTCAGCATGGTCTCGCTGTATCAGTTCTTGTTGCTGACCAGCTTCGCCACTGTCACCTTCGCCGAACCGGTCGAGGAACGGCGGTTCTGCCGCGAGGTCAACCGCTGGTTCGCCATCGTCGCCGTGGCCGGGGTGCTGCAGTTCCTGCTGCAGTTCGTCGGCCTCAAGGTGTTCGCGTTCACCGGCATCTTCCCGGACTCGATCCTGTTCGAGTTCGGCTACAACTCGGCGATCCCGACCGGCATCGGCGACAGCCTGAAGTCGAACGGCCTGTTCCTGGTGGAGCCGTCCGTGTTCTCCCAGGTGATGGCGCTGGCGCTGATCATTGAGGTGCTGGCGCTGCGGCGCGTGGCGTTCCTTGCCCTGTTCACCACGGGGTTCCTGATGTCATTCGCCGGCACTGGCTGGATCGTGCTGGCCAGTTTCGTCCTGGCGGCTGCGCTGGCGTTGGGGTGGCGCGGCGTCGCAATCGCCGGCGGCATCCTGGTGGTCGGCACTGCCGTCATCGGCGCCGTGCTGACCCTGGCGCCGGACGTCGGCAACACGCTCGGCCAGCGGATGAACGAGCTTTCGCTGCCTCAGACCAGCGGCCACCTGCGCTTCATCACGCCGTTCTGGGCGCTGAGCGATGCGCTAGCGATTGAGCCGTCCGCAGTCTTCGTCGGCGTGGGCAGCGGCGTCAGCGAGCATATGCCGCTGCCGTATGACTACAACGTCAACACGCCGATCAAAATTGGGCTGGAATATGGGTTCCCGGCGTTGGTTGCCTACGTGCTACTGTTCGTGTTGGGTCCGAAATCGACGGTGCAGCGCGCCATAGTGGTGCCGGTGCTGGTGATGTGCTTCGTCACCGGAGCGTATCAGCAGTTCCCGCCGGTGCTGTTCATGGTGTTGCTGCTGGTGTCCGTCGCGCGGCTGCGGCCAGATCAGGCGCCAGCCTCGCGGTAGGCGGTGACAGTCTCCTCGGCAATCCGCTGCCAGCTTATGCCGGCGTCGGACAGCTCCAGCGCCGCGCGGGCGCATCCAGCCGCAAAAGTCCGGTCGCTGATGAAGTGCGCGAGCGCGGCGGACAGGGCTACAGGGTCCTCCGGCGGAACCAGGTGGCCGTGCGTCCCGTTATGCAGCGTCTCCCGGAACGCGCCGATGTTGGACGCCACCACCGGGCGGCCACGCACCAGCGCCTGGGACAGTACGCCGCTGCTGTCGATCTCGCGATAGGGGAACATCGCCACCACGCCGGGGCCGAACACCGCCGCTATGCCGTCATCGGCAACGAAGGTGTCCTCGATCCGCACCTGCCCCTCCAGGCCGTGCCGGCGGATCAGGGCCTCAAGCGGGGCGAGGTCCATGTACGACTTGCCGATGATCCGCACCTGCGCTTGCGCGCGCAGCCCCGGCGGCAGTTGAGCGAATGCCTCGATCAGCACATCGGCGCCCTTGTAGGGCTTGATCTTGCCGAACAGGGTGAAGGTCAGCGGCCCCAGCATCGGGTCCGGGCCGCCGCGTTCCCCCGCCGGCATCGGGCCATGCGGCACCACCACCAGTCGGCCGGGGTCCACGCCCTGCGCCTGCAGCCGGTTGCGCCCCTGGTCGGTGTGGACGATCAGCCGGCCGAACTGCTGCAAGCAGCGCAGCACGCCCAACGTCTGCAGCCGCGCCGAGGGGTCGCCGTTGAACGGGTTGGTATCATGCACCGTCAGCACCAGCGGCGCCACCCGGCGGAACCCGGCCAGCATGCGGCTGTCCACCACCGGCAGCGGCAACCATTGGAAGTGGATCACGTCCGGCCGCTCCCGCCGCAGCCGCCGCAGCAGCCGGGCCATGGACCAGACGTGATCGACGCCCTTGATTGCCAGCCGGAGCTTGGCCGGCAGGGCCGACACCACGCGGGACCCGGTGAACCGGTAGAACTCGTGTTCCAGCGGCACGCCGGGCGGGTTGCTGTCGAATGGTCCCGGCCGACGGCCGAACAGCGTCACGCGGTGCCCGGCGGACTCCAATCCCGTCGCCAGCGCCTGGTCATAGGGCAGCGTGAACAGCGACGGATCGATCATCGAGACCCGCATCAGCCGGAAACGCCTACGGTGTTGGCCACGCGGGCCGAGGCCGGCGGGTTCCAGGTCTGGAAGCGCTGGCCCTGCACCGAGCGCCAGACCCCGATGCCGGTGGCAACGAACGCGCCCAGGATGTCCCACAGCGCCGCCAGCGGTCCACGCCGCACCCGCGCCGCCACGGCTGCCCCGGCAACGGCAAGGATCACGACGACCAGCGCGGCAATGCCGTACCCGGCCATGGTCAATCCGCCAAGCAGGCACACGCCACTGGCCGCCAGAAGATAGATCGTCAGCCAGCGCAGCAGCTTGTGCGACACATACTTATAAAGGTCGAGCGCCGGCAGATGCCGCAAGCGGGGCCACAGCGCCCGGTGAACATTGAATGCCTGGCAGGCGATGCGGACCTTGCGGCGGAACTCTTCCGCCGGCCGCGACACCGCGTCCTCATAGGCCACGGCGTCCCCCGTGCGGATTATTCGGCTACCCCGACACAGCACCGACAATGACACCCACATATCGTCGATCAGGTCCGGCGGCGGCGGCGCATGCAGCGCGCGCCGGACCGCAAATATCGAGCCATCCGCCCCCATCGCCGAGCCGGTCGCGCTCTCCAGCGCCTTGATATGCTCCTCCAGCCGCCAATACAGCGACCCAGTCTCCGCCGTGGCCGCGCCCTGGGCGTCCCGGTAAACCAGGTGGCCACACACCACGCCAACCGCCGGGTCAGCGAAGGAGGCGAGGAGCGCCGGCACCGCATCGGGTGCGAACGTCACGTTGGCGTCGCTGAACACCACGATCTCGGCCGTCGTCCGCGCGACCAGCAGGTTCATGCCATGCGTCTTACCATGCCGCTCGGCGGACACCACCACCTGGATGCGGCCGGCATACTCCTGCAGGATTTCCGCCGTGCGGTCGCTGGCGGCATCCACGTAGATCAACAACTCCAGCCCCGGCGCAGCGTCGCGCAGGGCGAGCATGTTCTCCGCCTTGGCGCGGATTACCTTCTCCTCATTGTAGGCGCACACGCATAGCGCCGCCGTGCGCGGGGCCACCGCGGCGGGATGCAGCGGACGGGGCCGCAGCCGGGCCAGCGCCTGTAGGCTCAGCGGATAGGTGGTGAACGGATGAGCCGCCAGCAACAGCAGTCCGGCACCGAGGCCGCTCAATGCCCCGGCCGCCAGCCCGATCAAGACCGCGTCACCAGCACCGCCACTAGCGGCGTCCGCGACACCATGCCCAGGCGGGTCACCGCGTCCTGCAGCGCGGCATGCCCGGTGCGGTTGTCCACCAGCAGCACCACCACGTCCGCCCGCTGCGCCAGCCGGGCGGTGTCCGCGGACGCAGCCGGGGGAGCGTCCATGACGATCAAGTCATATTCCTCCGATGCCTCGACCAGCAGGTTCTGCAGGTGCACACTGCCAAGTGGGTCGGCGCCCGGCACTGGCGACGAACCACCGAGCAGCACGCCCAACCCAGATTGACCCGTTCCAGACTGGCCCCTCCCAGGCTGGCCCACCCCAGCTTGAGCCGACCCAGCCTGGTCTGGAGCCACCGCGTCCTGCCAATCCCCGCCACCCAGCACCAGCATCAGCCCACCCGGCGTCGCGCCTAGTACCCGTGCAAGCGTCGGCCGCTTCACATTGCCCTCGACCAGCAGTACCCGCTCGCCCGCAGCGGTGGTGGCCCGCGCAAACGCCGCCGCCAGCCGCGACGCCGCCGGGCTGTCCAGCACCGGCACGAACACGGTGCTGCGTGGCGTCCCGGACCGCCCGCTGAAGCGCAGCCGCTCCCGGATCTGCCGCATCGCGTCCACATCTGGTCCAACAACGCGCGGCCGTACGGCCAGCAGGCCCCGCCCGGGCCGCAGCAGGCTGCGCGGAATGGTCGCCAGCACCGGCAACCCGGTCACGTCCGTTACCTCCGCGGCGCTCTCGAATCCATCCGCGCTGCGGATGCGAAGCAGCGCCACCACGCAGCCCAGCAGCGCGCCACCCGCGCCGCCCATCAGCGACGTCATCTTCACGTTCGGTCCCGAGGGAGAACCCGGCGGCACAGCCGGGCTGATCACGCGAACGTCCATGGTCTCAGTGCCGTTCGGCTGCGCGGCAGTCTGCTGCGCCCGCTCCAGCAGGGTCTGATACAGCGCGCGGCGGCTGGTGGCCTCCTGCTGCAACTGATCTAGCTCGGCACGGGAGTTCTCCGCCGTCACGCCAGCCTTGCGCGCCTGGTCCAACTGGCGCTGCACGTCAGCCTCCTGCTCGCGTGCCACCCGCAACTGCGCGCCCATCGAGGCGACGATGCGCCCCGCCTCCTGCTGCAGTTGCGAGCGGGCGGTCGAAAGCTCGGCCGCAACGCTGCGCACGCCGGGGTAGTCGGGGCCGTAATGGGTGGACAGCTCGGCCATGCGCCGCGCGGAGGTTCCCTCCTGGTCGCGGAAGCGCGAGATGGTCGGGGAGTTCAGCACCGACACCAAGGTGTCCGACGACCCGCTCTTGAGCGCGGCCTGGGCACGCTGATAGTTGATCTCAAGCTGCGAGCGATCCACCGAAGCCTTCGCCGCCGCGGTGGCCAGTTCCTCCGCCTGCTGCTGCCCGACGCTGCCGGCGCGCACGCCGACTAACTCGCCCTTGCTGCGCAGGGCGCGCATGCGGTCCTCAATCCCGGCCAGGTCGGTGCGGACCTGGTCGATACGCTGGGTGATGTTGGTGTTCGCGCCTTCGTTGGCGTTGATGCGGCGGCTGGCGCGGGTTTTGATGTAGTCGGCGATCAGCGTGTTCACCACCTGCGCCGCACGGCGCGGGTCCTCCGAGGTGAACGCAATTGAGATCACCAAGCTGCGGTAGTCGCTGAACACCGTCAGCGCATGGCCCACCGCGCCGATCACGCTCTCATCCGGCCCGGGCTTGGGGGCATCGACGGGCCCGGTCGGCAGCACCGGGGTCACCAGGGCGGTAATGCGATCCTTGATTCCCTGGATCAGGGTGGGCGGGCGCAGGGCCGCATTGAACTCCGGGTCGGCGTCCAGGTGCAGTTCGGTGGCAACCTGGGTCAGCATCGCACGGGACGTCAGCGCCTGCACCTCAGTGCGGACCCACGGCATCGGGTCCGGCGCAGAATCGTTGCGCAACGCGCCCTGCAGCTCGGGGATGGCGAACCGGTCGCCCTCGACAGTGATGGCGCTGTTGGCGGTGTAAACCTTCGGCGCCGTCCGGCCGACGCCATAGGCCGCCAGGGCTGCAACCACCCCGAACAGCACGATCAGCAGCAGGTGGCGCCGCAGCACCCGCGCCAACTGCTGCAGGCGCACCACGCCAGCCGGCCGCGAGGGGATCGAGCTCAGCGGCGAGGAAACCGGGATGTCCATAGTGTGCTTCTAACCCTGTGAAACGACATGCAGCGTGCGTGGGGCCAAGCCAGATGCCGGCTCCGCCCCGTCCAGCGCCGCCACGTCCCGGGCGGCCAACAGCAAGGTATGGTGCATCAACGGACGCTCGGCGAAAATGAACTGCCCGGAGCCTGGTGCGGCCGGGGCCAGCACCCCAACCTGCACCAGTCGCTCCCAGCACGCTGCCGAGACCGGGCGCCCGCCCACCAGAACCGCGTCGTCCAGCCGCGCAACCTGCAGCCGTCCCCAGGCATCCTGCGGCGCCGTGCTGATCCGGCGCAGCACCTGCGCCATCTCGGTATCGCGGCCATAACTCGTCAGGTCGTCATACAGCACCAGGATGCGCGGCGGCATGTCCCGCGCCATCCGGGCGACGGCGGTGTCGAAGTCCTCCTCCGACACCTGAACGTCGCCGCGCGCCGCAGCGGCCTGCGTCAGCCGCAGGCCCAGCAACTGCGCCATGTAGGGCATCCCGCGCGCCAGCACCGTGATCCGCGCGATGGCAGTCTGCTGGAAGCTGAACCCAGCCTCGCGCCCGCCCTTAGTGATAAGCTGCGCCACGTCGCGGTCGGTCAGCAACGGCAGGTGGATGCCGACCACGCTGCGCTGGATTGACGGGTGCTGGCCTAGGATCTGCTCCAAGTTCTCCGACACGCCGACGATCAGGAACAGCAGGGGCGCGTCACGATCCGACAGCAGCTTGATGGTGTCGGCCAGCCGCGTGCGGCACGTCGGATCGACCACCCGGTCGAACTCGTCGATCAGGCAGACCAGGCCGCGGCACGCCAGCCGCCCCGGCAGCGCCGCCACGTCGCGCGGGCGCAGCTCGCCGTCCGGCAGCGCCGCCTCGCAGCCCTCGGGTTCCGCCCCTCCGGCCCGGCTGACTCGCGCCGCCAGCAACGCCGGTGGCAGGTCGCGCACCAGGCCGCGCATCAAGCTGTCGAACGTGGTGCCGGCCTCGCAGGTGTGCCGGGCGACGATGACGCCAGACCTGCGCAGCGACTGCACGGCTAGATTGGACAGCGACGTCTTGCCCCGGCCCCGCTCGGAGTACAGCACGACGTGCGCGCGGTCCTCATTCAGCGCCTGCAGGATTCGCTCCAGCTCTGCCTGCCGGCCGATCAGCCGCCGCCGGCCGGTCTTCGGCTGGGTGGGGGTGAACGCCTCGCCAAGCGGCACGAGTTGCGCCGGCAGGATAGCCGGGGTCGCGGCTATGCTGGCCGGGGCGGCCCGGCGGCGGAAACGGAATAGACGGCCGAGGAAGCTCATACTGCGCCCTTGCGCTTCAGCACCGCCGGTACCGTGCGGGCCAGGATGGCGATGTCGTGCCACAGCGACCAGTTCTTTACATACCAGGTGTCGAGCTGGACGCGTTGGTTATAGCCGGTGTCAGACCGTCCGCTAACCTGCCACAGCCCGGTCAGGCCGGGGCGGGCGGCATAGTAGTGGTGGATGTCGTCGCCATAGCGCGGTACCTCGGCCTGCACGATGGGCCGCGGACCCACTAGGCTCATCTCCAGCCGCAGCACGTTGAACAACTGCGGCAGCTCGTCGAGGCTGGTCTGACGCAGCATGCGGCCGATCCATGTGACCCGCGGGTCATCGCGCAGCTTGCGCGTGGCGGCCCACTCGGCTGCGGCGCCCGGGTCGGTGTTGAGCAGGTGGGCCAGCACCGCCTCGCTGTCCGGCACCATCGAGCGGAACTTCAGGCAGGGGAAGCTGCGGCCCGACGCGCCGATCCGGCGGTGTGCATACAGCACGGTTCCGCCGTCTATCTTCACCGCCGCAGCGATCAGCAGGAGCACCGGGGCCAGCACCACCAGCATCGCCAGGGCGCCGCCCAGGTCAATGGCCAGCTTGGCCGCCCGGGCGACCGGCTGCTGCAGGTTGTCGCGGTACGACCACAGCATCGCGTCATGGCTCAGCAGCCGCAGCGGCGTGCCGCCATGCACCGGCAGGTCGTCCGGGCGCCGGACGATGGCGAACGGCACGCGGTCGCGCAGCAAGGACCGCGTCAGCTCGCGTGGCGGATCGTCCATCGCCAGCACGACTAGGTCGGCCTGATGCCTACGCAGCAGGACCGACCAGCGGCCATGCCGCATCGTGCCGATACGCGACGGATGCAGCACGCCGACAATGGAGTGGTCACGGCCAGCGCCGTCCAGCAGCCGCATGGCATGGTCCGCCATCTCGCCCTGGCCCACCACGATGGCCTGGCTCTGCCAGGCCTCGGACCCGTGCAGCGCTGCGCGGGCCGCGCCGCGGGCCAGCAACACGGCCGGACCCGCCATCAGCCACATGACCAGCAACGGCTCCCGCCCAGCGTCCAGCCGCAGCATGTATGCGAGGAAGCCCGAGCAGAGCAGGCCCGCCGCGCTGGCCGCAACGACATCGCGCACCTCGCGCAGACCGGACCGGCGCCGGCCGTAGTGTCGCAGCGCCGTGAAGCCCAGCATGACGAGGGCGGCTATGCCGGTCAGCATTTGCGCCGCACCATCCAACTCGCGTGCCTCATCGGCCTGCAGGCTGACCGCCCACACGGCGACGCCGAGCGAGGTCACCAGGGCCAGGGCGTCCGCCACCGCCAGCGCCGCCGCACAAGCGACGGCAGACGGACGGGTGGCCCGCCTGTCCTTGCGGACATGGTCAGTGGTCAGGCCTTCCGGCTCTTGGAGTTCGATAGGAGTAATCACAACCATGGCTTGTTCTTCCGTCAACACGTCAAGGCGATGCCGGTTTGGCACCGTGTTCGTCGGCGGGGCGAGTCCTATGGTTTCTTATGATTTGCGCTCTGGACTGTCAGTCTTGGATCAATCTGCACCTACAGCTTTAACGTTTGATTCAGCCAAATGCCAAGGCCGCATGAAGATTTTCCAGGTTTGTGATGTATTGGAGCAGTCGATGCCCGATCTTGGTACAGGTTGGTACACGGCAGCACTCCGACCCCTGGGCGCTTCACCGCTTTGCGCTTGCGCGTCGCGCAAGCCTGTGCCGCAACCTGCCCGCGCCAGCGGAGACCACCCCCCAGCCGGCGCTACGGAGCGGACATGCCCTACCCAGCCCTCGCCACTCGCCCGGCGGCCAGAGTCGCCTACGTCGGGCTGCTCGCCGGCATCGCCGTGCTGCTCGCGTGGTTCACCTTGCCCGCGCTGGGCAGCACCTACAACGAGGGATTCCAAACCAGCATCGTCATGAACGCCTACGCCATCCTGCACGGCGGGCTGGCGGACGTGGACCCGTTGCACGGCCTGAACAACGACTTCCTGTTCTACACCCGCCTCGGCGTCTCCATCGCGCTCGCCGGGCTGATCAAGCTCGGCCTGCCCGCGGCGGCGGCCTTCCGCCTGCTGATGCTGGCCTCGCTGGCGCTGCTGGTGGCGGCCAATGCCGGCCTGCTGGCCTGGCGCTACCGCATCCATCCGCTGCTTGCCTGTGTGCCGCTGCTGCTGTTCCCGGGGCTGTTCGAATCGGCCTGGTTCTTCAATGACAACGTGCTGTCCGCTGCCCTGTCGAGCACCGCCGTGCTGCTGTTCTGGTCCCGCGTGTCGCTGCCGGCCACCGCAGGCGCCGCGGTGCTGTGGGGCCTCGCGGTGGCCTGCCGCAGCGACGCCGCGCTGATCGCCCCCGCCTTTGCCATCCTGGGGTGGTTCGCGCTGCCGACCTGGGGCGCCCGGCTGCGGCACGCCCTGGTTGCCGGCCCCATCGCCGTCGCGATTCCCGTCCTGATCTACGCTGGCTTCGGCCTCAACATCCTCGACATCCTGCCGCTGACCCGGCGCGCCACCGAGCTGTGGGCCCGCAAGGAAACCTGGGCCCACGTGCTGCAGCCGTTCCTCAAGGGGTTCGCGCTGCCGGGCCTGCTGGCGCTCGCGGCCGGCGCGGTGGCGGTCCTGCGGCGGCGGCGCTGGCTGGAAGCGCTGCTCTGCCTCGCCGTGCCGCTGCTCTATGTGGCCGCGTATGGGCGGATGCTGTCCGAGGTCCGCTACCTGCTGCCGCTGACGCCGTTTTTCGGGATCCTGATGATCGAGGGCTGGAACGCCCTCCAGGCTGCCAGCCCCGGCATGCGGCGGGCGGCGGGCGCCGCCTTCGCGCTGGCGTTGCTCACCTGCATCCTGCCGCCATCCGTGCGGGGCCGGCCGCTGCACTTCATGGCGGCCGACCACGACATGCCCCGGCCGGCGCTCGGCCGGATTTGGTCGCCGGTGCTAGGGATGTGGTGGAACCGCACGCTCGACGAGGGCGCCGCGGCGCTCGCCGCCGCCCTGGAGACCAGCATCGCGCAGGCCGCAGCCCAGCCAGGGCGCACGGCGCTGGTCGTAAGCACATACTGGTCGTCGGACCGGATGGTCGACCTGATCCTGTGGGAGCACGGCTTCACGCTGAACCAATCCGCCGCCCCGGCTGCCTGCCGCACGATCGCCGAGACGTTCACCCAAGGGGGCCTCCGGAACGGTGGCCAGAACGCCGGCGTCAGGGTCGTGCATCTGCGCCCCCACATTCCGATGATCCCGACCGAGCGCGCCGCGGTGAACTGGGAGGTCCTGGCCGTCCCCTGCCTACAGGCGCTCGGGACCAGTGAGGCAGCACACGTCCTGGTTGCAGGCTGGACGGGGCTGCTGGAGCCTCCCGCGGCCTTGGAAATGCCCGGCGTCGTGCCGCTGCTGCTTCCGTCGCTCGATATCACCCGCCTGGCGCGGCCGCTTGCCGCCCAGCGTTATAGCTACTACGTCGCCGAGGCGCCGCTTGCCGCAATTCCGCTGCTTTTGGAGCATGCAGTTGATGTCTCGGAGCTGGACGCCGCCCGGGCGGCGCTCGCGGATGGCCGGATTTGGTCAGCCAGCAGGCTGGCTGGCGATCGTTGATGAGCCGTGATTATATTGCACCGCAGCATCGTGATCGCTAAGTTAATCTATGTTAGAAACTCCGGGATGAGAATTAGGTTAAGGTCTTCCGTAACGCCTGGGTGTTTGAAATCGAACCAACCCGCGCGGTGGAGAGCAGTCGATGAAAGTTCTGTCTGGCCCGTTCCGCACGACGAACGCAATCCTGGCGGCACTGCCGCCGGAGGACATCAGCAAGCTGCGTCCGCATATGACCCGCATGCGCCTAGTGCCGCAGCAGCGTCTGATCGAGAGCGGCCAAGCGACCGAGCATGTTTTCTTCATCGAGGAGGGCATCGCCTCCCTGGTGGCGGAGCCGGAGGACGGCAGCCCCGGCGTGCAGGTCGCGATGATCGGGCGGGAGGGCATGGTCGGCGGTCTGGCGCTGCTGGGCGGCTCGGAGTCTTATGCCTGCACGATGGTGCAGGTGCCCGGCCCGGCGCTGCGCATCACCGTCGCCAATCTGCTGCAGTGCTTCGAGGAGTGCCCGGCGCTGCGCGACGCCTGCCTGCAGTACGTCCAGGCGCTGACCCGCCAAGTGATGAGCACCGCCGCCAGCAACGCGCGCAACACCCTGGCCGAGCGCTGCGTGCGCTGGCTGCTGATGGCGCATGACCGGATGGAGGAGGACGACCTGCCGGTGACGCACGAGGCGCTGTCGGCCATGCTGGGCGTGCGCCGGTCCGGCGTGACGGTGGCGACGGCGGCGTTGCAGGAGGCCGGGCTGATCCGAACCCGGCGCGGCCATATCCGCGTGCTGGACCGGCCGGGCCTGGAGGCGGTCGTCGCCGGCCGGGCCATCCGCCGCCGCACCCTTGGCCGGGCGGGCGCAGACGACCCGGGCCGGGCGATGGGAGCCGGCGCATGAGCGGCCCGCTTCGCCTGTGCCGGGCCGTCCCGGTTGTGGCGCTGTTGCTCGGCGGCTGCTCCCCCGGGCGGGGCCTCACCTCCCTTCCCGACTACCACGCCGCGGGCTACACGCTGGGCAGCGGCGACCAGGTCCGCATCATCACCTTCGGCGAGGACCAGTTGACCGGCGAGTTCCGCGTCGATGACCAGGGCCGCATCTCGCTGCCGCTGCTGGGCAGCGTTACCGCCGCCGGGCTGGTGCCGCAGCAGTTGGAGACGCAGATCAGCAATGGCCTCAAGACGCGCAACCTGCTGCGCAACCCGAGCGTCAGCGTCGAGGTGCTGGCCTACCGCCCGGTGTTCGTGCTCGGCGAGGTCGCCAAGCCCGGCCAGTACCCTTACCAGCCCGGCATGACCATGCTGACCACCGTGGCGGTCGCGGGCGGCTTCACCTATCGCGGCGTGCAGGACTACGCCGACGTGGTGCGGACCAACAAGGGCACCGCGCAGGAGGGCCTGATCACGCCCAGCTCGTTCATCGCGCCCGGCGACGTGATCAAGGTGTTCGAACGCCGGTTCTGATGCGGCCACGGCGATGAGGGTGCTGAGGCGAGGGTTGCCGGCTGGAGCGGGGCCGGACGGCACGCCGCTGTTGAATGAGGCCAAACCCGGCCGATAAGGCCAGGGGCCTCGAACGGCCCGCAACCATCCTGCGCCGAAGCGGTGGGCCGGGGACGCCTTGCGGCCTCGTCCGATTGCATCGCTGCGGCATGCGCTGTGGGACTTGTCTGTCCATAACCGGGACTCCATGCGATGCTTACGAGACCGGGACGGTTGGCCCGCCCAGCCGGGCTAAGACTTTTAACCTAGACCTGAGTTGGAGTATTGGTTGCCATGCAAACGAGGACCCTAAGCAGTTACCTCCTAGGGACGGCTGGGGTCGGCCGGCATCCGACATTTTCCGACCGCCTGACTGTCACGAAGAACCGGCCCGCCGGCTTCGACTACTTGCGTATCGTCTTGGCGTCGAGCGTGATCCTTTGGCACAGCCGGCTGATTTCCTACGGGATCGACGCGCCGGGCGGCCTCTGGGAGCATGTGCTGGAACCCTTGGCAATGCTGATCGTGCCGATGTTCTTCGCCCTCAGCGGCTTCCTGGTCGCGGGCAGCCTGGAGCGGTCTCGGTCGCTGTTCAACTTCCTGGGCCTGCGGGTGTTCCGCATCATGCCCGCCCTGTCGGTCGAGGTGCTGATTTCAGCCTTCATCTTCGGCCCGCTGCTCACGACCTACAGCCTGCCCGAATATTTCGGTGACCATGACCTGCACCTATACTTGCTGAACATTGTTGGCGACATTCACTACAAGCTGCCGGGGGTGTTTCAGGACAATCCCAGCACCCTGGTCAATGGCCAGCTCTGGACGGTGCCTTACGAGTTGGTTTGCTACTTGCTGCTGTCGGTGCTGGCAGTCTCCGGGATTGTCCGCCGGCGCAACTTGCTGCTGGGTTTCCTATGCGTTTACTATGCCGCACAGCTTGCCAACACCCTGCTTCGTCCCAGCACCAACTTCCAGGGGGCGGGCGGCTCGACCATTGTGATGTCGTTCGTCGCCGGGTTGGTCCTGTTCTGCTACCGCGAGCAGATCACCTGGTCGAAGTTGCTGTTCCTGGCAATGCTGGTCATCTCAATCGCGCTGCCGATGTTCATCCCCAAGGGCATGCGCTTCGCCGCAGTGCCGATCGCCTACGTGACCGTTTACCTTGGGCTAACGAGTCCGCCTCGCAACCGGCTGGTCCTGAGCGGCGACTATTCGTATGGCCTGTTTCTGTATGGGTTTCCCGTCCAGCAAGCAGTCTATGCCTCAGGCCCCTACTTCCGCGATTGGTACACCAACCTCCTGGTTGCCATTCCCGTCACCGTAGTGATTGCTGCGACATCCTGGTGGTTCATCGAGAAGCCGGTCCTCAGCCACCGGGCCAAGCTGATCGCGATCGAGGATTGGTATGTGCGCCGCTTCCGCACCGGGCTGAAGTCGCGGCAGCTTTAGCTGGCTTCCCTCCCGGGGGGAGGGCCGGGCTGAGGCAGGCAGCAAGGGCCACGCAAGCCGGCTTGAGGACGAAATCCGCCTCCTCCGGTCGAGGCGACCGGCCCAGGCCAGCGCTACTTCACCCCGTTCTCAGGCGAGGCGCGTAGGCTGTCGGGGTCGGCGATGTTGCCGTACCACCCGGAAATTTCCTGCACCACGATCGTCCAGCCGTCAGGGATACCGTCATTGTCCTTTGCCGACCCAGCCCCGCGGGAGAAGCTGGGGATCGCCTGGTTGCCGATGATCAGGTGCATGGCGACCGGCTTGCGCTGCTGGTCGGCCGGATCGACGTAGGTGTCCGGCGCATATTCCATGTAGCTGGTGGCAACCAGCTTGCCGTCCACGATCACGTCGAGCAGGTGGCTGCCGTCGCCGCGCCAGTTTCCCACCAAGTCGTGGAACCCGTCGGACCAGTCGAACGGCGTCCCCTCGAACTCGGGGTTGTTGGACCGGTCATAATAGCGCCAGCCATTCCCGTTGGCCCAGTACACCCCATGCGGCTTCGTCCCCCACTTGGTGCCGTAGATGTCGGGCGTGCCGAAGTCGATCTGGTAGCCCGGCGGAACCGGGTTGCGGGGGAAGTTGTCGTTCCAATCGATCTCGAAGCTGATCCCACTGGCGCGATACAGCGCGTCCGGGCCATTGAAGCCCTGGTAAGGGCTGCCGCCCGGCCCCGGCGACGTCTGCTGGCCCGTGAACATCCAGATTGGCGCCCAGGAGTGCCCGCCCTTCGGGCTGCGATAGCGCACCTTCAGCGTCATGCCCGGCCGCCACTCGAACGGCAGCCGCACCATCGCCGCCCAGACGTGGCCGGGGCTGCAATCGCTGCGCCGCTGCGCGCACTCCGCACGCAGGTGCATCCCGTCCGGCGCCATCACGTGCAGGTCGTCGGGGTCGCCGGGCGCGGTATGCCGGGCGACGGCGGCGAAGGTGCCGTTGCCGGGCTGGCCGGTGTCCACCGGGCTGCCAATCGCGTTGTTGAGGTCGCCCACCATGTAGTTCAAGAAGAACCGGTCGCGGATCGACTGCGCCGTCGTCATGTTCGCCCCACGCTGCGCGCTGCCCATCACGAGCGAGAACGCATTGCGCGACCCCGGCGCCAGCGTCAGGCCATGACCCGGCGATGCACCGGATACCACCGGCAATGCCCCGGTCAGCGGCTGATTCGGCTTATTCAGGAAGGTGGGATCGGCAAGGCTGGGTCCAGCAGCCAGGAGGGCTGTGGCGCACAGGGCGGCAAGGCGTCGGAGCATGGCAACCTCTGTTCGGACCTCGTCCCACCCCTGGGTCGGCACTTGGTTAGGCGGCTCGACACGAGGCAGCCAGGGCAGCACGGCTTCGTGGCACGGTTTCAGGGTCCAATCCAAGTGCCATAACAGCGGGTCCAGCCAGAACACCCGTCTGCCGGGCGTCCGCCGCAGGAAGTTCGATTAGAACAGGACGCTGCTGCTGCGGCCTTGAGGACTCCGAGCACGACCGTATCCACCCGATGCGGACTTCTGCTGCCGGCGCGCTCGCCTTGGACATGCGTCGGTGCAGATGATCGGTCTGGCGCCCCCACCATCCCGTCGCACTTCTGCTGTTCACCTAATCGCAAGCTTTATACGGCAACCTGGACAACGCAGCAGCTTCAGATCTGGTTGTCAGGCTCATGCCAATCTGTAAATCGCTGAGATCGCCAACGGGGGCAAAGGTTGTGGATACGCACCAGCATATGTTGAGCATCGAGGCGGAGCACGACGCTTCCCGGCAACAAGCCATTGAAATAGCCCATCTCCGTGCGACCCTGAACGGCGTACAACTTGGTTTGCTGACCTTTGACGGCAGGCTTGATGTCATGTTCATGAACGCGTGCTTTGCGGTCATGCTCGGGATCGAGCCATCTATGCCCGGCCGAGGCGGTTCGTTGATCGACGTGCTCACCCCATGCGGCGTGCTGGACCGGCCTACTGTGCTGTGCTTGCGTGACGCCTGCCTGGCCGTGGTGGCCGCCGGCAACGAGCAGCGCCCCACCGTCCTGACGCTGCCGGGAGCGGCGTCCCGTCGTTTCGCCGTGCAACTGCTCGGGCTGGCGGACGGCGCCTGGATGGCCTCGTTCGAGGAGGTCACAGCCCGGCTGGCCGCCGATGCGACCACCGCTGAAGGCATGATGAGCGACCCGCTGACCGGGCTGCCGAACCGGCAGTTGTTCCAGAAGCGCCTGGTAGCCGCGCTGGAACAGCCGGCGGAAGGGCCTGCCTCCCCCGGGACCGGGCCGGCCATCCTGCTGGTTGACCTCGACCGGTTCAAGGCCGTGAACGACACTCTGGGCCATCCTGTCGGTGACGGGCTGCTCCGCCTGGTTGCGAAGCGGCTGCGGTCAGCGCTTCGTCCTGCCGACCTGATCGCACGGCTGGGCGGTGACGAGTTCATCGTGCTGGTGTCGCCGCCGCCGGAGCCGGCGAGTCTGGCTGCCCTGGCACAGCGCATCGTGGACATGATCGGGCGCCCGTACCTGGTGGATGGCCACCAAGTGAACATCGGCGCCAGCGTCGGCGTGTCGCAGGCCCCAGGAGGCGGATGTGACGAGGCGCAGTTGATGCGCGCCGCCGACCTTGCGCTCTACCACGCCAAAAACTCGGGCCGAGGCACCGTCAGCTTCTTCCAGCCGGAGATGGACACCCGCGCGCTGGCCCGGCGGACGCTGGAGATCGACTTGCGCAAGGCGCTAGCCCTGCAGCAGTTCGAGCTATTCTACCAGCCGCAGATCGACCTGGAAGCGGACAAGGTGGTCGGCTTCGAGGCGCTGCTGCGCTGGCGGCATCCGGAACGCGGCCTAGTTTCCCCCGCGGACTTCATCCCCCTGGCCGAGGAGATCGGCCTGATCGTCCAGCTTGGCGAATGGGTGTTGCAGGAGGCCTGCTGCGAAGCGGCGGGCTGGCCCGCGGAGGTTTCCGTTGCGGTGAACGTGTCTCCGCACCAGTTCGCCGACCCGGCCCGCCTGCTGAACACGGTGAGCCGGTCGCTGGCGTACGCCGGGCTGCCGGGGCGGCGGTTGGAGATCGAGATCACCGAAAGCGTGCTGCTGCGCAACGAGGCTGTGGTGTTGCAGGCGCTGCACCGCCTGCGCGCGATGGAGGTGCGGGTGGCGATGGACGACTTCGGCACCGGCTACTCCTCGCTCAGCCAGTTGCACAGCTTCCCATTCGACAAGATCAAGATCGACCGATCCTTCGTGACGGACCGCGGCGACACCGCCGGGCAGAACGCAATCATCCGCGCCATCACGGCATTGGGGGTCAGCCTGGGCATGGCCACCATCGCCGAGGGCGTCGAGACTGCGGACCAGCTCAACCGCATCCGCACCGAGGGCTGCACGTCGGTGCAGGGCTACTTGTACAGCCGGCCGGTGCCTGCGGACCAAGTGGCCGGGCTGATCCAGACGTGCAGCAACCGGCTAGCACCCACCCCAACCCTCGACGCATGAAACGGGAACATCAGCGATGACCAGACTTTACCGCGTGCTCTATTGCAGCCGGAACCGCATCCCAGGCGATGCCGACAGCGTGACTGCCCAGATCAACACCATCCTCGCAGTGTCCCGCGAGAACAATGCCCGGGAAGACATCACCGGCGGGTTGCTGTTCAGCACGGGCTGCTTCGCCCAGGTGCTTGAGGGGCGGTCCGCGGCGGTCGAGGCGACGTTCGAACGCATCCAGTGCGATGACCGCCACAACGACGTGATCATGCTGGAAGCTGGGCCGATCACCGAGCGGGCTTTTCCGGATTGGTCGATGGCCTTCACTGGCAATGATGCCCAAGCCAGCGTGCTGGCGGCTGGCACCCTGGCCGGCGCCTTCTCCGGTCAGTCCGGCGTCGGGTCCAAGGTGCTTGATGTGCTCAAGACGGTGATCGTGCGGGAGACGCGGTGGCTGGCAGCCCGTCCGGAACAGATGCCGGATTTCACTATGGGCCGCGGGGAGCATGGTCGCCACGCTCCCACCGGCTGACCAAACCCGCTGGCCTCCGAATCAGCGCCATGGATGGATGCTATCCTATCCGTCCTGGCCTGACCTCATTCAGCCGGTGGCCGGCGCGGCACGCACGGACGACCGCAGCGCCCACGCCCCGCGCAGCAGCCGCGCCCCCCCGGGCATCATCATCAATGCCGCACCGAAGGCCGCATACGCCGTCGCCGCGCCGAGCAGGAACTGCGCCCACGGCGGGATGCCATGCAGCTGCATCTCCCGCTCCGCAAGCCGCACCGCCAACGCAGCGATTGCGGCGGCCCCAGCCAGCGGTGCACACGCCCCTGCCGCGTCCGCCAGCGCCACCGGCCCGCGTCGCGTCGCACCCCACAGCGGCACACCGTGCACCAGCAGACCGAATGCCGCATAGGCCTGCGCCACCCCCACCACGCCCCACGGCAGGCCGCACAACAGGGCGGTAATTGACAGTGCGGTCCGGGCAACGGCATAGCCGGTCTGCTCGCCCCCCCGGCCCTGGCTCACGAACAGCCAGGAAGCGGAGATGCTGAGCGGCGCGAACCCGGTCGCCACCGCCAGCCAAGCGACAATCGGCGCGGCCTCCGCCCAGGCGGGGCCGAGCAGGAACGGCACCACCGTCCCGGCCGCCACCGCCGTGAATGCCACCGCCGGCAAGGTCGCCAGCAGCAGCGCCTGCAGCATCTGCAGGTAGGCATGGCGATACCGGTCCGGCGCGTTCTGCAGACGGGACAACAGCGATACCGCGACCCGGGCGATCGGGATGCTGAGGGTCCAGATCGGCGCGGCCACCAGCTTGTACGCCCGGTCATACAGCCCGAGCGAGACGTTGCCGCGCAGCCGGCCAATTAGGATGCTGTCCAGGTTGGAACCGGCGAAGCTGACCAGGTTGAACGCCGTCATGTGCCCGCCGAAGCGCAGCAGCGCCATAACGCCAGGGTCCCAGCGCGGGGCCGACGGCCGCCAGCCGGATAGAGTCCAGGCGAACACCAGGATGGCAATGCCGTTCGCCGCCTGCATCAGCACCAGCGACCAGTAGCCCATGCCGGCCCAGGCCGCGCCGATCCCCACCACGGCCGCCGCCACGCTGCAGCCGATGTCCAGCACTGCCAGCGGCACGAACCGCATGTTGCGGTTCATCACCGCGATGGGCTGCGACGCCATTCCGGCCAGCACCAGCAGCCCGGCCAGCGACATCGCAACCGGGGTCAGCCGCGGCTCGTGATAGAACGCCGCCGCCAGGGGCGCCATCGCGCACATCACCCCGGCCAGCACGGCGCCGATGCTGGTGTTGATCCAGAACAGCCCTGACAGCTCGGACTGGGTGATGCGCTCCCGCTGCACCGTCGCCTGGGTCAGCCCCAGCTCGGTGAAGATGGCGACAAAGCCGAGCAGCGGCCCGACCAGCGCCACCAGCCCGACCTCACCGGGCAGCAGCAGCCGGGCCAGCGCGATCTGCGAGCCGAACTGCAGCACGATCCGGATGCCTTGCGACACCATCGTCGCCGCGGCGCCTCGGACCGAGCGCTGCTTCAGCGTCGCGGCATCGGACGCAACCTCCTGCTCAAGCCGTTGGTCGGACTCGCGTCCCAATGACACCTGGTCGGCCATGTCTGGCTCAGTTGCTAACTGCGCCGAGGCGCGCGAGGCTAGCCAGGCGGATATGGCTGCGCGGGGCGGCGGTGGCGGTATGGGTGACCTTGGGCGCTGTAGGGACCAGGCCCATCCGCACCCAGGCCGCGTGGTCCGATGCGTTCTCCGCCAGTTGGGCGCGGAATGCCGGGGTGTAGTGGCCCTGCGGATCGATGGCAGGCTTGGCGGTGACCATGGCGAGGACGCCGCCATAGCGGGCACCGCCGGCCCAGCCCAGCAGCACCCGGCGCTGGTAGTCTTCCCGCAGGCCCGGCGTCGCCGAGTGGTAGGACGCGGCAGCCTCCGGCCACGATCCCGCCTGCTGGAACAGCCGGGTCAGGAAGCCCGCCGCATAGGCCGCATTGGCCCTTGGGTCGAACGCCTGATCGAGGGTGGCAAAGGCGTCGGGATGGTGCATCAGGTTGACCTGCATGCACCCGACGTCGATGGAGCGGATGCCAGTGGAGCGTGCAGCCTCGACAGCGGCGACGGCCTCCTCCTTGGTTTGGAAGAAGAAGCCGGCCCCGGCGACGTTGATGGTCCACGGCCAGGGCGCCGGACGGCTAGTGCGCGGGTCGGTCCGCCCGCTCTCGACCATCGCAATGGCGCCGAGCAGGCCCGGCGGCAGGTGGCTGGCCCCCTCGGCAGCCTGAATGGCGGTGAGGCAGCCATTCGGGTCCGCCGGGGGCGTCGAAGCCCGGGCCGGGGCGCCCAAGACCCGGCTCGGAACGCCCGAAGCCCAGGCCGGCGCAGCATGCAGCGCCACCGCGGCAGCCAGCAGCAGGCGGGGGGTCATGGCCGCGGCTCCAGGCGTTGCCAGGGCGCTATGGCATAGCGTGGCGTATCGGCCGCGACAGTCAGCACGCGCCACGCATAGCTGGCGTCCCCAGCGGGAAGCCGGACCTGCACGGCGGACTGGTCCACGTATTGAGACAGCACCTCGTGCGGGCCATCCGGCTGCAGCGCCGCCAACTCGACGAAGAAGCGCACCCGGCTGGGCTGCGCCGGGGCGGTCCAGACCAGCACGGCGGAGCCGCCCGCAGCGAGCGCGCCGCCGTCCGCGGCGGCCGGCAACACCGGGAGCAGCGGCCGTTTAGAGGCGCCCCTCGACCGCGGTTCGTCGCGGCCCTCGGCGGCAGTGATGCCGTTGGCTGCTGCGGCGCGGAACCAGGCGACGGCAACGTCTCGATTACGGGGCACGCCATCTCCGGTATTGTAAAGCTGCGCGATGTTAAATTGGGCGCGGGGATGGCCGGCCGCAGCCGCCCTGGCATACCACAGCGCCGCCAGGTCCGCACGCCGCGGGCCGCCGCACCGTCCGCTATCATGCATGACGGCCGTGTTGAAGGCCGCGAGTATGTGGCCGGAGCTTCCGGCGCGGCTGTACCAAGCGCAGGCCGCCGCGGAGTTCGCCGGCACGCCCTGGCCCAGGTCATAGGCGATGCCCAGCCCGAACTGCGCGCTGGCGTCGCCGTTGTCCGCCTCCGGCTGCCACAACCGTACGGCGTCGGTGAAGCGTTCGCTGTCGTAGGCCACCCAGCCGTCGTCGGCGCTGGCCATGGCCGGGCTGATGCCAGCCAGCCCGGCCAGCGCGGCACCGCCGAACCAGGCCCGCACCCGGGCACGCACCGCCCGAGGTTTGGGTCCCACCGTGGCTACCGCCACCGGATCTCCACACGGCGGTTCTGCGCTTCCGCGACGCCGGGCGGCGACGGGATCGCCGGCTCAGTCTCACCCTTGGCCAGTAGCTGGAAGCGCTCGGCCGGGATGCCGCGGGACACCAGGCCGTGCAGGACGGCGGCCGTCCGTGCCTGCGAAATGCGCAGGTTTGCCTCCGGCGAGCCGACCGCGTCAGTGCCGCCGGTCAGCACCATGATGATCGGGTGGCCGTCGCGATACAGGCGCGCGGCCTGGTCGAGCACCGCGGAGTCACCGGACCGGACCGCCGAGCTGCCGGGGCCGAAGTACAGCACGAGCGACTTCGGCGCACCACCCTGGGCGTCTTGCTCTGGGTTGGCTTGCCCGGCCACGGGCGCCGCGCTGGCAAGCAGGGCGAGCAAGCCCGCGACCGAATACGAAAGGCGATGGATCATCTTTTGCTTCCCGCTGACTGAGGATTGACGACAAATCGTCCGGTGCCAGCCGAGGTCAATGCCACGCGGATGGCGCCGGGCCGCGGTTCAGCGCCTGGGCGGACCTGGATGGCTTCAACGCCGATGGCGTATGCCAACGCCGCAGCAGCCGGCGCGTCCTCGGCAAAGACGTACGATACCGTGGGTTCGCCGCGCACTGCGCCCGGTTCGGGTGGCGGCACCTGATAACCGCGCCGGCCCAGCTCCTTCGCCAAGCTGGCCGCTTGCGCACCGGCATCCCCGTCGGCATCGTCGTAGTAGATGGCGACATGGAGCGGCAGCGCCGTCGGAAGCGGCAGTGCCTGGACCGCCGGCCGGACCCACCTCGCCGGCGGCGTCAGGCCCGGCACCGCCAGCATACCAGGGGCCGCCGGCATCACCGGCTCCGATGCAGCCGCCGGTGCAGCGGAGGGAGGTTCGGGAAGGGCCGGCGCCGGCGTGGCCAGGGCTTGCTGCGATGGAGCAGCCGGCGTTGCGGCGGTAGGCGGTGCCACGACGTCCGGCAGGGGCTGGTTCCGCACGGCAGGGTCGGGCGCCATGGTCGCGACCGGCGCGGCTGGCGGCGGGACAGGCTGCCCTGACGAAGGTTGCGGCGGGCGCGGCACCGGTTGAGCGTCGGCACCTGCCCGGGGCGCGGACGGCCGTGCCGGCGCGGCGGCTGGCACGGCGTCCATCGGCGCCACGGCTGCACGCGGCGTTGCAGGAACGGAGGGGCCGGGCAGCAGGGCCGGGCGCGGGTCCACTGCCGCTAGGGAGGTCGGCGGCCGCCCCGCAGCAGGCCCGGTCAGGGACAGTAGCAACGGCAACACATGGGGGATCAACAGCCAGCCAGCCCCTGCTCCAGCGCCCAGCGCACCCAGCGAAAGCGCCGCCATCGCCCAGCCGCCAAGCCGGCGCTGGGGTGGAGCCAGCAGCATCGTCGCGGGCGAGGCAAGAACAGGCTGGACCGGCCAGGGTTGACCAGGCGTTGGCAGAGCGGGCGTTGGCAGAGCGGGCGCTGGCAGAACGGGCGCTGGCAGAACGGGCGCTGGCAGCGGGCGCGCCGGGGGGGCGGGTGACGGCCGGGGAAGCGCTGAGACAATCGGGCCATCGTCGTCGCCGTCCGCGTCATCGTCGCCAGGCTCGGTCCCGGTCTGGATCAGCGCCGCCTGCTCGACATGCGCCGGGGTCACCTGCGGGGCATCGGCCAGGCGCGCCACAAAGACCGACAGCCCGGCCAGCATCTGCAGGTTGCGCGGCACGCCATTCGACCGCTGGACGAGCTGCATCAAGGCGGCTGGCTGGATCAGCTCCGCCGACCGTTCGGCCGCGGCGAGCTGCACCTCAAGGAATGCTGCCGCGTCGTCCGGCGTCAGCGGCCCGAGCGTCACGAGGACCGCCGGAACGCCCGCATCCTGCAGCCGCTCCGCCAAATCCTGTCCGCCGGCCACCACCATGGGCCGCCCCTGCTGCGCCAGCGCCCGCAGCATCGACGCGGTCAGCCGGCCCGCGTCGTCGATCAGCACGACATCCGGCCGCCGGCTGCCCGGAACCGGCATCGGTTGGAACAGCGCAGCCACACCGCCCGCTGCCAGCACCCGTTCTGCCACAGCGTGCAACAGCAGCGTCTTGCCGCTCCCTGGTGCGCCGATTACTGCGATCAGGCCGGGCTTGCCGAAATTTTCCTCAATCTCCGCCAACGCAGCTTGCCAGGCTCGGTGCGCCACGGCCTGATCCGGGCGCGGTGCGGCTGGGAACAGCGGATAACTTGCGCCATCCGGCATCTCGGCGGGCTTGGGCGCCGGCAGGGGCGGAATAGATGATAAGGACACCCGCTCAATGTATCTGATTTTTGACAAAATTACTCCCCAGCAACGTCCATCCAGGAGACAATTTCAGTTGAGCTTGTACGGATTGGGACATCGTTGAGTCTCAAACCTGTTCGCCATCGCATCGGTTGAGCGTCTGACTCCAACCCAGGCGTGCAGGGGTCTGCTGCCACAGCCGTCGCCCCCGGCCCGATATGCGCGGACTTAGGCCAGCCGCGGAGCGTTTCGAGCGGGCACACGCCCTGTTAGTGCGAGCCGCGCTTGGAGCAGACCCAAGGATGGAGCTAAGCAAGCCTTTGCAGGTTTGCGCACAGATGAGAACCTCAGCAGGCTTGCGCGGCTTGGCATGAGCGCAGGCAGTCTGTGTGACAAGCCGCGCAAGCCTGCTTAGGTCAGCGCTCATGGCCCAAGGCCGTGTGATCAAACCCCGCCGATATTGCTTTTCGGTAATCGCACGCCCGCCGGTGCGCCCCGCCCGGTCCCCTGCCCGCCCGCACAGATCGCAAGCAATGCTAGAAGCCCTGGACCGCACCTGCCCCGTCCCCGCTTCGGAGCCAATGTGCAACGGTCGCGCCATTCCATTCCATTGCAGGTCCGTTTTCGCACCAATCTTAAACTGCCTTGTGATGCGACCCACACCCACGCGATCAAGTATTGCTCCCGCATGATCCAGCCGTCCCCTACGCCGCCGCGCCTGGCCATCGGCATCGCCACCCGGGGGCGAGCCGCCGTGTTGGCCGAGATGCTGGCGGAAGTCCGGGCGCAGACGCTGGCCCCCGACCGCATCCTGATCTGCGGCACCGAGTTGGCCGACCTGCATGGTTTGCCCGAGGGTCCGCCAGACAACCTAGAGATGTTTCTCGCCCCCGCCGGCCTGCCCCGGCAGCGCAACGCCATCCTGGACCGCACCGCCGACTGCGACATGATTCTGTTCCTTGACGACGACTTCCTGATGGCGCCTGGCTACGTCGCGGCGACTGCGGCGGCCTTCGCCGGCCACCTCGACCTGGTGGGCACAACGGGCGTTTGCATCGTTGACGATGCGCGTGGCCCCGGGCTGTCGGTCGCCGCCGGGCGCGCCCTGATCGCCGGGGACGCGGGCGCCGACGGGTTGGAGCGCGCGCCACATGGCTACGGCTGCAACATGGCCGTCCGGCTCGACATCGTGCGCCAGCACGGGCTGCGGTTCGACGAGCGCCTGCCGCTGTATGCCTGGTCCGAGGACATCGACTTTACTCATCGCCTGGCCCGCCACGGCTGGTTGGCGAAGCTGCACGGCGCGCGCGGGGTCCACTTGGGCGTGAAGGAGGGCCGCACGCCGGGACGCCGGCTGGGCTACTCGCAGGTGGCGAATCCGGTGTACTTGTTCGGCAAGGGCAGCTACTCCTTCGGCCGTGCCGCCCGCAGCGTCGGCCGCAACATGGCGATGAACGCCCTGCGCTCGTTCCAGCCCGAGGGCTACATCGACCGCCGCGGACGACTGCGCGGCAACGCCCTGGCTCTGCTGGACATGCTGCGCGGCCGCCTGGCGCCGGAACGCATCCTTGACCTGTAAGCGGGGACCTGTGAGCTGGAATTCCAGGAGCAGCCACCGGTGAGCAGCCTTTGAACGAGCATCCGCCAGCCGAGGCCGTTGCCGTGCCGCGCGTCACCGTGGCGATCCCGGTCTATAACAGCGCGACGACGCTGGCGCGCTGCATCCGCTCCGCATCGGCGCAGACCCTGCGCGACATCGAGATTTTGGTGGCCGACGACGCCAGCACCGACGACAGCGCCGCCATCGCCGAGGCGCTGGCGCTCGACGACCGCCGCATCCGGGTCATCCGCCTGCACCCGAACGGCGGCAAACCACGGGCAATGAACCGCATGATCGCCGAAGCGCGCGGCGAGTGGGTGGCCGTGCTGGACGCCGACGACATCTACCTGCCGGAGCGGCTGGACTACCTGGTGCAGGCCGCCGAGCGAAGCGGCGTGGACATGGTGGCGGACAACCTGCTGTACTGGGACGCCGGCGTGGAGCGCGTGCTCCGCACCGGGTTCGACCCGGTGCTCGGCGTGCGGGTGCTCGGCACCGATGACATGGTGCGCAGCGCCGACAGCTTCGCCGAGTTCGACCTGGCCATCCTGAAGCCGGTCGTGCGGCGGAGCTTTGTGCTCGACCACGGGCTGCAGTACTACGAAGGCACGCGGCTGGCCGAGGACTTCTATTACTTGCTGATGTTCTTCGTCGCCGGTGGCCGGGCCTGCGTGGTGGGCGAGGCGCTGTATCGCTGGACGATGCCGTTCGGCACGGTGTCCCGCCGCTGGACCGGCACGGGTGGCGGGGCCTGGCGCTACGACTACGGCCCGGCCTTGCAGGCCAACCAGCACTTCATAGGCGTGATGCAGCAGCGCGGCGAGGCGGCGGCCGAGGCCATGCTGCACCGCCGGGACCGCCAATACCGCGCGATGATCCCCTACCTTGATGCGCAAAAGCAGGCGTCGGAGGGACATTGGCTGCGCTGCATCGCCACCATCGCCGCCAACCCGCAGACCTTTCCGCTGCTGACCGGCCGCATCGCCGGCCGAGTGCGCCGCGCGTTGCGCCGCTCCCCCGCTGTCACGGCGGCCCCTGGCGCCCCGGCGGCGCCTGACGCCGTCCGGAGCGCCCCATGACCCAACCCCCACGCACCATCCCCCCTCGCACCATCCCCCCTCGCACCATCATCGTCACCGCCTGCAACAGCCGGTTCTCTGGGCTGTTGCGCGGGCTACTGGCCAGCCTGCAGCCGGTGCTGGAGGACCCGTCGGTGCAGCTTGCGTGCTTCGACATCGGGCTGGGCGCGGAGGACCGGGCCTGGCTGCTGCGGCAGGGCGCGCTGGTCCGCACGCCGGAGGCGCATTTCGGCCTGGACGCTGCCGACCACCCGGTGCCGCTGCTGTCGTTCCTCGCCCGGCCGTTCCTGCGCGAGTATTTTCCGGGCTACGACTATTACGTCTGGATCGACTCCGACATCTGGCTGCAGGACGCCGGCGTGATCGCCAAGTATATCGACGGCGCCACCCAGTACGGCCTGGCTGTGACGCATGAGGAGGAGCGGGCCTACCGTTTCCAGCCCTGGCTGTTCGGCTGGACCGCAAAGCACTTCCTGCTGGGGTATGGGCCGCTGACCGGCGCCTACTTGCTGGCGCGGGCGCATGTGAACGCCGGGTTCTTTGCCCTCACGGCGGACGCGCCGCAGTGGGCGGCCTGGGCGCGCCGGTATGAGGCGGCGCTGCGGCGCACCGGCAAGCTGGTGCCACACGACCAGTTCGCCCTCAACCACGCGTTGCATGTGCGCGGGCGGGACCGCGTGCCCGTGGCCATGCTCGATCCCAGTTGCAACTGGATCTGCGAGCGCGGCACGCCGATGTGGAACGACGCCGAAGGGGCGTTCTGCAAGCCTTATCCGCCCTATGAGCTGATCAGCGCGCTTCACCTAGCGGGGCCTGCAAAGGAGAAGCGGTTCGAGGTGCGCCGCACCGGCGGCGGGGTGTTCACCACTTACCTGGTGCATGGCGCCTGCCCGGATCAGCCGGCCGATGTGTGGCCGGGCCAGGCCTTTGACGTGACGGTGGCGGCGGCCTAGCGCCGCTGGTAGGCGCGGTTTTTACCCCAGGTGCGTTCACCCGGGCCAGCCGCGGAGCGCCTCAAGCATCCGTGTCGGCACCGTTATGGCAAATCGCGTTTGCAGCGCGGCAATCCAAGAAGGTAGGCGCTGCCCTTGAACCCCTGGGATTGCCGCGACGAAGCTGGTTAGCAATAACGGCGGCATTTTGAACAGACGAAGGTTGGGGCTGAATCAACACCTATGTGGTTTCGCCCCCCCTCGAGTCGGACTCAACCGGAGGTGGAGTCCCTTGCAGATATGTGACATTGTGCAACTGCGGACGCAGGCGAGGCGTCCCTTGTGCGGTGAAACCCAATGCGCCGGCGTGTCGAAAAGCTGGCTGACGGCCCCGTGCTGGACCGCCCTGCTGCGCGACCGGGTCATGGCGGAACGGCGTCGGATGACGACCTAGACGCCGGTCTGGACCAGGACCGGCTTGGGCGCGACCAGGCTGGGGATGACCGGCGTTGGGGTGACTGGCCTTGGCGTGACCAATATGGCGATGAACGGGATCGTCCGGCGCGCGGCATCATGCTCGGCGTAGCGATTGGCGCCGCCGCATGGGTCTTGATCGGACTGGCGGTCCTGACTTGGTGGTCTTGACGCCGCCACGCTGCCGGCGCCGGCCTGGCACGGCGGTCCCGCACGCAGGCAGCCCGGTACGCGGACCCGTTCAGAACAAAATATGCCGTAGATTGTCTGCCAACGAACCGACGCCGAGGCTGAATCCGCGCTATGTCTCCCCCGTCCGTGCTCTGGGCAAGGGGAACCTGCGACATCGAGACGCCTCCACGCCGCCCGCCGCAGATGGCCGCCTCAGGCGTCATGGACCGGACCTCGGGCCGGATGCTCCCGGCTGACCAGGCCCCCAGCCCGCCCGTGGCTGGCCCGTTGCTGCGCAAGCTGAACCGCCTCGGCCTGCTGTCCGCCGAGGCCGCGTCGGCGCTGGAGGCGATGACGGCCACCCCATACTGGGCCATCGCCGATCAAGACCTGTTCCGCCAGGGCGACCGGCCGCCGGACTGCAAGCTGATCCTCCAGGGCCTCGTCTGCCGCTACAAGGTGTTGGACGACGGGCGGCGGCAGATCGTGTCGTTCCACGTCCCTGGCGACATAGTGGACCTGAACAGCCTGCTGCTGGGCACGTTGGACCACAGTATCTCCACCCTGACGGCGGTTCGCCTGGTCTCGATCAAGCATGCGACCCTGCTGGACTGGATGCGGCAGCACCCCGACTTCGGCCGCCTGTTGTGGCTGGACACCCTGATCGACGCCTCGATCTTTCGCGAGTGGGTGGTGAACGTCGGCCGGCGCACGGCCCGTGAGCGCATTGCCCACCTGCTGTGCGAGCTGGTCGTGCGGCTGCGCGCGGCCGGGCTGGCGCAGGACCGGGCGTTCGACTTGCGGATCACCCAGGCGGAGCTGGCCGACGCGACCGGGCTGTCCCCGGTGCACGTCAACCGCACCGTGCAGGATCTGCGGCGCGAGGGCCTGATCGAGATGAACAACAAGACGCTGATCACGCTGGATTGGGAGGCGCTGAAGCAGGCGGCGGGGTTTGACCCGGCCTACCTGCACCAGCTTGCCGCATCGGCCTGATCCCCAAGCCGGGCGGCACGGGCGGACGGACCCGCTGCGCCTGCTCCCGGCGTGCCGGGTCCCAGAGCATGCATAGCCCCCACCCTGCATAGCCCCAAGCCTGCATAGGTAGTTTCCGAACCTGCCACGCTCGGGTCGAGAAGAATACATTTACATCAGAGTTCGAGACGAGCCGCAAACGGCCCTGCCGCCAGTTCATGGGCCGGCTGTCGGGATCGGCGCGCCCGTCCCACAACCTGTATCGGAAAACAATCCCCATGGACGTAATCGAACGCCAGGCCCGAGGCGTCAGCCTCGGAACGACGCCGGACAGCACCGTCCGTCAAGCGGGCGTCGCAGATGTTCGTGCGATGCCACGGCCGGCCGGTGGTGGCACGGCACGGCACGACCGCGATGTTCTGGCCGATTTCCTGCAGTACGACGCAAAGCAATAGGTTGTCGCATCAGACGGAACTGCTTCGTGCAGTAGCCCTTTGCCCGCCTGGGCTGAAGGGCACCCGCTTGGAGCTTGGTGCTGCCTACTCCCTCCGGGAAAGGGCCGGGGTGAGGGAGGCCGGACGGCCCGAACTCCGCCACGCAACGATGGAAATCGCATCCAACTTGGTCGGCTTCGGCCCCCTCCGCCTCCCCGTCCCCGGCCCTGTGCCGGAGGAGCAGCGAGCAGCAACCGGCGGAGCGGCTATTGCCCTCGCCCTGCCGGAGTGGTCCTCCTAGATGGTCAACTTCTTCATCACCCGGCCGATCTTCGCCTCGGTCGTGGCCATCATCATGGTCCTGGCTGGCGCCGTCGGCTATGTGCTGCTGCCGGTGGCGCAGTTCCCGGACATCACGCCGCCCCAGATAGTGGTCAGCTCGGCCTACGGCGGCGCCAGCGCGCAGACCGTCGCCGACACCGTCACCACCGTGCTGGAGCAGC
>CAXTAT010000043.1:0-32871 GCA_964242415.1 uncultured Acetobacteraceae bacterium
CTTATGCTGCGAAAGCTATGCCAGACAACAATATGATCGCGGACAGACACTTAGGGGAGGCGAACGCTGCGCCGCTGATCCTGCCTGCCGGGCCGGTGCCAGCGAGGACGGCCGGAACCGGTCACGGCCGATGCCCGCTGGTTTTAACGGCCTGTTAACCCGCATGGCCTAGCGTGCCCCGCATGATCTCCCCCACGTCGCTGACCGCATTCTCCGGCACGACCGCCCCGCTCGGCAGCCCCCCGCTCAGCGGTCCCCGCGCGGTGCGGCCGGTACGGGACATCGGCCCATCGCCCTCCCAGGCCGCCCCAGCGCCGCGCCCGCTGCAGCCCGGACTGGCGCCGCCCGGGAACACGCCGCGGGGATCGTTGCTTAATTTGCAGGTTTAGCCGCCAATCCCCTGCGTAGGCCTTGAACCCCGGCGCAGGACAGCGCAACCTGCGCCCATGCCCGCGTTTACCAAGCGCATTCCGCCCGACGACTCGCATCCGCGCGACGTCTGCGATACGTGCGGGTATGTTGCCTATCAAAACCCCAAGGTCGTCGTTGGCGCCGTCATCGTCCACGACGGCGAGGTGCTGCTGTGCCGCCGCGCCATCGAGCCGCGGCGCGGCTTCTGGACCATCCCCGCCGGATACCTGGAACTCGACGAAACCGTCGCGGAGGGTGCGCAACGCGAGGCCTACGAGGAGGCTGGCGCCCGCATCAGCATCGACGGCACCCTGGCGCTGTTCAGCATCAGCCGGATCGGCCAGGTTCAGGTAATCTTCCGTGCCGGGTTCGCGGGTGGCCCTGCCGCCGCACCGGTCTTCGCGCCGGGCGTCGAGAGCCTGGACGTGCAACTGTTCAGTTGGGACGACATTCCTTGGAATGAACTGGCCTTTCCCTCGGTGCACTGGTCGCTGCACGCCTGGCGCCAGGCCGGCACGGGGCCGCTGGGCGCCCCGGCCACCAACCCGCCCAGCGATCCGCGCGGCCGCTCACCCGAAGTCCCGGTCGAGGCAGCGGCATGAAGCCGTTGCTCGCCGTCGTGCTGGCCATGCCGTTGCTGGCGCCAGCCGCCGGTGCGCAGACCTCGCGCGGCCTGGTCCTGCAGGCGCAGCCGGACAACTCCCCCCTGCCGCTGCGGTCGCCCGCACGTCCCGGCTTGCCCGTCGATCCGCGCGCCTTCCAGCCTGCGCCGACGCCAAACCGCGACCTGGATGAACCGCTCGGCCCACGCGCCAGCAATGCGCCCGAGCTTGGGCCGGGCGTGTTCACCCGCAAGGACGCCTACCGCGGCGAAGCCCTGACCCAGGGCTCCTCAAGCGAGACCTCGGTGGACCGGCGGGCCCATCCAGCTCCTGGCTTCAGCCTGCGCATGCCCCTGCAACAGGACTAGGATGCTGCGTCCGCTGACGACGCTGCTGCTCTGCCAGTTCGTTGGCGAGGTAATCGCGCATGCCCTGGACCTGCCGCTGCCCGGCCCGGTGATCGGCCTGGTGCTGCTGCTGGGCCTGCTGGTCGTCCGCCATGGTCCCGACGACGCCATGCGCTCCACCTCGAACGGGCTGCTGCGGCACCTCTCGCTGCTGTTCGTTCCGGCCGGGGTCGGCGTGGTGACGCAGCTCGACGCGCTGGCGCAGGATTGGGTGGCGATCACCGGGGCCGTGCTGGTTTCGACCGCGCTGGGCTTGATAGTGACCGGGCTGGTGATGCAATCCCTATCGCGATAGGCCCACGCTTCGGGGTCATCTGGGTTTACCTGGAATCGACGCCGCTGCTGGGGCTGGTGCTGACCCTGGTGGCCTGGCAGGTCGCCACTGCCATCAGCCGCCTGTTGGGCGACCGGCCGCTGGCCAATCCGGTGCTGATCGCCATCATCCTGCTGGCCGGGCTGCTCCTGGCGACGGGAACCTCGTACGCCAGCTACTTCCAGGGCGCGCAGTACGTCCACTTCCTGCTAGGGCCGGCGACGGTGGCGCTCGCGGTGCCGATGCATGCCGCGCTGCCCAGCATCCGGCGCAACGCGCACGCCATCCTGCCGGCAATCCTGGCCGGCTCGGTCGTGGCGGCCGGCAGCGCCATGCTGGTCGGGCGCTGGCTGGGCGGGTCGCGCCAGGTGGTGCTGTCGCTGGCGCCGAAATCCGTCACCACGCCGATCGCCATGGGCGTCGCCGAGCAGATTGGCGGCAATCCGTCGCTGGCGGCGGTGTTCGTGCTGATCACCGGGCTGGTTGGCATCGTGCTCGGCCCGCCGTTGCTGGCGCTGGTGCGGGTGACGGACTGGCGCGCGCGTGGCCTGGCGGCGGGAACGGCGGCGCATGGCCTCGCGACGGCCCGCATCCTGTTGCTGAACGAGACGGCAGGGGCGTTCGGCGGCCTGGCGATCGGCCTGAACGGGATCATCACCGCCGTCATCGTGCCACCGCTGGCGCGGTGGCTAATCGGCTGATTGCTGTACGGCACGAATTGTCGTGCGGGCCTCGATCAAACCGTTTATGCAACGTTATGGTGTCTGAAAACTATTCTGATGGAGGCTGCATTGCGCAACCCCGACGGCAACGACGATGAACCCCAGCCGCTCGACCCAGTGGCGCTGACGCTGGCTGTCTGGCTCGGGTTGGCGGTATCCGTGGCCGGGCTGGCCCGCCTCGAGGCAGACTTGCCGGCCCCAGACGCAAGTCTTGACGCGACGATGCCGATGGGGTTCGCCATCTGAGGAACGGAGGCGCCTAGGGAACGGGTGCGGCGACCGGCACGGCGCTGACGCTGTTGTAGGGGCTGCCCCCGGGGGTGAGCGCCTGGGTGGACCACACCAGATAAACCAGCGTGCGCTTGGCTGGGTCCCACATCCGGGTGACGCGGATTTCCTTGAACAGCCAGTTGGCGGAGGCGCCGAACACGACCTCGTTGTCCGGCAGCCGGTCCGGCACGCCGACGGGGCCGGTGGCGCGGCAGGCGATGCTGAACCGGCTGGGGTCGGTTGCCAAGCCGATGGTGCCCTTGATGCCGCCGGTCTCGGCGCGGGACAAGTAGCAGCTTACGCCGGACACCTTGGGATCGTCGTAGCGGTCCACCACGATACGGTCGTTGCGCCCGAGCACGCGGAACGTGGTGCTCACGTCGCCGATGCGCGTCGGGTCGTCGCCGGCGGCCAGGGCGGCCCCGCTGCAGGCGGTGAGCAGGGCGGCCAGGCAGGCGCGGGGGATGGCGGTCACGGCGGTCTCCGATGGAGTCGGGCGGTTCAGGCGGACGGGCATATGTGTGTTATAACCGCTTCACAAGACGCGGCATGATACCTCCCCATCCATCAGAGGGTGAACCCGACACGGATATGCCACATATGAAAGGGATGAGAGGACGCCGATGGCCGAGAGCACGCCACCCATGACCGATCCCGCCCCCTCCCGCCGCGGTTCCGTCCCACGGGGGCTGACCCTGTTTAGCCCGGCGGTTTGGGAAGCGGTGTCTTGAACGGCGTCGAGGTGTTCGATGCCGACCGGTTTTCTGCAACCGCGCCGGCCCACCGGCTGGTGGTTGCGGTGGTGGCGCGCGACGCCGTGCGCCACGCCGACCTTTCGGCGCGCGTCGCGTTGGCCGGGCACACCGCCGTGCGGGCAGAAGACGCACGGGGCATCGCCGACGTTATCCTGGCCATCACCGACGTGCCGGCGCTGCAGTTAACCGGGCGTGGCGACGACCCCGGCAGCACCCTGCCGACCGGGCTGTCCGCGGTGCAGTTGGACGCTGCGTTGCGCGCCGCCGCCGCCGGCCTGCGCGTCAGCCTACCCGGCGAACCCGTCAGCGCCGATGACTCTGCCCGTCCGGCGCTGACGCCGCGGGAGCAGGATGTGCTGACCTGCCTGGGCGAGGGCCTAAGCAACAAGGCCGTCGCCCGCCGCCTGGGCA
The DNA here is from genome assembly GCA_964242415.1 of uncultured Acetobacteraceae bacterium. Taxonomy (GTDB): domain Bacteria; phylum Pseudomonadota; class Alphaproteobacteria; order Acetobacterales; family Acetobacteraceae; genus DASWOJ01. The sequence continues at coordinate 3,892 of CAXTAT010000043.1, forward strand.
TCAGCGCGCATACCGTGAAGTTCCATCTGGAAGCGGTGTTCATCAAGCTCGGCGCGACCAGCCGGGCGGAGGCGGTGGCCAAGGGCCTGCGGGGCGGGTTGATCCTGTTGTGACGCCTGCCGCAGCCCGGGTCATTGCCGTGGCGCGCAACGCCGTGCATGGGTTCAGCAAGGACCTGCAGCCCGAAATCGTGCTGCAGGCCGGGCTAGGCGTGCAGGGTGATGCGCACCGGGGCGTGACGGTGAAGCACAGATCCCGTGTCAAGCAGGACCCGACCCAACCGAACCTGCGCCAGGTCCACCTGATCCATGCGGAACTGCATCAGGAACTCGCCGCTGCAGGCTTCAAGGTCGCGCCGGGCAGCATGGGGGAGAACGTGACGACGCAGGGCCTGGACCTGCTGGGCCTGCCGCGCGGCACCCGTCTGCGCCTGGGCGGGTCGGCCGTGGTCGAGGTGACGGGCCTGCGCAATCCCTGCGCCCAACTAGATCGCCATCAGCGCGGCCTGATGGCGGCCACGCTGGATCGTGCGCCCGACGGCAGCCTGGTGCGCAAGGCCGGCGTCATGGCCGTGGTGGTGGCGGACGGGCCGGTGCAGCCCGGCGACGCCATCGCCGTCGAGTTGCCGCCGCTGCCGCATCATCGGTTGGACAAGGTTTAGTAGCGTCCGGCCACCAGCGCCGCGATGGTGGCGACCACCACCAGTGCGAACGATCCGACGATGGTCCACAAGGCCGGAAAGCCGGGGGTGGACAAGGTGGCCCCTTGCTCGCGCGGCTGCGGCGCCTTGCGCTTCAGCACGCGCGCATTGGCCGCCCGCTCCGGCGAGCCGACCGGGGCGGCCGAGGCGATGGTCTCCGGCCCGCCGGTCCGCACGGTGGCGTCCTGCGGCGTGTTCGTTGGCATGTCCGTCTGGGCCATGGTGGTCTCCTACTGGCTTCATTGGGCTTAACGCACCGCCCCACGAAAGGCTGCGCCGGAACCCGGGCCGGTGCTGCTGCGCTATGCCCTGCATAGCAGAGCCATCGCACACTTGCGTCTCCCTCTCCCTCCGGGAGAGGGCCGGGGTGAGGGGGCCTGCGGCAAGGGCCGAACTTCGCCAGGTTGGAAGCGATACCTGCTCCATACCCCGGCTGACTACGCCCTTATCGCAAGACCCCCTCACCCCAGCCCTCTCCCGGAGGGAGAGGGAGCAGCCAGCAGTCTAGCGCATTCCGTTGCCTGTCCATACCGAAGGAGCCGCCATGTCCGACAACCCGCTTGAGATGACACCCGAGCGCCAGGGCCGCATCGACGCCCGCGCCACGCAGCTTTGGGAGGCCGAAGGCAGCCCGCCGGGCCGCATGGCGGACTACAAGGAGCGGGCCGACGAGCTGATCCGCATGGAGGACTCTGGGAACCCCGGGCAGATGGCCAACCCGATGACGCAAAACGAGCCAGTCCCAGGCGTGATCGTCGAGGAGTCGAAGATACAGGAGAACCTGGGCGAGTTCCCCGGCGGCTCCAGCGTCGCCGACGAAGGTGAATGGCGTCAGACGCCAATGACCCGCGAGGAACTGCGGCATGGCGACGACCAGAACCCGGCGAACCGGCCCGAGGGCGTCTAAACCCTCCCGACTTTAGGTTCTCTGGCGCAGTGCCGCCTGCACCAGCGTGTCCAAGGCCGACAGGAAGTGTGACCGGTCGGCCTTGGTCATCGGAGGATTGCTGCCGCCGCCCGCGCCAATCTCCCGCAGGTGCCGCGCCACCTCCCGCCCGGCCAGCGCAGAGCCGATATTATCCGCCGTCCAGACGTGCCCGGTGTGCGACAGCGCGCGGGCGCCGCGGGCCAGGCAGCGCGAGGCCAGCGGGATGTCCGCCGTCACGCACACATCCGCGGGGCCGATGCGTTCGGCAATCCAGTCATCCGCTTCGTCCGGAGCGCCGCCGACCGTCACCATCTGCACGTTTGGCAGCCCCGGCGGGCGGATCGGCCGGGACCCGTTCGACACCACGAACACCCGCAGGCCCAGCCGGGTGGCGACACGGAATGCCTCCTCCCGCACCGGGCAGGCGTCGGCGTCAATGTAGAGGGCAGTCGGCAAGGGGTCCGTCAAGCGCCCAGCCGCTCCAACTCCCGCAACACGCTCTCGCCCATGACGGAGGTGCCGACCTTCGCGGTGCCCGGCCCCATTACATCCGCCGTCCGCAGCCCGCTCGCCAGCACATTGGTGCAGGCGCGCTCGATCAGCGCCGCGTCCTCCTCCATGTCGAACGAGTAGCGCAGCAGCATCGCGAAGCTGAGCATTTGCGCCATCGGGTTGGCGATGCCCTTGCCGGCGATGTCCGGCGCGCTGCCGTGGATCGGTTCGTACAACGCGTGCCGCCGTCCGCTGGCGTCCAGCGCGCCCAGGGTGGCGGAGGGCAGCATGCCGAGGCTGCCCGTCAGCATGGACGCGAGGTCGGACAGCAGGTCGCCGAACAGGTTGGTGGTGACGATGACGTCGAACTGCTTGGGGTTGCGGACCAACTGCATGGCGCAGTTGTCGGCATACATATGGGTTAGGATCACGTCCTGGTACTCGCGCTCGTGCAGCGCCGTCACGACCTGGCGCCACAGCAGGCCGCTCTCCATGACGTTGGCCTTCTCGACGCTGCACAGCCGGTTCTGCCGCTTGCGCGCCAGGTCGAAGCCGACGCGGGCGACGCGCTCGATCTCGTGCGTGGAGTAGCTTTCGGTGTTGAAGGCGCGCTGCTGGCCGTCGGGCAGGGTCTCCACGCCGCGCGGCTCGCCGAAGTAGATGCCCCCCGTGCTCTCGCGCACGATCATCAGGTCCAGGCCGCGTATCACCTCGGGCTTCAGGGTGCTGGCATCGACCAGCGGGTCCAGCACGATGGCCGGGCGCAGGTTGGCGAACAGGCCGAGTTCCCGCCGCAGGGTCAGGATGCTGATCTCCGGCCGTAGGTCGAAGCCCAGCTTGTCCCAGCGCGGCCCGCCGACGCTGCCGAACAGCACGGCGTCGGCAGCCCTGGCGCGCTCCACCGTCTCGGGGGATATCGGGACGCCGCGCACGTCGAGCGAGGCGCCGCCGACCAGGTCCTCGGTGACGTTAAACGATACATGGCGGCGGCGGTCCATCCAGTCGATGACGCGGCGGACCTCGCGCATCACCTCCGGTCCCACGCCGTCGCCGGGCAGGACGAGGAGTTGCTTGTTGGCAGCCATGGATTGTTCCTAGGTGACGCTGATGCCGGGCATCCAGGAAGCTTGCCGGCCCTCGTAGGCGTCGATGTCAGCCGTCTGTTGCAGCGTCTGGCCGATGTCGTCCAGCCCCAGAAGCATTAGGTTTTTCCGGAAAGCGTCAATGGCGAAAGAAATTTCCTCGCCGTTCGGACGGATCACCACCTGCCGGGCCAGGTCTATGGTGATGCGGGCGTTGCCGCCCATCGCCGCATCCTCCATCAATTGGTCGCAGACCTCGCGCGGCAGGGCCACCGGCAGGATGCCGTTCTTGAAGCAGTTGGTATGAAAGATGTCGGCGAAGCTCGGCGCGATCACGCAGCGGATGCCGAAGTCCAGCAGCGCCCAGGGCGCGTGCTCCCGCGACGACCCGCAGCCGAAGTTCTCATGCGCGATCAGGACCTCGGCGTGCCGGTACGGCTCCTGGTTCAGCACGAAACCCGGCCGCTCCTGCCCGGCGGCGTCGTAGCGCAGGGTGTGCATCAGGTGGACGCCCAGGCCGGTGCGCTTGATGGTTTTCAGGAACTGCGCCGGGATGATCTTGTCGGTGTCCACGTTGGCCAGCGGCAGCGGCGCGGCAACGCCCGTGAGCGTGGTGAACGCCTGCATCAGTGCAGCTCCCCCATGTTCAAGCCACGGACATCGGTCAGCCGGCCCGTGACGGCGGCGGCGGCGGCCATGGCGGGGGACAGCAGGTGGGTGCGCCCCCCCGGTCCCTGCCGGCCCTCGAAGTTGCGGTTGCTGGTGCTGGCGCAGCGTTGGCCCGGCGACAGCTTGTCCGGGTTCATGCCCAGGCACATGCTGCACCCGGCCTCCCGCCATTCGAACCCGGCGTCGAGGAACACCCGGTCCAGGCCCTCCGCCTCGGCCTGCTGCTTCACGATGCCGCTGCCGGGGACCACCATGGCGCGGACACCGGGGGCGACGTGCCGGCCGCGGGCGATGGCGGCGGCGGCGCGCATGTCCTCCATGCGGCCGTTGGTGCAGCTTCCGATGAACACGACATCGACGGGGATGTCGGTCAGCTTCTCCCCCGGGGTCAGCGCCATGTAGTCGAGCATGCGGACCATCTGGGCGCGGGCGGCCTCATCCTGCACGGAGGCCGGGTCGGGCACGACGCCGGTGATGGGCAGCACGGCCTCGGGGCTGGTGCCCCAGCTCACCATGGGGGCGATCTCATCCGCGTGCAGGGTCACCACGCGGTCGTATTGCGCGCCGGGATCGCTGGGCAGGGTGCGCCAGTACTCGACGGCGCGGTCGAATGCCCCGCCCTGTGGGGCATAGGGGCGGCCACTGATCCAGTCGAACGTGGTGTCGTCGGGGGCGATCATGCCGGCGCGCGCCCCGGCCTCTATGCTCATGTTGCAGATCGTCATGCGGCCGGCCATGCCGAGCGCGCGGATGACCTCCCCCGCATACTCGATGACGTGGCCGGTACCGCCCGCGGTGCCGATTTTGCCGATCACCGCCAGCACGACATCCTTGGCCGTGACGCCGGGGGCCAGCACGCCATCGACCTGCACGAGCATGTTCTTGGCCGGCTTCTGCAGCAGGGTCTGCGTGGCCAGCACATGCTCCACCTCCGACGTGCCGATGCCGAACGCCAGCGCGCCCAGGGCGCCATGCGTGCTGGTGTGGCTGTCGCCGCAGACGATGGTGAAGCCGGGCAGGCTGATGCCCTGCTCGGGGCCGATGATGTGGACGATGCCCTGGCGCGCATCCAGCACGGGGAAGTACGGCACGCCAAACTCGGCGACGTTGCGCTCCAGGGTTTCGACTTGCAGGCGGCTTTCGGGTTCGGCAATGCCCACGGTGCGGTCGCTGGTCTGGATGTTATGGTCCACGACGGCGATGGTCGCATCCGGGCGGCGGACGCGGCGGCCGGCCAGGCGCAGGCCCTCGAAGGCTTGCGGGCTGGTGACCTCGTGCACAAGGTGGCGGTCGATGTAGAGGATGCACGTCCCGTCCGGCATCTGCTGGACCACATGCGCGGCCCACACCTTGTCGAATAACGTGCGCGGGGATTGGGACATGGCGGAACTCCTGGGTGGCTGCTCCTGCTGGCCTAGTCGCCTGGGCCAGCCGGGAGCTGTCGTTGCGAGCCACTGGCGCGGCGCAGCAATCCAGGGATCGAATGCACCGGATCCAGTCCTTGCGGCCCCTGGATTGCCACGTCGCTATGCTCCTCGCAATGACGAGGGGACGGGGGATATGGGGTTGGCTACTCCGCGATGGCGGCGGCCGGCACCTCGGTGCCGGTGACGGGCACCACGACATCGCGCGCCCGCTCCGCAATGCGCGCAGACTTGCCGCTGCGGCCGCGCAGGTAATACAGCTTGGCCCGGCGCACGTCGCCGCGGCGGACCACCTGGATTTCGGCGATCGTCGGCGCATACAGCGGGAACACCCGCTCCACGCCCTCGCCGTAGCTGATCTTGCGCACGGTGAAGTTGCTGTTCAGGCCCTTGTTGCTGCGCGCGATGCACACGCCCTCATAGGCCTGCACGCGAGAGCGCTCGCCCTCGACGACCTTCACCATGACCTTGAGGGTGTCGCCGGGCTGGAAGTCGGGCACGGGGCGGACGGCGGTGAGCTTGGCGATCTGCTCCGCCTCGAACTGCTGGATGATGTTCATGGGGGTGGTCCTTTCTTGCGGGTCTGTTACGGCGCGCGGGGGGCGCTGTCCATTGCGTTGGCCGGGGCGGAGCGGTGCGCCTGCCACAAGTCGGGGCGGCGGGCGCGCGTCGTGGCCTCGGCCTGGTCCTGGCGCCAGGCGGCGATGGCGGCGTGATGGCCGGACAGCAGGATGTCGGGCACGCGGCGGCCTTGCCAGTCGGCGGGGCGGGTATAGTGGGGGTATTCGAGCAGGGTAGTGGAGAAGCTTTCCTCGGTGGCGCTGTCGTTGGCACCCATGACGCCGGGGAGCAGGCGGACGCAGGCGTCCAGCAGCACCAAGGCCGGCAGCTCGCCGCCGGAGAGCACGTAGTCGCCAATGCTGACTTCCTCGACGTTGCGGGCGTCTAGGACGCGCTGGTCCACGCCCTCATAGCGGCCGCAGATCAGGGTGGCGCCGGGACCGGCGGCCAGGGTGCGGACGCGGGATTGCTGGAGGGGCTGGCCGCGGGGGGTGAGGTAGAGCAACGGGCGGCCGTCATCCTCGCCAATGGCGGCGTCGAGCACATCGGGGCGCATCACCATGCCGGCGCCGCCGCCGAACGGGGTGTCGTCCACGGTGCGGTGGCGGTCGGTGGCGGCGTCGCGGATGTCCCGCACGTCCAGGCGCCAGAGGCCGGCGTTCAGCGCCCGACCGGCGAGCGACTGTCCGAGGGGGCCGGGGAACATGGCGGGGAACAGGGTCAGGACGGTGGCGTGCCAGGTCATGCGGGCCACCGTTGAGAAAGATAGGTTTCTGCTCCCTTTCCCTCCGGGAGAGGGCCGGGGTGAGGGAGGCGGCCAGCGCGAACCGTGGCAATGCAAAGCCGGACAGTGCTGCATTCGGCCGTGGTCAGGTCCCTGCGGCCTCCCTCACCTCGGCCCTCTCCCGAAGGGAGAGGGAGCAGAAAGCAGGTCGGCATCACTCGGCGGCCTCCGCCGTGTCTTCGACCAGGATCTCGTCGGGCTCGGCCACCACCAGCGTACCCGCCGCGGGATCGACGTGTGGCACGCAGGCGTGGGTGAACGGCACCAGCAACGGTGCGGCGCCGGGGCGTTCTATTTCCAGGCTGGTGCCGGCACCGTAGTCGTGCACCACTGTCACCCGGCCGATGGCCTGCCCGGCCGGGTCCAGCGCCGCCATGCCAACCAGGTCGGCAAGGTAGAACTCCCCGTCCTCCGCCGGCGGCAGGCGGTCGCGGTCGAGCCACAGGCGGGTGTTCACCAGCCGCTCCACCGCATCGCGTCCGGCCATAGGCTGGCCGTCGGCACCGCGCAGCTCCGCAACGCCGGTCCCGCGCCAGGCCAGGGTCCAGGCCCGGCCGGCGTCGTCCTGCAACGGGCCATAACCCGCCAGGTCCGCCGGGTCGGCGGTGTAGCTGTGCACGCGCACCAGCCCCCGCACGCCATGCGGACGGCCAATCACGCCCATCAGGATGCGCCGATGAAGCAGGGGGTCCGGCATGGGGCCTAGGCGGCGGCCTTGGCCGCGCGCTCCTGCGCCTTCTTTTTCGGCGCGGACTGGATGGGCTGCTCGCGATACGTGGGCATCGGGGCCAGGCCGGCGTGGCCGAGGAACTTGGCGACGCGATCGGTCGGCAGGGCGCCCTGGCTCATCCAGTGCTGGATGCGCTCGGCCTGCAGGCGGATGCGCTCCTCGTGCTCAGCGGGGAGCATGGGGTTGTAGCTGCCGACCTTTTCCAGGAAGCGGCCGTCGCGGGGGCTGCGGCTGTCGGCGACGACGATGTGGTAGTACGGGCGCTTTTTCGCGCCGGCGCGGGAGAGACGGATTTTCAGGGACATTTGGTGTTCCTTGGCTGTTGCGGGTGGGGGCTGGCGGGGAGCAAGACCCCCTTACCCCGGCCCTCTCCGGAGGGAGAGGGGGAAGCGGAGCTAGTGCCTGCGTTGCTGTTGGTGGGGTTTGGGCATCAGGGCGCCCATGCCTTGGCGCATCAGGCCCTTCTGGCCCATCTTGGTCATGCGCTTCATCATCGTGCTCATGTCGTCGAACTGCTTCAGCAGCCGGTTGACCTCCTGCACCGTCGTGCCCGACCCGGCGGCGATGCGCTTCTTGCGGCTCGCCTTGATCACGTCGGGCAGCTTGCGCTCGCCCTTGGTCATCGAGGAGATGATCGCCGCCTGGCGCTTCAGGATGCCCTGGTCCAGGTTCGCGTCCTTGAGCTGGTCCTTGATCTTTGCAGCGCCGGGCAACATGCCGAGGATGCCCTGCAGGCTGCCCATCTTGGTGATCTGCTTCAGTTGGCTGGCGTAGTCGTCCAGGTCGAACTGGCCGCGCATCATCTTGCGGGCCAGCTTCTCGGCGTCGGCCTGGTCGATGTCCTCGCTGGCGCGCTCCACCAGGCCCACGATGTCGCCCATGCCGAGGATGCGGCTGGCGACGCGTTCGGGGTAGAACTCCTCCAGCGCGTCCAGCTTCTCGCCGGAGCCGGTCAGCTTGATCGGGGCGCCGGTGATCTGGCGCATCGACAGGGCGGCGCCACCGCGGGCGTCGCCGTCCATGCGGGTCATGACGATACCGGTCACGCCGACGGCCTCGTTGAAGGCGCGGGCGGTGTTCACGGCGTCCTGGCCGGTCATGGCGTCCACGACCAGCAGGGTCTCGGCCGGGTTCGTGGCCTCGCGGATGGCGCGGACCTCGTCCATCAGCGCCTCGTCGATGCTGAGCCGCCCGGCGGTGTCGAGGATCACCACGTCGAACACCTCGCGGCGGCCGACCTCCATGGCCCGGCGCGCAATCTCCACCGGGGTCTGCCCAGCGATAATCGGCAGGGAAGCGACGCCGGCCTGCTGCGCCAACTGCTGCAACTGCAACTGCGCGGCCGGGCGCTGGGTGTCGAGGCTGGCGAGCAGCACGCGCTTGCGTTCGCGCTTGAACAGGCGGAGGGCGATCTTGCCCGAGGTGGTGGTCTTGCCGGAGCCTTGCAGGCCGACCATCAGCACGGAGACCGGGGCGGGGACGTTCAGGTTCAACGGCACGACGCCGGCACCGCCCAGCGCCTCGATCAGCACGTCGTTGACGATCTTGATGACGAGCTGGCCGGGGCTGACGCTTTCCAGCACCTCGGTGCCCAGGGCGCGGTCGCGGACGGTGCTGACGAAGGTCTTCACCACCGGCAGCGCGACGTCGGCCTCCAGAAGCGCGAGGCGGACCTCACGCAGGGCGTCGGCCACGTCGGCCTCGTTCAGCGCGCCGCGGGCGCGGAGCCGGTCGAAGACGCCGGACAGCTTGCCCGACAAGGTGTCGAACATCGGTTCACCCCAAACAGATAAGGCGCCGCTGCGCGAGCCTTCGCGGAGCGACGTCATGGTCTGCGGGGCTGGTATGCCGGCGGGGGCTGGGTGTCAAGTTTGTCGGCTTTGTCCTGCTGCCCTTATCGCGTTCGGCTTGCATGTTTCGACATGCAAAGGCTCAGGATATACCCCATGCATATCCCGACCGGAGGCGCAGCATGACCCGGACGAACTTGTTCCTAACCAACCGCTCGCAGGCCGTGCGCCTGCCCAAAAACGTGGCTTTTCCCGACAGCGTGCGCGAGGTGTCGATCTTGCGGGATGGGGTGCGGCGGGTGATCGTGCCGGCTGACTCAGTGTGGGACGATTTCTTCGACGAGCCCGGGATCGACATCAGCGAACGCGAGCAGCCGCAGGCGCAGGTGCGCGAGGCGTTCTAAGTGTTGCGCTACATGCTCGACACCAACCTGTGCACCCGGGTGTTGCGCGATCGTCCGGCCGGGCTGCGGACACGGTTTAACGCCGAGGCGGATGGGTTATGCATATCGACGGTGGTGTTGTTCGAGTTGCTGCACGGGGCGGAGAAGTCGGCCAAGCCGACAGAGAACCGGCGCGGGGTGGAACGGCTCGCCGCCCGATTGGAGGTGCTGGCGTTTGATGCAGAGGCGGCGGCGCACGCGGCTGAAATTAAGACGGTGCTGGAGCGGCAGGGCCAGGGGATCGGAGAGTATGACCTGATGATCGCCGGGCACTCGCGCAGCCGGGGTCTAGTGGTGGTGACGGGCAACCTGGGGGAGTTCAGCCGGGTGGCGGGGTTGCAGTGCGAAGACTGGCTGGTGGGGACTGATTAGGGCGTGCGGGACCGCCGCATTTCCGCTGGATGCAGCGCCTAGCCCGCCGCCTCCAACGCCTCCTCGGCCGCCATCCACGCCATCTCCGCCGCATCGGCCTCACGCGCGATGGCGGCCAGGCGCTGGTTCGCCTCCGTCACGTCCCCTGCCCGGCCCGGCGCATACAGCGCCGGGTCCGCCAACCGCGTCAGCAGCCGCGCCCGCTCGGCCTCCAGCTTGGCGATGCGGGCCTCGGCGTCGCGGGCCTGCCGGCGCAGCGGGGCCAACTGCACCCGGCTCTCCGCCCGGTCCCGCCGCTCGTCCCGGCGGTTCGGCGCGGCATCGGCCTTGGCCGCCGGGCGGGCACGCTCGACCAGCAGGGCGCGGTAGTCGTCCATGTCGCCCTCATACGGCCGCACCGTGCCGTCGCCGACCAGCCACAGGCGGTCCGCCACCAGCTCCACCAGGTGCGGGTCGTGGGTGATCAGCAACACCGCACCCTGGAAGTCCGCCAGCGCCCGCACCAGCGCCTCCCGCGCGTCGATGTCCAAGTGGTTGGTCGGCTCATCTAGAATTAACAGTTGCGGGGCGTCGCGGGTGGCCAGCGCCAGCAGCAGCCGGGCCTTCTCGCCGCCGGACAGGCTGCCGACGGGGGTGTCGGCGCGGTCGGCGTCCAGGCCGAACCGGGCCAACTGGCTGCGGACCTGCGGCGGTAGCGCGCGGGGCAGCGCGCGGGCCATGTGGTCCACCGGGGTTTCCCCCATCACCAGCTCGTCCGTCTGGTGCTGCGCGAAGTAGCCGACGCGCAGCTTGGGGCTGCGGCGGATGGTGCCCGACAGCGGCTCCAGCCGCCCCGCGATCAGTTTTGCCAGCGTGCTCTTGCCGTTGCCGTTTGCGCCCAGCAGGGCGATGCGGTCGTCCATATCGACGCTCAGCGACACGCCGGACAGCACCCGCGTCGTGCCGTATCCGGCCGCCACCCGCTCCAGCGTCAGGATCGGCGGGCTGAGCCGCGCCGGCTCGGGAAAGTCGAAGCGGGTCGGCGCGGCCTCCACCACCGTGTCCAGCACCGGCAGCTTCTCCAGCGCCTTGATGCGGGCCTGCGCCTGCCGGGCCTTGGTGGCCTGGGCGCGGAAGCGATCGACGAACTTCTGCATGTGGGCGCGCTGGGCGGCGATGCGCTCGGCGGCGCGGCCCTGCTGCATGGCGTGCTCGGTGCGGATGCGGACGAACTCGTCGTAGCCGCCGGGGGTCAGGCTGAGCTTGCGCTGGTCCAGGTGGGCGATGGCCTGCACCGAGCGGTCGAGCAGGCCGCGGTCGTGGCTTACGATCAGGCAAGCGCCGGGAAAGCGGGCCAGCCAACCCTCCAGCCAGAGCGTCGCCTCAAGATCGAGATGGTTGGTCGGCTCGTCGAGCAGCAGCAGGTCGGGGGCGGCGAACAGCGCGGCGGCCAGGGCGACGCGCATCCGCCAGCCGCCGGAGTAGCTGTCCACGGGCCGCGCCTGCGCCGCCGCATCAAAGCCCAGCCCGGCCAGGATGGTGGCCGCGCGGGCCGGGGCGGCGTCGGCGTCGAGCGCCCGCAGGCGCTCGTGCACCTCGGCCAGGCGCATGGGTTCGGCAACCTCGGCCTCGGCCAGCAGGTCCAGGCGCTCCTGGTCGGCGGCCAGCACGGTGTCGAGCAGGCTGGCTCCGCCGCTCGGTGCCTCCTGGCGGACCTGCGCCATGCGGGCACGGCTGTTCAGGCGGATTTCGCCGCCATCGATCGCCAACTCTCCGGCGATGGCCTTCAGCAGCGTGCTTTTCCCCGCGCCGTTGCGCCCGACCAGGCCGATGCGGCGGCCGGGATCGACGCGCAGCTCCGCCCCGTCCAGCAGGGTGCGGCCGGCCATGCGCAGGGTGACGTGGTCCAGGGTCAGCAGGCTCATGTAGGGGATGTAAGCGGCGCCGGGCTGGGGTGGAAGAGTCATGGATGCCCACTCAGGCCGGATACCCGGTGCTTCTAGGCGGTGATGGGCCGGGTTATTGCGAACCGCGCTTGCGGCTGGCAATCCAGGGCGGCAAGAACCGCGCCCGCTTCCCCTGGATTGCCGCGTCGCAAGCGCTTCTCGCAATGACCGCTGCGCCTGGGGCAGCGCGCGGACAGGGTAAGTCGGCGCACATCGGGGAAGGGTTGCCGCGGCGGGGCCGTTGGCCTACACGCCCGGCACCCGCAAACAGGATCAAACCATGGCCATCGAGCGCACGCTGAGCATCCTCAAGCCCGACGCCACCCGGCGCAACCTCACCGGCAAGATCAATGCCGTGTTCGAGGACGCGGGCCTGCGTATCGTCGCCCAAAAGCGCCTGCACCTGTCGCAGCCGCAGGCCGAGGCGTTCTACGGCGTGCACCGCGAGCGCGGGTTCTTCAAGGACCTGGTCGCCTTCATGACCAGCGGCCCCGTGGTGGTGCAGGTGCTGGAGGGCAACGACGCCATCGCGCAGAACCGCAAGATCATGGGCGCCACCAACCCGGCCAATGCCGACCCCGGCACCATCCGCAAGCTGTTCGCCGAAAGCATCGAGGCCAACAGCGTGCACGGCTCCGACAGCCCGGAGGCAGCGGCGCAGGAGATCGGCTTCTTCTTCGCCGGTACCGAAATCGTCGGCTGACCCCCATGCGTCGCGTGGCGGTGCTGGCGGTGCTGGCGGGGCTGGCTGCTTGCCAGCCGCAGTCCATCGCGCAGGCACCGCAGGCGCCACCGCCGCCGGGCACGGACGGACGATACCGTGGCACGGTCCGGCTGATCCGCGCCGAAAGCCGCTTCTGCCCGCGCAGCGGCCCGCGCGTGCTGGAGGTGTACAACGGCCAGGTCACCCTTTCGTACAGCGGCGACACGCCGCGGTCCCGCGTGCCGCTGACGGCGCAGGTCGGCGGCGATGGCCACATCCAGGCCAGCGACGGCATCGGCACGATGGAGGGCGAGCTGCGCGACGGCCAGTTGGGCGTGACCATCGCCAGCCGCACCTGCGAGCACCACTGGACGCTGACCAAGGTCAACTGACGCGGCGTGGCGGGATCGGCTGATGCGCTGTCGGTCGGGCGGTCTGGTCCGGGATGCCGGCGATCCCGGGCGCACGGGTGCCGGTCCTGTTATAATTGGTAGTGACTCTGACCGGTTAAGGCATGCCATCATTGCGAGCCGCGCTTGCGGCGTGGCAATCTAGGAGTTGCACGCACAGTCCTTGGCCGCTGGATTGCCGCGCCGAAGCCGGCTCGCAATGACGGCACGGAGCGGGACCGCAGCGGTCGGGTTCAAGGGCGGTTGGTATCACCCCCGCCCGCCAGCACGCCGCACCACCCAGCCTTGCCTGCGGCCGCCCGATCCAAATCCTCGGACGACACGCAAGGCGCTCGCACGTGCTGGTGCCGCCGATGACAGAACGGCGCGATGCGGGAAGAAGCCTGCCTAGGTAGTTTCCGGTCCTGATGGCTATGACCTCGCCGGTGTATCCCGATCGAATTCCTGCTCTCCGACGCGACCACGGAGGGCAGAGCAGGCGGGTGCGGTAATGAGTCAACGTCAAGTCCTCATCCAGGGCGCGGCTGTGGCCCTGACTGGCGGTGGCGCGGCGTATGCCGGGCTACGGCGGGCTGGATCGATGGCGGAGTGCAAGGCCTCCGTTGCGGCGATGCGGAGGACGCTTTCGACCTGCCCCGAAGCGCAGGATCCCATTCGTTACGCGGCCCTGGCGCCGCGCCGGCCTGGTCCCGCCAGGGATCAGGGCCAGGCCAGCGGCCCAGCCGAGGGATTGAGGAGCTGCCCATGAAGACGCAGATACTGGCCGCGATCAACGAGGCGGGGCTGCAACCCGCGGCGGCCCTGAACGCCGCGCTGGGAGCGAACGACCGGGTGAAGTACCTGTTCTCTCTGCTGCAGATGGCGCTGGCCCACGCCGACCACCCGGAAGGCGCCGCCGCCACGCTGAAACGCGAGCGCATCGCCTGCGGCATCGACGACCCGGACCTGGACGCCGCGGTGGCTGGCGCACGCATGGCCGGGCGGGACTGCCGCGTGCCCGGCGCCGCACGCATCATGCACCGCATCGCGGCCGACATGCGCCTGATGGCGGCCCCGCTGCCCGCAACGCCGCCGGAGGGCCTGCCGGCTCGGCTGGACGGCCTGCTGGGCGCACTGCCCGCGGCGGGGGACGACCTGCTCGATCCCGGCGCGGTGACGGCCATGATGCAGGCCGGGCACGACGGACCCGACAGCCTGCACCGCCTGGTCATGGACCTGCACAAGCGGCTCAACGCCATGCAGGCGGCCCTGGCGGAGGAGAAGCTGGACGGCGCTGCGGTCTATGGCCTCGGACCCGAGGACCGCCCGATGGTCGCCGCCTTCATGGCCGGCCTCAACCGCACCGCCCGGTTGAAGTTCGACCATCCGGGACTGGCGACCACCGCCACGCGCGCCGGCGGCAGACTGGTCATCCAGAACGACATCGGCACCACGGACGCCCATGTCATCGTCATCCATGTGGAGGGAGGGCCTGTCGAAGGGGGCCATGTCGAGGAGGGCAACCCAGGGGACGCCGCAAAGGGCTGGGCGGTCAGCGTCACCTACACCGATGTCCACCCCGAGCGGTTGGCGTTCTTCCAAGACATGCTGAAGCCCCACGCCGTGGCGTGGGACGGTGCGCGCACGGCTGTGCTTGCCGCCGGCACGCCGTTCTACATGGCGACCGGGCGGCTCGACGCCGCCGATGCCGCGGGCTGCCGGACCTATCTGGACACCCTCGGCTCGCGCCTGGTGTTCCTGATCGACTGGAACCGGGCGCGCAAGGCGCTGCGCGGCCTCCTGCGCGGGCCGGACCGCCTGGCGCTGCTGCGCTGGGCGGCGGAGGCCGGGATCGGGCACCGCGGCTTCCTGGAGCTGGGCGGGGCGAAGCTGGTCAACCAGGCCATCGAGGCGTCCGCCGGGTCGGCGATGCACTTCGGCGACTGGCTGTGCGACGTGCTGGGCGATGCGGAGGCGCTGGCTTTCCTGCGCTTCGTCCTGCGCGCTGCGACCGAAAGCCTGCTCGCCGGCGGGTCGGGCGCGCTGGTGCACGACCGCATTCGCGTAGCCCTGGCCACGCACTTCAGCAACGAGGAGCGGCAACTGCTGCGCATGGCGGGCGAGCACGCCGGCCTGTTGTTCGAGCTTGCCAACCTGGTGCGCGACGGGTTGCAGGCGGATGGCGGCGCGGGCAAGCGCACCCGCCGCGCCCGCCGGTTCGAGCACGATGCGGACGGGTTCGTGCTGGAGACGCGAGAGACCGTGCGCCGCCGGCCCGACTACGCCGTGTTCCTGCCCCTGCTGGAGGCCGCCGACGACGCGGCCGACGCGCTGGAGGACGCGGCCCTCCTGCTCGACCTCGACACGCTGCAAGGCGAGCCGCTGGAGGCGCTGCAGGCCCTGGCCGGACTGGTGGCCGATGCGTCGCAGGAGTGGATCAAGGCGCTGGGCCACGCCGGGCAGATCGGCCGGGGCGCCAGCGCCGCCGAGACGGAGGACTTCCTGGCCGCCACCGACCGCGTCGCCGGGCTGGAGCGCGAGGCCGACGGGGCGGAACGCGGGCTGGCGGTGGCCGCCATCCAGCACGCCAAGGACTTCCGCCAGTTGCACCTGTTCACCGCGGTCGGCAACAAGCTGGAGGACGCCGCCGACGCGCTCAAGCACGCGAGCCTCATCCTGCGCGACCATGTGCTGGAGTCCGTGGTCAATGGCTGACGCCCCGGCTTTTGCTGACGCTCCGGCCCTTGCTGACGCCCCATCGCCGGGTCTGTTTCCCATCCAGCCCGGCGCCGCGCTAGCCGGCGGCGGCGCGGCGCAGGTCGGCAACAAGGCCTGGAGCCTGATGCTGATGGCGCGGGCCGGGCTGCCGGTGCCGCCGGCCTTCGTGCTGCCGACCGCCTGGTGCCGGCGCACCGGCCCAGCGGACGCGGCGGCGCTGCGGCTGGCGCTGGCCCAGGGGATCGCCGGGCTGGAGCACGCAACCGGCCTGGGGTTCGGCGCGGCCCGGCGCCCATTGCTCGTCTCGGTGCGGTCCGGCGCCGCGGTGTCCATGCCGGGCATGATGGAAACCGTGCTGGATGTCGGCCTGAACCTGGACACGGTCGAGGCGCTGATCCGTCTCACCGGCAACCCTCGGCTGGCCTGGGACAGCTATCGCCGGCTGGTGCAGGGCTATGCGGAGGTGGTGGCGGGCCTGCCGACCGCGCCGTTCGACGCCCTGGTGTCGGCGGCGCTGGCGCAGGCCGGGGCGAAGACGGAACGCGAGCTGGACCACCGCGACCTGCGGGCGCTGGCCCACGCCATGCTGGACCGTTATGGCACCCTGGCCGGCGGCGCGTTCCCGTCCGATCCCCATGAGCAGCTCGCCGCGGCGGCCGCGGCCGTGTTCCGGTCCTGGGATGCGCCGAAGGCGGCTGCATACCGGCGCATGCAGGGCCTGGACGACGCGGCCGGCACGGCTGTGACGGTGCAGACCATGGTGTTCGGCAACGCCGGCGGCGGATCGGGCGCCGGCGTGGCCTTCACCCGCAACCCGGCCACCGGCGCGCGGGAGCTGTACTACGATTTCCAGTTCGACGGGCAGGGCGAGGATGTCGTCGCCGGGCGGCACAAGCTGCGCGACAACGACCGCCTGCGCCGCGTGCTGCCGGGGGTGTGGACCCAACTGGACGGCATCGGCCACGCGCTGGAGGCGCTGTTCAAGGACATGCAGGACTTCGAGTTCACGGTGCAGTCCGGCGTGCTGCACCTGCTGCAGACGCGGCGGGCCAAGCGCACCGACTGGGCGGCGCTGGCGGTCGCGGTGGACATGGTTGCGGAGGGGCTGGTTGCCCCGGCCGTGGCGCTCGGGCGGCTGGACGGCATCGACCTTGGCGCGGTGGCCCGCACCAGCTTCGCCCCGCCCGTGCCGGTGGCGCTGGCCGTGGCCCAGGTTGCCGGCATGGGCGTGGCGAGCGGCGCCGTGGCGCTGGACTCCGCGGCCGTGGTGCGCCTGTCCGGTGCCGGCACGCCCGCGATCCTGGTGCGGCGGGACACGACGACGTCGGACATCGAGGGCATGGCGCGGTCGGCCGGCATCCTGACGGCATCCGGCGGGCGCACCTCCCATGCGGCGGTCCTGGCGCGCCAGCTTGGCAAGGTGTGCCTGGTCGCCTGCCCCGGGCTGGAGATCGACCTGGACCGCCGGACGTGCAGCATCGGCGGGACCCTGCTGCACGAGGGCGAGTTGCTGTCGCTGGACGGCAACATCGGCGCGGTCCATGCGGGCCGCCTGACGCCCGTGAGCGAACGGCCGGGGCCGGCGCTGGCCGCGGTCGCCGCCTGGCGCTTGGCTGGGGCAGCCGCTGCCGTCGCACCTCTGGCCGGGCCGGCGGTGCCCGTCAGCGTAACCGGGCCGGCGGCGCCTGCCACCGCGGCGTGAGGCTTGGCGCCGGCGGCATGGCTGGGGCGCAACCCGGCGTGCGTAGTTTCCGAACCTGCCGGTGGCGGTCCGTAGTTTGGTAGCCTTCTCCGGCATCAGGAGCAGCGCGACGGCGTTGCGGCAGCAGGCATGAGGGAGGCCTCGGATGAGCGGATACATTGGCCAACTCTGGGCGCCGCTGTCCCAGGCGGTCGGCCTGGCGCAGGGCGCCGCTGGTGGCAGCCTGCCGGCGCTGCTGGCCCAGTTGGAGTCCGGGCTGGCAGGGCACGTCGGCCCCTGGGTGGGCCGCGACAGAAACGTCCCGCTCACGGTCGAGGAGCTGGAACGCACGTTCTCTCCGGAGCAGTTGAACGCCTGGGCTGAGCAGGCTGGCACGACGCCCGAGGCGCTTCTGCAGGCCATGGCGCAGCCCGCGCCAGACATTCCGCTTGAGGATGTTCCGCTGCCGCCCAGCGGGACCTTGCCGGCCTAGCCTGCACCCTGAAGCAGGACCTGTCGGTCGTGACCGTCACCCACGACGTGGAGCAGGCCGCGCGCTGCGCCGACCAGGTGGCGTTTTTTACCTCGGCGTGTCGATTGAGGCTGGGCCAGCCACGTAGATGCTTACCGCCCCGAAGCGGGCACGCACCGTTGGCGGGCGGCCGATCAGCGCCTCCCAGTTCCGGCGACACCGCCGCGGCCAACCGGTTGATGCCCGGACGGCCGGATTGTCCTTCTTGCGCGGTATCGAGCCGGTGATCGTGCACGCGATGATGACGGCGTTCACGGCAGCCTCTCTCCCAACCCCAACATCACGGGATTCTTACCCGTCAGCCATCCCCATCATGCCCGCGCAGCAAATCGACGGCATGCATGCCGCGTCTGAGACTGGGGGTGCTGCTCCGTCGTGACCCGCGAGGATCGCGACGACTGCTCGCGCGACCACCGGGCTGACGACCGCACGGCGTCTCGGGTCACTGATCCCCGGCTGCAGCGGCCTCGATCCGGGCGGCGGCATCTGGGAACAGCGTGAGTGCATTGCGGCCGATCGCCTGGATCTGCTCCGGCGTGAGGCCCTCGAAGGCCAGCAATGCCTCGATATTCGCATCCATCGTGGCGTCCGTGGTGCAGGGTACGCCGCAGTCCGAGCCGTAAACAATCTGCCGGGGCGTGGTCATCTGCAGCGCCGCTCCGAGGGTGGTCGGCGATGTCGCCGCGGTGTCGAGGAACAGCCGGCGCAGGTGTGCGCGCATCTCGGCCGGGGTGACGTGGTTGGGATTGGGCACCCAGGTTTCGTGACCCAGGATCAGCAGCCGGCCCGAGAGCGCCGGCAGGGCGCCGCCGCAATGGGCGACCACGAAACGGATGTTCGGGAACTTCCGGAACGTGCCCTGGTACAGCATATCGACGAACGTCCGCGCGGTTTCGAAGGCGACCTCGATCAACGCGGACGGACGACCCATCGAGCCCGGCGCATAGGCGTCGGGGTGACAGAACACAACGGCGCGCCGGCGGTCGAGCTCGGCCCAGACCGGGTCCAGCCGCGGGTCGCTGAGATAGGTCCCGTTGTAATGGCAGGTGACCGCAAACCCGTCCGGCTGGAGAGTGTCGGCGGCGCGTGCGATCTCCGCCAGGGCGGCTGCAGGATCATCGGTCGGCAGGGCCGCCAGAAAACCGAACCGCGATGGATGTTGGCGCACCAACCCGGCGCCATGGTCGTTGGACATGCGCAGGCGGTCCAGCGCCTTCGGGACGTTGCTCAGCATCTGCATCTGGATGCCAGTCCGGTCCATGTAGGCGAGCGTCTGATCGGCGTTCCAGACCGGCGGATCGGTGGTGCACCAGCACGCCTGCCGCATCTGATCCAAGCGGTCCCGGCGCACTGCGTCCGACTCTGGCGGGTAGAAGTGGGCGTGAACGTCAATCCAGTGGTCAACCAGCACGAGACTTCTCCAGGCTAGGCATCAAGGTTCTCAGAGCCTGCGGCCCCGCATCCGGTCCGCTCCCCTTGCGGCCGGGCATCGAACTCGCCCAGGCGTTGGGCAGTTCCCAGGTGGGGCGTCACCTTTGCCTGCATCCGTGGTCATGCATCCGTGGTCGTGCAACGGGGCCAATCCCGCACGATCAGCACCGTGACGTCATGGCGAAGCGCCGCCGCGCCGGCGTCAACGGGAAATTCACCTTTGTGCGCGACAATTTCGGCTTCCATGGCCTGCCGAGGATTCGATGCACCTCCTGTCCCGCCTATCCACCCGCCTATACGCCCTTGTTGCCCTGTTTGCGGTCGCACTGCTGGTCCTGATCGGCACGGACCTCGCCACAGGATGGCAGAAGATGCGCGCTCAGCGCGTCAGCCAAATGGAACTGATGACCGAGGCCGCGGCAAGCCTGATCGAGGCCACCCGTCTCCAGGCCGTGGCTGGCACGATCACGGAAGATGTGGCGAAGGCCCGTGCCCTGGCCGCGGTCGTCTCCATGTCATATGGGCAGGGCGACTACTTCTTCGTCCGCGACCTGGCGGGCAACACCCTGGCGCACCCCGACCCGAAGGCGCTCGGCCGGAACTACATGAATCAGGCCGACGTTGACGGCTTCCGCTGGAACGCCGACGTGATCCCGCGCGCCGTCCGAGACGGCGCCGCTAGCGTCGAGTATCGCGTCACCCGGCTGGGCGGCACGGACCCGGTGCGCAAGCTCGCGGTCTATCGCCATTACAAGCCGTGGGGCTGGGTGATCGCGACCGGGACATACATGGACGACCTGATCGCGGCGTTCCGTTCGTCATTGATCCTGTCAGCGGCCATCGCGGCCGGACTGCTGCTGCTGCTGGTTGGGGTGGCGACTTGGATCGTCCGCTCGATCACCGGGCCGACCCGGCAACTGGCCGCCGGCATGCGGGACTTTGCAGCCGGTCAGATGGACGCGGCGATGCCGGATGGGGGCACCCTGACCGAAACGCGCGCGATGGCTGCCGCGCTGATCGTGTTCAGGGACGCTGCGCTGGACAAGGCCCGGCTGGAGGCCGCCACCGCCGCGCAGCGGGACGCGGCAGAGGCCGAGCGTGTCCAGCGCGAGGCGGCACAGGCGCAGCACGCTGCCGCCCAGCTCGCCATGGTGCAGTCCCTGGCCGCCGGGCTGTCCCACCTGTCCGCCGGCAACTTGACGACCCGGCTGGATCAGCCCTTCGCTCCGGAGTGGGAACTGCTGCGCCAAGACTTCAACGCCGCGATGGCGGGGCTGCAGGCCGCAATGGCGCGCATCTCCGCAACGGCGGGCACGATCCGCGGCGGCACGTCGGAGATCGGCCACGCCGCCGACGATCTAAGCCGCCGGACCGAGCAGCAGGCAGCAACCCTGGAGCAAACAGCCGCCGCGCTGGACGGCATCACGACTGCGGTCCGCCGCACCGCGGAAGGAGCGGCGCAGGCGCGTGGCGTGGTAGCTGCCACCCAGGCGGAGGCTCAAGGGTCCGGCATGGTGATGAGCGACGCGATGGCCGCAATGGGCGCCATCGAAGCATCTGCCCGGCAGATCGGGCAGATCATCGGCGTGATCGACGAGATCGCATTTCAGACCAACCTTCTGGCGCTGAACGCCGGTGTCGAGGCCGCGCGGGCGGGAGACGCCGGACGGGGCTTTGCTGTGGTGGCAAGCGAAGTGCGGGCATTGGCGCAGCGCAGCGCCGCTGCAGCGCGCGAGATCAAGGCGTTGATCGGCACCAGCAGCCAGCAAGTGGACCATGGCGTGACGCTGGTGGCGCAGGCAGGTCAGGCCTTGGAGCGCATCGTGCTGCAGGTTGGCACCATCAGCGGCGTCGTTTCCAGCATCGCTGCCAATGCAGAGGAGCAGGCAGGCGGCTTGGCCCAGGTCAACATCGCCATCAACCAAATGGACCAGGTTACGCAACAGAACGCCGCGATGGTGGAACAAACCACGGCAGCGACCCACAGCTTGGCCGGAGAGGCCGAAATGCTGGCGGACCTAACCGGAGAGTTCCAGGTTGGAGACGACACTGTGGAGCATGGCCAGTGGAGAGCGCCTGTCCCGCCAACCCGCGCCAGGTCGCCGCAGCATGCAACTGCTTAGAGGTCTATCCCTCGCCAGTGATTGCCTGGGACCCACTTCTACCAGAGCAGGCGCGGCGAAGCAGGACGGGAGAGCCTGTTGGCAGGTAGCGGTTCGGGCACTTCACGACGCCAGGTACGGAGTAGGCGTCCGTAGCATCTGACATGCCGACCGGGTTGGATCGAACCCATCGTGCCGATCCGTGACATCGGCACGCCGACCCCGCCGGAAGGAGTGGCCGCCCTCCGGCCAACCCGCACGCGCACGCGGCCCGACGAAACTTGCCAAATGCGACCGACAAACGGACAGGACCATCTTCCGAAGCCGGCAATGTGCTGGATCGGCATCCACGCGTGGGTGCAACATCTGGAACATGGTGATCACGCTCGTCTGCACAGGCATAGCGAAGTAGTGCACTGGCCTCCCATCTATGCCGGCCGTGCTAGCCTGCCCTGCACGGACGAAGGAGCTGGTCACCAGCCCGGCTTCTCCACGGCGGTGAACGTGCGGCGGACAGCTCGGGATCAGCCGCCGTGGGCGCCGGCACGACCGTCGGCCAGCGTCCGTGCCGGCGCCCGCCGTGGCCCTCGTCTCCCCTGCCTGGTTCGGCATGACCACAAGACGTTCTGTTGCGGACCCCAGAGCCTAAACCGCACCAGGGAGTTTGTCTCATCGTCATTGGCACCGAGGGCTGACCCGGAACGGGGTTGAGGCGAGTGCGCCTACACTCCAGGGCCATGCAACACGCCGGCGAGCGTCGGGCGACCGAAGTAGATAGTGCCATCCATATGCTCAATCACAAGCCGGAGCTTGGACGCCCGATTTCCATCCGCACCGCCTGACCCCAGGCGGGGTTGGGGCTACTGCGTCCGTTCTCCAGGTCCGTGCAACATGCTGGCGCTCCGCATGCGACAGACCATTCAGCGCTCCGGGTCCGCCGAGCCTTCGGCCAGCCGACGCTTGGCCATCCGCACGCGCACCCGCTCCGTCGCGGCGGGACCTGCGACGACCTTGAAGGCGGGCTCGGCCAGCACCCGGCCTGACGTCCGGTCAACCAGGACCGGATCGGCCGGCGCGCCTGACGCCGCATCGACCACCATCACGCTCGCCCCCTCCGGTGCGAAGTTGCGGTTGCCGAATGCCATCAGCGCGAACAGCACCTCCCGGAAGTCCCGCCCCCGCCCGGTCAGCACATACTCGTCCCGCGGCGGCCGCTCGCTATAACGCCGCTTCTCCAGCATCCCGGCCTCGACCAGCGCCGCCAACCGGCGGCTGAGCATGTTGGGCGCGATCCCCAGGCTTTTCTCGAACTCGTCGAACCGCGTCAGCCCGGCAAACGCGTCGCGCAGGATCAGCATGCTCCACCACTCGCCCACGCGCTCCAGGCTGCGGGCGATCGGACAGGTCATGGCATCGAAGCTTTTGCGTTGCATGCAACTGATCTAAGCGGCCCACTTGCATCCTGCAAGCCAGTAGCTATCATTATAAAAGCGACGGCATCCGGCCGCCCTTCGGAGAGCTTCCATGACCCAACCAACCTCTGGCGCCGTCCCGGGCACCGCCCTCGTCACCGGCGCGTCGTCCGGCATCGGCGCCGTCTATGCCGACCGTCTCGCGCATCGCGGCTACAACCTCGTGCTCGTCGCCCGCGATGCCGGCCGGCTGGAGGCGCTCGCAACCAAGCTGCGGGCCGGGACCGGCCGCACCGTCGATGTGCTTGCGGCCGATCTCGCCAACCCAGCCGACGTCGCCCGCGTGCAGGAGCGGCTCGCGTCCGACGCCGGCCTCACCATGCTGGTCAACAACGCCGGCATCTCGCTCAACGGCAGCCTGCTGGAAAACGGGCCCGAGGCGCTGCAACGGCTGATCGCCGTCAACATCACCGCGCCAACGCTGCTTGCGCACACGGCCGGCAACGCCTTCGTCGCGCGCCGGAGCGGGACGATCGTCAACATCGCCTCGGTGCTGGCTGTTGCCCCGGAGCGGTTGGACGGCGTTTACAGCGGCTCCAAGGCCTACATCCTGAACCTCTCGATCAGCTTGGCCGAGGCGGTGAAAGCAGCCGGCGTGCACGTGCAGGCCGTGCTGCCCGGCGCCACCCGCACCGAGATCTGGCAGCGCTCCGGCAAGGACGTCGAGGCGATGATGCCCGGCCTGGTCATGGAGGCGGCCGACATGGTGGACGCCGCCCTGCTCGGCCTCGACCGCGGCGAGACCGTCACCATCCCGCCGCTGCCCGACGAGGCGCAATGGACCGCCTACACCGAGGCCCGGCTGGCGCTGGGGCCGAACCTGTCGCACCGCGAGGTCGCGCCGCGCTACCGGGCCGCCCTCCACGCCGCCTGATCCGACGCGCTGCCTGATCCAATACATCGCCCACGGCCGGGCGCTTGCCGCCCGGCCACAGGAGGCCACCATGTCCAGCACCGTCCTCGAACGCGATCTGAGCCCGTCCGCCGCAAAGACCCGGCCGCGCTTCGGGCTCAAGCGCGCGGCCATCGTGGCCATCGCGCTGGCGGTGCTCGCGGCGGGCGCCTGGTTCGGGCTGGACTGGTGGCGCAACGGCCGCTTCATCGAGAGCACCGACGACGCCTATGTCGGCGGCAACCTGACCTCGATCGCCCCGCACATCGCCGGCTTCATCGAAGCGATCCCGGTCAACGATTACCAACTCGTTCAGGCCGGCCAGCTCCTGATCCAGCTCGACCGCCGCGACGCCCAGGCGGCGCTCGACCATGCGCAGGCCGTCGTCGCCGGTGCCAGCGCGATGCTCGGCAGCCTGCGGGCGCAACTCGTGCTGCAGCAATCGACGATCGAGCAACAGGCGGCGGAGCTGGCCGCCAAGGGCGCCCAGGCCGACTATGCCACGGCGGACGCCATACGCTACCGCAGCCTGGCCACCACCGCCGCCGGCTCCCGCCAGGACCAGCAACGCACCACCTCGCTCGACGCGCAGGCCCATGCCGCCGTGCTCTCGGCCGCCGCCGGGCTGCAGGGTGCCCGCCAGCGCGTGCCGGTGCTGCAGGCGCAGATCGCCAAGGCGGAGGCCGATGTGGACCAGGCCCGGTCCGACCTGCAGGCCGCCCGGCTCAACCTCGGCTACACCGAGGTCCGCTCGCCGATTGAAGGCTATGTCGGCAATCGCGCGGCCCAGGTCGGCGCCTACGTCGTGCAGGGCGGCTATCTGCTGTCCATCATCCCGGCGACTGGCTTTTGGATCGACGCCAACTTCAAGGAGGACCAGCTCGTCGATATGGTGCCTGGCCGGGCGGCGACCGTCACCGCCGACGTGCTGCCGGGCCACGCGTTCCATGGCCGGGTCGCGAGCCTCTCGCCCGGCACGGGCGCCGTGTTCAGCGTCATCCCGCCCGAGAACGCAACCGGCAACTTCACCAAGATCGTCCAGCGCGTGCCGGTCCGGATCGCCCTCGATGCCGACAGCGAGATGCCCCGGCTGCGCCAGGGCCTTTCGACCACCGTCCGGATCGACATCCGCGCCAGCCCGGCGACGGCACCATGAGCGACAGCGCCGCCCGGCCGGCCTCCATCCTGCCATTCGCGGTGATGTGCTGCGGCATGTTCATCGCCCTGCTCGACATCCAGATCGTCGCATCCTCGTTGCAGGAGATCGGCGGCGGCCTGTCGGCGGCGCAGGATGAGATCAGTTGGGTGCAGACCGCATATTTGATTGCGGAGATCATCATGATCCCGCTCTCGGGTTGGCTGACCCGGGTGTTCTCGACGCGTTGGCTGTTCACCGCGTCGGCCGCGGGGTTCACCGTGGCCAGCATGTTGTGCGGGCTGGCCTGGAACATCCAGAGCATGATCATCTTCCGCGGCCTGCAGGGCCTGCTCGGCGCCTCGATGATCCCGACCGTGTTCACCTCGTCCTTTCACTACTTCCAGGGTCCGCGCCGGGTCTATTCGGCGGCGGTGATCGGCAGCATCGCCTCGGTCGCGCCCACCCTGGGTCCCGTGATCGGCGGCTGGATCACCGACACGCTCAACTGGCACTGGCTGTTCTACGTGAACCTGCTGCCCGGCCTTGCCATTACCGCGCTGGTGCCCCTCCTCGTGCGCATCGACGAGCCGGACCTCAAGCTGCTGCGTGGCGCGGACTACCCCGGCATCGCCCTGATGGCGGTCGGGCTCGGCCTGCTCGAGTACGTGCTGGAGGAGGGCACGCGCTGGAACTGGTTCAGCGATGCCATGATCCGGGACTGCGCCTGGGTGGCGGGCCTCGCGCTCGGCGCTTTTGCCGTGCGCAGCCTGGTGGTCGCCAACCCCGTCGTCGATCTGCGTGCGCTCGGCAACCGGAACTTCGCGCTCGGCTGCCTGCTGTCCTTCGTCACCGGGGTGGGTATCTTCACCACCATCTATCTGACGCCGCTGTTCCTCGGCTATGTGCGCGGCTACAGCGCCTGGCAGACGGGGGTCGCCGTGTTCTCGACCGGCGTGGCGACCCTCGTGGGCACGCCCGTTTACATCCTGCTGGCGCGCCGCTTCGACACGCGCTGGCTGATGATGTTCGGGATGGCCTGCTTCGGCTGCGCGATGTGGCAGTTCAGCTTCATCACCTCGAGCTGGAGCGGCGCCGAGCTGCTGGTCCCGCAATTGCTGCGCGGTTTCCCCCAGGTGTTCGCGGTGGCGCCCAGCGTGAACCTCGGCCTTGGCAGCCTGCCGCCGGAGCGGTTGAAGTATGCCAGCGGCCTGTTCAACATGATGCGCAACCTCGGCGGCGCCGTCGGCATCGCCGTCAGTGCGGCGATTCTTAACGACCAGACCAACGCCCACTTCCAGACCATTGCCGCGAAGCTGACGCCGGCGAACGGCGCCATGATGCGGACGCTGCACGATCTCTCCGGCCGCTACGGCGCGTTGCCGGGCGGGGCGCAGCTTGGCGACCAGGCGGCGTTGCACCGTCTATGGAACCTCGCCTATCGGGAAGCCTCCACGCTGGCCTACGCCGACGCCTTCCGAGCGGTGATGCTCGCCTTCGTCATCGCGACGCTGCTGGTGCCGCTGATGCGCAAGGTGGCCGCGCCGAAGCCGGCGGCCGCGGCGGGACACTGAGCAGGAGTTTCCACTCACCCTCGGTCGCCGGGGGGCATCGATTGCAGTGATGCTGATGGCCGGCTCACAAAAGAATGGCTGGGGGATCAAGTGCGATCTCGCCAGGGGCAAGAGGGCGAACACCGCTGTCTTCGAGCACCCTTGTGGTTCCACCGGGATTGACCGCTGCATAGGTGATCCCATCGTCAGGCGGGAAATCCAAGCTCCGCGCCGGGATCGCCATTGCGGCGCTTGCATTTAGGAGA
Organism: uncultured Acetobacteraceae bacterium; assembly: GCA_964242415.1. Taxonomy (GTDB): domain Bacteria; phylum Pseudomonadota; class Alphaproteobacteria; order Acetobacterales; family Acetobacteraceae; genus DASWOJ01. Next base: position 30,666 of record CAXTAT010000043.1, read on the forward strand.
CCTTGTTGCATGGACCCGCTCAGTGGCGTGTGGGACGGGCCGGGCGTACGAGGCTCCGCCCCGGCCTGTGACATCCACCTTACCGTTCGAGCTGAACCAGCACAGTCCCAAGCAGACCCACAAGGTCATGCGGCATGAGTATGACGCCGGCTTGCGCCGACACGTCAGCGCCGTGCAACACAGCTCCGCATGTCAGGCCCAACCGTCTGGGCCGGGAGCGGGCCAGTCCCTGCCTCGTCACCGTTTCAGCCGGTAGCCGGTCTTGAAGATCCACCCTATGCCAAGCAGGCACGCCGCCATGAATACGAACGTCATGGCAAGGCTGATGCCCGGGCTGATGTCCGACACGCCGAAGAAGCTCCAGCGGAAGCCGCTGACCAGGTAGACCACCGGGTTGAACAGGGTGACGGTCTGCCAGAACGGCGGGAGCATGCCGACCGAGTAGAAGCTGCCTCCGAGGAAGGTCAGCGGCGTCACGATCAGCAGTGGAACCAGGTTCAGCTTCTCGAAGCTGTCGGCCCAAATGCCGATAATGAAGCCGAACAGGCTGAACGTGACCGAGGTCAGCAGGAGGAACGCCAGCATCCAGACGGGATGGACGATGCCGAACGGCACGAACAGCCGTGCCGTGACGAGGATGATCAGGCCGAGGGCGACCGACTTGCTTGCCGCGGCACCGACATAGCCCAGCACGATCTCCAATGCCGAGACCGGCGCCGACAGCAGCTCGTAGATCGTGCCCACGAACTTCGGAAAGTAGATGCCGAACGAGGCGTTGGAGATGCTCTGCGTCAGGAGGGACAGCATGACCAGGCCGGGGACGATGAACGCGCCGTAGCCGACGCCATCGACCTGCGCCATGCGCGACCCGATCGCGGCGCCGAACACGACGAAGTACAGCGACGTCGAGATCACCGGCGACACGACGCTTTGCAGCAGGGTGCGCCAGGTGCGGCTCATCTCGAACATATAGATGGCCCGGACAGCGTGATGGTTCATTGCCGCGCGTGCACCAGGTCCACGAAGATGTCCTCCAGCGAGCTTTGCCGGGTCTGCAGGGTCTTTACCTCCAGGCCCAGCGTGTCGAGTTGCCGCAGCAGGGCGGTGATCCCGCTGTTCTCGGCCTGGGCGTCGTAGCTGTAGACCAGCTCGGTCCCCGCCTTCGCCAGGTCGAGCGCCCAGGGCGCCAGGCCGTCAGGAATGGCGGCAAGCGGCTCATGCAACTGGAGCAGCAGTTGCGTCTTGCCGAGCTTGCGCATCAGCACGGCCTTTTCCTCGACCAGGATGAGGCGCCCATTGCTGATCACGCCCACCCGGTCGGCCATCTCCTCGGCCTCCTCGATGTAGTGCGTGGTCAGCACGATCGTCACGCCGCTGGCGCGCAGCCCGCGGACCATCCCCCACATCTCCCGCCGCAGTTCGACATCGACCCCGGCGGACGGCTCGTCCAGGAACAGGATGCGCGGCTCGTGGGCGAGCGCCTTGGCAATCATCACCCGGCGCTTCATCCCACCCGACAGCGTGATGATCTTGCTGTCCCGCTTATCCCAAAGGGAAAGGTCGCGGAGCACCTTCTCGATGTAGGCGCGGTTGGCCGGCTGGCCGAACAGCCCACGGCTGAAGCTGACGGTGGCGAGAACGGTCTCGAACGCATCCGTGCTCAGCTCCTGCGGCACGAGCCCGATGGCGCTGCGGGCGGCACGGTAGCTTGTGACGTGGTCGTGGCCATTGGCCAGAACGGTCCCGGCCGTCGCGTTCACAATCCCGCAGACGATGCTGATCAGGGTGGTCTTGCCGGCGCCATTCGGACCCAGGAGCGCGAAGATCTCGCCCGCGTGTATGTCGAGGTCAATGCCGCCAAGCGCCTGGAAGCCGGAGGCGTATGTCTTCGTCAGGCCCCTGATCGAGATCGCGGGCCGTTGTTGCCCGGCAACGTTGCGGTTGGGCTGCAAAGGCGCATCGGGCTGGTCCATGAAACTCGCATTGCAGTGCCGGGGGGTCGAGGTCGGGCCGCGAAGCCCGCAACGCCCCGCCATCCCAGCCTAGCACATGCAAGAACTCTACACAGCGTGACTGTTGACGGAGTGGCGTTGCTGGGGCGGACGCCCCCGACGGCATCTAGGTGCCAAAGCGGAGGCATTGACCGGCCATCTTGGCTTGACTTTGGCCATTTCAGGCTGGGCGGCATGCGGCTTCGGTGAGGCTG
>CAXTAT010000044.1:0-26550 GCA_964242415.1 uncultured Acetobacteraceae bacterium
CGACCAGGGCCGCCACGACCCCCGCGAAGATGGCGCCCCACGACACGCGGTTGCGCAGGTGCGTGCGCTGGTCGTCGGGCACGACGGTTTCGGCCATCGACGCCGCCGGGGTTGGATACGAGGCGACCATGGGCTGCCCTCTAGCGGTGCGTAACGCGGGCGAGCAGGTAGCCCACGCCGGCCGCGATCAGCAGCGACATCATGGGCTTCTCGGACATGAAGCTGTCCAGTTGGGCGCCCATGGTGGAGGCGCCCTCTTGGACGGCGTCCTTGGCGGAACCGTAGGCGTTTTGCAACTGGCCCGTGGCTTGGTCCATCTTGCCTTCGGCTTGCGTTTTCGTGTCGCCCGTCAGGCCGCCCACGGCGTCCTTGACCTTGCCACCGATGTCGGTGGCAGCACCCTTGAATCGGTCCTCGTCCATAGCTTCGCTCCTTACATCGCCGGGTGCGCCCTGATTGGCGGCACGGCATGTAAGACCATCTAACGCCAAACGCCCGGATAGTTCCGCCATGGCGGGAGGCGTTCGCTCCGCCGTGCCATTGCTGTCACACGGTGGCTGCACACGGACGATGGCAGCGGGTCCAAGCGATGCCAGTGCTCCTCGGCAGGGCCGGTATCGAGGGGTTCAGGGTCGAGCTGGGGGAGCGCCGGGCATGCCCTGAAGAAGCGCTACCTTTCAGAGAGAGCCATTCCCCTGGCCCCCGCACCTTGTTCAAGCCTCTGCAGAGCGCCGGCACGAAGCAACGGCCGGTAAACCCCGTCCAGACTGCCCTGGCGCCGTCGCGCAGCCGGCCAAACGGCCCGGTCATCCCGGCTGCCCCGCCGATGCGCTGACCGACGCCCCCGGCATGGCCCGGCGCCGTGCGGCCACGTTCAATACGACCCTCGCCGCCGCCGCTGCTCCGCCCCCGCCTGTGATCAAGACGTATGCGCGGTCCAGCATCGCCGCCCGCCCGGGAACCTCGCCCAGCGCGGCCCTGAACGCCGCCGCAAGTGCGTCCGACGTCGTCTGCTGCGGCATGAGCACCTGGGCCGCCCCAGCCCGGTCCAGCGCCTGCGCCAGCAGCATGATCTCCGGGATCGGTCCCGGCACGATCACCAGCGGCGTGCGCAGGGCGGCGGCCTCGTGCATCGTGCTGGTGCCCTCGCCGACCACGGCGCTGGCGGCGCTGGTGTGCAGCAGGCTCTCGTCCGGCGTGACCACGCCCTTGACGCCCACCCAATCCGGCAAGGGGTCCGGCACGCCCGGGATGCCGCGCAGCTCGGCCAGGTCGCTGACCGCGAGCAGGACCAGGCGCAGCGCCGGATGGCCCGTGCGGCGCAGCGCCTCCACGGCGCCATAGATGCCGGCGAGCACGCGATGGCCGAACTCGGGTCCGAACGGGAAGCCGCGCGGGGCATACACCACCAACGGGTCGTCCGCGGGCAGGCCGAGCCGGGCGCGGGCCGCCGCCTGGCCCGGCGTTCCCTCGGTTTCCAGGAAGGGGCCGGTTTGCACGACCTTGTCCCGGACCGCCGCAAGCTCCTCCGGCATCCCGACCAGCGGCGCATACGGCCAGATCACCGCGTCCATCTGGGCCATGAACGGCCAGTCCATGAACAGCTCGTCCTTGATCGGATACATTGCCAAGGTGACCCAGCCCAGGTGTGGCACGGCCCGGCGCAGCGGCAGCAAGTAGCGCGAGCAGTCGTCCACCACGACATCGAAGCCGTCCATGCAGGCGCGGGCGAGGGCGTCGCGGTTGTCGCGGGTACGCGGCGGCAGGAAGCGTGGGGTGAAGCCCATGCGCCGGGTCGCGTCGATGTTGAACGGGCGTAGCCGGTCGGCGTCGAGCAGGAACTCCACTTCCACCCGGGGGTCGAGGCGTCGCAGCGCCCGGGCCAGCGCCGCCGTGCGCGAGATGTGGCCAATGCCGCCCGACACGGACGGGATCATCACGACCCGGGTGGGCGCTCCCACAGGTTCATGGCCCATGCTGGCCTGCGACATCGCTGTGTCCATTGCTGCTCCTGATCGGCATGCGTGACGCGACGGCAGGCCTGGCCGCCATGGCTGGGGGGCGGGGGCAGGATTGCCAATCCGGTGTAAGACCTTCTAACGTCGTGGGGTTGCTTTGTTGCATCCCGTGACAAAGAAGATCGACGGGCTGCGAAGCCAGGCCAGCCCCCGACCGAGCAGGCCACCGGCCTGCCAACGCCGTCGAACAGCCGAGGAGGATGCGTCATGTCCGGGACCAAGGACGGCAACAGGCCGGATCTGCTGCGCGATGCTGCCGGGCAGGCGACAACCGAGACCCAGACGGTCGAGTTGCTGGAAGAGGTGCTGCGCGTGGCCAAGCGCACGGTCGAGCGTGGCCGGGTGCGGGTGTCGGTGCTGACCGAGACCGAGCAGCGCCAGGTGCGCGAGACCCTGCGGTCGAGCCGGGTCGAGGTGGGGCATGTGGCTGTCGGGCGGCGGCTGGAGGCGGGCGAGGCCATGCCGCAGCCGCGCACCGAGAACAACGTGCTGATCATCCCTGTGGTCGAGGAGGTGCTCGTCATGGAGAAGCGGCTCGTCGTGGTCGAGGAGATGCACATCCGGATCGTGCAGACCCAGGAGGAGGTCGAGCAGGCGGTGCCGCTCCGCCGGCAGCGTGCGGTGGTCGAGCGCTTGGCGGCCGGGGAGGGGGACGCCGCGCCATGAGCGACCGTGCCCGCACGTTCGACGAGCACGCCACGGCGGTCCATGGCATGCCCGCCCAACGTCCCACCATCAGGCTCGCTGCGCCGGCTGAGCAGGTGCATGGCCGGTTGATCCTGCGCGACTGGGATGCGCAATCCTCGGCTCAGGACGCTCCTGCTGGACACGGCGTGTTCCAGGAGATGCGGTTCGAGGTGGCGGAGGTGGCCGAAGTGCTCGTGCTGGAGACGCAGGCGCGTGCGTACGAGGAGATCGCAATCAACAAGGAGGCGCTAGACCGCATCGAGACGGTCACGGCGACGCTGCGCCACCAGGAGGCCGAGGTCGTCATCGAGGATGCTATCGTGTCCAGAGCCACCCGGATGCAACTGCCGCCCCCGGCCTAGCAACCGCTGCAAGGCCAGAAAAATCTATATATAACAGAGTGGTGCCCTCGCCCATGAGGATGTAAGCTGCCTGCTGGATGAAGCAGCGGGACAGCATGGGCAAGAGGGGCGACAACCTGCGCGAGTCGCTGGTGTAGGCGGCCCTGGCCATGATTGCCGAACGCGGAGTGCCCGGGTTCGCCATCGCCGAGCCGGCCCGGCACGGCTTCGAGGGGCTGGAAGCCGACCCGCCCAGCGCCGCCAATGCCGCAGGAGCCAACCCGGTCGCCGCCCTGGAGGGGTGCGCGCAAGCCCATCTGAGCTTCGCCTGGCGTGAGGCGTCGGTGCATGCCGCCATGTTCGACCCGCAGTTGCCGATGGGCCAGCACCCGGAGCTTTCGGCAGCCCACGATGCGGCGTTCCTGGTCCTGCGCCGGGCTGTCGAAGCCACCTGCATCAGCAGCCACGCCCCGCGCCGGCCCCGCCGCCGCACATGGCGGCCCTGCATGTGTGGTCGCTGATCCAGGTATCGACAACCTGTTCTCCGCCAGGGATGGGGAGGCCAACGGCCGTTTGCCCATGCCGCGGAAAGACCTGCTGGAGGCCGGGCTGCTTGTCCACTTGCAGTTCCTGGACATGCCGACGCAGCAGTAAGCCCAAGACGCTTTCGACCCCGCACGCACACGAATACTTGTCCGGAAGTCCGGGGCACGAAATCAGGGTCGGTGTGTTAGTGCCGCTCACATAGGGTGGAGCGGAACGATGCTGGCCAAGTTGGACGAGTTTGGCGCAGTCGCATGGCTTGCCGTGGCGGCCGCAGCCGCCCTGATCAGTTGGCCGCTGGGCCTGGCGACCTTCGCCTACCTTGCCGGCAGTGGCCGGTTGTACTCGTGGCGCGACGGGCGCGGCAGGCTGCCGGGCGGGTGGCTCAACCTGGGCGGCGGCTCCGTCGGCAGCACGCCGGACGGCACCGGCCGCGGCTCCCGTGCGCCGTCCAGCGGCAACCAGGCGTTTGACGCCTACCGCGCCGACGCGATCAGCCGGTTGGAGGAGGAGGGGCGCGAGTTCCAGACCTTCCTGGACCGGCTGCGCCAGGCCCGCGACAAGGCGGAGTTCGACGCCTTCATGGCCGACCGGCGCGGGCGCCCAGCCGGCAACGAAGCTGCGAAGCGGGCCGCGAAGCCGGACTGATACCAGAAGATTTGCCCTCTGCAGGTGGCACGCTCTCTGGAGCTGTGCCGCCTTCGGGCCGGACCCGGCGCCGCAAGGCCCGCCTCCGGCAGCCCCACCTCCGACCTCCACGCCTAGTGACAAGGAAGCCAAAGATGACAACAAGAACCTTGACTGCCATGTTCAAGACCACCGCCGAAGCCGAGCAGGCCAGCCAGATGCTCGCCAGCCAGTTGCACCTAAGCCCGTCCGCCATCCGCGTCAGCCCCGGCGCTGGCGTGACCGATGCCGGCTACGACAAGTCCAGCCCCTATGCGGAGAAAGGCTTCTTCGGCTCGATCAAGGACCTGTTCCTGCCCGAAGAGGACCGCTACGCCTACTCCGAAGGTATGCGCCGCGGCAACGTGCTGCTGAATGTCGCCATCGACGAGGGCCAGATCACCCAAGCCAGCAGCGTGCTTGAGCAGTCTGGGGCGCTGGACCTCGATGCGCAGGAGGCTTCGTGGAAGCAGTCCGGCTGGACCGGCTACGACGCCACGGCGCACAACACGGTCCGCACGGCGGCCCCGGCGGCCACTGGGCGTCCCGACGACACGATCAAGGTGATGGAAGAGCGCCTGGTCGTCGGCAAGCGAGCCGTCGAGGCCGGCGGCGTGCGCGTGCGCGCCTACGTGATCGAGCGCCCGGTCGAGGCGCAGGTCAACCTGCATGAGGAGCGCGTGGTCGTCGAGCGTCATCCGGTGGACCGTCCCGCGACGGCCGCCGACGCGCCGGGCTTCGAGAGCAAGACGCTTGAGGCCCGTGCGACCCGCGAGGAAGCCGTCGTCGGCAAGGATGTCCGCGTCGTCGAGGAGATCGGCCTGAAGAAGGAGGCCGCGGACCACACCGAGACGGTACGCGACACCGTGCGCAAGACCGAGGTGGACGTCGAGGACGCCGCGGCTACGGCGCGCACCGCTGGGGCCACGACGGTCAAGGGCGGCACGGGCACTGGCACCGGCGTCGCAGGCGCAGTGGACAAGACGCTCGGCACCAACCTCAGCGGCACCAACCCGGCGCGCAAGTAGCCGGGACAGAGGCTTTCTACAGGCGGGGAGGGGCCACACGGCCCCTCCCCATCCATCCAGCACGCTTCATAGAAAGCGAACCAGGAACACCGCCATGACACGCACTATGCTCACCCTTGCCGCCACCCTTCTGGCCGGCACCGCACTTGCCCAGACGACCCCCGGCAGCACGGCGCCTGGCGCCACCTCCAACGCGCCGATGCCGGGCGTCAGGCCCAGCACTGGCGTCGCCCCAGGCACTGGCGTCGCCCCAAGCACAGGCGTCGTGGACCGCAACAGCGGCACTGCGGCGGCCTCGGGCAACCGCAATCAGGCAGTTGCGACCACGAACGCCAACGCGCCGCAGCCGGCACGCGGCGCCAACAGCTTCAGCCAGGGCGAGGCGCAGCGGCGGATCACGTCCGCCGGCTTCCAGGGCGTCGGCGCCTTGGCCAAGGACGGTGGCGGCGTCTGGCGCGGCATCGCCACCAAGGACGGGCGCAGCGTCGGCGTCTGGCTCGACTACAAGGGCAACATCGGCCAGGACAGCGGCATGGCGCAGACCATGTCCGCCCCTGGAAGCACTACCGGGCTGGTGCCGGGCAGCACGATGGGCAACCAGCCCGGCACCGCTGCCGGCCGTGCGCTGGACCGGACCTTGGGCACGAACACGACCGGCGCCAACCCGAGCGGCAGCAGCGCAGCCACCTCGCGCTGAGGCGACAGGACCGGGGCAAGCCGTCGCCCCGGTCCACCCCCAAACAGTCCCATTTTCTAGGAGGCCGACATGGCCAATCAAACCTTCACCCGGATGTATGACGACCACGATGACGCCATGCATGTCGTGCAGGCGCTGGAGCAGGCCGGCGTTCCGCACTCCGACGTCAGCCTCGTCGCCAACAACGCCGACACCCGCTACGGCGCCGATGGCAGCACCGGCGTCAGCGGCACCAACACCGGGTTGACCTCGGGCGATCCCGCCCAGGGCGCCAGCACGGGGGGCGGCACTGGGGCCTCGGTGGGCACCTTGTTGGGCGGTGGCGCCGGGCTGCTGGCCGGGCTGGGCGCGCTGGCCATCCCCGGCGTCGGTCCCATCGTCGCCGCCGGCTGGCTGGTGGCGACCCTGACAGGCGCCGGCATTGGTGCCGCGGCCGGCGGGCTGTTCGGCTCGCTGACCGGCGCTGGCGTCAGTGAGGCCGATGCCCACACCTACTCCGAGGGTGTGCGCCGCGGCGGCAACCTGGTGACGGTCCGGGCTGACGAGACGATGGCGTCGCAGGTCAACGCGGTCCTCGATGGCCGCACGCCGGTCGATCCCGCCGCGCGCCGGGCCGAGTACGAGCAGGCGGGCTGGAAGGGCTTTGACCCGGCTGCCCCCGCCTACACGACCGAGCAGGTCGTGACCGAGCGCAAGAGCCGCGTCGTGACGCTGTCCTAGCCAGCGCCGTACCTAATCAGCACACTACCCAGCACTGGGCGGGATGGCCGGCAGGTCGCCGGCCATCCCGCCCGCAACGAAGGAGACCACCATGTCAATCATTGCCTGGCTCGTCCTCGGCCTCATCGCAGGCTTCATCGCGAGCAAGATCTCCAGCGGGTCCGGCCAGGGCCTGGTGCTCGACATCGTGCTCGGCATCGTCGGCGCCTTCGTCGGCGGTTTCCTGTTCTCGTTCGTCGGGGCGGCGCCGGTCACCGGCTTCAACATCTACAGCATGATCGTCGCCATCATCGGCGCAGTCGTGGTCCTCTGGCTCTACCGGCTGGTCGCCGGCCGCCGGACGATCCAGTGACAGGCGTCTCAGACCTCGCTGCGTCCGCGGGCGAGCAGCTCAGCAGGCTGCGGGAGCAGGCTGGGGCGCTTATGGCCGACCGCGTCGGCCCGGCAGCATCGGACGTAGCGGCCCACGCTGCCGACCCGTTAAGGCAGGCGCTGGGCTACCTACCGCTGCTCGCCGAGTATGGAGGGCCTATCATCAAGGCCCTCCGCCGGACCACAAGCCAGGTGGAGCAGGCGTTGGCACCTCGCAAGAAGGCCACGACCATGGCCTACCTCGCGCGTCCCGCTGCGATCGCTGTCCTCGTCCTGGGCACAGGTTATCTGGCCTACCGCCTTGAGGTCCGCCAAAGGTCCAGCGCAAGCTCGCGGCCGCTGCGCCGCTCTGCCCGCTAGGCGGAGCTGCAACCGGAATGACCGGCTGCAGCTCCCCAGCTCGGACGACATCCCTGCTCGATTGGCACTCGGGGCCGAACAAGGTCTTGATGGCCAATGTAGGCGACCTGCGGCTGACGGTGCAACCGCCGCCTGGGTTTGTGGGTGAGTTCCGCTACACGGTGCTGCGCCGGCAATATGGGAAGGGCAGTCTCTTCGCCATGATCAAGACTGGCACGGAACCCTGTTTGCACGATGCGATGCAGGCCGCGGAGCAGGTTGCGCCTCTCGCATCCAGGTCGGGTTTGCAGCACTAGGCCTCATCCCTCTCAGTTCGTATCCTGCCGACTGCGCGACGACGGCACCACCCATGCCCGGCAGCGTGGCCGGTGGCGATGGTGGCTATGCCGTTCCATGGTGGCTGACACTCCAAGGTGTCCAACATGGCTTCAAGGTGGATTGGCATCGTTGCCGGCCCTGCCTTGCCGCCTCTTGTGCGTATCACCTGACCGTCGAATCGCATTCTTCTGGAGATCGCAATGAAGGAGACGAAACCCATCGATCCAGCCCGTTACGGCGAGCCTGGAGCAGCCGGAACCACATCGAGCAACCTTGCCCTCGCCTGCGCCGCCGAGGTCATCGGCACGTTCCTGCTCGTGCTGGTCGGCACCGCCGTGGCCACTGCGGCCGTGCTCGGAAAGGGCACCGCCGGGCCAGCCTACGACTCCCTCTCGGTCGCCCTCTCCTTTGGGCTGATCCTTATTCCGATCGTCGGTTCGCTCGAACAGGTCAGCGGCGCGCACGTCAATCCTGCCGTTACCTTCGGCTTGGCGGTTGCCGGCAAGTTCCCCTGAAAGGATGTGGTGCCATACTGGGCGGCCCAGCTCGTGGGCGCGACCATCGCCGCCGTTGTGATTTGGGCCGCCTACGGCCATAGCGCCTATGCCGACGCGCACCTCGGCGCGCCATCGCCCGTGAACGGCGCGAGCGCGCTCCAGGTCCTGCTCGTCGAGGCACTGATCGCATTCATCCTGGTCTTCACGGTGATCTCGACGACCACGGACAAGCGCGTGCCGCCGGGAACGGCAGCCGTGGCGATCGGGTTCGCGCTTGCGGCCGGCGTGCTCCTGGGCGGCCCCGTCAGCGGCGGCGCCGGCAATCCGGCGCGTGCTCTCGGGCCGATGATCGTCGCCGGGACGTTCCCGGTCTGGCTGTTCTACTGCGCCGGTCCGCTGCTTGGCGGCGGGATCGCCGCGCTCGCCTTCCGTGTCGTGGGCATGGCGAACACGCCGAAGATGGCGGACGCCGGCACGTCAACACGACGGACTGGAGTGAACCCCTAAAGCGATACAGGTACATTCGGACGGTTCCCCGACGAGGAGAGCGTACCGATGTCCCTGAACGAGTCTGGGCACCACAGCCAGCCATTGCCCGGACTCTTGCAGGGTGTAGCTTGCCCACCACAAACTTCTAGGCTGACCCTGGTGCCGGCGTCCTTCAACGCGACACAAGCCTTCATCGGCCGCCTCCGGAAGTCACTGCACCGCCTGCGCGCTGCCCAGCGCCTGGCGCCGCAACCGGCCGCGCCGTCCCGCCCGCTGCGCGCCAGCCGCACGCCGGACCGCGCCGGGGTCGGGCGCATGTGGGATCATCTGTTGGCAGCGACCGCAGCGACGGAGGCCGACCGTGCGCAGCTTGCGGACCCAGCCACGCTAGACACCCTGGACGCCTACGCCCGCAGCATCGAGGGCATGATTGGCACCATAAAGCTGCCGGTTGGCCTGGCCGGGCCGCTGCGGGTCAACGGCCTGCATGCCTCCGGCACCTATGGGTGCGCCTTCCTGGTCACGTTCGGCCTGTTCCTCCAGCTCCGCGCCGCGGACGAGGTCAAGGACCTGGAGGACGACCGCCGCCACCGGCCCGAGCGCCCGATCCCGCGCGGGCTGGTCAGCCCCCGGCTGATCGTCGGCCCCGCGCTCGGTGCCGTCCCGCTGGCCGTGCGGGCGTGGCGGTGAATGTGGTCCTGGGCGGCGAGGCGCTGCGCGACCCGCAGCAGGCCGGCGGCAAGGCCGCTGTGCTGGCCCGTTTGGGGGGCCTTGCGCCGGTGCCGCCCTTTTTCGTCCTGTCCCCGCAGGCCTTCGCCGGGGACGGCGCGCACCTGGAGGCGGCCATCGCGGCGCACCTGCCCCGGTTGGGGCCAGGCCCGTACGCCGTGCGTTCGTCCGGCGCCGGGGAGGACGGGGCGGCGCTGGCCTATGCCGGGCAGTTCGTGTCCCTGCTGGGCGTCCCAGCCATGGGCGTCGCCCCGTCCGCGCGCCAGGTATGGCAGTCCGCCCAGGCCGCCCATGTCCTGGCCTACCGCACCGCGCGCGGCGGCTCGGCGGAGCCGGGTGCCACGATGCACATGGCCGTCATCGTGCAACGGCAGGTGTCGCCCAGCGCGGCGGGAGCTGCCTCCTCCGCCGATCCTCTGTCGGGCCGCCGCGACCGGGTGATGATCGCCGCGGTTCCCGGCCTAGCCGACCGGCTGATGGCAGGCGAGGAGGACGGCGACAGCTACACGCTGGACCGCGCCGGGCAGACCTTGGCCGCCAAGCCCGCCGGCGCGGCCCCTGTGCTGGACGGGGCCACCCGGGCGCGTGTCGCCACCCTGGCGGTGGCGTGCGAGGCTGCAGCCGGTGCGCCGCAGGACGTGGAGTGGGCCATTGAGGCCGGCACGCTTTACTTGCTGCAAAGCCGCCCCATCACCAACCTGCCCCCGCCGCCGCCGGCCGACGACCCGGCGCTGACCATCTGGGACAACTCCAACATCATCGAGAGCTACCCCGGCCTGGTCTCCCCCCTCACCTTCTCCTTCACCCGGCACGCCTATGCCCATGTCTATAATGCGCTGTTGCGCCTGCTCGGGGTGCCGGCCGCGCAGGTGGCGGCGCACCAGCCGGTGCTGGAGAACCTGCTCGGGCGGATTGAGGGGCGGGTCTATTGCAACCTGCTGAACTGGTATCGCACCCTGGCGCTGCTGCCGGGCTTCGCGCTGAACCGCCGCGCGATGGAGAGGATGATGGGCGTCGGCGCACCGCTTCCCGACACCGTCGTGGACCGGCTGCTGCCCCCGCCCGCCCGCGGGCTGCGGCGGGTGGCGGCGCAGGCGCGGGTGGGGCTGGTCGGGCTGCAGCTGGTGGCCGAGGCCGTGCGCCTGCCACGCCGGGTACGCCGCTTTGACGCGCGGGTCGCCGCGGCCCTGGCGCCGTCCGGCCCCCCGGCCGAGGCGATGCCGCTGACCGCGCTGGCCGCGGAGTACCGCCGGATCGAGGCGCGGCTGCTTGGCTGCTGGGATGCGCCGATGGTCAACGACCTCGTGTGCATGGCGGCGTTCAGCTTGTCCCGCCGGGTGATGGGGCGCTGGGCCGGGTCAGCCGGGCTGGCCTTCCATGCGAGATACATGATGGGCCAGGGCGGGATACTGTCGGCGGAGCCAGCCCGGCGGATCCGCGCGATGGCCCGCCTAGCCGCCGGCCGCCCGGCGCTGCTGGCCCGCCTGGACCGCGGCGAGGCGCCGGACGACCCTGCGTTGGTGAGGGGGATCGCCGCCTATCTGTCCCGCTTCGGCGACCGCTGCACGGAGGAGCTGAAGCTGGAAAGCACCACCCTGCACGACGACCCGGCACCGCTGCACCGGGCCATCGCCGCCGTGGCGCAAGGGCCTGACCGGCCGGACGCCCAGCCGCGGCCCTTGGACGTGATGGCGCTGTTCCCGGGCCGTGCCCTGCGCGGCCGGGCGGCGGGCCTGCTGCTCGGCTGGGCCAAGGCGCGGGTGCGGGACCGCGAGACCCTGCGGTTGCAGCGCACCCGCGTGTTCGGCCGTGTCCGTGTGCTGGTGCGCGCCATGGGCGTTCAGCTTGCCCGTGGCGGCGCCCTGGCGCGGCCGGAGGACGTGCTCCAACTTACGGTGGAGGAATTGCTGGGCGCCATCGAGGGCGGCGCCGTGTCGTTCGACCTGCGCGGCCTGGTCGCCCTGCGCCGCAGGGAGTGGGACCGCGTGGCGGCCCTGCCGGACCCGCCGGAGCGCATCGAGCACCTCGGCGGCGCCGTGTCCGGCCTACGAGGGGTGGCAGCCGCCATCCCACCGCCTCGCGGCACGGAGGCCGCCCGCACCGGCCTGGGCTGCGCCCCCGGCGTGGCGCGCGGCGTGGCGCGGGTGGTCCGCGACGCCCGCACCGCCACGCTGGCGCGCGGGGAAATCCTGGTTGCCCGGCACACCGACCCTGGCTGGATCGCCCTGTTCACCAACGCCGCCGCCATTGTCGTCGAGCGCGGCAGCCTGCTGTCCCACTCGGCCATCGTTGCACGGGAGCTGGGCATCCCCTGCGTCGTGCAGCTCAAGGGCGCGCTGGACTGGATCAGCGACGGGGAGATGGTGGAGGTGGACGGCGCTGCCGGCCGGGTTAGCCGGGTTGGGCCGCCTGCATGAGCGAGGGCGTCGCCGCCCGGGCGCGCTTCGACTGCATCCGCTACGCCCAGGTGTGGGAGGACTCCGACGTGTTGCTGGCGGCGGCTGGCGGCCGTGCCGCTGCTCTGGGCGGTGATCGAGGCGCGCGCCCTGCTCCCCGGCGCCCCGCCCACGGACGGGATGGCCGCGAAGGCCACGCTGCTGCTGGCCGGCTCGGTCGGCCTGGCGTTCCTGGCCCGGATGCGCTGGCGGCTGGTGGTGTGCGAGGGGATGGGCGTCCTTGCCCTTCCGCAGGGGCGGCGATGTTCGCGGTTGACGGTGCCCTATCTCAAGCTGCTGAACGCCGATACGTCTGACCTATACCGGCCCGGAAGACTCGCCCATGGCGCCGAGAGCCGCATCGACGTCTTGCCGCCACTGTATCATGTAGGCGGTGTTGCGGGCCGGGCTGGTCGATAGGTCGCTTCCCCTGTCCGGGGTGGCTACGCCCGTGGGCGGGTTCGTCGTGCTGGACCGAATGTACCCGCCCGACCTGTTGCGGCTGGATCTCGCCGGAGCCGAGGTGCTGCAGGACGGCCGCACGCTGGCGATGCTGCCGGCGCCGGGCGGCGTGTGGCTTGACTAGCCTGGGGCTGTGCTGGTGCAGTCTGGCAGGACTGATCGTTGGAACACGCACTGCGGAAACACCGTCATCCTGAACCCGCCCATCCTACCCAGCGTCCGGCTGCGCCGCAGGCGACCCCGGTCGGGGTGCACCGCGCCCGGAGATGGGGCCGAGTTGTCGCAACAACGTGGTACCTCGGCGGGTTCGTCGTGCTGTTCGTCTGCGCGATGACCCAGACCGGTCCGTCCGCCTGGGTTGCGGCATGGCAGGTACGCCGATGGGGCAGCGACAACGTGCTTGGCAGCTTCCTGCCGGGGTTCATCGTGCTGCTACTGCCGCTGGTTGTCGTGGCGTGCCTGCCGCGCCGGGCGGATTGGCCGGTCGTCCTTGGTGTGAAGGAGGCAATCTGGCCGCGGGATCAGCCAGCCCGGGCAGTCCTGCCGGTCGATCAGCGGCTTCGCCTGTTCCGGGTGGCGCAGTGGATCGCGGCGGGGTTGGCGGCTGCCTGCATGTCGGCAGCGTCCGTTGCCTGCTGGGTGTCGCTGACCAGCGCCCAGGCCGTGGGCCCCCCGCTGCCCGGGCTGACCCTGGCCGAAGCGAGCGCGCCAGGTGCAGCGTTGCCGAAGTATGCTCGCATCATCGGCTCGATCGCACGGCGCGGGTCAGCCTGGGAGCATGACGAAATGCTAAGCCGGACCGAGATCCAGGACTTGTATATCCCGCTGACGGCGCTGGGTTGGCGGCCCGGCGACGCGGTCGGCGCACTGCAACTGGACCACCGCAGCATCGCCGGCCAACCCGGCCCGCCCGAGGGCACGCTGTCGCACGGCGTCCCGGCTTGGCTGCTCGCGTCGATGCGCAAGGCCGGGCTTGCGGTGATAGAAAACCCGGTGGTGCTGACCCGGCAGGCATTGGGCGGCGTGGTGCCTGCACCGGACGGGATCGCAGCCGCTCTCTCGCTGATACTGGGTGGGGCGCTGACCGTGACGTTCGGCATGGCGGCGCTCTCGTTCCACTTGGCCGGCCGCCGCCTGATCAAGTCGGCAGGGCACTAGCCACGGCAGGCCCTTTTGGCAGCGCAGCAGGGTGCGGAGATCCTCCGTGCATTGCCGGGCGACGCTCTCCAGGTATTCCTGGAAATAAACGCATGGTTGCCGCCACTTCCGGTCATCGGTGCTGCGAAGGCGTACTCGCCATTCCACGAACGCGATCTACGCCCTCCGGGCGGCGACCAGTCGCTGCATGCTGGCCTGGAATTTTTCCGCAGCGGGTGGGGTTGCTGCTCCGCGTGACCCGGCCGCTTGTTTGCTGCTCCACCGCCTGGTTCACTCACGATGGTGATCTGGGGTTGACCATGTTCGGCTTGGCGATGCCGCTGCTGCGGCTATACGGGGCAAACTATGCTGCGAATTGTAGTCGTTTGCCGGGGCTGTCCGAGCGCCTGTGCCGCGCGGCGCCACATCGGCCCTCCAGCGCCTCCACCACTCATTCGTTGCTGATCCCCCGAAGGCCAGGTGCATGACGACCTTCCGGCGCTGGGCGGCGATCCTGCTGCCGTTCGTGATTGGTGCGCGCGCGATCCTGCTCGTCTTCCAGCTCCGCTCGGAACACGCCACGCGGGCACACGCCAGCAATGCGCCGGCCTGGCCGCCCATCGCGGGTGAGGAACTGCGCTTCCGCACCGCCAACCCAGCCATCGCCGCCTGGTCCAACGATCCCGGCCATCACCCGATGTCCGCCGCGGTGACGCAGAAGGACTACTTGCCGCAGCCGCCCGACACCGGCTGCATGCTCAGCCCGGCCGCCATGGCGCAGGGTCACGGCACGCTGACCCTCAAGTCGCCGACCTCCAGCGGAACCTGGATCGTGGACTGGAGCGGCGAACGGACCATGCCGACCCGCGACCAAGCTGGCGGCGACGAGCCCAATGCCCAAATCCGCCGCATGGAGGCGGCGATGCTGGACGCGGCGAATTGCGGCGAGACGGCCCGTCTCGAGCTCACGGATTGGCAAGTCCATGCCTTGGTCAACCTGCTGGCGGACCAGCCGCCACCGCCGCCCGACCCGGACCCTCCGAAGCGGAGGCTTGTCATCCATGCGGACGTGCCTCCACCGCTCCCGTGAAGGCGGTGTTGGCGAGGTGCTGCGACATGCCGCCCAGCGCAGGTGACGGCCAATGAAGCCGCTTGCGCCGAGAGCCAGGGCGTTCGCCCCGGCTCTCGTCGTGCCCGTCATGGCTGCCCCGGGGCTGACCGGGATGGGCGTGGTGTCAGTGTGATCACCACCGCCACGGTCAGCCGGCACAGTTGCCACAGTAGCCACATGAAGAGGCCGGCCAAGGCGACGAACAGCCCGACGACGAGCAGGAAGCCGAGCAGCACCACGGTGAGGACGAGCAGCACGGCCCCGAACTGATGAAGCTCACGCAACCCAAACCACCCCATCCGCCATGCCATCCCTGCAAGCGCACACGTGCTTGCAGGGCCGTAGAGCCGGGCCAGGCCGGTCATGATCCCTCATCCACCGGCCGGTCGATGACACCCGCGGCGATCTGGGCCGAGCGGACCCGGGCCATGGCCTGGCTGGGTGCGCTCAGCATGACGGCGGCGCCCATGACGAGGAACGCGGCGATCAGCCCGAACGAGACCAGATAGACGGCCCGGCGCACGAAGTCGGCCAGGCTGTCCGCGCCACCCGCCGCGGTGAACACAAGGAATAGCGGCCCCATCACCATCAGTACCGAGGCGAAAGTCGTCCAGAACCGGGCGCCGACATCGTGCCCGCAGATGAGCTGCAGCACGCCGAACAAGGATCGGCGGATGACGATGGCGACCGTGGTGGTGAGGCCAAGCGTGAGCACGGCGGCGATGACGAGCTGCATCCAATCGACAGCGAGCGCGGCGCCGGCATGAGAAAGGGTTGTTTGCATGACGAGAACTCCTTGAGGGTAGCCCCACCCGCATCGCAGCCAGCGTGCCAGCCGGCGCCATGCCATGAAGCCATTGAAGTTGCTCGACGCCCTGCGTCGTGTTGGGGCGCCTCTGACTACCCTGGATACGGCATTGCAGCAGGATCTGTATCCAAGGTTGACAACACGCGTAACCGCCGCGCCAATCTCCCTGCCGGCACGCCTGGCCCTGAACTTGCGGGACCGCCCGTCATGCCCATCCACGTCGCCCTGTTGCTCTCGCTACTGGAAACGCTCGGTCTCGCGGCGGTCTTGCTGCACTGGGCCGACCGGGTGGCCGGCGCGCGACTGCTCGTCGGCTTCCTGCTCGGCGTCGCGGTCTGGATCACCGGCAACGAATTGCCGGCGTGGGCTGGCGTGGACGCGGAACGGCCTGCGCTGAGTTTGCTGGCCACCGCGGCGCTGACCTCCGCCGTGTTCCTGCACTTCACCCTGGTGTTCTGCCGCGTGGCGACGCCGCGGTGGGCTCTCGCCGCCATCTACGCGATCGGCCTCGGGGCGACCTGTGCCTCGGTGGTGCTTCCGCCGGGGCGCTTCGTGGCAATACCCGGCCTGGCGCTGGTGGCGGTGCCCAACGGCATCGGGTGGGTGACCAGCCTTGTCTGGGCTGCACTGGCCGGGACGGGGGAGCTTGTACTATTGCGGGCGTTCCTGCATGGCCAGGGCTTGGAGCGGCGCCAGATTGCCGCGGTCGCCGCATCCAGCGCCTGGGGGCTGGGCTGCATGTCGGGCTATGCGGTGCCCATCCTCGGACTGCCGTTCTATCCCTGGCCGCTGCTGGGCCTGCCGCTGTATCCGCTCATCCTGGTCTATGGCGTGCTGCGCTACCGGGTGCTGGTCGCCAATGCCTGGGCGCGCCGGGGCCTGGGCTGGACGCTGCTGGTCGGGATGGCTGGGCTGCTGGCCGGCGGGATCGGGGCCGCCGTGCCGCTATTGCGCCTGCCCGGGGCCGAGTGGCTGTCCGGCGTCGTCGCTGCCGTCGCCGTGCTGGTGCTGGGCGGGCCGGTGCGGCGCCTGGCCGAGCGGGTCGTCTATCCCGGCCGCACCGTGTCCGCCGACGACCTGCGCGGCTGGCGTGCGACCCTGGCGGGTGTCGATACGCATGATGCGCTGTGGAGCGGCGCCGCGTCCCTGCTCTCCCGCACCGTCAACATCCCCGTCCAGGTCGGCGTCGCACCGCCCGCTTCCAGTGTGCCCGCCGCCGGTGTGCCCGCCATAAGCTGCCGGACCGGCACGGCTGGATGGGCCTGCGAGCTGGAGGGCTGGGACGCGGCGCCGCCTGGTGTGCGGCGCCTGGCCGGGCTGTTCGCGGACGTGCTCGTGGAGCAGGCGGCGCGGGTGGACGGCCAGGAGGCGACCCGCGCGTCCGAGCGCGACCGGCAGCACCGCGACCGCCTCACCGAACTCGGCGCGCTCGCGGCGACCGTCGCCCACGACGTCCGCAACCCGCTGAACACCATCGCCATGGCGGTCGCGATGGCCGATGCCGACACGCGGCGCGAGGTCGGCGACCAGGTGCGCCGCATCGCCCACCTGGCCGACGACCTGCTCGACTACGCGAAGCCCTGGAGGGTGGAACCCGCCCCGATCGACCCGGCCGAGATCGCCGCCGCGGCACTCGGCCGTCCGGTCCCGGTCCCGGCCGGCCTGCGCGTCTGGGCCGATCTGCGCCAACTGCGGCGGGCGCTCGACAACCTGGTCGAGAACGCCCGCCTAGCCGGCGATGGGCGGATCGGGATCGAGATCGAGGCCGCTGGCGCCACCGTCCGCATCCACGTCTGCGACAACGGGCCTGGCATCCCCGCCGAGCTGCGGGGCCGCCTGTTCCAGCCCTTCGTGTCCCGCCGGGCTGGCGGCACCGGCTTGGGCCTCGCCATCGTGGCGCGGATCATGGAGGCGCATGGCGGCTCGGTGGCCCTCGCCGGGCGTCCCGGCTGGACCACCTGCTTCACCCTGACCCTTCCGGCAGCGGCCCGATGAACGGTGCTCCCCAGGATGACCACGGCCACATCCTGTTGGCCGACGATGAGCCTGCCTTCCAGCGCCTCGGCGGCGCCTGGCTGCGCAACCTCGGCCACCGCGTCACCCTGGCCGACGACGCCGACCACGCGCTGCGCGCCTTTGCCGACGCGCGGCCCGATGTGGTCCTGCTCGACCTCTCCATGCCGCCGCGCATGGACCCGGAGGCCGGGCTTGACCTGATCGCGGCCTTCGCGCCCGCCCCGGTCATCGTGCTGACCGGCCACGCGCACCACGACCTGGCGCTGAAGGCCATGGAGCGGGGCGCCTGGGATTTCGTCGCCAAGCCGATCGAGCCAGACATGCTGCGCGTCATCGTGGCCCGCGCCGTTCGCAAGGCGAAGCTGGATGCCGAACTGACCCGGCTGCGCCAACAGGACAGCGCCGACGACCTGGGCCTCGCCGGCCGGTCCGCCGCCATGACACGGCTGCGCGACATGGTTCGCCGCCTCGGTCCCACCGGCGTCGCCGTCATCATCCTGGGTCCGACTGGGACCGGCAAGGAACTGGTCGCGCGTGCGCTGCACGCGACCAGCCCCCGTGCGCGCGGCCCCTTCGTGCCGGTGCATTGCGGCGCCCTGTCGGCCGAGCTGCTGGAAAGCGAGCTGTTCGGCCATCTCAAGGGAAGCTTCACCGGAGCGCATCGCGACCAGCCCGGCCTGGTCGAGACCGCTCACCACGGCACGCTGTTCCTCGACGAGGTGGGCGAGATGCCGATGGCGATGCAGGTGAAGCTGCTGCGCTTCCTGCAGGATGGCAGCTTCGTCCCGGTGGGCGGCCGGGTGCAAAAACGTGTCGATGTCCGCGTGCTCGCTGCCACGCACCGCGACATCGAGGCGATGGTGGCCCAGGGCAGCTTCCGCGAGGACCTGTTCTATCGCCTGAAGGGCGTCGTGGTCCGCACCCCGGCGCTTGCCGAACGGCGCGAGGACGTTCCCATCCTTGCTGCCTTGTTCCTGCGCCGGGCTGCAGTCCCGAACAAACTCACCCAGGACGCGATGGCCTGGCTCGCCGAGTGCACTTGGCCCGGCAACGTCCGCGAACTGCGCGCTGTCGTCGAGCTGGCGGCAGCCCTTGCAGCATCGGGTCCGGTCGATGCCGCCAGCCTCCGTTTCGCTGCCGGGGAGGCTGAGCCCATCAATGATGCGCCGCCGCGTTCGGAACCGCTTCCCGGGGTGTTGGACGACGCAATCGCCCAATTGGAGACGCAAATGCTCCGCGACGCTCTTGCAGCCTCCGGCGGCAACCAAAGCGAGGCCGCCCGTCGGCTGGGCATATCCCGAGTTGGCCTAATCAAGAAGGTCGCCCGGCTCAAACTGAAGTAGGTCGGGGCTCCTCGCCCACGGTTTCCGCCTTCGTGCCGCCGGAGCATCACGCGGATGACCGGCGACTACCCAGAGTGGGCGGATTTGGCCGGCAACGGACTGGCCGCTGTGGAGAGGAGGCGATAGGCAGATGATGCCATATCTGCGGGCCTCTCCCTCTTGCGAGGAGAGCGGGGGCACACCGCCGGATGCGGTCCCAACCTTTCCATGGTCGTCGCGTCCGGACTGGTGCACCACGCAACCACCAAGGGCGCGATCGACACCGGCACTTTGGGCCTGGTCCGGGGACACGACCCGGCAGGCGCCCGCATCCAAGGCCGGGGCTGGACAATACGCCACCCGGCGACGCGAAAGCGCCGGTCCGTACCGTAACATTTCCTTCCTGGCTCTCGGCGCGATTTCCAGGCATGTAACGTCCCCGGTGCAGAAAGGCTCGTGATGTCCCGACAAACGACACTGGCTGTCTCGATATTGATCACTGCTGCCTTTGCCCCCCCCGTGAGCGCGCAGCAGCCCGCGGCTGCTCCTGCCGGCGTCACCGTGCAGGATGCCTGGGCGCGTGCCACCCCCACCGGTGCGACCGCCGGCGCGGCCTACATGACCCTGACCAGCCCGGCCGGCGACGTTCTGACCAGTGCATCCACCCCCGCCGCAGGCCACGCGGCGGTGCACGAGATGCGGATGGACGGCGCAGTCATGCGGATGCGCGCGGTCGAGGGCGGTCTCGTGCTGCCGCCGGGCCAGCCGGTCACGCTGCGGCCCGGTGGCCTCCACGTCATGCTGGAAGGTCTAAAGGCGCCCATGAAGCAAGGCGGAATCGTGCCGCTGCACCTGACGTTCCGGACCGCGCCGCCGCTCGACCTGCAAGTACCGGTGCGGGCGGTCGGCGCGGCCGGGCCGGGCGGCGCGCAGCCGGGAGACAGCGCCATGCCAGGGATGGGCGAGTAGGAGCGGCGATGTGCAGGGAAGCGTCATCTGCAGGGCCGGCCGGGGATGGCGACCTGACCGGCAACCCCGTCGCCAGGCGCTGATGTCGGCGTCTGCGGCCCTGCAAGCGCATCCAGCCAACCGGGTGCGGCCGTTGTGCGTGCGGTGCCGGACCTGCTGCGGCAGGGGCCTCGGCTGTGAAGCTGGCCTGCCTCCCAGGCAGGCCTTGGTGCAGCCGCACAGGGCTGGCTGACCCCAAACCGATCGCAACTTCCCGCCCAAACAGGGCTTCCAAGGCAGAGACATCAGGGTGGTAATGCTGGATTTCGCGTCCGAGGACGTCCAACTTGACGCCGACCGATATACCTGCCGCCTGTTCATCGGACAGCGCCGCGCCGCCGCTGCGGCTCCGATCGTGGAGGCGCTGCGCCAATCGCTTGGCCTGGCGTCCGACATGACGACGCACGTCCCATGGTTCCTGGCAAGGACGATGGCCTGGCGAAATAGCCCGATCATCGCGGTGCTGGAAGAGAGGGATCAACCGGTTGCGGCCGTGCTGTTCTACGACCGGCAGCAGTTCGGCATCCCGACCGGCGTCATCAAGGGCGGCAACCGCTCAGGCGACGGCCTGGTTGTTGCAGCCGCGTGTCAGCGCATGGCAGCATTGCAGGCCGCCATTGCGGCAGTGCTGGCCCTGCCGTGGGTCCACATGGTCCTGGTATCCATGCGGGCGGAGGCGGCAATGCCGGAAGCGATGACATCGGCGACGCCGCCGTTCGATTGCGTCTGGCGCTCCAGGGAGGTCAGCACGCACCTATCCCTTGCAGGGGGCTTCGAAGGGTTCCTGTCGCGGCTGCGTCCGCGGAGCCGCCGGAACTACCGCTATTTCCGGCGCCGGGGGGAGAATGAGCTTGGTTTGGCGTTCGTGCCGAGCCTGCGGCCGGACGATGCGATGCAGGCCGTGGCGGAGCTGCATAGGGTCGCCATGCATCCCGTCCCGCCCGCCCGCGCCCGCAGGCTCGAAGCCGCCATCCGCAACACGCCGGGACACTTCGCCATGGGTGTGCGGGACGCGGCTGGGCAATGGCTCAGCTACCTGTCTGGCTGGCGTCAGCCCGAGGGCACGTTCGTGGAGTGGCAGCTCAACCGGCATGACATGCAGGCGGCGTCGCTCTCGACGGTGATGCGGACCTACTTGCTGGAACACGAGGCGGAGCGCGGCGTGACGCAGGTTGTGTTCGTCGGCGGCACCTCGGCGGCGTTGGGGCGATACTGCGCGCCGGACCGCTGCTTTGATTTGCTGGCCACCCCGGTGGGCGTTCGGGGCCGCATGATCAGGCGGTTCATGACCCGGCTGCATCCGCGTGGCCAGGTCGCGCTGCTGTTGCGGGACGCGGCAACGGGTCCAGCGCCGGAAGAAACTTGACGGCGCCGCGGCCCAGCGTGGACCCCATGGCGCAGCCCGGAAGCGCCTCGGCGAGCGGTATCGCGGCCCAAGGCGGTCCCTTTTTCACGCAGCCTCCGCGTTGCACTGTCCCAGCCGAAGCGGCTGGACCTGATCAGCCGGACGCGGAGACCAGGCGTCACCCCGGCAACGGACCCGGGCAGCAACGCCGATGGGCAACCCGGCCCATCGTCACGCATGGAGTCCCGCTTTAGCCCTGATCGGGCGTCAATAGTGCAATGATCCCATCCAACTGGTCCAGCGTCTGATAGTGGATGCGGACGCTGCCGCCCTTGCCATCGAACGCCACCTGCACCCGTAGACCCAGCCGCGCCGACAGGTCCCGCTCCAGCGCTGCCGTCTCCGGGTCGGCCTGCGGGCGGGCTGGCGTCGCGGCGGGGGGGCGGATGCTGCGCTGCGCCATGGCCTCGGTCTGCCGCACGTTCAGCCCGCGGGCGATCACCGCGCGTGCGGCCGCCTCGGGCGCCGGGTGCAGCAATAGCGCGCGGGCGTGGCCGGCCGACAAGGTACCATCGCGCAGGTGGCCGCGGACCGGTGCGGGCAGTTGCAGCAGGCGCATGGTGTTGGCGACGTGGCTGCGCGACTTGCCGACCAACCCGCCCAGCCCCTCCTGCGTCATACCGAACTCGACGGTGAGGCGCTTGTAGGCTTCCGCCTCCTCGATGGGGTCCAGATCCTGCCGCTGCAGGTTCTCGACCAGAGACGCCGCCATCGCCTCGGTGTCGGACAGGGGGCGGACCAGCACCGGAACCTCGTGCAGCCCGGCCGCCTGCGACGCCCGCCAGCGCCGCTCCCCGGCGATGATCTGGTATCGGCCGGGCTGCGCCGGGTGCGGGCGCGCCAGGATCGGCTGCAGCACGCCCTGCTGCTTGATGGAGGCGGTCAGCTCCTCCAGCCGGGCCGGGTCCATGGCGGTGCGGGGCTGGAACGGGCCTGGCTCCAGCAGGGCAACGGCCAGGGAGGAGCGCGGGGCAAAGCCGCCTTCCGCATCCGGCGGCGTGTCGCCGAACAACGCGGCCAGGCCACGGCCCAGGCGGGGGGAGGCGTCGCGGGCGGTCATGAGCTGGCGCCCTGGCCGGTGCTCTGGTCCATGTTGCGCTGGCGCATCACCTCGACCGCCAGGCGCAGGTAGGCCTGGGCGCCGGGGGAGCGCAGGTCATACAGCATGACGGGCTTGCCATGGCTCGGCGCCTCCGACACGCGGACGTTGCGGGGGATCACCGTCTCGTACACCCGGCTGCCGAAGAAGCCGCGCACGTCGGCGGCCACCAGGTCGGACAGGTTGTTGCGGCGGTCGAACATGGTCAGCACGATGCCCTGCAGAACCAGCTTCGGGTTGAGGCTGCCGCGCACGCGCTCGATGGTGCGGACGAGCTGGCTCAGGCCCTCAAGCGCATAGAACTCGCACTGCAGGGGCACCAGCACCGCGTCCGCCGCCACCAGGCCGTTCACCGTCAGCAGCCCTAGGCTGGGCGGGCAGTCGATCAGCACGAAGGTGTACTGCCCGGCGACGCCGCGCAGCGCGTGCTGCAACTTGAACTCGCGCTGCCCGAGCACGGCCAACTCCACCTCCGCACCGGCCAGGTCGGAGTCGGCGGGCACCAGGCCGAGGTCCGGGATTTCGGTCTGCAGCACGGCGTTGGCAAGGCTTTCCTGGCCCATCAGCGCCGCGTAGGTGCCACGGCCGCGCCGGGCCGGGACGACGCCCAGGCCGGTCGAGGCGTTGCCCTGCGGATCGAGGTCGATCAGCAGCACCCGCTCCCCGGCGGCGGCCATGGAGGTGGCGAGGTTGATGGCGGTGGTGGTCTTGCCGACGCCACCCTTTTGGTTGGCGATGGCCAGCACGCGCGCGGGCCGGTTGGGGGGGAGGCTGTCAGGCATGGGCGGCGGTCTGGGCATGGCCGGTCTGGGCATGGCCGGTCTGGGCATGGCCGATCTGCGCAGTCAGGCGGGGGTTGCCGACAGCGAGGATGCAGGAGCCGGGGTGTGCCGGGTCGTCCACCTGGCGCACGTCCATGGTCCAGTGCTGCCGCGCCTGGGCCAGCTCTTCGGCGGCGCGGGCGCCCTTGGGAAACAGCGCCAGGCCGCCCGGCGCCAGCAGCGGCGCGGCCAGGCCCAGCAGGGCGCCCAACGGCGCCAGGGCACGGGCGGTGACGAGCGGGGCCGGAGGCAGGGCGGCGGCCTCGATCCGCAGGCAGTGCACCTGGACCGGGGCGCCGGTGGCCCGTTGCGCCTCCATTAGGAAGGCCGCCTTGCGCCGGTCAGACTCGATCAGGTCGAACGGGATGCCAGCCGCAATCGACAGCACGAGGCCGGGCAGGCCGGCGCCGGAGCCTAGGTCGATCCCGCGCGTGGCGTCCGGTGGGATCAGCGGCAACAGGCGCAGGCTGTCCAGCACATGGCGGGGCCACAGGTGCGCGCGGTCCGCGGCGGCGATCAGGTTGATGGAGAGGGTCCACTTGGCGAGCAGGGCGACATAAGCCTCCAGCCGCGCCACGGTTTCGGCGGGCAGGCCGGGCAGGGCGGAGGGGGCCGACGGAGACTCGGGGCCAGTTGGGACGCGGCGGGGCATCGGCTCGGGTTAGCATGGCCCGCGACGGTCGGCTACGCGGCAACGAACTGCTCCCCCTCCCTCAATATGGAGGAGGGGGAGCGGGGCCGTCACCCCATTTGGGCGGCGGCGAACTCGTAGTTGGCCAGCTTGTCCAGCCAGTTGGTCACGTAGTCCGGCCGGCGGTTGCGGAAATCCAGGTAGTAGCTGTGTTCCCACACGTCGCAGCCCAGCAACGCCTTGCCTTCCTTGGTCGCCAGCGGGTTGGAGCCGTTCGGCGTCTTGGTCACCTTCAGCTTCCCGTCGTTGCCCAGCACCAGCCACGCCCAGCCGGACCCGAACTGCCCGACCGCCGCCGCCTTGAAGGCGTCCTTGAACGCCTGCACGCTGCCGAAATCCTCGGTGATCTTGCTTTCCAGCTTGCCCGGCATCCCGCCGCCGTTCGGCGCCATGTTCGGCCAGAACAGCGTGTGGTTCCAATGCTGCCCGGCATTGTTGAGCACCGGCGCCATGGTGGGGTCATCTGCGGACAGCGCCACGATCTCGTCCAGCGACTTGCCCTGCAGCGCCGGGGTCTTCTCGACGAAGCCGTTCAGCGCGGTGACGTAGGCCTGGTGGTGCTTGTCGTGGTGCAGCTCCAGCGTCTCCTGGCACATGCCGCGCTCGGCCAGCGCGCTGTGGGAGTAGGGGAGGGGGGGGAGTTCGAACGCCATGGTAATGATCCCTGGTGGTGGCGGGCGCAGAGTGGTCGCGACCGCGCCGGGCCGTCAAGGTTGCGGCCCGTGACAAGCGCCGCCATGTCGGCGGCATGACCGAGTTGTCCGACATGGGCCGGATCGTGCAGCGCCACGACCCCGACCGCTTCTTCACCGCCCTGTTCGCCCCGGCGATCCACCGCGAAACCCTGTTCGTGCTGTATGCCACGAACCACGAGCTGGCGCGGGCGCGGGAGGTGGTGTCCAACCCGATGCTGGCGCTGATCCGGCTGCAATGGTGGCGCGAGGTGGCGGAGGGCGCACGGCGGCGGCACGACGTGGCGGGGCCGCTTGGGGAGGCGCTGGACGAGGGACGGCTGGAGGCTGCCGACATCCTGGCGATGATCGACGGGCGGGAGGCGGAGGCCGAGCCGGTGGAGAGCGTTGCCGCGTTCGAGGCTTACGTGCAGGCGGCGGCGGGCGGCGTGGCGGTGGCGGCCGGCCGGGCCTTGGGCGCGGCACCGGCGGCGGTTGGTGCATTGCGTGCGATCGGGTCTGCTTATGGCGTTTCAGGGGTGCTGCGGAGTGTCCCGGCGCTGGCCCGGCAGTCGCGTACGGTGCTGCCCGCCGACGCCCTGGCTGACGCCGGGCTGACCGACGCGGATGTGTTCGCCAACCCCGCCGACAGAAGGCTTGCCCCGGTTGCCGATCGCCTCAGGGCCATCGGACAAGCCTGGCTGTGTGCGGGGCGGAGCCAGCGCCTGCCACGGTCCGTGCTGGCCGCGGCATTGCCTGGCGTGTTGGCTCACCGGGACCTAGAACACACCCACGTAATGACATTAAGGACGTTCGGGGACAAGGCCGCGATCACGGCCGCAGCCATTCTCGGGCGTATTTGAAGCGCCATTTGCACCGAATCGGTTGATTTTACACCTATGTCTGGCAAGTCTCCAATTAGAGCGCCTAACACAACCTGCTCACCTTAAATGAAATCAATGGCTTAGATAGGTTTTGATAGGCGCTCTTAGTGGAAGGCGGGCTCTGCCACATGTCAGCACCCGCCTTCTTTAACGCCCGTTTGCTGAAACGGACACGCTGATCAGGCCTTGCGGCGGCGTAGCAGGCCCAGGCCAGCCAGGCCAGCACCAATCAGCGCCATCGAGGCGGGTTCGGGAACGCCGGTCGGGGTGGGCGTCGGGGCCGGAGTCGGCGTGGGTGTGGGCGCCGCCGTGTAGTTGTAGGCCACGGTCAGTGTGCCGCTCGCGTTGGTGGCCACGCTGCTGGTGATGTTGCCGCCGCCGCCGGTGAATGTCGTGCTGGTCAACGTCTGAGCATTGAGGGTGATAGGGCCGTTCTCGAAGGCCGCGAAGCCGGAGGTCATGTTATCGACGTCCGAGGCCGTCAGGCTTCCAGTGATCGGCGCAGAGGCGCCAGCGGCAAGCGCGATGGTTCCGTCGCCCTTGTACTCGCCGAAATCCTGCGTCTTCGAGACCGTGACGAACAGGGTGTTGATGTCGCTTTCTGCGCTGTTCAACTCAACCGTTGAGTTTTGCGCGAAGTTGAATGCCTGGGCCGTCGTGGCCTGGTTGGTCAGGCTGCCGCTAAAATTCTCGGTGGCGGACTCGGTCAGGGTGACGCTGGTCAACGTTCCCAAGGTCGTATCGAAAGGCTGAATGGTCAGATTCGGGCTAGTGAAATCGGTCGGCGTCGGACCAAACGACACGGAAGATGTCGAGGTCGTCGCATTGGCAACGCCCGCGGTGACCAGCAGCGCAGCGCCAGCAAGCAAGACCTTCTTAAGACTGAACATAAACACGTCCCTTAAATTTGGCCTGCGAACACCGCTGATGCCTGAACCATTCGTTAGCAAAAATAGTGCCATGCCAGGTAAATAAGCGAATTCAATGTGTTATAATTAGTTGAAGCCGCTTACACCGGTGAATTGTAAAAGATTCCGACAATCGCGTGCGGCCCTTGTAGTTTTGGACAAGGCGTATCACCTGAGTTGCAACCTTGCGCAATCATCGTTAATCCAGAGGTAATCATGACCACGAAGACTTGGAATGGCGCTGATGCGCCATACGCCACCGATGCCGATTGGTCGCCTGCGGGAACACCGGTCGCAGGCGATACGG
>CAXTAT010000045.1:0-26288 GCA_964242415.1 uncultured Acetobacteraceae bacterium
ATGCACCAGGGCTGGATGTCGCGCATCCAGGCGAAGAAGGTGTTCTCCCACTGCCGGGGCACGAACTCGGTCGCGCCGCTTTCGACGGCGGCGATGGCGGGCTTGGCCAGCTCGGCGGCGTTGCAATACCATTGCGTCGTCAGCAGCGGCTCGATGGGCACGCCGGAGCGGTCGCCGTGCGGGACCTGGTGGGTGTGCGGCTCCACCTGCTCCAGCAGGCCCAACCGCTCCAGCTCCGCCACGATGGCCTTGCGGGCGGCACCGCGGTCCTGGCCCTGCAGGGTGCGGACGAACCCGGCCTCCGGTCCCAGCTCCAGCTCCAGCTCGGTCAGCGTTACCCGGCCCTCGCGGTCCAGCACGGACGGCATCGGCAGGCTGTGGCGCTGGCCGACCTGGAAGTCGTTGAAGTCATGCGCCGGGGTGATCTTGACGGCGCCGGTGCCCTTCTCCGGGTCGGAGTAGGCGTCGGCCACGATCGGGATGCGCCGCCCGGTCAGCGGCAGGATGGCGTGCTGGCCCACCAGGTCGCGGTAGCGGCCGTCGTCCGGGTGCACGGCGACGGCGGTGTCGCCCAGCATGGTCTCCGGCCGGGTGGTGGCGACGGTGATGGAGCGGTCAGGCTGGCCGTCGATGGCGTAGCGGATGTGCCACAGGCTGCCTTTGACCTCACGCGCCTCCACCTCCAGGTCCGAGATGGCGGACTGGAACTGCGGGTCCCAGTTCACCAGCCGGCGGTCGCGGTAGATCAGGCCCTGGCGGTGCAGGGTGACGAACACCTCCCGCACGGCGTCGGACAGGCCGTCGTCCATGGTGAACCGCTCGCGCTGCCAATCGAGCGACGCGCCCAGCCGGCGGAGCTGCCCGGTGATGGCGCCGCCGGACTCCGCCTTCCAGTCCCACACGCGCCGGGTGAAGGCGTCGCGGCCGATGCCCTGGCGGGACCCGCCCTCCTTGGCCAGCAGCCGCTCGACGACCAGTTGCGTGGCGATGCCGGCGTGGTCGGTGCCGGGCTGCCAGAGGGCGTCGCGGCCCTGCATGCGGCGCCAGCGGACCAGGGTGTCCTGCAAGGTCATGGTCAGGGCGTGGCCCATGTGCAGGCTGCCGGTGACGTTGGGCGGCGGGATCATGATGGTGTAGGGCGCTGCCGTGGAAGCCGGGTCGGCATGGAACGCGCCTGTGGCCTCCCACCCGGCATAGAGGCCAGGCTCCACGTCGGCGGGGACGAAGCTCTTGCTTAACATTCCCCGCTTTTAGACCGCGGCACGTCTGGCGGGAAGGCGGGGCGGCGTCAGGTCAGGGTCAACGCTAGATCGGCACTGGGCCAGATCGGCACTGCGCGGGCTCGGCAGTAGGCCAGATCAGGGCCGCTGGATCAGGACGACATGCGGTTCACCACGCGCTCGATCTCCGTGCGGACCAGGCGCTCGACCAGGGGCGGCAGGTGGGTGTCCAGCCACTCGCGCAGCAGCGGGCGCATTTCCTCGCGGACCAGGTCCTCGATGGTCGGCCCGCCGCGGTGCGTGGCGGTGGTGCGCTCCCGGGCCAGGGTACGCATGAGCATCTCGACCGAGCCGGAGGCGGCGCCGGCCGCGGCGGGGCTGACCAGCGGGGTTGCCAGCGGCGTGGTGATGGCCGGCGGCGGCATCGGCACGGGCGGGGCTGGCTCGGACGCAGCCGGCGCAGGCGGGACGAGTTCGGGCGCCGCTGGCCCAGGCGGCACTGACCCTTGCGGCACTGACCCTTGCGGCACTGACCCTTGCGGCACTGGCTCTTGCGGGACTGGCTCTTGCGACGTTGGCTCTGGCGCGGGCAGCGCCATGCCCGCGGAAGCGGTCTCGGCTGGCGCTTGCAATGCCGGGAACGACTGCATGGCCAGGAAGTCATCGGGCACCATCATCGACTCGTCCAGCATCAGCACGTCATCCGCTGGCGCCTCGCGATGCGGGGGAGCCGGTGCAGGATGCGGCTCGGCTGTGGTCCCGCCCGTCGCCTTGCCGGCGTCGTCCTCATCGAGGATCTTGCGGATCGAGGCGAGGATGTCCTCCATCGAGGGATCGCTCGATGGCTCGGGACCGGCCGGCGCCGGCGGCAGCGCCACCCCTAGCGCCCCGGCTGGTTCACGGCGTAATCGCCCGTGCCGAACAGCTTTTGCCGCACGGCGTTGTAGTATGCAGTCTCGTCATACAGCGGCACCTTCAGGGCCAGGTCGCGGGCCGTCAGCCGGCCGATTGCGGCGGCCACGGCGTAGGATGCGTTGAGGTAGGACGCCAAGTTCTGCACCAGGGTGACGCGGGAGTTCAGCAGCGCCTGCTCGGCGTTCAGCACGTCCAGCGTGGTGCGGCTGCCGACGATGGCCTCGCGCTGCACGCCCTCCAGCGCAATCTGGTTGGCGCGGATGGCGGAGCGGTCGCTGTCGATGGTGGCACGCGACGACACCAGGGTCTCCCACGCCTGCGCCGCCTGCTGCACCGCCTGGCGCCGCACGTCGTCCAAGGTCTTGCGGGTCTGCTGCTGTTGCTGGCGGGCCTGGCGGACGCGGGAGTACTCCGCGCCGCCCTGGTATAGCGGGATGGAGGCGCTGACGATGAGCTGCGCCGACCTGCTGTTCTCCCCGACCACGGTGGTTCCATCAAGCTGCGCGGCCTGCCCCTGGAGGCTGAGCTGCGGCATCAATGCGCTGAACTGCACGTCGATGTTGTCGCGGGCTGCGGCGTCGTCGAACAGGGCGGCGACGACGTTCGGATTGTTCTGCGCGGCGAGCTGGACCGCCTCCGCCTGGTTCTTGACCGGAAGCTTCAGCGGCTGCGGCTCGACCAGTTGGTCCGGCAGCTCGCCGACGAACTGCCGGTACTGGGACCGGGCTATCTGCAGGTTGCCCTCGCTGGTCTGGCGGGTGGCGCGGGCGCCGGCCAGGGCGGCCTCCGCCTGCGCCACGTCGGTGCGGGTGATCTCGCCGACGCGGAAACGGTCGTTGGTGGCCTGTAGCTGCCGGGTCAGCACCTGCTCATTGTTGATGTTGAGCTGCAGGGTCTGCTGCGACTGGATGACGTTGACGTAAGAATTGACGACGTTGGTGAACACCGTCTGCTCGCTGGCCAGCAGGCGCCCGCGCTGGCCGAACACCTGGTTGTCCGCCCGGTTGGTGTTGGCCCGGGTGGCGCCGCCGCTGTAGAGCGGCTGGGTCACCGTAAGCTGGTTGGTATCGACCGGACGGTTGTTCCGGGTGGTCACGGAGACCGGCGGCACGCCTGCCAAGCCAGTGATGTCGCCCACGACGCCGCCGGCGGTGCTGGCGATGATGACCGTCGGACGCCAGCCGGACAGGGCCTGCGGCACGCCTTCATCGGTCGCTCGCAACTGGGCGCGCGCGGTCTGCAGGGTAGGGTTGGTGGAGTAGGCCTGCGCCAGCGCGTCCTGGATGGTGCGGGGCTGCGCCGCGGCGAGGCCGGCGTGCATCAGCGGCAATGCAGCGACGCATGTGACCATGAAACGCATGTACCCTTGCCTCCATCCTTGCCGAGCCAACGCCAGGCGACGCCCCGGCCCGGGGCACTCTGCCACAAGCAGCCCACCGGCTCCAACCAGCTATCACGCATCCGGGAGACCCTGGAGGCAGAGGCCCTCGGCAGTGTTGCTCAGAACTGGAACAGCGGCCTGTCCTGGAACGCCGGCAGCAGCGGGGTGGCGCAATCGAACATCGGCTGGGCACGCACGTCGCCGGGGCGGCTCGGCTCGGCCAGCACGCCGTGGCCGAAGCCGGGCTTGAACGCCAACACCGTCACCAGCCGCCCGCCGTCGGTGCGGAGCTGCGCGGCGATGCCGGAGGGGATGGCGCGCACGGCGCCCTCGATCATGATGACGTCCCAGGGCGCTCCGCCGGGCTGCCCGGCCGGCAGCGGCCCGGCGACGATGGTGACGCCCGGCGCCAGCGCCGGCAGCACCTGGCGCGCCGTGGCGAGCAGCGCCTCGTCGTCCTCCAGCGCCGTCACCTGGCCGCCGCAGGCCGCCATCAGCGCCGCGCCGTAGCCGCCGCCGGCGCCGATGACCAGCACGCGGTCGCCGTCGCGCACGCGGGCCAACTGCACGAGGCGGGCGATCACCATCGGCTCCATCAGGGCGCGGCCGCGGGCGAGGGGCACGTCCTCGTCGGCGTAGGCCAGGCTTGCGAGGTGCGGCGGCACGAAGCGCTCGCGCGGCAGGGTCCGCATGGCGCGGATGACGCGGGGGTCGATGACCTTGTTGGGGCGGACCTGGCCATCGACCATGTGGTCGCGTGCGGAGGCATAGTCCAAGCCGGGCTGGTCCATGAAGGTCCTGTGCTGCGGTGTCCGTGCCTTATAGGTGCGGGGCGGAGCCGTGCAAAGCTGGCCGATGCGGGGAGGCTGCTGGGGCCGCCAAGGCCAACGGCGCCCAAGGCCAGTGGCGCGAGGCCGCTGGCTGCGCCGTTTTCCGGAGGAAGGGGTGCCCCTGCGCCATGCGCGATTGCTGTTGTGGGCGTGCGTACGGCGCTTGACCGGGCCGGGTGTGTGGACGATACACGGCGGGCTGCTGCCTGCTGCGTTTCCTTGGGTCCGGTGGCAGAGTGGTGATGCAGAGGACTGCAAATCCTCGAATGCCGGTTCGATTCCGGCCCGGACCTCAACGCAGCCAAAGCGATACTAAATGCAGCCTTGAGAATGCAGCCGTGCCCCGGGTAGGATGCGGCCTGCGGGTGGTCGGACTCGAACCGACATGGCCTTGCAGCCGGCAGATTTTGAGTCTGCTGTGTCTACCGTTCCACCACACCCGCACGGCCTGTGCCGCATAACAGACCGCGTTGCGCCGCGCCAGGGCTGCGGCAGCGCAAATCTGCAAAAGCCGTTTGCGTCCGCGGGGCGGCGGCGCTATAGGGGCGTCCCGCCTGATCCCGAATAGCTCAGCTGGTAGAGCAAGCGACTGTTAATCGCTCGGTCGTTGGTTCGAGTCCAACTTCGGGAGCCAGGCGGTTCCTCAGAAGCACAGGGGGAGCGGATGATGGTGCAGACCCTCCGATGCGTGCCACCGGCGCTGCTCCTGCTGTCCGGCGCCGCCCATGCCGACCCGGACGCCGCCCGCGTCGCCTACTCTGCCCTGGTCACCTATGAGGCCGAGCGCCGCGGCCTGCCCCCTGCCCTGGGCAACGCCGTCGCCACCGTCGAGAGCAACTGGGACCCGGCCGCCCAGGGCGCCGACGGCGAGGTCGGGCTGATGCAAGTGCTGCCCTCGACCGCCGCGATGCTGGGATTTCGCGGCAGCCCGGCGGAGTTGGCCGACCCGGCGACCAACATCCGCCTCGGCGTCACCTACCTCAGCGGCGCCTGGTTCCTGGCGGGCGGCAACCTGTGCAACGCCTTGATGAAGTATCGCGCCGGGCACGGGGAGGATGCGATGTCGCCCCGGTCAGCCGATTACTGCGAGCGGGTGCGGCTATACCTGGTCTCCGTCGGCTCTCCGCTGGGCGCGGCGGCTGCCGTTCCGGTGATCGCGCGCGGCCTGGTCGCGCCTGGCCTGTCCGCCCCGGTCCGGCTACAGGCCCGCCCGCACGGCAAGATGGACAGCGCGCAGTTCTGGGCGGCTTGGAGCCGCCGTCTGGCCGGGTTGCGCAGCCGCCGGGCGCACGCGCTGGCGGCACGGTAGGCGGCTGCAGGACGCCGCCGGACGCCTTGATCCGGCGGCGTCCTCCGACAGCGGCGAGGCGATCCAGGGCGGTATGGACGGCGCTGGTCAGCCCTCCACGCTGCAAGCGCGGCTTGCAAGGACGGCACGCCCGCGCCGGTCAGGCTTATCGGCCTTTGCCACGGGACCGACCCTGCATCAGCCCAGCGTCATCAGGTTGGCGTTGCCGCCAGCCGCGGCGGTGTTGGTGCTGACGGACCTTTCTTGGACCAGGGGGTCAAGCGCGTAGCTTGGGCCGGTGAGGACGGGCGCAATCGGGCCGGGCCGGGCCGCCACGGCTGCGGCCAGCGTTGCCAGGGCCGCCGCCTCACCGTGGAACAGCACCGCGTCGCACGGCTCCGCCGCTGGGTCGGGCACGATGCGGACCCAATCCTGCAAGCCCGGCGGCAGGCCGCCCAACCCGGATGCCACGGCACGGTTGCCGGTCGCCAAGGCTGCGCCGACCTGGCGCAATGTCGCCTCGTTGTCGCCGACACAGGCGACGGCGCCGCGCG
Source organism: uncultured Acetobacteraceae bacterium (assembly GCA_964242415.1). Classification (GTDB taxonomy): domain Bacteria; phylum Pseudomonadota; class Alphaproteobacteria; order Acetobacterales; family Acetobacteraceae; genus DASWOJ01. The sequence continues at coordinate 6,189 of CAXTAT010000045.1, forward strand.
GCCGGGTCCCATACAGGTTCCGTTCGCCTACCGGCCCCGGCAACTCCACCGCAATCCCCACTGGTGCGGCTGCGATCATTGCGGCGCAGTCGGCGGCGGCGGCGTCGTACCCCTGCTCCGTCAGCCATGCCTGCCATGCCTGGGCCGGGGCTGCCGGGGCGCCAGATGGCAGGCCGGTCGCCGCCGGGCAGGACGCCAGCAGGCGGCGCAGGTATAGCGGCCCGCCTGCCTTCGGACCCGTGCCGGACAGGCCGTGCCCGCCGAACGGCTGCACGCCCACCACGGCGCCGACCATGTTGCGGTTGACATAGAGGTTGCCCGCCGCCGCCCGGGCGGTCACACGCTCCACCACCTCGTCGATCCGGGTGTGCAGCCCGAACGTCAGGCCATAGCCGGTGGCGTTCACCGCATCCACCACCGCATCCATCCCGTCCCGCGGGAAGCGCAGCAGGTGCAGCACCGGGCCGAACACCTCGCGCTGCACGTCCGACACCGCGCCGACCTCGATCACCGTGGGCGCCACGAAGGTGCCGGCGTCGCACTCGGGCGGCAGCGGCGCGGCGTGGACCCGGTGCCCCGCCGCCTGCATCGCCGCGATGTGCCCGGCGATGCCGTCGCGCGCCGCAGCCGAGATCACCGGGCCGACATCGGTGTCCAGCCGGTCCGGGTTGCCCACCCGCAGCTCCGCCAGCGCGCTGCGCAGCATCAGCAGCAGGCGGTCCGCCACCTCCTCCTGCACGCATAGCAGGCGCAGGGCCGAACACCGCTGCCCCGCGCTGTCGAATGCCGACGCCAGCACGTCGGCCACCACCTGCTCCACCAGGGCGGAGCTGTCCACGATCATGGCGTTCTGCCCGCCGGTCTCGGCGATCAGCGGGATGGGCGCTCCCCCTGCTCCCAGCCGCCGGGCAAGCTGCGCCTGGATCAGCCGCGCCACCTCCGTTGACCCCGTGAACACCACGCCCTGCACCCGGGCATCGCCGACCAGTTGCGCGCCGGTCTCGCCCGCGCCGGGCACCAGTTGCAGGGCGTCGCGCGGCACCCCGGCGTCGTGCAGGATTCGGACGGCCTGGGCGGCGATCAGCGGCGTCTCCTCCGCCGGCTTTGCCAGCACGGGGTTGCCGGCCGCCAGCGCCGCCGCGGCCTGGCCGGTGAAGATCGCTAGGGGGAAATTCCACGGGCTGATGCAGGCGACGGGGCCGAGCGGGCGGTGCGCCGGGCCGAAACCCGCGGCCTGCCCGGCGTAGTAGCGCAGGAAATCCACGGCCTCGCGCACCTCGGCCACGGCGTTGGGCAGGGACTTGCCGGCCTCGCGCACGATCAGGCCGAGCAGGCGGGGCATTGCGGCCTCCATCGCGTCGGCGGCGCGCAACAGGCAGGCGGCGCGGTCAGGCGGCGGGGTGGCGGCCCAGCCTGGCGCGGCGGCGGCGGCGCGGGCCAGGGCGGCATCCACCTCGGCTGGCACGGCTTCCCGCACCCAGCCCACCACGTCCCGGTGATCCCCGGGGTTGCGGACCGGCTGCGGCGCGGCGCTCCCGTCGCCGGCTGACCATTGGGCGTCGGCCCGCAACGGACCGGCCAGGCCGGACAACACCTGCTCATTGGAGAAGTCCAACCCGGCGGAGTTCGCCCGATCCCCGAACAGCTCACGCGGCAGACGGATCATCGGGTGCGGGGCGCCGATGGGGTGCCCGGCGGCGACGGGCGCCACCGGGTCGGCGGCCAGCTCCGCCACGGGGATCGAGGGGTCCTGGATGCGGTTCACGAACGAGGAGTTGGCGCCGTTCTCCAGCAGGCGGCGCACCAGGTAGGCCAGCAGGGTCTCGTGCGTGCCGACAGGGGCGTAGATGCGGCAGGGGCGGTCCAGCGGACCCACCACTTCCTCGTACAGCGGCTCGCCCATGCCGTGCAGGCACTGGAACTCGTAGCGGTCCGGCCGCCAGTCGGGCGCCATGCTGTGGATGGCGGCGACGGTGTAGGCGTTGTGGGTGGCGAACTGCGGGAACACCGCGTCGGGCGCACCCAGCAGCTTGCGGGCGCAGGCCAGGTAGGACACGTCGGTGTGCACCTTGCGGGTGAACACCGGGAAGCCGTCGAGGCCGTCCACCTGGGCGCGCTTGATCTCGCTGTCCCAGTAGGCGCCCTTGACCAGGCGCACCATCAGGCGGTGGTCGCTGCGCCGGGCCAGGTCGATGATCCAGTCGAGCACGAACGGCGCACGCTTCTGGTAGGCTTGGACCACGAAGCCGATGCCGTGCCAGCCGGTTAGCGCCGGGTCGTGGCACAGCGCGTCCAGCAGGTCTAGCGATGGGTCCAGCCGCTCGCTTTCCTCGGCGTCGATGTTCAGGCCGATGTCGTAGCCGCGGGCCAGGGCGGCGAGCGATTGCAGGCGCGGCAGCAGCTCCGCCATCACGCGCGGGCGCTGCAGGAGGGAGTAGCGCGGGTGCAGCGCCGACAGCTTGATCGAGATGCCGGGGCCGCCGATGATGCCGCGCCCGGCGCTCGCCCGGCCGATGGCGTGGATGGCGGCCTCGTAGTCGGCGTAATAGCGGGCGGCGTCGTCGGCGGTCATCGCGGCCTCGCCGAGCATGTCGTAGCTGTAGCGGTAGCCGCGCGCCTCCAGCTTGCGGCTGCGGGACAGTGCTTCCTGGATGGTCTGGCCGGTGACGAACTGCTCGCCCATCATGCGCATCGCCATGTCCACGCCGCGGCGGATCAGCGGCTCGCCGCCGCGGCCGATCAGCCGGGTCAGCGCGGCGGCCAGGCCGGAGTGCGCCGTGGTGGCGGTGAGCTTGCCGGTGACGACCAGGCCCCAGGTGGCGGCGTTGACGAACAAGGAGGGCGAGTGGCCGACATGGGCGTGCCAGTCCCCCGTGCTGATCTTGTCGCGGATCAGCGCGTCGCGGGTGGGCAGGTCGGGGATGCGGAGCAGGGCTTCGGCCAGGCACATCAGCGCCACGCCCTCCTGGCTGGACAGGGCGTACTCGCGCACCAGGCCCTCGACGGTGCCGCGGGCGCCCTTGGCGCGCAGGGCAGTCACCAGGTGGGCGGCGAGGACCTCGGCCTGCTGCACGGCGGCGGCGGGCAGGGTGGCGGCGGGGAGCAGGGCCTGGACGCAGAGGGATTCAGGGCGGCGGGTGGCGGCGGTGATGGCGGCGCGCAAGGCGGGTTGCGGCTGGACCTGGGCGGCGAAGGTCGCGAAGGGGTGCGGCGGGGATGGGGTGATCTGGTCGGGCATGGTGGAGTGTCACATGGGAGCGGGGCGGGCGTCACGCACGTCCTGCCGGCCTGAAAGCCCTTTTCAGGACGGTATCCGGTCGTGTTCCCCCACCTGGCCGGGTGCGGAGGCAGCTTGGCAGGCCGTCTTCGACGTGGACTTGGGGCAGACCGGGGACTAGGGCAGATTGGGCCTGGTGCCGCAGCGGTGAAGTGCGGCCCGGCATCCATCGCGCCGCTGCGCCGTTGCTTCCGCTTCCAACGTACGGAAGCATCCGACCATGATCAGCACGCGGCTGCACGGCGCCATCGACTACACGGTGGCCTCACTGCTCGGCACCCTGGCGACCTCCAGTAGCCTGCCGCCGCCGGTGCGGGCCACGCTCGGGACCGCCAGCCTGTCGCACGCGGGCTACTCGGTGCTGACCGACTACGAGGCCGGCTTGTCGGCCCGGCTGACCATGCGCCAGCACCTGGCGCTCGACGCCCTCGCGGGTGCGGCGCTGTGCGGCGCGGGGTTGCTGATGCGCCGCCAGCCTGCAGGCGCCCGCGCGCTGCTGGTTGCGGTCGGCCTGTCCGAGCTGGCGGTGGTCGCGCTCAGCAGCGCCAAGCCGGTCAGCGGCCCGGGCCAGGGCACATGGGCCGACCGCATGACGGGCAGCACGCCTGCCGCCAAGGCCGGATATCCGCCGCTGGACACGCCCAAGCCGGTCGCGGACGGCGTGTTCATCGTGGACAGCATGTTGTCCGGCCTCGCCGGGCGGATCATGCCGGCCCGCATGACGGTCATCCGCCTGCCGGACGGCGGCCTGCTGCTGCATTCCCCCACCCGGTTCAGCCTGTCCCTCAAGAGGCAGATCGAGGCGCTCGGCCCCATCCGGCACCTTGTGGCCCCCAACGTCGTGCATTGGACGTTCCTGCCGGAGTGGCAGCGCGCCTGCCCGGACGCCACCACCTGGGCGGCGCCCGGGCTGCGCGACCGCTCGCAGGTGCAGGCGAGCGGCGTGCGGCTGGACCACGACCTGTCTGACACGCCGCCGGCCGAGTGGGGCGGGGCCATGGGGCTGGCGGATGTGCCGGGCGGCCTCGGCTTCAATGAGGTGGCGCTGTTCCATCGTCCCACGCGCACCCTGGTGCTGACCGACCTGGTGCTGAACCTGGAGGCGGACAAGCTGCCGGCGCCGCTGCGCCCGGTGGCCCGCCTGTTCGGCATCACGGCGCCGGATGGCGTGCCGCCGCCCTACTTGCGGGCCGCGGTCAAGCTGCGGCGGCAGGAAGCGGCGCAGCGCGCAGGGCGGCTGGTCGCGCTGCAGCCCGAGCGCGTCATCTTCGCGCACGGACGGTGGTTCGAGCGGGACGGCACGGCGGCGCTGCGGCGTTCGCTCCGCTGGCTGCTGGACTGAGCGGCGGGGCTGCCGATGCAGCCGGCGGCGGCATGACATCAGCCGCCAGAATGTCCCGTTCAGCGGCGCCCGTCATCGCGAGACGGCTTCGGCGCGGCGATCCAGGGAGGCTTGAATTGCGCTTGCGGCCCCTGGATTGCCGCGCCGCAAGCGCGGCTCGCAATGGCGGCGCTCTCGTCACTGGCCGAGACTTCCGCCGGCTGGCATAACCGATGTGCTGTTGCGGTCCTCGTGCCGCAGGTTGGGCGGATGACCTACTCCGGCGCGGTCAGCCCCAACGCCCGGATCAGCTCCCCCAGGGACCACGCCTGGAACGGGCACCCGCCCGGCCGGTGCGGCGCATCGCCGTCCGCGACCTCCGACACATGGCCAAGCCCCGCCGCCTCCAGGTGCGCCAGCAGGGGCGCCAGCAGCGCGCGCATCTGGGCGCGGGTGGCGGGCGTGCTGCCATGCGCGCGCAGCCAGGCGTCCACATAGGGACCGATCAGCCACGGCCAGACGGTGCCCTGGTGGTAGGCGCCGTCGCGCTTCAGCCGGCCGCCGGCATAGTGGGCACGGTAGGCCGGGTCGTCCGGCGACAGCGTACGAAGGCCCATCGGGGTCAGCAGCCACGCCTCCACCACGGCGAGCATCGGCCGGGCGGCGGCCGGGTCCAGCACGGCATAGGGCAGGCCGCCCGCCGCAAGCACCTGGTTGGGGCGAACGGCGCTGTCCACCGTGCCGGGAACGCCGTCCACGTCCACCACGTCGTGCAGGCCGCCGGCCGGGTTCGGAAAGCGGCGCAGGAACGTCGCCGCAGCCTGCGCCGCCACTGGCGCCCAGCGCGGGTTCCATTGGGCGCCGATCTGCAAGGCGTTGATCCACAGCGCCTGGATCTCGACGGGCTTGCCGATGCGCGGGGTCACCACCCAGTCGCCCACCTTCGCATCCATCCAGGTCAGTTGCTGGCCCGGCACCCCGGCCCGCAGCAGCCCGTCCCGGTCCATGGCGATGCCATACCGCGTCCCGTCGGCATGGCCGTCCAGGATGGCCAGCACCGCCGTGCGCAGCCGCGCCACGGTCGCCGGGGCCGCCGCGGCACCGAGGGCCGCCAACAGGTCGTGCACCGCCACGACGAACCACAGCGAGGCGTCGGCGGTGTTGTACTCCGGCGCCGCGCCATCGTCCGGGAAGCGGTTGGGCAGCATGCCCTCCGACACCAGGCCGGACCACTCCAGCAGCACCTGCTCGGCCACGTCGGGCCGGCCGGTGGCGATCAGCAGGCCGCGCAGGGCGATGAAGGTGTCGCGGCCCCAATCGGAGAACCAAGGGTAGCCGGCGATCACCGACAGCCCGGCGCCGCGTCCCACCAGGTAGGCCGTGGCGGCGCCGGTCAGCGGACCCACGGCCGCCCGCCGGGTCCGCTCGGCGGCGGCCAGGGCGTCGGCGTGGGCCAGGGGGTCCGGCGGCTGCTCGGCGGAGGCGCGCAGCACCATCACCGCGTCGCCGGCGCCCAGGGTCCAGGTGAACTCGCCGGGCGCGGCCAGGTCCTCGATGCAGGCCAGGCCGCGGTCGCGCTCCGCCGCATAGAGGAAGTTGCGATACCAGGTGGGGTCGTGCCGGTACGTGCCGTTGGTCAGGACGCCGATGGGCGGCACGTCCCCGTACGGGCGCCAGACGGCGCTGCCGGCCTGCAGCATGGGGTCGAAGCAGAACGCCGGGTTCTCGTGGTGCAGCGAATGGTAGTCGCGGCCGGACAGCAGCGGCCGCACCCGCAGCACCGCCGGGCCGGTGGCACGCCAGCGCAGCACGGTGTCGCCGGTGGCGGGGGATGTGAACACCTCCTGGGTCACCGTCAGGCCGCCGGGGCCGTGGAAGGTCCAGGTCGGCCAGGGCTGCCGGGTGAAGCCGGCCAGGTAGGGCTCGGCATCGGGGTAGAGCACATCCGGCACGTAGCCCTGCGTGCCCAAGGGGAACCGCCCGGCGGGGCTGTCCACCCAAGCCTCGATGCCGTTCACCAGCACCATGCGCCCGGTGGGCGGCGTGACGGCGGTCAGCAGCAGCGCATGGTAGCAGCGGGTGCGCGGCCCGGCGACCGGCCCCATGGCGAAGCCGCCGCGCCCATCGGCCTCCAGCCATTCCTGCGTCGTCCAGGCAGCGTTCCAGGCAGTGTCCACGTCGGGGCGGGCCGGTGCTACCGGGTCCGCGGGACCGCGAAATCAACGGCGGCCAGGATGCGGTTGCTGCGGGTGGAAACCACTTTCAGGCTGACGTAGGTTAGTTCCGGCCCCTCCAGGTAGGTGCCCATGACGACCTCGGACCCGGCTGCGCGGACCATGGCGGCGCGGCCGCGGCGCACCCGTCCCGGCCGGCTGGCGCGATGGCTCACGGGGGTGAGGCTGGGCGGGCGGGGTTCCGTGACGATCAGGCCGCGCTGCACCAGGCGGGTGCGTACGAGGTCGGCGACGAAGCTGCCGAACGCCTCGTCGGCGCCGGGCGCCTGGCGGTCGATGAACGTGCCGACGGCGATGGTGCCGGCCGGGTTCAGCCGGTAGGCGCCGCTGTCCACCAGGCGGTCCACCGCGCGATAGGTGGTCTCGCCGACCTCTGGCGACACGGCCGGGCGGACAGGCGAGGCATAGGCCCCGTCAACGCGAACCGTGCCTGCTGGCTCCATGCAGGCCGAAAGCCCAACCGCCAGGGACAGCACCGCCGCCACCCGCATGAGCCGCCCTGCGCCAGCCGCTGCCGCGGGGGCAGTACGAAGGGTTGGGCTGGCCGGCGGCGTTCGATGGGTAACCTGGTTTGTCGGTGGGTTCGGCATCGTTGCTGCTTAGCACGGCCTCCGCAACGTTGATGCAGGGCAATGTTAGGTTCGCAGTATGAAAGCGCAGGTGTGGCGGAATGCCATCATGCCAGCCGCTCTGGCCGGTGTATCCCAATCGGCGCCCGTCATCGTGGGCCGCGCTTGCGGCGCGGCAGTCCAGGCCGGCGGAGGTGGCCAGGCCGGCGGAGGTGGCCCGCGCCGCCTGGATTGCCGCGCCGAAGCCGGCTCGCAATGACGACGCGCCCGTCGCCGGTCAGGACTGCCGGTGGTTGGCGTCAGGGTTCGAACACCACCTCCACCCGGGTGCTGGGATAGCGGGCGATGCCGAACTCCACGACCACCCCGGCGGCGTCCACGTTCACGTTCTCGCACACCAGCACGGGGTGGCGGCGGGGCGCCTGCAACAGCCCGGCCTCTTCGGCGGTGGGCATCCGGGCCGACACGCGGGTCGAGCGGCGGACGTAGTCGGCGACCCCGACCGCCCCCAATGCGGCGGTGATGGTGGGGTGGCCCTGCAATGCGTCCAGCAGGCCGGGCAGGCGCATGGCGGGGAACAGGTGGGTGGTCAGGGCGACCGGTACGCCATCGGCCAGGCCCAGGCGCTCATAAGCTACCACCCTCCCGCCCGGCTCCATCTCCAGCGCCGCCGCGACGGCGGGGGTGGCGGCCATGTTGCGCAGGTGCAGGGCCTGGCCGGACGGCTCCCGGTTTTGGCGGCGGACCCACTCGGAGAAGCGGGTGCGGGCGGCGACGGCGTAGTCCAGCATGTCCTCGGCGACGAAGGCGCCGCGGCCCTGCTGCACCCGGACCAGGCCGGCGCGGGCCAGGCTTTCGATGGCGCGGCGGACGGTGTGGCGGTTGACCCCGTACTGGGCGGCCAACTGCGCCTCGGTCGGCAGGCGGTCGCCGGGGCGCAGGCCGGCGGGACCGATGCCGGCGGACACGCCCTGGGCGATCTGCCGCCATAACGGGAGCGTGGAGCCGGGCGGGTCGGCCGTCATGCAAACATCATCCTCGCAGCCCCGGCGCGATGCGGGTTTGGCTTGACACTAAGCGGCCCGGCCCGTAGTTGTCTAGACAACTTGAGGGACAGCCCCCGGCATGACCGACGCCGTTCAAGACCAGCCGCGCCTCCCCCGCCAACGCTGGATGGCCGTCCTGGCGCGGGCCTCGGCGGCGGAGCTGGCCGAGCTGGCTGGTCCCCTGCCCGCCTATGACCGGCTGCGCGGGCCGGAGATCGGGCTGGTCATGGTGCGCGGGCAGGCTGGCGGCACGGGCAGCCCGTTCAACCTGGGGGAAGCAACGGTGGCACGCTGCACCGTCCGCACCGCAGCGGGCCAGGTCGGCCATGCCTTTTGCCTGGGCCGCGACCTGCGCCAGGCCGAGCTTGCGGCCGTGCTGGACGCCGCGTTGCAGGACCCGGAGGGCGGCCCGGCGCTGCAGGCGCGGGTGATCGCCCCCTTGGCCGCGGCACAGGCCGCACGCCGGGCACAGATGGCCCGGCGTGCGGCGGCGACGCAGGTGCAGTTCTTCACCCTGGCGACGATGCGGTCCTGATGCTGCACCCGGGCTTCGCCGATCCCGTGCTGGACAGCCAGGCGTGCTTCCGCGCCGTGCTGGACGCCCTGTCCCACCCGGGCCGCATTGCCACGCTGGCGGCGCTGGACCCGCCGCCGCCGCTGGACCCGGCGATCGCGGCGGCCGTGCTGACGCTGGTGGATGCGGAGTCCCCGCTGTGGCTGGACGAGGCCGCCGGGGTGGTGCGGGACTGGATCGGCTTCCATTGCGGCGCCCCGGTGGTACCGCAGGCGCGGGCAGCGTTCGGAGTGGCGCTCCGGCCGGTGGCGCTCGTGGGCTTCGACACGGGCAGCGACGAGGCTCCGGAGCGGGGAGCGACGGTGATCCTGCAAGTCGGACGGTTGGGCGAGGGCCGGCGGCTGCGCCTGTCCGGGCCGGGCCTGGCCGCGCCCGCGGTGCTGGCGGTGGACGGGCTGGCCGACGGCTTCGTTGCGGAGTGGGCGGCCAACCATGCGCTGTTCCCGTGCGGGATCGACCTGCTGCTCTGCGCCGGGAGGCAGGTGGCGGCCCTGCCCCGCAGCGTCCAGGTCGCGGAGGCATAGGGTGGCCTACGTCGCCGTGAAGGGCGGGGAGCGCGCCATCGACGCCGCGCATGCTTGGCTGGCGCATGAGCGCCGGGGCGACCCGGAGGTGCCGCACCTGGACACGGCGCAGATCACCGGGCAGCTCGGCCGCGCCGTGGACCGCGTGATGGCGGAGGGGTCGCTGATGGACCGCGGGCTGGCGGCGCTGGCGATCCGGCAGGCCCAGGGCGACCTGATCGAGGCCGCGTTCCTGCTGCGCGCCTACCGCACCACCCTGCCCCGCTTCGCCCACAGCGAGCCGGTCCGCACCGCCGACATGCTGGCGATGCGTCGGGTGTCCGCCATCTTCAAGGACCTGCCGGGCGGCCAGGTGCTCGGTCCGACCTACGACTACACGCACCGCCTGCTGGACTTCATCGCCGCCGCCAACCCGCCCGCGCCGTCCGAGGCCGAGGCCGCGCCGGCCGCCATGCCGCCCGCCTTCGGCATCCTGGGGCGGGAGGACTTGGTGGAGTCGGATGCGCCCGTGCCGGATACGGCGCCATTCGACCTGACGCGGGAGCCGCTGGCGTTCCCCGCCGGGCGGGACGCACGGCTGCAGGCGCTGGCGCGGGGGGATGAGGGCTTTCTTCTCGCGCTCGGGTACTCCACCCAGCGCGGCTATGGCGGGACCCACCCGTTCGTCGGCGAGCTGCGGGTGGGCGAGGTTGCGGTGGAGATCACCCCGCCGGAGCTGGGGTTCGCCATCGACATCGGCGACGTGGTGCTGACGGAGTGCCAGATGGTCAACCAGTTCCAGGGGTCCCGGACTGCGCCGCCGCAGTTCACCCGTGGGTATGGCCTGTGCTTCGGCCATGGCGAGCGCCGGGCGATGGGCATGGCGCTGGTCGATCGGGCGATGCGGGCCGGGGAGTTGGGCGAGCACGCGGCGGCTCCGGCGCAAGACGTGGAGTTCGTGCTGTCGCACTGCGACAACGTGGAGGCGACCGGGTTTGTCGAGCATCTGAAGCTGCCGCACTACGTCGATTTCCAGAGCGAGTTGGAGACGGTGCGGCGGATGCGGGCCGAGGCCACCGCCGGTCATTGCGAGGAGCGGGGCGACGCGGCAATCCAGGGGTCGCCAGCGCAGTCCTTGCCGCCCCTGGCCTCGCCACCCCTGGATCGCCGCGCCGAAGCCGGCTCGCAATGACGGCGTTCTGCGGCGGCCTCCCAGCATGAGCTACAACTTCGCCTACCTGGACGAGCAAACGAAAAGAATGATCCGCCGGGCCATCCTGAAGGCGGTGGCGATCCCCGGGCACCAGGTGCCGTTCGGCAGCCGGGAGATGCCGCTGCCCTATGGCTGGGGCACCGGCGGCATCCAGGTGACGGCGGCGGTGCTGGGGCCGCAGGACGTGCTAAAGGTGATCGACCAGGGCGCCGACGACACCACCAACGCCGTCAGCATCCGCCGCTTCTTCGCCCGCACCGCCGGGGTCCGCACCACGACGCGCACGGCGGAGGCCACGCTGATCCAGACCCGCCACCGCATCCCGGAGACCCCGCTGCGCGAGGGCCAAATCTTGATCTATCAGGTGCCGATGCCCGAGCCGATGGCCAAGCTGGAGCCGAGCCGCGCCGAGACCCGGCGGATGCACGGCCTGGCCGAGTACGGGCTGATGCAGGTGAAGCTGTATGAGGACATCGCCCGGCTGGGCAGCGCGGCCAGCAGCTACGATTTTCCGGTGATGGTGAACGGGCGGTACTTGATGTCGCCGTCGCCGATCCCGGCGTTCGACAATCCGAAGCTGGACCGGATGCCGGCGCTGCAACTGTTCGGCGCCGGGCGGGAAAAGCGCATCTACGCGGTGCCGCCCTACACGGCGGTGCGCTCGCTGGACTTCGACGACCACCCATTCCGACCGGTCCGTGCGCCGGGGCGCTGCGCGCTGTGCGACTCGGGGACGAGCTACCTGGACGAGGTGGTGACGGATGACCAGGGAACGCGGATGTTCGTCTGCTCCGATACCGATTACTGCGGCGGGCGGACCGCGGCGGCGAAGGCCGCGGAATGACGGACGCACTGCTGTCCGCCCGCGGCCTGGGGCTGCGGTTCGGCGGCATCACCGCGCTGGACGGGGTGGACGCCGACCTGTGGCCCGGCGAGGTGCTGGCCGTCGTCGGCGAGTCCGGGTCCGGCAAGACGACGCTGCTGAACGTGCTGTCGGGCGGCATGGCGCCGGATGTCGGGGTGGTGTGGTACCGGGACCCGGATGGGGCGCTGCACGATCTGCGCGCCATGCCGGCGCCGCGGCTGCGGGCGCTGCACCGGTCGGATTGGGGCTTCGTGCAGCAGGACCCGCGCGGCGCGCTGCGGATGCGCGTGTCGGCTGGCGGCAACGTGGGCGAGCGGCTGATGGCGGCTGGCGCCCGGCATTATGGCGGCATCCGCGCGACTGCCGCCGATTGGCTGCGCCTGGTGGAGATCGACCCGGGCCGCATCGACGACATGCCGCACACCTTCTCCGGCGGCATGCTGCAGCGCCTGCAGATCGCCCGCACGCTGGTGACGCACCCGCGCCTGGTGTTCATGGACGAGCCGACGGGCGGGCTGGACGTTTCGGTGCAGGCGCGGCTGCTGGACTTGATCCGGGGGTTGGTGGCGCGGCTGGGGCTGGCGGTGGTGCTGGTGACGCATGACCTTGCGGTGGCGCGGCTGCTGGCCGGGCGCATCCTGGTGATGCAGGGCGGGCGGGTGGTGGAGAGCGGGCTGACCGACCAGGTGCTGGACGATCCGGGACATCCGTATACGCAGTTGCTCGTCAGCTCGGTGCTGCACGCTTGAGGGCTGCGGCACGCCGTGGCCGTGGCAGCGCCGCCATCGGTACCGCCGTCATTGCGAGGAGCGCTTGCGACGCGGCAATCCAGGGCGGCCAGCGCAGTCCGTGCGGCCCCTGGATTGCCGCGCCGAAGCCGGCTCGCAATGACAGTCGGCGGGGCTGGTCCGCATGACCCTGATGCTGCGGGCGGAGGGGCTGGCCAAGACGTTCACCCTGCACCTGCAAGGCGGGGCGCGCATCCCGGTGCTGGACGGAGTCGGGTTCGAGCTGCGGGCCGGGCAGTGCATCGCGCTGGTGGGTCCGTCCGGGGCGGGCAAATCGACCCTGATGCGGGCGCTGTATGGCACCTACCGCGTGGACGCCGGGCGCATCCTGGTGCGGCACGGGAACGGAATGGTCGATGTGGCCGGCGCCGACCCGCGCCTTGTGCTGCAGGTGCGGCGGGACAGCCTGGGCTACGTCAGCCAGTTCCTGCGAACCGTGCCCCGCGTGCCGGCGCTGGACGTGGTGGCGGAGGCGGCTGTGCTGCGCGGCGCGGCGCCGGGCCAGGCCCGCGTGGACGCCGCCGCTCTGCTGGCGCTGCTCGGCATCCCGAACCGGCTGCATGCCCTGCCGCCCGCCACCTTCTCCGGCGGGGAGCAGCAGCGGGTGAACCTGGCGCGCGGCTTCATCGGCGGGCACCCGGTGCTGCTGCTGGACGAGCCTACCGCCGCGCTGGACCCGCGCAACCGCGATGTCGTGGTCGGCATGATCCAGGCGGCCAAGGCACGCGGCGGCGCCATCGTCGGCATCTTCCACGATGTTGCGGTGCGGGACGCCGTGGCCGATACCACGCTGCACGTCCATCCCCTGCAGGAAGCCGCATGACCACCATCCTCACCAATGCCCGCCTGGTCCTGGCCGACGAGGTGGTGCTGGGCACCGTCGTGCTGGACGGCGCGGGCATCGCCGACGTGCAGCCCGGCCGCAGCCACCTGCCGGGCGCCGTGGACCTGGACGGCGACCTGCTGGTGCCCGGCGTCGTGGACGTGCACACCGACAACCTGGAGCGCCAGGTGCAGCCGCGCAGCAACGCCCGCTGGCCGTCGCGGTCGGCCATGCTGGCGCACGATGCGCAGTGCGCGGCGGCGGGGGTGACGACGGTGCTGGACGCGCTGTGCCTGGGGGACCTCGGCTTCGACAAGGACCGCACCCAGACGTTCCACGACGGCGTGGCCGACCTGAACGCGCTGGCGGACACTGGGCTGCTGAAGTCCGAGCACTTCCTGCACCTGCGCTGCGAGCTGCCGGCGCCCGACATGCAGGACCTGCTGGACCCCGTGGCCGAGCACCCGCGCGTGCGCATGGTCAGCCTGATGGACCACAGCCCCGGCGTCGGCCAGTACGCCAACATGGACCATTACCGCCGGATGCGCGTGCGCGAGGGGCACGGGGCCGCCTGGATCGAGGGCCGCATCGAGGAATTGCAGGAGCAGCGCGCGCGGCTGCGCGGGCCGAACCGGGCGTGGCTGCTGCGGCGGATGGGGCCGCTGGGGATCGTGCTGGCCAGCCATGACGACAACACCGCGGAGGAGGTGGCGGAGAATGCCGCCGACGGGATCGGGATCAGCGAGTTCCCGGTGTCGATGCTGGCGGCCTCGGCGGCGCGGGCGTCGGGGATGGAGGTGATCGCCGGGGCGCCAAACATCGTGCGCGGGGGGTCGCACTCGGGGAATGTCGCGGCGGCGGACCTGGTGCGGGCGGGCGTGGTGGATGCATTCGCCAGCGATTATGTGCCGTCGTCGATGCTGGAGGCGGCGTTTGCCGGGGTGATGCAGGCGGGGATCACGCTGGCGCAGGGGGTGGCGATGGTGACGGCCGGGCCGGCGCGGATGGCTGGGCTGGCGGACCGCGGGCGGATTGCGGCGGGGCTGCGGGGGGATTTGGTGCGGGTGCGGGAGTGGGAGGGGCTGCCGGTGGTGCGGGAGGTTTGGCGGGCGGGGGAGCGGGTGGTTTAGGGCAGTTGCGATGCGGTGATTGGGGCGGCTAATCTCCGCAGATTGTGCGGAGAATAGCGGACTGCATGGGTAGTGTGGTTAGCTCCGTAACCCGTCACGAACGGTGGATCGAGCGTTCCGTTGCTCGTGCCCGCACGAAGCGGCGTACCACGGCGTTGGCCGGATGATCCCGCGCGATGCCTGCAGCCGGCAAATCAAATTGGTGCTTACCGGCTTCGACAGCGACCCTGATGCAGCCGGCGCGGCTCTGTCAGCAAGCAGTTTTACCACCCACCGGCAAGGAACTGCGACGCCAAACGGGAAGCGCACCTACAAGAAAAACCAACTTAGCGTGCATTGGGGCTTCAATTGCGACGTGCCTTGGTCGGATGGCTTTTCGGCACTGCTCGACAATCTCGGCGGCGTTGATCGGCTGGAACGGTTCTTGGCGAACCTCAAGCCGCGGGACCGGTTGCTTGAGTTTGCCGTGCCAGTCCAGGGGTCCCCGTACCAGGAGAACAACTTTCTCTCGTTCGATATTTTGGGGATTGCGGTGCGCCTCCGTCTCGACGTCGGCTTCTACTTTCCGGAGTTCGACGCCTCGGACCCAACGCACCTGTCGCCCCAGAGCGACATCGGATTTGATGTCTGACGTTCGGTTACAACCCCCTCACGGGCTGCCCGCCTTGCGAATGCCCGATCAAGCATGAAGCCGGTCTCCTTCGTGGGCGGAGCGTTGGACGACCTGCGCGATTTCCCGCCAGGTGCGCGCCGGGAGGCAGGCCGCCAACTCGATCGCGTCCAGCGGGGGCTTGATCCCGATGATTGGAAGCCGATGACGACCATTGGTCCCGGCGTCCGCGAAATCCGCGTGCGCGACGACCGCGGGGCGTTCCGCGTGATCTACGTCGCAAGCCTGGCAGATGTCGTATATGTGCTGCACGCTTTCCAGAAGACAACGCAGCAAACGGCCAAGCGCGACCTTGACCTTGCCGGCACCCGGCTGCGGCAGATCAGCAAAGGACGGGTAGGATGACCGACGAGCCAGTGCATACCTTCGCAAGCGTGTGGGATGCTTTAGAGGAAACACCGGAGGATGCAGCCAACATGCGGCTGCGGTCAGATTTGACAATTGCCTTGCGGTCCGCAGTGAAGGGCTGGGGAACGACGCCGGCGCAGTCCGCCCGCCGCCTTGGCGTGACACAGCCCCGGCTAAACGATTTGCTGCGGGGCCGGACCGACCGGTTCAGCCTGGATGCGCTGGTGGGGTTGGCAGAACGCGCCGGGCTTGCAGTCCAGATCAGCGTTACGCCCGCAGCCGCCTGAAACCCCACACGCCAGCAAGTCTCATGATCCCCCGCATCGCCCTCTACTACGCCCCCGCCCTGTCCGACCCCCTGTGGCCCGCCGCCTGCGCCTGGCTCGGCCGCGACCCCGAAACCGCCGCCTTCCTGCCGCAGCCCCCCATCCCCGACATCCATGCCGTCACCGCCGACGCCCGCCTCTATGGCTTCCACTGCACTCTGAAACCCCCCATACGCCTGCAGACCCACTACAACGCCTTCATCGACGACGCCGAGGCGCTGGCCGCCCGGCTGGCCCCGTTCGACCTCCCGCCCCTGCACGTCGCCGACCTCTCGGGCTTCCTCGCCGTGCGGGAGGCCGCCCCCTGCCCCGCCCTGCGCCGCCTGGCCGACGCCTGCGTGGCCGGGCTGGACCAGCACCGCGCCCCGCTCACCGAGGCCGAGCTGGCCCGCCGCCGCCGCGGTGGCCTGTCCCCGCAGCGCGAGGCGATGCTGACCCGGTGGGGCTACCCCGGCGTGTTCGACGAGTGGCGCTTCCACATGACCCTCACCCGCCGCCTGACGGACGCCGAGCGCGCCATCTTCCACCCAGCCGCCGAGGCCCACCTCGCCGCAGCCCTCCCCCACCCCCGCCGCGTCGCCGACCTCTGCGTCTTCACCCAGCCCGCCGAGGGCCAGCCCTTCATGCTTGCGGAGCGGCTCCGGTTGCGCGGCTGATCGCGGCCAGCAGCCGGCGCACGCCCTGCTCCACGGTCCCGTCGTTCATCACCGTCTGCCGCTCCACCGGCAGCGGCAGGTCGATGCCGCGGGACAGCCGGCGGGCGATGTCCACCGCGTCCTCCCGCCCGCGCGCCGCCAGCCGCCGGGCCAGCACGTCGGCGGGGGCGGACACCTCGATCACCGACACCGGGAAGCGCGCCGCGGCCTCGGCCACGACGGCGCGGGACACGTTGGCGATCACCACCCGGCCGGACGCCAGGTCCAGCCCGATGTCGGCGGGGATGCCATAATGCAGCCCGTGCGCCCGCCAGGTCAGCGCGAACTCCCCGGCCTGGCGCCGCAGCTCGAAGGCTTGCTCGGTGACGCTCTCATGCGCCTCCTCCCCGAGGTCGCCGGGCCGGGTGATCAGGCGGCGGACGAAGCGGTAGCGGGGATCGTCGGCCAGGCGGTCCCGGGCGCCGTTCAGCAGCGTGTCCTTGCCGGACCCTGAGGGTCCCACGATCAGTATCAGCATCCAGTCATCCCATCGCCGCGGGCCATCACCGCGGGCCATCACCGCGGGCCATCGCACGCGGGCCATTTTGCGCGGGAAGACCTTGGCGGTAGGGTCCGCCCGGCGCAACCCGCGCCGTGACGATCCCCAAGGCAACCGAAGAGGCCACCCGCCCGATGTTCACCACCCGCCCCGAGATCGCCGGCACCTTCGGCGTGGTCGCCAGCACGCACTGGCTGGCCTCCGCCGCCGGGATGGCGGTGCTGGAGCGCGGCGGCAATGCCTTCGACGCCGCCGCCGCCGCCGGGTTCGTACTGCAGGTGGCCGAGCCGCACCTGAACGGACCCGGCGGCGACGCCCCCCTCATCATCCACAGCGCCCGCACCGGCACGCAGCACGTCATCTGCGGCCAGGGCACCGCACCGGCCGCCGCCACCCTGCCCGCCTTCGCGGCGCTCGGCCTAGACCTGATCCCTGCGACGGGGCTGCTGCCCGCCGTCGTGCCGGGCGCGTTTGACGCCTGGTGCCTGCTACTGCGCGACTGGGGCACCTGGGAGCTGGCGGACGTGCTGGCCTTCGCCATCGGCTATGCCCGCAATGGCGTCCCCCTGGTCCCGCGCATCCCCGCCACCATCGAGGGCGTGCGCCCGCTGTTCGAGGCCGAGTGGCCCACCAGCGCCGCCGTCTTCCTGCCCGGCGGCAACACCCCCCGCCTGGGCGAGCTGTTTGCCCGCCCCGCCCTGGCCGACACCTGGGACCGCCTGATCGCCGAGGCCGTGGGCGACACGCGCGAGGCACGGATCGAGGCTGCGCGCCATGCCTGGTACCACGGCTTCGTCGCCGAGGCCGTCGGGCGGTTCTTCGCGGGGAACGAGGTGCTGGACGCCTCGGGCGAGCGGCATCGCGGGTTCCTGGCGGCGCAGGACTTTGCCGACTGGCAGGCGACGGTGGAGGCGCCGCTGTCCCTCGACTACCACGGCCATACCGTGCTGAAGTGCGGCGTCTGGAGCCAGGGGCCAGCGTTCCTGCAGCAGCTCGCCTTGCTGCGCCACACCGACGTTGCGGCCATGGACCCGCTGGGCCCGGATTTCGTGCACACCGTGGTGGAGTGCGCCAAGCTCGCCTTCGCCGACCGGGAGGCGTACTACGGCGACCCGGACTTCGTGGACGTGCCGATCCACCACCTGCTGTCCAACAACTACAACCTGGCGCGTTCGACGGAACTCGACCCGCGGGCGTCGCTGGTGCTCAACCCCGGCACCATCCCGGGCTACGACCCGCAGGTGGACCATGGCGCGCACCTGCGGGCCGACATGCTGACCCGTGCCCCCGGCGCCGGGGAGCCGACGGTGGCGCGGATGGGGGTGATCGGCGCCGACACCGTCCACATCGACGTGATCGACCGCTGGGGCAATATGGTCAGCGCGACGCCCTCCGGCGGCTGGCTGCAATCCTCGCCGGTCATCCCGGAGCTCGGCTTCTGCATGGGCACCCGGGGGCAGATGTTCTGGCTGCACGGCGGCCTGCCGAACAGCCTGGCGCCGAAGAAGCGCCCGCGCACCACGCTGTCCCCCAGCTTTGCGCTGCGCGACGGCCAGCCCTGGATGGCGTTCGGCACGCCGGGCGGCGAGCAGCAGGACCAGTGGTCGCTCACGTTCTTCCTGCGCATGGTGCACGGCAACCTGGGCATCCAGCAGGCGATCGACATGCCGAGCTTCCACACCGAGCACTGGCCCAGCAGCTTCTGGCCCCGCGTGGCCCGGCCCGGCAAGCTGGTGCTGGAGGGCCGCTTCCCGCAGGCCGTGCTGGACGACCTGCTGGCGCGCGGGCACCTGGCGGAGCGCGGGGAGGACTGGTCCGAGGGCCGGCTGTCCGCGGCACGGCGGGAGGGCGGGCTGATGTATGCCGGCGCGAACCCCCGGGGAATGCAGGGCTACGCCGTAGGGCGGTAGCGGCTTCCCATCTCCCACCCGGCTGAGGGCATGGACGCCGTGACGGGCGCTGAAACCGGCTCTCCTGTAAAAGGCAAATACTTGATGATTATCGAGAGCGGGCGATGCCCGGCGGCGGCTTGGGTTCCATGAACATACTGCTTTACCTGATCCCCGTTTTGGCGGGCGTGCTGAACGCCGTTCACTCCGGGACCAACGCCCAGCTTACGAAAAGCTTCGAGCGTCCGTGGTGGGCGGCGCTGTTCGTCTGCGTCATCTCGGGCGTGGCTATCCTGCCGGGCATCCTGGTCGCCCGGGAGAGCTTTCCAAGCCTGGGCAGCCTGACGAGAACGCCGTGGTGGGCCTGGGCGGGCACCGTGATCGCCGCGGTGCCGATCATCACGACGCTGCTGTTCGCCGGCAGGCTGGGCGGCGCCGCCTATAACGGCCTGGTCGTCACCGCAACGATGGTGATGTCCATAGTGCTCGATCAGTTCGGCCTGCTTGGGTTCGATGTGCACGTGACGAACATCTGGCGGATCGTGGGCGCGGTGCTGATGATAGGGGGAGTAAGCCTGATCTGCTTGTTCTGAGATGTTCCATCATTGGCCGCCGACCTACGCCGCCAACGAGGCTTGCCTATTTTTGCCGGTTGTCTCTACCGCCCTGCTTTACGATGTATCCCGGCACGGCGCTAAGCAGCCTTGTTTGGCCTGACACACAAGCGGGCTGTTTGGCATTCCTTGTTGATGTGCTTGACGGCGGCTTGGATGGCGCGGCCGAGATCGGCTGCGTTCTCGAACTTCTGGTTGACCAGGTGGGGAGTGATCCGGCATCGCTGCTATAAGCCGCAAACTAAGCAGCCTTTCTTAATCCGTCACACGGACGTGGCATTTGGCGTTTCTGGTTGATCTTCTTGACCCCGGCGCGGACGGCGCATTCGAGGTCGCCTGCGGTCTTGAACGTCTTGTGGGCGAGAGGGTGCCGCTTGAGATCGCGCCAGGTCCGCTCGATGTCGTTCAACTCAGGGGTGTAGGCTGGCAGCCACTCGATGGTGATCCAGGGCCGCGCCGCCAGCGCCGCGGCCGATGCTCGGCTGGTGTGGACGGGTCCGTTGTCGAGCACCAGCACCACGGGCCGGCGCGTGCTGCCGGGCTTGGGGCCGTATCGCCAGCCGAGCAGTTCCAGCAGGCCGATGAAGTCGGCGCTGGTCTTGGTGGGCGAGGTGTGGACGAGCAACTCGCGGGTGGCGGCGTCGAGCGCGCCCAGCGTCGAACTGAACCGCGCCGGGTTTGCCGGAGGCATGTTGGCTTGAGTGCTACGCGGCCAT
>CAXTAT010000046.1:0-24912 GCA_964242415.1 uncultured Acetobacteraceae bacterium
ATTGCTCATCCTCATCCTACTCCGGGTTCAGGCCGCTGCCGGCTGGTGGGCTGCGCGACCTTGTTGCATGGACCCGCCCAGTGGCGTGCGGGAGGGGCCGGGCGTAGGAGGCTTCGCCCTGACCTTGGGCATCCACCTTGCCGTTCAAGCTGAATCAGCACCGCCGCCACCGCATCCCGAGGCAGACGCACCGGGTCATGAACTGGCGTCATACGCGCGCCAGTTCGTGACCCGGTGCGTCTGCTTGGGAACGTGCTGGCGGTGGTCTTGGTTTAGCTTGAACGGCAAAGTGGACATTCAGGAATCGGAGGAGGAGCAAACCTCCTACATTGCCCCTGGCTGCGGCGCCACCGGCAGCAGCCATGCGACAACGCCCCAGCTTGCGCGCTGCAACGCCCAGCTTTCCCTCCCTGGCGATGGCGAGAAGACCTGAAGGTCACCCCGCTCCATGCCGCGCACCCGTTCGTTGCTGAATGGACCATGTGCGCTTTTGTCGTTGCCGAAACAACCGGCCTGCGCCCACAGTGCGGATACGGAACGAGCTAGGGATCATGGCGACCGGATTGATGCAGGCCGCAGTGCTCGAAGCATTCGGCGCCCTGTTCAGGGTCGCCACGATGGCTCGTCTGGCACCAGGGCCGGGCGCACCACGGCTGGATCATGCGCGAGGCCACCCGCCTCGCCGAGATGGGCGGGATCACGCCGAGGCTCGATCTATGGCGGTTCGCGCTTGGGACTGCCTGCGACGCCCACCGCGCCATCCAGGCGCATGACGCCGGGGGCAAGCTTGTCGTTGACATCGGCGGGGCAGCGCCCGGCCTGCACGCCGTCCATCAGGCATGCAGGGCACCCATGCCGGCCTGAGCGGGCCGGGCGACAAGCAACCTTCGGCAGCCTCGGGCGGCCAGGCCCGCCAAACAGGAGACCCTGCCATGCACGTCGAGTTCCGGACACAGACGGTCGGCGATGTCGAGGTGTTCTATCGCGCGGCAGGCCCGGCCGATGCGCCTGTCGTGCTGCTCCTGCACGGCTTCCCAACCGCCAGCCATATGTTCCGCGACCTTATTCCGGAGCTTGCCGGGCAATACCGGGTGGTCGCGCCGGACCTGCCGGGCTTCGGCAACACGGTGGCGCCGCCGCGTGGGACGTTCACCTACGGCTTCGACAGCCTCGCACAGGTCGTCGAGGGGTTTACCGAGGCGCTGCGGCTTGAACGCTATGCGCTCTATGTCTTCGATTACGGCGCGCCGGTCGGACTCCGCCTGGCGATGGCGCATCCTGAGCGGGTGACCGCCATCGTGAGCCAAAACGGCAATGCCTACATGGAAGGTTTCAGCGATGCCTGGGCGCCATGGCGCGCCTATTGGGCCGCACCAACAGCCGAGAACCGCGAGGCATGCCGCGCGTCGCTGACCCCTGACGCGATCCGGACCGTGCAGTACCTGCATGGCGCCGATGCCGGCCTTGTCTCGCCGGACGGCTACACGCTGGACATCGCCTACATGGCGCGCCCCGGCGCCGAGGACATCCAGCTCGACCTGATCCTCGACTATGCGGGCAACCCAGTGCTTTATCCTGCCTTCCAGGCCTATTTCCGCGCGCACCGCCCGCCGCTGCTGGCCGTCTGGGGACGCAACGACCCGCATTTCCTGCCTGCCGGCGCGCTTGCTTACCGCCGTGACCTGCCGGATGCGGAGGTCATCCTTCTCGACACTGGGCACTTTGCGCTGGAGACGCATGCGGCCGAGGTGGGCGCGGCCATGCGCCGCTTCCTGGGCGCGGTGAGCAAGGCCAACCCAGGCATCACCGAGCATGCAAGCCCGCTCGGCTTCGATGCAACGCTTGAACGCCTTGCGAGGGCGATCGAACGCGCCGGGCTGACGATCTTCGCCCGGATCGACCATGCGGCCGGTGCGCGAAGTGCCGGCCTGGCCATGCCGCCAACGGTCGTGCTGATCTACGGCCATGCCAAGGGTGGAACCCCGATCATGCTCGCAGCGCCCCATGCGGCGCTCGACCTGCCGTTGCGGGTGCTCGTGCGCGAGGACGCTGACGGGCGCGTCCTGGTGGCGTTCCACCCGGTCGCTCCGATGCTGCTGGCCGCTGGCGTTCCCGAGGCGCTCGCGAACCGGCTGGAGCCGGCGCAGGCCCTGCTGATCAGGGAGATACAATCCTGAACAGCATCTGGCATGAGCGGCATCCTGGCATGAGCGGCAAGCCCTGCCGCCGCCAGCCGCCTGACGTGCGGGGATGGGCGTTGGTGCATGGACACCATGATAGCTAGGTCATCTCAATAGGTTAGCTTA
Source organism: uncultured Acetobacteraceae bacterium (assembly GCA_964242415.1). Lineage (GTDB taxonomy): Bacteria > Pseudomonadota > Alphaproteobacteria > Acetobacterales > Acetobacteraceae > DASWOJ01. The sequence continues at coordinate 2,307 of CAXTAT010000046.1, forward strand.
CACGGACAATCCGAGGAGGATCAACACCTACAACGAGTTACCTTATCCATGCACCAACGCACTGATAGACTTGGAAACCATCCAGGCAGCAGTGCCCCGCTCAGCGCTGCGCCAGCCGGAAGTAAACGCCTGCCAGCCGCGCCGGCAGCTCCTCCAGCCGCCGCACCGCCATCGTGTTGTGCCGCCCGAAGATGGCCGCGCCCGACCCGGCCCCATCCGGGTCCATGACGATGCCGAACACGTCGATCCCGCGCAGCCGCAGCCCCAGCACCGCCCGGCGCGCGTCCTCCACCAGCTCCTGCGGGTGCGCGACGTCGATGTCGGACGGCTCCCCGTCGGTCATCACCAGCACCAGCTTGCGGGTCGTGCGCTGCGGTGCCAGCTCTGTCCCGGCATGGCGCAGGGCCGCGCCCAGCCGGGTTGACAGGCCCGGGGACAACCCGGCCAGACGCGCGGCGACGGCCGGGGCCATCGGTTCGTCGAAGTCCTTCAGCCGGGTCAGCCGCACGTCGTCGCGCCCGGCGGATGCGAAGGCGCGCAGCGCGAACACGTCGCCCCGGGCCTGCAGCGCCGCCGCCAGCGCCGCCACGGCCAGCCGCTCCGCCGCCAGCACCGACTGCCCGCCGGGACCGATCGCCGCCGTGGATTGCGACACGTCGAGGATGACCAGGGTCGCCAGGTCCCGCCCGCGCGGCCGGCGGTCCCGATACAGGCGGGCGTCCGGCTGCATCCCGCCCCGCCGGGCGATGACGGCGCTGATGGCGGCGTCGAGGTCCAGCTCCTCGCCGTCCTCCTGCCGGCTTTGCCGCACGCTTTGCCCCACGACGCTGCTGCGGACCAGGCGGGCCACCTGCGCGCGCAGCTCGGCCTCCCCGGCCCATTCCGCCCCCGCGTGGCGCAGCACGGGGAGGGTGTCGCGCAGGGTGGTCCAGTCCGGGCGCTCCACCCCGGCGGCGGCGTCCCACTCGGGGTAGGTCGCCAGCACCGCGCCGCGCTCGTCCCGCCCGGCATCGCGCGCCCGTGGGGCGGGTTCGCCGTCGCCGGGCTGCGGCTCGCCGCCGTCGCCGTCGGTGCCGCGGGCGGCGTCCACTGTCAGGCTCATCGCGTCGTCGGGGGTGTCCGGCAGGTCCCACAGGTGCATGTTGTCGTCGCGGTAGGCGGGTTCGACGGCGTAGGTCTTGGCGTTGAACTGCACCCGCATCTGGCCGAGGTCGTTGCCGAGCAGCCCGCCGATGGCCCGGCTGATTGAGGGATCGTCGAGGTCGGCGGCGGCGAACAGGGCGCGGCCCTTCGCCACGAAGCCGTCGGGGTCGCCCGCGCCGGGGTCCAGCAGGCCGCGGGCCAGGCGGGCCATCAAGGCCGTCGTCACGGTTCCGCTGGGTTGAGCGACATGGAAGCCGGCCCACAGTCGGCGCAGCCCGGGGAAGCGGCGGATCGCCAGGGCCTCCACCCGCGCGTCCTCGACGAGGCCGATCAGCGCGACCTGCAACGGCTTGAGCTGGCCGAGGGGATGGCGCACCACCGGCGCTGCGAGGTGCGCGTAGGCATGGGCCGCCGCCGCCCTGTATAGCGCCCGCATCCCGGGTGCCGGCGCCCCGGCGAACACCGGCGGCAGCAGCGCCATGCCCGACGCGATGACCGTGCGCCGCGGTGGCCCGTCGGCGCCCGGCGGCCCCGCCTTCAGGCGCGGCTCGCCGCCCCATAGGCCGGTGACGAAGGCGCCCAGCATCCGCTCGCAGTCGGCAAAGCCCGGCGTGCCCGACCGGCGCAGCAGCAGCGCCTTGGCCAGCGAGTCGTCGAGCGCGAAGAACGCCGCCCGCCGCGCCCTGTCGCCGACCGTCGCCTTCAGCCCGGCGGCGACGAAATCGACAAAGCCCAGCCCGTCGCCGCCGGCCAGCAGCGCCTCCACGCGCCGCGCCGCGCCCTGCACCACGCCCGGCGCCTCGCGTGCCAGGCGGTCCAGGCCGCGCCACCAGGCGGCCAGCCCGGCGGGGTTGCCCGCGGTCAGACGGATCGCGGTCGGCAGCGCCTCCAGGCAGGCGAGCGCCGCCCGCATCCCGGCATGGCGGCAGACCGCTGCGGCGGCCCGCCCGCCTGCCAGCACCGGCTGCAGCCGGGCCGGGCCGGCCGCGGTGCCCGCCTGCCAGAACGCGGCGATGCAGGTTGGGCCGGCGTTGACCTGGGACAGTTCTAGCGTCGTTTCGGCCCATTCCTCGATCAGCGCGGGGTCAGCGTGCGCCAGGCGCGGCCATGCCTGCAGGAAGCCGGGCCGCAGCACGTCGCGGTCGCGCACCAGGCGGCGCACCTGGTCCAGGGCCGTGGCGTTGCCTAGGTGCAGGATTGAGGCGCTCATGCTGCCCGGCTTACGCGGCGGGGGCGGCGCATGTGGCATGGGGGCGGTGCTGGCTTCTTTGCCCACTTTGGGAGGGGGTGGGGGGTTACTGCGGCGCGGTGCTTCAGGGGTGAGCAGCCTTGGTTTGGCTGTGCGGGCGGTTTCTGGCGGCGTAGCAGGCACGACCCCCTCACCCCGGCCCTTTCCCGGAGGGAGAGGGAGCAGGCAGCATGTGCCCGCCGGTTATGCGGCATGGGCTGCGATTACCGCCTCCAGGGCGTCGCGCACGTCGGCGTCGTCGGTCAGCGGCAGCACCACGCTGGCCCGCAGCGCCGCCTCCGCCGGGATGCCCGCCGCGATCAGCCGCCCGGCATGGACGATCATGCGCGTGGACGCCCCCTCGCTCAGCCCGCGCCCGCGCAGGTTGCGCGTGCCATGGGCGACGCCGACCAGGCTGGCGGCAGTGCGGGCGTCCACCGCGGCCTCGCGGGCGACGATGGCGGCCTCGGCGTCCTGCGCCGGGTAGGTGAAGTCGATGGCGACGAAGCGCTGCTTGGTGGACTCCTTGAGGTCCTTTACCGCGCTCTGGTAGCCCGGGTTGTACGACACCACGAGCAGGAAGTCCGGGTGCGCCGCCACCAGCTCGCCCTTGCGGTCCAGCGGCAGCACCCGGCGGTTGTCGGCCAGCGGGTGGATGACGACGGTGGTGTCCTGCCGGGCCTCGACGACCTCATCGAGGTAGCAGATCGCCCCGTGCCGCACGGCTGTCGTCAGCGGCCCGTCCTGCCACACCGTGCCGTCGGCGGTCAGCAGGTAACGGCCGGACAGGTCGGCGGCGGTCATGTCCTCATGGCAGGCCACGGTGATGAGCGGGCGCTGCAACTGCCAGGCCATGTGCTCGACGAAGCGGGTCTTGCCGCAGCCGGTCGGTCCCTTGAGCATGATCGGCAGCCGGCTGGCGGCGGCGGCGGCGAACACCTGCTGCTCGTTGGCGGAGGGGTGGTAGAACGGGGCGGCCGTGATCTGGTAGGGCGTCAGGTCCACGGCAGGCTCCTCCGGGCAAGGCGGCATTCAGCCCCAGGCGCCGCCGCGGTTCAACCGGAATCCGGCGCCCCGGCCCGCAGCGGCGCCTGCCAGATCGCCTGCACCGGCGGGTACTGCATCAGCTCCAGGTGGGTGAGCGTCCCATGCAGCTTCCGCCAGCGCGCCGCGACCTGCGCCACCAGCGCCGTGGCCGCGGCCCGGTCGCCACGGAAGTTCGACAGCTTCAGGTGCGGCTGCCAGTACGCCGGGCGGTATTGCAGGCCGACCTCCTCCTCGGGCAGCTCCATGAACACGGCGTGGTGCAGGGCGAGCAGCGCATCGGTCGGCCGCACCCGCAGGCTGAGCGTCGGCGGTGTGCCGGCGATGATGCAGGGTTCGGTGAAGGCGACGGGCAGCGCGCCCATGCCGGGCAGCTTCCATTTCAGCACCTCGATCAGCAGGTCCGAGCGGACGCGGTCCTCGACGACCAGGATGGTGACGCAGGGGCCGTACTGGGTGACCAGGTCCTGCTCGGGGATGTCGAGCGTGGCGAGGCCTGCGTACACGCGCTCGATGGCGAGCGAGGTGTTCGGGTCGGGGACGAGGTTGAATGCGAAGGGCAAGACGGCCCGCCTTATGGGTTCCCGTTGCACGGCGTGAAGCGCTGCGATCGCAGGCTTGGCGGGTCCAGGTTGACGGCGGTGGTGCGGAATCTCAAGGGCCTGGTTTGGTGGAGCGCGGATTTCTTCGGGGCAGCGGCATATGGGGTAGGGGCGCTGCCTGCTCCGTCTCCCTCGGGAGGGGGGTGGAGTGAGGGGGTCGTGCCTTGCGGCCCCCGGAGGTGCCGCTGGAACCGGGCTGCTCGGGGCAGGGGGTTTGTGCCGCACGGCCCCCTCACCCCGGCCTTGGTCCGTTTCACGGCCCAAGCCCGGAGGGAGAGGGAGCAGCAATCGGGCTTGATGACCCGGCCCGGTTGAAGTTCCGGCGGGGCGGACGCAGCTACAAAACCTAGTTGCCGCCATTTCTCCAGAAGGTTGACCCGATGCCCCGACCCCGGTTGCGCCTTGGTTTCTTCACCCGCGTGCTGGACCAGGCGGAGCCGGCCGAGCGCTACCACCTGGCTGCAGCCCAGGTGGTCCATGCCGAGCGGCTGGGCTTCGACTCCGCCTGGGTTGCGCAGCACCACTTCCACGGTGACGAGGGCGGGTTGCCGGCGCCGCTGGTGTTCCTGGCCCATGCCGCCGCACAGACCAGCCGCATCCGCCTGGGCACGGGGATCATCACCCTGCCGCTGGAGCTGCCGGTCCGGGTGGCGGAGGACACGGCGGTGCTGGACTTCCTGTCCGGCGGGCGGCTGGAGGTCGGCGTCGGCGCGGGCGGCAACCTGACGGCGTTCAACGCCTTCGGCCTGGACGTGGCGGAGCGCGCGGCGCTGTTCACCGGGCACCTGGACGGGTTGCGGGATGCCTGGGCCGGGCGGGACCTGCCCGGCGGCGACCGGCTGTATCCGGCCAACCCGCATTTGCAGGACCGTATTTGGCAGGCCAGCTTTTCCGTGGACGGCGCCCGCCGCGCCGGGGCCGCGGGGGATGGGCTGCTGCTGTCCCGCACGCAGCCGCGGGTGGCCTCGGCGCCACGGGCGACGCTGCATGACCTGCAGGGGCCGATGGTCGATGCGTACCTGCAGGCGCTGCCGCCGGACCGGGCGCCGCGCATCCTGGCGTCGCGCAGCGTGTTCGTGGCCGATGACCGGGTGGAGGCACTGCGGTTCGCCGAGGCCGGGCTGGCACGGATGCGGGCGCGGCTGGACCCGGCGGGGCCGTATGCGGCGGGCACGCTGGCGGACCTGATCGCGGCGTTCGACGTGCATGTGGGCACCGCGGCGGACGTGCTGGCGTCGTTGCAGGCCGACCGCACGCTGGCCCAGGCGACGGACTTGGCCGTGCAGGTCCACTCGGTCGATCCGCCGCATTTGTTCATCCTGCGGTCTATGGAGCTGATGGCGGAGGTGGTGGCGCCGGCGCTCGGCTGGGCGCGGGACAGCGCCGCGCTGCGCCGGGTGGCGTGACACCGGTGCGTGCGGGCGTGCCGGGTGATGCGCCGGGGCGCTTGCCGGTTGGCAGCAGCCGGCCCTAGCGTCACTGCACTGCACCGCAGCAAGCCTGTCGCATATAGCCCCGTCCCATACAGCCATGGAGGACGCCGTGCCCCTCGACCGTAGAACCCTGCTGGCCGCCGCCGCCCTGTCCGGCCTGCGCCTGTCCGCCGCCCGAGCCGCCGAGCCGATTCTCGCCGGCGTCAGCGGCCCCTTGACCGGCCCCAACGCCCAGTATGGCGCGCAGTGGAAGCGCGGCTTCGACCTGGCGCTGGACGGCATCAACGGCGCTGGCGGCGTCACCGGCCGCCCGCTGGCCTACGACTTCCAGGACAGCCAGAGCGATCCCCGCCAATCTGTCGCCGTCGCGCAGAAGCTGGTGGCCGACCCCCGCGTCATCATCGAGCTGGGCGACTTCTCCTCCCCGGCGTCCATGGCGGCGTCGCCGATCTACCAGCGCGCCAAGCTCGTGCAGTTCGGCTTCACTAACTCGCACCCCGACTTCACCAAGGGCGGCGACCATATGTGGTCCAACTCCACCAACCAGGCGGAGGAGCAGCCGCAGCTTGCCGCCTATGCCGCCAAGCTCGGCTTCAAGCGGCCGGCGCTGCTGCACCTCAACACCGACTGGGGCCGCACCGCCAAGGATGCGTTCGTGAAAGCCGCGCCCGGCCTGGGCATGGAGGTCACCGCCGCCGAGGGCTACCTGTCCGCCGAGCAGGACTTCCGCCCCACCCTGGTGCGCGTGCGCGACAGCAAGCCCGACGGCCTGGTGCTGCTGTCGTACTATGCCGACGGGGCGCTGATCTGCCGCCAGGCCAAGGACGCCGGGGTGCCGTTCCCGATCCTGGCCGGCACCAGCAACTATTCGCCCAAGTTCATCGAGCTGGGCGGAGCCGGGGTGGAGGGCGTGCACGTCATGAGCAGCTTCTTCCCCGGCGACCCGCGGCCGGAGGTGCAGGACTTCGTTCGCCGCTACCGCGCCAAGTACGACCAGGAGCCGGACAGCTTCAGCGCCGGGGCGTATGACACCATGGTGCTGTTCGCTGCCCTTTGCGCGGGATATGGCACGACGCGGGAGGCGATGCAGGCCGGGCTGCTGGTCATCAAGGACGTGCCGAGCGTCATCTATGGCACCACCACCTTCGACCCGGCCACCCGCCGCGTGCCCGGCGCGAGCTACAAGCTGTTGACGGTACGGGACGGCAAGTTCGCCGTTTGGGACGGGGCGCGCGCCACGGGGTAGCCGGGGTTGGGCTCCTTCCTCGACTACACCGTCAACGGGCTGATCATTGGCAACATCTATGCGCTGCTGGCGGTGGGGCTGGCGCTGATCTTTGGGGTGTCGCAGCTCATCAACTTCGCCCAGGGGTCGGTGTATGCCGTGGGGGCCTACACCGGATGGACCTGCACGACGCTGCTGCACACGCCGCTGCCGGTGACGGTGCTGATCGTGATGGGGGTGTCGGCGCTGCTGGGCATCGGGATCGAGCGGGTGGGGTTGCGCCCGCTCGCCGGGTCGGCGCGCATCGCGCCGCTGCTGGCGACCATCGGCATCGGGTTGATGCTGGACCAGGCGCTGCAGATCATGTTCACGCCGGACCCGCGGGCGCTGCCGTCGTCCTTGCCGTCGTGGCGGGTGCAGGTCGGGGCTGGCAGCATCGGCGCGCTGGACCTGCTGATCGCGGGGATCGGGCTGCTCAGCGGCGGCGTGCTGTGGGGGTTCCTGCGGTTCACCAAGCTGGGTTGGGCGGTGCGGGCGACGGCGCAGGACCGCGAGGCGGCGCGGCAGATGGGGGTGGACACCGACGCGGTGAACCGGGCGGTGTTCGCCATTGCCTCGGCGCTGGGTGGCTTGTCGGGGCTGCTGGTGGGGATGTACTTCAACCGCATCGACCCCTCGATGAGCATCCAGGCGACGCTGAAGGGCGTGGTGGCGCAGGTGCTGGGCGGCATGGGGAACGTGCCGGGCGCGATTGCCGGGTCGCTGCTGCTGGGATTGACCGAGAGCTATGGCGTGGCGCTGTTTGGGTCGTCGTATCGCAACCTGTTTGCCTTTGCGCTGCTGCTGCTGACGCTGGTGCTGCGGCCGAACGGGCTGTTCGCCCCGGCCCGCAGCACCCCGCCGGAGCCGATGACCGGCAGCCTGGTCACCGCCGGGCGCCCGGTGGCGGTGCCGCGCTGGGCCGTGGCGGTGGGGGTGCTGGCGGCGGGGCTGCTGCCGCTGCTGCCGGGCATTCCGTATGCGCTGCAGGTGCTGACCAACGCCTGGCTTGCGGCGATCCTGGCCATCAGCCTGACCCTGGTGGCGGGCACGCTGGGGCAGGTGTCGCTGGGCCATGCGGCGCTGCTGCTGGTGGGGGCGTATGCGTCGGCGCTGCTGACACTGGACCTGGGGTGGCCGGTGCCGGCCGGGGTGCTGGCGGCGGGGGTGCTGACGGCGGTGATCGGCACCGCGCTGGTGGCGCCGGCGTTCCGGCTGCACTCGCATTATGTGTCGATCGCCACCTTGGGCATCGGCGAGATTGTTGGGCTGGTGATCCTGAACTGGGAGAGCCTGACGCGCGGGCCGATGGGGGTGACCAACATCCCGCCGCTGTCGGCCGCGGGGGTGGAGCTGGACAGCCCGGCGCGGGCCTACTGGATGTGCCTGGCGCTGCTGGTGCTGCTGGGGCTGGCGCAGGCGCGGCTGCTGCGCTCGCACCTGGGGCGCACGTTCCGGGCGGTGCGGGACGATGATGTGGCGGCGCGGGCGTATGGCATTGGGTTGGACCGCACCAAGGCCATCGCGTTCTTGTTTGCGGGGTTTGCGGCGGGGATTGCGGGGGGCGTTACGGCGCACTTGTACTCCTACATTAACAACGAGACCGTCACCTCGACCGTTTCGGTCGTGGCGCTGACGATGGTAATCCTGGGCGGCATGGGGAACATCCTGGGGGCGGTGCTGGGGGCGGTGGTGCTGACGGCGCTGCCGGAGTTGTTCCGATTTACCGCCGAGTACCGGATGCTGGTGTATGGCGCGATCCTGCTGCTGCTGATCCGCTTCCGGCCGCAGGGCATGCTGGGCACGGCTTGATGCCAGACATCCTCCACTTCGACGAGGCCGCTCCCCTTCGCTTGTCATTGCGAGGAGCGGTTGCAATGCGGCGATCCAGGGCTGCAAGGCCGGACCATCGTCTTTGCCGCCCTGGATTGCCGCGCCGAAGCCGGCTCGCAATGACGGGATCTCGGCCGACTCAGATGATGGGTCAGTGAGAACGTGGCATCGCCCTACGCCGGTGCCTGTGTGTCCAACCCTGACCCAGCAAAAGTGGCCAAAACCCCCCGATGTGTGCCGGAAACTGCCCTTGATTGCGCGTTAGGGCGTACGTCACTGCGCGCCGCCACGCTTAGCAGCACCCCGGGCCAACTCGATCGCGGCAATCGCATCCGCCACCGTCGCCCGCGACACCTTGGCTGCTTCGGCGATCTGCTCGTAACCAGGAAAATACCAGCCCAAGTGCTGCTTGTGAAAGTTCCGTAGCAGCGCCCGTAGCGCGTCCAGATAAGCGCGCGCTAGCAGCCTGCGGTGCTGCCGCTATCTCGCCCGATGCACGGCCCTAGCTGCGGAAATGCATGCCATGCCGATCAAGCCGGTGCTGCACGGCGACATCGGCACCACACTCAAGGCGCCCACGGTCCTGGCCATGCCGCAGTGGCTCGGCATCAGCCTGTCGGGCATACACCCTTCGTCTAAAAAGTAGTGGTTGACCGTCTTTTAACAAGCCGCCAACATGTCATTACGTAACAAAAAGGGGGGTTTTAAATGCGTTATCTGACTTTGGCCGTCTTGCCTGCGGTGATGATAGCGTCGGCTGCCCACGCGAGCGTGGTGCAGATTGATCAGTCGGCGTTCACGCCGGGCGCAGGATTGATCACCTTCAGCGAATTTCCTGTCGGAACGAGCAATCCGGTCTATGCCCCGGCGACCTACGGCGGCGGTGCCGGTTCACCCACAGTGACCTTCGGAGGCTATTTCACAGGTCAGACAGCCGGAGCGACAAATCCCTCAAGCTGTCCTGCTGGGGCCGCTGTCACCGGTTGCGTGCTCGGCGCACCGACCGGACCGTTGTCGATCGCTCCGAACTCGCCGGCCACGTTCATCGCGAATGACAGTGCCATGCCGACCAGCCCGGTTCTGTCCGGCACGCCACTATACAATGGATCGATCGCTATCCTGTTCTCGACACCGCAGAGCGGCGTTGGCCTGACTGGCGGCTATTTCGACGCCCTCGCAAGCACCGCTATCACTGTATTCGACTCTAGTGGCGCCACAATCGGCCAGCTTTCGAACAATACCCTCGGCGACGAATTTCTGGGTCTTGTCACTTCGGACGGGTCAGCAGACATCAGTGGCATCCTGTTCAGCCTGGTTGGTCCCGAGCCAGCCGGTTTCGACGTCGACAACATCTCGTTCGGTGTCGGTAGCCAGGTCACTATACCCACACCGCCGACACCCACACCGCCGACGGGCGTGCCGGAGCCGGCGTCTTTTGCCCTGCTCAGCTTGGGAATTGCTAGCTTGAGGCTCATGCGACGCCGCGATAAGGTCTAAGTCGGTGGAGCCGGGGAGACGGGGCAGTCTAGCTGTGCGGCGCGCAATGACACACGCCCCGACGCGCAATCAAGGGCAGTTTCCGGCGCACGCTGGTTGAGACTGGGGTGGGTGTCCGACGCAGACTGTTGGGGAGTGAGCGCACGGTCGGGCTCTTGGCCACTTTGGTGATTCAGGGCTGGACACGTGGCACCGCCATAGGGCGGTGCCACGTTCCCACTGACCCATCATCTAAAGTGGCCAAGACCCAATGACGGCGGCTGATTGTGCGCCTTTGCCTGAGGGTCTGAGCAGTAAGCCGTCTGCATGACGCCGCCGCTGCTCGACGTCAGCGGGGTGTCGCGCAGCTTCGGCGGGGTGCGGGCGGTGCGCGGCGTGAGCCTGCACATGCGGGAGGGGGAGCTGCTGTCGATCATCGGCCCGAACGGCGCGGGCAAGACCACGCTGTTCAACCTGATCGCCGGGCAGGACCGGCCCGACGCCGGGCACATCGCGCTGGCCGGCACGCCGATCGCCGGGCTGCCGCCGGAGCGCATCGCCGGGCTGGGACTGGCCCGCACGTTCCAGCACGGCCGGGTGTTCGCCACCCTGTCGGTGCGGGACAACGTGCTGATCGGCGCGCACCACCGGCTGCGCGCCGCCATGCCGCGCATCCCGCTGCTGGACGCACTGCGCCTGGGCGGGCTGGCGGAGCTGGCGATGGCGCTGCTGCGCCCCGCGGCGGTCCGGCGCGAGGAGGCAGAGCTGCGGGCGGAGGCGGAGGCCATCATCGCCACCTTCGGCGACCGGCTGACCCCGCGGCTGGAGCAGCCGGCGTACTCGCTGTCCTATGCCAACCGCCGCCGGGTGGAGATCGCCCGCGCCCTGGCCGCCCGCCCGCGCCTGCTGTTGCTGGACGAGCCGACGGCGGGGATGAACGAGACCGAGACGCGCGAGATGGCCGGCATCATCGCCGGGCTGAAGGCGGGGGGGCAGAGCATCCTGCTGATCGAGCACAAGCTGGACCTGGTGATGCGGCTGTCCGACCGCGTGGTGGCGATGGACGACGGCGCCGTGATCGCCGAGGGCCTGCCCGCCGCCGTGCGCGCCGACCCGGCGGTGATCGAGGCCTACCTGGGCCACAGCGCCCTGGGGGAGGCGGCTGCATGACGCCGCTGCTGGCGCTGGAGGGCGTGGATACCTTCTACGGACCCGTGCAGGTGCATTTCGGGCTAACTCTACAGGTGCGTGCCGGGCAGGTGGTGTGCCTGCTGGGCGGCAATGCCAGCGGCAAATCGACGACGCTGAAGGTGATCCTGGGCCTGCACCGGCCGCGCGCCGGGCGGGTGCTGCTGGACGGGCAGGACATCACGGGCCTGCCCACCCCGGCGGTGATCCGGCGCGGGGTCGGCAGCGTGCCCGAGGCGCGGCGGCTGTTCGGCGGCATGACGGTGCGGGAGAACCTGCTGATGGGCGCCTATGCCCGGGGTGACCGCGCCGCCGTTGCCGCCGACCTGGAACGGATGCTGGGGTTGTTCCCCCGGGTGCGCGAGCGCCTGGGCAGCCGTGCCGGCACGCTGTCGGGCGGGGAGCAGCAGATGGTCGCCATGGCCCGCGCGCTGATGGGCCGGCCGCGGCTGCTGTGCATGGACGAGCCGACGATGGGGCTGTCCCCGCTGTACGTGGACCGCGTGCTGGAGCTGGTCCGCACGGTCGCGGCGACGGGGGTCACGGTGTTCATGGTGGAGCAGAACGCCAGCCTGGCGCTGCGCATCGCCCAGTATGCCTACGTGCTGCAGGCCGGCCGAATCATCCTGCACGGGCGGGCGGGCGACTTGGCGCGCGACCCGCGCATCCGCGATGCCTACCTGGGGGGTGAGACGGAGCTGGCTTGACGATCCGCTCCGGAGGAGGGGATGCAGGGCGGCCGAGACGCCTGGGCCGGGATGCGCTCAAGGCGGGAGGCTGCTGCCTTTGCCGGAGGGAGAAGCGGCCTACAGGACCCGCGACAGGAAATCCTGCGTGCGCCGCTCCTGCGGGGCGCCCAGCACGGCCCGTGGCGTGCCGCGCTCGACGATCAATCCGGCGTCCATGAACACCAGCTCGTCGCCGGCCTCGCGCGCGAAGGCAAGCTCGTGCGTCACCACCATCATCGTCATGCCCGACCGTGCCAGGTCGCGCATCACGGCCAGCACATCGCCGACCAGCTCCGGGTCCAGCGCCGATGTCGGCTCGTCGAACAGCAGCAGTTGCGGATCCATCGCCAGCGCCCGGGCGATGGCCACCCGCTGCTGCTCGCCGCCGGAGAGCTGCGCGGGGAACATGCCCCCCTTTGCCGCGAGGCCCACGCGGTCCAGCAGCGCCATGCCGCGCGCCCGCGCATCGGCCGGGCGCTGGCGGCGCACCTGCACCGGCGCCTCGGTGATGTTCTGCAGCGCCGTCATGTGCGGGAACAGGTTGAACCCCTGGAACACCATGCCGACCCGCTGCCGCATCCGCGCCACCTGGCGCTCCGGCAACTCGTGCAGCACGCCGTCCCGCTCGCGGTAGCCGACAAGCTCGCCGGCCACCCATACCCGCCCGGCGTCGATGCGTTCCAGGTGGTTGATGCACGACAGCAGCGTGCTCTTGCCGGAGCCGGAGGGGCCGATGATGCACATCACGCTGCCGGCCGCCACGTCGAGGTCGATGCCGCGCAGCACCTCGCGCCCGCCGTAGCGCTTGGTCAGGCCGCGGATGCGGACCATGCCGGCCGGCGGCGCCTGTTCCTGGACCAGGCGTTCAATGCTGGCGATAGCGGCGCTCTAGGACGTGCTGCCCGGCCGACAGCACCGAGACGAGGACGAGGTACCACAAGGAGGCGACGATCAGCAGCGGGATCGTCTCATAGGTGCGGGCGTAGATGAGCTGCGCGGTGTAAAGCAGCTCCGCCAGGGCGATCACGCTGACCAGCGACGTGTTCTTCACCATCGAGATCACCTCGTTGCCGACCGGCGGGATGATGACCCGCATGGCCTGCGGGAACACGATGCGGCGGAACGTCGTGAGCGGCCCCATGCCCAGCGCCAGCGCCGCCCGTGTCTGCCCGCGCGGCACGGATAGGATGCCGCCGCGGATCACCTCCGCGGTGTAGGCCGCCTGCGCCAGGCCCAGCCCGGCGAGGGCTGCGAACATCGGGGTGATCAGCGCGTTGGTGTCGGCGCTGAACAGCGTCGGCCCGAACGGCACGCGCAGGGCGATCACGGGGTATAGCGCGCCGAAGTTGTACCAGAAGATAAGCTGCACCAAGGCCGGGACGCTGCGGAAGAACCAGATATACAGCCACGCCACCACCGACAGCAGCCGGTTGGGCGACAGCCGCATCATCGCCAGCAGGGTGCCCAGCACCAGCCCGATCGCCATGGCGGCGACCGTCAGCTCCAGCGTGCGCAGCAGGCCGAGCAGGATCTGCGGGTCCAGCAGGTATTCGGCCACCACCGGCCACCCGAAGGCCGGGTTGGTGGCGACGCTGACCAGCACGAGGGCGGCCACCAGGGCGACGGCGGCGCTGGCCACCCAGGTCCCGGTATGGCGCAGCGGCACCACGCGTTGCGGCAGGGCGCCGCCCCCGGTCACAGCGGCGTGCCGGTCGGGTTCAGCGGCGCCTGCTTGACTGCGTTGCCCTGCAGGCCCCACTTCTCGACGATCCTGCCGTAGGTGCCGTTGTCCATGATGCGCTGGATCGCCGCCTGCAGCGGTGCGGCCAGGTCGGACCCCTTGGGCAAGGCGACGCCGAGGTAGCTGGTGTCGGTGTAGCTGCCGACCACCTTCACCCGGCCCTTGGACTGCGCGACGAAGTAGCTGACGGCGGTTGAGCCCAGCCAGAACAGGTCGGCCCGGCGGCTCATCAGCGCCTCCGCCGCGCCGTTGCCGTCGTTGAACGCCAGGGCGTTGATCGGCTTCAGGCCGGCGGCCTCGCATCCCGGGTTCTGCGCGGCGGCGAACACCATCTCACGCGAGCCGCGCGTGGTGGCGACGTTCAGGCCGCACAGGTCCTGCAGGCCGCCCACCCTGATGTCCGAGCCGGCGAGGGCGGCGAACAGCTCGTTGCCGGTCAGCGTGCCGATCATGTCCACCACCTTCTCCCGCGCGTCGGTGACGCCCATCTGGCCGGTTGCGCCGTCGAAGCGGTGGGCTTGCAGGCCGGGGATCAGGGTGTCGAACGTCGTCGGCCGCAGGTCGAGCCGCAGGCCGAGCGCCTGGGTCGCGGCGCGCATGATGTCGATCTCCCACCCTGCGATCTCGCCGGCGGCGTCGCGGAAGTCGTCGGGCGGGGAGCCTAGCGATACGGCTAGGGTGAAGACCCCCGATGCGGCGGCCTGGGGCGGCAGCAGATGCACCAGGTCGGGCTGTGCCTGCTGCGTGGGGATCTGGTCGGGCTGTGCCCGGGATGGCGCGGGTTGGCTTAACGCGGCTGCGACGGCGATGGCGAGGCAGGCACGCCGGAGTAGCCGGACGATCGCAACGGGCAAAAGGCCGCTGCGTGCTTCTCCCTCTCCCTCCGGGAGAGGGCCGGGGTGAGGGAGGCGGCCAGCGCCTGGCTCTGCCATTGAAGACCGAGTTTCGCTCCCGAGCAGGCGGGATTTGGCCCATGCGGCCTCCCTCACCCCGGCCCTCTCCCGGAGGGAGAGGGAGCAGGCAGCGTTCTCCTGCTCCATGCAGTCGTTCTGCTGGAGGGGCGTGGCTGGCGTGGTGGTTGCTGGTGGCATCCCCGTAGCCTCCTCATGCAGCCCGGGGCCGGTGGCTGCCGTGCGCCGGCCGGGCCAGGCCGAGGCTGCCGCGCAGGGTGCCGTCGCCCGAGTACTCCGTCTGGAACAGCCCCCGGCGCTGCAGCTCCGGCACCAGCCAGGCGAACGCCTCCGTCGCCGGCTCCGGCATGAAGGCGGGCATGATGTTGAAGCCGTCGCAGCCGCGGGCGGTGAACCAGTCCTCCATCACGTCGGCCACGTCGGCGGCGGTCCCGACGACGACGTTGTGGCCGGATGCGCCGGCCATGACCTGGTACAGCTTGCGGATGGTCACGCCCTCCTGCCGGCCGAGCTTGGCCAGCTTGTCGTGCGCGCTTTTCACCGCGTTGTGCCGGTCCAGCGCCGGGGGCAGCGGGCCGTCCAGGTCGTGCGCCGACAGGTCGCCGAAGGTGTCGGCCAGCATCGGCAGGCCCAGCCGCGCGTGCACGAGGCCCTGCATCTGGGCATACCGGTCCTCTGCCTCCGCCCGGGTGCGGCCCATCACCGGCAGGATGCCGGGCATCACCAGCATGGAGTCCGGAGCCCGGCCGCGCGCTGCGCCATGCTCCTTTACGCTGCGGTAGAACGCCACCGCGTCCTCCCGCGTTTTCTGCGCGGTGTAGATCAGGTCGGCGATGCGCGCGCCCAGCTCCTGCCCCGGCCCCGACGACCCGGCCTGCGCGATCACCGGATAGCCCTGCACCGGCCGGGCCACGTTCAGCGGCCCCTTGACGGTGAAGACCTCGCCCCGGTGGTTTAGCGTGTGCAGCTTTGCCGGGTCGAAGTAGCGGCCGCCGGCCTGGTCGCGGATGAAGGCGCCGTCCTCCCAACTGTCCCACAGGCCGAACACCACATCGACGAACTCCTCTGCTCGGCGGTAGCGCAGGCCGTGCTCGACATGCGCGTCGAGGCCGAAGTTGTGGGCCTCCTGCTCGCTCCAGGAGGTGACGACGTTCCAGCCGACGCGGCCCTCGCTGATGTGGTCGAGGGAGGCGAACTTGCGGGCGACGTGGTAGGGCTCGTTGTATGTGGTGGACGCGCTGGCGAGGAAGCCGATCCGCTCGGTGATCGCGGCCAGGGCGCCGATCAGGGTCAGCGGCTCATAGACGTCGATGCGGGCGTTGAAGCTCAGCTCGTCCTCATTGCGCGCCGAGTGGCGGACGGCGATCCCGTCGGCCCAGAACATGAAGTGCAGGCAGGCCGCCTCCGCCGCCTGCGCCATGCGCTTCCACAGGCGGATGTCGAGGGCGGCGTCGGCCTGCGCGCCGGGCATCCGCCAGCCGGCGGCATGGGCGCCGTTGGCGACGATGTTGAGGCCGAGCTTCATCTGCCGCCGTGGAGCCAACCGCCGTTCCCTGCGCTGCGCCGCACCATGCTAGGGGTGGGGCTTGCGGGGCGTCAAACCGTATCCCGGCTCCGGCAGCGTCTGGGTTCCGAGGGAGGCGGCCGGCGCTGGGCGAGCACTCATTGGGCTTCGCAAGCTGGTGAGGGACTTGGCAGCGCAACACGCCTGAGGGGCTTATCCGTTTTTCCCATCCAGTGTGACCACCTGGGGTTTGTTTGACGGACAAGGTGAGCCTGGCCAGTTGCGGGTGGTTGGTGGACAGCCGCATGCATCCGCTATGGCACAGGATTAATGAATAGCCAGTATGGCTTCATGCTGCTTTTCCTGCCTAATCGGCATAAGCGGAGCGGCTTATGTCCCATCCATCGCAGCGGATGAGCGCCGCGCAAGGTTGGAGGACAAGCGATGCAGAAGCGTGTACTTGGAGAGAGCGGCCTAGAGGTCTCGGCCATTGGCCTCGGCTGCATGGGCCTGAACTTCGGCTACGGGACTGCGGTGAGCAACGAGGAAGGCATTGCGCTGATCCGCGCCGCTGCGGATCGGGGCGTGACCTTGTTCGACACCGCCGAGGTGTATGGCCCCTACACCAACGAGGAGATGGTCGGTGAGGCGCTGGCGCCGGTGCGCGACCGGGTGGTGATCGCCACCAAGTTCGGGTTCCGGATTGACCCCGCAACGGGCAAGCAGGCCGGCCTGGATAGCCGCCCCGAGCGCATCCGCCAGGTGGCGGAAGCGTCGCTGAAGCGGCTGGGCGTCGAGGCCATCGACCTGTTCTACCAGCACCGCGTCGATCCCGCCGTGCCGATTGAGGACGTAGCCGGCGCCGTCCGCGACCTGATTGCCGAAGGCAAGGTCAAGCACTTCGGCCTGTCCGAACCCGGCGCGCAGACCATCCGCCGCGCCCATGCCGTCCAGCCCGTAACCGCCATCCAGAACGAGTACTCGCTGTGGACGCGCGGGCCGGAAACCAATGGCGTGTTGCAGGCGTGCGAGGAGCTGGGCATCGGCTTCGTGCCCTACAGCCCGCTCGGCAAGGGGTTCCTGACCGGGGCGATGGGCAAGGGCACGGCGCTTGGCGAGGGTGATTTCCGCCGCATCCTGCCGCGGTTCACGCCCGAGGCGATGGAGAAGAACCAGGCGCTTGTCGATCTGCTGGCCAGGATCGCCACCGCCAAGCAGGCGACGCCGGCGCAGGTCGCGCTTGCCTGGCTCCTGGCGCAGAAGCCCTGGATCGTGCCCATCCCCGGCACCACCAAGCTGCACCGGCTGGAGGAGAACCTGGGCGCGGCGGATGTCGAGTTGACCGCGGACGACCTTGCCGGGATCGAGCGTGCTGCGTCCGAGATCGCCATCGAAGGCGAGCGCTACCCGGCGCAGCTCCTGGCGACCGTCGGCCGCTGAGCGGCTGCGGACTGCGCCCGTGCGCCGCTCCTGGGGCGCGGGCGCTTGCGCCTGACCAGTACGGAGCCAAAACATGACCGCTGCTGCCGCAACACCTGCCGGCTTGCGCGTGCTGGCCGTGCTGAGCACGCTGCTGGGCTTTGCGTCGATCTCGACCGACCTCTACTTGCCGGCGCTGCCGGCCATGGCGACGGCGCTGCACGCGGACGCGGGCACGATGGAGCCGACGGTCGCAGGCTACCTGGTCGGCTTCAGCGCCGGGCAGCTCCTGTGGGGGCCGGTGGGCGACCGCTACGGGCGGCGGGGGCCGGTGGCGGCCGGGCTGGTGCTGTTCGTGATCGGGTCAGCGGGTTGCGCCATGTCGGCGACCGCCTTTCAAATGATCGGCTGGCGCGTGGTGCAGGCGGTGGGGGCCTGTTCGGGCGTGGTGCTGGCCCGCGCCATGGTGCGCGACTTGTACGCGGGACCCCGGGCGGCGCAGATGCTGTCCACGCTGATGACGGTGATGGCGGTTGCTCCCTTGCTGGGGCCAGCCGTGGGCGGGCAAGTCCTGGCCTTCGCCGGGTGGCGGGCGATCTTCTGGACGCTGGTCGGCGTCGGCCTGCTGACGCTCGCGGCGCTGTTCACGCTGCCCGAGACGCTGCCGCGCGAGGGGCGCAATGCCGAGCCGCTGGGACGGGCATTCGCCCGCTATGGCGAGCTGGTGCGCCATCGCAGGCTGCTCGGCTATGCCGGGGCGGTCGGGTTCTTTCATGCCGGCACCTTCGCCTATGTCGCCGGAACGCCTTTTGCGTACATCAGCTACTACCACGTCCCGCCGCAGCTCTACGGCGCGCTGTTCGCCCTGGGCATCGTCGGCATCATGGCCGCCAGCCTCCTCAACGCGCGATAGTGTCTCAGTTTGAATGTCGGCTTCTAGTGGATAGCTGCCAGTCCGCGGTCGGATGCTCTATGAACCTTTTCAGACCTCATAGGATCGGCTTAAAATTTCTCGCCTGCAAGGTAGCTCCGGGGTGGAACGCCGAGCAGGCGTTTGAACATTGAGGTAAAGGCGTTGGGGTTGTCATAGCCCAGCGCCATGGCGACGGTAGTGACGGCCTCGCCTGCCGCGAGACGCGGCAGCGCAGCGACGAGGCATGCCTGCTGACGCCACGCCGCGAAGCTGAGGCCCGTTTCCTGCTTGAAAACCCGAGTGAAGTTGCGTCGGCTCATACCCAGCGCCTCGCACCATTGTTCGATGGCGTCATGTGCCGTCGGCGCCTTGAGGAACGCCCGGCAACGCTCGGCGAGGTCTGCCCGGCGGGGTAGCGGCAGGGACAGCGGCAGGACGGGCAGTTGGTGCATCTCATGCTGTATGAGGGTCATCAGTGCCCCCGCCCGGCCCGCGACGTCGTAAAGGAGAGGGAGTTCCAACGCCTCGGAAATCAAGGCGCGCATGAAGCGGGAGATGCCGACGACCTGACAGCAATCCGGCAGGCCGCCCGTCACGTCCGGTTCGAGGTAGAGACTCTGCATGCTGGCAGCACCTATGATCCGGACGTCGTGGACTGTGTCCGGCGGGATCCACATGCCCCGCTGCGGCGGCATTACCCAAGTCCCTTGTGGTGTGGCGAGTACGAGCGTGCCAGTGACGCTGGAGATGAGCTGGCCGCGGCGGTGGCGATGCGGCGCGATGACGTGGCCATTCGGATAGTCGTTGCCCACGGCCACGATGGATCGGGGCGCGTCATCGACAACGTCGATCTGAATTCGCTTAATCATGGCCCACTTGCGTAGATATTTGGCCCGTCAGCGGTGGCGGGCCGAAGTCAAATCTCTATCCTGACGTCATCGGGCCAGCAAGCGGTCAGCAACGGAAGGTAGGAACAGATTGTGAGTGCAACCACCCAAAGTCGGGCCGCACCCACTGGGACGGTCATACCGGTCCTCGGTGCCGCGAGCTTCTGCCACATGCTGAATGACATGATGCAGGCGCTGCTACCCGCCGTGTATCCAATCCTGCGCGGCGACTTCAACTTGAGCTTCGCGCAGATCGGCATACTGACCCTGGTCTACCAGATCACCGCCTCGATCCTCCAGCCGCTGATCGGCTTCTACACCGACAAGCGGCCGCAGCCTTACCTGCTGCCCTTCGCCATGCTGTCATCGATGATCGGGCTGCTCACGCTCGCCTTCGCGACCAGCTATGAAGGGCTGCTCGTCGGCGCAACGATGCTGGGACTGGGATCGTCGATCTTCCACCCGGAGTCTTCGCGCATCGCCCGCCTTTCCTCCGGCGGCGCACATGGCCTTGCGCAATCGGTATTCCAAGTCGGCGGCAATTTCGGTTCGGCGCTCGGGCCGTTGTTCGCCGCCTACATTGTGCTCCCGCGCGGCCAGCACGGGTTGGCATGGTTCGCCATCGCCGCTCTCGCGGGCATGGTCATCATGTCTTGGCTGGGTCACTGGTATAGCAGCAATGGTCACGCGCGGCGGCCAGCGAAGCGCGATGCGACACGGCATCCTTCCGTTTCGCCGGGTCAGGTGCGACTGGCTATGACGGTTCTGGTGGTACTGCTTTTCTCGAAATACACTTATCTGGCAAGCATCACCAACTACTACACGTTCTACCTGATCCATCGCTTCGGGCTGACGATCCAGTCCGCGCAGGTGTGCCAGTTTGTTTTCTTCGGCGCCGTCGCGACTGGCACGGTCATTGGCGGGCCGGTTGGAGATCGCATCGGCCGTAAGAAGGTGATCTGGGCCTCAATCCTCGGCGTGTTGCCTTTCACCTTGGCGCTGCCCTACGCCAGCCTCGAAGTGACTATCGCGCTCAGCGTCGTCATCGGCGTCGTCATCTCCTCCGCCTTCCCAGCGATCGTGGTGTATGCTCAGGAACTGATCCCAGGGCGCACCGGCATGGTGTCCGGCCTGTTCTTCGGCCTAATATTCGGTGTGGGCGGTATCGGGGCAGCGGCCCTCGGCAGTCTCGCGGACCGTGCCGGGATCGATTTTGTCTACCAAGTCTGCTCTTTCCTGCCGGTGATCGGGCTTCTTACGGTGCTTTTGCCGAACCTCGAGAGCACGGCAAGCAGGCGGGCCGCCTAGGGAACGCCGAACGTCCGCTTCAGGGTATGACGCCGAGCTCGCCGAACGGCAAACATGGGTCGTAAGCCGACATTCAAACTGAGACACTACCCAATGCGCGCCTGGTGGCGCGGGTCGGCAGCGACCGGCTGCTGCGGGCGGGTGCGGCCATGGCGGCGGCGTCCGGCGTGGTGTCGGCATGGACGGCGTGGATAGGGTGGGGTGGCCTTGCGGGGCTGGTCACGGCATTGTTCGTGTTCGTGGCCGCGACAGGGTTCATCGTTGCCAACGCCGTTGTCGGGGCGTTGGGTGCCGTGCCGCAGCGGGCAGGGGCTGTCTCGGCGCTGGTCGGCGCCATCCAATACGGCTCGGGTATGGCCGGCTCCGCACTGGTGGGCGCATATGCCAACGGCACGCCGGGACCGATGGGTGTCGTGATCGGGCTGGCCGGGCTGGGCAGCGCCGCCTGCGCGTGGCTGCTCCTGCCCGCGCCCGCGACATCCGGCCCAGCCAACGCTGTGGCCGAGCGGTCCGCATAGCGCCCGGCTTAGGACGCCCCGGCGCCGTACTGGGCATCGGACACCTTCTCCATCCAATTAACGGCCTTGCCGTCCAGCATCTCGGCAATGGCGATGTGGGTCATCGCGCAGTGGAGCGCCGCGCCGTGCCAGTGCTTCTCGCCTGGCATGAACCATACGATGTCGCCGGGGCGCAGTTCCTCCACAGGGCCGCCCTCGCGCTGCGCCCGGCCCAGCCCGGCGGTAACAAGCAGCGTCTGGCCCAGCGGGTGCGTGTGCCAGGCGGTCCGCGCGCCAGGCTCGAAGGTGACGGTGGCGCCACCGATGCGTGCGTCCCCGCTGCCCTGGAACCGCGCGTCGATCCTGACAGAGCCGGTGAAGTACTCCTCCGGCCCCCTGGCCGAGGGCTGGGAGCCGCTGCGCTTGATGTCCATGATCCTTCTCCTTCTACTGGCGATAAGGTGGACGCAGGGGTCAAGCAGGAATAGGCGCTGGAAGTTGCACGCGCCCATGTCTAGGGTTCATGAATGCGGCGCGAGGACCTGGTTGACCTCAACGCCTTCGCGGTGGTCGCGGAGGAGGAAAGCTTCACCCGGGCAGCAGCCAAGCTCGGCACTTCGCAATCGGCGCTCAGCCACACCGTCGGGCGGCTGGAAACCCGGCTGGGCATCCGCCTGCTGACCCGCACGACCCGGCGCGTTGCAGCGACAGCGGCGGGTGAGCGGCTGCTGCGGACGCTCGGCCCGGCGTTCGACACCATCGCTGCCGAACTGGCCTCCCTGAGCGAACTGCGCGAGAAGCCGGCCGGCATCATCCGCATCACCACGTCCGAGCACGCGGCCAACAGCGTGCTGTGGCCCGCGCTGGAACGGCTGCTGCCTGACTACCCCGATGTCCAGGTTGAACTCTCGATCAGCTCCGGCTTGGCCGACGTCGTGGCCGAACGCTTCGACGCCGGCGTGCGCCTTGGGGAGGCGGTCGCCAAGGACATGGTCGCGGTGCGGATCGGGCCTGACTTGCGGATGGCTGTGGTGGGCGCACCCGCCTACTTCGCCGGGCGGCCGGAGCCGCGCACGCCGCAGGACCTGGCCGACCACCGGTGCATCAACCTGCGCCTGTCCACCCTGGGCGGCCTCTACGCATGGGAGCTGGAGAAGGATGGCCGCGAGCTGAGGGTGCGTGTCGAGGGCCAGTTGGCGTCCAACAACGTGCCCATGATCCTGCGCGCCGCAACGGCTGGGTTCGGCCTGGCCTGCGTGCTGGAAGACTACGTGGCCGCGCATGTCGCCGCGGGGAGCCTCGTCCGCGTGCTGGAGGACTGGTGCCCGCCCTTTGCCGGCTATCACCTCTACTATCCGAGCCGCCGCCAGCCCTCGGCGGCGTTTGCGCTGCTGGTGGATGCGTTGCGCCTCCGGGGATGAGTGGTCGCTTGTGTACCACCTGGGTCAAACGACCGGACCCTGTTGGCGAAGTCGGCCATCAAGCGG
>CAXTAT010000047.1:0-23111 GCA_964242415.1 uncultured Acetobacteraceae bacterium
GCAAGGGCGGCCCCGGCATCACCCGCAGCGACCTGCTGGTGATCAACAAGATCGATCTGGCCCCGCATGTCGGCGCCAGCCTGGAAGTGATGGACCGCGACAGCCGCCGGATGCGCGGCGACCGACCGTTCGTGTTCGCCAACATCCGCGCCGGGCAAGGGGTGCCGGAGATCGCGGCGTTCATCGAGCGGGCGGGCGGGCTGCACTGACCCGGGCGGCCAGGAACCGGCGCAGGGCGACGACCGCCCAGACCGCCTCCACCGCGCCGAACGGCCACGCCCCCTGCAGGAAGCCATACGCTGATCCCAGCGCGCACGCCCCGGCAAACCCCAGCACCCAGCCGCGCCCCCGCGCCTCCATGGCATAGCACAGCAGCATCAGGCTGACCGCCACCAGGCCGAACAGGGTCAATCCGTCCATGCTGCCTCCAGCATCGCAGCGGCCACCCGCCTCCCAAGGTCCGGCGCATCCGTGTTGGCCAGCGCCGCCGCCGTCACCAATCGTCCCCGGATGTGCCCGGTCAGCACGCCCGACGAGTAGCCCGGGCCACCCCCGCCATGCCCAGCCAGCACGCCATGCCGCGAGGCGCGGTCGATCATCAGGCCCAACCCGTAGCCCTTCTCCCGGCACATCCAATCCGTGCCGGGCACCATAACCGGCGTCAGCATGGCCGCCAGCGAGGCCGCGCCCATCAGCCGTCCGGCCCGCAGCGCATTGAACACCATGGCCACCTCGGCAGCCGGCGCCAGCACGGACCGCATCGCGACCCAGCCGGGATCATACAGCCCCGCCGCGTCCTGCTGCCCGCCCCACAGCGCCGTCCACCCCGGCGCAAGCCCCGCCGTGTCGTCCCACGTGACCGCCAGCCGGGACCGCGCCACGCCAAGCGGCGCCCAAATGAACCGGCGCAGCAGCTCGGCCATGGGGCGGTCCGCGGCCCGCTCCATCGCCTGGCGCAGCAGCAGGTAGCCGGTGTTGGAGTAGGCCCACTCACCGGCGGGGCCGAAGCCGCTGGCGCCCACCGTGCGGGCCAGGAACTCCGCCTCCGTCCAGGCCCGGCCCGGCATGGTGCGGACAGCCTGGTGATAGGTCCGCAGCTTCCCATAATCCGGCACCCCCGCGGTATGGTTCAGCAGGCGGCGCGGGGTGGTATCCGCCGGGCAACCCGGCACCGCGGCGTCCAGGTCCAGGACGCCCGCCTCCGCCAGCCGCAGCGCCACGACCGCGAACAGCGCCTTCGAGATGCTGTAGGTTTGCAGCAAAGCGTCGGGCGGCATCGGCTCCGTGCGCCCGGCGTCGCGCCAGCTCAACCCGGCGCTCAGCACCGGCGCGCCATCCGCCCATAAGGCAATTGCGGCGCCCAGGCCGCCATGCCCGGCCAGCGCCGTTGCGGCGGCAGCCAGGGGAGCAGCACCATCGTCAGCCATGGCTGCAAGCGAACGGGGCGTAGCCGTCCCGCGTTGAGGCGCATGCATCATCCGGGATCGCCATGCCGCTCCGCCCGACCTTCCGCCCCGCCACCACCCATGCCGACCTGGGCGACGCCTTCTTCGATCCCGTGGACGCCGCCCGCTTCCCGCGGCACATCCTGCGCCACCGCGACCAGCGCTGGGCCGACCGGGTTGGGTTGGACACCCTGACGGACGCCGAGTGGCTGGCGCACTTCGGCGGCTTCGAGCCGCTGCCGGGCAGCCTGCCGCAGCCGTTGGCGCTGCGCTACCACGGCCACCAGTTCCGCAGCTACAACCCAGACCTGGGCGACCGCCGCGGCTTCCTGTTCGCGCAACTGCGCGACCTGCAGGACGGCCGCCTGCTGGACCTGGGCACCAAGGGCAGCGGCCAGACCCCCTGGTCCCGCGGCGGCGACGGCCGGCTGACCCTGAAGGGCGGCGTGCGCGAGGTGCTGGCCACCACCATGCTGGAGGCGCTCGGCGTCGATACCAGCAAGTCGTTCAGCCTGGTCGAAACCGGGGAGGACCTGGTGCGGCACGACGAGCCCTCCCCCACCCGCGGCGCCGTGCTGGTGCGGCTCAGCCACTCGCACATCCGCATCGGCTCGTTCCAGCGCCTGGCCACGCTGCGGCAGCCGGACGATGTGCTGCGCCTGCTGGACCACTCGATCCGTCACTACGTGCCCGTTGCCTGGCGCGATGACCCGGCGGAGCGCGCGGCGGCGTTCCTGGCCGAGGTGTCCCATCGCGTGGCGGTGCTGGGGGCAAGCTGGATGGCGGCGGGCTTCGTGCATGGGGTGCTGAACACCGACAACATCAACATCACCGGCGAGAGCTTCGATTACGGTCCCTGGCGCTTCCTGCCGACCTACGATCCGGACTTCACCGCCGCCTACTTCGACCGTAACGGCCTGTATGCCTATGGCCGCCAGCCCGAAGCCTTGCTGTGGAACCTGGCCCGCCTGGCCGAGTGCCTCCTCCCTCTCGCGGGCAAGCCGGCCTTGGAGGCGATCCTGCAGGACTTCGCCCCAGCCTACCAGGCCGCCCTGGTCGCCGCCGCGCTGCGCCGCCTGGGCTTGGCGCCTGCCGGGGCAGACGGGGACGCGCAGCTGGCCCAGGCCTGGTGGGGCTTCCTGGACGCGAGCGCCATGCCGTTCGAGCAGGCGTTCTTCGACTGGCACGGCGGCGCCGATGCGGCGGAACGCGCCGCGCGCAGCCCGGCCGCTGCGCACTACGACAGCCCGGACTTCGCGCCGGTGCGCGCGGCGTTCGCCGGCCGGCAGCCCGCGGATGGGGTGCGGCTGGACCACCCGTATTTCAGCCGGCCGCAGCCCTGCACAATGCTGATCGAGGAGGTGGAGGCATTGTGGGCGCCGATTGCCGAACGCGACGACTGGTCCGCGTTCCACGCCAAGCTGGCCGACATCGAAGAAATGCAAGACGCTTGCTGCCCCCTCTCCCTCCGGGAGAGGAGGAAGGGGCGTACCCCACCCCGCGCGCGTTCACATACAGCGCATAGATCGACTGGCTCGCCGCCATGAACAGCCGGTTCCGCTTGCGCCCGCCGAAGCAGACGTTGGCGCAGCGTTCCGGCAGTTGGATGTGACCGATCGGCTCGCCCGCCGGGTTGAACACCCGCACCCCGTCCAGCTCCGGCGCACCCATGCCCCAGCCGCACCACAGGTTGCCGTCCTCATCCACCCGGAAGCCGTCCGGCGTGCCTGCCCCAGCGTCGATCAGCACCCGCCGCCGCGCCAGCCGGATGCCGTCCACCACGTCATACGCCAGGATATTCCGCGGGACCGACCGGCACTCCACCACATACAACACCCGTTCGTCCGGCGAGAACGCCAGGCCGTTCGGCGCCATGATCTCGCTGTCCATCACCGCCGCCTGGCCGCTCACCGGGTCCCAGCGGTACAGGTTCAGCGGCAGCTCCTGCTCCGCCCATTCCCCCTCGTAATCGGACAGCAGCCCGAATGCCGGATCGGTGAACCACACCGCGCCATCCCGGCTGACGACCACGTCGTTGGGGCTGTTCAGCCGCCGGCCCTCGAAGCGGTCGATCAGCACCGTCACCGCCCCGTCATGCTCGGTGCGCGTCACCCGGCGGTTGCCGTGCTCGCACGTTACCAGGCGGCCCTGCCGGTCCCGGGTGTTGCCGTTGGCATAGCCGGAGGGCCGGCGGAACTCGGACAGCAGGCCGGTCGCCTCGTCCCACTTCACGATGCGGTCGTTCGGGATGTCGCTGACCAACAGGTGCCGGGCGTCGCCGAACCAGACCGGCCCCTCGGCCCAGCGCAGCCCAGTCGCCAGCCGCTCCACCGCGGTCAGGCGCAGGTGGTAGCGGTCGAAGCTGGGGTGCAGGGAGCGCACGGCAGGGTCGGGGTAGGAGGAGGCAGGCTGCCACATGGCGGAGTTCCTTGGGCGAAGGCAGAAGGATGTCGGCAAGGAGCGGCTGTGAAGACTGCTCGCAACGGCAGCGGCTGCCAACCGGGAGAGCCTGGCAGGTCAACGGCTCGTTCAACCCCGGAGCGGCGTTTGCCGCGGCAACAGGCGGCATCGCTGCCAAGCCTGGCCGCTCACAAGCCTGGCCGCTCAGTTGTCACTGGCGTGGCCGACGTCGATTAGAACCCTCGTCATCTGGTTGCCGTTATCCTGGTGGAACAGCTTGCCATCGAGCGTTATGTGCCGTCCGGTGACGAAGGCATGGGTTCCCGGACCCATCCAGACCGGCTGAAGCGCCTGGATGTTGTGCTCAGCCTCCTCGTAGGTCGCCGGGCTTTCGCGTATGCAGATCGGCCGATCGAGGGTGATCTGCTGCCAGCGGCTCGTGCCGACCGTCCCATCCAAGTTCTCTCCGTAGCTGGACCCGATCGTCACGGTGCCCCTCAACGTGACTGGCGTGTTATAGCTGAGACAGGCGGCATCGACCGCGGCCGGCGATGCAGCGGCGGCACGGAAGTCGATGTTCGGGACCACGAAGCTGCGGGTCCCCTTGCCGTCATGGGCATCGAACAGGACGATGCTGGTTTGCCTGCGCATCGCCTGCACGGCAACCCGGGCGCCTGACGGGATGTCGATGCAGCCGCCTTGCTCCTTGATGGCGAAGTCGTTGGGCGTTGCGCCAGGCGCAGCGGTTCTGCTGCTCCCGCCCGGCAGGGTGAGCCGGCTAAGCGCCTCGGCCGAGCTGCACATCAGCCCCGGTCGGGATGCGACCAGCGCGTCGGCCCAAGCGACCCTTGGGAAGCCGACCGCAGCCGCGAGCAACAGGACAGGAAACCAGGAACGGATCAGCATAGGTGACAGCCTGTTTCTGGGCGAGCGATCCTCGCATACGGGCGCCGACACCTCAATTGGCCACGATGCGCCGAGTCAAGCCTGCCCTGGACCGGTGCAACCCGGTTTTGACTTCCCCGGCCGCCCAGCCCAACAACGCCGCGCAACGTCGCAGGCCCGCCCGGAATGTTCACGGCAAACACCCCCTGGCTGGTCCTGTTCACCATCGTGCTCGCGGGCGGGCAGGTGCTGTTCAAGCAGGCGGCGCGGGCGGTGGTCGGCCTGCCCGCCGGGCGCCTGATCCCGGTGCTGGTCACAACGCCGGCCATGTGGGCGGCGGTCGTGCTGTATGGCGCCGCCACCCTGCTGTGGGTTTGGATCCTGGCGCGCGTGCCGCTGAGCCAGGCTTATCCCTGGTCGGCCCTGGGCATCGTGATCGTTCCGCTGGCCGCGATGCTGGCGTTCGGCGAGGAGGTGCGCCCGGTGTTTTGGCTCGGGGCGGCGCTGGTGATCGCCGGCATCCTGCTGACCCAGGCCGGCACCGGCGCGTAGGTGCGGCGGCGCCAAGACTGGATGCTCGCCCACTGGCGCCAA
Organism: uncultured Acetobacteraceae bacterium; assembly: GCA_964242415.1. GTDB lineage: Bacteria > Pseudomonadota > Alphaproteobacteria > Acetobacterales > Acetobacteraceae > DASWOJ01. The sequence goes on from CAXTAT010000047.1 coordinate 5,325, forward strand.
CCACCATTTGCCCTGACCTTCATGCTGCAGCAGCAGCCCTGCCGCCGTCATTGCGAGCTGCGCTTGTGGCGTGGCGATCCAGGGCGGGCAGCGCCGGCAGTTCCAGTCCCGCACCTCCTGGATTGCCGCGTCGCAAACGCTCCTCGCAATGATAAACGGGGCAATGACGACTGGGGCACGGGAGGGTCACTCGCCGCGGCGAGCGGACGGTGCGGGCCGGACACGCGCCTGTTCCAGTGAGGCCTGAAGGCCTGCCGGGCACGGGGACGCCGCACAGCGATCGGAACCGCGCGCGACGCCCGCACACCGTCAGGCGGAGGTGGCGCCTGCAACCGAGTCCAGCTCGCGGACAGCATCATCCGGCAGCTTTAACCCAGCAGCGGCGAGGTTCTCCCGCAAGTGCGCGACAGACGAGGTGCCGGGGATCAGCAGGATGTTGGGCGCGCGGCGAAGCAGCCAGGCGAGCGCGACCTGCATGGGCGTGGCGCCAAGCCGCGCCGCGACGCCGGACAGGGTAGACGACTGCAGTGGGTTGAACCCGCCGAGCGGGAAGAACGGCACATAGGCGATGCCGTCGCGGGCCAGCTCATCGATCAGGGCGTCGTCAGCCCGGTGCGCGAGGTTATACTGGTTCTGCACGCAGACGATCCTGCAAATCCCGCGGCCTTCGGCGACCTGCGCGGGGGTGACGTTGCTCAGCCCGATATGCCGCACCAGGCCCTGACGCTGCAGCCCGGCCAGGACGGTGAGCGGCGCCTCGAGCGACCCCTCGGCGGGGCCGTGCCGGTCGAACATGCAGCGGAGGTTCACCACGTCGAGCACATCCAGGCCCAGGTTGCGGAGGTTGTCGTGCACTGCTTGGGTCAACGCCTCGGGCGAGAAGGCCGGGTTCCACGATCCATCCTCGCCGCGCCGGGCGCCGATCTTGGTGACGATCACAAGGTCGCCGGAATAGGGCGCGAGCGCCTCGCGGATCAGCCGGTTGGTGACGTGCGGGCCATAGAAGTCGCTGGTGTCGATGTGGTCAACGCCGCTCGCGACCGCTTCGCGCAGCACCGCGACTGCGGCGTCGTGATCCCTGGGCGGGCCGAACACGCCGGGTCCGGCGAGCTGCATGGCGCCGTAGCCGAGCCGCTTCACACTGCGCCGGCCGAGCGTGAACGTGCCGGATTGGTCGATAACCGGTTGGACGAGGCTGGACATGCTTGATCCCCTTTCGAGACGACGCAAAGCTGGGCATGGCCGGTGCGGGCGATAACCGCGTAAGGAACGCACAGGCTGTGCGGAACGGTGAACAGTGAAGGTCGATTTGGGTGACTTGAACGCCTTCGTGGCGGTGGCGCGCGCCAGGGGCTTCCGCGACGGCGCCCGGGCGAGCGGCAGCAGCGCGTCCGGACTCAGCGAGGCCGTGCGCCGCCTGGAGGCGCAGCTCGGCGTCAGGCTGCTCAACCGGACCACGCGCAGCGTCGTCCCGACCGAGGCGGGCAAGCGCCTGCTCGACCGGCTCGGCCCGGCGTTGACCGAGGTGGAGGACGCCCTCGACGTGGTGAACGGCTTCCGCGACCGGCCGGCGGGATCGTTGCGCCTGAATGTGCCGGTCAGCGCGGCGCGGCTAGTGCTGCCGGGCATCGTCCCGCCGTTCCTGGCGGCCTATCCCGACATCCGGCTGGAGGTGATCGCCGAAAGCAGCTTCGTCGATGTGCTCGCGGCGGACTGCGACGCCGGCATCCGCTACGACGACCGGCTGGAGCAGGACATGATCGCGGTACCGATCGGGCCGCGCGTCCAGCGCTTCGCCACGGCTGCGTCCCCGGCCTATCTTGATCGCCGTGGCCGGCCGGAACACCCGCGCGACCTGCTGGGCCATGCCTGCCTGCGCGGCCGGTTCGCCAGCGGTGCGATGCCGCCGTGGGAGTTCGAGCGCGACGGCGAGGTGGTGCGGGTCGATCCCAAGGGGCCGCTGCTGGTGCGGATCGGCCCGGCGACCGACCTCGCCGTTGCCGCGGCGATCGCTGGCACGGGCATCGTGTACGTCTTCGAGGACTGGCTGCGTCCGCACCTTGAGGCCGGCGCGCTTGAACCCGTCCTGGAACCCTGGTGGCAGCGGTTCCCGGGGCCATTCCTCTACTATCCGGGACGCCGCCTCATGCCGGCGCCCTTGCGGGCGTTCGTCGATTTCATCAAGGCGTCCGGCTGACCTTGCCCAGCGGGTGGGCCGCGCTGGGCCATAGCCGGGCTACGCGCACCCGCCTGGACGATCGCGCGTCCGGGCCGTCAGGCTGGGCGGCCGTCAGCTCGTGGTGACGACGGTCCAGGTGGCCGACTGAACCAGGGGCGAAGCCTCCAACGCCGTCACCACCGCGTCCAGCTCCGCCGGTTCCGCCGTGGTGGGCACCAGCCCGGCGATCAGCTCCACCAGGCTGCTGCCCACCAGCGCCTGCACGTCCCGCACCGGGTAGTTCGCCCGGCCCAGCTCCACATCCAGCAGGTCCCGCGCGTCGGACACGTCGGCCGGGGCGCAGATGACGTGGATGCGGTATTGCGCCTCTGTCGCGTCGGCGCTGATGGGACGGCGGTTCACCCAGTTCACCAGGGGGCGCAGCAGGGTGTTGCCAGCCAGCACGAAGGCGGACAGCGCCGCCGCCTCCGCCTGCAGCCCCGTGCCGGCGAAGGTGCCGACCGCGGCGGAGCACCACAGCGTCGCCGCCGTGTTCAGCCCGCGCACGTTGGTGCCGTCCTTCAGGATCACCCCGGCGCCCAGGAAGCCGATGCCGGACACGACGTAGGACACGATCCGCGTCGCCCCGTCCGCCCCCAGCAGCCGCATCCCGAGGTCGGAGAACGCCGCCGACCCCACCGCCACCAGCACCGTCGTCCGCAGCCCGGCGGTGCGCTGCCGCCACTGCCGCTCGAACCCGATGGCGGTGCCCAGCACGAAGGCGGTCGCCAGCGCCGCCAGCGTGTGGGCGAAGTCGCCCGCTAGGAAGCGCCCGGCTGCGTCCAGCAGCGCGGGCGGCACAGGCGACTAGGCCGCCACCCGCACCAGCAGCTTGCCGAAGTTGGCGCCGCCGAGCATGCCGATGAACGCGGCCGGCGCGGCCTCCAGGCCCTCCACCACGTCTTCGCGGTAGCGCACCTTGCCCTCCGCCACCCAGGTCCCGACAGTCTGCAGGAAGTCGTCCTGCTGCGCCGCGAAGTCCCAGACGATGAAGCCGCGCATCAGCAGCCGCTTGGTGAGCACGGCGCGCATCAGGGCGGCCGTGCGGTCCGGCCCCGGCGGGGCGGCCCCCAGGTTGTAGTTAGCGATCAGCCCGCACACCGGCACGCGGGCGAACGGGTTGAGGCGCGGCAGCACGGCGTCCCAGACCTTGCCGCCGACGTTTTCGAAGTACACGTCGATGCCCCCGGGGCAGGCGTCCGCCAGTTGGTCCGCCAGGTCCGGGGCGCGGTGGTCGAGGCAGGCGTCGAAGCCGAGGCCGCGCACGAAGGCGCACTTGTCGGGTCCGCCGGCGATGCCCACCGCCCGTGCGCCGTGCAGCTTGGCGATCTGGCCGACCAGCGATCCCACGGGGCCGCTGGCGGCGGCGACCACGACGGTCTCGCCGGGCTTGGGCTGGCCGATGTTGAGCATCCCGACATAGGCCGTCATGCCGGGCATCCCCAGCACGCCCAGCGCGGTGGAGGGCGGGGCCGGGCCGCGCGGCACATGGCGCAGGGTGGAGGGCTTGGCAGTGGCATACTCCTGCCATCCGTTGAAGCCGAGGACGAGGTCGCCAGGGCTGAACCCCTCGGCATGCGACTCGACGACCTCGCTGACGGTGCCGCCGGTCATCACCTCGCCGATGCCGACCGGGGGCGAGTAGGATGGCGCGTCGCTCATGCGCCCGCGCATGTAGGGGTCGAGCGAGAGCCAGAGGGTGCGGAGCAGCACCTCGCCCGGGGCGGCGGCGGGCATGGCGGCCTCCTCCAGCCGGAAGTTGCCGGGGTCCGGGGCGGCAGGGGGACGGCTGGCCAGGACGATGCGGCGGTTGATGGCGGGCATGGGCAGACCTCTGTTTCAAACGCGGGGGGTGCGAAGGCGGGGGGTGCGAAGGCGGGCACCATCGCAAGCGCGACGGTGGGCATCATCGCATTAGGCTTGTGGCAACACCAAACGGGCAGGATGGCGTCAGCAAAAACCCAGTGAGTGCAAGATGCCTCAATCCGCCATCACAGCGCAGACCAGCGCGCACGCCGCCCTGGCCGCACCGGGCGGCGAGCTGGACTGGACCATAACCGGCAGCATCGCCGGCACGGTGGACGGCCTGCAACTGCGCGACCTGCTCGGCGACGGCCAGACGTTGGACCCGGCGCGTCCGCCGGACGTGATCATCACCTCCGGCGGCGCGACGCTGTTCAGCGGCGCCGTCACCCCCACGGAGCGGCGGGACCCTGGATCAGGCGTGACCACCGTTGGGCTGGACCTGTCCGCCGCGCTGCGGGCGGCGGGGCTGACGGGCACGGCGCCGGCCGGGGCGGAGGTGCAGGTGGTGCTGCACAGCGTCATCGGCGCCGATTACGCGACGACCACGCAGCCCCTGCTCAGCAGCCTCGTCGGCCAGGGCGATCCGCTGGACAACGCCGCCGAGTTCACCGCGACCCAGGCTGGCCAGGCGGTGAACAGCGATCCCGTGAGCGGGCGCCTGGTGCTGCCCAGCAGCCAACTGGCGGTCGAGGTCTATGCCGTCAACGGCGTCGTCGGCGCCGCGGCGGTCAGGCCAGGCGACAGCGTGACCTACCGGCTGCGGCTGGCCATGCCGCTCGGCACGGCGCAGGCGGTGCAGGTGCAGGCGGTTATCCCCGGGCTGGCCGGCACGGTGGCCTGGGATGGCGCCGGAGGGTCGGTCCTGCCGGCGACCGGTCATGCTGCCCTGGGCCTGGACAGCACGGCCGGGCTGGCGCCACAGGCGGTCAGCGTCGTTCCCGGCGTTGGCGGTCCGGCGTTGGAACTCGATTTCGGCAACGTCGCCGCAGCGGCCGGCGCCACCCCGGCGGTCATCGACGTGCTGTACACCGCGGCCCTGCCCGCCGGGGTATCGAGGGTGCAAGCGACATCGGTGGAGGAGAACTCGTTCGGCGGCGTCAGCAGCAGCGCCGCGTCGGCGGACTTCGCGGCGCCAGTGCCGCAATTGCTGCTGCAAACCGCCAGCATGAATGACACGGGGTTGCAAAGCAGCTTCTTCGCGGTCGGCAACGGCTCCGGCAGCCCGGTCGCATTCAGCACCGACTTCGGCCAGTTCAGCGGTCCCGTGACTAGCGCCGCGCTGGCCTCCGACCCATTCTCCGACCGATTGGCGGACGTGGCGGCAGGCGACCTCGTCACCTTCGTCATCGCGGTGCAGAACGTGACGGCTGGGGCGCCGGCCTACGGTATCGTGCTGCGCGACAGCCCGCCGGCCGGCTTCGTCGTGCCTTCAGGCGGCGCCGGCATCGTGGTTACGACGGGCGATGGCATGCCTCTGGCGGCCACTGGCAACCTGTTCGACCCGGCAGGCGGCCTGGCGTTCGACCCAGCGGCGCCGCTGCTCGGATACAGCGCCACATCCGGCCAAAACGTCGCGCTGGTGGCGTTCACCCTGCAGGCGACCAGCAGCGTGCCGTCGCCACGGGCCATGCTGGCGAACACCGCGCAGGTGGTCGCCTTCGCTGGCAGCCCGGGCGGCGCCAACCTGGCGACCGCTGCCCTGACAGCGACGACCAGCGTGGCGACGATGGCGCCGACCGTGACGCTGGTGCAGACCGGGACGGACGCCGCGACGCCGGGTGGTCCGCTCGCGGTGGGGCAGACGGTGACGCTGCACGCCACCGTCACCCTGCCGTCCGGCAGCAGCCAGGCGCTGCGCATCGACCCGGTGCTGCCCGCCGGCCTGACCCTGGTGTCCGCAACCATCACCGACGTGACCCTGGGGACGACGGGGCTGGCGGCGGGGCAGGCATCGGCCTCGGGGTTTGACCTGGGAAACTACACGGCCGGATCGGCCAGCACGGTCGGGATCGACATCGTGGCACGGGCGGCCGGCGGGTCGGGCGGGACGGTGCAGGCGGTGGTCAGCGCCGCAGACCCGGACGGGGCGGCAGGCCGGGTATCGACCTCTGCCAGCGCCACGGTTCCGGTCCTGTCGCCAGCGCTGTCGCTGACCCTGACCGGGGTTGCGGCGGGTGTGGCAACCTCTGACACCATGCCCATCGCACCTTTTGCGGCGCTTGCGCTGGCTGATCCCAACGTCAGCCAAACCGAGTCGGTCAGCGTCACCCTGTCCGACGCGCAGCATGGCACGCTGACCAACCTGGGCGGCGGCGCGTATGACCCGGTGGCTGGCATCTACACGCTTGCAGGCTTGGCCGCGCTGGTGCAGGCGGCGCTGCAGGGGCTGCTATTCGTGCCGGCGCCGCATCGGGCCGCAGCCGGCGGCCAGGTTACCACCGGAGTAGCCGTCGCGGTCCAGGATGCGGCCGGCGGGACGGCAAGCGCCCTCACGCAGGTCGTCGCCACAAACCTGGACGCCCTGCCGGCGATCACGGGGGGCGTGGCCGGGCAGTCCACGACGACGACCCTCGCGGCGCTGCCATTCGCCGGGCTGCTTCTGACCGATCCCGACGGCGGCCCGGCGGAGACGTTGACGGTCCAGGGTACACCGGGCCTGGGCAGCTTGCAGGGTGGCCTTGGCGCCTACAACCCGGTCACCGGCGCGTACACGGCGCAGGGCACGACCGCAGCCTTGGCGGCCGATGTGCAGGGCCTGGTGTTCACGCCCGGCGCGGCGGGCATGGCCAGCTTCAGCGTCACGTTGAACGACGGAGCGGGCGGTGTGGCGCAGGACAGCACGACGTCGCTGGTCATTGCGCCCAGCGCCGATACGGCTGGCGTCGCGCAGCACTTCATGCAGTTGCCCGGCGCACAGTTCCTGACCCTGATCAATGGCGTGCAGACTACGGTGGAGGGCGAGGCATACCACGGTCCCGTCAGCTATTTGCAGGATCAGTTGATCCTGGACAGCTCCAGCCCGGCGGTCATCGTGGCGCATACGTCGAACGCGTTCATCAAGAGTTTCTCAGGTTTCAGCGCCATCCAGGTGCTGGGCGGGCAGAACGTGGTGGACGCCGGGCCAGGGTCCAACTTCATCGTGGGCGGCACGGGGAACGACACCTTTTTCCTGGACGGCACCCATGGCGCAGTCACCTGGGACACCATCCAGGGTTTTCACCCGGGCGACATGATGACGTTGTTCGGGTTCAACGCCGGCACGTCCAGCCTCGTTTGGGCCGATGCGGAGGGGGCTGCTGGCTACACGGGGCGGACGATCCATGCGGACCTGGCCGGGACCGGCGGGGTCACGGCCAACCTGACGTTCGCAGGGACGACTGCGGCCGATACGGACCGGTATGTGATCTCGACGGGTACGGTGGGCGGGATGAACTACCTTGCGGTGGTCGATCCGGCATAAGGAGGGGAATGGCGGAGCGGAAGCGGATTGGGCTGCGGGGGGCGTTGGTGCAGGGATGCTCGGGTGGCCTGACCCTGATGGGATAGGTATGTTCCTTCCATGCCGTTCAAGCACAACGCCGCGCGTCGTCATCGCATTCCCCGGGCGCGCTACCGGGTCACGACCTGGGCAACCTGCGAGGCAGGAGTGCGCCGGTGGGGTGACCTCATCGTCTGGGTGGACGAAGTAGCCCCTGCGGGATGGCAAGCACCACGCCGCAGCACGCCGGGCGGACAGCCGCGCTACTCTGACTTGGCGATCGAGTTGGTGCTGAGCTTGCGGCTCGTGTTCCACCTAGCCCTGCGGCAAGCAGAAGGGTTTGCTCGCAGCGTGCTTGCGCCGCTCGACCTTGATCTGGCCGTGCCGGACCACACCACGCTTTCACGGCGTGGTCAGGCGTTTGCCGGACGCCAGCCGCGCGTGCGGGCCGGCACCTGGTGCTGGACAGCACAGGGCTTGAGCTGTTCGGCCAAGGCGAGTAATGTGTGGCCAAGGCACGGGCCGGCTGCGCCGACGCTGACTCAAGCTGCACCTTGGCGTAGATGCCACCACCGGCGAGACCGTAGCCCACGTGCTGACCGACGGGGACGACGCGGCGCAAGTGCCCGCCCTGCTGCGCCAGCCGGAGGGCGCCCTGGCCAGCCTGATCGCGGACGGCGCCTACGACCGTGATCCCGTCTACCAGGCCGCAGCGGCCCGATAGCCGGGATTACCGATCGAGGTGGTCATCCCACCCCGGGCCGATGCCGGCTGAGCACAGGTGATCCGGATGGGCAGAGCGCGCGCGACCATCATATCCAGCTCTTGGCCGAACGGGACCGCATCGGCTGGCAGCGGGCGACCGAGTACGGCCAGCGCAATCAGGCCGAAACCGCCATGGGCCGCTACAAGCACCTGATCGGGCCCAAGCTCCGTGCCCGCAGCCGGCCCGCTCAGCACGGCGAGGTCGCCCTCGCTGTCCAGGTGCTCAACCGCATGATCCGCACCGCCAAGCCTGTCTCCGTCCGACGCTGAACCGTGCGGGTCAGGAACCCTGCTGCTTGTGCTCGGGTCCATGCACCAATGCCCCAGCGTGGGCACCCGTCGTCGGACAAGTTCCCGGGTGCGGCGCCCGTAATGCGGGAGGTGCTGGGCATCGTGGAAGCGCACAGGGCCGGCGACTACCCAGACGAGTTGGCCGCTTGGAAAGAAGCCGCCATGCTGGCGGAGCTGATCAAGAGGCAGTGAGAAAAGGACGTGACTGCTGCCGTGAAAGGCAGCGGTGCCATCCCTGCCAAGCCGCGGGAGGCCACCGCCCGCCCGGCCCCGGTACGCCCGCAGGTGCGCGCGGCGGACTCGACCGTAGGCGGGGCTGATGCGGGGCTGCTTCCTGTCCATGGCCGCCCGGGTGCTGGGGGACGCCAGCGGGCCGGCGGAGGAGCGCAACGCCCGGATCTTGGCGGAGTGGATCATGCACACCCAGCCCGCCGTGGTGAACGTGTCCAGCATCCGCGACAGGGCGCGGATGCCGGGGGTTGCGGGAAAGCGAGCCGGTGAAGCAGGCGTCCCGGTTCCTGCCCGATGCCGGGTGGCTGCTGCCGCCGGAGTTATCCGGGGCGGCGGGCCACGGGGGGACTGGCCGGTGAACCCGCAGCTATGGGCGAAGGGGCGCCAGCGTGACCCTGTTGTAGCCGTTGCCCCGTCCCGAAAACCCCGACAAAGGCGAAGCCGCTACGGCGGAGGCTGGGCAGGAGCTTTCGCCTTGATCGCTTTTCTTGGGGCGGGTGTAGCGCCAAACGAAGAATGAAGGGCATGAGGTGGCATAAACGGCGGTGGGGGTTCAGAGGCCGGTTGCCTGTGCGTCTTCGCCTCGGCCATCAAATCGAGCATGTGAGCCAGGTGGAGCTTCATGCGATCTATCAAAGGGCTGATAGCGGCAAAGCGCGCCACGCGGCAGCCGGTGAGGTTAAACACATCGAAACCATCCACGGTCACGAACACGGTCCACCACGCGCCTTCCTCGAAACCAATAGCGCCCAAGGAGGCGTATTCGTCCCCGCAATCAACTGCATCGAAGTCCACTTCAGCGCCCGGGACGGCATACGTCAGCGCCAACAGGGCTTGCCGCTCCTCCCTGGAAAACCATAGAGGCCGGGGGCTGACCTTCGGGAACTGGATAATCGTAGCACTTTCGGCAGCGGTGCGGGGCATGGCATTCAAGTCCAAAGGGCTACATGGCAGCCTGCTAACTTCCACATGCCGGGCTAGTAAAGTAGTCAAATTCTGTGCGCGTGCGATAGGAAACGTTGCGCGAGGCCGTATGCTGGATTGGTGCTCATCGTTGTCCGGGCTGTCGCTGGAAGCGGCATGGAGAGCGTGACGTAGTGGACGGTGGCGTCATCATTGGCGTCCAGCCCCTTCCCCGTCCCGAAAACCCCGACAAAGGCGAAAACCCCGGTGCTGGGGAGGGGCAGGGTTTCCGCCTTTTTCGCCTTTCTCAAGATTGGGGGCAGCGCCAGACGCCATCCCGCTATTGGCCGCGCTTGCAAGGTTTGTGGGGGCGGATGTGGTCGCGTCCGAGTTTTTCAGTTCCACTATGACGCCCATGCGCGCGGGGTTGGTAGGACCGCCTGCGTCGAGCGCCGGGCCACCCTGGAATGACGCCCGCGCGCGCGGGGTTGGCGGAGCTGTGCGGCTATTGGCGCCAGGTCCCTCCCAAGCCGCCGCGGGCGCCGCGCCGGAAGCCGCGGACGCCACCAGGGGCTGCTGCACCCGCGGCAGCGCTCCCTCTCCCCGTCGTGCTCCTGGACTGATGCGACATGGCTCCCGGGAAAATTGGGCATGTCACCGGGTACACTGCTGCCCGGCGTGCCTTCGGACTGGTGCGACGGCGTGGCCCGGCTGGCGACCATGGCAGCGCCGGACACCATCACGCCCGCGCGCTGGGCTATCTTGGCCACGACCTCCGCCTGGCTGCCGCGCGACCATGGCGTGGGGCTACATGGAGCCAGGTGGGACGCCGTTGCGCTGTTCGGGCTGCATCCCACCGCGCCCATGACGCACCCGCCCGGGTGGTGTTTGGCGCGGTTGCCCTGCAGCCGGCTGCTTTGCAGACGGACTGCCTGCGGCGGTGGCGGCGAGCCCGGGTCGCGCCTGGCCGCCAGGCTCTCGATGCCGACGAGCGGCGACACGCTGCTGCGGCTGGTGCGTGCGGCCGCGCTGCCGTCCCAGCCCTCGCCGCGGGTGGTCGGCATCGGCGACTGGGCGTGGCGGCGCGGCCAGCGTTACGGTACCATCGTCTGCGATATCGAGCGCGAGCGGGTGATCGACCTGCGGCCCGACCGCAGCGTCGAGGTGGTCGCCCACGACCGCGCCGGCGTCTACGCCGAGGGTGCCCGTCAGGGCGCGCCTAAAGCCAAGCAGGTTGCGGATCGGTGGCACCTGCTGCGCAACCTCGGCGACGCGCTGCAAGGGGCTGCCGACCGCCACCGCGGCGCTGTGCGCCGGGCCGCGCGCGCCGTCGCGCACGGGGCAGGGGCTGCGCCCGAGGAGGTTACGCCGGCATCGCACGACACAAAGGAGACGCGGCTGCAGGCGGACCGGCGCGCCCGGCGGCTGGCCCGCTACGAGGGGCTGCGCCGGCTGCATGGGAGCGGCTTGTCCGTGCAGGAGGTCGCGCCGGCGCTGGGCATGAGCGCGACGGCGGCCTACCGCTGGCTGAAGGCCGGGGGCTCTCCCACGCACGACAAGCCCGCCCAGTTGCGGCCGCTCGACCCATACCTGCCGCACCTCGAAGCCCGCTGGCGCGAGGGGTGCCGCAACGGCTGGCGGCTCTGGCGGGAGCTGCAGCCGCTGGGCTTTGCCGGCTCGGTGAACGCGGTCGCCCGCTGGGTCGCGCGACGGCGGCGGGAGGACCCGCCCGCGCAGGCGGCCGAGGTCCGGGGCGCGGCGGCGTGGCCGGAGCCGTCCAGCCGGCGCTGCGCCCGGCTGCTGACCACCGCGCCCGACAAGCTGGACGCGCAAGAGGGCGCGTTCCTGGCGCACCTGGCCGAGGCGGCCCCCGATCTCACCCAGGCTGGCGAACTCGCGTCCCGCTTCGCGGCCCTGATCCGCGGCGCCCCGGACAAGGAGGCTGGGCCGACGTTGGACAGCTGGCTGGCCGACGCGAAAGGGACGGTGCTCGACGCGTTCGCGCGCGGCATCAAGCGCGACCATGACGCGGTGCTGGCCGCCCTTGTCGAGGCTCCTGGAGCACCAGCCCCATCAAGGGGCAGATCAACCGGCTGAAGCTGCTGAAGCGGACCATGTACGGGCGGACCAGCTACGACCTGCTGCGCTGCCGCGTCCTCGCCGCCGCTTGATGCGGCCATGCCGGTAGGACCTAACGGCACCGTCCGACTGCACCAGAAGCGCGGATAAACCCGGAATACGCAGTCCGGCACGGCCAAATCGAGTCCGGAGTAGGCCGACGATGGAGCCGATCAGCTCCTCGATCTGGCGCAGGGCCAGGCGGAAGGCAACCAGAAGCGTGGGTGCCGTCAGGGTCGCTAGGGACGAATACCAGCGCTGCCTGCCCGGGATCATGCGCGGCTACGCTCGCCAGCCCTCGATGGCTTCGGCCGTGAACCACACCATCAGGCTGCCATGCTGGCGCAAGCTGGGGTCATACGCGCACCGGGGCTTCGTCGGGCAGGCCCGCCGCACAGTCTTCTTCAGTGCGGAAGAAGGAGAAATGCCGGACGACGATCTCACCCGGCCAATCGCCCTTGATGCGCTGCGCTCCGGGGTCCCAGCTCACGACCTGTCCATCCGGGTCGAGCATGGGGATGGAATAATCCGTCAGTGCCTCGATCAACAACGCGCCGACGTTCCCGGCTAGAAATGGGTTATCATCCAGGCCGGGCTCTGGCGCTGCTGGCACTCCTTCTTGCCGGACGCCTGCACCCATAATGCACCCGCTACGGCCGGCGCAGCCGCTTGGCGTTGGCGGTGGCGCGGCTGTGCCATGGCGCCAATAGCGACGTGGCCGATGCCCGGCCGCCACTCTTGGCCAGCAGGGTCGCGCTACGCGCCACTGCTGCCTGCTTCTCCGCAACCATGCGCCGATATTCGGCCGGCGAACAAGCGCCTGTCGCCATCATCAAAGTCCGGCGGGCGATGACCTCGAACGACGCCAGGCCAAGCTGCACGGCCATGACGGGAAGGGCCAGTGCGCTGGCGCGTTTGCGGCGGGACATCGGCGTTCTCCTGGGTGGAATGCTGTATACGCCCGAGACGACATAATGTTTCTCAGCCGGAAACGATCGAGTCGGCGCGATGACAGGCTGCGGGTGGGCGCAACCTGACGGCGACAGGCGGCGCATACAGCAAACCGGAGGAGAGGCAATGCAGGATCTGCTGCTGAAAGCCATGCGGCTCGGCGCTTTGAAGGCTCGGCGGGAGACGGTGGCCGTCGCCAAGTGGTCGAGGGTGCGATGTCGCGCGAGGCCGTCGAGTGGGTCATACTGGCAGCATCAAGCCTTCCGTACCCCCTTCGTCTTGACGCCACCGGCTGCGACTTTCAGCGTCATCGCGTCCCGACCTTTCCGCGTGGCGTTGAATGTAGCAGCGCGCAAGGCCATGCTGCATGGGCCAGGGATGCGGCCGCAGTGGCCCCAGCTCCGGTCGGGGTCAGGCGATGCGGACAAGGGACCCGGCGTCCCAGCTCCAGCATACGGTTGAGCGCGTGGACGGCGCCGTCGCCCGGTAGCCGGTCCGTGCGCGAGCGCAGCCCGGCGCCGGTCACCTGCTTAAACTCTCCCCGATGGCCGCCTTGGCCCGGGCCCGCTTCGTGTAGGCTCCGACCCAACACCTCTGTCACCGGCCGCCGCTTCGGGGCCGTTCAGATCAAGCCTGGTTCGCATGGCGCCCTGTCCGACAAGCGAACCCAGACTGGCCAGTCTCATCCTGTCCGGCACCCCGGGACCGCTCACGGGAAGCCGGACGCCTCGATTGCTGGACGAAAGACGGATGATGCTTCCGCCTGATGAAACCAGAGTGTCGGTTGTGATGCAGGCAGCGGAGCAGGCAAACCGGCCGGGAACAACGATCCGCAGCGTGGCCACGTCCGTGGTCTGTGCAACACGGCCGCCTGTGGCCTTCGGACCATCCGTTCCCGCTGACGCCGTTGGAGGCGTGGTACGTCAGGCAAGGCTGGGGGATGACGCCGGAGCAGGCGCTGGCGCTGCCTGGCGAGGCTGGGTGAGTCCGACTCTGGCAGGCATGATAGGGTTGTCATGGATGCGGGTAGCCTTGGCATCCGCGGCAGGCTCGACGGGTTCGCGGGTCCAGGCGAAGGCATGATCACGCAGCTCGGTGCCAAGCGTCCCCGCACGGCCGCGCCACCTCCCAGAGACCAAGCAGGGCGCCATCGCCCCAGCTTGGGTTCTGACGCTGATCTATCTTTACGATTGAATCCAAGGTAACGCGTTCAACCTATGGTTGAACATGCGTGAGTCCCTGATGCTATCTGGCCCCGAGTGTGCCGATTTTGCCTAGGTCGCGTTGACCGGCTCGACCGCACCGCCGCGGTTGCTGCTCATCGAAGCTGATGAGGCGGTCGCCGCAGCCCTGTCGCGCGGGTTGCGGCGCCATGGGTGGACGGTCCTGTGGGCGTCCACCGCCGAGGCTGGCTTGCAGCTTCAGGCAGAGTGGGTGCCGCACGCCGTACTGCTAGCCTCCAGCCTACCCGACATGACTGTGGGTAGGTTGATTGCTCGCCTGGCCGAACGAGGCGGTTGCGGCATACTTGTGCTGTCCGGCCATGAGCACGACCGCCTCAGGCATGTCGTCCTGGGGCGCGGCGCGCACGATGTCATGAGCAAGCCCATGCGCGCCAGGGACATCGCGGCGCGCATACTGGCCGTGCAACGCCGGCTCGGCCAGCCAGCACCCATGCCTGATTAAGTACGGCGCCGCATTCTGCTAAGCAGGTGCTGCACTGCATACAGCAGCGAGGCACGCCGGAACGGCTTGTGCAGCACCGCCTGATGTGGACCGAGGGCGTCCAGGTCGAGCCGGCTACCAGCATGTCCTGACACGAACAGCACTGGGCGGCCCGGCGCCTTCTCGTGCCAGCACGACGCAAGGGCCACGCCATCGCGGGAGCCGGGCATGCGTACGTCAGTGATAAGCATGTCGAAGAGAACAGATGCCTCGATCAGTGCCGCTGCGGTGTCGCCGGACCCAGCCTCGATGACGCTGTGCCCACCCTGGGCCAACGCGCGGCGCATAGAGACCCGCACGCCGTCATTGTCGTCAACCAACAGGATGCGAGCCAGCTCGGGGATTACGGCGGTATCATTCATCCACGCCCTCACAGTCACTCCGACACAGTAACGGAAGGGTGGTGCACAGTCGCCTGGCATCTGTGCGAGGCTTCTCACAATACCGGGATAGCTGGTGCTGGACGGAGCGCCTGGATGCGCCGTGGCCGGGGGTCATTGTCCGTGAAGCGGCTTACCCAGCTGGGCCGTATCGAACCAGGCCAAGCGCCCTGACAATTCATAACGTCGCCGCCACTGGTAAGTCGTTAAGCGAATGTAAAAATCAGCGTCGCATCATTTTTAGGATACGCTGTCATGCACTCGCCTGTTCTGGTCGTCGAGGACGACGCCGATGTTCGCAGCCTGCTGGTCGAAACCCTCGCCGACATGGGCGGCTTCCTCGTCTACGCCGTCGCGACTGCCGGCGGGGCGCAGGCGCTGGTGTCGGAGTGCGGCGACAGCTTCGCGGCTGCCGTGCTTGACATCGGCCTGCCGGACGGGGACGGGCGCGAGCTCTGCGCAAGCCTGCGCCGGCAAGGCTTCCACCTTCCGGTGATCCTGCTGAGCGGCCTGGGCGGGGAGGATAACGTCGTCTGCGGCTTCGAGGCGGGAGCGGACGACTACATAGTCAAGCCGTTCAGCGTGGCCGAGCTGCTGGCGCGTATCGCCGCCCAACTGCGGCGTGCGCCACCGCAGGTCAGGCCAATGCCGCCCGAGTTTGCCGCAGGAGCAGCCAGTCCTGAGCTGGCCGGGTGCCATGCCGTGCAGGCGGCATGCTCACGCCATCATCCCGGGCTCATCAGCGCCAAAGACGCTTAGTCTAACTTTTCTTTAACTGATGCAGGCAAAAAGCAGGCCCGCGGCCTCAAGGGGACGCGGACCTGTCGAGTTTGGACTTTGCCTCAGAGCCTCCATCTGGTGCAGGCCTCAGCCAACTCAAGAGCTAGTTTGTCTCAATTGTGACACTGGTGTCTTTATATGTCACAAGCGCCAGCTTGCATCCATCAGCATGGCACTTGCCAACTGCTGATTGGCATCAAGGGTCGTGGCACACCTGAACACAGCTTGGTAAATAATTACAAGTTCGACAAATATATCACTGATTATACATTTATCCGACTGCAGTTAGTATGACCTGCACCACGCTGACCCAGATCGCCACCACCGTTGCCGCCGCGGGCCTCAATAGCCAGGCCGCCGTCATCCTCAGCTTCACGTCGAGCGTGCTGCCCAGCACCCTCCTAGCCGACCCGCGCACGCTCAGCTTCGGCTTCGGCTTCGCCGACGTCACCGTGCCCGCCACCATCATCGTCGGCACGCTGCAGGGCTTTACCTTTAGCGTGTCGGGCACCGTCTCAGCCACATCCCAGCGCCGCTCCCGAGGTGGCCAGCATGGCGCCGCTCGGCACCGGTCTGGTTGGGCCGGACGGCCTTCACCGCCGCCAGGCCAACCTGGCGTAAGCGTTCCAACCCCGGCCACGAACACGACAAACGGAGTTTCCAGGCCGTGGCGGCGGACGGTGAACAACCTGGAAGCGTCTGAGACGCCGCCTGGATGCCGCGCCAGCGCCGCGTCTGCTTTGCCTGGCCCATGCGGCGCGTGTGTCAGTTCGGATTGAGCGGCCACAGGATAGTAGCGATGACGATGGCCTCCTCGCGGGGCGAGGCGGTGTTGAGCAGGCGGCGGTCATCGGCGCTTTTCGGGCTGCCAACGACCATGCTGCCGGCGGCCTCGATGGTGCGCAGCCTGCCGGTATCAAGCGACGTCAGCAAAATACCCTCGGTTCAGGCGAGGCGCAGGTAGCACGAGCTCGCAACAACCCGGAAGGGTCGCCTAGTCCGCAACAACCTATGCTATCTTGGGTCCAAGACCTGTTTTCGGCATAGCCTGCAACGCTGGGAAGCCTGCGAATCATCCATGCAACAACGCCAAGCATGCTGGAGCTGGGACGCCCGATCTCCGTCCGTGCCGCCTGACCCTCGACCCGGGGCCGGGGCAATTGCAGCCGCGTCCCTGGTGCGTGCAACACGACCGCGGGTGAGCCACGGGACGGCCGAGGCGGTTGCGGCGCAAGCCTATGCTGAGGCCGCACGCATCCGTCAGGTGACGGGGTTGCGGGCTGGGCGGTGCGTTGGCTGGCCAGGTCGTGATGCACTCAGCCTAACCATTCCCATACGGGAATATATCGTCAACCCGCGGTAAATCGTGTGATACAATACAGTGATCGCTTGCCGAGCACCCCGGGCGCAGGCGGCTGAGAGACGCCAATGCGCTCCCGCCTCCCGTCGAGGAGTGCGTATCCTTTGAACTTCATTATACCTAAAACTAACTACAACGAATTGCTGTCGCTGCTGCCGCCGGCCGAGATGGAACGGCTCCGACCGCACCTGGCGCGCGTGCAGTTGGTCAACGGCCAGAATTTGCATGAGGCCGGCGAGAGCATCGGGCAGGTGTTCTTCGTCGGCCAGGGTTACGTTTCCATGGTCGCCGAGGCCGATGGCGACAAGGGCACCGAGGTCGGCCTGATCGGGCGCGAGAGCATGGTCGGCCTTCCCGCCGTGCTGGGTCCGGAGGCGGCGTCCTTCAGCCGGGCCATGGTGCAAAGCCCAGGCGAGGCCGTCTGCCTGCCGGCACAGGTGCTGCACGACAATGCCGGGCACCTGCCGGTACTGGGGCGGCTGCTGTCGCAGGCCCTGGAGGTGTTCATGGCGCAGGTGGCGCAGACGGCAGCATGCAACAGCCAGCACACGCTGGCGCAGCGCTTGGCACGCTGGCTGCTGATGGCGCACGACCGGGTGGACGGAGACGAGCTGACGATGACGCAGGAGTTCCTGTCCATCATGCTCGCCGTCCGGCGGTCCGGCGTGACGATCGCCTCGCAGGCGCTGGTCGCGACGGGCGCCATCGGCGTGGGGCGGGGCCGCATGACCGTGTGCGACCGTCCGGCCCTGGAGGCTGCGGCGTGCGGCTGCTACGGCCG
>CAXTAT010000048.1:0-21941 GCA_964242415.1 uncultured Acetobacteraceae bacterium
CCGCTTGATGGCCGACTTCGCCAACAGGGTCCGGTCGTTTGACCCAGGTGGTACAGCGCTGTTCGCCAGATGCATTCTCGGGCAGAAGCTTACTTCCATGTCTGATATTGATGCCGTCTCAAGGACAGCGAGCATGAACGTCTTCGTCACTGGTGGTTCCGGACAGACTGGCCCCGCAATCGTCGCCGAACTCATTGCCGCTGGCCACACCGTCACCGGGCTGGCACGGTCCGACAAGGCGGCCGCTCGGCTGGACGAACTTGGGGCGGATATCCTGCGCGGCTCGCTGGACGACCAAGACACGTTGCGTAAAGGCGCTCAAGCCAGCGATGGCGTTGTTCACATGGCCTTTGGCGGCGACTTCTCGAACCCTGCAAGCATGACGCAGCGTGACTGCGCGGCGATCAGCGCGCTCGGGCAAGGCATGGCCGGCTCCGGCAAGCCCTTGGTCATCACGTCGGGCACATTGGTGATGGCTCCTGGACACGTCGCCACGGAGCATGACGCGCCCGATCCCGGATCGCTTGGCAGCCTTCGAATCCCGGGCGAACAGACCTGTCTTGCCTTCGCCGACCAAGGCGTTCGCGCCATCGTTCTGCGGTTGGCGCCCACCGTTCACGGTCCAGGGGACTACGGCTTCATCCCATTCCTGATCTCAGCCGCCCGCAGAACGGGCGTCTCGGCATATGTCGGTGATGGTGCGAATCGTTGGCCCGCAGTCCATCGCCAGGACGCGGCCACCCTCTTTCGCCTGGCTGTCGAGAAGGCGCCGGCTGGCAGCGTTCTGCACGGCGCAGGAGAAAGCGCGATCACCTTCGAGACGATCTCGCACCTAATCGGTCGAGTTCTCCGGATGCCGACCGCCTCCTTGACTCCAGAGGAGGCCCTCGTTCATTTCCAGAACCCGTTCTTCGCCAAAGCCTTTGCCACTGATGCGCCTGTCTCCAGTGCCTACACCCGTAAACTGCTGGGCTGGAAGCCCAGCCATGTAACCCTTCTTGAGGACATGGAGGCGAGCGCCTATTTCTCCCCGCAATCTGCCTCGGTATTCGATAACGCAGCACGCTAAGCAGGCTTAGTCACCGCGAAGCTGTGCAGATTGGCTACCTGGCGCATGGAGGACTGGACCGGTTCCTGAACTCAAGGTGTCCGTCAAACGAACCCTGACGGACACTGTGCCGGGCGCGGGCCGTACCATGTGGTCAGGCCGTCATTTGACAACACAATCTACGTTGCCAGGCCCTTCAAGACGGCATTGATCGCGAAGCCGCCAACATCCTTCGGCTTCTGGTCGCCAAGCAGGTTCGCTCGGTCCAGCGCCCACATGCCATGGAGAAGGCTCCAGAGCGTGACCGCAGCCGCGGGCGCGTCCGCTTGTCCGGTCAGCGGCTCAAGCGCCTCGATGACCCTTGCCCACAGCAGGTCATACCCAAGCGGTTGGGGAAGCTCCGCCTCGGCTGCCGGCCTGATGGTCATCAGCGTGGCGTACAGGGCAGGATGGGTGTCCGCGAATGCGGCGCAAACCTGCATGAGGGTTCGGATGCGGCCCTCGGGGCGGCGTGGAACGTCCAGCCCTGGGCAATTGAGCGCCTCGTCTATGGCTGCCAGGAGCCTCCTTGCAACTTGGTCGGCGACGGCTGCGACCAAGGCGTCACGGGTGGCGTAGTAGCGGTAGAGCGCGTTCGGGACGACGCCGAGCATGCCCGCGACACGGCGCAGCGTGAGCGCCGCCTCCCCTTCGCGTTCAAGCAAGCCGATTGCGGCAGCCCTGATCGCCTCTGGGCTGGTCTTGCTGGGATATACCATGGTGAACGGTATAGACCTTGATCGCTTATGCACGAAGTCCATATCGTTCATCTCGAAGGTGGACACCGTTCATCAACAAGGGGAGCCTTGCATGGTGCAAACATTGACCGACACCGCCTTACCTAACGGTGCTAAGTCCGCGCCGTCCCAGGACAGCCCGATCTCCGCTGGCGCCACCGGCTCCGTTCTGGTGCTTCTGCAAGCGGAAGCCCTCATCGAAATGGCACTTGCGGTAGCGGTCTATCGCCATCTCGGCGGAACTTGGCTGATGTTCGCCATTTTATTCGTCGTCCCCGACGTCAGCATGGCAGGCTACCTCGCCAATCCCCGTATCGGGGCCGCCTTGTATAATCCCGGCCACACCTACATCGCGCCCGCCCTTCTTGCGGTGGCCGGCTTTTTAACGGCGACCCCGCTCCTGTATTTGGTGGCCTTGATCTGGACCGCGCATATTGGGTTCGACCGGATGATTGGGGCCGGATTCAAGTATGCGACCGGCTTCAGTGCGACGCACTTGCGTTGGAAGGCGCCAAGCACCTCAAAGGCATAGCGTCGGGTGTCACGCATCCACCGCGATGGATGAACTTGGGGGCCACTTGCCTGATGGCCGCCATTTCGCTTTCCATCAAGTGCGGCCATAGCTTGAGGTCGGAATCCAGGCAGTCCCTGTGGTGCCTGATGCCGCGCCTGGCTGTCCGCCAAACCAACCCCAGGCAGTCACCCCTAAAGTGTCCGCCAACCCTGGACGGCAGACGCGAAAACGGACACGTTGATTGACGGACGGCAGGACGGACAAGCTCTTCAGGCCCGTAGCACTGCTACATCCCTTGCCAGCTCGCGAAAAGACAAGAGGACTTGCCCCGAATCAGCAGCCGCTATTGGAACCCTGGCATCGCCGACGGCCCGGCCGCCTACTGGATCTTCCAGCCCTCGGTCCCGTGGCGGGTAAAGTGGCACGTCATCACCCGCCCTTCCTGCTTGGACAGCGCGCGGATCACGTCCATCCGCCGCTTCGGCGCCACCAGCAGCGTCACGAACCCGCCGCCGCCCGCGCCCGACACCTTGCCCGCCCGCGCCCCGGCGTCCAGCGCCGCCTGCACGACCTCGTCGATGTGCCCGGTGGTCACGTTGTCCGCCAGCCGCTTCTTGCTGTCCCACGACTTTCTCATGCAGGCGGCGAACCGGTCGAAGTCGCCGCGCAGCAGGCACTCCTTCATGTGGTAGGCATCGGCCTTGATGGCGTGCATGGCGTCTAGCGTCGTGCCGCTGTGCCGCGTCAGGTTGTCCGTCTGCTCCTTGATGATGCGGGCGCTGCTGCGCGACACGCCGCTGTCGAACAGCACGAGCGAGGTCTCCATCTCGGAGATGATCCAGTTCTTGATCCGCAGCGGGTTCACGATCACCCGGTCCTCGGGCTGGAACTCCATGAAGTTCACGCCGCCGAACGTCGCGGCATACTGGTCCTGCCGCCCGCCGCCCAACCCGGCGTCGATGCGCTCGATCTCGAACGCCAAGTGGGCGATCTCGTACTCGCCCAGCGGCAGGTTCAGCCACTCGACGAACGCCTTGACCAGGGACACCACCACTGTCGAGGACGTGCCCAGCCCGGACCCCGGCGGCGCATCGCAGAACGTGGTGATCTCGCAGGGCAGGGGGCGTCCGCCGTTGAAGTCGCGCACGATGCGGCGATAGACGGCGCGGTGCAGGACCAGCGGGCCTTCAGGGCTTGCCGTGTCGTCGGCGGCGGCCTCGAACCGGGTGCCCAGGTCGGCGGCGGTGAACACGACCTGGTTGCCGTCGGTCGGCTCGATGATGGTGTAGGCATACAGGTCGATGGTGACGTTCAGCACGGCGCCGCCATGCTCGTCGCAGTACGGCGACACGTCGGTGCCGCCACCGGCCAGGCCGAGGCGCAGCGGCGCGCGGGAGCGGATGATCATGCGGCCGCCGCCTGCTGCGGCGCGGTGAGCAGGGCATCGAAGCCGCGCAGGCGTTCGGCCCAGATGTAGTCCCGCAGCACCCGTTGCCGCGCGGCGGCGCCGGTCGCGGCCCGGCCGGGGGCGTCCAGGCACGCGGCGGCAAAGGCTTCGGCGGTCTCGGCCAGCAGCACCTCCTCGCCCGGTCGTGCGCCGATGCCCTCCAGCGCGTCCGGGGTGACGATGACCGGGCGCGCCATCGCCATGGCCTCCAGCACCTTGTTCTGGATGCCGCGGGCGATCCGCATCGGGGCGACGCAGGCGGTGGCATGGGCGACGTACGGCCGCACGTCCGGCACCCGGCCGGTGACGTGGACGCACTCGGACGCCAGCGCCTGCACCCCCGGCGCCGGGCTGGAGCCGACGATGTGGAACGCGGCGCCGGGCGAAGCCTGCCGGATCAGCGGCAGGATGGTCCCGGCGAACCAGGCCACGGCGTCCATGTTGGGCGGGTAGTCCATCGTGCCGGTGAACACGAAGTTCAGGCGGTCGGTGGGGTAGGGGGCCTCGGTGGGCAGCGCCGGGTCGAAGTATGCGGCATCGACGCCGCTGCTGACCGACCGGATGCGGTCCGCGGCGGCCGGGTGCAGGCGGGTGAACAGCGCCGCCTCCTCGGCGGAGACGAAGGTGCTCCAATCGCACTCGCGGGCGATGCGGCCCTCAAGCCCGGCGGTGCGCCGCCACTCGCGGGCGTGGACCCACTTCATGGGAGGGCGGCCGGTGTCGGCGTAGGCCCGCCACTTCTCCGAATCCACGTCGGCCAGATCGACCAGGCAGACGCTCCGCTGGTCGCGCAGGTCCAGCACATAGGGCGCCATATTGGACGAGCAGACGAAGATCACCTCCGGCCGCACCTCCCGCAGCACGCGGGCGGTCCAGTCCGCCAGCCCGCGGTCCCTGTAGAACGTGACGCTCAGCGGCTCCCCGGTCAGCAATCCCCGCAGGCACGTCACCTTGGCCCGGCGCCGGTCCAGCGTGGCGAAGTAGGCGTCCGTGCACAGCGCCCGCACGGTCGGCACATGCTCCTGGTCGCGCGGGTCATCCACCAGGCAGCCCAGATGCACGTCGTAGGACTGCCGCAGGTGCCGCAGGATCTGCAGCGGCCGTATCTTCTCCCCCTTGATCGGCGGGTAGGGGATGCGCTGGGTCAGGAACAGCAGGTTCGGCATGCGGCGATCCAGTCGGGGCCTGCTGGATACAGGCCCCCGCACCGGGCCGGAAGGGGATGCAGCACTGCCCTGCATTTCCTAACAAAGCGGCATCGGCGTGCGGCGCTACGCCTCGGGCAGATCCTGCGCGATGGCAGCCTGTGCGGTCCCTGGTCCGCCGAACGCCGCCAGCGCGTGCCCGGCGGCCACCGCGGCCAGGCAGAGCAGCACCGACGCCCCGACATTCAGCAGCGCCCGGCCCCAATCTCCCGCCCGCAACAGGTCGAGCGTCTGCAGGCTGAACGAGGAAAACGTGGTGAACCCGCCGCAGAAGCCCACCATCACGAACAGCCGCAGCGAGTCCGGCGCCGGAAGGCGCCCACCTTGCAGCGTCAGGGTGCCGACGAACCCGATCAGGAACGACCCGGCGATGTTGATGCCGATGGTGCCCCACGGCACCGCCTGGCTGACCGGCGTCGCCCACACCGCGACCCAGTACCGCGCGACGCTGCCCAGCGCGCCGCCCAAGGCGACCCAAAGCGTTGCCGTCATGCCGCACGCCGGGCGTGCGAGGCACTGGCTGACATCAGTTCGACCGCCCCTCAACCGCTGCAGCGTCAACAGACATCGAATGAGGACGCTGCTTCCCTGCTCCCTCTCCCTCCGGGAGAGGGCCGGGGTGAGGGGGCGGGCAAGCACCGCCCTGCCCAGCCAAGGAACCGGTTCCCCAAGGGCCGATGTCGGCGCCGCAAGACCCCCTCACCCCGGCCCTCTCCCGAAGCGGGGAGAGGGAGCAGCAAGCCGGTGCGGTCACCGCGGGAACTCGATGACCTGGCGCACCGCCCGGCCCTCGTGCAGCCGGTCGAAGCCCTCGTTGATCCCGTCCAGGGCCAGCTTGCCGCTCATCAGCCGGTCCACCGGCAGCCGTCCGGCGCGGTAGAGCGCGATGTAGCGCGGGATGTCGCGCGCGGGCACGCAGGTGCCGATGTAGCTGCCCTTCACCGTCCGCTCCTCCGCGACAAGCTGCACCAGCGGCAGCGCCAGCGCCGCACCCGGTGGCGGCAGCCCGGCGGTGACGGTGGTGCCGCCGCGCCGGGTGATGGCATAGGCCAGCTCCATCGCGCGCACCGCGCCGGCCATCTCGAACGCGAAATCGACGCCGCCGCCGGTCAGGGCGCGCACCTGCTCGGCGGCGTCGGGATCGCGGGCGTTCACGGCGTGGGTGGCGCCGATCTGCCGGGCCAGGCCCAGCTTGTCGTCTGCGAGGTCAAGGGCGACCACCTGCCGCGCCCCGGCGGCCACCGCGCCCAGCACCGACGCCAGCCCGACGCCGCCCAGCCCGATCACCGCCGCCGTCTGGCCCGGCCGCAGCCCCGCCGTGTTCACCACCGCACCCACCCCGGTCAGCACGGCGCAGCCGAATAGCGCGGCCTCGTCCAGCGGCAGGTCGGGGTCGATCCGCACCAGCGACCGGCGCGACACCACGGCATACTCGGCAAACCCGGACACCCCCAGGTGATGGTTCACCGGCGCCCCGTCGCAGTGCAGCCGGCGGGCGCCGGACAGCAGGGTGCCAGCGCCGTTGGCGGCGGCGCCGGGCTCGCACAGGGCGGGACGGCCCTCGGCGCAGGGCAGGCAGTGGCCGCAACTGGGCATGAACACCATCACCACATGGTCGCCCGGCGCCAGGTCCGGCACGTCCTCGCCGACCTGCTCCACAACCCCCGCGGACTCATGCCCCAGCGCCATCGGCATCGGCCGTGGCCGGTCGCCGTTGATGACCGACAGGTCGGAGTGGCACAGCCCGGCGGCGGCGATCCGCACCAGCACTTCGCCCCGCCCGGGCGGGTCCAGTTCGACGGTGGCGATCCGCAGCGGCTTGCTGACGGCATAGGGCGGCGCGGCGCCCATGCGGTCCAGGACGGCGGCACGCATCTTCATGGCAGGCTTCCCATCAGTTCCGCCCGGATAGCGGCGGCGTGTTGCACGGCACGGTCCACCCAGGGGCCGGCAGCGGCGATGGCGGGCGTGAGGTCGAAGGCGGCAGCCACGCCGGCCGCCATTCCTCGCAGGGCCGGATTCGCCTCCAGGACAGCAAGCAAGGTGCTGCCGGTCTCGCGGACCGTGCCGGCCGCGTGCTCCACGAGGGCATGGGCCTCCGCCCGTCCCAGCCTGCCCGCCAGCCGCGCCGCCGCCGCGTCGGCGAACAGCAGGCCGTGCGTCAGGCCGATGTTGGCCCTCATGCGCGCCGTATCCGCCGTCAGCCCCTCCGCCAGCGCCCGAGCCTCCCGCAACGCCCCGCTGGCCAGGCCGAACAGCATCGGCAGCGCGTGCCATTCGGCATGCCACAGCCCGGCCGGACGCTCATGCGCGGCGGCCATGGCGTTGAACAGGGTCTGCACGTGCCCGCCCGCCGCCGCATGGGCCGCCAGGATCACGGTCGAGGACACCGGGTTGCGCTTGTGCGGCATGGCTGACGACCCGCCGCGGCCGGGCACGTAGGGTTCGGCGACCTCGGCGATCTCGGTCGAGGCCAGGCTCGCCACGTCAACCGCCATCTTGGCCAGGCTGCCCAGCAGGATCGCGACCCACGACCCGGCCTCGGCCACCCGGCCGCGCAGCGTGTGCCAGGCCAGCGGCGTCGTGCCCAACCCGAGTTCCTGCGCGAAGGCGTCCAGCACCGCCGGCCCCCTGTCGCCCAGCGACGCCAGCGTGCCGACCGGGCCGCCCAGGGACGCCACCAGCAGCCTGTGCCGGACTTGCGGCAACCCACCCGCGGCATCGGCGATGCCGGTCAGCCAGACGGCAACCTTGCAGCCGAAGGTCAGCGGCGCCGCGTGCTGCCCGTAGGTGCGGCCAACGCAGGGCGTCGTGCAGTGCGTCTCCGCCATCCGCATCAGCCCGGCCAGGGTGCCGTCCAGGTCGGCTGCAACCAGGTCCAGCGCGCGGCGTAGTTGCAGCACCAGGGCGGTGTCGAGGATGTCCTGCGTCGTTGCCCCCTTGTGGAACGACCGCGCCAGGTCTGCCGGCAGGCGGGCCTGCATGGCGGCGATGAACGGGATCGTCGGCACCCCGGACACCGCCGTCTGCTCGCCCAGCGCCGCCGGGTCCAACGTCCCGGGATCGACCGCCTCGATCGCTGTGGCCAATCCGTCCGGTGCGATGCCAAGCCGGGCCTGCGCCCGCGCCAACGCCGCCTCCGCCTCGATCATTGCACCCAGGCGGGCCGTGTCGGAGAAGCAGTCCGCCATGGCAGCGGTGGCGAACAACGGCCCCAGCAGCGCCGAGTCCAGCGCGGCGAAGGTCATGCCACGGGGCGCAGCCGCAACGCCGAGCGGGCCTCGGCCGGAGTGGCGACCTTGCAGCCGTGCCGCGTGATCGCCTCGGCCGCCATCCGCACCAGCTCGGCATTGCTGGCCGCCAGGCGGTCCTTGCTGGCGCGCACGTTGTCCTCCAGCCCGGTCCGCACCGCATCCGCGCCGCGGGCCAGCGCCCAATCCATCACCACCGACTGGAACCGCCCGATGCCAGCCCCGGTCCAGGTGGCATGCGGCAGCACCCGGCGCGTCTCCTCCAGCAGGATGTCCAGCAGCCGCTCCTCTGCCGGGATGGCGTTCTTCACGCCCATGACGAACTGCACATGCGGCGTCTCGGACATCAGCCCGGCCTCCACCAGCCGCACCGCGCCGTGGATGTGGCTCAGGTCGAAGATCTCGATCTCCGGCGCGACCTCATGCTGCTTCATGCGGGTCGCGAGGTCCGCCACCAGGGCCGGCGCGTTCTCGTAGATGATGGTCGGGAAGTTGACCGACCCGGTGGACAGCGACGCCATGTCCGGCCGGTGCTGCAGCGCATTGCCGCGCGCCGCCTGGTCCCGCCCCCGCCCGCCGGTGGAGAACTGCACGATCATGCCGGGGCAGTGCTTC
Organism: uncultured Acetobacteraceae bacterium; assembly: GCA_964242415.1. Taxonomy (GTDB): domain Bacteria; phylum Pseudomonadota; class Alphaproteobacteria; order Acetobacterales; family Acetobacteraceae; genus DASWOJ01. The sequence continues at coordinate 8,857 of CAXTAT010000048.1, forward strand.
ATGATGCCCTCCTGCACCTGGCGGAACAGGGCGGGGTCGGAGGACGGGTTCTCCTCGGCGTCGCGCACGTGGATGTGGACCAGGGTGGCCCCGGCCTCGAACGCCTCGTGCGTGGACTCGATCTGCTCGGCGGGGGTGGTGGGGACGGCCGGGTTGTCCTTCTTGCGCGGCACGGACCCGGTGATGGCGACGGCGATGGTGACAGGCTTCATGAGGTCCTCACGGGTTCGGCGGGTGGACAGCGTGTGATCGCCCCAGGCATGCGCTTCCCCTGGCCGCCTTTGGGCGCTACGGTCTTCGGTAGCGACGCAACAAGAACCGGGGCCGCCCGTGAAGGCAAGGCCCCCCGATGGGAGACGGGCCATGGACGCTGCCGCCGCAGCCCCAAACACCCTGCACAGGAGACCGATGTGGCCGTGAACAAGGTTTACCCCGACGCCGGCGCCGCATTGGCCGACGTGCTGCGGGACGGCATGACCATCATGTCCGGCGGCTTCGGCCTGTGCGGCATCCCCGGTGTGCTGATCGCCGCGATACGCGACAGCGGCGTCAAGGGTCTGACGATCATCAGCAACAACGCCGGCGTGGACGGCGCCGGGCTGGGCCTGCTGCTGGAGAGCAAGCAGGTCCACAAGATGATCTCTTCCTATGTCGGGGAGAACAAGGAGTTCATGCGCCAGTACCTCGCCAAGGAGTTGGAGATCGAGTTCAACCCGCAGGGCACCCTGGCCGAACGCATCCGGGCCGGCGGCGCGGGCATCCCTGCCTTCTTCACCCGCACCGGCGTCGGTACCGCCATCGGCGACGGCAAGGAGGAGCGCGAGTTCGACGGCCACCATTACATCATGGAGCGCAGCCTGTTCGCCGACCTGGCCATCGTCCACGCCTGGCGCGGCGACACCGAGGGCAACCTGGTGTACCGGATGACCGCCCGCAACTTCAACCCGATCATGGCCACCGCCGCCCGCATGACGGTGGCCCAGGTCGAGGAGCTGGTACCCCCCGGCGAGCTGGACGGCGACGCCATCGTGACGCCGGGCATCTTCGTCAAACGCATCGTCGCCGTCCCCGGCGTCGAGAAGCGCATCGAGCAGCGCACCACGCGCAAGCACCTGCAGGAGGCGTAACCATGGCCTGGACCCGTGAGCAGATGGCAGCCCGCGCCGCGCAGGAGCTGCAGGACGGCATGTACGTGAACCTGGGTATCGGCATCCCGACCCTGGTCGCCAACTACATCCCCGCGGGGATCGACGTGCAATTGCACAGCGAGAACGGCATGATGGGTATCGGCGCCTTCCCCTTCGAGGGGGAGGAGGACGCCGACCTGATCAACGCCGGCAAGCAGACCGTGACCAAGCTGCCCACCACGTCGTTCTTCGACAGCGCGGCCTCGTTCGCCATGGTGCGCGGCGGGCACATCGCGCTGAGCATCCTGGGCGCGCTGCAGGTGTCCGAGAACGGCGACCTCGCCAACTGGATGATCCCCGGCAAGATGGTCAAGGGCATGGGTGGCGCGATGGACCTGGTCGCCGGCGTGCCGCGCGTGGTCGTGCTGATGGAGCACACCGCCAAGGGCGAGCCGAAGATCCTGAAGCAGTGCGCGCTGCCGTTGACCGGCAAGGGCGTGGTGAACCTGATCGTCACCGACCTGTGCGTGTTCGACGTGAACGCGGCGGGTGCGCCGGGGCTGACCCTGGTCGATCTGGCGCCAGGCGTGAGCGTGGACGAGGTGCGGCAGAAGACCGAGGCCGGGTTCGCCGTGCATCCGAGCCTGCAAAGCAAGGCGGCGTAGGAGGAGCGGTATGACCGACGACCCGAAGGCGGTGGAGCTGCCCACCCCCATCTCGCCGGATGCCGTGCTGGGCCTGTGGTCGTCCTGGATGGAGAAGGCGACCACCTCCGCCACGGCGATGGCGCAGCCGGTCGCGGGCAACTGGGACGCGATGGCCGGCAGCGTGATGGCGGACAACATGACCCGCCTCCGCACGTCGATGAACGACGATCCGATGCTGCGGCAGATCGACCAGATGTGGAACGCCAATCCGCTGCACGACGTGGTGCCGGTCGATTGGGCGGCGGTGGCCGGTGCGCTGCGCACGGTGTGGCTGCGTGCCCTGCGGAACCCGGGCGCCCTGGCCAAGGCCGCCGTCGAGATGAACGCGGGCGTGCTGCGCGCCGCCGCCGACGCCTGGGCCGACGCCACCCGCGCCTGGATGGCTGGCGGCGCCCCGGCCGAGGCGCCCAAGGGCGTCGATAAGCGGTTCGCCGCCCCGGATTGGCACGCCAACCCGGCCTACCGCACCTTGAAGGACGCCTATCTGCTGGCCTCCGACTGGCTGATGCACCAGACCGAGGCCGATGACCTGGACCCGGCCGAGCGGCAGCACCTGCATTTCCACCTGCAGCAGTTCGTCGATGCCACCAGCCCGGCGCTGATGCTGATGTCCAACCCCGTCGCCCTGCGCCGTGCGATCGAGACCGGCGGCGCCAGCGTCGCCGCGGGCCTGCAGAACCTGCTGTCCGACCTCAAGGCGGGCCGGCTGAGCATGGTGGACGAAACGGCGTTCGCGCCGGGCCGCAACCTGGCGCTGGCGCCGGGCAAGGTGGTGCACCGGAACAAGCTGATGGAGCTGATCCAGTACGCCCCCACCACGCCGCAGGCGCACGCCATCCCGCTGCTGATCCTGCCGCCGTGGATCAACAAGTATTACATCATGGACATGCAGCCGAAGAACAGCCTGGTGTCCTACTTGGTCGGCCAGGGGTTCACGGTGTTCATGGTGTCGTGGAAGAACCCGGACGCCTCGATGGACGGCACCACCATCGAGGACTACATGGACCTCGGCCCCCTGGAGGCCAGCGATGTCGTGCGGGACATCACGGGCGCCGAGACGGTCAACGTCATGGGCTACTGCATCGGCGGCACGCTGCTGGCGATGACGCTGGCCTACCTCGCCAACAAGCAGGACCGGCGGTTCAACTGCGCGACGTTCATGGTGTCGCTGCAGGACTTCACCCGGGTGGGCGACAGCGCGGTGTTCATGGATGACCCGGCGGTGGACCTCATCGAGCAGCAGATGCTGGAGCGCGGCTACCTCGACAGCCGCAGCATGTCCAATATGTTCAACCTGCTGCGGTCGAACGACCTGATCTGGTCGAACGTCGTGAACAACTACCTGCTGGGGCAGAAGCCGCCGGCGTTCGACCTGCTGTACTGGAACAGCGACGGCACCCGCATGACCCGGGCGGCGCATAGCTGGTACCTGCGCAACACCTACGTCGAGAACAACCTGATCGAGCCGGGCAAGGTGCAGCTCAAGGGGGAGGCGCTGGACCTGGGGCGCATCACGCTCGACGCCTATGCAGTCGGGGCGGAGAAGGACCACATCGTGCCATGGGACGCCGCCTGGCGCGTGACGCAGTTGCTGGGCGGCGACGTGCGGTACGTTCTGGCGTCGAGCGGGCACATCGCGGGGATCATCAATCCGCCGGGCGGCAAGGGCATCTACTGGTCCAACGAGCCGGGCCAGGCGTTTCCAGATGCCAATGCCTGGCGTGCGGCGAGCACGAAGCGGGACGGAAGCTGGTGGTCGGACTGGTCGGCCTGGCTGGCTGATCGAGCCGGAGAGATGGGCGCGCTGCCGCCGCTGGGCAACGCGGCGCACCCGCCGTTGGTGGACGCGCCGGGGACTTACGTTTTGGAGAAGTAGGGGCGGCGTGCAGGCCCTTCCCGGACAGGGCTTGGAGCGGTGCTTCATCCCGGGTGAGGCCAACGGCCCTCTGCTCTGACCGGGTTGCCCACCCCCTCGTTCATCGCCGCCCCCTCATTCGTCATTGCGAGGAGCGCTTGCGACGCGGCAATCCACGGCTTGCAGGACCGCAACCGCTGTCCGTGCGCCCCTGGACTACCGCGCCGAAGCCGGCTCGCAACGACGGCAGTTAACTGAATGCAACATCGAAAGGCTCTGAGTGGAAGGCCGTTGATATGGCTTCATCCTGGATCAGGACGACGTGGCGTTCGACGACGACCTGAAGTGTTGCCCTCCGATCCAGTCCTGACGCTTGCCGTCGTCGCACGGGGTGCCATTGCCCACCGTGCAACCCGGTGACGGCCCGCCTCCGTCCGCATCAGCTCGCCAGCAACTCCTTCAGCTTGGCATCGATGAAGTCCGCATCCACCGGGCTGGTGCCAGGCCCGCCGGCGAAGTGTCCCCAAATCGAGGGGATCGTCAGCAACTCGGCGTTCGGCATGTGCGCGACCTCGAACTCGCTGTCGGCTGGCGGGAAGTAAAGGTCGGTCTCGGCCGGCATCACGTAGGCCTTCGCCGTGATGGCGCCCAGGGCGCGCTTGAAGTCGCCGCCATACAGCTCGTTGGCGCTGATGTCGCCATGCTGCCACGTCCACAGCATCGTCAGCAGGTTGTTCGGGTCCTTCGGCAGGAAGAACCCCTCCCAGAACGCCACCAGGAAGTCCTCCAGCGACGAGTAGCCCAGCGCCTTGAGGTCCAGCTCCTCCCGGTAGAACGCCTGGGAGAACCCCCACCCGGCATAGACCCGCGCCATGGCCCGCAGGCCCGTCGCCGGCTTCTCCGCATACCAGCCGTGGTTGAATGCGGCATCCGCGGTCAGCGCCGCCTTCACGCCCTCCAGGAACACGAAGTTGTGGCGCGAGCACTTGGCGGAGCCGCAGAACGGCGCGATCCGCTCCACCATCGCCGGGAACAGCGCCCCCCAGTGGAAGGTTTGCAACGCGCCCATCGACCAGCCGGTCACCAGGCGGATGCGCTCGATGCCGAAGTGCTGCGTCACCAGCCGGTGCTGCAGGCGCACGTTGTCGGTGGCGGTGACGTGCGGGAAGCGGGGGCCGTTGTAAGGCTCCGGCGTGTTGCTGGCCGACGAGGACAGGCCGTTGCCCAGCATGTTCGGGATGATGATGAACTGCGTTGCCGGGTCGAGCGCCTTGCCGGGTCCGATCAGCCACTCGTTGTCGGGGTGCTGCGCGGAGTACCAGGTGGGATAGACGATCACGTTGTCCTTGGCGGCGTTCAGCGTGCCGAACGTCTTGTAGGCGAGCTTGCAGCCGCGGAGGGTGGCGCCGCCCTGCAGCACCACGTCGCCGGCCTCGTAGATGTCGTAGTCCATGCCAGAAAGCCTCCTTTAGTGACGCCAGCGCCCTTGACGCGCCGTTGTTGCCGCATTCGCCGTTGCCGCCGCAGCCACGGCGCCGCTGTCCCACCCGGAACTCCAGCTCGCCGAGCGCCGAAAGGTTCTTGCAAGCCCATCGACCCGCCGGCAGTGGGTCAGCTTGCGGTTTCCGCGCTCGCCGTTTCCGTGGCGAGGCTCGGAAACCGATAGATCACCTCCGAGAAACGATCTGCCGGGAACACGTAGAAGACCTTCAGAACCGTCTCAGCCACGTTGCGGATGCCATGTTCGGCGTCGCCCGGGATGAACGCCGCACAGCCCGCCGGCACCACGGTTTCGATCCCGTCAATCACGAGGGCACCGGTGCCCTCGGCAATGTAGTAAATCTCCGGCTGCGCATGACGATGAGGCTTCAAGCCCTCACCGTTGGGCCTGAGTTCCATCAGGCCAGCGCTCAAGCGTCCGGTCGGCGTGATGTCGCCGCTGAACAGCGTGAACCACGTCGCATCGCCCCGGGCAGGTGTGTCCCAACCCTCAAGGCGCCGGTCCTTCGCGCTCGCGATGATGCCTTGCGTTTGCTGGGTCATTCAAACGTCCGCCTTACTCGTGGCCGAATGGTCGTTCCCCGATATCGACCTGTCAACTCGGCCAGGTTCCGAAACGACCCACCATCCACCCGCTAAACCCGTCGCAATGCCGCGATGTAGTTCACCGCCAGATCCGCCCCCGACCGCCACTCCCACCGCATCAGGTCGAACACCATCCCGCTGACCGCCTCCACCCGGAACCCGGCTGGCGCCGCCAGCGCCCCCAGCTCCGCCGGGGTCACGAACTGCCGCCAGTCGTGCGTTCCCACCGGCAGCAGCCGCAGCATGTACTCCGCCCCCAGCTTCGCCACCGCCAGCGAGCGCAGGGTGCGGTTCAGCGTGGACACGAACAGCAGCCCGTCCGGCTCGGTCAGCCGGGCCAGCAGCCGCAGAAAGGCGCCGGGATCGGCGACATGCTCGATCACTTCCAGCGCCGTGATGACCGGGAACTGCGCGCCCTCACCGGCCAGGTCCTCCGCCGTGCCCATGCGATAGGCCAGCGGCAAGCCACGCCCTGCGGCATGGCGACGCGCCGCCTCGATCGCCGCCCCGGCGGCGTCCAGCCCCAGCACGTCGTGCCCCAGCCCGGCCAGCGCCTCCGCCGCCAGCCCGGCGCCGCAGCCGATGTCCAGCAGGCGCCCGATGCTGCCACGGACCGGCCCGCCGAACCGCGCCTGGATGCGCCGGTCGATCCAGCCCACCCGCAACGGATTCATGTCGTGCAGGGCGCGCATCGGTCCCTTCGGGTCCCACCACCGCGCCGCCATCGCGTCGAACTGCGCGATTTCTGCTGGGACCGCTGATCCCGCCTCCCTGGATTGCGCATCCGCCATGTTGCCGCCCCGTCCGGTTCGGACGATATGTGACCCGGGCCGGCACATCCCGCAACGGGTGGCCAATTCCAAGGAGATAGCAGGCGAAGATGGCGCGGATCGTTATGAAGTTCGGCGGCACCTCGGTGGCCGACCTCGACCGCATCCGCGCGGCGGCCACCCGGGTCAAGCGCGAGGTGGATGCCGGTCACCAGGTTGCCGTGGTGGTGTCGGCGATGTCCGGCGTCACCAACCAGCTCGTCGGCTGGTGCCAGGCGCTGTCCCCGCTGCACGACGCTCGCGAGTACGACACCGTGGTCGCCACGGGAGAGCAGGTGACGACCGGCCTTATGGCCATCGCCCTTCACAACCTCGGCATCGAGTCCCGGTCCTGGGCCGGCTGGCAGATCGCGCTGCGCACCGACGACGCGCACGGCCGCGCCCGGATCGAGTCGGTGGACGGCGCCTCCTTGCTGAAGGCGATGGCGGCCGGGCAGGTCCCGGTGGTGGCGGGCTTCCAGGGCATCGGCCCCGGCGACCGCATCACCACCCTGGGGCGCGGCGGCTCCGACACCTCCGCCGTGGCGCTCGCCGCCGCCCTCAAGGCCGACCGTTGCGACATCTACACCGACGTGGACGGCATCTACACCACCGATCCCCGCATCACCGCCCGCGCCCGCAAGCTGGACAAGATCGCCTATGAGGAGATGCTTGAACTCGCCTCCGTCGGCGCGAAGGTCCTGCAAACCCGCAGCGTGGAACTGGCGATGAAGGAGCGGGTGCGCGTCCAGGTGCTGAGCAGCTTCGAGGACAAGCCTGGAACTCTGGTGGTGGACGAGGACGAGATCGTGGAAAAAGCAATGGTATCCGGCATCGCCTACTCGCGCGACGAGGCGAAGATCACCCTGCGCCGGGTGCCCGACCGCCCCGGCATGGCCGCCGCCATCTTCGGGCCACTCAGCGCCGCCAACGTCAACGTCGATATGATCGTGCAGAACATCTCCGCCGACGGCACGACGGACATGACCTTCACCGTCGGCCGCGCTGACCTGCCGCGCGCCCAGGCCATCCTGGCGCAGGCTGCCCACGCGACCGGCGCCGCCACCGTGCTGACCGACCCCGACGTCGCCAAGATCAGCGTCGTCGGCGTCGGGATGCGCAGCCATGCCGGCGTCGCCAACACCATGTTCAGCACGCTGGCGTCCAAGGGCATCAACATCCAGGTGATCTCCACCAGCGAGATCAAGGTCAGCGTGCTGATCGCCGCCGAATACACCGAGCTTGCCGTGCGTGCCCTGCATACCGCTTATGGCCTAGATGCCTGACATCGCGATTCCCGACCTCCTGCCCGCCGATCCCGCTCAGGCCGAGCTGGACCGGCTGCAGGAGCGGGGCGCGCGGTTCCTGGGCAGCCAGGTGGCGATCATGGGCGGCGCGATGAGCTGGGTCAGCGAGCGCCACCTGGTGTCGGCGATCAGCAACGCCGGCGGCTTCGGCGTCATCGCGGGGGGGTCCATGGGACCGCAGGCGCTGGCGGCCGAGATCGCCGGCACCCAGGCGCTCACCCGGCGGCCGTTCGGCGTCAACCTCATCACCATGCACCCCCGCCTGCCGGACCTGATCGGGGTCTGCCTCGGTGCAGGCGTCAGCCACGTCGTGCTGGCGGGCGGCATCCCGACCGGCGCCGCAATCCGCCAGGTGAAGGACGGCGGGGCACGCGCGGTGTGCTTCGCCTCCGCCCTGGTCCTGGCCCAGCGCCTCGTGCGGTCCGGCGCCGACGCGCTGGTGATCGAGGGGTCGGAGGCCGGCGGGCACATCGGCCCGGTGTCGCTCGGGGTGCTGGCGCAGGAAGTCTTGCCACACATCCGCGAGGTGCCGGTGTTCGTGGCCGGCGGCATCGGCCGGGGCGAGGCGATCCTGGCCTTCCTGGAAATGGGTGCCGCCGGCGCGCAGCTCGGCACCCGCTTCGCCGCGGCGACCGAGAGCATCGCCCACCCCCGCTTCAAGCAGGCCATCATCCACGCCCGCGCCCGCGACGCGCTGCCCAGCGTGCAACTGGACCCGCGCTTCCCCGTCATCCCCGTCCGCAGCCTGGCCAACGCGGGGACCGAGCGCTTCGTGCAGCGCCAGGCGGAGGCTCGCGCCCGCATGGAATCCGGCGAGCTGACCCGCGAGCAGGCGCAACTGCTGATCGAGCACTTCTGGTCCGGGGCGCTGCGCCGCGCGGTGATCGACGGCGACGTGGAGCATGGCTCCGTCATGGCCGGGCAGTCGGTCGGCATGGTCACCAGCGAGCAGCCGGCGGCGGACATCATCGCCGACCTCATCGCCCAGGCTCAGGCCGCCCTGCTGCTGCGGCGCGGCCCGCATTAGGATGACGCACCCTCGCCGGCTGCTGTCCCGCCTGCGGGAGATGATGGCCGTCGGTGTCCCCGTTGCTGGGCAGGGCGGGGCTGGGCAGGGGACCGGCGCCGCGCTGGCCGACCTGGTGCAGCTTGTGGCCGCCGAGATGGTGGCCGAGGTGTGCTCGGTCTATGCCATGCGCCCCGGCGACCTGCTGGAACTCGCCGCCACCGAGGGCCTGAACCCGGAGGCGGTCGGCCGCACCCGGCTGCGGGTGGGGGAGGGCATCGTCGGCATCGTCGCCGCCACCGGCACGCCGCAGAACCTGCCCGACGCGCAGAACCACCCCTCCTTCGCCTACCGGCCGGAAACCGGCGAGGACCCGTATGCCTCGCTGCTGGCGGTGCCGGTGCGCCGGGCCGGCCGGGTGCTGGGCGTGCTGGCGGTGCAGAACCGTGCGCCCCGCCGCTACGACGCCGACGAGGTGGAGATGCTGGAGACCGTCGCCATGCTGCTGGCAGAAGTGCTGGCCGCCGCGGGCGCGACCGACGGGGCGGAGCAGGGCCTCAGCGCCACCCTGCCCCGGCGGTTCCAGGCCGCGCCGTTCGCGCCGGGCATCGCCATCGGCCCCGTCGTGCTGCACGGCATGGGCGCCCCGCTGCGCCGCGTGCTGGCGCAGGACGCCGACCTGGAGATCGTCCGGCTGAACGTCGCCGTCGCCACCATGCGGCGGAACCTCGACGACCTGATCGAGACCAGCCTGCCCGCCGGCGACGCGCCGCGCGAGGTGCTGGAGGCCACCCGGCTGGTCTCGGCCGAGGGCGGCTGGATGCGCCGCGTGCGGGAGGCGGTGACCGGCGGGCTGGCCGCCGAAGCCGCGGTGCACCGCGTGATGAACGAATTGCGCGAGCGGATGCGCCGCATCGCCGACCCCTACTTGCGTGAGCGCCTTGCCGACATGGAGGACTTGGCTGGCCGGCTGCTGTCGGCGCTGGACGGCGGCGGCGAAGTGCCGGCGATCCCGCAGGGCGCGATCCTGGTGGCCCGGCGGCTCGGCCCCGCGCAGTTGCTGGAGTGGCACGCCCGCGGCATTGGCGGCGTGGTGATCGAGGAGGGCAGCTCCGCCGGGCACGCCGCCATCCTGGCCCGCGCGCTGGGCCTGCCCGCGGTGGGCGGCGTGCGTGGGATACTGGACGCGGCGGAAGCCGGGGACTCCGCGGTGCTGGACGCCGAGGAGGGCCAGGTGATCCTGCGCCCCGAGGCCGAGGTCCGCCAAGGCTACGCCCGCGCGCTGGACACCCGCATCCAGTTGGAGGCCGGGTTCGCCGCGCAGAAGGGCCGCCCGGCCCGGACGGGGGACGGCGTGGCGCTGACGCTGATGCTGAACGTCGGGCTGGCGCGGGAGGTGGAGCAGCTCGACGGCACTGGCGCCGCGGGGATCGGCCTGTTCCGCACCGAGATCGCCATGCTGGCCCGCGGCGCGATGGCCGACGTGCCGGAGCAGGCGGCGATCTATGCCCGCGTGCTGGATGCCGCCGGGGACCGGCCCGTCCGGTTCCGCACGCTGGACCTGGGCGGCGACAAGATGCTGCCCGACGCGCCGGCGCAGGAGGAGGAGAACCCCGCCATGGGCTGGCGCAGCCTGCGCGTCGGCCTGGACCGCCCGGCGCTGATGCGGCGGCAACTACGCGCCCTGCTGCTGGCGGCGCAGGGGCGCAGCCTGTCGGTGATGTTCCCCATGGTCGCCACCGTCGCCGAGTTCCGCGCCGCCCGTGCGCTGCTGCTGCAGGAGGTGGAGCGGGTCCGCCCGGCGCCGGAACGCCTGCAGGTCGGCAGCATGATCGAGGTGCCGTCCCTGCTGTGGCAGTTGCCGGCGCTGATGGCGGAGGCCGATTTCGTGTCCATCGGCAGCAACGACCTGATGCAGTTCCTGTTCGCCGCCGACCGCGGCACGCCTGGCCTGGCGGCCCGTTACGACCTGTTGTCCCCGCCGGTCCTGGACATGCTGGACGCCGTGCAGGCGGTGGCCATGGCGGCGGGGGTGGAGGTGTCGGTGTGCGGCGAGCACGCCGCCCGGCCGCTGGAGGCGATGGTGCTGGCGGCGCTGGGCATCACGACGCTGTCGATGCCGGCGGCGAGCCTGCTGCGCTTGAAGGCGTTCATGGCGGGGGTGGACCTGGCGGGCCTGCGCGCGGTGCTGGGCGCGGCGCGGCGGCACGCGGCCGGGCAGGCCAGCCTGCGGGCGCCGTTGACGTCCTGGGCGCGGGAGCATGGGCTGGCGGTGTAGGGCCAGCCGCCCGAGGTTCCGCCGGTCATCCCGGGCCGGTGTGGGCGCGGCACTCCAGACGCGGCGTGGACTGCCCAGGCCGCAATGGATTGCCGTTCCTGGACCGCCCCGCTGCAACGGCGGCTCGGGATGACACACGAAGGGGAAAAGCGTCGGTACCGGCCTGGATGCCGGACGTGTCGCTGCGGGACTCCTGGCACCCAACTTCGTTTCGAGCTATGAAAGGTCATGCAGGCCCGGTCTCCGGGTTGTGCGAAATGAATGGTGGATGGCCCCTTGCAGTACAACCGGAATGCGGGGTTCCAGGAGCCGAACCTTATGGTGTCCGCCGCAGGCGACAACGGCCCGGCGCTGGGTGCGGCCCGCGTCGGCGCAGAGGTGCGTGCGGCCCGGCAGCGGCTCGGCTGGGCGCTGCCGGACGTGGCCGCCACCCTGCGCATCCGCCTGGAGTTCCTGGAGGCCATCGAGGACGGGCGCGTGGCCGACCTGCCCGGCAACGCCTACGCCATCGGCTTCCTCCGCAGCTATGCCGCCATGCTGGGACTGGACGCCGCCGAGGTCGCCCGCCGCTTCCGTGCCGAGGCGCATGAGGTGAACCGCAAGACCGAGCTGGCCTTCCCCGTCCCGGTGCCCCAGCGCGGCGTCCCGGCCATGGCTGTGGTGCTGCTGGGCGTGGTGATCGCCGCCGGCGCCTATGTCGCCTGGTACCGCAGCTCCGGCGACGCGCGCACGACGGCGGAGGCGGTGCCTGCCGTGCCTGAGCGCCTGGCGCTGCTGGCCAACCGTGCGGCGCTGCCGTCCAACCCGTCGCCGCAGGTCGCCTCGATCCTGCCGCCGCCGTCGCCGCCGCCGACCGGACTGGCGCCGGCCGCAGCCGCTCCGATTGCGATGGCGCCCGTGGTCGCGCCCGTGGTCGCGCCCGTGGGCACGCCGGCGGTTGCGCCGCCGCCGGTGTCCCTGCCTGTGCCCGCTGCTGCGCTTCCATCGGCTGCCACGCCCGCCGTTCCCGAGGAAACCCGCGTCACCCTGCGGCTGAAGTCCGACGCCTGGATCCAGGTGCGCGGGCAGGGCCAGGTGCTGCTGAACCGCGTGATGCGCGGCGGTGAGACCTGGCCGGTGCCGCGCGGGATGCAGGTCATGTTGACGACCGGCAACGCCGGCGGTACGGAACTGCTGGTGGATGGCGTGCCCGGCCCGTCCCTGGGCCCGCCCGGCGCCGTGCGGCGTGACGTGCCGGTTGATGGCGACGCGACCAAGCCCGCCGCCATCAACCGGGCAGCCTCGCAACAGTCGCAGTAGCCGCGGCCAGAGCCTATATATCGCGCGCCAGCCACCGGCGCCGGGGAGCGACCATGAGTTATCGACCGTATCAGCAAATCCAGCGCCGCCGGTCGCGGCAAATCCACGTCGGCTCCGTGCCGGTGGGCGGCGATGCGCCGATCACCGTGCAGACGATGACCAATACCCTGACGACGGACGTGCCCGGCACGGTCGCGCAGATCCGCCGCGCCGAGGATGCCGGCGTCGATATTGTCCGCGTCTCCTGCCCGGACCGGGAAAGCGCGCTGGCCCTGAAGGACATCGTGCCGCAGGTCGGCGTGCCGATCGTGGCCGACATCCATTTCCACTACAAGCGCGCCATCGAGGCCGCGCAGTCCGGCGCCGCGTGCCTGCGCATCAACCCCGGCAACATCGGCAGCGCCGACCGGGTGCGGGAGGTCGTGCGGGCGGCAAAGGACCACAACTGCTCAATGCGGATCGGCGTCAATGCGGGGTCATTGGACCGGCATTTGCTGGAGAAGTATGGCGAGCCGAACCCGGAGGCGCTGGTCGAAAGCGCCTTGGAGCACGCCAAAATCCTGCAGGACCACGACTTCCACGAGTTCAAGATCAGCGTGAAGGCGTCCGACG
>CAXTAT010000049.1:0-20947 GCA_964242415.1 uncultured Acetobacteraceae bacterium
GCACAGGCGTAGCCACCGAAGCCCACCAACACTCCACGCAGGTGGGTCAACATCAGCCGTCCACACATGCACCACGCTGACCCCGGGCATCCACACGCCAACGCTGCGCCAACTTCGACTGCAAGCTCAAAGCGGTGCGGTGGGAAGCCGTCCCCCACTGCGTGCGCCAGCCCATGGCGAACCAGGTCAGCCCGCGCTCCGATATTGCGCCCGCAGCCGCTGCGCATACACATTGACCACCAGCGCCAGCAGCAGCACCAAGCCGCGGATCAGGATTTTCAGGAAGCTGTCCATCCGCACATGGTCCAGCCCGTTGTTCAGCACGCCCAGCACCAGCAGGCCCACGATGGTGTTGCCGATCCCGCCCTGGCCGCCGAACAGGCTGGTGCCGCCCACCACCACTGCCGATATCGAGTCCAGCAAGTAGTTGTCGAACTGGTTCTGCTGCGCGCTGCCGAAATACGCCACCCCCAGCATCCCAGCCAACCCCGAACACAGCGCCGACACCAGCAGCGCCGCCCCCACCACGGCCTTCACCCCCACGCCGGAGTGCTCGGCCGCCTCCCGGTTGCCGCCCACCATGTAGATGTAGCGGCCGAACCGCGTGTAGGTCAGCACCAAGTGCCCGGCCAGCAGCACCGCCCCGGCCACCACGACGATCCAGGGCACCGGCCCGATCGACCCGCTGCCCAGCTCCAGCACGAGAGGCGGCACGCTGTAGGCGATCTGTCCCCGCACCAGCAGCGCGCAGATGCCGTTGCCGATCTGCAGCATCGCCAGCGTCATGATGAAGGACGGGATGCCGACCCGCGTGACGCCGAACGCCGTGACCGCCCCCAGCGCCAGGCACCCCGCGAACCCCGCCAGGATGGCGAGCACGCCGGGCAGCGGCAGGTTGGGGATGTTCACACTGGCGTCCTGCACCGTCAGGAACGCAACCAGGATGCCGGCCGCGTTGGCGACGCTCGCGACGCTGAGGTCGATCTCGGCGCACAGGATCACGTAGGTCAGCCCGACGGCGATGATCGCGGTGATCGACACCTGCTGCAGCACGTTGCCCAGGTTGGCCCAGGTCGCGAACGACGAGCTGGACACGCTGAACAGCGCAACCAGCGCCGCAAGCGTCACCAGCGGCGCCAGGTTGCGGAGCTGCCCGCGCAGGCGGACCCACGCGGAGGCGCGCAGCGGCGCCTCGGCAACGGCGGCCCCCTCATGCGGCGGCAAGCAGGCGGTCCTTGCTCACGGCCTCGCCGGCGAACTCCCGGGCCACGCCGCCGCGCCGCATCACCAGGATGCGGTCGGCCAGGGACAGCACGGTCTCCGGCTCGGACGACACCACGACGATGCCGATCCCCCGTCCACGCAGGCCGCGCACGATGCGCACCACGTCGTCCTTCGCGCCGACATCCATGCCCCGCGTCGGCTCGCTGAGCAGCAGCACGCGCGGCAGGTGGGTCAGCCACCGTGCCAGCGCCACCTTCTGCTGGTTGCCGCCGGACAACTGCCCCACCAGCCGGTCCACCAGCGGCGGGCGCACGCCGAGGTCCCGGACATGGCCGTCCGCGATCCGCCGCTCCGCCTGCGGGTGCAGCAGCACGCGGCCGATGCGGTCCAGGATGGCGATGCTGATGTTGCGGTACACCGGCTCCTGCGCGAACAGCATCGACCGGCGGCTTTCCGGCACGAAGGCGAGGCCGGCCCGCTTGGCGGCCGGCGTCCCCCCGCGCAGCCGCGCGACCCGCCCATCCACCCGCACCACCCCCCGGTCAAGCCGCAGCTTGCCCGACAGCGCCCGCGCCAGCTCCAGCTGGCCCGACCCCATGAAGCCGTAGATGCCCAGCACCTCGCCCGCCCGCACGTCGAGCGACACGTTCTCGAACAGCCCGGCCACGCTCAGCCCGCCGGCCTGCAGCACCACCGGGGCGCCGGAGTAGCCTTCAAGCTGCACCGCCCCGTCGTGCGCCTCGCCCAGCCGCTCGTGCCCGGCGCCGACCATGCGGTCGATCAGCCACGCCTTGCCCACCTCCCCCGCCGGCGCATCCCCGGCCAGGCGGCCGTTGCGGAACACCGTCACCTGGTCGGACACGCGCAGCACATCGTCCAGGAAGTGCGAGATGAACACAGTGCTGCGCCCGGTCTCGCGCAGCCGGGCCAGCAGGGCGAACAGCCGCTCGACCTCGGGCGGCGACAGGGCCGAGGTCGGCTCGTCCAGGATCAGGATGCGCGCACCGGACAGCAGCACGCGCGCCAGCTCCACCATCTGCTGCAATCCCAGCGGCAGCGAGCCGACCGGGGCGCCGGGGTCCACGTCGATGCACAGCGCCTGCAGTTGCCCCGCCGCCTGCGCCCGCATCCGCCGCCACGACACCAGGCCCAGGCGGTTGAGCGGCTGTGCGCCCAGCATCACGTTCTCCGCGACCGACAGCTCCGGCACCGTCGAAAGCTCCTGGTGCACCATGCCAATCCCGGCATCCCTGGCATCCCGTGCCGAGCGGAACCGCACGGGCCGGCCGTCCAGCCGCATCTCGCCCTCGTACTCCGTGTGCACCCCGGCGATGATCTTCATCAGCGTGCTCTTGCCGGCGCCGTTCTCGCCGACCAGGCCATGCACCTGGCCGCGGTGCAGCGCGAAATCGACGCCGCTGAGCGCCGCGACCCCGGCGAAGCGCTTCGCGATGCCGCGCAGCTCCAGCAACGGCCCGTCCATGCCCGGCACCCGCTAGATCAGGAAGTTCCGCTCCATCCAGGCCATCCCGGGCGCATTGGCCTTGGTGACGACGGGACCGTCGGTGATGACCGACTTCGGGATGCCGCCCTCCCCGCCCTTCTCGCCCATCATGACCGCGGCTACGCCCGCCACGATGGCCCCGCCGTGGATGCGGCAGGACGGGTTGCGCACCGTCGCGTGCATGCGGCCGTCCCCGACGGCGGCCAGGGCCGGCGGCATGGCGTCGCAGCCGCCGATCTTGATGTCGGTCCGCCCGCGCGACTTCATCACGTTGTAGGCGGCCAGCGCCATGTCGTCGTTGTGGAAGTAGGCCGCGCTGATCTTGGGATACTTGGTCAGGTGGGTGTCCCAGATGCGCGCCACCTTGGTCACGTCCCAGTCGCCGGGCTGGGTGTCCAGCACCTCCACCTTGGGAAAGCGCTTCAGCACGCTCTCGAAGCCGCGGGCCCGGCCCTGCGCCCCGGTGTGGCCCAGCGCGCCCTGGGTCATGATGACCGTGCCCTCGCCGCCAATGGCGTCCATCAGCGCCTGCGTCACGGAGGCGCCCATGAACTCGTTGTCCGGCGCCAGGAAGGAGTGGACGTTGACCTGGTCCAGCGGCGCGATCAGCGTGTCCATGTCGATCACCGGCACGCCGGCGTCGATCATTTTGCGCACCGGCGCCGTCAGCGTGCCGATGCCGAAGGCCTGGATCGCCACGAAGTCCCATTTCTGCGACGCCATGTTGTCGATGGCGCCGCGCTGCCGGGTGGCGTTCAGCTCGCCGTCGAACCAGGTCACGTCCACGTTGTACAGGCGGCCCCAGTACTCCGCCGCGGCCTTGCCTTGCGCGCACCACGTCGCCTGCAGCCCGGCATTGGAGAAGGCCGCCCGCAACGGCTTGTCCGACCGGCCCATCTCGGCCGCGGCAGCCGGGTCCACCGACGCCAGCACGGACGCGCCCGCCCCGGCGGCGATGGCCGCCAGAAGCAGCGCGCGGCGATTGGTTGGCGGGATCGCGTGATCATCCATGGCGTCGGCCTTCCCTGTGCCCGGGCGATCAAAGCGCCACCCGTTTGCGCCCCCAGCTTGCGTCACAGCCTCCGGTCGTTGCAAGGAGCAACTTGCCGCAGCCGGACACACCACACCCCGAGACGGGGAGCACACGGCAGGGCACCGTCAACTTGGCCTCCCCCGGGTTTGCGGGATGCGGCTGGGCCAGGTGATCCCCCACGGTTTCCGTGCTTCTTCGCACCACCGCTGAAGACGTGAGGGCGCCGCCATCCGTCCTGCCGGCGCCGACCTGGCTTCGAACCACGCCCCATCTTGGTGCGGCCAGCTTCCCTGCACCAGTCAGCCGATCCGCGCACCACCCTGATCCAAACTGCTGATCGATCCTTTGACAACGATCTCGGCACGTATTAGTCTTATATAATGGATCGTGGTCCCAACATGCAAGACTTTGGTGGCCTCGGCTCGATTGCGAAGGCGTTTGCAATCCTTGAGTATGTCGGCACGGCGAAGCGGCGGAGCCTGGCCGACATCATGTCGGCGATCGGCCTGCCAAGAAGCACGCTGCTGCGCATGATCGCCACACTGGTTGAGCTTGGTTTCCTTCGTCGTGCCGGCCACGGCGAGTATTGCGTCACGCTCAAGCTCTGGCGCATCGGTTGCAACGCCGTCGATTATGAGGGCGTGCGGGACAACGTGATACCGATGCTGCAACGTCTGGTGGAGCAGACGAAGGAGACATCGCTCTACACCGTCTATGACGCCGGGCAGGCGACCTACGTGGAAAAGGTTGACGGCCTGCATCCCATCCGGTCTTACGCCGTCGTTGGAAGCCACTCTCCCGCCTATGCCACCGCGACGGGAAAGGCTCTACTCGCCTGGCAGACCGAGGCCGAGATAATACGGGTCGGTCAATCAGCCGTGCAATTGACGGATACCACGCTGATCGGTGTGGACGCACTGCTAGCCCAGGCCGCCGAGATCCGTCGAACAGGCATCGCGATCAATCGCGGGGAATGGCGATCCGGTGTCTGGGGTATCGCGGCACCGGTGTTCGGGCGTGACCGGCTTGCGGTCGCGGCCATTGGGGTGACCGGTCCACGTGACCGCATCGAGTCGCAAATAGACACCTTCGCTGCGGTTGTGTCGGCCGTCGCGCGTGAGTTGTCTGCCTATCATGGGGCGCTTTCCATGTCTGCGTAACCGCGCCATCAGAGCGCATCGGGGGAGGTACAAGAATGACAATTGAGAAGGGTGGCTTTGCCGCCATGCCGGCTGATGTGCGGGTAAAGCACGCTCGTCGGGCTGTCATTGCTGCGACTGTTGGTACAACGATCGAGTGGTACGACTTCTACGTCTACGGCCTCGTCGCAGCATTAGTGTTCGGCAAGCTGTACTTCCCAAGCCATGAGCCCTTCGCAGCGACGCTGCTTGCATTCTCGACCTTCTTCCTGGGCTTCGTGGCGCGCCCAGTGGGCGCCGCGCTGTTCGGCCATTTCGGTGACCGTATCGGCCGCAAGACGACGCTGATTACCACGCTCGTCCTGATGGGCGTTAGCACCATCCTGGTCGGATGCATTCCCAGCTACAGCATGGTCGGCATCTGGGGCGGCATTATGTTGACCATCTTGCGGGTGCTGCAAGGTATCGGAGTTGGCGGTGAATGGGGTGGGTCCGTCGCGGTCGCGACGGAGTGGTCGGAGTTCAACGGCCGTCGGGGACTGGCTGGAAGCTGGCCGCAGTTCGGTTCACCGCTTGGATTGCTGCTAGCCGTGCTTGTGCTGACTGTCGTCAGCCACGCCGGGACAACGGAATGGTTCGAGACCGTAGGGTGGCGCATACCGTTCCTGTTGAGTTTCGTGCTGATCGGTGTTGGTCTCTACATCCGGCTTGGCGTCCTTGAGACGCCCGTGTTTGAGGCGATGCGGGAGAAGCACCAAGTGCATCGCACGCCCGTGTTGGACGTCATGCGTGATCACTGGCGGGAGATTATTTTGACCTGCCTGATCCGGACCGGGCAGCAGGCACCTTTCGTGATCTTCACGACTTTCCTGATCTCTTACGGGTCGGGCACGCTGCACCTGTCCAAGGACTTTCTGTTCAACTCCGTTCTCGCCGCGTCCTGCATCTCGCTCGTAACAACACCCCTTTTCGGTTATATCTCCGACCGCATCGGGCGCCGGAGGATGTACCTTATCGGTGCAGCCGTGATGCTGGCCTTCGCCTTTCCGTATTACTGGATGATCGACAGCGGTACACCGGCCCTGGTTGTCTTGGGCGTGCTGCTGTCCCTGCCGGTTCATGACATGCAATACGGCCCGCAGGCAGCCTTCATCGCCGAGAGTTTCCCGCCGAGCGTGCGCTATAGCGGTGCGTCGATCGGTTACCAGCTTGCCTCCATCACATCGGGCGGTCCCGCACCACTCATCGCCGCCTGGCTGTTGCATACATACAATTCGTCTTTCGCAATCAGTGTGTATCTGGCGGTGATCGCGGCGATAAGCCTAGTTTCTGCATTCTTCCTACGCGATCGCTCGCAGGACGACTACGGCAAGGACGAGGGTTGGAGGACCAGCGCCGACGTGCTGCCGGCGACTGCTACGCAGAACGTGCCGACTGCCTGAGACATCAGAAACAACAACCAAGGAGATCACTCGATGTTGGCGAAACCCGATATCCTGCCCGAGGTATCACCCCTTGCTCGCCTGCCGCAGAACAAGCTGATCCTCGGCCTGTTCCTGCCGATGCAGGAAGGCGCTTGGAGCCCATCCAGCGCGCCCCGTGCCACGTCCTGGACGTTCGACTACATCGCCCAGTGCACCAAGACGGCGGAGGCGCTCGGCTTTGACCTCGCCTTCGGTCTTGCGCAGTGGCTGGGGAAGGGCGGCTACGGCGGGGAAACGCACTTCCGCGAGCACGAGGTGGACCCGATCATCGCCAATGCCGCCTTGGCCGCCATGACGAAGTCGATCATCCTGATCAACACCGTCCACGTCCTATACGCCTGGCACCCGTTACACTTGGCGAAGTTCGGAGCGGCCATTCACCACATCAGCGGCGGCCGCTGGGGCATCAACGTCGTGACCGGCTACAAGCCCAGCGAGTATCGCATGTTCGGTCTCGATCCGATCGAGCACGACCACCGCTACGTCATGGCCGACGAGTTCACCACGCTGATGGAGCGGCTCTGGGCCGAGGATGAGGAGCTTACCTACAACGGCCGTTTCTGGAGCGTCGAGAAAGCATACCTGGCACCAAAGCCCGGCCGCGAACGCCCCTTCCTCGTCAATGCCGCCTCATCTGGCGCCGGGTTGGACTATGCGGCGAAGCATTCGGACCTGATCTTCATCACCAGTCCGGCCGGTGCCGACCCGACCAAGGCCTGCGAGGCGCTCCCCGCCGTGAATGCCAAGATCAAGGCCTTGGCACGCCAATACGGCCGTGAGGTCCGCACCGTCATCAACCCGCATGTCATCTGCCGCGAGACGGAGGTGGAGGCCAAGGCGGCCTACCAAATGATCCTGGAGCACGAGGATCCCGTCGCCGCGGACAACTTCGTCAAGGCCTTCGTCGGCGGCGATACCGCGTCATGGCGGGGCCATAGCCGGGCTCAGTGGGTGATCGGTGGCAACGTGCACCTTGTCGGCACGCCCGAGCAGATCGTCGACTGGTTCGGCCGCCTGCATGAGGCGGGTTGCGATGGCGTCCAGGTCAATTTCTACGACTACCTGCCGGACCTTGCGTTCTTCGGCCGGAAAGTCATGCCTCTCATGAAACAGGCGGGACTTCGCACATGAATAATGGGCCGCTGAACGGTATCCGTGTTCTCGAGTTTGGGCAGATCGCGGCTGGGCCTTTCGTCGGGATGCTGCTTGCCGATTTGGGGGCGGACGTGGTCAAGGTGGAGCGGCCGGACGGCGGCGATGGCATGCGGGACTGGCCTCCGCTGGTGTCTGATGGCTCCGGCGGCGACCGCTTCAGCGGCAATTTCGCGTCGCTGAACCGCAACAAGCGGAGCATGGGGCTGGACCTGAAGGACCCGGCGGCCATCGACCGGCTTCGCGGCTTGTGCAGCCAGGTGGACGTCGTCGTCGAGAATTTCCGCCCAGGCGTTCTGGACCGGCTGGGACTGGGCTACAAGCCGTTGGCGGCCGGCAACCCGCGCCTGGTATACTGTTCAGTCTCCGGCTACGGCCAGTCGGGTTCGTATGCCAACAAGGGTGCGTTCGACGTCACCGTCCAGGCGATGAGCGGCCTCATGAGTGTGACCGGCGAGCGGACCGGTCCACCGGTGAAATGCGGCGTCCCGGTCGGCGACTTCGCATCCGGCCTGTATGCGGCCTACTGCATCACAGCCGCGCTCCGCCAGGCAGCCGCAACCGGCCAGGGAAGCCACATCGACTGCTCGATGCTTGGCAGCCTGCTGGGCATCTCGGCGTTGCAGACCAGCGAGTTCTACGGCACCGGCGTGGCGCCGGCCCGGCTCGGCTCGGCTCACCCCCGCAATGCCCCCTATCAGGCGTTCGAGGCAAGTGACGGCCCCTTCGTCGTTGCAGCTGGCAATCAGGACCTCTGGCGGCGCTTCTGCGCCGTCGTCGACTGTCTGGACCTGGTCACCGACGAACGGTTCTCCACCCAGGAGCAGCGGGCGCGAAATCAAGGTGCGCTGGCTGATCTCATGCAGCCGGTCTTCGGCCGGAAGACACGGGCCGCCTGGCTCGTCGCCCTCGATGCCAGCGGTGTTCCTTGCGCGCCGGTCAACGACTTCGCCGATATCTTGGCGGACCCGCATGTGGCCGCGATGGGCCTCGTGCACCAGATGGCGCTGCCCAACGGGGTGCAGACCCCAACCATAGGCTTTCCCATCGCGATCAGCGGCTTCGACTTCAAGATCAATCGCCGTCCACCCATGCTTGGCGAGCACACCGACGAGGTCTTCCAAGAATGGATGACCGAGAGAGAGGCATGACCCAGTCCCCGCTTGTCTCGGACGGACCGTGTGTCCGTGGCGTGACCCGGCTGACGCTCGACCGTCCCGATCAGGCGAACGCGATCAGTGCCGAGCTTGCCGAGGCACTGCTCGCCGCATTCGACCGAGCGGCGGCCAACGGGACGCGTGTCCTGGTTCTGGCCGCCAAGGGCCGCAGCTTCTCCGGCGGTTTTGATTTCGCAGGTTATGAAGCCGCCTCGGAAGGTGACTTGCTGCTCCGCTTCGTGCGGATCGAGCAGATGCTGCAACGGCTCTGGGCCTCGCCGTTCGTTTCAATTGCAAGCGTGAATGGCGTGGCGTTCGGGGCCGGCGCAGATGTAGTGGCGGCTTGCACCTACCGGGTCGGGTCGGATCGCTGCCGGTTTCGGTTCCCGGGCTATCGTTTTGGCGTCGCGCTCGGAACAAGTCGCCTTGTGGCCGTCGTCGGGCAGCAAACCGCCCGCGATATCCTACTCGCCAACAGGCTGCTGAGCGGCGAGGAGGCATTGGCGTGCAGCCTGCTCACGCATTTGGAAGCCAACGGGTCGCTTGACGAGGCCGTGGAGAAGCTGATCGAGCAGACATCGGACCTGGACCCGATTTCCCTTGCAACGCTGCTCGCCAGAAGTCGCAACGGCGAAGACAATGCAGCCGCAGACCTCGCGCATCTCGTGACCTCCGTTTCCCGCTCCGGCCTGCACGAGCGCATCAAGCAGTATCGGGCAGCAAACCTGCGGCCAAAGGCCGGGCAAGCAAAGCCATGACATCCCATCCGCGCATCGGGCAGGATGTATTCCGCGCCGTCATGCGTGCATCAGCGTGGTGCGCAAATCAGGCGTGAGGGCGCAGCTGCCCCAACCCCGTTCGGGATCAGGCGGTGCGGACGTAGTTCGGGCGTCCCAGCTCCAACATACGGTTGAGCGTGTGGACAGCCACCTCCACTTCGGTCGCGCGACGCTCGTCCGTATGCGCGCGCAGCTTGTCGCCGATCACCTGTTTCCAGCGCCCGATCGCTGCCTCGGCCAGAGCTCGGCGTGTGTAGCCGGATGCTTTCTGCCACCCCATGCGGCCGTGCTCGGCGATATGCTGGAGGTGTCGGTCGCGCTGCGTCGGTGCGGTCTCGGCCGTCTCGCTTGGCACCGCGGTCGTGCGCGGCGGCACGACCACGGCCGTATCGGGATGGCGCTGGGCGACACTGGCGTAAACGCCGTCCTGGTCGTATCCGCCATCGCCGATGAACGCGGCCACGGCTCCGTCGACCTGATCGAGCAAGGCGCCGGCCTCGGCACCGTCGTCGACCTCCTTGGCCGTGAGCGAGGCAGCCACGATCTGCCCGGTGTCGGCGTCCAGGCCCAGGTGCAGCTTGCGCCACGACCGGCGCGTGCGGGTGCCGTGCTTCTCGACCAGCCACTCGCCGGGCCCGCACAGCTTCAGCCCCGTGCTGTCCACCAACAGGTGCAAAGGCCCAGTCTCGCCGCCGGCACCGGTGCTGGACCGTGTCGGCCGCGGCACCGCAATCGTCGCCGACCGGCGGCTAAGCGTGGTGTGGTCCGGCACGCACAGCGCCAGCCCGAGCAGGTCCACGATGGAGCCGATCAGGCCCTCGGTCTGCCGGAACGCCAAGCGGAACACCGCGCGCAACGTGAGCGCCGTCAGGATCGCCAGGGGCGAGTACCAAGGCTGCCTGCCGCGGGTCGCGCGCGGCTCCGCCGCCCACGCCGCGATCGCCTCGTCGCTGAACCACACCGTCAAGCTGCGGCGCTGGCGCAACCCGGCCTCGTAGGCCGGCCAGTTCGTGACCTTGTGGGTTTGTCTTGGGATGCGGTGGCGGCGCGCTTGGTTCAGCTTGAAGGGCACGATGGGCTTCCACGACCTGGGGAGGCGATGATCCCCTATGCCACCCGGCGCTCCAACACCAACAATCGTTTTGTGTACCACGCTGGCGCATGCGGGTCTGGCGCAACAAGGCGAGCAGCAGGATGTGCCGCCTGCCGGGCTGCACGATGTCGAGGAGATCGCCCACGTCCAGCGCCGCAGCCTCGGCGGCGAACTGGCGCAGCTTGGTATGGGCGATGCCGTCCAGAAACTGGTCGTGCTCGACCTGGTTGCCCAGCCACTCAAGGCGCTCGATCCACAGGCCGACCGTCTTTGGCGTCGCGGGTCCGGGCGCCTGCTTCAGGCGGGTGAAGCCGGTCGTGGCGCCGCCAGGCGGCTTGGCCAGCAGAGCGTCCAGCGCCGCCGCCTGATCGGCTTTCAGATGCTGCGCAATACGTTCGTACATGCGGCCATGGACATCGGTGCGCAGCCGGTTCACCAGCCGGTCGAGGGTGCTGAATGCCGGCAGGTCGGTTGCTGCCGCTTGCAGGGCCTCGACGGCCCGGTTGATGAGGTCGGCCGGGTCGCTCATGGTTTCGGCCGCTCCGAGCACGGTGTCGCGGACCAGGTGCTCGGCCGAGCTGCCGTAAGGCGTCACCGACAGGTAGGCGCGTATGGCCGCTTGATAGCGATAGAGCGACTTGGTCCGGTGCGCCCCATTGGGCCAAGCAGCCGCCGCGTCGATCCCGAGCTGCGCCGCCACTCGGGCCATGGTGCCAGCGTTCACCTCGTCAGGCACTGGGAAGCAGCCGAGATCACGGCGGGCCTTGAGCAGCACTGCCAGCAACAGGCGGCCTGACTCGCTTCGGGCGGTGGCCTGGATGAAGTCGAGATCGGAGTCGGTCAGGGCATACCGGTCGTCCAATTCCTCCTGGGTCAGCCGCGTGCCCGGGCGCGGGTAGGCCGTGCGGTCGATAGCGGTCATGGGGGTGTCCGGAAAAGGGTGCGCCGGAGCGGCTGGGCAGGCTATGTGATTTGAATGCGATAGGAGGGGGTGGTCCAGTGTCCGCAAAGGTGAACCTTGCTGGACGCAGGCGCGCGGCGCCCAAGCCGCGCCAGGGCAACCGCACCGCGCTCTACCTGCGCGTCTCGACCGCCGAGCAGAAGCCGGACCTGCAATATGACGGCCTACGCGGCTACGCTGCGCGCGCCGGCCTCGACGTCGTCCAGGACTACTGCGATGTGGCCGTGTCAGGCCGCCGGGAGGGCCGGCCCCAGCTCAACGCGCTAATGGCGGCGGCGCGCAACCAGGAGATCGACTGTGTGCTGGTGTGGAAGTTCGACCGCTTCGCCCGCAGCACGCGCCACTTGCTGGTGGCGATGGAGGAGTTCGACCACCTCGGCGTGCGCTTCGTCAGCGTCCAAGACCAGGTGGACACCAGCAGCCCAATGGGACGGGCGATGTTCACCATCATCGGTGCCATGGCCGAGCTTGAGTCGTCGCTGATCAGCGAGCGCGTGACCGCCGGCATGCGGGCAGCTGAGGCGCGCGGCCGACACCTAGGGCGGCCTGGCACGCCGCAGCGCGTCGTCGGCGAGATCGAGGCGCTCGCCATCTCCACCGACCTCAGCATCCGCGCGATCCAGAAGAGGATCGCCGGCCGGGCCAGCCGCAGCATCATCGGCGAGATCACCAAGCGTGCGCGGGCCGTCCAGCCCGAAGCCCTGTGACCACTTTTTACACGTATCCCGAACCTACCCCATGCCGGGTGCGCCGGCACAGCCGAGCACACAGCCGGCCAACGGCGGTGTCACGCGCTAAGGCGAACAGCGCGGCGTCGCCCGATGCCGCGCCGATCCTGTCATTGACGACGGAGCTGCCTGCCTGACCGGCCTGGACGATCCCGGCCCGGCATTGACGCCAGCCGAAGCCGCCGCCTTCCATCACCAGCCCAGCAGCGCCGCCGTCGCGTGGTTCGCCATCCCAGCCCCAGGCGGGGCCGGCGTGGTCGCGCGGGCGCACACCATGGCGCACGATGGCGGACGGCTGCTGCCGGGGCATCTCGCCGCCGCCGACCTGGCCGAGCTGCAGGCCATGGTGCCGCCGGGGCTGACGTTCGACCCGGCGCTTGTGGTCGGCTCGCCGTCAGGGTGCCTTGGCTGGTGGTGGCACTGGCCACAGGCGAGGACGTGCCGCGGCCAGTCGGCCGGATAGTCAACTCAAGCTGAACACGCCGTGGCTCTGCAAGTTGGCGAAGGTGGTCGTGATCCCGGTGAGGCTGGCGACCTCCACCTGCTTGCCGGCAAACGCGCCGCTCGCGTCGAAGGTCAGGCTGGTGTTGCCGCCGCTGCTGGTCGCGTGCAGGTAGGTGCCGAGTTGGCTGAGGCTGCCGTTCAGGTTGACGTGCGCCTCGGACAGCAGGGTGCCCAGGCGGAGCACGTCGTTGCCGCTCACATTGAACCCGGCGATGACGTCGTCGCCGGCGAGGTGCAGCACCAGCGACTCCTGGGTGTTGCCGCCGAGGAAGAGCATGTTCGTCCCGCTACCGGCATCGATCAGGTTGGAGCTGCCGGTCAGCGTGATCGTGTCGGCGCTCGACCCGGTGGTGATGGTGTTGTTGCTGCCCCCGGCCGACACGGTATCGACCCCGTTGCCCAGCTTGATCGTCGTGCTGCCGGTGCTGCCCGACACGATGTCCGCGGCGCCGCCGCCGGTGACGGTGTTGCCGTAGCCGTTCAGCGTCACCGTGTCCGTCCCGGTGCCGATCGCGATCGTGTTGTTGTTGCCGCCGGCCTGGAGGGTGTCGTTGCCGCTGCCAACTGTGACGGCGGTGTTGCCGGCGCTTCCGGTGACGCTGTCGGTGCCGTTGCCGAGGGTCACCGCGTTGCCGGTGCCGCCCAGCGTGATGGTGTCGTTGCCGTTGCCGAGCGTCACCTTTGTGTTGCCCTGCGAGCCGCTCACCGTGTCGTAGCCGTCGCTGCCGCTGACGGTGTTGTTCTGGCCGTTGAGGCGGACGATCACGTCGCCGCTTGAGGTGTTCACCGTTGCCTGGCCTGCGCCGGCGTTGACCAGGTCGTTGCCGCCATTGTCGTTGATGGTGTTGTTGTAGGCGTAGGCGGTGATGACGTCGGCGCCGGCCGTGCCTTGGATGGTCGCGTTGCCGCTGGTGCTGCCGAAGATGTTGTCGGCCGGGTTGTTGACGGTGACGGTGACGGTGCCGTTCGAGGTCTCGCCGAGCTGGTCGGTGATGGTGTCGCCGAAGCTGACAGTGGTCGAGCCATTGGCCGGGATGTGCTGCAGCGTGCCGCCTGTCGCGGCAAAGCTGACCTGCCCGTTGGACAGCGTCTCGGTGCCGTTGGGGCTGGAGCTGCCGATCGCGGTGATGGTCTCGGTGTCGCCCGGCAGGCCCTGGGTCACTGCTGCGAGGATCGCGCTGCTGATGTTGGTGGTGGTGCCGAAGTTGACCGATGTCTTGGCCGTGCCGGCGACCGGGCCCGGATCGAGGGCGATGCTGGGCGAGGCGGTGGTCGAGACGTCGCCAAGCTGGTCCTTGACGGCGTAGGCGAAGCTGTCGGTCTCGCCGCCGGCAGGGACCGACGTGGCGGCGGTGTAGGTGACGACGCCGTTGTTGAGCGCCAGCGTGCCGTATTTAGGCGGGGTGGTCACCGACAGGCTGAGCGTGTCGCCGGACAGGCCCGCGGTGGCAGTGCCGATCGTCGCGGTCTGGCCATGGCCGACCTTGGCCGGCGGAGTGCTGCTGAGCGTCGGGCCCGGATCGGCCACGAGCGTGTCGGATGCGGTCGTCGAGACGTCGCCGAGCTGGTCCTTGACCTGATAGGAGAAGGACACGGCGCCGCTGGCAGCGGCCGGGACAGCGAAGCTTACCGTGCCGTTGTTCAGCGTCAGTGCGCCGGCCGGCCCGGAGAGCTGGGTCAGGGTCAGCATGTCGCCGGACAGCCCCGGGGTGACCGTCCCCACGCTGACCGTCGTCCCGTGCGCGACCTTCTCGCCCGTCGTGGTGGTGTCGGTCACGCTCGGGCCGGGGTCGATGGTGAGCTGGCCGGTGCTCAGCATCGCGGTCTGTCCGGCCGTGTCCTGCACGGACAGGCTGATCGCTGTTGTCCCGCTGGAGCCGGTCTGGAAAAGCAGCGCATCCAAGGCGGCGGCCTCGTTGGCCGGCGACGTGGCCGTGAGGACGTATGTTCCGGGAGTGCTGGAGGACAGGCTCAGTCCGCCGGCATAGTTGTTCCGCAGCGCGAGCGTTCCCGCCGCCGGGTTCGAGAGCGTGATCGTGGCGGTTTCGTTCTGCCCGGCGTTCGGGTCCGTGATCGCGACGCCGCTGAACGGCGACAGCGCCGAGCCGTGCGCGACCGTCTCGGCGCCAACCGGTGTTGCGCTCAGCCCGATGGGCTGGGCCGGCGCTGTCGCGATCACGGATGTCGTGCTATCGGTCACGGTTTGGGCCGCGATGTTGGTGACGCTGACCGTGAACCCAGTCGTGACCGGCTGGCCCGGCTGGTTCGTCGCGGGCGTGAACACGAGGGTTTGCAGGTCCGCTTGCACCTGCGCCGCCGTGCCGATGACGGTGTAGACGCCGTTGCTGATGCTGCTGTGATCGGTGGCCGCGTTCTGGTCCGACAGTGCGCCATTCGCGGTGGCGCTGGGTGTCACCGTCACTGTCTCGGGCAGGGTGCCCAGATTTGGGTCGCTGATGACGATGCTGGCGAATGGGTCGATGGTGGCCGTGCTCGACAGCAACTGGTTTGCGACCGTGCCGGCGATGGTCGGCGTGTCGATCGGCGCGATGAGGACCGAGCCGTTGCCGCTGTTCGCGCCCGCCGTCACCATCGTGTCGAGGAAACCAGCAGCAAGGAAAGAACCGCCACCGCCACCGCCGCCTTCAGCCCCCGAACCGCCGCCCCCGCCGGAGTAGCCGCCGCCCCCGCTGCCCCCGCCGCCGGCCGCACCGCCGCCGCCGCCGCCGAACCCGCCCGTTCCTCCCAGATAGGCCGGGCCGCTCAAACCGGCGACGGCCCCGCCAGCGCCGCCGGCGAAGCTCGTCGGCCCGCTCCCGCCGCTGCCGGACTGGCCACCGTAACCAGTAGCGCCATTGCCGCCGTTGCCGAGGAAGCCCGCGCCGCCCCCGCCATTCGACCCGTCCGTGTCGGTTCCGCCACCGCCACCGCTGCCGTTGGTTCCACCGGCACCGCCCGTGTTGGCGTCGCCGAAACCATCATCCGTCGAATAGCCGACCTGTCCTGCCGTCGAGGTCTGCCCCGGACCCCCGTTGCTCTTGTAGGCGTCGCCACCGCCACCACCGCCGGCAACGGCCAAGGGATCGGAGGTGCTCACGTAGACGAAGCTGCCGCCGCCACCGCCGCCGGAGTTGTCGCCTCCGTCAACACCTCCATAGCCCCCAGCACCACCGACGACGATATTGAGCAGTTCACCGGCAGTCAGCGTGGCTTCGCCGCCGACGACGGCACCCTTACCGCCGCTGGCGGTGAAGCCGCCGGCGCCACCCTGCGCGCCGGAGACGGCAATGTAGTAGTTACCAGCCGTTGACACGGTCGCTTGGACGACGGCGCCGGTGTAGCCGAAGGTGTTTGGGCCGTTGCCGCTGATCGTACCGGACATGGCGTGCTCCTGAGGACGTTGTGTTCCCACCGCGACCAGCTTGCCGCCACATTCGACCGCTGCTGATCGCGTTTTTGCAACGGTTGCCTCACTCGCGAAATCGTGTCAATGCCCCGAGTGACCCGCGTGCGCTCAGATTTGTGAGCTGCTGCAACAGCAGCATGAGTGCGAACGGCGGCAAGCGATCACGAAGTATCGGGCGCTCACTTGCACCCTCCCCATGCCGCACTGTTCCGTCCGGCACTGGAGCTACCATCATGCGCACCTACCTGATCGCGTTCGCCCTTGCCGTCGGTCTAGCCGGCACCGCGCACGCCCAGTCAGTGACCTGCAACGACGGCACGGTGCTGACCGGCCCAACGGCACAGCGCATGTGCGTCGCGCACGGAGGCTTGCCGCAAGCTGACGCGATGGGCAGGGGCAACCCGTTCGCGCCGGACTCACCGACCGACCGGGTGCAGCCGACACGCTCTGCACCTCGCAACTCAAGCCAGCAAGCTGCCCCGGCCCCCGGTGGCGGTCCCGGCTAGGTGTGGGTCAACGGCAGCTCGAAGGTCTATCACTGCCAAGGCGACCGCTACTACGGCAAGACGAAGCGCGGCCAGTACATGACCGAGGCGGCGGCGAAAGCGGCCGGCGCGCATGGTGTCAGCGGGAAGGCGTGCTCTTGATATGGCACTACTGCGCAGGAAAGCCTTGGATGGTAGTGGACCTGATCGCGCGACCGGATAGGCCGTCCAACCGGCCCATTTGGGCGGATTTCCCTTTTAAGGGGTCGATTAATTACGGCACTGCCGCACATACGGCACTACCACACATACGGTACTGCCACACAGCAACGTAAGAGGTCGGCATGGTCGAGCGCGTTGACGGGGCTGACGAGCTGGTGGAGTCGCCGCCCGCCACGGTGGACGTGCGCGCCATCCGGGACCGCACCGGCCTAAGCCAAACCAATCTCGCCCGGCGGTTCGGGTTCAGCGCCGGCGCTGTGCGCGAGTGGGAGCAGGGACGCCGGCAACCCGAGGCCGCGGCGCGCGTGCTGCTGCTGGTGATCGCCAGCCGTCCGGAAGTGGTGGACGAGGTGCTGCAGGCAGCGGCGGCGTAGATTAAACACGGATCGGCGGCGGACGTGGCAGAACCGATGCCGCAAGGATGGCGCAGGCGCGCGGCGGCTTAGGTGATCGCGGTGGGAAACCGGGTTGCTCCGGCCCCCTATCCCTGGACGTTGCAGGGAACGCCGGGTCTGTCACGCGCAAAATTGATTAGACATGATAGGCCAAAACCCGACAGGAACACCCCCACAACCCCCTGCGCGCGGCTGGGCGGGGCTGTATCGGCGCCGTTTCAGGTGTTCGGATCGTCCGTATGTCGCTCACGCAGGAACGCTCTGCGCGCAGCAGAAGCGTTATTGACACCGCCGACGCTCCTCTTCTTCCCGCCGCTCCTGCTCCTCGCGACGGCGACGCTCCTGCTCCTCGCGTTCCTCGCGCTTATGACGCTCCTCCTCTCGCTCCTGCGCCAGCGCCAGAGAAGGGACGGCACCCAGCAGCCCGAGCGCAGTCAACGAAAGCATCTTCCTGCGGTCCATGTGAACGTCCCTCAAGCGGCCAACCCGCTTGGCGATCCTTCAACCAGCATTCAGGCTTCTTTGTGATCGACCAGCCAGCTCGGCTTCTTGCCGGTACGAGGGACGGGTCTGGCATCGTCAGGCTATCCCGGCCGCCTTGCTTCCGCCATCGTATCGGGTCTGACTGGGGCGCTACAGCGCAACGATAAAGGAACGAAGCATGCGCAGGATGATGGCTGGATACCTGGTAGCGGCGGCTCTGGCGCTGGGAGCGCTGGCCGGGATGGCGCCGTCGCGGGCCGAGGCTGCGGACACGGCTCCGCTCAGCGTCGTCCATGAGCCCACCAGCCTGGTGCAGACGGTCCAGTACTATGGCTATCCCGGCTACTATGGCCGGCCCCGATTCTATGGCCGCCGGCGCTTCTACGGCTATCGGCGCTTCTATGGCGGCCCGCGCTTCTATCGGCACGGCCCGGGCTTCTATGGCCGGCGGGGCTACTACCGCTGACAGGCGGGACGCCCCACTACGGCCAGGCGGCGAAGCCGGACCACGACGGCGCTGATGCTCGGGATAGCGCCGGTCACGCGCTTGCCAGTCGGCAGGCCGGTTAGGCCGTGGTCGGCCAGCTCTGCGATGCCAGCGCCAGCCCGGTGCTGCCCGCCGCCGTCCACGCTGCCCTAGAAGCCGCAGGCATGGTGTTTACCGACGGCGATGAACCCGGCGTGAAGCTGCGGAAGGGAGAACCATGAAGCGGCTCATGCTCGCAACGGTCGCGGTTGCTGCCGCACTGTCCCCCGCTTGGGCGCAACGCGTGGTGCCGAGGGAGCGGACCATGCATATGGCAACCCAGGCCGGAGTAAGCGGAGCGGTGCCGCCACATTCCCCTAGCCTGGCTGGCTGTGCTGTCCATGGGTGATGGACGATGTGCGGCTGCCCGAGTTCGATGTTGGTGATGGTGAGGACGCTCGTACGCATGGTCGTAGGAGTGGTCAGAGCGGCCGTGTGGAGTTCATCACCCGTGGCGACCGTCGCCGGGTTTGGGCGGTGGAGCAGAAGCGCGCGATAGCCCTGGAGAGCATGGACCCGGCGGGGGTGCCGTCGGACGTGGCCCGGCGGTATGGCATCAGCAGCGGCCTGCTCTACACCTGGCGTCGGCAGATGATGGAGGGCCAGCTCGGGTCGGCGCCGCAGCCTGCGGCTGGGTTCGCGCGGGTGGACCTGGTGGCGGAGATGCCGCGGCTGGCGGCGCCGGCACCACCCCAGCCCGCACCTGACGCGCAACCGCCAGGTCCGCCTGTGCCGCCGCCGTGTGCGGGCGTAATCGAGATCGGCTTACCCGGGGGCGTGTCGGTTCGGGTGGATGCGTCCGTCGATGGCGCGGCGCTGCGCCGCGTGCTGGACGCCCTGGAGGGCCGATGATCTCGGCCCCGCCCGGGCTGCGGGTGTACTTGGCCTGTGGCACCACGGACATGCGCAAAGGCATGGACGGCCTGGCGATGGTGGTGCAGCAGCTCCTGGCCGAGGACCCGTTCGGCGGCGCCGTGTATGCGTTTCGGGGCCGGCGGGGCCGTCCTGCGACATAGTGCGTCCTCTCCCTCAGATCCCTGGTAGCTTGAGCGTCTTGTCGTCCTGCAAGTGCCTGTAGTTGCTTGGGCGCCGGCCGACGATGGCCTGCACGCCTATCCGGACGGCATCGGACCCGAGCGCCGCGGCAGGGATCTGCCACGGCGCGGAGTGCATCAGCTGTGTTCCCGGTAAGGCACCCTCGCGGATGAGCTTGTGGACCGAGCCGACGCAGATCCCGAGCCGCACGGCAGCCTCATCTGCGCTGACCGTCTCGACCCTGGTTGCCGCCGAGTCGAACGGCGCGACGCCCAGCCGCTCGCGCAACTCCTGGACGCGTACGGTCGTCCATGCCTTGCCATCGGCCGGCTTGCACCGCATCCGGTTCATCGTGCTCGCCACCTCCCGGTCCGGCCACTGCCCTCCCAGCTTGCGGATGACCTCGACCGGACTGGTCTGGCGCCCGGCCGGGTAGCGCCCGCAACGGACGCGTGACACCCGCAACTCGGTATGGCGCCCGCCCGTCCAGTGGATCGTCACGACCGCTTCGTTGGCGGCGTCATCGAGGTCGAGCAGCACCTCGCGGATCAGGATGTGGGTGATGCGCTGCTTGGTCCTGATGTCGGTGCCTGGGGCGTTCCATGTCGTGGGCAGGTCTCGCGCCAGCGACATCAGGGCGGCCTCGTCGATCTTCGGCCGCAGCGAGGCGGCCTCGTCGTGCCGGGCGATGCGGGCCTCAAGGTCGGCGACGCGCTCCAGCGCCGCATTCCATCGGCTTTCCAACTCGCGCGCGACCAGGCGCTTGGCGGGATCAACCGCCTCATACCGCCGAGCGGCCAGCGACGCCTCATAGCGCGCCTCCTCAAGCTCCCGGTCGATCGCCTGGCGCATGCTGTCATCCACCTGAGCGACCTGGTCGGCGGCCCGGATCGCAGCCTCGATGGCATGGTCCGACACCGCCTCGACGATCTGCGCGACAACGGCGCGGTCGATCCGCAGGCCGCCGATGCCGATGCACAGCCAGCCCCCGACATGGCTGTCGTCGCCACGGCAATGATAGCGGTGGGAGTGGCCCGACCTTGATCCGTAGAACACCCGCATGGTCCGGCCGCAGCGCCCGCACCGGACCAGGCCCGTCAGCAGCGCCCGCCCGCCCCGTGCCGACTTCCGCTCCATACGCTTCTGCATGTGGGCGTTCTCCGAAATCAGCTGCTGGTTCGCCTCGAACTGCTCCCAGCTGATGTACTCCGGATGGTGGTCGCGCAGGAGCACATTCCACGCAGCCCTCGGCTTGCTGTGGCCGGTGGTCTTGCGCGCCCGCCCGTCCACGACACGCGTGCGGTCGGCGGTCCTGCCGAACACGTAGGCGCCGGCGTAGATGGGATGGCGCAGGATCTGCAGCACCGTGTGGTAGGCCGCCGGCCGCCACTCGATCTTGCAGACCTGGGTGTTGCGCCGCATGGCCGGAAGCTTCAGCCCGGCGTCCTGCAGCCACAGCATGACCTGGCGGGCGCTGCCGAGCTCCCCGAATGTGAATCAGCGCGGGCGCGGAACCCAGGAGTGACTGGACTTTTCAACATCATGTCGCGCTGATCAGCGCCGAAACCCATCGCTGATGCACACTCAGCCGGCCTTGGCGCTGCCCGGCAGCATGCGGCCGAGCACGCCGTCGCGCT
>CAXTAT010000050.1:0-20315 GCA_964242415.1 uncultured Acetobacteraceae bacterium
GGCTCCCGAGCGAGGGCAGGTCGGCTGGACGCCGACGGTAGCGGCTGTGCACGGCGCGGCTCGCCCGCCCGCAGTCCGGGCAGCGCCCGCCGGGCCGGATGCCGCGCGCGGCGATGTGGAGGAAGTCTGGACCATCGCGCGCGACCCGTTCGACGCGGCAGCCCGGCATGGGACAAAGTTCGTTCATGCCCCGTCCTATGGGGTCCGCCGGGTCACCTGCCAAACATCAGTGCCGATCCGACACGGTCCACGCAAAGCGCGGGAGAGCCACAGATTTGCATGCTCTCCCGGCGCGGGGGGCGTAGCTCAGATGAAAACGCCTCAGTATTGGGTTGGGGCCAGCTTGCCAGTGCGGGAAAAGCACTCGACAGAATAATCTCTGGATAAACGTCTGTTCAACGTTCACATGCTGCCAACTGTGCCGCTCGAAGCAGGGATTTTCTTTTTACGAATGCGCACTTCTGATCCTTTGACTGTACCTACTTAAGCTTGGAGTGTCATTCGCCTGCCCGGAGCAGCAAACAGTGAGTCAGGCCAGCAAAGTTGCCGAACAACAGGCGATCCCCGACCGGTCCGGCTGGCAGGAACTATGGCGGACGGAGGATTGGTGGGCGGTGTGGCTCGGGCTGGGCCTGACCGCCGTCGCCTATCTCCTGTTCGTGAACGGCTCCAGCCTCGCATGGCTGGCGGTGACGCCGCCCAAATGGGCGAGCTTCAACCAGCTTGGCGCCCGGCTCGCGACGGACGCGCCGCGCTACCTGGCGCAATACGCCGTGTGGCTGGCAATGTTCACGGGCGCCACGACGATCCTCGGATTCAAGCCACGCGCCTTCGTGCCTGCCTTCACCCTGCTCTACGTCCTTTCGGTTGCGATCGTCGCGGCCGGCGCCTGGGAAAACTCACAATACTACAACCTGGAGCCGCCGCTGGTGGCGCTGGTCCTTGGCCTGGTGATCTCCAACGTGTTCGGCCTGCCGCGCTGGCTCGACGCCGGGTTCCGGGTGGAGTTCTACGTCAAGACCGGCATCGTCCTGCTGGGCGCGACGCTGCCGTTCACGCTCATCATCTGGGCCGGGCCGGTCGCCATCCTGCAGGCGTCGGTCGTTTCGGTCTCGACCTTCCTGGTGATCTTTCTCGTCGGCACTCGGCTCGGGCTGGACAAGCGCCTGGCCGCGACGCTCGGCGCCGGCGGGGCGGTGTGCGGCGTGTCCGCCGCCATCGCGATCGCCGGGGCGGTCCGCGCCAAGAAGGAGCATCCGCCGATCGCGATCACGCTGGTGGTCGGCTGGGCCATCGTGATGATCTTCGTGCTGCCGCTGGTCGCAGGCTGGCTGCACCTGCCGGCAGGGGTCGGTGGCGCCTGGATCGGCACCTCGGAGTTCGCCGACGCCGCCGGCTTTGCCGCCGCCCAGGCCTACGGCGGCCAGGTCGGGGCAGCCACCGGCATCGCCGGCACGCCCGACCAGGCCGTGTGGTCCTACACCCTGATCAAGGTGGTGGGGCGGGATGTCTGGATCGGCATCTGGGCGCTGGTGCTGTCGATCATCTCCGTCACCCGGTGGGAGAGCGTCACCAAGGGCGGGCGCGTCAACTACGGCCAGGTCTGGTGGCGGTTCCCGAAGTTCGTCGTGGGCTTCCTGCTCGCCTCCGTCCTCATCACCCTGGTCGTGCGCAACGCCAGCTTCGGCGACTACAACAGCGTCGTAAAGCCCGGCCTGGTGCTGCCCATCACCTCGCTGCGGGTGTGGGCGTTCACCTTCTGCTTCCTGAGCATCGGGCTGACGACGCGGCTGAAGGACCTGGCCCCCGCTGGCGGCCGGCCGTTTGTGGCGTTCACCGCCGGGGTGGTGGTCAACGTGGTCATCGGCTTCGTGCTCTCCGTCTACGTGTTCGGCGCCTACTGGGCGAACCTGGCGCATTGATGGCCAGCGCCAGGACCTGCGGCGGTTGCGCCCATTTCTGCAACGACGCCGACCATATCGAACGAGCGTTCCCCGGGCTGACCATCATGAGCTCGGGACGGGGGGCGGTGCGGGCGGCGGACGGGTTGTGCAGCCGCCACGACCTTTATCTCGGCAGCGACGCCAGCTGCGACGACCACAAGGCGAGGGAACCGTGATGGACGGCATGGCATCAAGCCCGCGCGGGCTGGACGGCGAGCTTGAGGCGGAGCTTGCCGAGCGGGCGGCGGAGGTGGACCGCACCGGCGCCTTCCCGCTTGAAAGCCTGGGCCTGCTGCACGCCGCCGGCCTACTCAACCTGACCGCGCGGCGCGTCGACGGCGGCGAGGAGGCCGGGTTGCAGCGATGCGCCGACCTGGTGCGCCGGGCCGGCCGCGGCTGTGCGTCCACGGCGTTGATCTTCGCCATGCAGCTCATCCAGCTCCGCATGGTGGCGCAGTCGGATTGGCCGCAGCAGGTCGTCGCCGCGGTCGGGCGCAGCGCCGGACGGTACGGCGCGCTGATCAACGCGCTGCGGGTGGAGCCGGCGCTGGGCAGCCCGGCGCGCGGCGGCCTGCCGGACACGGTGGCGCGGCGCACCGCGGAGGGCTGGGCAGTCACCGGCCGCAAGATCTTCAGCACGGGCGCGCCGGGCCTCACCTGGATGGTGGTGTTCGCCCGCACCGACGAGGACGCGCCGCGCACCGGCCTGTTCCTCGTCGCCTCCCGCAGCCCCGGCATCCGTATCGAGCCGACCTGGGACCAGCTGGGCCTGCGCGGCTCCGGCAGCCACGACGTAGTGTTCGAGGACGTGGCCGTGCCCGACGCCCATGCCGTCGACCTGCGCGCGCCGTCCGGCTGGGCCCGCCACGACCACGTGGGCGGCGCGTGGGGCGCACTGCTGATCGCGGCGCTCTACACGGGCGTTGCCGAGGCGGCGCGGGACTGGACCATCGGCTTCCTGCGCGGCCGGGTGCCGTCCGGCCTCGGCGCGTCCCTCGCCACCTTGCCGCGCACGCAGGAGGCGATGGGCCGGATCGAGGCGCGTCTGCTCGCCAACCGCCGCCTGATCGACGCCGCCGCCGCCGACGTCGATGCCGGCCGCCCGCCCGACCCGGCCGAGAGCGGCCTGATCAAGACGATCGCCGCCGAGAACGCCATCGAGGCGGTGCAGGCAGCGATGCAGTTGACCGGCAACCACGGCCTGTCGCGTGCCAACCCGCTGGAGCGGCACCTGCGCGACGTGCTGTGCGCCCGCGTCCACACGCCGCAGCCCGACGCGGCCTATGTCGCGGCGGGCCGCATCGCCCTCGACCGATAGGAGAACCAGGATGAGCCTCGAATTCATCGGCATGATCCAGCCGCGCGAGCAGTCGGAGACCCGTCCGGCGCGCGGCCCGGCGATCGATCCCGGCTACCTGGTCGCCTCGGCCCAGGCGCACGAGGCCCATGCGGCGGACGATGGCGGCTTCGACCGCGTGCTGATCGGCTGGCACAGCAACGGGCCGGACGGCCTGCAGATCGCGGCGCACGCCGCGGCGCACACGAGGCAGGTGGGTTTCCTGGTGGCGCACCGGCCCGGCTTCCAGGCGCCGACCACGGCGGCACGCGCTTTCGCCACGCTCGACCAGCTCAGCGGCGGGCGGGCGGCGATCCACGTGATCTCGGGCGGCGACGACGCGGACCAGGCGCGCGACGGCGACTGGCTGGGCAAGGACGACCGCTACGCCCGCACCGACGAGTACGTGGACGTGCTGAAGCGCGTCTGGGGCGCAGACGCGCCCGTGAACCATCACGGCGCATTCTATCGCATAGAGGGCGCGTCGCCCGCCGTGCGGACGGTGCAGCGGCCGCGCATCCCCGTGTATTTCGGGGGTGCGTCCGACGCCGCCATACGCGTGGCCGGCAAGCACGCCGACGTCTACGCGCTGTGGGGCGAAACCCGGGCGCAGGTGGCCGAGATCACCAGCCGCGTGCGGGCAGAGGCCGCCCGGCATGGTCGCCAGGTACGCTTCAGCCTCTCGTTCCGCCCCATCCTTGGGGCCACGGAGGATGAGGCCTGGGCACGGGCGGAGGGCATCCTCGCCCACATCCAGCAGACCCGTGGCGAGGCGCCGCTCGGGCCGCCTGTGGCCACGCCGGCGAACGCCGGGTCGCAGCGGCTGCTGGCGGCGGCGGCGCTGGGCGACCGGCCGGAGGGGCGGCTGTACACCGCGATTGCTCGCGCGACGGGTGCGCGCGGCAACACCACGGCCCTGGTCGGCACGCCGCAGCAGGTGGCGGAGGCGTTCCTTGACTACCACGCGCTGGGCGTCACCACCTTCCTGATCCGCGGCTTCGACCCGCTGGAGGATGCGCTGGAGTACGGCCGCACCCTGCTGCCGATAACCCGGCGGCTGCTGGCCGAGCGCGCCGCGCACAGGTCAGCGGCCGAATAGCGTGCGCGCGTGACGACCACCCGCACCTACACGGCGACGCATTGGGGCATCTACGAGGTGGAGGGCCATGATGGCCTGCCGCCCCGGTTGCGCCCGTATCGCCGCGATCCCGACCCCAACCCGATCGGGCTGGATGCGCTTGACGACAGCGTCACCCGGCTGCGCGTGCTGCGCCCCGCCGTGCGCAGGGGCTGGCTGGACGGCGGACCGGGAAGCCGCACCGCCGGCCGCGGGGAGGAGCCGTTCGTCGAGGTGGATTGGCCCACGGCCACGGCCCTGGTCGCCGCCGAGATCGGCCGGGTGCGCGCGGCCCATGGCAACGCGGCCATCTTCGGCGGGTCCTACGGCTGGTCCAGCGCCGGGCGCTTCCATCACGCGCAAGGCCAGCTGCACCGCTTCCTGAACGCGGCGGGCGGCTACGTGCGCAGTGTGGACAGCTACAGCCTGGGCGCCGGGCGGGCGCTCATGCCGCACATCGTGGCGCCGATGGACGAGCTGAACGCGACCCACACCTCATGGGAGCTGCTGGAGGGCCACACGAAGCTGTTCGTGGCCTTCGGCGGCGTGCCGTTGAAGAACACGCGCGTGTCGTCCGGCGGCGCCGGCGACCACCGGGTGCGCGACGGGCTGCGCCGCCTGGCGGCAAGCGGGACGCGGTTCGTCAACGTCGGGCCGGTGAACGACAACCTGGAGACCGGCGGCCCCGTGGAGTGGGTTCCGATCCGCCCGAACACGGACGCCGCCATGATGCTGGCGCTGGCCTACGTCGTGTTGCAGGACAACCGCTTCGACCGCTCCTTCATCGATCGCTGCTGCACCGGGTTCGACCGCTTCGTTCCGTACCTGACAGGAGCGGCGGACGGCGTCGCGAAGGACCCCGCCTGGGCCGCCGCGATCACGGGCGTGGCGGCCGGCTGCATCGCCGCCCTGGCGCGCGAGATGCTGGGCGCCCGCACGCTGGTGAACTGCGCCTATGCTTTGCAGCGCGCCGCCCATGGCGAGCAGCCGTTCTGGCTGACGGTCACGCTGGCCGCGATGCTGGGGCAGATCGGCCTGCCCGGCGGCGGCTTCGGCCTCGGCTACGGCTTCATGAACGCGCACGGCAGCGCGCATGCGCGGTTCGGCGGGCCCACGCTGCCGCAGGGGGTCAACGCGGTGGGCGACTTCATCCCCGTCGCGCGCATCGCCGACGTGCTGCTGCACCCCGGCGAAAAGTTCACCTACGACGGGGGAACGCATAACTACCCGCACGTGCGCCTGGTGCACTGGGCCGGCGGCAACCCGTTCCATCATCACCAGGACCTAAACCGCCTGCGCCGCGCCTGGCAGCGCCCGGACACGATCGTGGCGCACGAGCAGTTCTGGACCCCGGCGGCCCGGCACGCCGACATCGTGCTGCCGGCCACCATGTCGCTCGAGCGTAACGACATCGGTTTCGCGACGCGCGAGGGCCACATCGTCGCCATGCGCAAGGCCGCCGAGCCGCCTGGCGAAGCGCGCGACGACCACGTGATCCTGGCCGGGATCGCAGGCGCGCTCGGCATCGAGGGCGCCTTCACCGAGGGCCTAGACGAGCAGGGCTGGCTGCGCCGCCTGTACGGCGAGAGCGCCGCCCGCGCCCGCGCCGCGGGAATCGGGCTGCCGGATTTCGAGGCGTTCTGGCAACAGGGCGTCATCGACCTTGCGGCCCACCGCCGGCCCACGGTCATGCTGGAGGACTTCCGCCGCGATCCCGAGCGGCACCGGCTGGCCACGCCGTCCGGGCGCATCGAGATCGCCTCCGAGCGCATCGCCGGCTTCGGCTTGCCGGACTGCCCCGGCTTCCCCGTCTGGCGCGAGCCGTTCGAGTGGCTGGGCGGCGAGGGGGTGCTGCAATACCCGCTGCACCTCCTGTCGGACCAGCCGCTGCGGCGGCTGCACAGCCAGTTCGACCACAGCCCGTACAGCCGCGCCGGCAAGGTGGCCGGGCGGGAACCCGTGTTCCTCAACCCATCGGACGCCGCGGCGCGGGGCATCGCGGCGGGCAGCGTCGTCGAGCTGTTCAACGACCGGGGACGTTGCCTGGCCGGCGCGATCCTGTCCGACGCGATCATGCCGGGCGTGGCGCGGCTGGCCACGGGGGCCTAGTACGACCCCTGGCAGGGCGGCGACCGCCACGGCAACCCGAACGTGCTGACCCTGGACCGGGGCGCGTCCGGCTTCTCGCAGGGGTGCGCGGCGCAGACCTGCCTGGTGCAGGCCAGGCCGTTCCATGGCGAACCGCCGCCCGTGCGCGCCTTCGACCTGCCCGCGTTCCACCTGCCCGCGTTCCACCTGCCCGAGTTCCACTCGGTTTCCCTGCGGAGTTGAAATGCCGAACCTTTCGACCGCCGACGCCTCGCCATTCGCCCTGGCCCGCACCGACACGGCGCCGCGCCGCCTGAAGACGCGCCGCCCTGGGCGCGGGTTCGGCCTGTCCGCCCTTTCCTGGCTGATCCCGGTCGTGCTGGTCGTGCTCTGGGAGGCCGCGGCGCGATGGGGTGGGTTGTCGCCGCAGGTGCTGCCCGCGCCAAGCAAGGTGGTGCGGACCGCCGCCCACCTGATCGCCAACGGGCAGCTGCTGGCCGACATGGGCATCAGCCTGCTGCGCGCCGGCGCCGGGTTCGTGATCGGCGGGTCAGCCGGCTTCCTGCTCGGCATTGCCGTCGGGTTCTCGCCGATTGAGGAGGCGCTGCTGGACCGCAGCGTACAGATGCTGCGCGCGGTGCCGTTCCTGGCCGTGCTGCCGCTGGTGATGGACCATGGCGACGATCCGAGCTTATGCCGAGCTCGGCATAAGCACGAATCGTCGCCATGGTCCGATTAGGTGCTTGTAGCGGCTCATGGCGGTTTCGGCCTGATTGCGCAAGCCGTACCCGGTCGCCCTCTGCCACCCGATGCGGCCCTGTTCGGCCATGAGCTGGATGTGACGGTCGCGCGGCGTCTGCCCATCCGGGTCAGCGGTGCTCAGCACGGCATCGGCGCGGGGTGGGTTGACTACCTCGATCGGTAACCCCGGCTGTCGGGCCGCTGCGGCCTGGTAGACGGGATCGCGATCGTAGGCACCGTCCGCGGTGAGGCTGGCCAAGGCACCCTCCGGATGGCGCAGCAGGGCGGGCACTTGCGCCGCGTCATCTTCGTCGCCGTCGGTCAGCACGTGGGCTGCGATCTCGCCCGTGGTGGCGTCCACGCCGAGGTGCAGCTTGAGCCAGCGTCGGCGCAGCCGGCCGTGCTTGGCCGCACACCACTCACCCTGGCCGAACAGTTCCAGGCCCGTGCTGTCCAGCACCAGGTGCACCGGCCCGGTGCCGGCCCGAACACGCGGCTGGCGGCCTGCAAACGCCTGACCGCGGCGGCTCAGGGTAGTGTGGTCCGGCACGGCCAGTTCGAGGCCGTGCAGGGCAAGCACGCTGCGGGCGAAGCCTTCCGCCTGTCGCAGAGCCAGGTGGAACACGAGCCGTAGCGTCAACACCAACTCAATGGCCAAGTCAGAGTAGCGCGGCTGTCCGCCCGGTGTGCTCCGCCGCGGTGCTTGCCATCCCGCAAGGGCCGCTTCGTCCACCCAAAAGGTGATGTCACCCCGCCGGCGCAGCCCTGCCTCGTAGGCTGCCCAGTTCGTAACACGGTAGCTGGCCCGGGGAATACGGTGACGGCGCGCGGAGTTGTGCTTGAACGGCGCATCCAACCGGAACCACGTCCACCTCGCGTCCTTGCTCAAGCGGCTGGCCGGTCAGCGGCTTCGTCAAGTTGAACGGCAGAGTGCCGCCATCGATGCCGCCTTGCGGGGCCTTTGCAGATCCGATGCCGAGCTGAAAGCCCGCCTCGACATCCTCGTCAGCATCCCGGCCATTGGCGAGGCCACCGCGCTTACCATGCTGATCGAGATGCCCGAACTCGGCACGATCGACAACAAATGCGTTGCAAGCCTTGCTGGCCTAGCCTCGATCGCCCACGACTCAGGACAACACAGCGGCAATCGTTACATTTGAGCCGGCCGCGCTCATTTCCGCCAAGCCCTCTACATGCCAGCTCTGGTTGCGATCCGCTTTAACCCGGACATAAAGACCAAGTATCAGGCGCTCATCACCGCCGGCAAGCCGCCCAAGGTCGCCATCACCGCCGTCATGCGGAAGCTCGCAATCCTCGCCAACGCATTGCTCCACGGACAGCGAACCTGGACGCCAAAGGCCGCTTGACCAATACGGATACTCAAGCTCCTGGCTGGATAGCCATCGAGCTCTGTGTGCAACCGACACGAAATCTCATGCGTAGCCTCTGGGGCGGAGGCGCTTTTCGGGTTTGACGGGCCGCTCCAGCTCATCTGGGGACTTGCTGATCCGGTCTCGGGGCGGCACGTGCTGGATCTCGCGCGTCCCCAGTTGCCTGCCGCTCGGATTATAGGATTGGAGCAAGTCGGACATTTTCCGCAGGCTGAGGCAGCCATGCAGGTGATAGACGCCATTCGCAGCCAAGGCTCGTAGGTCAAAAGTATCGGGAGCCGTGTTCGTCGCCGATACGGCTTACCCGGCGGAGGCGCGCTCGATCTCGGGTTCAAGGCCGGCGATGAAACCGTCCATCGTCTGCTCGCCCATGTCGACCGCCTTCGCCCCACCACCGGCGATGACCGTCACGTCGCTGATGCCGATGACGCGGAGGATGAGGCGGAGATACTGCGCCGCGATGTCGCGGTCGTGGATCGGCGATCCCTTGGTATAGACGCCACCCGAGGCAAGCAGCACCGTCGCTTTCTTGCCGGTGACCAAGCCGCGCCCATCGAAGCCGAGCGTCAGCCCCTTGCGGACGATATGGTCTACCCAGGCCTTCAGTGCGGCGGGCACGTTGTAGTTGTAGACCGGCGTGGCGATGACGACGTGGTCGGCGGCGAGGAGCTCGCCGACCAGCTCGTCCGATCGGCGCAGCGCTTTCTTCATGTCCGGCGAGTGCTGCTCGGACGGTGTGAAATACGCCTGCAACCAGGGTGCGTTCACGAACGGCAGGTCGGTCGCCATGAGGTCACGCTCGACCACTTCGCTATCCGGGTGGGCCGCTTGCCAAGCCGCCACGAAGCGGCGGGTCATGGTGCGCGAGATGGACGAGTCGCCGCGCGGGCTGGTCTCTACGACGAGAAGCTTGGGCACTGAGGTCTCCTTGAGGTCGGCTTGCAGGAAGCCGATTTAGGCTCCATGCCCACCTTTTCGGAGCGATTGAATTGTGATCGTTTCCATCGGCGGAGGTGATGGGTGATGATTGGGAGTCTCAGCCTCGACCAATTGCGCGTGCTGGTGACGATCGCCGACACCGGCAGCTTTTCCGCCGCCGGGCGTAAGCTTGGACGCGTCCAATCCGCGATCAGTCAGGCGATCGCCACGCTGGAAGCGGCACAGGGCGTAGCGCTGTTCGGCCGCGGCGGTCACCGGCCGCAGCTTACCGCGGTTGGGCGCGTGCTCGTTGACCAGGCAAGGATGGTGCTGGCCAGCGCCGCACGTTTCGAGGCGGTGGCGGCCGGGACGCGAGCGGGGCTGGAACCCGAGTTGGCGCTCGCGATCGACCCGCTGGTGCCGACCACGCCGCTGATCGACAGCCTGCGCGCGCTGAGCGAGACCTTTCCCGATTTGCCGGTCAGCTTCTCGACCGAGGGGTTGGGCGGCTCGCTACGGCGGCTGCGGAGCGGCTCGGCGGCGCTTGCGATCTGCCTGCTGCTGCCGGACGTGCCCGAGGATATCGCGGCCTACGAACTGCTGCGGGTCACCATGCAGCCCGTGGTGGCACCCGGCCATCCCTTGGCGTCGCTAGGACGCCCCGCAACGCGCGGTGACTTGGAGCCTCACGTCCAACTCGTGCTCTCCGACCCGGTCGACACTGGCGATGCGGCCTATGGACTTTCGAGCGCGCGGCTATGGCGGTTCGTGGACATTGGCCGGCGGCTGGATTTCCTGCTTGCCGGCTTCGGGTGGTGCCGCATGCCCGACCATCTCGTTGCGGCTCCCGTCACTTGCGGGACTTTGGTCGCGCTCAGGATCGAGGATGATTCCGTGCCCGGTGAAGGGCTCATCATCTACGCGGCCCACCGGCGAGACCGCGCACTAGGGCCTGCCGGCCGTTGGCTCCTGGACAGGTTGCGGCAGCGTCTCTCGATCACCTAGGCCAATCAAGTTCAAGACTGGCTGGCGGCACGCGCGTGGCCGTGCCCGTCAGCCGATTATCGCTGGAGCTGTGCCGCCAACGTGTCGCGTGTGCGCCGCAGATGCTCCCGCATCAATGGTTCCGCCTGTCCCGGGTCATGCCG
The DNA here is from genome assembly GCA_964242415.1 of uncultured Acetobacteraceae bacterium. Taxonomy (GTDB): domain Bacteria; phylum Pseudomonadota; class Alphaproteobacteria; order Acetobacterales; family Acetobacteraceae; genus DASWOJ01. The sequence continues at coordinate 10,683 of CAXTAT010000050.1, forward strand.
GCCAATGGCATCCAGGATGGCCCGGTGCTCGGCCAGCCCTCGCACCCGCTGGTTCCGGTCCGACGAGACTTGACGCAGCCCGAGCCGCATCTGCCCCTCCAACTGCAGCACCACCTCCAGCAGCCGACGGTTGCTAGCCCCTTCCGCCACGACGCGATGGAAATCGGCGTTTGTCTCGAACCATCCCTGGGCATCGTTCCGCTTGACCGCCGCTGCCTGGGCTTGGAGGACGGCGGCAAGGCTTCGCAATACGCCGGCCTCCGCCCGTTCCGCGCAGAGGCGGGCTGATTGCGCCTCGACGGCCTCGCGCACCTCGTGGATCTCCAGCATGTCCGCCGCTTCGATCTCGGCGACGGCCACCCCGCGCCGCGGCTGCTCGACCGCCAAGCCGTCGGCGACCAGGGCCAGCACCGCCTCCCGCACCGGGCTGCGCGACACATTCAACTGGCGGGACAGTTCGGGGACCGAGAGAGGCTGGCCGGGCGCCAATGACCCATCGAGGATCGCCGCCCGCAACGCGGCGTGAACCGAGTCGACGATCCGTTCGGCCGGCTCCAATGCCTGAAGGCTCACCATGCTCGACGGCTACAGGCGGAACAGCAACTCGTCCAGCTTGCCGGGTTCCCCGCGCAGGAATCCCGTCTCGTGCATGAAGCCGCCCAGCGCCTCCACCCCGCATGGCTGCGCGGTGAACCGCGTCTCCGGCTCGGCAAGCTGACGGGCGAGCTCGGCCTGCGGCTGCCCGGCATCTTGCGCCAGCAGCGCCACCGCCTCCTCGGGCTGCGACGTGATCAGTCCGATCGCGCGGCCCACCGCGGTCTGCAAGGCGCGGAGAGCGGGTGCGTTCTGCTTCTCGAGTTGCTCGCGGGCGAAGCACACGCTGAAGGTCAACGGTCCGAACAGCTCCTGCGAGGACAGCAGCTTGCGCGCACCGCGGGCGAGCAGGACCTCCTGAAAGGGCGGCGTCCCGACATAGCCCGCGATCTGGTTGGTGAGCAGCGCCTGCAACGCATCCGGATGCGGCATCGACAGCATGGCCGGGTCGAGCGCTTTCGGGTCGCCGAACGCCTGCTGGGCCGCCTTGCGCAGCAGGAAGGCGTTGTTGGTGTCGGGGGCAACGACGGCGATCTTGTCCGCCGGGACGAAATCCTTGACCGAGTTGATCCTTGGATTATTGGTCAGCAGCCAGATGTCCACCGTCGACAGGCAGGAGACCAGGCGGGTGCGGAAGCCGCGGTCCCGCCCCACCAGGAAGGGCGCCACGCTGCCGCAACCGACCTGGACCTCGCCGGCTAGCATCGCCTCGCGGATGGCGACGCTGGAGGTGATCACCCGCCAATCCACCTGCAAGCCCAGCACCGCCTCCTCCAGCCAGCGCTTCTGCTTCACGACGATCAGCGGCGCGTAGCCAAGGCCGGGCTGGGTGGCGATGACCAGCTTGCCGGCCGGTTGCGCCCGCGCGGCCAGCGGCATGGCCAGAGCGGCGGCGGACACCAGGGTGCGGCGAGTGATCATGAAGGACACTCCTATGCGGCGGTGGCGGAGGCTTGCTTCATGCCCCAGCGAATGATGGTTCGGCGCTCGACCAGGCCGAACCCGGCTTCCAGCAGCACGCCGATGGCGGCCACCGTGACAATTCCGGCAAACACGTCGTCCGTGCGCAGGAAGGTACGGGCGTCGTTCAGGAAGTTGCCCAGGCCGCCCTTGCTGCCGGAGATGCCGAAGACCAGCTCGGCCGCGATGATGGTGCGCCAGCCGTAGCCCAGCCCGGTCTTGATCCCCGTCATCGTGTGCGGCAGGGCCGCCGGGAACAGCACGTCCGTCACCATCCACCACCACGGCAGCCCTAACACGCGGCCGACGTTCACCAGCGTTTGGTTGGCGGTGCGGAAGCCGGTGCTGATATTCAGCGTCACCGGCCAGAGCACGGCATTGACCACGACGAACAGCAGCGCGTTCACGTTCAGCCCGAACCAGATGATCGCGATCGGGAGCATGGCCACCGACGGCAACGGGTTCAGCATCCCGGTCAGCAGCTCGACCAGATCGTCCGCGAAGACGCTGACCCGCGCCAGCACGGTGAACAGCAGCCCGAGCACGACACCGATGCCGAGGCTGAGCAGCAGCAGCCAAAGCGTGGACACCGTGGCGCGGGCCAGATCGCCCGCCAGCCAACCCGCGACCAGGGCACGGCCGACATCGGCGGGGGCCGGGAAGATCAGCGGGTCCACGTCGGTGTAGGCGATGTAGGCCTGCCACAACGCGAGCAGCATCAGGAACTGTAATCCCCGGCGGAGGGTGGCCGGCAGCCTGGACCAGCGCCGGGGCAACCGCCCGGCGGCGACGATGGTATCACTCACCATGCGTGTGCCCTCCGTCGTGGCCCATCAGGGCGGACACGTCCTGGCCCACGCGCAGCGCCGCCTCCGACCGCGGGTCGAGCGCGGCACGGGCATCGACCACCGCCTTCACGCCGGACGGGGTGCCGTCCAGGATGATGATGTCGGACCCGACCAGCACGGCCTCTGCGATGGAGTGGGTGACGAACAGGGCGGTGGCACCGGTGCGCCGCGCCACGTCGATGAACTCCAGTTGCAGGCGAAGCCTGGTTTGCGGGTCGAGTGCGCCGAACGGCTCGTCCATCAGCAACATCGCAGGCTCCAGGGCCAGGGCCCGCGCGATAGCGACGCGCTGCTTCATGCCGCCGGACAATTGGTGCGGGAAACGGTCGGCCGCATGCTCCAGCCGCATGATGCCCAGCCAGTGCTGCGCCCGGTCCTTCGCGTCCTTGCGCGCCCGGCCGGTGACGCGAAGCGGATAGGCGACGTTGTCCAGCACGGTGCGCCAGGGGAAGAGTTGGTCGAATTCCTGGAAGACCACGGCACGGTCCGGGCCGGGCTTCACCACCGGCTTGCCGCCCACCGTCACCCGCCCGGCTGCCGGCCGCAGGAAGCCGGCGACGGCCTTCAGGATAGTGCTCTTGCCGCAGCCGGATGGGCCGAGCAGCGCGGCCGTCTCGCCCCGGCCGATGCCGAACGAGACGCCTCCCACGGCGGGCACGAACGCGGCGCCGGTGCCATAGCCGAGCACCAGGCCCTCGACCGAGAGCATCGCGTCGGCCAGCGGGGGACGCGGATGCTTGCCCATCTGAACGATGTCGCTCATGGGGTGATCGACACAACAGCCTCGATCTCTACCTTGGCCCCGAAATGCAGCGTGCCGGACGGCACTATGGACCGGGCCGGCCGATGTGCGCCGAAGAAGGCGGCGTAGGCGCGGTCGGCCTCGGCCCAGTGCTCGATGCCGGTGACGAACACCGTGCATTTCACAATGTCGCTCCGCCCGGCCCCCACCACGCGGGCGATCCGTTCGACGTTCCCCAGCGCGAAGGCGACCTGCTCGGCAACCGGCACGTGGCCGGCATCCGGGTTGCCCGCCAGCATCCCGAGCTGGCCCGACACGTACAGCGTGCTGCCGTTCAGGATGGCCTGGGCGTAGTGGCCGCCGGGAAGGGGCGCCGCCGCACACCGCACCTCCGTCAGGCCGGACGTCGTGGTCGAGTTCATGCGTGCGCCTCCATCACCAGCCGCCTGTCCGGCGCCACCGGTCGACGACCACGCCATCCGCGATCACGTCGTAGGCCGGGTATGGGGCGCAGGTCAGGCAGGCGTGGTTGGGCAGGATGCGCACCTGGCTACCGATCGGCAGGCGGTCGAACCAGCCCTTGTTGGGGATGGGGACGGTGCCGTGCTCCTGGTGCACGACGGCGACCGACAGTATGCCGTGGCGCCGCAGCGTCGCCGCATCGCACACCCAGCCGAACCCGGCGCCCGGCATGAACTGGTTGGCGCCGAGATCCTTCGACAGCGCGAGCGCCCCGGCATCCAGCACCAGGCTGGGCCCGCGCCGCTGGTGGCCGATGACGGTGGCCAGCACGGACACGGCGAGGTCGTCCTCGCCGCACATCCCGCGGGAGAGCTGGGCGAGATCCCAGAACAGGTAGATGCCCGCCCGCACCTCCGTCACGCCGTCCAGGTGCCGTGCATGCAGGACCGTGGGGGTGGAGCCGACGCTGACGACGGGGCAGGCATGGCCTAGCGACCGCAATAGCCCCGCCGACCAGACCGCGGCCGTCCGCTCGGCTTCGGCCACGGCCGGCAAGTCGGCCAGGTCGCCGGTGGCGTAGGAGTGCCCGGCGTGGGTCATGATTCCGTGCAGCTTCAGGTGTGGCGAGGCTGCCAGCAGTGCCGCGGCGATCTCGGCCAACTCGCCCGACGCGGGCGTGGCGCCGCTGCGGTGCTCGCCGCAATCCACCTCGATCAGGCAGCCGAACGATGCCCCGTGCCGCTCGGCCTCGGCCTCGGCCGCGATCATGCGGACAGCCTCCACGCTGTCCATCGCGAGCGTCAGCTGCGTGCCCGTCTCTCGTTGCAGCCGTGCCGCGCGCGCGACTTTCCCCGGGGCCATGGCCGTCGCGTACAGAATTTCGCGCCACCCGGCTGCCGCCAGGTACTCCGCTTCCGCGAGGGTGGAGACGGTGACGGGGCCGGGCTGCCCGCCGCTCGCCAACAACGCCACTTCGATTGACTTGGCCGTCTTGAGGTGGGGGCGCAGGGCGACGCCGAGGGTGGCGCACCGGGCACGCATCCGGGCGGCGTTGCGTTCCAGCCGTGTCCGGTCGAGCAGCAGCCGCGGTGTCTCGAGCGTGCCGTCCGGGACGGTCATCGGACCAGGTCCAGCAGCGGATGCAGCGTGTCGGCGACCAGGAACGGGCGGACGCCGCCGTCCAGGAACGGCAGCCCGGCGCGGTTGTGCCAGAATACCGGCATGCCCACGGCCGTCGCGCCAGGCACATCGGCCGGCGACCCGGCGACGAAGAGCGTCCGCGCCGGGTCGGTGCCCAGGCGTTGCAGCACGTCCCGGTAGGGCTCGGGCCGGGGCTTGTAGAAACCCGCCTCCTCCGCCGTCACCAAGGCGGCGAACGGGATACGCGCGCAGTCCGCCGCCCGGCGCCCCAGCACGCGCGAGCAGTTCGTGGCCGTCCCGAGCGGGATGCCACGTTCCAGCAGAGTACCGAGCACGCCGGCGGCCTCCGGCCACGGCCGCAGCTCGGGCCGGCGTGTAGCGAGCGTCTCGGCGTGGGTCCGTGGCAGGCCCACATTGCAAGCCGCTTCGGCCACCAGTTCCTCGTAGGGCCGATATGGACCACAGCCATACGTCAAGCGGAGGTATTCGCGCCGCCAGCGTATTCCGTCCGCCACCGAGGCCGCCGCCAGGTTCCATATCGTCCAGGAATCGAGCAGCGCCGTCAGCAGATCGAAGACGACGGCATCGAATAAGCCTGCTCCAGCCACAACCAAAGCTTGCCCTCCCTATCTACATTCTACATGTAACACGCTAGATGGATGGTCAATGGGGAAATCAGCGAATGGGCGCGCGGCCGAACCTCGATATGGACGCCTTGCGAAGCTTCGTGTTCGGCATCGAACTTGGCAGCTTCGCCAAGGCAGCCGACCGGGTCGGCCGCTCGGCCTCGGCCGTCAGCGAGCAGATGACCCGGCTGGAACTCCAGGCCGGCAAGCCGCTGCTCCGCAAGCAAGGGCGTGGCCTGACGCCGACCGATGCGGGTGAGACATTGCTCGGCTATGCTCGCCGCTTGCTCGACTTGAACGACGAGGCGGTCACCACCCTGCGCGGCGCCGACCTGGAGGGCTGGGTGCGCTTAGGCCTCCCACAAGATTTCGCCGATCGATGGCTGCCACAGGTGCTGGGCCGCTTCACACGCCAGCATCCGCGCGTGCGGGTCGAAGTCCGGGCCGAGCGCACCCGCGAGTTGGTCGAGCGTGTGCAAACAGGCCAGCTGGACCTGGCTCTGACTTGGGGCGAGCCAAAAGGCCCCCATGCGGAGTTGCTGACCGACCTGCCCATCTGCTGGATTGGGCCGGTCGAAGGGGACCTCAACTGGAGCCCGGGCGACACACTGCCGTTGATCGCGTTCGAGCCGCCGTGCGACTTCCGTTCGGCGGGGGTCGCGGCGCTCGACACAGCCGGCATTCCCTGGCGGCTTGCCTTCACCACACCCAGCCTGGCCGGGTTGTGGGCGGCCGTCGCGGCGGGCCTCGGCGTATCCCTGCGCACGCCGGCGGGGCTGCCCGACACCGTCCGTGTCCTCGCCGCGTCGGAATGGTCGCTGCCGCCGCTCCCGCAGATCACCCTGTCCCTGCTCGCCGCCGATGCTCCCCCGCCCCCAGCGGTGGCCATGCTCGGGTCCATCCTGCGCGACACGCTGACCGAAGCGCTGCGGCCATTCCAAGTCGGACGTCGGACCGGCGCCGTACAAAGTCCGGCCTCATGATGCTGTTTTTCCGAATATCCGCTTCGGAACTATCGATTGGTATTCCCGGATCTCGATGGCCAGCTTGCCGAGTGGCAAGACCAACGACGTCTCCCGCCACTTCTTACAAGGAAAACACCCATGCCATTCGTCAATATCAAGGTCGCAGGCCCCACCCTGTCGTCCGCGCAGGTGCAACGCCTTCAGCAAGGCGCGACAGGCCTCATGGCCGACGCCATGCGCAAGGTCGCCGACCTGACCGCCGTGCTCGTCGAGCAGGTTGCGGCTGAGATCTGGACGGTGGGCGGCCAGCCGGCACGCGCGGCAGCCCACCTGGACGTGAAGGTGACCGCAGGCACGAATTCGGAAGCCGAGAAGGCCCGCTTCATCGCAGAGGCCATGCAGCTTCTGCGCAGCGTTATCGGACCGGAGCTTAACCCGGTCACCTACGTGGTCGTGCACGAGGTGCCCGGCGACGCGTGGGGCTGGAGTGGAGAGACGCAAGCCGGACGCGCGGCAGCCAAGGCCAGCTGATCCGCTGGCGCGTCGGCGGAAGCATTGCCGGCCGCCGACGCCCGCCGCTGGTGGCCGCGAACGGCGCGATGCACCCCGACCCGAAGAACTTCCTTCAGCGACAAGGATAATTCGCAATGAAATCCTACAACCCTGCACCCGAGATGGCTGCGAGATCCGAAACCCGGGCGGCTTGCAGTCCGGCCTCCGGCACCCTTGGGCGCCGTGCGCTGTTCGGCGCCAGCCTCGCGGTGGTCGGGGCGGCTGCCATGGCTAGGAATGCCGAGGCCGAGTTCAGCGACATCTATCATGGCGCCAACGATCCGTTGCCGCTCTCGGCCACCGAGACGGACAACCTGCTTTTCCCTGGCTTCCGGCAGAGCTTCATCGCCACGCAGGGCATCGAGGTCGAAGGCAAGATGGCGAGCGGCGCGGTGATCAACACGCTAGTGGGGGGCAAGGGACCGCCACTGCTTCTGCTTCACGGCTTCCCCGAGACGCATGTCGCCTGGCATAGGGTGGCAGGCAAGCTTGCCGAGCGGTTCACCGTGGTAATGACAGATTTACGCGGCTGTGGCGACAGCTCCAAACCCGATGGCGGCCCCGACCACGTGGATTACGCCAAGCCTGCGATGGCCGCCGACCAGGTCCAGGTCATGACGGCGCTCGGCTTCGACGCATTCCAGGCGGTGGGCCACGACCGGGGCGGCCGGGTGCTACAATTCATGATGCTCGATCATCCGGAGGCCGTGCAGCGCGGCGTCGTCCTCGATATCGCGCCGACGGACCTGATGTACGAGCAGACGAACAAGGTCTTCGCCACCAGGTATTTCTGGTGGTTCTTCCATATCCAGCCGGCCCCCGTGCCGGAGCGTTTCATCGGCGCGATGCCCGACTTCTATCTGACCGACCACCTTTCGGTGCAGAGCAAGACACCAGGCGCTGTCACTCCGGTGGCCTATGCGGCCTACCTGCGCTGCTACGGCGAGCCCGCCGCCATCCACGCGATCTGTGAAGATTTCCGTGCCGGCGCCGGAGTCGACAGCCGCATCCTGACGGGCAACCGCAAGGCGGCCCGCAAGCTCACGCCGCCCTTGCTGGTGATCTGGGGCTCCAAGGGCACCGTCAACGAACTCTACGACGTGGTCAGCATGTGGCAACAGGAAGCGGCGCGCGTGACGGGTCATACCCTGCCCTGTGGCCACCTCATCCCCGAGGAGGAACCCGAGGCCCTTTTAAGGAGTTTGGCGCAATTTCTTCGGGTGTGATAAACTGTACTGCCCGGACCGGCCTGGCTCCCAACACTGCGCCGGGACACCACAACTGAATTCGAGATGCGCCGGCCGCAGCCCGTCACTACCCTGCCATGTAAGGCTGCCGGCCCGCCTGCGACTATCATAGCTGTAGCGGCACGCAAACACGAGCGTCCCGAAGCGCAATAATGAGGGGTTTCTGACCCACATGATGTGGGACGGATGGGCATGTCCGGTGAGACCGGACGCTCATTAGGCGGAACGGACGCGCAATCGACAGCAGTGCGGACACACTGGTTGTTTTGGCTGTAACCGAGCTATTACCACCTTTCCATAGTGTGAGTTCTACTTCGCGTTGACCCACGGGCCTCACGGCGGCAACACGATTCCAATCGCGGCGTTGTCGGCCTGGCTCGCATTCACATAATCTTGTGCTCGCCGCTCGGTGAGGCGCGTGACGGCTACATTGCCAGTCGACCGCGCGCCCGAGATACCGTCCAGCGGCGGCGCGACTTCTCGGATGTAGGTCAACAGCGAGCCGGGCAGCAGCCTCAGCATCGTCGCGACAGCCGACCCTGTGTTGCGCATCGCATGAAGGTCACCATCGCTCGACAGCCTGGCGCAGGTTGGCCAGCAGATGCCACCGGTCGGCCACCTGGACCGCCTTGGGCGCGCCGCTTGCGATGCCGCTGGCATACTCCGTCGAGCGGTCGCGTGCGACCACCTCGATCCCCGGGTGCTGCCGAAGCCAGGCAGTCAAAGTCACCGCGGTGCGGTCGGGCAGCAGGTCGATCACGCGGCGCCGCTCCAGGTCGACGATGATCGTGCCGTAGCTGCGCCCGCGGCGCTTCGCCCAGTCATCAACCCCGACAACAGTATCCGTCCGGCGGGCACCGCCTGGCATCTGTGACCCTGGCTGGTGATCTTAGCGGCGTTTGTACGAGCGCTGTTAAGATCTGAGGCGGGTGTCTGGATGGAGATCATCACCGGGGTTGAGCGCCGTCGCCGCTGGCGGCTGGAGGAGAAGCTGAGGATCGTGGCCGAGGTGGAGCAACCCGGCGCGTCGTTCGCGGCGGTGGCCCGTCGGCACGCGGTGAGCCGCGGCCTGCTGTGGAACTGGCGGGCGCAGGTCCGCAGCGGGATGCTGGCGCCGGCGCCGATGCCGGTGTTCATGCCGGTGCAGATCACGAGCGACTTGCCGCCCTTGGGCCATCCTGCGCCTGGCCATCCTGCGCTTGCGCTGCCCGGCGCTGGCCCGTCGCCTGGTCCAGCGGCGCCCGCGCCGGAGCGGATCGAGATCGCGTTGCCGGACGGCACCTGCATCCGGGTGGGCGCGGACGTCGGCCTGGTGGCGCTGCGCCGCGTGATGGCGGCGGTGCGCGGATGATCCCGCTGCCCTCCGGCGTGCGGGTCTGGCTGGCGAACGGGCACACGGATATGCGTCGGGGGATGAACGGCCTGGCTTTGCAGGTGCAGCAGGCGCTGGGACGTGATCCGCACGGGGGTGATCTCTACATCTTCCGGGGCCGTAGG
>CAXTAT010000051.1:0-17434 GCA_964242415.1 uncultured Acetobacteraceae bacterium
ATTGCTCATCCTCATCCTACTCCGGGTTCAGGCCGCTGCCGGCTGGTGGGCTGCGGCATACGTCATGCGTGCCGCATTTGCCACTGCGGCGGCGAACGCCTGCAAGGTGCGATCCTGCCGTATGATCAGAATGCACTCGCACAGGATGTTCGGTGCATGGACCGGGCTTTGTGGTCCGACGTTTTTGCCGGTCATGTCCCCGGCTGGAGGCGGCTGTGCAGGGCGGGCAGGCGCTGCTGGACGACAGGTCAACTGGACGCAGGACCGGCGTCTGTATTCGAGCCTGCGTTCTCTCCCGTTCTCAGCGGCTTATACCAACCGCCGAAAGTTCTGACCGCTGACAAGGACATCGTCATTGCGAGGAGCGCAGCGACGCGGCATAGGGGGCCGAGAGGACTGCGCTGGCGGCTTCTGGATTGCCACGCCGCAAGCGCGGCTCGCAATGACGGTGCGATATCCCAAGGGTCAGAGCGGATGGCGGTTGGTATTACATCCTAAGCGTGATCCAGCACCCGTCCTGTGTCGTGACCCCGGTAGGCGTCCAGGTCAAGCTGCTCGTCCAGCAGCCCCAGCGTGCCCCCAAGCTTACATGGGCCGGCCGCGTCACGATCTGGAGGCGGGCGAGCGGCGCACCGCCCGGCTGCAGCGCGGTCAGCACGACATCGCCTCCGCCACGGCAGCCAGGGCGTCCAGGGCGAAAGGCTTCGTGAGCACCTTCATGCCGGGCTCCAGCGTCCCGCTCCCCCAGGCGGCGCTTTCGGCGAAGCCGGTGATGAACAGGATTTTCAGCCGGGGGCGCTGGACCCGTGCCGCCTCGGCAAGCTGCCGCCCGTTCATCCCGCCGGGCAGGCCGATGTCGCTGATCAGGAGATCGACGCCCTGCTTGGATCGCAGGACGCGCAACCCTTCCATCCCGTCAGCCGCCTCGATCACGGTGTAGCCGCGGTCCCGCAGCGCATCGCCGATCAGCATGCGCATGGCGGATTCGTCGTCCACCACCAGCACCGTTCCCTCGGTTTGGCCGACCATGCCCAGGGACGGCTTCGAGCTGTCCGCCTCCACGTCCTCGACCCCGTCGCAGCGCGGCAGGTAGAGGCGCACGGTCGTCCCGTGTCCCACTTTGCTGTGGATGCGGGTATGGCCACTCGACTGCTTGACGAAGCCATAGACCATGGACAGCCCCAGCCCGGTGCCCTGGCCGAGCGGCTTGGTCGTGAAGAACGGCTCGAACACGCGGGCGATCACGTCCGGCGCCATGCCGCACCCGGTATCGGTGACCGACACCATGACATACTGCCCGGAGGCGGTGTCGTGCCGGCCGGCGTCCGCCTCGTCCAGGGTGACGTTGGCGCCCTCGATGGTCAGGTGGCCGCCCTCCGGCATCGCGTCCCGCGCATTGATCGCCAGGTTGAGCAGCGCGTTCTCAAGCTGGTTGGCATCGCACAGCGTCCGCCAGAGATTGTCCGGGATCACCGTCTCGACGCGGATGGCGGGGCCGACGGTGCGATGGATCAGGTCTTCCATTGAGGCGGCGAGCCGGCTCACGTCAACCGGCTGCGGATCGAGGGGCTGCCGGCGCGAGAATGCCAGCAAGCGATGGGTCAGTGCTGCGGCCCGGTTGGCTGAGGTCGTGGCCAGGCCGATGTAGCGGTCCAGGTCGCCGATCCGGTTTTGGCCAACACGGACCTTTATCAACTCCAGGCTGCCGAGGACGCTCGCCAGCATGTTGTTGAAGTCGTGCGCGATCCCTCCCGTCAACTGGCCGACCGCCTCCATCTTCTGGCTTTGGTGCGTCCTGCTGCGGACCATGACGTCGGCGATGCCGTGCCGAAGGGTTTCGGCCATCTCCACTTCCCACTCGGCCCAGGGCCTTGCCACCCCGTGCCACATCTCGGTCCATTTCTCATAGGGATGCTCTGGCAGATTGGAGGCGTCGTATGTCACCTGGCTGTGGGAACTGCCGCCGAAAGTCACGAGTTCCGGCTCTTCCGGCCGGAACCAGAGCAGCATGTTGGCCCGGTCGTCCGACAGGAAAACCGCCAGCAGGCCGCTGGCAATTGCTGCGTGCCGACTCCAGGGAGGGAAAGCCGCGCCGAGGTTGTTGGTCTGGAACAGCCTGGCCGCGCCGTCCTGCGCCTGCAGCCAGGCCGCGACTTCCCGGACATCCGCTTCAGGTGGCGTGTGCCCTGAAACCGTGATGGCACCATCATACAGCACCGCGGCACCGGTGGACGCGAACAGGCTGTTGACCGTGACGCCGCTGGTCGTGAGCGCTGCAGTGACGTCATCCGCAATTGCCATTTGGCCTAGCAGCGCCGAAAGCCGAACGATGTCCTCGCGCCTGGCCTGCTCCGTCACAACATGTTCGGCGGGTTCGACGCGCAGTGCGAAGGCGTTGGTCAGCACCGAGGCTGCCAACCGCTGATTGGAGGAGGGGTGGTGCGGCTGGCGGTGGTGGCAGATCACCAAGCCCCACAGCCGTTCTCCTTGCATGATTGACAGCGACATGGAGCCGTTGATGCCCAGGTTGCGGTGGATCTGCAGGTGTACCGGGGACAGGCTGCGCAGGTAGGCAAACGACAGGTCGATGGCCCGCGGCAGCGGCGGGTCGCCTGCCTAGGCCGGGTCGATGTCGAGGGGTACCGGCGTGGCATCCCGGTCGGGGACCCAGCGCATCGGGCTGTGCCGGTACAACTCGCGCGCCTGCGCCGGGATGTCGGAAGCGGGGAAGCGCACGCCGCTCAGCGAGTGCTCCCAGTCGGCAACCTTGTCCTCGGCGATGGCCTGCCCGTTCCAGTCGGCATCGAACCGGTAGATTACGACCCTCTCATAGCCCGTCAGGAGCCGGACGCCGCGGGCTGCGACGAGGGCCAGCTCCTCCAGGTTGCTCCCTGTCTCGCGAAGGTCAACAATGATTTCTTGATGCTGGCGGATAGCGGTCTGGGCGTCCGCCGCCTCCTTGGCGCTCACCGGTTCCAACTCCACCAGGATCAGGCCGGCATGGGCATGGACGGCCACATCGAACGCTTGAGGCCCTTTGCCCAACTTGAGGGTGGATTGCCAAGGGACGCGTCCCCGGAGCCTGTTGCTCTGGAAACGGCTTTGCACCGCCTCGGCGAAGTGCAGCCCCAGGATGCCCCCGATGCTGCACCCGATCACCCCGTCTGCGGACGAGGGGTCTGCGGACGGGGAACCTGCGGACGGGGAAGCATTCAGCATCCCGGTTGCGTTGCGGCTGGCGGCAATCACCGTCCAGTCGCACGAGGGACTAAACACCAGCAGGGCGCCATGCGGTTGGATAGTGCCCGGGATGTGGATCGGTTCTTGGGCGCAAGAGACACTGACGCCTGCTGTCCCAAATGGAACGCTCAGGGCGGCATTAATCCCAGCCTGCTTGGTCTCAACACTGGATGCAGGTCCGGCACCTGGAGCGGTTGCCATGCGGATATTCATAGTTCCCTCATTGGTGCAGCCTTAAGGCGTGCTTTTGAGCGTGTTGCAGAGCGTGAAAAGCTACGATCATCAGGAGCAGATATCGACGGCACGAAAAATCATCCTCAGCTCGCTAGAGACGCAACTCGAAATGGAACAGTAACAAAATTGATTGCTGTTCCTATATATTCATCCGAAGCGTTAGGCTGCCTCTCTGACCAGGCAAGCAGTCTTCTAGCAGCGGCGACCGAGGCGAGCGTCACTGTTGTAGTCTTGTGGCCAGTTGATTCATACCAATCAGACCACATGCCGAGGTTGCAACGCAGTTAGCCTCTAGTTGATAGATCACTATCATCCAGCCTGCTGCCAGATTCTAGGTAGACTGCAGAGTTTGAACAAATCCTAACCAGTCACAACTGCAGACCCAACGACTTGGAAACCACGACAAGGCATTGGGACACCCGGTGATCGCCCACCTTGGGGCAGCGGCTATGGGCATGGCGAGGACGTTTCGAGGTGTGTTGGGGACGGTGCGTCCTTGCAGCCCGACGGTGCTGGCGGCGGTGCGGAAGGCGGCGTAGGTCCAGGCGCCCCATTCCGAGCGGAAGCCGTTCGTCACAATACCTTTCCTGATGGTGTCCTGGTTTCAAGTCGAGCCTTCGCCTCCGTCATGGCCGGGCTTATCCCGGCATCCACGCCGTTCCGCACGACGCCCTGCCCGCTGCGAAGGCTGGGCCGAACGGTATGGCTGCCCCTGGTGCCCGCGTCCGGTCCTTGCAGCACGGCGTGGGTGGCCGGGACAATCTAGGCCATGAACGGCAGGCGAGCAGAGGGGGGAGGCTGCAATCACGAAGTGGGACACGACCGAACCGTGCTCCTGGATCGACGCCTGACCGAGAATGGTCGAAGCCGAGGTCAGGCTCCGGAACCCACCGGCGGTGCAGCGAGTTGACCGCGCTACATACCTGGGACAGCGGATGACGCCACCTCCTGACGCCGCAAGCGGCAACGCCGCGCCCCGCACCAGCGCGACCCCTGGCTTCGACCTGCTCAGCAACCCGTTCTCGACGCTTGGCGTGTCGCCTCGCACGCCGCAGTCCGTGCTCCTGGCCATGCCCGAACCGGCCGACGCGGCAGCCATGCGGTCAATCGCCATCCCGCGGTCCCGCCTGGCCGCCGAGGTCGGCTTCCTGCCCGGCGCCGCACCGGCGGCGGCGTCCGACGTGCTGGCCGCCCTGCGGCGCGGCGACCGGCCAAACCTCGCCCCCCTGCCGCAAGCCGCCAAGGCCAACGTGCTCGCCCACCTCTGCGCGGCAGGGCTGGCGACGCATGACGACCCGGAGGCGCTGGCCACGCTCCAGCCCGCGCCAGGCGACCCGGCCTTGCAGGCTGCCATCGACGCCGACCGCGAGGCGGCTGGCGTTCCCGCGTCGCAGCCCGCGGCCCTGGTAGCGGAGCAGGCAGCCCTGGCCGAGCAGCACGCCGCGGCGCTCGTGGCGTCCTGCCGCCATGGCCCGGACCCGGCGCTGCGGCTGGCCGACCTGGTGCGCCGCGCCGTGGCCGGGCCGCCCCTGGCCTTCCTGCGCAAGGCCGCCGCCGCCTGGGCACGGCAATCGACCGGACGGCTGGCGGACCTGGAAGACGAGGCGGCCGACGCCCGGGCGGGCCTGCTGAAGCAGCTCGATGCCCTATCCGCGGCACGGCTGTGCGGCGCCATGCGCGCCTGGGCGGCCCTGAGCCTGCCGCAGCGCCTTGCCGATGCCCGGGCGGGGCTGGACCACGCGCCGACGCTCCGCAGCCTGCGGGGCTGGCGAGCGACGGCAACCCGGCTGTCCCACGACGGCCGCCCGGACCTGGCGCTGCCGCTCCTGCAAGCGATGGCGGAGGCCCTGGCCGACCTGCCGGGCGAGGCCGCCCAGTTGCAGGACGACGTGCGGGCCTGCGCCGGGATGCTGGAGCAGCAGACCCTGGAGGGGCTGCTGGCCCCCCTGCGGACGCTGGCCGTGCGCCATGCCGCCGACCCCGGCCCCCTGGCGGCGGCGCTGCTGCGGCAGCCGTTCGGCCCCAGGACGACAGGTGCCGCGGCGGGCGCCGCTGGCGAGCTGTGGGCCGCGTTCGACGCCGCCTGCGCGGCCTGCATCACGTCGGAGGCGCCTTGGACCATCCTGCGCACCTTGGCGGGCGGCATCGGCGGCGAGCACCGGCGGGCCGGGGCCGCCACGGCGCTGGCGCTGCACCGCGGCCTGGTCGCGCGGGCGCAGGCGGCCGGGTTCGCCGGGCTGGCGGACCGGCTGCGCGCCGAGCAGCGCGGTCTGGAGCGCGCGGCGGCGATCTGGACCTACCTGGACCTCAACGACGGGTTCAAGTCGCCCTGGGCCAGCCCGCTCCGCCGCCGCCGCGTGCTGTCCGCGCTGCGCCGTGCGCTCCCCCTGGTGGACGACCCGGCAGAGCGCGGCGTGCTGCTGGCGGAGGAGCGCAAGCTGCGGGGTGCCGCCCGCGCGGGATGGGGCGGCATGGCCGTGCTGGCGGGCGTCGTGGCGGCCGTCGCCGGGGCTGCGACGCTCGACAGCGCCTATACGCGGAACGCCCCCTACCGCCACGCGCCGCCCCAGGCCCTTATCTTCAATGGGGTGCCTGCCGCCTCGGCAACCGGGTTGCGCGACGCTCCTGCCCCGGCTCCTATGCCGTCCATGCCCGTCCTCCCCGCCATGCCTGCCGTGCCCGGCGCAACGAAGGCGCCTGCCGCCGAGCGGGAGGCGGAACTGCAAGACCTGGGGCCGCTAAAGGCCCCCGTGCCGGACCCGGCTGGGAAGGGCGAGAAGCGGCTGGGGGTGGATGCGCCCGTCCACGCGGCGTTCCCGGTCCGCGCCGCCGAGCGGGAGCCGAAGCGCGGCGCCGCGTTCCATACGCTCCTCGAAGTGCGCTGGTGCCTGTTCAACGAGACCCGCGTGGATGCGGCGATTTACGCCGCGACGCCGGAACAGGCGCAGGCCGTCCGCGCGCTGGCCCGGCAGTGGGACGCCGACTGCCAGAGCTACGAGGCCCACCGCGCGGATGCGGACCGCGTCCGCGCCGAACGCAGCCGCATCACCGACCAGTTGCAGGCCGAGGGCCGGGCCATGCTGTCAGGTTCCCCAAATGAGTGACGCGGGCGATGAGTGACCCAGGCCCCGACCCGGCCCGCGCCGCCGTGCTGCTGCTGGCGACCGAGTGGTGGAAGGGCACCCGCCGCCTGCTGCGCCTGACGCTGGAGGCCGCGCCCGACCGCATGGAGCGGGAGCGGGCGCAGGCCACCTACGCCGGCCGCCGGATTGCCGCGGCGCTGGCTGCCCTCGGCCTGCGCCTGGCGGACCACGACGGCCAGCCCTACTCCACGGGGATGCCGGCCGAACCCGTGAACCCCGAGGATTTCGAGACCGAGGAGGGCCTGGTCGTGGCCGACACCCTCGAACCGACGGTGCTGCTGGAGGGCCGCATCCTGGTGCGCGGCAAGGTGGTGCTGCGCCGGGCCGCTGAACCGTGATGGCTGGGCAACCGCACATGGCGCGAGGACCGCACTGGCTCCCTCTCCCTCCGGGAGAGGGCTGGGGTGAGGGGGTCGTCAAGCGCAGTTCTCTCGGCCCGGGCAGTCCGGCTCTGGCAGCGCAGACGGTCCCCGGCGGCGCAGCAGGCAAGACCCCCTCACCCCGGCCTTGGTCCGTTTCACGGCCCAAGCCCGGAGGGAGAGGGAGAAGAAGCGTTCCCATGCCATGTGCGTTAGCTTTGCCCCGATAGGAACCTGAATGCAGCTTGGCATCGACCTCGGCACCTCCAACAGCTCCGTCGCCGGCTACCGCGACGGCCGCCCAGTGCTGTTCCGCACGCCGGAGGGGGCGGAGGTGATGCCCAGCGTCATCCACATCGACCGCCGCGGCAACCGCACCGTGGGCGCACGCGCCTACGACCAGGCGATCATGGCGCCGGAGAACGTGGCCCAGGGCTTCAAGCGGCTGATGGGCACCGCGACGCCGCTGCGCTTCGCCGCCGCCGGGCAGGAGATGCTGCCGGAGGCGGCCAGCGCCGAGCTGCTGCGGACCCTGGTGGGCTATGCGCTGGTGGAGGGCGGCGAGGCGCGGGTGGACGGCGCGGTGGTGACCATCCCGGCCGCGTTCAACCAGTTGCAGAGCGAGGCGACGCTGGCCGCGGCGGAGCAGGCCGGGTTGGACCGGGTGGCCCTGCTGCAGGAACCCGTGGCCGCCGCAATGGCCGCGATGGCCGGGTCGGGCGACCGCAACGGGCAGTTCCTGGTGTACGACCTCGGCGGCGGCACCTTCGACCTGGCGCTGGTGCAGGCGGCCGGCGGCACCGTCAACGTGGTCGCGCATGAGGGCGTGAACATGCTGGGCGGGCGCGACTTCGACCGGCTGATCCTGGACGAGCTGGTGCGGCCGTGGCTGGCGCGCACCTTCCAGCTTCCCGAGGGCTTCCAGGCCGACCGCCGCTACGACCGGCTGGTGCGGGTCGCGCGCCTGGCGGCCGAGCGCGCCAAGGTGGAGCTGTCCACCCGGCACGAGACCAGCATCAGCGCCTCCGACGACCTGGTGCGCCTGGAGGACGCGCGGGGCGAGCCGATCTACCTGGACGTGCCGATCACCCGCGCCCGGCTGGATGCGCTGGTGGAGGGCATGGTCACCCGCACCATCGCGCTGTCCCGCGCGATCATCGACGCGGCCGGGTATGCGCCGCGCGACATCAGCCGGGTGGTGCTGATCGGCGGCCCCACCAAGATGCCGGTCATCCGCGCCCGGGTGGCGGCGGAGCTTGGCATCCCCGTCGAGGACCCCCTGCGCGTCGATCCCATGACCGCCGTCGCCGCCGGGGCCGCGATCTACTGCGACAGCCGCGACTGGTCCGGCGCCAGCAGCGTCGCCAAGCCGCGGCGGGCCTCGGCGCAGGCCGGCGGGGCGGTTGCGGTCAGCTACGACTACGAGGCGCGCACGGCGGGCGCCACGGCGCGGCTGGTGGTGACGCGCACGGTGGGGCCGGACGGGGTGGCGGTGCAGGTCGAAAGCACCCTGGGCTGGAGCAGCGGGCGGCTGGTGCTGGACCGCCCGCAGGAGCTGCATCTCGCCCTGCCCGACCCCGGCGCCAACCGCTTCCGCGCCGTGGTATTCGACCCGTTCGGCCGCCCGGTGCCGGACGCCGGGCAGGAGTTCGCCATCGAGCGCGCCCCGGCCGCCAGCGCGGGCATCCCGGCGTCGCAGGCGGTCGGCGTCAAGGTGCGGGACGACGCTGGGCGCAACACGCTGGAGACGCTGGTGCCGAAGGGGGCGCTGCTGCCGCTCGGCGGCACCGCCCGGTTCCGTGCGGCGTCGCTGCTGCGGTCCGGCGGCGCCGGGATGCTGCGGCTGGAGCTGTTCCAGATCAGCGACGCCGCCGTGCTGGACCCCGCGCTGAACCTGCACATCGGCGAGTTCCGCATCCGCGGCGGCGACCTGCCGGACAGCATGGCGGTGCGGCGCGGCGACGAGCTGCTGGTGCACTGGGTGATGGGCGAGGGGCAAACCCTGCAAGCCGAGGTGGAGGTGCCGACGCTGAGCCAGACCTTCGACACCGCCAACTTCTACGACTGGCAGACCAGCCTGCAGTCCTTCGACGGCGAGGAGGGCGCCCGCCTGGCGAACGAGATGCTGGACCAGGCGGAGGAGGAGCTGGACGCCGCCGTGAAGGTGCTGCCGCTGCACGCCCGCACCGGGATGGCTGCCCTGCGCGCCCGGCTGGATGGAGCGCGGGCGCTGGTGCAGGGCACGGCGGACGCCGACGCGCGGCGCGGCGCGGCGGAGGAGGCGCGGCTGGTGCGCCAGGCCATCGCGGCGGCCTGCGCCCAGCCGGAGGCGCGGGCGGCGGTGCTGCGGCGGGAGGTGGCGGACCAGTTGCGCTACTACGACACCAACGTGCGGCCGAACGCGCCGGAGCGGGCGAACGACCGGGCCGACCAGCTTGCGAAGAACGCCCGGTCGGAGATCGACAGCGGCACCCCCGACGGCTTCGACATGGCGGACAGCCTGACCAGCGACCTGAACCGGCTATACTGGACCGAGGGGATGCGGCAGCCCGGCTTCTGCGCGGCACGCTGGCGCTGGGTGCGGGCCGAGCGGCACCTGATGCGCGACAAGGCAGGGTTCGATGCGGTGCTGGCCAAGGGCGACGCGCAGCTTGCGGCCGGGGACATGGAGGGGTTGCGGGGCAGCCTGCGCGCCATGTGGGACAACAAGGTGTCCAGCGGGCGCCAGCGGGACGTGGGCCGGCCCGCGGACGTGCTGCGGGAATGATGCTGTGGGAGTGACTGGGTTCCCCTGGCTGCCGATCGGCACGCCGTTGCCCGGCGGCGTGGCGTCGGCCCGCCTGATCGACGCTGGGCCAGCTTGGCAGGTGTGCGCGGCCGGGACGGGCGGACGGCTGGCGCTGCTGCTGCGGCGCGATGCGGGGCCGGACTGGTGGGCGGCGGAACTGGACGCCCTGGCGGAGGCTGTGGGGCCGCTGGCCGAGGTCGAGGGCCTGCTGTGCCTGGCACTGCCGGACAGCGCACGCCCCTGCACCCTGGCTGGCCTGGCGCTGCGGGACCCGACGCTGGGCCGGGCGGAGGCGGAGGCGCTGGCCATTGCGCTGGCCGCCCTGCAACGGCGCTGCCCGCAGGCGGGGTGGGCCTCCGCGCTGTTCCTGCCGGAGCCGGGCTTCGTGCTCGCCATTCAGGCAGACCCGGCCGATGACCGTGCCGCCACCCTGGCCGCCGCGCTGTCCGGCGGCGTCCGCAAACCCGGCATGACGCCGGCGCGCATCGCGCAGCTCAACCCGCGCCTGGACCCGGCGACCGCGGCCCGGGTGCTGGAGGTGCTCGGCACCGGCGCGGCGCGGCGGCCGGCGCCGGACCCGGACGGCTTCTGCCTGCCGGGCCAGCCGGCGCTGGAGCGGCTGCTGCGGGAACAGGTGCTGGACGTGCTGCACCGCCCGGCGGAGTACGCCCGCCTGGGGGTGCCGGCGCCGAGCGGCGTGCTGCTGGCGGGGCCGCCGGGCTGCGGCAAGAGCTTCGCGGCCGGGCGCCTCGCCGCGTTCCTGGGCTGGCCGCTGCATGAGGTGTCCGTCGCCAGCGTCGGCAGCGCGTGGCTGCACGAGACCTCCCGCCAGTTAGCGGATGCGTTCGGCAAGGCCGCCGCCGAGGCGCCCGCGATGGTGCTGCTGGAGGAGCTGGACGCGCTGGGCAAGTCGCGCGCCGCCGGGTTCGGCGCGACAGCCGAGGAGGTGAACACCCTGCTGCGGCTGGTGGAGCAGGCGCCGGGCCGCGGCCTGCTGGTGGTGGGCACGACGAACCGGCCCGAGGCCATCGACCCGGCCCTGCGCCGCCGCGGCCGGTTTGACCTGCTGCACGTCATGGACCATGCGGACGAGCACGGCATGGCGGCGGTGCTGCGCGCCCTGCTGGACGGCCGCCCGCACGCCCCGACGCTGGACATTCCCGCCGCCGCCCGCCGCCTGGCCCGCCGGCCCGCCAGCGACGCGGCCTGGGTGGTGAATGAGGCGGCGCGGCTGACCGTGCGCGGCGGGCATCCGGCCATCGACGACCTCCTGCTGGCCCGCGCGCTGCAACGCCTCGGACCCGGCACGCCATGATGCCGGGCGCCGCACGGACCCCGGTTCTGGTAAAGACAAGGAGGCAGCGATGCCCGGCGTGCTGAGCGCCCTACCGGCACGGCCGCTGCATGCCCGTCCGCCTCTGCGGCTACTCAGCGGCATCCGGTCGCTGCTGATCATGCAGATGTTTGCGGGCCTGCTGGTGTTCAGCCTGTCGGTGGCCGCCCCGGTTCTGATGACGGATTGGCAGGTGCGCGGCACCGCCGTGCCGATCGCCGGGGCGCGCCTGAGCGACGGGCGCTGCCACTCCAAAATGTTCATCGTCGATTGCGACGTGACGCTCTCGGCATCGACCCGGCAGGGCGCCGTGTTCACCCGTCCCGTGCACTACATCTTCGCCTCGTTCAGCAGCGGGGACTACTCGGCGCAGGTGGTCGGCGACCCGCGCCGGCCGGACTGGCTGACGACCGACCTTGCGCTGGAGCGCTTCTGGAACCGGACGCTGAGCCTGCTGGTTGAGTGCAGCGTCCTGGCCGGCCTGGTGTTCCTGAGCATCGCGGGGGCGGTGAAGTCCTGGAGGAACAGGATGCTGTGGCGCAGGACGCCCGTCGTCCCCGTCCCCTTGCAGCTCGTCAAGGTCCAGCACAGGCTGCTGGACTCGCGGTGGACGGTGCGGGCCGGGAATGGCCGGACGACGCAGTGGGTGCTTCCGCGATGGGTCAAGCCGTTCGTGCTCGGCCCCGCCGACCAGGTGCTGGGGCTTGCGGTGCGGGACGGAGCTGCCGTCATGCCGCTCGACGCCCGGCTGCGCTGGGTCGATCTGACACGGGCGGAGCGGCGGGCCGCCCTCGGCGCCCGGCCGGGCTAGCGGCCAGCCTGCATCGGGGCCTGCAGGCTGCGTCGCGAAGCGCATGGACGCCGCCTGGCCGGCGCGGCACATGCGGCAGCCCACCGCCTACCCCGCACTTGCTGAAACAGCACCGAGTTTCCATGGGGCCTGCGAAACAGTCCTGATGCGGGAGTTTGATGGTGCCTCGCTTCGAAATTGTGGCTCCCCTCCGTCATGGCCGGGACAGGTCTGGCCATGACGGGGGCGGAGGCTGAACTTTGAAACTGAGACATCACCGGCTGCTCCGCACTTTGCGTGGAGGTGAACGGTCGCGCGGAACGGATAAAGCGCCGGTGCCTTGAGCGGATTTTGGGTTGAGGTGGCTTCGAGTATCACGCCTCACACAGCCAGACCGGCAACCGCAGGTTCTGCGGTGAGACCAGTCATCTACCATTCGAACCGGAAGGGGTGGCTCCACACAGAGTGCGGAAGAGCCACCAAGGCGGGGCAATCCCGATCCCAGGCAATCCGCCCGGCTCCGCAAACCAACGCCGTCCCGAACTCTAAGCGCAGCGTGACAGCAGGTACGCAAAGCGAGGTAGCCGAGAAGCTGGCGGCCATCTACGATGCACCAGCGAGGAGGCAGAAGTGCCATGGAGTCTGGCGGCTGGAATAGCACGCGAGGGCTTACCCGCGGCTCAAGCCGGTCCGGGGCACGAGTGGCCGCCGCCGCCGCGATAGCGGCGCTGGTGGGGACCGCTTCGTGCTCCGGCGACACGGCCGCTGGCGGCGGCGGCGCGATCCTCGATGCAGGCAAAGTGTCGTCCGTCATCGTCGGTCGCTCGTCGCGGGCCGACGTGTTCGCCGCGCTGGGCCGGCCCAGCCGCACGGAGCACAGCGCCGCGGGGGAGGCCTGGGTCTACGAAGTCCGGGAGAGCGACCCTGGTGCCGGGCAGCAGACCGTGATGAACGGGGTGGCGTCCGCCGCCGGGGTCATTGGCGCGGTCGTTCCCTTCGCGGGCCTGGTCGGGTCCAGCCTCGGCTTGGCGGGCTCGGCCATGGGCGGGTCTCGGCATGACCCGAAGGTCACCAGCCTGGCCGTGGCGTTCGGCCCCGACAGCGTCGTGCGCGACTGCATCTACGCCAGCACCGCTTCGCCGGCCGGCGTCCCTGGCTCGACGCCGGGTGCCCCAGAGGTGGTGGACTGCCGCAGGCCACTCACGGCCGCCGCGCCGGCGCATGTGGACGAGGCGCCACTGCGGCCGAGATAGCCGCCGTGCAGCCCGAGACCGTGTGGGAGGCCTTGATGCATGGATTGCGGTCTGCCGGCTTTGGCGGCCTGCGGGACGGGCGTATAGGACTGCTCTCTGGTTCTGCGGATGGCTGATGCCCGGCAAGGCCAGTGAGGCACGCCGCCACACGATCCCGCGGGCACGCTGCAAGGTCGCAGACTGGCCGGGGTATGAGGCCCGTGCGTCTGAGCGGTATGGTGTACTGTCGTAAGCGACCGTGCGAAACTTGATACATTCGCACGCCGCAACCTGGTAAATTACGGGTGTCTGTTTTCAATAAGACAGCGTTCGCAAAAGGCCTACTCGGAAAACGTGGACTTTTACGATAAGTTTCGCGTCATCTATCGAGGTCCGTGCTATATCGTATCGGTATTCCTGAAGCGCTCTGATCTGTTGCAAGAAAGTTTCCTATAACAGTAGGCCGTACGACTCAGACGCACGGCCCCTGTAGAGGGCGGCACTCTCCGATCAGATCAGCTTAATTCCGTACTGCGCGGGATCGCTGCTCATGATGTTGGGGGCGGTGTTGGCCTGGTACTCAGCGCTTTCGGAGAAGCCGGTCACCACCTGCATGCGGCTGGCACCCTGGGCCAAGACGCCCGACCAGGCGGTAGCTGCAGCCCCAGCGCGACAGCTCCGCCACCAGCACGGCATCGATCCCGCGTCGCTGTGCGAGGGCCAGTACCTCTCGGCGCTCGGCCCGGTCGAGCCTGACCCCAGACGCCGTTTCCTTGTAGGTGCCGATCACCTCGTAGCCGGCGCGTTCGGCAAACGCCACGAGGTCTCGCTCCTGGCGTTCGCAGGACTGGTCGGCGGTGGAAACCCGGCAATAAACCGCGGCGCGCTGTCCCAATTGGACCCATCCTGCCGGGCGGCCCGCAAACCCCTGTTCCTGCACCGGCCTGGACCGTAGCAGGGGAACTCTTCGCCCTCTACGTCACGGCGGTCATCCTGACCGAGCGGCGCCGGGAAGACCAGCTCGCCGGCTACCGCGAGCACCTCCACTTCTGAGCCGGCCATCCTGGGCGAGCAGAAATCTGGAGGGATCAGCGTGTTGCTGGAAGAGATGCGCCGAGCTAGACCGGCATTGTGGAACCGTGTCGATGAGGATGCCTCCGCCATCTCGGTCGCGGCCGACCCGCGAGCCGTGCCGGACGCGATCAAGGAGACTGAAGCCACGCCCCTCTCCCCCGAGCTGATGACCGCCCGCGACACGGAGCTGGACCCCCTGGCCGCGGACCGTCTGCGCGCCAAAGGCCAAACATCGCCAACCGGGCGCCCAGGCGAATAGCCGATGCACGCCGCTCTGCAGTTTCTCTCGCGCACACGGCTATCGGCCCGGTCCCGCTATGGCGTGGGCGTCATTGCGGTTGCGCTCATCACCCTGGTCCGGCTCGTAGCCCCGCTGGATACCGCGCCGTTCCTTCTCTATCTCCCGATCATCTTCCTGGTCGCGCTTGGGCTTGGCTGGAGCTCCGCGTTGGTCGGCGTGATCCTCTCGGACCTGCTGGCCGCGGCCTTCTTCCTGCACGATGGGCCAAGCGCAACGCTCAGCACGGGGCAGGTGATCGCCTTGCTCGAGTATCTCGTCGTGGGCGGGACCATGGTGGCGATCTGTGATGCGCTGCGGCGTGCGATCCTCGACAACGAGCGAGCTACGGCGGAATTGGAACTGAGCCGCACGGCATTGCTGTTGGCCAAGGAGGACGCAGACACCGCGAAACAGGTGGCCGAGGACGCCAACACGGCCAAGAGCACCTTCCTGGCCAACATGAGCCACGAGCTGCGAACGCCCCTCTCAGCCGTGATCGGCTACAGCGAGATGCTGGAGGAGGAAGTCGAGGAACTCGGCGAGAAAACCATGCTGGCGGACCTCGGCAAGATCAAGTCCAATGCCAAGCACCTGCTGAGCCTTATCAACGACGTCCTCGACCTCAGTAAAATCGAAGCGAACAAGATGGACCTCTATATCGAGCCGCTCGATGTCGCCAGCTTCGCGCAGGATGCGGCGTCCACGGTCGACAGCCTGGTCCGCCGCAAGGGCAACACGCTGGTGCTCGATGTCGGCGACGATACCGGGTCGATGCGCACTGATATCGTGAAGCTCCGCCAGTGCTTGTTCAACCTGCTCAGCAACGCGGCCAAGTTTACCGAGAATGGCCGGATCACCCTGGCGATACGCCGCGAGACCCTGCCCGGCGGCGACTGGCTGAGCTTTGCCGTCAGCGACACCGGCATCGGCATGACGCCCGAGCAACTGGACCGGTTGTTCCAACGGTTCATGCAGGCAGACGAGACGACCACGCGCCAGTTCGGAGGCACCGGATTGGGATTGGCGCTCAGCAAGGCCTTTGCCCAGATGCTCGGCGGTGACATCGCCGTCGAGAGCAAGGTGGGTCAGGGCACCTGCTTCACCTTGCGGCTGCCGGCGACGCCAGCCAGCGTGGACGCGGGAGACCCGGCGCCCCAGCCGGCCGTTGCGGCGAAAAGCCGCGACACGGTGCTCGTCATCGACGACGAGGCCGCCCAGCGCGAGCTGATGACCCGGTTCCTGGAGCGGCGCGGCTACGCGGTGCGAACCGCGGCCGACGGCCGGACCGGCCTTGAACTCGCATGCGCGATCCAGCCACGCGTCATCCTGCTCGACGTGATGATGCCGGAAATGGATGGCTGGTCCGTGCTGGGTGCGCTCAAGCAGCGCCCTGAAACGGCTGGCATACCGGTCGTGATGGTCAGCTTCGTCGCCGATCCCGGCATGAGCCAAGCCCTGGGCGCGGTTGAGGCGCTGTCCAAGCCGGTCGATTGGGCGAAGCTCGAAGCGGTGCTGGAGCGGCTCCGCGAGGCGGGCGGGCGGGCGCTGGTCGTGGATGACGACGCCGACATGCGCCAGCGCTTGCGGACCGTGTTGGAGCGGAGCGGCTGGACAGTGCAGGAAGCCGGGAACGGCGCTGAGGCATTGGCACTGGTCACCCCGGCTCCGGATTTGGTTCTGCTGGACCTCACCATGCCCGTCATGGATGGTTTCGACTTCCTGCATCGTCTCCGCGAGATACCGGGCTGCGCGGACATCCCGGTCGTCGTCTTGAGCGCGCGTGACATCAGCGGGGTCGAGCGCGAGCAGTTGGCCGGTGCGGACCGCATCCTGACGAAAGGTGCCACCAGTATGGCCGATCTCGCGGCAGAGGTGCAGCACTTGCGTCCGAAAGCCTCGCCGGAAGACGGGTCGGCCCATGTCGGGTAGTCCTCCCAGCGGGCGGCGTTGGTGCAGGGATGCCCGAGTAGCCTGACCCTGCAGGGGCAGGCATGCTCCTTCCATGCCGTTCAAGCGCAACGCCGCGTGCCGTCACCGCATTCCCCGGGCGCGCTACCGGGTCACGAACTGGGCAGCCTACGAAGCGGGACTGCGCCGGCGGGGCAACATGGCCTTCCAGGTGGATGACGCGGCGTTGGCGGGATGGCAAGCGCCACGACGGAGCACGCCGGGCGGGTAGCTGCCCGTCAAACGAACCCCAGGTGGCCTCTCGCCCATGATGGTCCGTTCTCAACCTAAGTCTGCCGCCCAGGATCGTTGATCCCAGGATTGGAAGCGGACGCTCTCCGTCCGGCGTAGGCGGCGGATCGGCGCCGACGACAATCGTCGGGCCGCACTGTCCCATCAGATGTGAGGCGTATGCCGGTCGTCAGAGACGCGAAGCCTCGCGCCGGCTGCTCAAGCGAACGCCCGATTTCGGCTTGTCGGCAAGCGCCGCCTGCAACGCCTTGACCTGGGCGTTCAACGCCGCGACCGCCTCCAGGGTCATGCCGGAGCGTCCCACCAACAGGGTGCCCAGGCAGGCGCTGCGGGCCAGGCACTCGTGTCCGGGTTGCGTAAGCCAGACCTGCACCTGGCGTTCGTCGGTGGCGCTGCGAGCCCGCCGGACCAGGCCCACCTGCTCCAGCCGCTTGACCAGCGGCGTCACGGTGCTGGACGCGAGCACGAGGCGGTTGGCGATCGCGCCGACCGTGGCGCCGTCCTGCTCGCCCAATACGCTCAGCACGAGATACTGGGGATAGGTGATGCACATTGCATCCAACAACGGCTTGTAGGTGCGGGTAACTGCGATGCTGGTGGCATACAAGGTGAAGCAGATCTGGTCGTCAAGCAGTAAGGGCAAGCGGCAAACCTCCCGGGGACGCTAGGTAGCGTCAGTAATGATGTCGCGGTACCAAACCGTCTAGGTGTCTGTCCGCGATCATATTGTTGTCTGGCATAGCTTTCGCAGCATAAGGCGGA
>CAXTAT010000052.1:0-17148 GCA_964242415.1 uncultured Acetobacteraceae bacterium
GAACAAAAGCCTGATCCGGAAACGCCATCCGTGGACTGCGTTCGGATGGTCCATGCTCGGCGCAAGCTGTTTGAGGTGCACGAAGCCACCAGGTCGCCCATCGCCGGGGAGGCGCTGCGGCGCTGCGGCGCATCCAAGCACTCTACCAAGTCGAGGCCGAGATCAACGGTAAGCCTGCCCATGACCGGCAGGCCGAGCGCCAGGCGCGCAGCGAGCCGCTGCTCGCCGACCTGAAGGCCTGGATGGAGGCGCAGCGCCGCCGGGCGTCGGGCAAGACCGCGCTGGGCAAGGCGCTGCAATACGCCTGGGGACGCTGGGAGGCGCTGGCCCGGTATGCCGACGACGGCAGGTTCGCCATCGACAACAATGTCGCCGGGCGGCTGCTGCGCGGCATCGCCATCAGCCGCAAGAACTTCCTGTTCGTCGGGTCCGACAAGGGCGGCGAGCGCGCCGCCACCCTCTACACCCTGATCGAGACCGTAAAGCTGAACGGCCTCGACCCGGAAGCCTACTTGGCTCACGCCATCAACCAGCTCGCCCGCGGGCACCTTGCCACCAGACTCAGCGAACTCCTGCCCTGGAACTGCAAGGACGCCCTCGCGGCCAAAGCGGCCTAGCAGCCAAACCGCCACCGTCAACCGTGGGCATCAGCCTACGCTTACCCAGGTCATGCACATGCATATGCGGTTCAGACCGCAGCCCCTCCAACACACGTTGCCGCAGCCCATCCTCGATGAGAGGCTTGTCCACGCCCAGGTCTCCATGCGCTGGTCACACCACCACGATGACCCGGGCAGGCCACCGGGCGAAGCCGCCCCATGGCCACCCGAGAAAACTTGTCCCTAGACCCTAGGCGAACCAAACTCAAACGCCTGTTTGTACCATGAAGCCACCCCGCCCGAACCGCGCCCGGCTGCCGGCTTCTCGGCTTCCAGAATGGACGATCAGCTTGAGCGCACGATGTGGAACATGCTCCCCGTGTTTGCTGCTATCCCGCTCGGATTTGTCCAAGGGATGGTTCTCATTGCGGCAGGGCTGCCAGCCCATTGATCCAGCACCTGGATGCCTTGCTCGTTCTGGCCAAGATAAATCGCCGCATGGCTGCTTCCGTTCGTAGCGTTCGCGTAACGGCCTGAAGACCCGAATGTCGCTATGGCCGTGCCAGCCGCCAGTCCAACGTTGCCCCTCACCGGGTCACCGCATGCCCAACCATGGGTTGATCCAGTGCCTGGAAGAGCGGCTTGCACAAGCGCGACGCATTGACCAGAACCCGAGGAGCGCCCGACATATTGCTTGTAATCGTTAGCCCTGGATTCGGACAACGTGCCCGCCACTGTCCCAACTTGGGAAGAGGTGGACGAGTTGGCACCATACCTGGCCTCGAAGCCCATCGCCGAAGGGACAATTGCTCCCGGAAGAGAAGCTGTGGACAGCTCCTGCAAACCAAGCAAGCCTTGTATTACGGTGGGGCTGATACCTGATGGCACTGCAATTGCGTCAGCAGGTATGCTAGGAAACGGGATACTTTGCGACGCCGAGTGTTGCTGGACATGCCGGTCATATACTGTCCGGCCGAGCTGCTGAACCAAACTCACGGCTGGCGCCTCCTTGTTTCAGCAGGATTACCCGCAGTTCGTTAAGAATACCTTGATGGGACGCGCAGCGTCGGTTGATGGGCCAGGCCAGCCGAGGTGCCACGAATGGGGCACCACGGCCGACATCATGCCGGATTGCCCTGATGCCGTTCGCGCCAGACCTCTCGGGCACGATCCCAGACGGCAGACTGCCCGGCCAAGGCGCGAAATGCTTGGAGAGCCGGCTGATGCACGCAAGGGCGACTCACGGTGGGCACCTCGATCGCAGCGTCCAGCTTGGCGTCCCGAAGAGGCCGCACCGCCAGGTCGTTGCCGAACCCACCTCGCCAGAGTAGTAGGTGGAGCAGAACGGCGGCGGCACTCTTGATTTCGGCCTGTCCAAGTTCCGCTGAAGGCGAAAGCGTCACCCCGCCGGCTCCCGCAACCGCACCCACGGCGCATCCTCGTTAGTAAACTCGATCCCGGCCTCCTCCAAAACGGTATGGATCGCAAGCAGCGGATTGACCCATGGTGCCCGGACATAGGTGCGTGCCACCCGGCCCGAGCACTCGTAGACCTTGACCAAGTGATACGTTGTGCCGCTACGGCCGGCCAGCTTCTGGCGGCTCCATCGCAGCAAGCCGCGCGCAGCCGTCACCTGGGCAGGCGTCATTGGTCCTGCCCCCGTAAACGCACTCCAGAAACATCCCCGTTGATGAACTCGACGCCGACCTTCGCTGGGGTGGTGCGAGTAGCCGGCGCAGGAGGTTTGTTGGGCAAGATGAAAACCCTTGTGCTAAGGGGCAACGAGGTGGATCACGTGGGCGGTTAGGAGCAAACGCCGGCGCCCCAGCACTGGGCTTAGCGCGTTCTCCTTTCCCATTTGTCAATTTCACGCCAGACCCGTCCCGGGACCCGGCGCACGACATTGCCGATCAGCGCGATGTTGGTGCAGGGATGCCCGGGTAGCCTGACCCCGACGGGGCAGGTATGTTCCATGCCATTCAAGCACAACGCCGCGCGCCGTCACCGCATTCCCCGGCCGCGCTTGGAACGTCCAAAAAGGGGGGGCCGGACCCGAACGCGACGTGCGTGAGGCGCTTGGACGCTCTCGTGGCGGCTTTGGCACCAAGGTAGCCGCCGTGGCCCGACAGCCGAGGCCGTGCGGTTGCGTTCCACCTGGCGCCGGGCCAGGCGCACGAACTGCCGAGCGCGCCTGCGCTGCTGTCCCGGCTGCCGGACGCGCCGGCCTGGGTGGTCGCCGACAAGGGCCACTGTCGGGGGCCTTTCGTGCCCACGTTTGGCACGTGGGCGCCCGGCCCGCCGTGCCGACCAAGCGCCGCGAGGCCGCCGTGCGCTGCCCTGACTTCATTCCCCGCCATCGCAACCGCGTCGAGCGCATGTGGGCGCGGCTGGAGGGTTGGGCTGCGAAGCGGACCGACCAGGCGGTCGCCACCCGGCATGAGAAGACCGCCCCGTCCTTCATGGGCGTCCCCTACCTCGCCGCCACCATGGATTGGATCAAGAGCCGACAGGCCCCAGGCCACGCATCGGACGCTCTGCACGAGGAGGTCACGGCCGACTACACGGACATGATCTACGCCGACACGCCCAAGGCCGTCCAAGAGCGCCGCCGGGCGTTCCTGCGCAAGTGGCGGCTGCGCTGCCCGGCCGTGGCCACCAGCCTGGAGGGGGTGCAGCCGCAGAGCAGATGCGCGGCAACCGCCTGTCCGCCCCTCTCCGCCTGCCCTCATCGCAATGGAAATCGGCGCGCACCACCAACGCCATCGAGTGCCTGCACGAGGAGTTCAAGCGTCGCGTCAAGACTCAGACCATGCTGCCGTCCGCCGAAACCGTCGCCATGCTGTTCCGGGTGCTGATGGCGCCGGGCCAGGTCACCATGCAGAAGGTGGACGGATGGCGAACCCTTGGCGAGAAGCTGGCCGACCCCGTCCCGGTTGACCTCGCCGCCTGACCCGCGCAACGACCGCATCGCCGGGGACGAGCCGATCAGGCCATTTCCACCAGACTCGCGACGCCACCCAGGCTCCAGTCCCGGATGCTCTCGTACGAGACCACAACGCCGCGGGCGGCCAAGATGTTTTCCACGTCGCGCAGGCTGAGGCTGAAGCAGTGATACAGCCACACCGCGTGCTCGATCACCCCGGCCGGAAAACGGTGGCCGCGGCAGGGACCGGATAACATCGTCATGCCTGGCGCGGTGCCATGGCCCGGTGGGGCCTGCCAACCTGACAGGGCCTTCACCGGTGTCAGCCTGCTTTGCGGACCCGGTCCATATCCAGCGTGAACCCCCAGCCCGGCCGGTCGGGAAGCACTGCGGCGCCATCCCGCAGCTCAAGCGCCTCGTTGTACAGCGGTGAGAGCCAGGGCATGTGTTCCAGCCAGGTCGCGTTCTCCAGCCCGGCCAGCACGGAAAGGCTCATCTCCGGGAAGAGATGCGACGATACCGGCACGTCATACGCCGCAGCCAGGTTTGCCACCCGGATGAACTCCGTCACACCACCCACCCGTTGCAGGTCCGGCATCAGCACGTCGGCCGAGCGCAACTCGATCATCGTGCGGAAGCCGTACCGGGCGTATTCCGTTTCTCCAGATGCGATCGGGGTGTCCAGCGCGGCGGCGACGCGGGCCACGCCGGCGAGATCCCAGGCGGGCAGCGGCTCCTCGAACCAGGCCAAGTCGTAGCGCTCCAGCATACGGCCCATCCGGATTGCCTCGGCCTCGTTGAGCTGCTGGTTGGCATCGGCCATCAGGGTGATGCCGGGGCCGATCGCCTCGCGCACTGCGCGTACCCGCGCCTCGGTCGCGGCCAGCGGGCCAGGCGCCAGGCGCATTTTCACGGCGCGGAACCCGGCCGCCACGAAGCCGCTCGCCTCCGCCTGCAGCGCATCTATCGAGCGGTCCAGCCACAAGCCGCCGCTGGCATAGCTGGGCACCGCGCCGCGGGCCTGGCCGATCAGCGCCGCGATGTTCAGCCCGGCCGCCTTCCCGCGGATGTCCCACAGCGCGCCGTCGATCGCGGACAGGCCCATCACGGCCACGCCCTTGTGGCCGACGAAGTTGTTCTGCCGCCAGCCATCCGCCCAGATTGCGGTGCTGTGCAGCGGGTCGCGGCCCACCACCAGCGGCACCAGGCTCTGCACCATCTCCTCCAGCACGCGGACGTGGCGGCCGTGCAGGGTGATGAGCACGTGTTCGCCGAAGATCCCTGCGTCCGTCTCGATCCGGGTTGCGACCAGGCCGATTGTGTAGATCGGTCCCAGACCGCCGACGGCCGGGCTGGGCAAGGTCAGCTCGCCAGGCGTGGTGTGAAGGGCGGTGACCCTCATGCTGCCTCCCTTGCCTCGCCCACCGGGGCGCGGCGGTAGCGTTCCAGGATCGCCTCATCCGGATCGCAGCCCAGGCCGGGACCGGTGGGGACGGCCGCCACGCCGCCGGGCGCGTCCAGCCAATCGGCGAAGGGGCTTGCTTCCAGCGTGAGCCATAGCCGCTCCAGCGGCGGCCCCGCAAGCGTGGCGGCGAGGTGCAGGGAGGCGAGATAACCCGGTCCGAAGTAGGCGCAATGCGGTACGACGCGCACGTTGCCCGCATCCGCCAGCGCAATGACCTGGCGTGCGGCGGTGATGCCGATCTTGGCGACGCTGGGCTGCGCCACGTCCACCGACCCGGCGGCGAACAGCTCGGCGAAGGCATGAACCGTCGCGCAGTTCTCCCCGGCGGCGACCGGCGTGCCGGCAGCCCGTACCCGGGCAAGCCCCCCGGCATCCTCCGGCGGCCAGACCGGCTCCTCCAGCCAGTGCAGGGCGGCTGGGCGCAGCAGGCGCTCGTGCTCCAGCGCCTCCGACACCGACCAGGGGCAGTTCACGTCATCCATCAGCACCGCATCCGGCCCGAGCGCGTCGCGGGCGGCCAGCACGGCGGCGGGGTCGATCTCGTGCAGCTTCACCGCGCCGTAGCCCTCCGCCTGGGCGGCGGCGGCGTTGCGGGCGATGCGCGCCGGGTCGCCATAGCGCAGCAGGCTGGCATAAACCGGCACCTGGCGCCGGCGGGCGCCGCCCAGCAAGTCGTGCAGCGGCAGGCCGGCGCGCTTGCCGAGAATGTCCCACAACGCAATGTCCACCCCGGCCATCGCGTAGCTGAGCGGCCCGTTGCGGCCGAACAGGTGCATCGCCTGGGCGAGTCCGTGAGCGATGCCGCCAATGTCGCTGGCGTCGCGGCCGAGCAGCCACGGGGCGACCAGGGTGTCCAGCGCCGCCTTCGTGGCGGGGATGCAGCCATGGCCGAACGCCTCCCCCCAGCCGACCAGGCCGCCGCGCGTCTCGATCCGCACCAGCAGCATGTCGAGCGTGGTCCAGCCCTGCCCGCCGACCGCGTGGCGAGGGCCGTCATAGGCGTAGGGGATGGCGGCGTGGTGGGTGGTGACGCGGGCGATCCTCATGGCGACGCCGCCCCGGCGATGCCCATGTAGGCATGTTCGAGCCGCGCGTGCAGGCCGGGTTCCGCGGCTGCGGCCTCCAGCACGACCCGGCCGCGGGCGAGGGCGCAGACCCGGTCGGCCAGGGCTACGGCCTTGTCGATCAACTGCTCGACCAGCAGCACGGCGGTGCCGGCCTGGCGGAGCTGGGCCAGCACTGACAGCACGCGGTCCACCAGCACGGGGGACAGCCCGGCGGACGGCTCGTCCAGCATCATCAGCCGGGGGCGCTGCACCAGGCCCTGCGCCACGGCAAGCATCTGCTGCTGCCCGCCCGACAGCGCACCGCCGCGCTCGGTCCGCTTGGCAGCGATTTCCGGGAAGTAGGCCAGCGCCTCGTCCACCCGGCGCGCCCGCTCGGCCTTGGGCACGTCGTAGCCGGCCAGCAGCAGGTTGTCGGCGACGCTCAGCCCGGTGAAGACCCGGTGGCCCTCGATCACGTGGACCAGCCCGGCGCGCACCGCCGCCCGCGGGTCGCTGGGCAGCTCGCCACCGGCAAACCGCCGCGCCCCCGTGCTGGGCAGCAGGCCGGAGATGGCGCGCAGCAGGGTGGACTTCCCGGCGCCGTTGGGGCCGAGCAGCGCCACGATCTCGCCGGGCGCGACCGTCAGGCTGACACCATGCAGCACCGCCACCTTGCCATAGCCGGCATGCAGGTCGTCCACGTCCAGAAGGGG
The DNA here is from genome assembly GCA_964242415.1 of uncultured Acetobacteraceae bacterium. Taxonomy (GTDB): domain Bacteria; phylum Pseudomonadota; class Alphaproteobacteria; order Acetobacterales; family Acetobacteraceae; genus DASWOJ01. Next base: position 6,747 of record CAXTAT010000052.1, read on the forward strand.
CACATGCAGGAGGCGCTCAGCCACCAAGATAGGCCTCCACGACCTGGCGATGCGCCCTGATCTCGGCCGGCGTGCCAGCGGCCAAGGTGCGGCCAAGGTTCAGCACCGTCACCCGGTCACAGACGGCGAAGATCAGGTCGGCATGGTGCTCCACAAGCAGCACGCCGGTCCCCGCGGCGGCGATGGCGCGGACCAGCCGGCCCAGACGCTCTATCTCGTCCGGCGATAGCCCCGCGGCTGGCTCGTCGAGCAGCAAGAAGCGCGGGTTGGCCATCACCGCCCGGGCGATCTCGACGAAGCGCAGCTCGCTGTGCTGCAGCCGGTCGGCGCGGATTGTCGCCAGCCGCTCAAGCCCGACGGCCCGCAGGGCGGCCAGGGCACGGGTTCGCAGGGCGGCTTCCTCCTGCCGGGCACGCGGCAGGGTCAGCATGGCGGAGACGAAGCTGGCGCGGGCGCCGCCGGTCCCACCGAGCATGACATTGTCCAGCACGCTGGCCTCGCCGGCCAGGCGAGGCGTCTGGAAGGTGCGGGCGATCCCGGCCAAGGCGCGCCGCGCCGAGGCGCCGGGCGCGAGCGCCTGCTCGTCCACCGTCACGCTGCCCTCCTGTGGGGTCACGAAGCCGCTGATCGCGTTCAGCGTCGTCGTCTTGCCGCTGCCATTGGGACCGATCAGCCCGTGCACCTCGCCCCCGTGCAGCAGCAGGTCCAGCCCGTCGATCGCGCGCACCGCACCGAAGCGCAGCGCCAGGCCGGACAGCCGCAACACGCCGCCGCGCGGGTGCAGCAGATCCGGCAGCAGCGCAACGCGGGGAACGATGTGCCGGTCGAGGTGCAACGGGCGGCGGTTGGCCTGGTCCAGCAGGTCGGCGATGCCGCCGGGCGCCAGCAGCACGATCAGCAGCAGTAGGGCGGCGTAGAGGAAAGTGGACCAGGCGACCAGCGGGGCCGCGAACTCCGGCAACACCGTCAGCAGCCCTGTCGCCAGCAGCGGACCCAGCACGGCGCCGCGCCCGCCGATCAGGATGGCGGTGAAGAACAGCACCGAGAGGTCGAAGGTGAAGGCATCCGGCGTGATGTAGCTCTGCAGGGTGGCGAACAGCGCCCCGGCCAGGCCGCCAGCCGCTCCGCTGAAGCTGAACACCATCAGCAGCAGCGGCGTCTTGGCCACGCCGCACGCCTCGGCCGCGACCTCCGCATCGCGCAGCGCCACCAGCGAGCGGCCGAACCGGCTGAACCCGATGTTGGCCGCCAGCACGGTCACCACACCCGCGATCACCACGCATAGGGCGTAGAAACCGTTGGTATCATCGAACGGCGCGGGAAAGCTGGGGCCGGGCAGTCCCACGCCGCCGCCGGTGACGTTCGTCCAGGCCAGGGCCACCTGGGTCACGATGGTGGCGAAGCCAAGTGTGCTCATGGCGAAGTAGAAGGTCCGCAGCCGCAGCGCCGGCAGTCCCACCACCACGCCACCCGCGGCCCCAACCGCCCCGGCTGCCAGCAGGGCCAGCGGGGCCGGAACGCCCAGCTTCTCCGCCAACGCGCTCGCCGTGTAGGCGCCGAGCGTCAGCAGGGCCACGTAGCCGATCGCCAACTGGCCGGCAAAGCCCACCACCAGGTTCAGCCCGGCGACCAACACCCAATACACGGCGGCCCGGGTTGCGATCGTCGTCCAGTAGTCGCCACCGACGAACGGGATCGCAGCCAGCACCGCCAGCACCAGCACGTAGGGCACCGCCACGGCCACTCGCGGCGCACGCACCCGCCCGGGCAAGGTGGCGGCGTCAGACACGCCGGGCCGCCGGGCTGCCAAACAGGCCCTGCGGCGCCAACAGCAGCACCGCGATGAACACCACGAACACCGCGACGGAGGCGAACACGCCGCCCACGGTGAAGTTTGCCGCCTGCTGGAACACTCCCAGCAGCAGCCCGCCCGCCACCGCGCCGCGGTTGTTGCCCAGCCCACCCAACGCCACCGGAACGAAGCCGTAGAAGTTCAGCATCGCCCCGTTGGCAAAGTAGGCCAGCAACAGTTGCCCGCCGCTGAACCCCGCCAGCCCGGCGATCGCGCCCGCCAGCGCGTAGGACAACATCCGCATCTGCCGCTCCGGCAAGCCGAGCGCGCGGGCGGCGAACCCGTCCTCCGCGATGGCCAGGAAGGCGCGGCCGACCAGGGTGCGGCGATACATCCACTCCAGCCCGCCGATCGCCAGGATGCAGGCGAGCGGGGGCAGCCAGAACCGCTCCTCTACCCCGGCCACGGCGAAGCCGGCGAGGCGCGGGAAGGGCCGTGGCTCGGTTCCCCACCAGATGGCGGTCGCCTGCTGGATCATCAGCGCCACGGCCAGGGTCGATAGCACGTAGAGGTGTTTGTCCAGAGAGGCCAGCACCGGGCGCACCGCCACCATCTCCGTCACCACGCCGACCAGCGCGCAGCAGGCGAGCGCCGCCAGCAGCCCTAGCGGCCACGGCACGCCCAGCCGCGCCACGAACAGCGCGCCGAACACGCCCCCCAGCATGCCGAGCTGCCCAGCCGTGAAGCTCATGACCCGGGAGGCGGAGAACATCACGTTGTAGGTCACGCCGATCAGCGCGTACACGCTGCCCAGCGACAAGCCGGTGACGAGGATGGAGGCGAGCAACCGCCTAGCCCGGCGCGAGATTGAAGGCGCCGTCCTTCTGCGAGTTGGCCAGACTCATCACCACCCCGTCCTGCGGGTAGCCGTTATGGTCGGTGGCAGTGAAGCTGTAGTCGCCGAACACGCCGGGATAGCCGCGGGTCCCGTTCCAATCGGCGATGATGGCGGCGCTGGTGCTCTCGCCGCTCGCCTCGACCGCGGAGGCGATCAGGTGCACGGCGTCGTTGCCGCAGGCCACCCACCATAGAAGCGTGTCGGCCAGGTTCACCTGGCCGGACAGGCGCGACACGAACTCCTGGCTGCGCTCCGGCAGCTTGCCCGCGGCGTCGAACGAGCAGGACCGGTAGCCGGCCATATAAACCTTGTCCCAGTTGCCGGGCTTGTCGAGCAGCCCGCGCACCTCGCCCGAGCCCAGGGAGGGATGCCCCAGGATCGGCACGTCCCAGCCCATGCTGGCACGCTGGTTCATCAGCCGTGAGAGCATCCCCACCGCCACCGTCCACACCACCACGGCCTTCGCCCCCGCATCACGGGCGCGCAGCATGTCAGGCGAGACGTCCGGCTGGGTGGAGTCGATCTGCGCCTGGTAGGCGACGCGGGCGCCGTCCTTGGTGAAGGCGGCCACGGATGCGGCGGCGGCCGTGGTGCCGTAGCCCGTCGTGTCGCCGAACACGGCCACATCCCGCAGATGCAGCACCTTGAGCGTGTAGCCGCGCACTGCATCGTCCCATTGGCCGTTCGACGGGGCGATGCGGAAGGCGTTGGGGTATTTCGCCGGGTCGATCAGGCTGTCGATGACGCAGGGATGGATGTTGGGCATCTTGGCTCGCGCCATGATGGGCGTGACGGCCAGCGACTCGCCGGAGTTGGTGGGACCCCAGACCGCGTTGACCTTGGCGCGGCTGATCAGGTCCTGCACCGCGTTGACGGCCTTGGTCGGGTCCCCCTGGGTGTCGCGGGTGACGATCTCGATCATGCGTCCCTTGACGCCGCCGGCCACGTTGATCGCCTTGGCGGCGAATTGCACGCCGCGGTCGAACCCGACAGCAGGCGCGCTGGCCGGCCCGGTGAAGGAGCCGAGCCAGCCGATGCGGATGGGCTCCGAGCTGCCCTGCGCGGCAGCGGAGCGCGCGAGTGCCAGCGCGGCGGCGCCTGCCATCAGGCTTCGGCGTTGTATCCGGATCATGGTTCCCATCCCTGGTCGCGGCACTTGGAGGCTGCTGCGTTGGGGCGGAGTGTGGGCGGGATGCCGAGGGGGCGTCAACGGTTCCGATCGCCGGCCCGTGCCAACCAGAACGACTGGGGTGGCTTGATTCCTCGAAGAGTCGAAGGCGAAGCGGGACAGGGCATCGTCCGAGTAGCCCATCGCCTTGATGAACGCCCGGCGCAGGAGCAGGCTGAACCCGTGATCGCCGCGGCTGGCAAGCTCCTTGCGAATGCCCACAGCCATGGACCGGCTCCCCCTCATTATCGATGAACCAGCCCACTTCATCGATGAACCAGCCCACTTCGCGGAGCGATCACTCGTTACCAGGCTAGCAACGTTCAATATTATTGACAGCCTGTAAGTTTTCACGCTTGCTTCGCGCCAACGATAATCGGGGGGTTGCGACCAATGTTTCGGTCCGTTCTGAGTTTGGCGTGCCTGGCAGCCCTCCTTGCGGTCAGCACGACCGCCTCCGCCGCGGGCATTACCATGTGGAGCAACTGGCCTGATGAGCCGGCCAAGAAGCAGTGGGTAACCGACCGCGTCGAGGCGTTCGAGAAGGCAACCCCGCAATGCCCGGTGAAGCTGAGCTTCATCCCCAAGGCCGACGAATACACCCAGGCCAAGTCCGCCGTGCGCACCGGCCAGGCGCCCGACATCTTCTACATGGAGCCAGACTCGCCCGAATTCCTGACCGGCGGCTACCTGGCGCCGCTGGACGACGTGATCGACACCGCCAACCTGAACGACTGGGCGAAGCAGGCCTGGACCTACAAGGGCCATGTTTACGCCGTACCAGCCGAAGCCTACACGGTGGAAGTATTCTACAACCGGGACTTGCTGAAAAAGATCGGCATGGAACTGCCGGAGAACGCGCAGTTCACCCAGGACCAGTTCGCCGAGATGGTGCAGAAGGCGGTCGCCGCCGGTGTCACCCCGATCGCTGCCGGCACGGCTGACCGGCCGTTTCCGGGCGCATTCTTTAGCTACGAGCTGCTGCTGCACAAGCTCGGCGCCGAGGACTACGGCAAGCTACTGGACGGCACGTTGCCGTACAAGGACCCCAGGGTGACCGCGGCGCTCACCTGGCTCAAGACCATCGTGGACGCCGGCGCCTTCCCCAAGAGCATCTCGACCCTGAAGCTCGGCGAGTCGCATTATTACTTCTACGCGACGCCGGGCGCGGTGACCTTCCCGGACGCCAGTTGGTACACGGGCCGTGCGTTCGCGGCGCCGGACAAGGGCGGCCAGCCGGCCGGCTTCCCACTCGGCATCATGCAGGCGCCCGCGATGGCCGACGGCGCCTGTCCCACCTGCAAGACGCTCTCCGTCGGCGGCTCCTTCGTGATGTATAGCCGCAGCCCGAACAAGCCGTGCGCCGGCGCCTTGCTCAAGTCGATGGCGACGGTGGAGAACGGCACCAAGTGGGTGGAGCAGGTGTCGCTGCAGAGCGGCATCCGCTCGGACGCCAGCGGGATCAACAGCAGCCACGCCGCGTACTTCAAGGAGTTGAACGAGCGTGACGAGCACGCCCAGTTCTTCCTCGGCACGCCGCTGCTGCATATGCGGGGCAAGTGCGCCGAGACCTTTGCCCAGGTGATGAACACGGCCTTGCCGGCCGGGCTGATCTCGGTGGCCGATGCGGCCACGCAAATGGACGAAGCATGCCACAAGTAGGCGGCCTCGCAGCAGCGCCCGCCAGCAAGCCCGTCGCCCGCCGGCGGACCCGGTCCCGCGGCACCGATACACGCACGGCATCCTGGCCGGTGCTGCTGGTGTTTCTCGGCCCGGCGCTGTTGATCTATGCCGGCATGACCGCCTACCCGGCGCTGCGCACGATCTACAACAGCTTCTTCACCATCGACGACCCGACTGCGCCCGAGTTCGTCGGCCTCGCCAACTACGCGGCGCTGTGGAGCGACAGCACGTTCTGGCGTGCCGTGCTCAACACGCTGGTTTGGTCCGTGGCAGCCCCCGTGCTGGACGTGGCGGCCGGCCTGCTGCTGGCGCTCTGCCTGTATGCCAAGGTGCCGTTCGCCCGCTTCTTGCGGATCGCCTGGTTCACCCCCGTGCTGCTGTCCTACGTGGTGGTCGCGATCCTCTGGTTGTGGATCTACAATTACGATTGGGGCGCCGTGAACCTGCTGCTGCGGGCTGTGGGCCTCGGTGGCCTGGCCAGCGCTTGGCTGGGGAACCCGCACTTGGCCCTGGCTGCGCTGATCTTCACCGATGTTTGGAAGTGGGCGGGCTTCAACATGGTGGTGTGCCTGGCGGCGATCCACTCGCTGCCGGCCGAGGTGCTGGAAGCCGCCGAGCTGGACAATTGCGGCTGGGGCGGCAAGCTGCGCCACGTCATCGTCCCGCTGCTGCGGCCGACGCTGCTGAACCTTTATATCCTGGCGTTCATCGGCAAGATGAAGGTGTTCGACCTGGTTTGGATCATGACGCAGGGCGGCCCGCTCTGGTCAACCGAAACCGTGTCCACCTACGTTTACAAGCGCGCCTTCAACTGGAACACGTTCGACCTGGGCTATCCCTCGACCATCGCGACCGTGTGGTTCTGTGCAGTGCTGGTCCTGGTGCTTGGGTTGAACTACGCCCTGCGCTCCCGCGACAAGCTGGAGTTCTAGGCGGGTGACCGGCGCACGGCTGCAACGCTCCCTATCGAGCGGCGGGATCATGGCGATCCTCGTCGCCTACACGGTGTATGCGACGGCGCCGTTCCTGTGGGTCGGCACCATGTCGGTGCGCACCACGACGGAGATCAGCGCCGACCATTACGCCTGGCCGAACCCGTTCCACTGGGAGCAGTTCCGCGAGGCCTGGATCGACTCCAATTTCAGCACCTACTTCGCCAACAGCGTGCTGGTGACGGTGGTGAGCGTGGCCGTGCTGACCATCGCCGGGGCGGCGGCGGCGCATTGCCTGGCGCGCTACCGGTTCCGTGGCAACCGCCTGATCTATGGCATCCTGTTTTCCTCGATCATCTTTCCGCCGCAGGTGGTGCTGATCTCGATCTATCAGGCGCTGGTGGAATTCGGCCTTTATAACAGCCGGCTCGGGCTGATCCTGGTCTATGTGTCGTTGCAGTTGCCGCTGACCGTGTACCTGCTGGAGGGCTTCTTCGCCCGCATCCCGCAGGACCTGTTCGATGCCGCGAAGGTGGACGGCTATGGCGACCTGGAGATCTTTCTACGGTTGGTGCTGCCGATCGGCATGCCCGCGATCGCGACCACGATCATCCTGAACTTCATCCTGCTGTGGAACGAATTCCTGTTCGCGGTGGTGCTCATCACCGATGACGAGCTGCGCACGCTGCCCGTGGGCATCCAGCGTTTCATGGGCGACCACTTCCAGGATATCGGGCTGATCGCGACCGGCGTGATGATCTCCGTCATCCCCGTGATCCTGGTTTACGCGTTCTTCTCCGAAAAGCTGATCCAGGGCATGACCGCAGGCGCAGTGAAGTGAACGGGGCGCATTGATGGCCGACGTGCAACTGACCGGCATAACCAAAAGCTACGGCCGCGGCGCGCATCCGGCGGTCGATAGCGTCGATATCCATGTCGCGGATGGGGAGTTCATGGTGCTGCTGGGTCCATCCGGCTGCGGCAAGTCCACGACGCTGCGCATGGTGGCCGGACTGGAATCGATCAGCGCCGGGCAGTTGCGGATCGGCGGCCGCGTCATGAACGATGTGCCCGCCAAGGACCGCGACATCGCCATGGTGTTCCAGTCCTACGCGCTGTACCCGCACATGACGGTGGGCGACAACCTCGGCTTTGGCCTGCGCCGGCGCAACGTCGCCAGCGCCGAGGTCGCCCGGCGGGTGACGGAGACGGCGGACATGCTGGGGCTGACGCCCTACCTCGCGCGCAAGCCGGCGGCGCTGTCGGGCGGGCAGCGGCAGCGCGTGGCGTTGGGCCGGGCCATGGTGCGGGAGCCGCAGGTGTTCCTGTTCGACGAGCCGCTGTCCAACCTCGATGCCGCGCTGCGCGTGAACACACGCAACGAGTTGATCCGCCAGCACCACCGGCTCCGCTCGACGATGATCTACGTCACCCACGACCAGGTGGAGGCGATGACGATGGGCACGCGCATCTGCGTCATGAACGGCGGCCGTGTGGTGCAGGTTGGGGCACCGCTGGACGTTTACTGGAACCCGGCGGACACCTTCGTGGCGAGGTTCCTGGGAAGCCCGCCGATGAACCTGCTGCCGTTGATGCTGCATGGCGCCGAGGCGACGTGCGACGGCGCGCGCGCACCACTCGTGCTATGGGGGGCGGACACGCTCGCCCGCTATGCCGGCCGTGGCGTCACGGTCGGCGTCCGGGCGGAAGACCTGCAGCTCGGCGAGGGACCGGATGGCAGCGGGCAGGTGCAGGCGACGGTGTTCGCCGTGGAACCGCTCGGGGCCGAAACGCTGCTAGCGGTGGAGCTGCCCGGCAAGCAGGAGATGACGGCCCGGCTGGGGCGGCAGGCTGGTGCGCGCGTCGGCGATACCGTGACGCTGCACTTCCCGGCCTCGGCCGTGCACCTGTTCGACCCGGACACCACGCTCGCCGTGCGGAGGGACGCCTGATGCTGCGCGTGGGGTTGATCGGGGCGGGCATGGTCAGCCGCCACCACCTGATCGGCTGGGCGGCGCTCGCGGGCCAGGCGGGGGTGGTGGCGATTGCCGACCCCTCCGTGGACGCGGCGGCCCGGCGCGCGGCGGAATTCGGCGTCCCAGCCACCTACGCCACGGCAAAGGCCATGCTGGACGCCGAGCAGTTGGATGCGATCGACATCGCCGCACCGCGCGAGGTCCATGCCGCGATGGTCCGCCTTGGCGCCGCGCGGGGACTCGCGATCCTGTGCCAGAAGCCGCTGGCGCCCGACCTCGCGCAGGCCGAAGCGCTGGTGGCCGACATAGCGGGCGTGCGCTGCATGGTGCACGAGAACTGGCGGTTTCGCCGGTACTACCGGGACGCCGCCGTCTGGGTGCAGGCGGGCCGGATCGGCGCCGTGCAGCAGTGCCAGATGACGCTGCTGACATCGGGCCTGCTGCCGGATGCCGCGGGCGTGCGCCCGGCCTTGCACCGGCAACCCTTCATGCAGGACCTGCGCCGAATGCTGGTGAACGAGGTGCTCATCCATCACCTGGATACGCTTCGGGTGCTGCTGGGCGAGCTGCGCGTCACTGCATGCCGCTTGGGCCGGTCCTGCGCGGACATGGCGGGAGAGGACAACGCGCTGATCGCCCTCGCGGCCGAGTCCGGCGCCTGCGCCGTGCTGCTGGGCAACATGGCGGCGCCGGGGTATCCGTCCACTCAGGCCGACGAGATGGTGCTGCTGGGAAACGCCGGCACGATCCGGCTGCATGGCTCCGTGTTGGAATGCACGGGCGGTGCGCCTGGCCGCAACGAGTACGACCTCGCAGCCTGCTACCAGGACGCATATAATGCTGTGATCGCGCATTTCGCGGACGCTCTGCGGATGGGCGCCCCGTTCGAGACTTCGCCGGCCGACAATCTACGCACGCTGCGCTTGGTCGAGGACTGCTATGCCTTGTCGGGATGGGCATGACCGGGCGCAACCACCCAGGCGTGGTGACCGCGATCGAGGACGACATCATCTTCGGCGTTCTCGCCCCCGGAACTCGCCTGACCGAGGATGGTTTGATGGCGCGCTTCGGCGTCACCCGGCACTTCATCCGCCAGGCGCTGCTCGAACTCGAACGCACGGGCATTGTGGTCCGGGAGCGCAATGTCGGGGCCACGGTCCGCCGCCATGGCGCCGACGAGGTGCACGAGATCTACCAGGTCCGCGAGTTTTTGCAGCGGCAGGCAGCGCTGATGGTGCCGTATCCTGCTCCGTCCGGGTTGGTGGAGCAGTTGCACGAGTTGAACAAGCGCTACCGTGAGGCTCAGCAGGCGGGCGATCTGCGTGCAGTCCACATCGCCAACGATCTGTTTCATCTCGCCTTGTTCGGCGCATCCGGCAACCGCTACTTGGTGCACTCGATACGTGATTACATGAACCTGTCCCTGCCGATGCGCGCGAAGTCGCTGGCGGACCCGGAGGCCTTCCGGGATTCTGAAAGGCAGCACTGCATCATGATCAAGTTGCTGGCCGAACGGGACCGTTGGGCATTGGCCCAGCTCTGCGTCGACCACGTTCAACCGAGCAAACAGGCGTATCTGGGGCGCATCGGTCGGGCACCGCCGGGCGAGGCTCCTAAGCCGCTACGACGGCGATGTGGGGGCGGGGTTGTTCGGAACCTGGCAGCGTACCCGGCGTGAGGACCGCCCGTAATCCCGACCGCGGCTTCCGCTTCCCGGCCTTCGTGATCCAGCACGCGGTTTGGCTTTATCACTGTTTCAGCATTGGCTTGCTGATGTTGAACTGATCCTGGCCGGCCGCGGCATCGGGCCGTGTTGCATGGAGCTGGGATGCGGGCGCAGGTGCCCCGGCCCCGGTCGGGGATCAGGCGACACGGACAGGGATCGGGCGTCCCAGGTCCATATGTGGACATCGGGTAATCGCGGCGGGGGCATAGGTGCTCCATGATGCTGCG
>CAXTAT010000053.1:0-17044 GCA_964242415.1 uncultured Acetobacteraceae bacterium
CCACGCTGACGGAGAACTGGGCGTCGCCCTTCCAGGCGTCCTCCGACAGGTGCAGCACCAGGGCTGCAGCAGGGGCCGGGGTCACTGGCGTCGGGAGAGCCGACGCAACCGGGGGGGTCGTGGTGACGGGGACAGCGGCGGGAACCGGGAGGGCGGCCGGTGCAGCCGGGGTCACGGCGATGATCACCGGGTCCGCGGACAACCCAAAGCTGACGGCGCCGGCGTTGGCCATGGATTGCAGCGCGGTGCGGCCGGTGACGGGGTCATAGACCTTCACCTGCTGCTGGACGCCGCCGAACGTCACGGTGACCGCAGCGGTTGGCGGGGCCACGTCGCTGGTGCCGTTATAAAGCGTGGCGCCGCCGTTCCAGACGACGATGTCGAACGTGCCGTCCGACTTCTGCAGCAGCATCGAGGACGCGGTGCTGGGCAGCCCGGAGATGGTGTAGGCCAGGGTTCCCGGCGACGCCACCGTCCCGGTGTCCGACAGCAGGCTGACGAGGTTGCCGATGTCGGTCGCGGCCGGCTTTGCGGTGCCGTCGGCGTTGAACAGGCCGAAGTGGTTTTCCTGCGGCGTGCTGCTGGTGTCGTCCATGAGGTCGTAAAGGAAGGTCTGGGCGGCGCCGTCCTTATAGCTGTCGAGCAGGGCGTCGGTGTCGATGATGCCCTGCGTCGGCTGGTCGGCCACGCCCCAGTTCGAGCTGCCATAGCCGGAACTGGAAACGCCGGCCTCGGTGATATAGACGGGCTTGCCCGGTGCCGTCGCCTGTGCGGCGGCGATCCCCGCGGCGAGGTTGGCGCCAAGCTGCTGGCCGACCCCGCCATAGACATGCCAGTTCGCGATATCGACATAGGGCGACACGCCTGGGGCCGACGGCACATTCGCCGTGGAGGCAGCGACCACCTTCACGCCGGCCAGGATCGGGTCCGCCTTGACTGCGGCCTGCAGGTTGGCGTCATCCGCCGCGCCCCACGGTATGTTGCCGTTGGAGTTGCTGCCGTTCAGGTTGTAGCTGCTGATGTTGTACTCGTTGGCACCCTCGAGGCTCTCGACGCTGCCGGGCACGGCCTGCACCAGCGTATTGGCGCGTTGCACGTCCTCGGCTGCGCCGATCGTCGTCATCGGGGCCGCAATCGGGTTTTCCTGGCTGAGGTCGAAGGTCACGCCGGTTTTCGCCAGGGTGACGTATTCCTGCAGCGCCCAATCATAGGGGGTGCCGTCGCGGACGTGCTTGACGCCGAGGGCGGCCAGCTCGGCGGCCACCACCTGGGTGTTTTCCCAAATGGGTGCGCCCGAATCGATATGCGCATTGACGCCAATGGAGTTTACGAAGCTGCTTGCCGCAGTTGCCTGGATAGGCGTGGCGGTTGATGCCAGGCTTAGCTGCGCGGCTGCGCTGGTTGCCGAAGCCACGTCACTCGTTGCGGATGAATCTGCCACTTACAACCTCATGAACGGGTAGAAACCGAATTCGTCTACCTCGCATTAACGTGATCCGATCGCCGTCAGAATGCGTGTCATGATTTGCAGGATTACTTCGCCATTATTCTGCCTATAATTTTGGCCGGCAACAATTGATTTTTGATTAAAGGGCAAATAACGGAGGATGGGTTTGCTGTTGCTGCGTGCCGTTTGAGTTGCGGGGCATTGGATGCTATTCCTGGCGTCCAACGATCTGTGGGAGCTGGATGGACATCCTGATTGTTGGCGGCACGCCGGCGCATCGCGGCGGGGTCGAGTTGTTTTGCGAGCGGGCGCAGGACGCGTTGGCCGGCATCGGCGGGCATCGCGTGGAGTGGGTGCGGGCCGACACCGCCTACTTCCGGCTGCGGTCGCTGGGCCGGGTGTGGCGGTGTGTGCGGCACCTGGCGCGGCTCCGGACGCAGCGTTGGGATTGCCTGTGGCTGCAATACGTCAACCTGCCCGACCTCGCGCTGCTGCTGCTGTGCCGCCTGCTCGGCTATCGCGTCCTGGTCACGCCGCATCTGGGGTCCAATTGGTCCTCGCAGTCGAACCGCTGGCTCCGCCGCCTGAGCCTGCGGCTGCTGGGCCTTGCGCACGGGATCGCGCTGATTTCGCCCACCCAGGCGGGGGAGTTGGCGCTGCCGCCGGGGACGCCGCGGCTGCAGATCCGGACCTTCTTGCCGCGCAGCTTTCCCGCCGATCCCGGCCCGGCCCGGCAGCAGCGGACGGACCTGGCGCTGGTTCACGCCGGCCGGCTGTCGGAGGGCAAGGGCACGTTCCTGTTCCTGCAGGTCTGCGCGATCCTGCGCCGCCGCGGCTGCCCGTTCAGCGCGCAACTGATCGGTTCGTGCGACGCGGCGACCCGCCTGCGGATCGACGCCGCCATCCAGGAGAACGACCTTGCAGGCAGTGTCGCGGTGATCGGCCCCTTGCCGGAAGCCCGGCTGCTGGCGGCGCTGTCGCAGGCCGATGTGCTGGTCCACCTGTCCGACATCGACTCGTTTCCGCTGATTGTGCTCGAGGCGGTCGGGTGCGGGGTGCTGCCGGTCTGCAAGGACCTGCCAGGGGCGCGGTCGATCATCGAGGCTTATTGCGGGCACCTCGTCGCCGGGCCGGAGGCGGCGGCGGCGGCGGCGGAGTTCCTGGCGGGCACCACGCTGGAGGCGTTGCGGTCCACGGCCGCGCTGACCCGCGGGCGCTTGGCGGCGGACTATGCCTGGGAGCGGTGCGTTGCGGCGTTGGAGGATGCGATCACGGCGCTGTCACAGGTGGGCCGGGCTGGTCCGGCGGACGCCGGAACGGCGCATGGTCTGCCGCGTTGATCACCGGCGCTAAGGCGTTTACTCACGTTTGTTTACTTGGGTATTTACGAGCCTTATTGGGGTCTCGGCATGATATTTCAGCCGCTAAAGACCTTGGCCGGTGGTGAGAGTGCTGTCATTGCGAGCTGCGCTTGCGGCGCGGCAATCCAGGAAATGCACGCACGGTCCCAACTACCCTGGATTGCCGCGCCGAAGCCGGCTCGCAATGACGGGGAGGCTTGGGACAGGGGCGGCCTGGGTCAGCAGCGATTGTTCTGACCCCACGCAAAAAACGCGGTATCATAACTTGCGGCCGCATTAATCACTCGTCAGATTTTTTGTGATACTGCGGACGGAGCGCGGCGTTGTCACGGGCCGCGCCTGCAGCGCCGCAATGCAAATGCGGCCGGAGCGGCGTTCACGATCCGATGCCGCACCGCTGCTGCCAACCGCTGCAACGGGGAGGAACAGGAGGGTTGACCAGCCGCCCTCGCGTCAGCCGGAACGCGCCATGTCGCCAACCCGGCGCCTGGCCGCGGCGTCCGCGAACGCGGCCTGCAGCTCCCGCCCGATCCGGTCCCAGTCGAGCTGTCCCTGCGCCGTCTCGGCGGCGCCCTGGCGCAGCCTGGCCCGCAGCCCTGCATCCTCCGCGACGGCACGGATCGCGGCCGCCAGCGCGCCGGGGTCGCCCGGCGGCACAAGCAGGCCGTTGCGCAGGTGGCCGACGACGTCGGGGATGCCGCCGGCCGCGCTTGCAATGACGAAGCGCTGCCCGGCGAACGCCGCCGCCAGGACACCGCTCTGGGTCGCGCTGAGATAGGGCAGGAGGACGCAGTCGGCCTGCTGGATCGCCTCGATGACCGCGGTGGGCGCGGCGAAGCCGGCCTGGACTTCCACCTCCGGCAGCCGCCCGAACCGGTCCTGCAGGCGGTCCAGCTCCGGCCCTTGCCCGGCGATCAGCAGCCTGAACTCCAGGCCCTGCTGGTGCAGCAGCTCCGCCGCCTGCAGCAGCACCTCGACGCCCTTGTAGGCCTCCATGCGTCCGAAGAGGTACAGCCGCAGCGGGCCGGGTGGCGGGGGCCGCACGGTGGCGGGTTCAAGGATGAGGCCGTGCTCGCTTTGCACGATCTGCGGCGGCGGCCGGCGCCGTGCGGCCATGTCTTGGTGTAGCAGGTGGGCGCAGTAGGCGCCGTGTACGACGAGCACGTCCGCCAGGCGCCGGACCAGGTTGCGCGACCACGCCGCCCGCCGCGCCGCGCCGGCGTCGCGGCCGCCGTGCGGCACCGGGTCGTGCACGGTCAGGACGACAAGGGCAGCAGGCCGCAGCAGCGCCGCGATGCAGGCGAGGAAGGCGCCGCGGCGCGGCCCCGCGGCCTCCTGCAGGTGGACGACGTCCGGGCGGAACCGGCGAACCAAGTGCACCAGCCGCCAGAGGTCCGCGGGCGTCTTGAACCGCACCGGCGCGAGCTGGCCGCCGGGGATGGCCGGGGGCGCCCGGCCGGCGAATTCGGCCGCCATCTGCCCGGCGTCCACGCACGCCAGGACATCGCAGGACGCCGCCATCGCCGCGGCGTAGCGCAGCGCATACTCCGGGAAGTGCGGGGCGATGATGGCCAGGCGCATCAGGACGACCAGCCCGCACGGGCCAGCGAGCGGATCGTCTGGCGCTCCGCCGTGCTGGCGAGCAGGGCGACATAGGCCCCGCCGGCCAGCAGCGAGTAGGCCAGGCATTCGACGATCAGGGCCGGCAGGCTGCGCTCGCTGACCCAGCCGCCGGCCCCGCGCGCTATGAGGGCGGCGGCCAGGAAGCACATCGGCGGCAGCACGTCGGTGACGTGGAGCGGGTTCCGGGCGAGGATGCGGATGACATAGACGCAGCGCGCGGCGTTGACGGCGGTGAAGGTGATGGCGACGGCGAGCGCCGCCCCGACGGCTGCAAGGGGCGGGATCAGCAGGAGGAGGCACGCCACCAGCAGCGCCGCGCCGGCGATTAGGATGACCAGCTCCTGCCGGTGCCGCCCGGTCATGGACAGCACGTAGCCGAACGGCGCCAAGGTCGCGCTGACGTACCAGCCGCTGGCGAGCAGCAGGGCGAGCGGCCAGGAGAAGCTGAAGCCATGGCCGAACACCAGGTCCAGGTCGGTGCCGAACACTGCCACCCCGCCGAACAGGTAGCCGCCGAGTATGGACGCGCGGCGCAGGTAGGCCTGCAGCTCCAGCTTGATCCCTTCGAGGTCGCCCTGCTTGTAGGCGAAGGCAATCTTGGGGCCGAGCGTCTGCGAGATGGCGATGGGGTAGATCTGGATGAGCTGCGCGACGCTGCTCATGGCGGTGTACTCCCCGGTGATCTGCGTGTTGGTCAGCGCCGCAAGGACGAGGATGTCAACCAGCCGGATCGCCTGGTACACCAGCAGCGTCATCGCCATCCACAGCGACTCCGACAGCACTCCCTGCACTTTGTGCGCGACCTCGCCGAGGGGCATGGGCTGGTGCGCGGCGCGGCGTAACGGCAGGACCCGGCCGTGGCGCCGCCGGTCAGTCAGGCCGATGGCGGCGAAGGCGTAAAGGAACAGCGCGCTGTTGACCCAGATGACGCCCAGCAGTCCGCCCCCGGCGAGCAGCACCAGTGCGGTGGCGGCCAGCCGCAGGATCGGCTGGCTGTAATTGACTATTAACGCATAGGCGACCACCCGGTCGTAAACTCGGTAAAGCGCCCCGGAAATCTGCACGTCAGTGGCGAATACGATCCCGGCCATCGTGATGGCGCACAACCGGGCAAAGTCGGGAATGTCGCGATACACTTCTTGCAGCGCCCTGCCGAGCCAAACCACAACCAGGCCGAGCAACAGCAGGTTCAGCCCGCCCACCAGCAGGCGCAGCGCGCGCGACAGGGTACGCAGCTCGTCCGGTCGATCGTGGTAGAACGTGGCGTGCTTCAGCAGGGCAAGGTCGAGACCGAGCGGGGTGACGATCACCAGTACGGTTGCCAGGCTTTTCAGCGTGCCCAGCGTACCAAAGTTGGTCGCGCCGAGTTGCCGGGCGATGAGCACGCCGGTGGCGAACACCGTCGCCTGCTGGACCAGCAACCCGCCCGAAACGATGGCGGTCTCGCGAAATTTCATCCGGTGATGTCCCTGGCTGCCGCAAGTCGTGCGCGGCGCACGTTTAACCCGCTTTAATGCCCGCGAAAACTGTGCCATTTTGCTGCGCCCGGGCGCTGTGAGCCGTTGATTGCGCCGGGGCATTTTGTAAGCGCGCCCGCCGCAGGCCGGCCAAGGAGATGGCGATGGACGTTGGAGAGCTTGACCGTTCCCTGGAACGGGGCATCCGGTCGCTGTTTGTAGCGACCTGGCGGCATAAGTTCCTGTTCGTCCTGACGGGGGCGGTGGTGTTTTCGCTGGTCATCGTTGGCGCGCTGTCGATCCAGCCGGTGTATGAGGGGGCGACGCTGCTGATCGGCAGCCCAGCGACCCCGGAGCCGGACGGCACGAAGAAGCCCGCCGAGACGTCGGCCGCGCTGGCCCACGTGGCCGAGAGCGAGGAGGTGGTGGCCGAGGCCATCGACCGGGTCGGTCTGGAGACGCTGGTGCAGGGCATCCGGCCCAACTCCATGTCGCAGTTCGAGCGCCTGCGCCGGCTGGTGTTCCCATCTGCCCCGGTGCCGCACAACGAGCTGTCGCAACGGGACGTGTACCTGCCGAGCATCAAGCGGGCGCTCAGCGTCCGGGGCGATCCGACGGCCGACATCGTGCGGATCGCGTTCCGCAACCATGACCCGGCAGTGGCGGCCCAGTTCGCCAACGCCGTCGCGCAGACCTTCGTCGATCGCCAGGTGGAGCTGCAGGGCCGGCCCGGCGCGGCGGCGTTCTTCCAGCGCCAGCGTGAGCGGTTCGACAGCGAGGTGAAGCGGGCGTCGGGCGCATTGGAAAAGTTCTCCGCCGGCAGCGGCATCTACGCCATCGACGACCAGCGCAAGCTGCTGCTGACGCGGTTGAGCGACCTGGCGTCCGCGCTGGTGCTGACGCGGGGGGCGGTAGCGGAGAAGACCGGCCAGCGGCAGGCGCTGGCGGACCAGTTGCGCAAGCTGGCCCCGGTCGCGCGGTCGCCGTATGTGTCGGCGTTGGTGGACCAGCTTGGGCCAGACCGGGTCGGGGCGTCGGCCCGCATCGGCACGCAGCCGACCGACGATCGCACGGGCGACCCGCCGCTGCTGCTGGTGAAGGTGTACCAGGACTCGATGGTGGAGCTGTTCAAGGTCAACGCCGACCTGGCCGGGGAGCAGAACCTGCTGAAGCAGCAGACCGACGAGACGGCGCGGCTGTCCACCGAGCTGAACGCCATGACCGCGAGCGAGCAGACCTACGCGATGCTGAAGCGGGCGGTCGATCAGGCGACCTACAACTCGGACCTCTATGCGCGGCGGATGGTGGAGGAGCAGATCACCGCGGAGTCGAACGTGGCCAAGCTGTCCTCGGTCAGGGTGCTGCAGAAGGCGACGGTGCCGGTGCGGCCGGTGTTCCCGAATTACATCCTGGTGACGCTGGCCGCGGCGGCGCTGGGCGGTGCGGCGGGCGTCGGGGTCGCGTTGCTGCGCGAGCGGGCGGGGCGCAACAGGATGGGCCGGCTCCGGATGGCCTGAACGGCGGCTAGGGTGGGGATGCCGTGATGCGGCGCCGGGCCATGCTGGCGGAGCTGTCTGCCCTTGCCAGCCTGCCCCTGTATGCCGGCCCGCTCCGCGCGGCTCCCGTAGCCCAGCCAGCACCCGGCGCAGCGCCGCATGCAGGGATGCGGCCCACCTTCGACTATCTACCGGCGCGGGACGGCATCGCGTTGCAGGGCGGGCATGCGGGCCACGCCGCGCCGGCCGCGGGCGGCCCTGGGGCGGTCTGGCAGCCGCGGTTCCCGACCGAGACGGCGGCCAAGGGGCATGGCAACATCTGGAATGGCGAGTACCAGTTCTATGCCGATCCAGGATACCCATGGTCGAACGGGTTCACCCCCTTCGCCGTGGTCGATGGCGCGTTGCGGATCAGGGCGGAGCGGACGGCCCGGCTCGGCTTCCGGCCCGGTGAAATCCCGGACGATCCCCTGACCGGCGTGACGTACGAGTGGGTTTCGGGGGTGTTGACCTCGTACCCGAGCTTTGCGCAACAGGGCGGATACCTCGAGATCGAGGCCAAGATGCCGCGGGGCGCCGCAACCTGGCCGGCGTTCTGGCTGGTGCCGGCCGACAAGGTCCACCCGCCGGAGATCGATGTGTTCGAGGTGCTCGGGCATGAGCCGACCAAGTACCGGTCCAACTGCATCTCGCTCGGGCCAAGCCCGGACGAGGCGACCTTCGACACTGGCCTCGATCTCAGCGCCGGGTTCCACCGGTATGGCTGCCTGTGGACGGATACGGCAATCTCGATGTTCTTCGACGGCGTGCGTATCGCGGTCAAGCCGATCGCAGGGCGGCGCGAGTATTGGCAGCCGTTCTACCTCATCGTGAACCTCGCAATCGGGTCGCGGAAGGTCGAGTGGGTTCCGGCGCCTGACCCGTCGATGCCCGGCCCGGCCGACCTGCTGGTCCGGGGCATCAGGGCTTGGCAGAGAGCAGGCCCGCGCCAGGTCGTGCTGTCATCGGCGGCCGTGCCGGAGACTGCGCCGGTCGGGACGCGCGTGGCGCACCTATCCTGCGTGGGCGGCGACGCGCCTGGGGCAGCCGTATTCAGGCTGTTGGACGGCGGGGACGTTTTCACGATCGCAGGCGACGCCCTGGTGACGGCCGCGCCCCTCCGCTTCGGGACGCAGCCCTATCAAGCCGCCATCATCGAGGCGGCGGACGGCCAAGGCGGGACATGGCAGCAGCCGGTGTCGATCACCGTGCTGGATGAGGGGCTAGCCCGGAACGCACTGGCCGCGGGAAGCGAACGGCGTCTTGAGGACCCAGCCTGGAAGAAGTCCGGCGTTGCCATCGTTGACGCTGGCGGCGGGGCCGAGTTGATCCTGGAACAGCGCCCAACCGCGGCCCATGCGGTCGAGCAATTGCTGCAGAAGCCAGCCATGCCGCTGCGCTGCATCGTCAGCGCCGACCTCAAGCCGCACGGACGGGACTGGGTGAAGTTCGAGATTTCCCTGGACTACGGCAAAAACGTGCAAGCCCGCTTCAATGTCGCCCGCGCGCAGGTGGGAGCCCGGTTCGCCTCAGCCGACGCTTCGCCCTTCAAGCTCAACGACTGCCGGGCGACCCGGCTAGATAATGGTTTCGTCCGCTGTCAGGTCGATTTGACGACCGACGCCGGCCCGAGCCTGCGAGTCAGCTTGAAGCTGGTGCTGGATGACCTGGACGACGACCCCCATCCGGGAGACCCGGCACGGGGCATGGTGTCACGCTCCTTCCTCCGGGTGGTCGTCATCGGCCCGGCTCCGTAGCTGGGCTACGCCAGCGAGGGAAGGCATCCACCCCGACAGCCGGGGCGCGCGCCGCTCGATCAGGTTGAAGGCGACCAGCATCGTCACCCAAACGATGTTGGCACGATCGAACAGCGATGTTTCGAGCAGGTCATGCAGCCAGCAGAATGCCAGCATTGAGCCGAGCAGCCAGCGCGATACCTGCGGGTTTAGCGGCTGGCTGGCCAGCCGGCGCATCGGGCGGATGACAAGCCCGAGCACCGCCAGGGCCAATCCGACCAGCCCGGTCTGCACCAGGAGGTCCAGGTAGCCGTTATGGGCGTGCGAGATTGTGGTCAGCCACTGCGCGCCGCTCTCATAGACGGGGCTGGCATCGCCAATCGCCCAGAATGAGCCGTAACCGGACCCGAGGAACGGATGGTCCACCGCATAGTTGAGCAGCACGGGCCAGATCTGCACCCGTCCGGTCAGGGATGCGGGGTCCTCGAACACCGCCAGCAACGCGGGGGCCTGGTCACCGAAGGCGACGACCGCAACCAGCAGCCCCGCGGCGAGCGCACCCAGTGCAACCGCGCGCAGCGTGGGGTTGCGATAGGCCAGGTCAAACACGACCCCCGCCATGGCGGCGACGAACACGAGGCCGCCCGACGTCTTGGACGATGTCATGACCAGGAAGGCCAGCGACAGGGCTGCCAGCACGGGGGCGATGATGAACGACCGCCCCCGCCAGGCCTTGTCGATGAACATCAACGCCGCCAGCGCGCAGAACGCGCCGGCCTCGTTCTTGTGCGAGTGGATGCCGCGCCAGTTGCCCACCAGGGCTTTGTCAAGCTCGCCGGGCTGATGCACCGCCTGTGCCAGCAGCGGAATGGCCAGCCAGTCCAGCAGCAGGATGGCGGCAAACCAGGCGAACAGGATCGACATGACCGTGCTGGGGCGCAGCATGTTCAGCGAGTACGTGACCCCGAGGGTCACGATGGTGGTGAACAGGACCCGGCGTAGGGCTACGTCGGGTTCGATGGCCCAGGTAACGCTGGCCCAGCACCAGAGCAGCAGCGCCACAAGGGCGAGGGGGACATCCAGCAGCGCCCCTGCACCCTTGCCGGACGCGGTGGCGGCGACGATTAGCAGGAACAGCGCGGTGAAGGCTACCTGACGCAGGCTGTCGCCACCACCGCTCAACGCCCCTTCCGCGCCGTAGTCGCCGGTGAGGACCGGGGAGAACCCGAGATAGGTGACGAAGATCAGGGCGGAGAAGCACAGCTTTGCCGTCGGGCTGTCGATGCCTGCGCCGGCAGATGGGACGAAGCCTGTCCGGGCTATTGAGTATGGCCAGCCTGGACCGCTTTGCATCGGCGCAGCATCAGCTTGGTGCCTCACTTGGAGTCCTTCCCTTCTGGGAGGCGACCGATCACCAGCGAAGCTGGCGCGACGCGTCCTGATGATGCGCTTGGTTCATGTCCGCGCACCTGGCCACTGCCTACAACTGGCCAGAAACTTGTGCAGTCTGCTCGATGCGCGTTCTCTGCTGCAGCCGTTGCCGGATCACCCGGAGCAGGAACACCGGCGTTTCCAGCATGTAGCGGCGGAACAGCCGCCGCGGCTCCAGCGCCAGGCGATAGGCCCACTCCAGGCGCCGGCGGCGAATGAAGGAGGGTGCACGCGGCACTTCGCCGGCGGCGAAGTCCAGCAACGCACCGACGCCGAATGCCAGCCTGCCCTCCAGCCCCGCCATGTTGTCGAAAATCCAGCGCTCCTGGCGGCCGCTGCCCATTCCGACCAGGATTAGGCTGGCCTGAGCGGCGGCGATGCTGGCGAGGACCGCATCGGCATCGGCGATCCCACGGTAGCCATCGACCCAGCCGACGACCTCGTGCCGCTCCCCGAAGCGCTGCTGCATGGCGCTTGCGGCCCGCTCCACGACGCCGGGCCGGGCGCCGATGATGAAGATGCGGTGGCTGCATACCGTGTGCTCCAGGTACGCCGGCACGAAATCGGTGCCATTCAGGTTGCAGGGAAAAATCTCCCCGTAAAGGATCTGCGCTGCGATGTCGGTCCCCAGCCCATCGTTGAGGACAATGAAATCAGCGAGGGCGGCACGCAGGCCGGTGTCCGATGCGGCAAAGTTGAGCAGGTTGGTGTTTGCGAACGCAACGCAGGTCGCCGTGCTCCCGGTGACCCTGGCGTCGAGGGCGTCGATCGCTCCCTGCTGGTTCCAGGCCTGTACGCTAACGCCCAGAATATTTAACAAGCATCGTCTCCAATTGGTCAATCAAGCGTACAGTAGTTTGTCGGCACCTGCAGCGCAGGCACATCATGTCGGCGGTGAGGATACGCCGTGGTGTCCGTGCTGCATGCGGCTAGGCGAAGGCTAGGGCCGGGTCATGCCCGAAGGCTGGATAAGCTTCAGATGGCGTGTCATGCTGGCAAGCCTGCGCTAGGGATACCTGTAAACGATTCTAATACATTTCAACGCGTAATCTAGCGGGCACGTGTTCACAAAGTGTCGATGCCTGCGATGGGCCTGGTGATGGCGGCGCCTGGTCCTGCTGCCGTTGGCCTCGCGGCGGCCGAGCGTGCTGCACCGGCGTGCGAGCCGTGTGGACGGGAGGCTCGGCTTGACGGCTCCGGCCCCCGGCATCCGCGCCGCTCCCTGGGCAGGGCGCGCAACGGCAGCCAGCACCAGGCCCGCGCGTTGTAAAAACCTAACAATTGCCTTCTTGTGCCGCTTCTCCGCGAGGTGGGATATGCGGGACGGTCGAGATAGAAAAACCTCGCCTGCAGGAATTCGATGACCGAAATCGCACGCCGAAGCCTCCTTAGCGGTGCTGCCGCAACCTTTGCTGCAGCGCGCCTCGCGCTCCCCGCGGGCGCTCATGCCCAGGGCAGTGGTCCTGAAACCACGGGGGCGCAAATCGGCTTTTTCCCGCTGTCAGACGCCGCGCCGTTGATCATCGCCAAGGAGCGCGGGCTGTTCGCCAAGTACGGGATGCCCAACGTGGACATCCAACGGCAAGTGAGCTGGGGCTATACCTGCGAGAGCCTGACGCTGGGCGGCGACGTCGGTGGCATCGATGGCGCCCACATGATGACCTCGCTGGCCTACCTGATCCAATTGGGCCAGGCGACGCGGACCGCCAAGGCCGTGCCGCTGCACCTGCTGGCGCGGTTGAACACCAATGGCCAGACCATCAACGTGTCCAAAGCCCTGATGCCGACCGGCGCCCGCGTCGATGCCTCCCCGCTAAGGCCGAAGCTCACCGGCAAGGCAGGCAGCCGGATCGGCATGACGTTCAGGGCCGGCACGCAGGACCTGTGGGTGCGCTACTGGCTGGCCGCCGCCGGGATCGACCCGGACAAGGACGTGGACGTCGTCGCCGTCCCCTCGCCGCAGATGATCGCCAGCATGCGCGTCAGCACGATGGACGCGTTCTGCGTCGGCGATCCCTGGGGCGACCAACTGGTGAACTCGAAGCTCGGCTACACCGCCTGCCTGGTGTCGGACATCTGGCGGGACCATCCGGAGAAGGCGCTGGTGATGCGCGCCGATTGGGTGGCGAAGTACCCGCGCGCCACCATCGCGCTGACCGCCGCGGTGATCGAGGCGCAGCAATGGGCGGAGAAGACGGAGAACAAGGCGGAGCTGGCGGCCATCCTGGCCCGGCCGGCCTGGCTCAAGCTGCCGGTCTCGTTGATCGGGCCGCGCCTGCTGGGCAACCTCGACTATGGCGATGGGCGCGTGGTCGAGAACTCGCCGATGCGGATGAAGTTCTGGGCGGATGCGGCGAGCTACCCGTTCCAGTCGCATGACACATGGTTCCTGATGGAGCTGATGCGTTGGGGGTTCCTGCCGCTCAATACCGACGTCAAGGCGGCGGTGGCGGCGGTGAACCGGGAGGACCTGTGGCGCGTGGCGGCGGCGGCGGCTGGCGTGGCGGCGGCGGACATGCCCGCCGGCACGTCGCGCGGCAAGGAGACGTTCTTTGACGGCCATGTGTTCGACCCGGCGGCGCCGGGCGAGTACTTGGCGGGGCTGAAGATCAAGCGGGTGCTCGCCTAAGCAGGCGTGCCCAGCGGGGCAATCGCCCACGGCGTGCGGATGCTGCCTGCTCCCTCTCCCGAAGCGGAGAGAGGGAGGCAGTGCGGTTCTCGCATCGTGGGGAGTGCCCTGGCCCGGAGCGGCGTGCTGACGTTCGGTTACCCTAGTACTTCAGGAACGGCAGCCCCCGCGTCAGCGCCGGGCGGGACGGCAGGTCGTCCGTGGAAAACCCTCCGCCCAATGCCTGGATCAACGTCACGCTGGCCACCAGCCGCTGCTCCTGCACCAACAGCGAGGTCTCCTGGTTGCTGAGCAGCGCCGTCTGCTGCGTGATGACGTTGGTGTACGCCTGCGTCCCTGCCAGGTACGTGTTCAACGCGATTTGCACCGAGCGCTTCGCCGACGCAACCGCCGTCTCGTCGGCCTTGTTCTGCTGCTCCAGGATGCGCAGCGCCGACAGTTGGTCCTCCACCTGCTGGAACGCCGTCAGCACCGTCTGGCGATAGGAGGCGACGCTTGCGTCGTATGCGGCGCGGGCGAACGCGACCTCGGCGTTGCGCAGCCCGCCCTCGAACAGCACCTGCGTCGCCTGCGCGCCCAGCGACCACACCCGGTTGGCGGCCTGAATCAGCGATCCCAGCGGGTTGCCGGAGTAGCCGTACAGCGCCGACAGGCTGATGTCCGGGTAGTACGCCGCCACCTGCACGCCGATCAGCGCGTTCTGCTGCTGCATCGCCCGCTCCGCTGCCGCTACGTCGGGCCGGCGCTGCAACAGCCCCGCCGGCAACGTCCCCGGCGCCACCGGCACGTCGGCCATCAGCGCCCCCGGCTGCAGCGTCAGCTCGGACGGAGACACGCCGGTCAGCACGGCGATGGCGTGCTCGTACTGCGCCCGCAGCACGCCGACGTTCACCAGCAGCGCCTTGGCGGTGTCGAGCTGCGTCTGCGCGGCCGAGTAGGCGGACGGGTCGGCGGTGCCCGCCTGGTACTGGTTGCGGGTGATCCGCAGCGCGTCGGCGTAGGCGGCGACGGTGTCGGTCAGCAGCTTGTCCAGCGCGTCCTGGCCCCGCATCAAGAAGTAGTCTGTCGCTAGCAGCGCCTGCGCCGACAGCGTGGCGTTGACCAGGTCGGCGGCGCTGACCTGCGCGGCGGCCACGTCGCTCTCGACTTGGCGGCGGATGCGGCCCCACACGTCCAGGTCCCAGTTGACCGTGCCCTGCACCGAGTAGGTCGTGGTGGTCCGGCCGCCGCTGCTGCCGAGGCTGACGCCGCCCCCGGTGCTGGTTGTGCCGCCTGTGCCCGTCGTCGTGGTTCCTCCGGTGGTGGTGCCGGCCACTGGATTCGTCCCGACCGCGCCTGCCGTGCTGCCCAGCACCGACGATGACCCGCCGCGCGACGACCGCGTGTCCCCCACCGACAGCCCCACGGTGGGAAACAGCGCCGAGCGCGCGATATCGACCGTGGCCGCCGCCTCCCGGTACTGCGCCTCGAACTGCTTCACAGTCTGGTTGGACACCACGACCTGGCGCTCCAGCAGGCTGAGGACGGGATCGTGGTAGATTTCCCACCACTCGCCCTTCGGCACGTCGTCCTGCGGCTGCGCGACCGTCCAGCCCGGCGGCGCCTCCTTGAACCCGCCTGTCACCCCCACGGTGCCGGGCCGGTGGTAGTCAGGTCCGACGGTGCAGGCGGCGAGCAGGAACCCCAGCAGGAGGGCAGCCCTCACCCCAGCCGCCCCTTGCTTTGACCGGCTTGCCCACCCCTGCCGTCGTCATTGCCAGAAGCGCCTGCGACGCGGCAATCCAGCGGTCGCAGAACCGTGACGCCGCCCCCACAGCCCTGGATTGCCGCGCCGAAGCCGGCTCGCAATGACCGCTTCTGACGGGCAGCGGCAAGGGGATCATGGGACGAGGCGGCTGGCATCATTCCGCCGCCTTCAATGCGGGCGCGCGGCGCGGGCGCAGCCGGTCCAGCAACAGGTAAACCGCCGGTGTGGTGTACAGCGTCAACACCTGGCTCACGATCAGCCCGCCGACGATGGCGATGCCCAGCGGCCGGCGCAGCTCCGCCCCGTTGCCATAGGCCAGCGCCAGCGGCAGCGCGCCCAGCAGCGCCGCCGCGGTGGTCATGATGATGGGGCGGAACCGCATCAGGCATGCCTGGAAGATGGCGTCCCGGCTGGACGCCCCCTCCTCCCGCTCGGCATGGAGCGCGAAATCGATCATCAGGATGGCGTTCTTCTTGACGATGCCGATTAGCAGGATGACCCCGATGACGGCGATAAGGGAGAACTCGGTGTTGAACAGCATCAGCGCCAGCACCGCGCCGATGCCGGCCGACGGCAGGGTGGACAGGATGGTGATCGGGTGCACGAAGCTCTCGTACAGCACGCCCAGCACGATGTACACCGCCAGCAGCGCCCCGGCGATCAGCACGGCCTCGCTGTTCAGGGATTGCTGGAACACCTGCGCGGTGCCGGAGAACGATCCCTGGATGTCCGCCGGCATGTGCAGCTCCGCCACCGCACGGTCGATGGCGGCGGAGGCGTCTGACAGCGACCGGCCCGGCGCCAGGTTGAACGAGATCGTGGCCGCGACGAACTGGCTTTGGTGGTTCACCGAGAGCGCCGTCTTGCCCGGCGCGAACTTCGCCACCGCCGACAGCGGCACCATGGTTTCCGCCCCCGTGCTGACCGCGGCGCCCGCGGAGGCGGTGCTGCTGCCGCTCGACGCGATGGCGTTCTGTGCCGCGTTGCGCTGCGAGTTGTCGATCCCGTTGGCCGACGCCGCTGCAGCGGCGGTGCCAGTGACGGTCCCGGCTGGGAGGTTGGTGGTGGCGGTGCCAGTGGCAGCTCCGCCGGCCGTGCTGATCCAGATTTGGCTCAGGATGTCCGGGTCCTGCCAGTAACGCGGCGCGACCTCCATCACGACGTGATACTGGTTCAGCGCGTTGTAGATCGTCGAGACCGCCCGCTGCCCGAAGGCGTCATACAGCGTGTTGTCGATCTGCTGCGCCGTGATGCCCAGCCGGGATGCGGTTGGCCGGTCGATCGTCAGCAACGTCTGCAGCCCGGCCTGCTGCTGGTCCGAGTTCACGTCCGTCAGCGTCCGGTCGTGCTGCAGCGCCTCCAGCAGCTTGGGCGCCCAGGTGAACACCTCCTCGGTGCTGTCGGCCTGCAGGGTGTACTGATAAGCCGCGTTGCTCTGCCGCCCGCCCACGCGAATGTCCTGCGCCGGCACCAGGAACAGCCGCCCGCCCGGCACGCGCGACAGCTCCCGCCGCAGCCGGGTCGTTATCACGTCGAGGCTGTCGCGCTCGTTCTTGGGCTTCAGCAGCACATAGACGTTGCCGGTGTTGGTCTGCCCGCCACCGCCGCCGCCGCCCGCGCCGGTGGCGCCGACGACGTTCTGCACCGCCGAGTCATGCTGCACGATGGACATCATCTGCGTGAGCTTCTGGCTCATGGACTGGAACGAGATGCTCTGGTCCGCCTGCAGGCTGCCGATCAGCCGGCCACTGTCCTGCAGCGGGAACAGGCCTTTGGGGATCGCCATGATCAGCACGACGTTCAGCGCCACCGTGCAGGCCAGGATGACCAGCACCAGCCCATTGTGGTTCAGAGTCCAGGACAGCGTGCGGCCATAGAACGCCTGGGCGCGCTCGCCAAAGCTGCGGCGGCGCTTGGGGAAGTCAGCAGGCGGCGGGGTCGGCCGCAGGAACAGCGCGCACAGCATGGGCGTGGTGGTCAGCGAGATCGCCATCGACACCAGGATCGCCAGCGACAACGTGACCGCGAACTCGCGGAACAGCCGGCCGACGATGCCGCCCATCAGCAGGATCGGCAGG
>CAXTAT010000054.1:0-16261 GCA_964242415.1 uncultured Acetobacteraceae bacterium
CCAACTCAGGCCAGCGCCGGACAACCAAAACCGCGGCCTACAGCCGACGCTTACTACTGCGAGCAAGCGGCAGGGTTCGGCGGCGAGTACGGCTTTGAGGATGGAGGGTACTGCGATGCGCTGGTGAGGATGTTTGAACAGGCGCTCAGGGCGTCGGTCACCTTGCCTGCCGAGCAGCGTGACATGACGCTGCGTCGCTTAGCCTCGGTGCGCCGGATAGGCCAGCGTTTTGGCTACGGGGTTGGATACGACATGGATCGTCTGCTCGCGAGATACGCCAGACCTGGCGAAGCCCCCGAATGACGGCGTCGTGCAAGTCGGTAGGGCAGTCCTGCCGTCCTGACAGGTCATCAGCCGCGCCGAGTCCAGGCCGACGATGCGTTGCCTTCGCCGGCCAGGTCCCATAGCGTCGAGACGTCGTCCGTAACGAGACCGCAACAAGGGCTCCGACGGAAGGCATTGGTGAAGACGCGCCATGTCAGACATGAAGCAGGGTC
Organism: uncultured Acetobacteraceae bacterium; assembly: GCA_964242415.1. Lineage (GTDB taxonomy): Bacteria > Pseudomonadota > Alphaproteobacteria > Acetobacterales > Acetobacteraceae > DASWOJ01. Next base: position 498 of record CAXTAT010000054.1, read on the forward strand.
GACGCGAAGTGCTCGGGGCGGCGGCGGCCGTCGGCTCGTTGGCGTTCGCGCCAGGGTTCAGTCGCGCGGCAACGACGCCCGGCGAGGCCGTGCCACGAGCCGGGATCGAGCTTGTGCTGCGCCGGGCCGTCGACGCAAGAGAGATTCCCGGCGTCGTCGCCATGGCGGCCAGCGATAAGGGCGTGTTCTACGAGGCCGCGTTCGGCACACGCGACCTGGCCCACAGTACGGCGATGACGACGAATACGGTATTCCGCATCGCCTCGATGACCAAGCTGGCGACGTCCATCGCCGCGATGCAGCTCGTCGAGCAGGGCAAGCTGACGCTGAACGACCCGGTGCCGCCGATCGACACGGCGCTGAGCGCGCCGCAGGTGCTGGACGGGTTCGACGCCAATGGTGCGCCAAAGCTTCGCCCGGCCAAGGGGCCGATCACCTTGCGCCAACTGCTGACCCACACCGCCGGGTTTAGCTACGAGCAATGGGACGCTGACACGGCCCGCTACGTGAAGGCCAGCGGCATGGCGTCCACCAGCACCGGCAAGATAGCCTCGCTGCGGACGCCGCTGGTGTTCGATCCCGGCACCCGCTGGGAATATGGCGTCAACCTCGACTGGGTTGGGCTGATCGTGCAGTCGGTCAGCGGCCAGACGCTCGATGCCTACGTGGCCGAGCACATCACCAAGCCGCTCGGCATGAAGGACACGTCGTTCGCACCCACCCCGGAGCAGCGGACGCGGCAGGCCAGCGTTCACCAGCGCATGCTGGACGGCTCGTTGCAGCCGCAGCCGCTGGAAACGCCATTCACACCCGAGTTCTGGGCCGGCGGCGGCGGGCTCTACTCGACCGCCGGCGACTACCTGACCCTGCTGCGGGCGATGCTGGGCGGCGGTGTGCTCGACGGCACGCGCATCTTGCGGCCGGAAACGGTCGTGCTGATGAACACCAACCAAATTGGCGAGATTGAGGCGGGCATCCTGAAGACCACCGCGCCCGCGCGCTCGACCGATGTCGACTTTTTCCCCGGCGTCAGCCTGAAATGGGGCCTTGGGTATATGATCAACATGCAGCCGGGCCCGAACGGCCGCAGCCCCGGCAGCCTGACCTGGGCCGGACTGTTCAACACCCATTATTGGATCGACCCGGCCCGGCATCTCGCCGCGGTCATCATGACCCAGGTGCTGCCATTCGGCGACGTGCCGACGATGCGGCTCTACGGCCAATATGAGCGCAGCATCTACGACGCCATGAAGTCCGTTTAGGCACCCGGCGTAAGCAGGACCATCAGGCTCGACGAAAGCGGGGATCGATGCCAGCTCGACCGAGCTGGGCGGCGTCCAATCAGCACGTGATAACCGGGCTTCTCGCGAGTTAGAGATGGTGTGCGTCTCGACCACGTAGGCCGTGGCAGGCATCTCGCTGCACCGCTTGCAGTGCAGTCGGGGCAGGATGCCGCGCAACCTGGTCTGTCCGCCACGCTGCTGGACCAGCATGCGGAAGGGCAGGAGGGTCCGGCCTATGCAGCAATTTACCTCAAGCCAATAGCCGTCCAGGTCGGCCAACCATACCCCTGCCACATAGGAAGCTGCGCCGTCGCCTGTCCTGCCGCACACCTTCGATGGATCGCTCATGGCTCCGCCCTATACGAGAACAGAAACAAAACATCGTAGGATTTTTGTCAATGGATTGAGTCGGGGAAGGAAGTGGGGCAGGCTTTCAGCCATGCCGAAGCTCATCCGCCGCCGTGTTCTTGTCGCGCTCGCCGCCGTGCTGCCGCTGTTACCATTCCGCCGCGCAAAAGCGGGACCGATCCCGCCCGCTACGCCCACGCCGCCAATCTCAAAGGAACCATTCCAATGGTTGAGCGATGAGGAATTGTATGAACGCCATCCCGGCCTGCGGGAACAGGTTGCCTTCGAGCGGCGGACTATGTCGTCCGGATGGATACAGCTTTCCGATGGCAACTGGATGCATTCTTTCAGACGTTCGATTGGTCGCCGGTAGCTGAGTCTAGCAAAGCAAGGCCCTCGTTGCTGGGCCTCAGCCACTGCGCGGCATGCGCCGTTAGGATGTTCGCCGTACAAAAATGGTGAGCGAATTATTCAGTAGCAGATGCTGCACGAATGCGAAAGGTAAAACTTCTGCAACCTTCTCTGGACCCACCTTGCCAATAGGTTGAAGTTTGCATAAGATGTAAACGAATCGCACCCTTAAAATCGCATCATCGGCTACGCCTGTGTCAGCACTTACGAGCAGACGCTCGGCGCCCAGCTTGAACAATTGAATGCGGCAGGCTGCGCCAAGGTATATTGAGAAGGCGACCGGCGCACAGGTGGAGCGGCGCGAGCTGCAGCACATGTTGGAGGCCATTGCCCCTGGCGAAGTGGTGACACTGACCCGCATCGACTGGCTAGCCTGCTCGACATTTGACCTGTTATTCATCGTCAAGGGTATCACCGACTCAGGCGGGCAATTCCGGTCACTGGTGAAGCCATGGGCTGACGGCTCGACCAGCACCGAGCGCTTGATGCTGGCAGACAGGCCTGGCATGGCGTAAACATAGGCACGACAGCAGAGAGCTGGACACCATGTCTGACGAAGAGAACGATCCCCCGCAGCAGACACCAGAGGCCGGACAGGCAAGCGACGACCCGGCGCACGACCGCATAGCCGCAATCATCAAGGCCGTGTCTGAACTGGTGACGCAGCCGCCAACCCTGCTGGGATTCGACTTCGCGGACCTGCGCCAAGGGTTGGTGGATGAGGGTCTTGCTCCGTTCGGAGAGGGCGAGGCGACCGGCGAAAACCGCGCTACCCATGCCGCCGACTTAGCAATTGACGACATTAGGCGGCAGTTGCGGATGGCTACCGCCCATGACCACGAACAGGCTAACAGGGAAACTGACGACGCGAGTGACTGACAAGGTCGGCTACGGAAAAGCAGCCTTCTGCACCGTTTTGCCAGATGCCCGATTGATGTTACGGAACACCTAACCGGACTGCCTACACCTACGTCGCCTTCCTGCGCTGTGTTCTTGGGCGTACCTTGCCCTGTGCTGACCCTTGCTCCGGGGAAGGCGTCAGCAGCTTCCAGCTTATGATCACCTCCAAGCACACCTGTGCCCGTGCGTTGTCGGTGATGAATGGCAAGTGCCGGCGCAGCTATAACAGAACCTTGGACCTGCCTGCCTGGTAGGAGCAAGCAGACGTGCAACGAAAGCGTGCAAAACGCGATGTGCATCGGCTAACAGCCAAGTCAGCAAGTGGAAGACAGCATGGACGAGGCCGAGCGACACGACCAGGCTAAGACGGCGAGCGTTGGCGCCTCCAGCGCCCCCGCATGGTCACTCTCAGAAGGGTAGCGTCTTCACCTTGCGGCCTCTAAGGAGTAGGCTGTAGGCTAGAGTTACAACAATCTTAGGTTGCCAACAGCTCCTCACTGGACTGACGGCGACCAACGACATTGCGAGCAGGCGTCAGCATGTGCGTAAAGTCCTACCTCTTCGCGACTCTCGTCCTCCTGGCAGGATGCGCTCCAGCGCGACAAGCACTGGGCGCCAGCTTCGATTGCCGGCGGGCGTCAACCCGGGTTGAGGTGCTGATCTGCTCCGATGCGGTCCTGTCCACGCTCGATGACCAGCTCGACGCCAGCTACAAAACCGTCGATGCCGGGCGGGCGCTGCCTGGCCTGCGCGAGGAGCAACGCGCGTGGCTGGCGCAGCGCGCCCGCTGCGGCGATGCCGCTTGCCTGGGCGACCTGTATCGCCGCCGGATCGCGGACCTCTCTGCATCGGCAGGCGCGCCGCCGCCAGCTGCTGACGCAAGTCCTCCGTCCGGATTGGCAGGCAGCAGGTATTGCGTGTTTGGCAGCGGCAACAGCTACGACATGCTGCTTGCCCGGCTCAATCGGGATGGCAGCCTTGCGTTCGGGCTGACGTCGTGGACCGCTAACGGCTCCAACTTTTCCGTCGCCGGGACAGCGAGGCCGAGCGGCCAAGGGTGGCGCTACGAGGAAAGCATGAACTCCCCCGATCCGGACCAGCGCTGCGCGGTGGTGGTCGATCGCACGCCGGACGGTGGCTTCCAGGTCTCCACAGTCGAGGGCGCACGCTGCGAGGCCTTCGCCGGGCACGGCGCGGTTCTTTACGGGACAGATGTCTTTCCGAAGACGTCCCGCGCCGGCGATGCGCCACCTTCCTTCTCGGGCGAGACGCTGATGCAGGTTGGCTGTGACCGGCCCAAGACCGGCAGACGTCGCATACCGTGAGATGGCCTGGCGTCAGGTTTGGACGCACGGCGACGCGGAGCCCGATGCCGCTGAAGATCGGGAATGGCATCTCTAGTAGAGGACCATAAGGAAGTGTAGGGTGCCAGCGACGGGGTAGTACCGACCGTGGTATGCTGGCCAGGTGCCCCGACCCGCGAAGCAGCCCGAACCAGCCGCTGACCCTGGTGCCAAACCGCCCGGCCCGGACCGCGGCAGTGGTGTCTCGCTGTGTGATGTAGGAGCGGCATTCCTGGGCAGCGTTGGCTGTCCGGGGTCACGCCATAGAACGGGCCTCGACTTTGCCCATATCACGGGATCGGGAGGTCAAGCTCAGCGTCAGGCATGACCGCGATCACGGCGCGTAGCAGACAGCGTCGAGGATGCCCTGAAGCTCCGGGGCGATCGGTTCCGTCATGTCGGTGGTTTTGGCCGACATGACGATACGCTCAAACCACAGGTGCCGACGCAGCCGGGCGAGGGCATCGGCAAAGGTCGGAGCTGGCTTCGGATACCAAGCCGCCCGGCGTGGCGAGAGGGCGAAGCGCTCAGCATTCTGCTGCACATACAGCGTGACCGCACTGTAGAGGCCGAGCAACAGCGGGGTGGTCCGGAACACGGCTGGGTCGGACCATTGACGCTGGGTCTCCATCCCGAGATGAGCGCGGGCTTCTTCGTACGTGGTCTCCATGGCCCAGCGGCGGTTAAAGCAGTCCAGCACGTCGCGCGGGTCGGCCGTTGTGTCCGTGCAGAGGAACGCCTCCGGCTTGCGCCGGCCATCGGGGTAGCGGACCAGCACCCACAGGATCGGCACGATCGGCTTGCCTCCGTGGTGCCACAGCGCCGTGCCGTGCGCATACTCGATCCAGCCGCCGCTGCGCCACGACGTGCGGCTGGCCTGGCTCACCCGCTGCCAGCACGTGGCCGGGTCGGCAATGCGCTCGGACAGTTGGGGCTGGCGCTTGCCTTTGCGGGGCGCACGGCCCGGCTTGCCGGTGTGGCGTGGGGGTGGGTCGAACAGGCATGCGTCCTTGCGCAGGCGCGTGATCACCGCCATTCGGCCGCGCAGCCCGTGGAGGGGATGACCCAACATCGCTGCTACCAGCCGCAAAGTAGGCGTGATGCCTGAGCTGGGCTGCTAGGCCGCCGGCTTATGCGTCCCAAGCAGTCGGTAAACGCTGGCCCGGCCGATGCCGAGCTGGCGCGCAATGGCGGCAGGGCCAAGCTTCTCCTCATCGCGCAAGCGCCGCAACTCAACCGGATCAATTGTGGGTTTGCGACCCTTGTAGATGCCCTTTGCCTTCGCGGCCTTGATGCCTTCGAGTTGGCGTTCGCGGCGCAAGTTGGTCTCGAACTCGGCGAACACGCCCAGCATGTCGAGGAACGCCTTGCCGGCAGCCGTGCCGGTGTCCACCGGCTGTTCGGTTGCACGCAGGGCAACGCCTTTCTCTTTCAGCTCGTACACGATGTCCTGCAGGTCCTTCATGGACCGGGCGAGCCGGTCGATGCGGGTGACCACGAGCGTGTCGCCGGGTTGCACGAAGTCGAGCAGCACCTGCAGCTCGGTGCGTCCATCGCGCCGGCTGCCGCTGGCTTTCTCGGCGCGGACCACGCCGCAGCCGGCCGCCTTGAGGGCGGCACGCTGGATGCCGAGGTCCTGGTCGAGAGTGCTGACGCGAGCATAGCCGTAGAGGGACATGCGAAGGGTGCGCTCCGTCTCGCTGGGGTCTGGACCTGCTTACGCTACTGTCTTGGAAGACTGAGAACAACCCATACGAGACGTGGAAAGTGTCTCGCGCTGATGCCTTGCTGGCGTTCACCCAAACAGGACAGCCAATAGAGCCGAGTGCGACCGGACATGCCGGCTTCTGTTCGCACCGACTCAGTGGGGGCGGCTGCCTACCCACGGTTCGACCGCGAACATCCGGCGAGCCTCGGCCAGTCCATCTGCGACACTCTGCGGAATGCCGTCGCGAGGCGTGACGATCTGGTAGAGCAGTTCGCCGCTGCCCGGCTTCGTAATCGTGACCATGCAGGCCCGGTCGTCCGAGTAGCGGATCGCGATCTCGACATCCATGCGCGTCCCCCAAGCCGCCCATGCATTTCGAGTATCCTCGAATAATGGTTGACGGGCCAAGTCGAGCCTCTATGTTCGACTTTACTGGTAATATGGGAGGCAGTTTTGGATGCGATGCAAGCCGTAGCCGCCCTGGCCGCCCTGGCGCACGAGAACAGGCTGGCGGTCCACCGGCTGCTGGTCGAGCGCGGGCCGGACGGCCTGCCCGCCGGCGTCATCGCCGACTGCCTGGGCGTGCCGCCGTCCTCGCTGACCTTCCACCTGCAGCACCTCCTGCGCGCCAAGCTGGTCACGCAGCGGCGCTCCAGCCGCCAGCTCATCTACGCGGCCGACTTCGCCGCCATGAACAGCCTGGTCGCCTACCTCACCGAGAACTGCTGCGGCCAGGGCAGCGCCGGCGGCGTGTGCGACCCGGCCGCGGCCGGCGCCGCATCCGTCGCCTGCAAGCCCGCCGCCGCCTGACGGAGGACACGACATGCACCGCCCGCCCTACGAGGTCCTGTTCCTCTGCACCGGCAACTCGGCCCGCTCCATCCTGGCCGAACGCCTGCTGGAGCACCACGGGGCCGGCCGCTTCCACGGCCACAGCGCCGGGTCCACCCCGCGCGGGGAGGTCCACCCGCTGGCGCTCCAGCTCCTGGCCGAGCAGGGCCTGCCCTTGGCGGGGCTCCGCAGCAAGGCGTGGGGCGAGTTCGCCGCCCCAGGGGCACCGGCGCTGGACTTCGTGTTCACCGTCTGCGACCAGGCCGCGGGCGAGGCGTGCCCGGCCTGGCCCGGCCAGCCCGTCACCGCCCATTGGGGCATGGCGGACCCCGCGGCCGAACTGGGCACCCCGGCGCAGCGGATGCTGGCCTTCCGCGAGGCGTTCCAGGCGCTGGAGCGGCGCATCCGCCTGTTCACCAGCCTGCCCATCGCAGGACTGGACCGCATGGCCCTGACCCGCCGTGTCCAGGAGATCGGCCGCCTGCGGCCTGACGCCGCCGAAGAAATCGCATCGTGACCGTCACCATCTGGCACAACCCGGCCTGCGGCACGTCGCGCAACACCCTGGGCCTGATCCGCAACGCCGGCGAGGAACCCGTGGTGGTGGAGTACCTCCGCACCCCGCCGGCCCGCGGCGAGCTGGCCGCGGCGATCCGGGCGGCGGGCCTGACGGTGCGCGAGGCGCTGCGGCGCAAGGGGATGCCCTACGACACGCTGGGCCTGGACGACCCCTCACTGTCCGACGACGCGCTGCTGGGCGCCATGCTGGCGCACCCGGCCCTCATCAACCGTCCCTTCGTGTTCACCGACCGGGGCGTGCGCCTATGCCGTCCGTCCGAGCTGGTGCTGGACATCCTGCCCAGCCCGCAGCGGGGCGCGTTCACCAAGGAGGACGGCGAGCCGGTGGTGGACGCCGCTGGCCGGCGCGTGGCGGGGGCATCGGCATGAGCGCCACGGGGCAGGCCGCCGTCACGACTCCTGTACGGCCAAGGATGGGCACCTTCGAGCGGTTCCTGACGGTGTGGGTGCTGCTGTGCATCGCCGCCGGCATCGGCCTGGGCCAGCTCGCGCCGGGGGTGTTCCACGCCATCGGGGCCGCCACGGTGGCGCAGGTGAACCTGCCCGTCGCCGCGCTGATCTGGCTGATGATCGTGCCCATGCTGCTCAAGATCGACCTGGGCAGCCTGCGCCAGGTCGGCGGGCACTGGCGCGGCATCCTCGCCACCGTGGGCGTCAATTGGCTGGTCAAGCCGTTCAGCATGGCCCTGCTGGGCTGGCTGTTCATTGGTTATCTGTTCCGGCCGTGGCTGCCGGCGGGCCAGGTGGACAGCTACATCGCCGGGCTGATCCTGCTCGCCGCCGCGCCTTGTACCGCCATGGTGTTCGTCTGGTCCAACCTGCTGGACGGCGAGCCGAACTTCACCCTGAGCCAGGTGGCACTGAACGACCTCATCATGGTCGTGGCCTTCGCGCCCATCGTCGGCCTGCTGCTCGGCCTGTCCAGCATCGCCGTGCCCTGGGACACGCTGCTGCTGTCCGTCGTGCTCTACATCGTCGTGCCGGTGATCGCCGCCCAGCTCTGGCGCGCGGCCCTGCTGCGCTCGGGCGGCCAGGTGGTGCTTGCCCGAACGCTGGCCGTGCTGGGGCCGGTGTCGCTGTGCGCCCTGCTGCTGATGCTGGTGCTGCTGTTCGGCTTGCAAGGCGAGCAGATCGTGCGCCAGCCTGCCGTGATCCTGCTGCTGGCCGTGCCGATCCTGATCCAGGTCTATTTCAACGCCGGCCTGGCCTACTGGCTGAACCGCCGGCTGGGGTCGGCGTGGTGCGTGGCCGGGCCATCGGCGCTGATCGGCGCCAGCAACTTCTTCGAGCTGGCCGTCGCCGCCGCCATCGCGCTGTTCGGCTTCCAGTCCGGGGCGGCGCTGGCCACCGTGGTCGGCGTGCTGGTGGAGGTGCCCGTCATGCTGTCGGTCGTCCACATCGTCCGGCGCAGCCGCGGCTGGTACGAGCGTGGGCCGCGCGTGCCGGAGGCGGCATAGATGGACGTAGGGCCTGGCCCGGCCACTGCGCCGGGTGACGCACTCCCGGCGCTGCGGCGCGGGCTGCTGGCGCCACCCGACCTGGCGCTGCTGGAACCGGTGGGGCGGGCGGACCATCCGCCGCGCATCCTGCTGCTCTACGGCAGTCTACGGGAGCGGTCCTTCTCGCGCCTGCTGACCGAGGAGGCAGCCCGGCTGTTGCGCGTGCTTGGCGCCGAGCCGCGCATCTTCGACCCGCGCGACCTGCCGATGGCCAACAGCACCAGCCCGGACCACCCCAAGGTGAAGGAGCTGCGCGCCCTGTCGCTGTGGAGCGAGGGCCAGGTCTGGTGCAGCCCGGAGGTCCACGGGGCGGTGACGGGCATGTTCAAGAACCAGATCGACTGGCTGCCGCTGGAGATCGGCGCCGTGCGGCCGACGCAGGGACGCACCTTGGCCGTCATGCAGGTGTCGGGCGGCTCGCAGTCCTTCAACGCCGTGAACACGCTGCGCTTGCTGGGCCGGTGGATGCGGATGTTCACCATCCCGAACCAGTCTAGCGTGCCGCGCGCCTACGAGCAGTTCGACGACGCCGGGCGGATGCGCCCGGGGCCGCTGTATGACCGCGTGGTAGACGTGATGGAGGAGCTGGTGCGGTTCACCTGGCTCACGCGCGACCGGGCTGATTACATGGTGGACCGCTACAGCGAGCGCGCCGCCGCCAGCGCGCTACCGGAAGGCATGTGAGGCGGTCAGCCAGCGTCAGACCAGGCCAGGCCGGAATACATAGACACATTTAGATTCTTCGATATGATGCCGCCATGGACGATCAAGCCCTCCTTGCCGACGCCGACGCCTTCAAGGCGCTGGGCGACCCCATCCGGCTGCGCATCATGCAGTTCCTGCTGGATCAGGGCGCGGTGTGCTGCGCCGTGCCGGGCCAAGTCTGCGCCTGCGACGTGATCGCGCTGCTCGGCCTCAGCCAGCCGGCGGTCAGCCACCACATGCGGTTGCTGACCGCCGCCGGCCTGGTTACGGCCGCGAAGTCCGGACGCTGGATGCACTACAGCGCCGACCCTGCCCGCTTCGCCGCCCTCGCCGCCCGGCTGCAAGCCGTGGCGGACGCCGCCCGCCCGCAACGACGCGCCGCCTGACCGACCCTTAACCCGGAGACGCCCCATGCCCGACGGCTCACTCGTCCACCTGCCGGCCCTGCCCGTTGCGGTCATCGGCGCCGGCCCGGTCGGGCTTGCCGCCGCGGCGCACCTGCGCGCCCGTAGCCTGGCGCCCTTGGTGCTGGAAGCCGGGTCAGACGTTGCCGCTGCCGTGCGCGCTTGGGGACACGTCCACATGTTCACCCCCTGGCGCTTTAACATTGACGGCGCGGCACGGGCGCTGCTGGAAGCCGGGGGCTGGACGGCGCCGGACGCCGAAGCCTATCCGACCGGGGCGGACCTGGCCGACCTCTATTTGGCGCCGCTCGTCCAGGCCCTTGGCGGCGCGGTGCGGACAGGTGCCCGGGTGCTGGCCGTGTCCCGCCAGCACCACGACCTGATGCGCGACGCCGGCCGGGAGGCCGCGCCGTTCGTGCTGCACGTCGCCGGGCGGGATGACGTGGTGGAGGAGGTCGAGGCTGCCGCGGTGATCGACTGTTCCGGCACCTGGGATTCGCCGAACCCGGCCGGACCGCATGGCCTGCCTGCGCCCGGCGAGGCGGGGCACTCCGGCCGCATCGCGTATGGCATTCCCGATGTGCTGGGAACGGAGCGCGGCACCTATGCCGGCCGGTCCGTGCTGGTGGTGGGCGCCGGGCACTCGGCAATGAACGTCGTCCTGGGTCTGGCGCGGCTGGCACAGGATGCACCCGGCACCCGAGTCACCTGGGCCTTCCGCAAGCCGCTCGGGGCCGTGCGGTTCGGTGGCGGCGTCAACGACGGCCTGCTGGAACGCGGGGCGCTGGGTGCCCGTGCCCTGGCCCTGGTCGAGGACGGCACCGTGCGGGCGCTGGCGCCCTTCCTGATCGGGCGCATTGAGGAGCAGGGCGGCGCGCTGCTCGTCACCGGGCAGCAGGACGGGCAGCGCGAGCAAGTCCAGGTGGACCGGTTGATCGTTGCCGCGGGCTTCCGGCCGGACCTGGCGCCCCTGCGGGAGTTGCGGGTGGCGCTGGACCCGGCGGTGCAGGCGCCGCCCCGGCTGGCCCCGCTGATCGACCCGAACGTGCATTCCTGCGGCACCGTCCGCCCGCACGGCGAGGCGGAGCTGCGCCATCCGGAACCCGGCTTCTACATCGCGGGCATGAAGAGCTACGGCCGCGCGCCGACCTTCCTGCTGGCGACCGGGCACGAGCAGGTGCGCTCCATTGTGGCGGCCCTGGCTGGGGATTGGGAAGCGGCACGCGAGGTGCAACTCGAACTGCCGGAAACCGGCGTCTGCTCCGGCCCCGGGCTGGCCAGGGATGTTGCCGAGGTTTGCTGCACGCCCGCGACGCCGCAGGGGACGTGCTGCGAGCCAAAACCGGAGCTGGCGGTCGCGGCACCCTGCTGCGGCACCGCCCCGGTCCGCGCGTCGGGCTGCTGTGGGTGAGCCGGTCCGTCGTCGTCCTGGCGCTCGGGACGGCGCAGACCCTGGCATGGGCCAGCAGCTACTACCTGGTGGCCATCGTTGCCGACCCGATCAGCCGCGACTTGGGCATCTCGGCCACCGCCGTATTCGCGGCCTTCTCGGCGGCGCTGCTGCTCTCGGCCGCCCTTGGCCCCGCGGTAGGCCGGACCATCGACCGCCGCGGCGGGCGCGGCGTGCTGTGCCTGTCCAGCCCCGTATTCGCCGCCGGACTGGTCATGCTGGCTGCGGCACACGGGCCGGTGCTGCTGGCGCTGGCCTGGCTGGTGCTGGGCGCCGGCATGGCGCTCGGCCTGTATGACAGCGCGTTTGCAACGCTCGCCGGTCTGTATGGCCGGGACGCCCGCGGCGCGATCACCGGCATCACACTGATCGCCGGCTTCGCCAGCACGGTTGGCTGGCCGGTGACGGCCTGGCTCAACGATGCCGTGGGCTGGCGCGGCGCCTGCCTGGCGTGGGCCGGTCTGCACCTGCTGCTCGGCCTGCCGCTCAACCGCTTCCTCGTCCCGCGCGCCCCGCCGCCGCTGCCCGGCGACGCCGCGGCGCCGGCCACGGACGCGGATACAGCACCCCACAGCGCGATGGCGCTGCTTGCCTTCGTGTTCGCCGCGACCTGGGTGGTCAGCACCGGCATGGCCGCGCACCTGCCGCGGCTGCTGCAAGCTGCCGGGGCAACCCCAGCCGGCGCGGTCGCCGCTGCAGCCCTGGTAGGGCCGGCGCAGGTCGCGGCGCGGCTGATCGAGTATGGCTTGTTGCATCGCGCGCACCCGCTTGTCCCGGCCCGGATCGCAACTGTGCTGCATCCGGTGGGCGCCCTGGCGCTGGTTCTGTTCGGCGGTCCGGCCGCCGCCGTGTTCACCCTGCTGCACGGGGCGGGCAACGGCCTGCTGACCATCGCCAAGGGCACCCTGCCGCTCGCCCTGTTCGGGCCGGCCGGCTACGGACTGCGGACAGGGCTGCTGTCAGCGCCCGCGCGAGTGGCGCAGGCTGGGGCGCCGCTGCTGTTCGGCCTCTTGTTGGACCGGGCGGGCCTGGGCGTGCTGGCCGTGTCTGCTGGATTGGGACTCGCCTCGACAGCAGCGCTGCTCGCGCTGCAAGCGCCGCGCATCTCCATTCCCGCGTCCACTGCCGGGCCGCAGCACCATCGAGGCTAGGCACGCGCCCATGATGGTCAACACCGACCGGCGGCCAGGGAAGCGGAGTGGCTGACGAGGGTGAGCATACCGCGAGGCAGGTCGGCGACGTCGATGATCGCTGGACGCTGCGCGCGGCGGACCGTGCGCTGATCGGCAACAAGACCGGCGCCACGCGCCTGGGCTTCGCCGTGCTGCTCAAGCTGTTCGCAGTGGAGGGCCGCTTCCCGCGCCGTGCCGAGGACGTGCCCGTTGCCGCAGTCGAGGCCATAGCGGGCCAGGTCGGCGTCGCCGCGGCTGCCTGGCAGGGCTACGACTGGCACAGCAGGACCATCGAATACCACCGCGCCCAGGTCCGCGGGGCGCTCGGGTTCCGAGAGGCCACGCTGGACGACGCCGAGGCGCTCGGCCGCTGGCTGGATGGCCAGGTGCTCGCCCTTGAGCGCCGGCCAGACCGGATGCTGGCGGCGGCGCGCGAACGATGCCGGAACCAGAGCGTGGAGCCGCCTTCGCCCGAACGACTGGAACGGCTGGTGCGCTCCGTCCTGCGCCGGCACGAGGACGCCTTCTGCATCGCCCTGCTCGCACGCCTGCCACCCGAGGCTGCGGCGGGGCTGGATGCCCTGCTGCGCCCGCCCTTTCCTGGCGCGGCAGGAGGCGACGCCGACGGTTCCAGTCCGCCGCCTTCTCGCGCTGCGGGGTGGCGCCGGCCAGGCCAGCCTGCAAAGCGTGGGCGAGGAGGCTGCCAAATTGGCCTGCATCCGTTCCGTCAACCTGCCCGCCGGCCTGTTCGACGGCGTGCCGTCCCGGGTGCTGCTGGCCTACCGCCGCCGGGTCGGGGCCGAGGAGCTGCACGAACTCCGGCGCCATCCCGACCCGGTCCGGCTGACGCTGCTGGCCGCCTTCTGCCACATGCGCGGGCGCGAGATCGCCGACAGCCTGACGGAGCTGCTCATCACCACTGTCCACCGCATCGGTGCCAAGGCGGAGAAGCGCGTGGAGGGCGAGCTGATCACCGACCTCAAGCGCGTGGCCGGCAAGCCGGCGCTGCTGTTCAAGCTCGCCGCCGCCAGCCTGGCCAAGCCGGACGGGACCGTCCGCGACGTGGTGTTTCCCGCAGTGGACGAGCAGACCCTGCGCGACCTGGTGGCCGAGGGCGAGAACACCGGTCCGGCCTACCGGCGGCATCTGCAGACGGTGATCCACAACTCCTACCGCTCCCACTACCGCCGCATGTTGCCCCTGGTGCTGGACGCGCTCAGCTTCCAGTCCGGCAACCAGGCGCACCGGCCAGTGCTCGACGCCCTCGGCATGATCGCCCGCCACGCTACGCGCAAGATGCGCTGCTACCCAGCCGGAGAGGCCGTGCCGCTGGACGGCGTGGTGCCGGCGGCCTGGCGCAGCGCGGTGCTGGAGGAGGACGCCCGGGGCCGCGTCAGGGTGAACCGCATTGCCTACGAGATCTGCGCCCTGCAGGCATTGCGCGAGCAGCTCCGGTGCAAGGAGGTCTGGGTCGAGGACGCCGACCGTTACCGCGACCCGGACCAGGACTTGCCGGCCGACTTCGACGCGCGGCGGGCCGAGCACTACGCCACGCTCAAGCTGCCGCTGGACGTGCAAGCCTTCATCGGGCGCGTGCGGGCGGAGATGACGGACGCCTTGACGGTCCTGGACGGCGGCCTGTCTGCCAACCGATATGTCCGCATCCTCAAGCGGGGCGGCGGCCGGATCGCGGTGTCGCCGCTGGAGCGCCAGCCCGAGCCGCTGGGCCTGGTCGCGCTCAAGGCGGAGATCGCCCGGCGCTGGCCCATGACGGGGCTGCTCGACATGCTGAAGGAGGCCGACCTGCGGATCGGCTTCACCGGCGCGCTGCGCACCGTGACCGACCATGAGAACCTGCCGCGCTCCGTCCTGCAGGAGCGCCTGCTGCTGTGCCTGAACGGCATCGGCACCAACACCGGCCTGAAACGCATGGCGTCCGGCCAGCATGGCGTCACCTACAAGGACCTGCTCTACGTCCGGCGCCGGTTCATCAACCGCGAGGGGCTGCGCGAGGCCATCGCCGCGGTCGTGAACGCGACGCTGCGCGCCCGCCACCCCGGCATCTGGGGCGAGGGCACGACGGCGTGCGCGGCCGACAGCAAGCAGTTCGGCGCCTGGGACCAGAACCTGATGACCGAGTGGCACGCCCGCTATGGCGGGCGCGGCGTCATGATCTACTGGCACGTCGAGCGCCGCAGCACCTGCATCTACTCGCAGTTGAAGACCTGCTCGTCGTCCGAGGCGGCGGCGATGATCGAGGGGGTGCTGCGCCACTGCACCGACATGGAGGTGGACCGGACCTATGTGGATTCCCATGGACAGTCCGAGGTGGCCTTTGCGTTCTGTCACCTGCTCGGCTTCCAGCTGCTTCCGCGGCTGAAGGGCATCCACCGCCAGCGGCTCTATCGGCCCACGACCGGGGCGCCGGATGCCTACCCGGCCCTGCAAGCGGTGCTGACGCGGCCCATAGACTGGGCGCTGATCGCCCAGCAGTACGACCAGATCGTGAGGTATGCGACCGCGCTGCGGCTCGGCACCGCCGCGGCGACCGACATCCTGCGCCGCTTCACCCGGTCCAACCTGCAGCACCCGACCTACAAGGCCCTGGTCGAGCTTGGGAAGGCGCTGCGCACGTCTTTCCTGTGCCGCTACCTGCACCGGATGGAACTCAGGCGCGAAATCCACGAGGGGCTAAACGTGGTCGAGAACTGGAACAGCGCCAACGACTTCATCCTCTACGGCCGCGGCGGCGAGATCGCCACCAACCGGCTGGAGGACCAGGAAGCGACCGTGCTGTCCCTGCACCTGCTGCAGAACTGCATGGTCTACGTGAACACGCTGATGATCCAGCGCGTGCTGGCCGAGCCAGCCTGGATGTCGCGCATCGGACAGGACGAGCGGCGCGGCCTGACCCCGTTGGCCTGGGGGCACGTCAACCCATACGGCACGTTCCGCCTCGACATGGCCACACGCCTGCCGCTGGACATGCCCACCCCGGGCACCGAGTCAGGCCAGCTTCTGTTCCAGGGCGTCTGATCCCGGTCGCCCGCCGCTACCTTGCGGCTCGTAGCAGCAATGTTGATGCTGGTGGCGAATTCAGTAGGGGCGTTGTCAGGCTGCTTGGAGTGCGG
>CAXTAT010000055.1:0-15273 GCA_964242415.1 uncultured Acetobacteraceae bacterium
ATCCTGCAGGACCACGACTTCCACGAGTTCAAGATCAGCGTGAAGGCGTCCGACGTGTTCATGGCTGTCGCCGCCTACCAGCAGCTTGCCGAGGTGTGCGACCACCCGCTGCACATCGGCATCACCGAGGCCGGGACGAAGCGGGCCGGCACCGTGAAGTCCTCCATCGGCCTGGGTAGCCTGCTGTGGGCCGGCGTGGGGGACACCCTGCGCGTCAGCCTGTCGGCCGAGCCGGAGGAGGAGGTCCATGTCGGCTGGGACATCCTGAAGTCGCTCGGCCTGCGCCACCGTGGCGTGAAAATCGTGAGCTGCCCGTCCTGCGCCCGCCAGGGCTTCAACGTGATTCAGACGGTGGCGATCCTGGAGGAGCGGCTGGCGCACATCCGCACGCCGATCACGCTGTCGATCATCGGCTGCGTGGTGAACGGCCCCGGCGAGGCGCTGATGACCGACATCGGCGTCACCGGCGGCGGCAATGGCCGGCATATGGTGTATGCCGCCGGGCGCACCGACCACACCATCGACGGCGGCGACATGGTGGAGCACATCATCGAGCAGGTGGAGCGCAAGGCGGCGGAGCTGGCCGCGGCGGCTCCTGAAAAGGCGCCTTCGCCTGAGAAGGTTGCGGCGGAGTAGCTTTGGCAGATTTGCAGCCGGTTCGCGGCACCCGGGACCTGATCGGCGACGACCAGCGCCGCCACGCCCACGTGATCGACACCGCCCGCCGCCTGGCCGGGCTGTATGGCTTCGACGAGTGGGCGACGCCCATCTTCGAGGAAACGCGCGTGTTCGCCCGCACCCTGGGCGACACGTCCGACGTGGTGACGAAGGAGATGTACACCTTCGACGACCGTGGCGGCGACAGCATTACCTTGCGGCCGGAGAACACCGCCGGGGTA
Source organism: uncultured Acetobacteraceae bacterium (assembly GCA_964242415.1). Classification (GTDB taxonomy): domain Bacteria; phylum Pseudomonadota; class Alphaproteobacteria; order Acetobacterales; family Acetobacteraceae; genus DASWOJ01. The sequence goes on from CAXTAT010000055.1 coordinate 900, forward strand.
TGCCGCGCCCTGGTCAGCAACGGCCTGACGCAGTCCTTGCCGCAGAAGGTGTTCTACGCCGGCCCGATGTTCCGCTACGAGCGCCCGCAGAAGGGCCGCTACCGCCAGTTCCACCAGATCGGCGCCGAACTGATCGGCCCGGCGGAGCCGCTGGCCGACGCGGAGGTGATCGCGCTGGGCTGGCACATCCTGCAGGACCTGGGCGTCAGCGGCGATGCCGTGCTGGAACTGAACACCCTGGGCGACGCCGAGAGCCGCCGCGCCTACCGCGATGCCCTGGTGGCCCATTTCGGCGCCCACCGCGATGCGCTGTCCCCCGACAGCCAGGAGCGGCTGGAGCGCAACCCGCTGCGCATCCTGGACAGCAAGAACGAGGGCGACCGCGCCCTGGTGGCGGACGCTCCGTTGATCCAGGCGGTGCTGACGCCGGAGGCCGCCGCATTCTACGACGCCTTGCGCCTGCAACTGTCCCGGCTGGGCGTGCCGTTCCAGGAGAACCCGCGCATCGTCCGCGGCCTGGATTACTACAACCACACTGCGTTCGAGTTCGTCACCGACCGGCTGGGCGCCCAGGGCACCGTGCTGGGCGGGGGGCGATATGATGGGCTGGTGGCGCAGATGGGCGGGCCGCCGGTTCCCGCAGTCGGCTGGGCGGCAGGCATCGAGCGGCTGGCCATGCTGATGCAGGCGCCGCCGAACGCGCCGAAGCCGGTTGCGGTGATCCCGCTCGGCGACGCGCAGGAAGCGGCGGCGCTGGATGCGGTGCAGGCATTGCGCCGGGCCGGGGTGCGGGCGGAGGTATCCTACCGCGGCAACATGAAGCGCCGGATGGAGCGGGCCAATCGCATCGGCGCCCGCGCTGCCGTCATCATCGGCGATGCCGAGCTGGCGCGCGGCGTGGCGCAGGTGAAGGACCTGACGACGGGCGCGCAATCCGAGGTCGCGCTTGCCGGGCTGGCGGCCCATCTCGCCTTGGGCGGCAGAGCATGAGCGGCAGCCTGGACTACAAGCTGGACCGCATCGTCGGCCGTGCCGCGGAGTTGGGCGCGCAGCTCAGCGAGGGGCTGGGCGGCGACGGCTTCTCGCGCGCCAGCAAGGAGCTGTCGGAGCTGAACCCCATCGTCGAGCGCATCGGCGAGCTGCGTGCCGCCGAACGCGCCCACGCCGAGGCGGAAGCCATGCTGGCCGATCCCGAGATGAAGGACCTGGCCGAGGCCGAACTCTATGAGTTGAAGGACCGCCTGCCCGCCCTGCGCCACGAAATCCGCCTGGCGCTGCTGCCGAAGGACGAGGCCGACGCCCGCAGCGCGATCCTGGAAATCCGCCCGGCGGCCGGCGGCGACGAGGCCGGGCTGTTCGCCGCCGAGCTGTTCCAGATGTATCAGAAGTATGCGGAGCAGCACGGCTGGAAGGTGGAGGTACTGGAGTACGCCGACACCGGCCTGGGCGGCATCAAGGAGGGCGTGGCCGAGATCACCGGCCGCAACGTGTTCGCCCGGCTGAAGTACGAGTCCGGCGTCCACCGCGTGCAGCGCGTGCCGGCGACGGAAAGCCAGGGCCGCATCCATACCTCGACGGTGACGGTCGCCGTGCTGCCCGAGGCGGAGGAGGTCGATGTCGAGGTCAACGAGACCGACCTGCGCATCGACGTGTACCGGGCGTCCGGCGCCGGCGGCCAGCACGTCAACAAGACGGAATCAGCCGTACGCATCACCCACATCCCCACCGGCGTCGTCGTGGCGATGCAGGAGGAGCGCAGCCAGCACAAGAACCGCGCCAAGGCCATGAAGATCCTGCGCGCCCGGCTATACGAGGCGCAGCGCAGCAGCCTCGCCAACACCCGCGCCGCCGACCGCAAGAGCCAGGTCGGCACCGGGGACCGCAGCGAGCGCATCCGCACCTACAACTTCCCGCAGGGCCGGGTGTCCGACCACCGGGTGGAGCTGACGCTGCACAAGATCGACCGCATCATGCAGGGCGACCTGGACGAGATCGTCGATCGCCTGACCGCCGAGGACCAGGCGGCGCGCCTCGCCGCGCAGGAATGACCGCCGCCGAGGCGTTGCGCCACGGCGCGGCGCTGCTGGCGGCGGCGGGGGTGGACAGCCCGCGGCTGGATGCGCGGCTGCTGCTGGGCCATGCCGCCGGGCTGACGCCGGATGCGTTGCTGCGGCAGCGTGACGCGGCGGTGGACGCTGCCGCCTACGGCCTTCTGCTGGCGCGCCGGGCCGGGCGCGAGCCGCTGGCCCTGATCGTCGGCCGGCAGGAGTTCTGGAGCCTGCCCTTCGAGGTGTCCGCCGCCACCCTGATCCCTCGTGCGGACAGCGAGACGCTGATCGAAGCGGCGGTGGCGGCCCGTCCGGACCGGCAGGCAACGCGCCGCATCCTGGACCTGGGCACCGGCACCGGCTGCCTCCTGCTCGCCGCCCTGACCGAGTTCCCGTCCGCCTGGGGCGTGGGCACCGACCTGGCTCCGGCCGCGGCGGCGCTGGCCCGGCGCAACGCACGGGCGCTGGGGTTGGCGCACCGCGCGGCCATCCTGTGCGGTGATTGGGATGACGCGATCGATGGGCGCTTCGACCTCGTGCTGAGCAACCCGCCCTACATCCGCACCGCCGAGATCGCCGGCCTGATGCCGGAGGTTGCAGTGCACGAGCCGCACCGCGCCCTGGACGGCGGGCCGGATGGCCTGGGCGCGTACCGCATCCTGCTGCGCCGGCTGCCCAGCCTGTTGCAGCCCGGCGGAACCGCGGTGATCGAGCTGGGCCTCGGCCAGGCTGCGGAGGTCTCGGCGATGGCGTCCGGCTTCCACGCCGTCCGAATCCGGCCGGATTTGGCAGGGGTCCCCCGGGCGCTGGTGATCGAGGCCGGCGCTTGAGAAAAAGTTTGGCAGAACGGACCGGGGACACTAAGTTGGGTGGGGAACGCGGAGCCACCTTGCATCCCGTCCGTGCGCGTTGGCGGCGGACACCTGGCCCCACCTGCCTGATCGCTGGGCTTCCCTGATCGGGCATTTGACGATCACTTCCGCCGCGGATATGCGCCCGACTATGCGCCCCGCGGTGGCTGCGAACAGGAAAGCATCCCCGACGAATGAACATGAAGCGTATGCGCGGCCGTAATCACCGGGGCAGCGGCGGCCAGGGTAGCGGCGGCGGCGGCGGCCCGGTCCGGCACCAGAGCGGCAACGTCCCGCTGAACCGCAACCACGTGTTTGATAGCATCGGCCCCGACCTGCGGGTCCGCGGCACCTCGCAGCAGCTTTTCGAGAAGTATCTGCAGCTTGGCCGCGATGCGACCAGCGGCGGCGACCGGGTGATGGCCGAGAGCTACTTCCAGCACGCCGAGCACTACTTCCGCATCCTGAACGCCATGAACCAGGCCGCGCAGGCCAACACCCAAGCACCGCAGGGCGGCCAGCCCGGCGGCCCGCAGCGCCGCCAGCAATACGAGCCGCAGTCCAACGAACCCCAGGCCAACGAGCAGGGGCATGGCGAGCGGCAGGAGACATACGACGACGACGATGACCAGCCCGCCCAGGGCGAGGCCGTCGTCGAGACGCGCGCCATCCCGATTGCCGCGGCGCCTCCGGAGAATTGATGCCGGCTGCCTCTGGGTCAGATCCTTAAGGGCATACCGTCATTGCGAGCCGCACTTGCGGCGCGGCAATCCAGGTGGGCCAGCACAGCCCGTGCCACCCCCTATGCCGCGCCGAAGCCGGCTCGCAACGACGGCCAACCGTGGGACAGGATCGGTTAAGGCCAAACACGGTCGGCATACTCGACCGTCGCATCCAGCGCCGACCGCAGCCGCCCCATTTCGGCCCCGCCGAACAGGCCGCGGCGCAGTCCCAGGTCGATCAGCGCCAGGTTGACATTGAACTTGAAGTCGTCGGTGTCCCGCACCCGGTCCAGCGCCTGCGACAGCGGCCATAGCTCGAAGCTCTCGACCTCGCCATCCGCCGGGCGCGGCGCGAAGCTCTCCGGCAGCATCAGGTCGTAGCAGTGCACGCGGTCGCGGCGCAGGCCCTCGGGGCGGTCCATGGTGTAGGACAGGACGGCAACGGGCTGCGCGGCCTGCATCAGGCCTGGCGGGATCGCGGCTTCCTCACCGGCCTCCTTGACCAGCGTCTGCAACGGCGTCAGCCCGGCCGGCACCCCGCCGGCGGCGATGTGGTCCAGCTTGCCCGGGTCCAGCAGCTTGTCGGCGGCACGGCGCGCGACCCACAGCCACAGCCCGTCGGACCGCTGCACCAGCCCGTTCAGATGAGCGCCCGTGGCGCTGATGCCGAACGCAGGCAGGGCGCCACGGTCGATGGTGGCCAGCGCCGGGCCATCCGCGGTGGCGCGGACGTCGAACGCCTCGTCGCGCCAGCGGAAGCGGCCCGCGCCGGCCAGGCTGCGCGCCACCGCGTGGAGGCGGCTGGCGGGCAGGTCAACGCCCCCTGCGTCCAGCATGGCGCCAAGTGGGCGCAGCGCCTCCGCCAGGCCGGGCTGCACCCAGCCGACCTGCGCGCCCTCCAACCGAAACGGCAGCCTCCCGCCCGGCAGGACGGCGTTGTTGCAGGCGGCGATGTGGCGGAGCAGGTCAGGCATGATGACGTTATAGGAGCAATCCCGGTGCTTCCCAGGTTGGATACCTTCCCGAAAGGGGCATCACGCGCCACATGCCGGGAATGAGTCCTCCTGATACTGCTCCCCCGGTCCTGGCCGGGCAGGCGCCGCGCACTGGCCTGCAAACCGTTGCTTCCCTGCTTCCCTATCTGTGGCCCAAGGGCGAGACGCGGTCGCGCGTCAGCGTCGTGCTCGCGGTCATCATGCTGGTGCTGGCCAAGGTCGCCACGGTCTATATCCCTATCGTGTATAGCCAGGCCGTGGACGCCTTGGCGCCGCGCGGGCATCCGCTGACGATCCCGCTCGGCCTGATCATCGCCTATGCCCTGTTGCGCGTCGCCTCTGCCGGGTTTGCCGAGCTGCGGGACGCCGTGTTCGCCGCCGTGCAGCAGAGCACGGTCCGCAAGGTGGCGCTGCAGACCTTCCAGCACCTGCACCGGCTGTCGCTGCGCTTCCACCTGGACCGGCAGACCGGCGGCCTGTCCCGCTCCATCGAGCGCGGCACCGTGGGGATCGAGGCGGTGCTGCGCCTGGCGGTGTTCAACATCCTGCCGACGCTGCTCGAAGTGCTGATGGTCACGGCGGTGCTGTGGAAGCTGTTCGACTGGCGTTTTGCCGCCGTGACGTTCCTGGCGGTCGTGCTCTACATCGGCTTTACGTTCGGCTTCACCAACTGGCGCGTGCGGTTCCGGCGCACGATGAACGAGACCGACTCCGACGCGCAGACCAAGGCGGTGGACAGCCTGCTCAACTTCGAGACGGTGAAGTACTTCGGCAACGAGGCGCACGAGGCCCGGCGCTTCGACGAGGCCCGCGCCCGCTATGAGCGCGCGGCGGTGAAAAGCCAGGTGACGCTGAACATGCTGAACCTCGGCCAGGCGGTCATCATCGCCGCGGGCCTGGGCCTGGTCATGCTGATGGCGGCCGATGGCGTGCAGTCGGGGCGGATGACGGTCGGCCAGTTTGTGCTGGTCAACACCTACCTGATGCAGCTTTACCAGCCGCTCAACTTCCTGGGCTTCGTGTATCGGGAGATCAAGCAGGGCCTGGTCGATATGGAGCAGATGTTCCGCCTGATGTCCGTTGGCCAGGAGGTCGCCGACCGGGCCGGCGCCGCCGTGCTGCCGCTGCGTCCCGATCCGGCGCATCTCGGGACCGTCGCGTTCCGGGATGTGCATTTCGGCTACAACGCCAACCGGGAAATCCTGCGCGGCGTCAGCTTCGAGGCGCCGGCCGGGTCGAAGCTCGCCATCGTCGGGCCGACCGGCGCGGGGAAATCGACCATCAGCCGCCTGCTGTTCCGCTTCTACGACGTGACCGAGGGCGCGGTGGAGATCGACGGCATCGACGTGCGCGACATGACGCAGACCAGCCTGCGCGCCGCCATCGGCGTGGTGCCGCAGGACACCGTGCTGTTCAACGACACCATCGGCTACAACATCGCCTATGGCCGCCCCGGCGCCACCCAGGCCGAGATCGAGCACGCCGCCAAGCTGGCCCAGGTGCACGACTTCGTGCTGCGGCTGCCGGAGGGCTACGACACCCGCGTCGGCGAGCGCGGCCTGAAGCTGTCCGGCGGCGAGAAGCAGCGCGTCGCCATCGCCCGCACCATCCTGAAGGACCCGCGCATCCTGATCCTCGATGAGGCGACGAGCGCCCTGGACAGCCGCACCGAGCGCGAGATCGAGACGGCGCTGCGCACCGTGGCGGCCAACCGCACCACGCTGGTGATCGCGCACCGGCTGTCCACGGTGGTCGATGCCGACGAGATCCTTGTCCTCGCGGAGGGCCGGGTGGCCGAGCGCGGCACCCACGCGAGCCTGCTGGCGCAGGATGGGCTGTATGCCCGGATGTGGGCGTTGCAGGCGGAGCAGGGCGAAGCCGTGGAGGCGGTGGCTGCGCAGTAGCGCCGGGCGGGGTTGGATAGGCCCGGCCCAGCGCCATTTACCGGGAAAGGAGTTCTTGCCCGATGCCCACCGAGTCCAATGCCGCCTCACAGCACCCTGCCGAAGCCCCGCCCGCTGACCTCAGCCACGCCGGCGCCGTCGTGGACAAGGCCATCGAGTATATGATGGGGCAGAACCTGAGCGCGCTGGCCATTGCCTCGGCGCTGCTGGGCGGTTCGATGGGGCTGCTGGCCCGTACTATGGGCGACGAGGCCATCGTGGGCGTGCTGCAGAACGCGGTCGCCAGCATCCGCTCGGGCGAACTGCGGGCGGAGCATGGGCCGCACGAGGGCACGGCGGGCCGCGCCTAACCGGCCCGACCGGGTTGACGTCCGTGGCCCGCCCCGGCATAACCCGCGCCTTGACCGCCGGGGCACGCCCCAGGGCGGCGCCCTGAATTAGGATCGCACCATGTCCCGTCGCTGCCAGTTTACCGGCAAGGGCGTCCAGTCTGGCAACAACGTCAGCCACGCCAACAACAAAAGCCGCCGCCGCTTCCTGCCCAACATGCAGCACACCTCGCTGCTGTCGGACATCCTGGGCACCACCATCCGCGTGCGCCTGACCACCCACGCCATCCGCACCATCGAGCACAATGGCGGCTTGGATGCGTTCCTGCTCGGTACGCCGAACCGCAACCTGCCGGAAGAGGCACAGGTGCTGAAGCGTCGCATCGTCCGTTGCCAGACTAAGCGTGCCGCCGCACAGCCCGCTGCTTAGGCCGCCGCACAGCCCGCTGCTTAGGCCGGCGCACACCCCAGCAAAGGCCCGCTTCGGCGGGCCTTTTTCGTTGCGGGTCCCCCTCGCCATCAGGCAGTTGGCGGTCCTCAAGCAGTTGGCCCGGCGAACCCGGCACCGCGCCAAGGCCAACGCGCCATCGCTGATCGTCCGCCTGCCGGATGGCCGGGTGATCGCGGTGGAGGAGTACGGCGACCCGGCCGGCCCGCCGGTGCTGTACTTCCACGGCTGGCCGGCGTCGCGCCTGGAGGCCGGGCTGATTGACGATATGCCGGTGCGGCTGCTGGCGCTGGACCGCCCGGGTTACGGCCGCTCCAGCCCGCAGAAGGGGCGCACCCTGCTCGACTGGCCGGTGGACGTGGCCGCGGTGGCGGACCGGCTCGGGCTGCCGAAGTTCCATGTGGTGGGCCTGTCCGGCGGCGCGCCCTATGCCGTGGCCTGCGCCTACGCCTTGCCGGACCGGGTGCTGGGCGCCGCGCTGGTCTGCCCGGTGCCGCCGCCGCACGGCATTCATCCCCGGGCGCCCGGGGTCGGATTGCTGTTCCGGCTCGGACGCCACCCCGTGCTGGCGCACCGCCTGTTCAGCGTGCTGCGCCCCCTGCTGCGCCGGCGCATCATCACGCCGCGGACGATGGTCGGCGGCGGCCTGCCCGCGGCCGACCGCGAGTGCCTGACACCGCACCTGATGGCCGGCCTGGCCCGTGCCTGGCGCGAGGGCATCGGCCGCAGCGTGCAGGGGGCGCTCTCGGACGCGGCGATCTATGCCCGGGACTGGGGCGTGCCGTTCGGCGACATCCGAGTGCCGCTGGCAGTGTGGTATGGCGCAGAGGATTCGCTGATCCCGTTGCATGCCCTGGCGCCGCTGCAGGCCATTCCTGGCATGGTGCTCAAGGTCGTGGACGGGGAGGGGCACTACTCCCTGGCGCTGCACCACGCGCCCGCGATCCTTACGGAGCTGACGCAAATGGCTTAACCGCCTCCCCCTCTCCCCCCGGGAGAGGGCCGGGGTGAGGGAGGCCGCAAGAGCCCAACCCGCCCGCTTGAGGACGAAAGCTACGCCTACTTCGGTGAGACTTGGCCCATGCGGCGTCTCTCACTCCGGCCCTCTCCCTCCGGGAGCGGGAGCAGCAGCAGTTACGGAACCGCCACCCCACGCTGCCGTCCCTCCCTGGTTGTCAATTGCGTGCATATGCGCCTACCGTCACCGCATCACCTGGAGCCTCCCGCATGACCCGTCGCCTGCACCCGGCCTGGATCGTCGCCGCCTGCACCTTTCTGGTGCTGCTGGTCGCGGCCGGCATCCGCTCGGTGCCGGGCGTGCTGATCGTCCCCTTGGAGACCGAGTTCCACTGGTCCCGCGCCACCATCAGCTTCGCCGTGGCGGTCAATATCCTGCTGTATGGGCTGGCCGGGCCGTTCGCCGCCGCCATCATCGAGCGGTTCGGCCTGCGCCGCACCATCAGCACCGCGCTGGCGATGGTGGCGACCGGGGTGGCGCTGACGCCGTTGATGCGGGAACCCTGGCAGTTGGTGCTGCTGTGGGGCGTGGTGGTCGGCAGCGGCAGCGGCGTGACCGCGCTGGTGCTGGCCAGCATCGTCGCCGGCCGCTGGTTCAGCGCGCGGCGCGGCCTGGTCGTCGGCATCCTGACCGCCAGCACGGCCACGGGGCAGTTGGTGTTCCTCCCCCTGCTGGCGCACTTGAACGAGACCATCGGCTGGCGGGCGGTCAGCATTACCGTCGCCACCGTCGCTGCCTGCCTGATCATCCCGGTGCTGGCCTTCATGCGCGACCGCCCGTCCGACCTGGGCATCCCGCCCTATGGCGGCACGGCGGTCGTCCCCCGGGTTCGGCCGGCGGTCAACCCGGCGGTCCGGGCCATGCGCGCCCTGGGCGCCGGGCTGCGCAGCCGCGACTTCTGGCTGCTGGGCGGCAGCTTCTTCGTTTGCGGCGCCAGCACCAACGGCCTGATCGGCACCCACCTGATCCCGGCCTGCGTGGACAACGGCATCCCCGAGGTGATGGGCGCCTCGCTGCTCGCGGCGATGGGGGTGTTCGACATGGTCGGGACCACGCTGTCCGGCTGGCTGTCGGACCGTTGGGACAACCGGGCGCTGCTGGCCTGGTATTACGGCCTGCGCGGGCTGAGCCTGCTGTTCCTGCCGTTCGCGTTCGATCCCCGCCTCAGCTACGCCGGGGTCGGCTATCTCGGGCTTGGGCTGTTCGCGATGTTCTACGGGTTGGACTGGATCGCCACGGTGCCGCCCACCGTGCGCCTGACCGCCCGCTGCTTCGGCGAGGAGAACGCGCCGGTGATGTTCGGCTGGATCGCGGCGACGCACCAGCTTGGCGCGGCAACGGCGGCGTGGTCGGCCGGGCTGGTGCGGGTGGGCACGGGCAGCTACATGGGCGCCTTCATGGCGGCGGGCGCGCTGTGCCTGGTGGCCAGCGTCATGGTGATGTTCATCGGCGTACGTGGGCAGAAGGTCGTCGCAGCCGGGTGATTGTCATGATCCAAGCGACATTAAGCTTTGTTTAGTGACAATGCGTGTATCGGTTTCCGGGTATCAAGCCGGCTGCAAAGCATCCACCCCGGAGAGCCTATATGTTCTTGCGTTTTGCGTTGCTGGCCCTTCCGGTTTGCACCGTGCTTGCTTCGCCGGCGATGGCGATTACCTTCAACCTAACGCAAATCCAGGGCGATACCCTGACCGTTGGCGAGGCTGCCGCGTTCCAGACGGCAGCGGCAGCCTGGTCCACCGTGCTGACCGATCCTGTCACAGTCAACGTCAGCATAGGGTTCCGCGACCTTGGCACGGCGAGCAACGGAGGCACGATCCTCGGTGCGACCGCTGCGGACTTCGTGACGCCCATGAGCTATGCCGCCTTCGAGAGCCACTACATCGCCGACGAAACGAGCGCAGCCGACGCGCAGGCCGCGGCCTCCCTGCCATCGGCCGTACCCGGCGGGACCGTCGTGCTGACATCGGCCGAAGCGAGGGCGCTGGGCTTCTCGACAGCCGCTGGGGTTGACGGGTCCATCGAGTTCACCTCGAACTCCGGCATCCAGTTCGCGGACACGCGCACCGCGTTGAACGGGAGCAACTACGACCTGATCGGCATTGCCGAGCACGAGATCGCGCACCTGCTCGGCTTCGACTCCTCCGTTGACAGCGGAAGCTCCCTCAAGTCCGTGCTGGACCTATTCCGCTACAGCGCCCCGGCAACGCCAAGCTTCCAGGCCGGGCAGCCAGCCTACTTCTCCCTGGATGGCGGAACGACGGACCTCGCCAGCTTCTCCGTCGGCGGCCCCGGCCAGTATCAGGCCAGCCATTGGCTGCAAGGCACCGGCAGCCTGCTGGACCCCGCCGTGACCGCCGGACATGAGGAGAGCATCACGCCGCTCGACACCACCGCGCTCGATGTCCTCGGCTATGATCTTGCCGGGGTTGCGGTAGCGGAGCCGGCGTCGATGCTATTGCTGGCGTCTGCGCTGCTTATGCTGACCGTGCGGCGTCGGCCCTACAGGGTCAGCCCGCTCTAACGAAGCAGGTAGGCAAAGAACGCGCCGACAAAGGCGAATGCGCCCAGCAGGACCACGGCCCGCAATGCCCCGGTCTGCAGGTTGGTGCCAAGGACTTTGCGGAGGATGGTGTCGCTGGTATTCGCCATGGTAATCCCGTTCAGCTACGTGCGTTGCAACATTAATCACCGTCAATCCCAAGCGCTTCCATGCTACGCAATGCTGCCGTCGCGAGCCGGCTTCGGCGCGGCATAGGGGGTGGCAAGACCTGCGCTTGCAGCCCCTGGATTGCCGCACCGCAAGCGCGGCTCGCAATGACGATGCCCGCAGCGGCGGTCAGGCTCACAGGTATCCGGTATAACAGCGTCTGCCTGCAGCGCGAAGCGGCAGCCAGGAGGCATGGGCCATGCGCGTCGCCGCCGTCACGATGGCCTATAACGAGCCGGTCTGGGCCCCCGCTTGGGCACGGCATTATGCCGCGCAGGTCGGGGCCGAGAACTGCCTGATGCTGGATCACGGTTCCGACGACGGCAGCACGGACGGCCTGCCGGTGCAGGTGCGGCGGCTGGAACGCTCACCCTTGGACGAGGTCTGGCGGACGGAGCAGGTCGCGGCGGCGGTCAGCGAGCTGCTCGGCCGCTATGACGCAGTCATCCACACCGATACGGATGAGCTGATGCTGGCCGACCCGGCCCAGTATCCCGACCTGCGGGCCTTCGCCGCGGCGACGCCGCATCCCGTGGTGACCGCCATCGGGCTGGACGTGCAGCACCTGCCGGAGGAGCCGCCGCTCGACCCGGCGGCGGCGTTCGGGCGGCAACGCTCCTGGGTGCGGTTTTCCGCCGCGATGTGCAAGCCGGCGCTGGTGCGCCATGCCGTGGCCTGGGCGCCAGGCTTCCATTGCAGCGATGCGCCGATGGTCACCAGCCAACTGTTCCTGCTGCACATGCGCTATGCCGACCTCGGCCTTGGCCTGCGCCGGCTGGCGCGCACGCGTGGCCAGGCGTTTGCCTCGCCGGCGACCGACACGCACCAGCGCGTGCCGGATGCCGAGTTTTCCGCCATGATGGCTGTCATCGCCGGGCTGCCCCGGCGCCAGGTCAGCTTCGATCCCGGCATGGCGCCACTGGGGACCTGGCTCGACCGTCTCCATGCGTCACGGGCCGCGCGGGAAAACGAGCTTTACAAACTGGACCTGTCACTCTCCGGCGAGGAGCTGTGGCAATTGCCGGAGCGGTTCCGCGCCGCGTTCTGATCAGGCGATCATCGGCGCCCGCTCCATCGTCGCCCGCGCCCAGGCCATGCGTGCATCCTCGTCGAACAGCTCCGCCAGCTTCTTCATCACGGTGCCGCCTAGCTCCTCGGCGTCCACGATTGTCACCGCCCGGCGATAATAGCGCGTCACGTCATGGCCGATGCCGATGGCGATCAGCTCCACCAAGTCGCGGCTCTCAATCTCGCGGATCACCTCGCGCAGGTGGCGCTCCAGGTAGTTGCCGGGGTTGACCGACAGGGTGCTGTCATCAACCGGGGCGCCGTCGCTGATCACCATCAGGATGCGGCGGTGCTCGGTGCGGGCCATTAGCCGGCGGTACGCCCACATCAGCGCCTCGCCGTCGATGTTCTCCTTCAGCAGGCCCTCGCGCAGCATCAGGCCCAGGTTCTTGCGCGACCGGCGCCAGGGAGCGTCGGCGGACTTGTAGATGATATGGCGCAGGTCGTTCAGCCGCCCGGGGTTGCGCGGCTTGCCGTCTTGCACCCAGCGCTCGCGGCTCTGCCCGCCCTTCCAGGCGCGGGTGGTGAAGCCCAGCACCTCCACCTTCACCGCGCAACGCTCCAGCGTGCGGGCCAGGATGTCGCCGCACATGGCCGCCACGGTGATCGGCCGCCCGCGCATCGAGCCGGAGTTATCGATCAGCAGGGTCACCACAGTATCGCGGAAGTCGGTCTCCCGCTCCCGCTTGTAGGACAGCGACAGCATCGGGTTTACGATCACCCGGGCCAGCCGCCCGGCGTCGAGCATGCCCTCGTCCAGGTCGAACTCCCACGCCCGGGTCTGCTGCGCCAGCAGGCGGCGCTGCAGGCGGTTGGCCAGCTTGGACACCACGCCCTGCAGGTGCTGCAACTGCTGGTCAAGCTGCTGGCGCAGGCGGGCCAGTTCCTCCGGGTCGCATAGGTCCTCGGCCGCGGTTTCCTCGTCGGTCAGGCGGGAGTAGGCGCGGTAGTGGGCGTTGTCGTCCGGAATCGGCTTCTCCCGCCGCTGCTGCGGCCCGCCAGGGCGGTCGTCGCCCTCGGAGGCGGCAGCATCCTCATCGGCGTCATCCTCGCCCTCGTCCTCCGCAGCCTCACCCTGCATCTGCTCGGGCTGGGCACCAAGCTGGCTGTCGGCGTCGGTCTGGGTCTCGCCCTCGCTCTGCTCGGCGTTGTCCTGGCTGCCGGCCTGCTCGCCGCCGTCCTCGCCCTCGTCGGTCTGCTCGTCCGGCTCGGCCTCGACCTCGGCCTCCGCCAGGTCCAGTGCGGCCAGCAGCTTGCGGGCGGCGCGTGTGAAGCTGGCCTGGTCGTTTTGCGCCGTGGCCATCTCGTTCAGCGCACGCTCGGCGTCATCGCCCAGGGTGCCGCGCCAGCTTTCCAGGATGCGGGTCGCGGCGGCCGGGCTGTCCCGTCCGGACATGCGCTCGCGCGCCAGCAGGGACAGCGCAGCCGGCAGGGGAAGCTGCTCCTTGCGGGTCATGCGGTCGAAGCCCTCGGACTCGCACTCCTCCGCCAGCCGGGCGCGCAGGTTGGCCGCAACGCCGCTCATGTACTGGCCGCCGACCACCTCGACGCGGGCCTGCTCCAAAGCGTCGTACACGTCCTTGGCCTCACGCCGGCCAGGGCTGCGAGAGGCATGCAGGGCGTCGTCGTGATGGCGCAGGCGCAACGCCACGCTGTCGGCGGCGCCGCGCAGCTTCGCCATCTCCGCCGGGGGCAGGGCGCGGGTCGGCAGCGGCAGGCGGGCGCGCTTGCCGACCAGGCCGCTCGGCCCCGGCTGGAACGCCACCTGCACCTCCGGCGACCCGGCCACGGCGCGCAACGCCCCGGCAGTGGCACGCTTGAAGTCCTCGGTGCGCGAGTTCTCCTTCGATCCGCTCATGCCGCGTCCTTACAGCCCCTTGCGCGAGGCTAGCATCCCCGTCGGCAGGTCCTCGTTGAAGCAGCGCTGGTAGTACTCGGCGACGGTGCTGCGCTCCGCCTCGTCGCACTTGTTCAGGAACGTCAGCCGGAACGCGAAGCCCACATCCTTGAAGATGCGCGCATTCTCGGACCAAGTGATCACGGTGCGCGGCGACATGACGGTGCTGATGTCGCCGTTGATGAACCCGGCGCGCGTCAGGTCGGCCAGCGCCACCATGCTCTCGACCTGCTTTTTCTGCGCCTTGTCGGAGGGATCGACCTTCATCTTGGCCAGCACGATCGCCGTCTCCTGCGCATGCGGCAGGTAGTTCAGGGTGGCGACGATATTCCAGCGGTCCATCTGGCCCTGGTTGATCTGCTGCGTGCCATGGTACAGCCCCGT
>CAXTAT010000056.1:0-13928 GCA_964242415.1 uncultured Acetobacteraceae bacterium
CCACCGGGCCTTCGGGGAAGCGCAGCCCGTCCGCCACCTGGTGCAGGTTCATGCGAAGGCCTCCATGCGGGGAATGGTGCGGTCGAGCTGAAGTTGGGCGAACTGGCGGTCGAACATGCGGTAGGTGTCCTCGAATCCGTCGAAACCGTGGGCGCGCAGCTTGGTGGTGTCCAGAACGTGGTCGAACTCGCGTTGCAGCACGAACTCGCCGAACGGCCAGGCGACCACGTCCCCGAACGGCGTCGGTTGCAGGCCGTGGCGCGCGACCATGCCCTGCCACAGCGCCTCCTTGTCGGACATGAACTCGGCGAACGGGAAGGCTTGCGGCTCCGCCACCTCCATGCCGAAGCCGCGTGCGATGTGCGGCCACATGCGGGACCAGCGGAACAGGTCGCCGTTGGTGATGTTGTAGATCTCGTTGCGCGCCTGCCCGCTCTCCCCGGCCCACAGGATGGCGCGACCGATCAGCCCGGCGTCCGCTCCCTGGTTCAGCACGGCATAGGCCCGGGGGCTGCCGGGGTAGCGCAGCGGCAGGCCAAGCTCGCGGGAGATGGCGGCGTAAGCGCCGATCACGGTGGTGACGTTCATCGGGTTGCCCAGCGCCAGGCCGTACACCACCGTGGGACGAAACACTGTCCAGCTCCAGAGCGCCCCCGCTTGCAGGGCGCGCAGGTGATCCTCCTGGTCGTAGTAGAAGTTGGGCGGCATGTGGCGCGGGTCGGTTTCCAGCGCCGGGGTGGTGAAGCCGCCGAGGTGGCTGCCGTAGGCCTTGCCCCCCTGCAGCAGCGTGACGTGCCGCAGGCCGCCCGCCACGGGGACCACCACCGCCATCAGGTTGCGCAGCATCGCCAGGTTCGGCGCCACCTCCGCCGCGCGGGTTGCGCGCGGCGTCCAGGCGGCGAAGACGATGTGGGTGACGCCCTGGAGCCCACCCAGCTTGGCCCGGCAGTCGGCGGCGTCCGTCAGGTCCACCGAAACCATGCGGGCACGCCCAACCGGCATGTCGCGCCGGCCCAGCCCGATCACGTCAATATCCGGGTCCGCGTCCAACTGCTCGACCATCGTGCGCCCGATCAAGCCGTGCGCCCCTGCGATCAGGACCGTTTTGCGCGCCATGCCTGGCCTCCCCCTCTCATGCTGACCACTCTGCACCCCAACCGGTTCGCCCGTCCCCCCCCGTCTCCCCGCCCGTCATTGCGAGGAGCGCTTGCGACGCGGCAATCCAGGGGCCGCAACACCGGAACCGCCACCCCATGCCTCCCTGGATCGCTGCGCCGAAGCCGGCTCGCAATGACGGCGGCCCAGGTGGGACGGCAGTGCAGGAGGCAGGAAGGTGACGGCTGGCATCAATCGGCCTGAACGGCCGCATCCCCATCCACGGGCACAGCCGCCACCTCCCGCGCCCCGAAGCTGCGGCCGGCGAACACCCACACCAGCGCCGCCGTCAGCACCAGCAGGCCCAGGCTGACCGGCCGCGTCAGGAACACGCTGAAGTCGCCGTTGTTCAGCTTCAGGCCGCGCCGCAGGTTCTCCTCCAGCACCGGCCCCAGCACCAAGCCGAGCATCAGCGGCGCCGGGTGGCAGCCCAGCAGCTTCAGCACCACCCCCAGCACGGCGAACGCGGCGGCCACGCCCAGGTCGAACGCGGCGTTGGTAATGCTGTAGACGCCGATGCAGCAGCACACCAGCACCGCCGGATACAGGTAGCGCCGCGGGATGCTCAGCAGCCGCACCCACACGCCCACCAGCGGCAGGTTCAGCACCAGCAGCATCATGTTGCCCAGCCACATGCTGGCGATCACGCCCCAGAACAGCTCCGGGTTCTTGGTCATCACCTGCGGGCCCGGCTGGATGCCCTGGATCAGCAGCGCCGCCAGCATCAGCGCCATCGCCGCACCGGCCGGGATGCCCAGGGTCAGCATCGGGATAAAGTGCGTCAGCGCGGCGGCATTGTTCGCCGCCTCGGGGCCAGCGACACCCTCGATGGCGCCCTTGCCGAACCGCGAGGGGTCCCGCGCCATGCGCTTCTCGATGGCATACGAGGCATAGGACGCGAGCAGCGGCCCCGTGCCCGGCAAGATGCCCAGGGCGGCGCCTAGCACGGTGCCGCGGCCAATCGGCCTCCACGACGCCCGCAGGTCGGCGCGGCTCGGGACCAGCCCGGTGATGCGGAACGTGCCGGCCGTGACCCCCTCCGGCAGCCGCAGGTGCATCAGCACCTCCGCAAAGGCGAACAGCCCGACCGCGACGGCCACGAAATCCACCCCGTCCGCAAGCTGGTAGGCGCCGAACGTCAGCCGCATCGTCCCGGTCTCGACATCCGTGCCGACGGTGCCCAGCAGCAGCCCCAGCACCGACATCGCCATCGTCACCAGCATCGGCGTGTCCGACACGGCGGAGGCGGTGACCAGCGCCATGATGATCATCGCGGCGTTCTCCACGGGTCCGAACGCGAACGCCGCCCGGGCCAGCACGGGCGACAGGAAGGCGATCACCAGGATGGCGAAGCACCCGGCCACGAACGACCCGATGGCCGACACGCACAGCGCCGCCCCGGCCCGGCCACGCTGCGCCATCGGGTGCCCGTCCAGGCAGATCACGACGGAGGTCGGCTCCCCCGGCATGTTCAGCATGATCGCCGTCGTGGAGCCGGCGTGGTGCGCGCCGTAGTAGATGCCCGACAGCATGATCAGCGAGTCGATGGGCGACATCTTGAAGGTGACCGGCAGCAGCATGGCGATGGTGGTGACGGGGCCGATGCCGGGCAGGATGCCGACCACCGTGCCCAGCGCGGCGCCCGCCAGGCAGTACAGCAGGTGCTGCGGCGTCAACGCCACCTGGAAGCCAAAATGCAGGTTATCCCAGATGCCCCAGATATCCATAGCGGCTCCTAGAATGCCCTGATCGGCATACCGAGGAGCTGCACGAAGATCAGCGTGGCCGCCACCGACAGCACCGCCGCCGAGACGACCACCTGCACCGGATGGCGCCGCAGGTCGGCATACCCGGTCACCACCGCCAGCACGAACACGGCGGCGAGCAGCCCGCTGCTCTCCACCAGCCAGCCGAACAGCGCGATACCCAGCACCAGCATGCCCAGCGGCACCACCGGCCACCCCCCCGGCACCGGCGGCCCGGCGCGCAGCAGGCCGCGCGCCATGTTGGCCAGCCCCAGCAGCGCCAGCCCTGCCGACAGGATCAGCGGGAAGTAGCCCGGCCCCATCGCCGTCAGGGTCCCGATCGGGTAGCGGCGGGCCTGGCTGGCCGCCACCCCTCCGATGACCACGAACACCAGCCCGGCCAGCGCGTCGCGCGAGGAGCGCATCAGTCGATCTTGGCCCCGGAGGTGCGAACCACCTCGCCCCACTTGGCGATCTCGCGGGTCATGTAGGCCGTGAACTCCGCCGGCGTGGTGGCGCGGCAGGTGGCGCCGAGGTCCCCGAAGCGCCGCACCACGTCCGGCTCCGCCAGCGCCCGGTTCACCGAAGCGTTCAGCCGCTCGACCACCGCCGCCGGCGTCCCCGCCGGCGCGACCAGCCCGTTCCA
Organism: uncultured Acetobacteraceae bacterium; assembly: GCA_964242415.1. Lineage (GTDB taxonomy): Bacteria > Pseudomonadota > Alphaproteobacteria > Acetobacterales > Acetobacteraceae > DASWOJ01. Next base: position 3,547 of record CAXTAT010000056.1, read on the forward strand.
GGCAATCGCCTCGTAGCCCGGCAGCGTGCCGGCGATAGGCGGCACCCCCGGCAACGTCGCCATGGCACCGCGCGACGTGACGCCCAGCGCCCGCACCGCCCCGTCCTGCACGTGCGGCAGGCAGGATTGCGAGGAGTCGAAGATCATCTCCACCTGCCCGGCCATCACGTCCTGGATCGCCGGGGCGCTGCCGCGGTAGGGCACATGGACCATCCGGATGCCGGCCATGCTGCAGAACAGCTCGCCCGCCAGGTGCGTGGACTGCCCGTTGCCGGAGGAGGCGTAGTGCAGCGCGCCGGGCTTAGCCTTCGCCAATGCGATCAGCTCGGGGACCGTCGCGGCAGGCACGGCGGGGTTGACCACCAGCACCAGCGGGTTCTCGGTCAGCAGCGCGACCGGGGCGAAGCTCCTCACGGTGTCGAAGGCCATGTTGGCGAATAGCGTCATGTTGATGGCGTGCGCGGTGGTGTTAACCGCCAGCGTGTAGCCGTCCGGCTTGGCCCGTGCGGCGGCGTCCATGCCCAGGTTGCCGCCCGCGCCGGGGCGGTTGTCCACCAGGAAGCGCTGGCCCAGCTCGGTGCCCATCCGCTCGCCGATGATGCGCGCGGTGATGTCGGTCGATCCGCCGGGCGGGTAAGGCACGATCAGCCGGATGGTGCGGTCGGGGTAGCCCTCCGCCCGGGCCAGGCGGGGCAGGGCGGCAGCGAGGGCAGAGCCGAGGACGGTGCGGCGGCTGGGCATGGCGGGCATCCCCTACGCGGTCGCGATGATGACGGCGTCGAGCGCGGTGGCGCCCTCGCCCGCGCTGCCGACCAGCAGCGGGTTGATGTCCAGGCTGATGATGGCCTGATCGTCCAGCACCAGGTACCCGATGGCGACGGCGGCGGCGGCCAGCGCCGGCAGATCCATTGGCGGCTCGCCGCGCACGCCGTGCAGCACGGGGGCGATCCGCAGGGTGTCCAGCGCGGCCAGCACGTCCGCGGCGTCGAAGGGCGGCAGCAGCAGGGCGGTGTCGGGCAGCGCCTCGACGTACTTGCCGCCGTCGCCGAGCAGCACCACGGGGCCGAACACCGGGTCGTGGTGCGCGCCGATCAGCATCTCCCGCCGTCCGCGCAGCATGGGCGCCACCAGCACGCCGTCGAAGCGGAAGCCCCCAGCCTCCAGCGCGCCCCGGCAGGCGGCGAAGGCGGCCCGCACGGCAGCCGCATCCGTCAGGTTCAGCCGCACCAGCCCATGCTCCGACTTGTGCGCGACATCGGCCGAGCAGCCCTTCAGCACCACGGGGCCGCCCAGCGCCGCGAGCGCGTCCACCGCCTCCGCCTCCGTCCAGCAGAGGCGGTGCGGCATGACGAGGATGCCTGCGGCGGCCAGGCGGCGCAGGCTGTCGGCCTCGTTCAGCAGCCGTCCGTTGCCGGGCAGGGCCGCTGGCAGCGCGACGGGGCCGGGCCGCCCGCGGGTGGCCTCGATCAGCTCGTGGTGGCGGATGAAGCCGTCCAGCGCGGCGACCGCCTGCGTCTCGAACGTGAACACCGGCAGGCCCGCCACCTTGAAGTGCCCGGCCACCATCGGCTGCGGCGCAGCGATCACCAATGGCTTGCCGGTCTCTGCCGCGAACGCCGCCGCATCGCGGGCGAATACCGGCACGTCGTAGGCCGCACCGGCGACGGGCACGCCGATCAGGAAGGCGTCGGCGGCCGGGTCGCGCGCCAGCACGGGCAGGATCTGGCTGAACAGGCCGCTGTTGGTCAGCAGGGCGGCGGTGATGTCCACCGGGTTCGCCGTGGCGGCAAAGCTGGGCAGCACGGCGCGCAGCCCGGCCTGCGTCGCCTCGGACAGCTCCGCCATCGGCATCCCGGCCGCGGTCGCCGCATCGGCCGCCATGACGCAGGTCGCGCCGGAGTTGCTGACCACCACCAGCCGGCGCCCGCGCGGATGCCAGCCTTTCAGGTAAAGCTCGACCGCATCGACCATCTCGGCCATGTCGCGCACCCGGCGGATGCCGTGGCGCCGCATGAAGGCGTCCACCACCCGGTCCTCGTTGGCGAGCGCCCCGGTATGGGACCGCGCCGCCGCCTGGCCCGCGGCGGTGCGGCCGGGTTTCAGCGCAATCACCGGCAGGCCGCGGGCATGCGCCACCCGCGCGGCCTCGGCCAGGTGGTGCGGGTCGGTGATGCCTTCGAGGTACAGCAGCAGCACCCGCACGTCCGGGTCGGCGGCGACGGCCACCGCCAGCTCGCACGCGGTCACGTCGCAGTCGTTGCCGGTGGCGTGCGAGTGGCGGATGCCGATGCCCCGGCCGCGCAGGATGCCGTACGGCACGACGCTCATCGCGCCGCTCTGGCTGATGATGGCCACGGGTCCGTCCTGCGGCGGCGCCTCGATGTACATGGAGGAGAAGCTGAGCACCGCCCCGGTGGCGAAGTTGGCCAGGCCCTGCGAGTTCGGGCCGACCAGCCGCAGGCCGCGCGCCCGGGCATTGGCAGCCATGCCCCGCTCCTGCGCCTTGCCCCCGGCGGTCTCGCCGAAGCCGGACGCCATCATGATCGCCACCTTGACCCCGGCGGCGGCGCAGTCCTCCACCGCGGCGACGGCTGCGGCGCCGGGGACGGCGATGATCGCCACGTCCGGCGGCATCGGCAGGGCCGCCAGGTCCGGGAAGCTGCGGAGGCCCTGCAACTCGGCGCGGTTGGGGTTGATCGGGAACACCCGGCCGCGGAAGCCGAACCGGGCCAGGTAGTCCACCGGCCGCCCGCCGATCTTGTCCGGGTTCTCCGACGCGCCGATCACCGCGACGGAGGCGGGGTCCAGCACCAGGCTTATGCCAGCCGTCATCTGTTCTGACCTCCACGCAGCAGCATCCCATCAGGCGCCGTCATTGCGAGCCGCGTTTGCGGCGCGGCAATCCAGGAGCGCATGGGCTGCGCCAGTCGTGCGGCCTCTGGATTGCCGCGTCGCTGCGCTCCTCGCAATGACGGTGGGGTGAACCGGCCGGGACACGGGACGGTTGGCATCGAGCCGGTGGTCATGCGCCGGGCCGTTCGCAAAAAGGGATGGTGAGGTCGCCGAAGGCCACGAAGCGCGTCACCACCTTGTCGTCGATCCCCACATCCTGGGCGGCGTGCGTCATGGCGCGGAACCCTTCTTCCATATCGACCAGCGCAACCCGGTAGGGGGCCAGCGCCCGAAGCTCCGGCGATGGCGCGCGGGTGACGGTGGTGATGGCATAAACCCGGCCGCGCCCGGATGCCGTGCGCGTTTCCGGGCCGGCAGCGCCGCAGCGCGGGCAGAAAGTGCGGGCGAAGTACCAGACGGCGCCGCACGCCGGGCAGTGCTGGAAGTCCAGGCCAGGCGTTCCGGCAGTCCAGTCGGTCATCGGGTTTGCTCCAGCAGCAGGCTGACATGGGAGGACAGCACGCCGCCATCGCCGTGCAGCAGCGCCAGCGAGGCGTCCCCGACCTGCCGCGGCCCGGCCCGGCCGGTCATCTGCAACTGCGCCTCCACCAGGTGCGCCATCGCCCCGCCGACGCCGCAATGGCCATAGCTGAGCAGCCCGCCATGCGTGTTCAGCGGCAGCCGGCCGCCGCGGCTGAAGTGCCCCGCCCGCGCCAGCGCCCCGGCCCCGGCGCGCGGGGCCAGGCCAAGCTCCTCCAGCAGGATGGCGAGCGTGATGGTGAAGCTGTCGTAGATGCCGGCATAGCGCACGTCCCCGGCTGCCACCGTGCGGCCCAGCCCCGCCCGCGCCGCCGCGTCCGCCGCGCCGAACCGGGTCAGGCTGGGCGCCGCCGTCACATGCTGGTGGGTGTGCGCCTGCCCGGCGCCGACGATCCGCACCCCGGCCGGCCCGGTGCGCTCGCGGCTGACCACGACGGCCGCGCCGCCGTCCGAGATGGGGCAGCAATCCAGCAGGCGCAGCGGCGGGGCGATCGGCTTGGAGGCCAGCACCTCGTCCACCGTGACCGGCGTCTGGAACTGCGCGCCGGGGTGCAGCGCGGCGTGGGCGCGCATCAGCACCGCAAGCTCCGCCAGGTCTTCCGCCGTCGTGCCGGTCTCGTGCATGTAGCGGGAGGCGACCAGGCCGTAGTAGGCGGGGATGGTCGGCCCCAGCGGCACCTCGTAGCGGGGGTGCCCGACCTGGGCCAGCACCTGCACCGCGGCGTCCCGCGACTGCCCGGTCAGCCGGTTCTCCCCGGCGACGACCAGGACGTGCCGTGCGGCCCCCGCGTCCACAAGCTGATGCGCCAGCATCGTCATGGCAAAGCCGGTGGCGCCGCCAAGCTGCACGCCGTGCGCGTAGTGCGGCATCAGGCCGAAGTGCTCGGTGAACACGGTCGAGAGCATCAGGTGCGGCAAGGTGGTGGAGTAGCCCGTGACCAGCCCGTCCACCTCCGCGCGCCGCAGCCCGGCGTCGTCCAGGGCGGCAGCCGCGGCGTCGCTCATCAGGTCCAGGGTGTCCTGGCCGTCCAGGCGCCCGTATGGCGTCAGGCCCACGCCGGTGATCCAGCTCAACGTACGCCCCTCCGCCGCGGGTCTGCTGCCGCGTGCGCCCATGGCAGACCCAGGAGGCGGCTGCGTCAAGCGGTATTTCGTGCTGTGCAACACAAAAGGGCCGGTTCGGCCGGGGCTGAAGCATATGAAGTGGGCACGCTGACTGCTCCCTCTCCCTCCGGGAGAGGGCCGGGGTGAGGGGGGCGGCAAGGGCCTAGTTTGGTCGGAAGAGAGCGAAGCTTGCTCGTAACTCGGTGAAGATCGGTCCTTGCCGCCCCCCTCACCCCAACCCTCTCCCGGAGGGAGAGGGAGCCAGTGCGGTCCCTGCATTGCATGTGGTTACCCTGCCGGCTGGTCCTGAGTTCGCGGAGGCTTTGGCCGTGTTCGCCTGCAACCGTTCCTCACCACGGAACGGCTTGACAGCCCCTGCCACGCCAGCGACCATCCCTGCAAAAGCCGGCCTCTGGGAGGGGATCAACATGCGAGCGCTGCTTCTAGCCGTCACGGCCTGCTGTTCCATCGCCGCCGCGGCGCACGCGCAGGAGGCGGTCAAGATCGGCTGGCTGTCCTCGCTCACGGGACCGCTTTCCTCCGCCGCCATCGCCGAGAACCAGGGCGTCGTGTTCGCCGTCGCCGAGATCAACAAGGCCGGCGGCATCCTCGGCCGCCCCGTCGAGCTGCTGACCCGCGACACCGCCGGGGACCCGGTGAAGGCCGTCAACCTGGCGCAGCAGCTCGTGTTCTCCGACAAGGTGCAGTTCGTCATCGGCCCCGTGAACTCCGGCGAGGCGCTGGCTGTCGTGCCCGTGCTGAACCGCGCCGGCATCCCCAACATCGTCATCGGCTCGCTGGACGAGCTGACCAGCCCGCAGAAATACCCGCTGGCGTTCCGCACCATCAACACCAACACGCAGTGGATCCTGGCGGCCAACGACTACGCGCTGAACGTGCTGCACGGCCGCAAGGTCGCCATCATCGGCGACACCTCGGGCTACGGCACCTCCAGCGCCAAGACGGCGGAGGCGCTGCTGCGCAAGGCGGGCGTCACCCCGGTGTACTCGGTGCTGATAGACGCCAACAAGACCGACCTGACCGACGAGATGACCAAGGCGCGCGCCGCCGGGGCGGATATCGTCATGCCGTGGTCCTCGGCGACGGGGCTGTGCGCGCGCATCCTGAACACCCGGGGGGACATGGGGTGGGACGTGCCGGTGGTCGGCCACCCGTCCCTGATGGCGCTGCCGGTCAAGGCGCTGCTGAACAAGCCGGGATACTGGCGCAACACCTTCGCCGCCGGCTACACCAGCACCACGTTCATGGACGGCAAGCTGCCGCCCCGCACGCAGGCCCTGATGGACGCGGTGAAGCCGTCGCTCGGGGGCGAGATCGGCTTCACCTTCTGGTGGGTGACGCTCGGCTACGACTCGATGAAGCTGATCGCCTATGCCGCTGGGAAGGCCAACTCGCTCGACCCGCAGCGGATTAAGGACGTGCTGGAGCACACCGCGGGCCTCGAAGGGGTATACGGCACCTACGCCTGGAGCGCCGCCGACCACAACGGCTTCCCGGACAGCGGCATGGCGATGGACAGCGCCGACACCTTCCAAGAGGGCAGCTACCAGGCTGCCCCGCGCTGAGGCGGCGGTGCTCGCGGTCATTGCGTCCGGCCTGGCAGTTGGTTCCGTCTATGCGAGCACGGCGCTGATCTACAACCTGATGTACTCCACGTCGAAGGTGCTCAGCGTCACCACAGGGCATATCGTGATGCTCGGCTCGGTGTTCGGCGCGTGGCTGATCACGGCGCTTGGCTGGCCGGTGCTGCTTGCCCTGCCCGGCGCCATCCTCGTCGGCGCCGCCTTCGGGCTGCTGACCGAGGTCGTGGCGATCCGCCGGGTGCTGGCGCGCTCGGACGAGCACCTGTGGCTGCTCAGCACCCTGGCCCTGGCGACGATGACGCAGCAGGCGGTGGGGCTGTGGTGGGGCACCGAGCCGCGGCCATTTCCCCGCGTGATCCCACAGGACTTCTCGCACGGGATACTCGACCAGAAGTTCTGGCTGCCGGTCGGCGTCATGCTGTTCGCCGTCGCGGCGCTGGAGCTGTTCTACCGCCGGACCATGTGGGGCAAGCTGTTCCAGGCCACGTCCGAGGATGCCTTCGCGGCGCGGGCGCGCGGCATCCCGACCGACCGGGTGCGGATGCTGTCCTACGCCATCTCGGGCGCGCTGGGGGGCTTGTGCGGGTTCGCGGCGGGGCAACTGACGTTCGCGTACTTCGCGCTGGGGCTGACGCTGACGCTGAACGGCTTCATCGCCATCGCCGTCGGCGGCCTGGGCAGCAGCGTCGGCGCGGTGGCGGGCGGGCTGTCGCTGGGGCTGCTGAGCGCCTTCGCCACCTACTTCTTCGGCGGTGCCTTCCAGCAGACCATCGCGGTCGGGCTGCTGATGGTGGTGCTGCTGATCCGGCCGGAGGGGCTGTTCGGCGCGCGTGGGATGCGCCCGGTATGACCGCCGGGGGGCCTGGCCGGTGACGAGTGCCCCGTTGACGGATGCGCTGTCATTGCGAGCCGCGCTTGCGGCGTGGCAATCCAGGGACTGCACGCGCCGTCCTGGCCGCCCCTGGATTGCCGCGCCGAAGCCGGCCCGCAACGACGGGTGCTGGTTGGAACGGACAGGCGCGATTTCTAGGCGGCTGGTATGAGACGAGTGCTCGCCGGGCTGGCGCTGGTGGCGTTGGCGGCTCTGCCCCTGCTGCCTGTCAACGAGTACCAGGTCCACCTGGCGACGCTGGTTGGCGTGTACTGGGTGCTGATCGCCGGGCTGAACTTGGTGGTGGGGTACTCGGGGCAGCTCTCCATCGGCCATGTCGGGCTGCTGGCCATCGGCGCGTACGCCTATGCGGCGCTGGCCGGCACCCATGACTGGCCGCCGGCGCTCGCCCTGCTGGCTGCGGCGGGTGCTGGCGGAGGGTGCGGGCTGCTGCTGGGGCTGCCCTCGCTGCGGCTGCCGGGGTTCTACTTCGCCATGGCGACGCTTGCCTTCTCGCTGATCGTGGCGGAGCTGTCCCTGGCGCTGGACGGCATCACCGGCGGCGGCACCGGGCTGTCGGTGCCGGGCTTCCCCGCCCCGTTCGACACCGCGGCCGGGTTCTACTGGCTGGTGCTGGGGATCGCCGGCTTCGTCACCTGGCTCAGTTGGAACGTCGCCCGGCGGATGTGGGGCCGCGCCCTGCTAACGGTGCGCGACAGCGCGGTGGCGGCGGCCGGGGCCGGCATCCCCGTGTTCCGCGCCAAGCTGACGGTGTTCGTGTTCAGCGGCGTGACGGCGGGGGTGGCCGGCGGCCTGTTCGCGGCGCTGCAAAGCTACATCACGCCGGACACCTTCGCCTTCGACATCGGGCTGTTCTTCTTCGTGTGCATCATCATCGGCGGGCGTGGCAGCATCGTCGGGCCGCTGCTGGGCACGGTCGTGCTGACGGTCCTGCCGGAGTCGGTCGCGCCGCTCGCCCGGCTGGGCAACTTCTTCTATGGCCTGCTGCTGCTCGTCGTGGTGCTGGCGCTGCCGGAGGGGATCGGCCCGCTGCTGGGCGACCTCGCCGCGCGCATCGGCCGCCGCCGGGGGCACGAGAGCCATGTCGTGCAGCCCGACCTGGACCGGCTGCGCGCGGTGCTGGCGGCGGGGCAGGGGCCGTGAGCGCGCTGGAGGCACGGGGGATCAGCAAGCACTTCGGTGGCGTCCATGCGCTCACCGATGTCTCGGTCAGCATCGCGCCTGGCGAGGTCCATGGATTGATCGGCCCGAACGGCAGCGGCAAGACCACGCTGCTGAACATGCTGTCCGGCTACTACCACCAGAACGCCGGGTCCATTCTGGTGGACGGCGCATCGGTCACGGGCGCGTCGGTGCGGCAGCGGGCGCGCATGGGGATCGCCCGCACGTTCCAGAAGCCGCGGCTGGTGGGCGCGCTCAGCGTGCTGGACAACGCCATGGTCGGGGCCTGGCGGGATGCGTCGCCCAGCTTCCTCGCCACCGCGTTCGCCCTGCCCGGCGCCGCCCGGCGGGAAGCGGCCCTGCGGGAGCGCGCCCGTGCCCTGGTGCTCGGCCTGGGGCTGGGCTACGCGATGCACCGCCCGGCCGCGCTGCTGGAGCATGCCGAGCAGCGCTTCCTGGAGATCGCCCGCGCGCTGGCCAGCCGCCCGCGCTTCCTGCTGCTGGACGAGCCGGCGGGCGGGCTGACCATGGCGGAGATCGGCCACCTGGAGGCCGTGGTGTCGGTGGTGCGCGAAATGGGGATCGGCGTGCTGCTGGTCGAGCACCATACAGATTTCGTCTTCCGCCTGTGCTCCTCCGTGACCACGCTGGACCGCGGCGCCGTCATCGCGCAGGGCACGCCGGCCGCGGTGCGGAGCGACCCGGAGGTCAACCGCGTGTACCTGGGTGCTTAGGGATGGGGAAGATTGAGAATGGGGAAGCTTATGCCAACGGCCCTCTGCTCTGACCCTTGCGGTTCCGCATCCGATCAGAGCCGTCATTGCGAGCCGGCTTCGACGCGGCGATCCAGGGGGGCAAGAGCCGCGCCGGTCTGGCAACTCCTGGATTGCCGTGTCGCGAGCGCTCCTCGCGATGACGAGGGGACGGGCCGGCAGACTGGTCAAAGCGGAGGACGGTTGGCATCAGGACGATGATCCCCGGCACGCGCCTGCCCCGGCGTCCGCTCCTGCAGGTGGAGGACCTGCACATCAGCTACGGCAAGGCGGAGGTGGTGCACGGCGTCAGCTTCACCGTGGGCGAGGGCGAGTTCGTCGTCATGCTGGGCCGCAACGGCGCAGGCAAAAGCTCGATCCTCAACGCCTTCTGCGGGCTGATCCCCAGCCACAGGGGCCGGGTGGCGCTCGGTGGCCGCGACCTCACCCGCGCCGACGCCCGCACGCGGGTGCAGGCCGGCATCGTACCGGTGCTGGAGGGCCACCGCGTGTTCACCAGCCTCTCGGTGGAGGACAACCTGCTGGTCGGCACCTACGCCCGCACCCCGCGCGGGGACCGGGGCAAGCTGGGCGCCATCTACGAAATGTTCCCCGAGCTGGCGGAGCGGCGAGGCCTACAAGCCTCGCGGCTGAGCGGCGGTCAGCAGCAGATCCTGGCGGTGGCGCAGGGCGTGATCGCCGACCCGCGCCTGCTCATTTTGGACGAGCCGTCGAGCGGGCTGTCCCCGATCCTGGTGGACCGCATCCTGGCGCTGGCGAGCGCCCTGTGCGCCAGCGGGGTGGCGGTGCTGCTGGTGGAGCAACTGGTGGACAAGGCGCTGCGCTGCGCCGACTACGGCTACCTGGTGGAGACCGGCCGCATCGCCGGCGAGGGCACGCCTGCCACCCTGCGCGAGGGCACGCTGCTGGAACGGGTTTACCTCGGCGGCCACCAGGCGGCCGGCGGCGGGTAGTTCACGATAAGGCGCAAGCACCGCGCTGTGACCCCGTCCTGGGGGCACCGTCAACTTGGCCTCCGGCCGGCTTGCAGGATGCGGCTCTGAGCCGGGTAGGCAGGCGGGATGACGACACCTGCTTGCCCGAGCTACGCCGGCTACCGTTTCCCGGCTGAGATCATCAGCCACGCCGTTTGGCTCCCCTTTCGCTTCCCGCTCAGCCTGCGCATGATCGATGAACTGCTTGCCGCGCGCGGCATCATCGTCAGCTACGGTTGGGCCGCGGAGCGGATCAAGGGGACCATGAGGAAGTGTGGGGTTCCTATCGGGACAGTGCTGGGTGGCAAGCCGCGACTTGGTAAGCCGCGTTGGTCCCGGCCTGCTCACCCCACACTTCCTCATGGTCCCCATACTGGGTGGCGGGCACTCGGTGACGGCGGAGGTGGAGAGATTGTTGATCCCGTCGTGGATGGAGAGAAAG
>CAXTAT010000057.1:0-13697 GCA_964242415.1 uncultured Acetobacteraceae bacterium
GGGAGAGGGAGCAGGCACCCCTACTCCAAGCTGATCGCCGTCAGGTCCACGAACCAGCTCTGCACGGGAACGAACCCATGCACCCGCTTGCTCATGGCGCGCGGATTGAGGTCATGCACGATATACAGCCAGGGCGGGTCGTCCACCATGCGCTCATGCGCGTGCTGGAACGCGGTCGCGATGGTCGCCGGGTCGGTGGCCTCGGACAGTTGGGCCAGGTCCTGCTCGAACCCGGCATCCCGCCAGTGCTCCCAATTGAATCCGGCCGGGGAAAAGCTGCTCGCCGCAAAGTAGCGGGCCATGATCCCAACATCCGACGACGGCGACGACACATTAAGCGCGACCGCCCCCTGCAAACTCGGCGAGTCCGGCGGCTGGCGGCTGGCGGTCAGCAGCACCTGCCACTCGACGACGTTGAACTCCACCTTCACTCCGCACGCCGTTTGCAGGTTCTCCTGCAGGAACTCGTTCATCGGCAGCGGCACCATCTGCCCGCTGCCGGAGTTGGAGATCATCACCTTGAACGCGAGCGGCTTGCCCGCGCCATAGCCAGCCTGCGCGAGCAGCGCCTTGCCCTTCGCCGGGTCGAAGCCGTAGTGGTTCTCCGGGTGGCCGAAATTGGGGTCGCCCGGCTTCAGCCAGCCGACCGCGGGTTCGGCCGTGCCGTTCAGCAGGCTCACCAGGCCGTCGCGGTCAATGCAGTAGTTCAATGCCTGGCGCACCCGGATGTCGGCCAGCGGGCTGCCCTGGCCCAGGCCGTAGAACCAGGGCCAGACATGCGGATACGAGCCGGTGGTGATAACGAAGCCGGCCTGCTTGAGGCTGTCGATGCCATCGGGCGGCGGCACCTCGATCCAATCGACCTGCCCGCTGCGCAGCGCGGCAAGCCGGGTGTTCGCCTCCGGGATCGGCAACAGGAGAACCTTCGCCACCTTCGCCCTGTGCGCCGGGTCCCAGTAGGCGTCGTTGCGGGCCAGGGTGACGGACTGGCGGGAGGCGACGGACTCGATCCGGAACGGGCCGGTGCCCGCCGCGGGCAGCAGGGCAACGCGCCCCCAGTCATGCCCGGCCTTCTCGAACGACGCCGGCGAGGTGAACAGGATATACACCGCCTGATAAGGGAAATAGGACGCCGGGCCCTTGGTGGTGATGGCGACGGTGGCGTCATCGACCTTGCGGTAGGTGTCCATGGTGGGGACGCGGGCGCGCATCAGGCCGGACCCGGCGGCCTCGAATTGCGGGCTGTCGGACCGGAAGAAGCGGTCGAGGTTCCAGATCACGGCGTCGGCGTCGAGCTTGGTCCCGTCATGGAACGCGACGCCGGGGCGAAGGTGGAAGATCCAGGTCTTCTTGTCGTCCGCCGCCTGCTCCCAAGCGGTGGCGAGGCCGGGGCGCAGCGTGGCGGGCTTCCCCGTGGGCGAGAGGTCCCACAGCACCAGCCCCTCGAAGGCCGGATAGCCAAGGAAGCGTACGCCCTCGAAGCCGTTGTTGGGCGCCCCCGTGGTGGTGGGAACATCGGTCGCGGTCATGGCAATGCGCAGGGTGTCGTCGGCGGCCTGCGCAGTTGTCGCAAGGGTCGTAGCCAGGAGGCTGGTAAGAATGGCTTTGCGCATGGAGGCTCCTGGCAGTCTGTGGCGTTTACGGCAGCAACTCTCACCCAACCCCGTCACCGAGGCCAGCGCAATCTAGCTCCCTCTCCCCCTTCGGGAAGGGGTTGGGGTGAGGGGGTCTTGCAGCGCGGTCCCGTCCGGCCCGGGCAGCCCGGTTCCGATAACGCCGACGGTCGCGGGTGGCGCCAGGCAAGCAAGACCCCCTCACCCCGGCCCTCTCCCGAAATGGGAGAGGGAGCAGGGGGCCACGCTCAGCCGATGACATCCATGGTTCCTGTCTAGCCTGATTGCGGCATCAAGGCTGGCCAGCCAGGCAATCCCACGAGCCGGAACGCCTCGGATCACAAGCAGCAGAAGCCGGTCGCACCCACCGGAAGCCACGCTGCAACTCAAGCCTCCAAGCCGCCCGGCAAGATGCCTCCCCCGTCCGACCCCGCGCCCCGCTCATCAAACCCGCCGCACCACATAACGCCCCGCCAGCGCCTCCAGGATATCGTCGGCATGCGCAGGGTCCCGCGCCTCGACCATCAGCTCCAGCTCCGCCGCCTGCACGCTCGGCGCATCGAACAGCCGCTGGTGCACCACCTCGATAATATTGCCCCCGGACGTGCCGATCAGCCCGGCGATATCAGCCAGCACCCCCGGCCGGTCCGGGATCTCCATCGTCAGGCGCAGCAGCCGGCCATCGCGCAGCAGCCCGCGCAGCAGCACGTTCGCCAGGATGCGCCCGTCGATGTTGCCGCCGCACACCGGCACGCCCACCCGCTGCCCGGCGAACCGCCCCGGGTGGGCCAGCAGCGCCGCGACCGCGATGGCGCCCGCGCCCTCCGCCACCTGCTTCGCCCCCTCCGCCAGCAGCGCGATGCCGTCCTCCACCACGCGCTCCGGCACCACCAGCACCTCGGACACATGCGCGCGGATCACCTCCAGGCAGTGCGTGCCGATCTGGTGCACGGCGATGCCCTCCGCGATGGTGGGGCCGCCGGTCGCCACCTCGATACCCGCCAGCGTCTGGCTCAACGACGCATACGCCGCGACCTCCACCCCGATCACCTCGATGCCCGGCTTGATCCCGTGGGCCGCCACGGCGCAGCCGCTAATCAGCCCGCCCCCGCCAACGGGGATCAGCAGCACGTCCAGGTCGGGCGCGTCCTCCAGCATCTCCAGCGCCATCGTGCCCTGGCCCGCCATCACCCCGGGATCGTCGAACGGATGGATGAACACCAGCCCATCGCGAGCCGACAGCCGGTAAGCATGGGCGGCGGCGGCGGCCAAGTCCTCGCCGTGCAGCACCACCTCGGCGCCCCACGCCCGGGTGCGCGTTACCTTGGTGCTGGGCGTATACAGCGGCATGACGATGGTGGAGCGGATGCCCAGCAGCCCCGCGTGCCGGGCCACAGCCTGCGCATGATTGCCGGCCGACATGGCGACCACCCCGGCCCGCCGCTCCGCCGGGGACAGCAGCGCCAGCCGGTTGGCCGCACCGCGCTCCTTGAACGAGCCGATGGCCTGCAGGTTGTCCAACTTCAGCGTGACCAGAGCGCCCGTCGCCCGGCTGACCGCATCCGACGGCAGCGTCGGCGTCCGCAGCACGCGCCCGGCGATCCGCCCGGCCGCGGCCTGAACGTCGGCCAGCCCGATCACAGGAAAAACCCTAGCCGAACTTGACGGCCAGGATCTCGTACATGCGGTCCCCACCCGGCGCCGGAACCGACACATTGTCGCCGATCTTCTTGCCGATCAGCGACTTCGCCAGCGGAGAGGAAATGCTGAGCCGCAGGTGCTTGATGTCCGCCTCGTGCACGCCGACGATCTGGTACGTCGTCTCCTTCTCCGTCTCCTCATCGAGCAGCCGGACGTGCGCGCCGAACTTCACCTGGTCGCCGGACAACGTGGAGGGGTCGATCACCTCCGCCGCCGACACGATCTCCTCCAGCTCGATCACCCGGCCCTCGATGAAGGACTGGCGCTCGCGGGCGGCGTGGTACTCGGCGTTCTCGCTCAGGTCGCCATGGCTGCGGGCTTCGGCGATGGCGCGGATGATCGACGGGCGTTCCACCGATTTCAGGTGCCGCAACTCCTCTTCCAGGCGCTGCAAGCCTGGCGCAGTCATCGGAAATTTCTGCACGCTCGGTCCCCAAGCTTAGGCGCGGGTCCCCGGCGAGGGTGCCGGGGCACCGTGGCGCCTAGAATGATCCGCGAAAGTAGGACTGTAGCGGCGCAACTTCAAGCGTCCCCGCCTTGAGCGCCGCGATGGCATGCACCGCCGCCCGCGCCCCGGCAATCGTGGTGTAGTGCGGCACCCCATGCAGCAGCGCGCTGCGCCGGATGTCGAAGCTGTCGGCCACCGACTGCGGGCCGCCGGCGGTGTTGATGACCATCTGCACCTCGCCCGACCGTATGGCGTCCACGCAGTGCGGCCGGCCCTCCAGCACCTTGTTCACCGTCGTCGCCAGCAGCCCGGCGGCACGGATGCGGGTCGCGGTACCGCGGGTGGCAAGGATCTTGAACCCCATGTCGGTCAGCCGCCGGGCCATCGGCACCAGGCCCATCTTGTCGCCGTCGCGCACCGACAGCAGCACCGTCCCGCGGTCCGGCAGCTTCACCCCGGCGCCAAGCTGCGCCTTGGCGAACGCGCGCTCGAAGCTGGCGTCCAGGCCCATGACCTCCCCAGTCGATTTCATCTCGGGTCCGAGGATGGTGTCCACGCCGGTGAAGCGCGCGAAGGGGAACACGCTCTCCTTCACCGCGACATGCGGCGCGATGGCGTCGTCGTCCAGCCGGAACTCCGACAGCCGGGCGCCAGCCATCACGCGAGCGCCGATCTTGGCAATGGGCACGCCGGTGGCCTTGGCGACGAAGGGCACCGTGCGGGAGGCGCGAGGGTTCACCTCCAGCACATAGATCGCCTCGTCCTTGATGGCGAACTGCACGTTCATCAGGCCGACCACGCCGATGCCGCGCGCCATCTCCTCCGTCTGCGCCTTCAATTCCGTAATGGTGCTGGGCGACAAGGAGTAAGGCGGCAAGGAGCAGGCGCTGTCGCCGGAATGGATGCCCGCCTCCTCGATGTGCTCCATCACTCCGGCGACATAGACCGTCTCGCCATCCGAGATGCAGTCCACATCCACCTCGATGGCATCGTTCAGGTAGTGGTCGATCAGCACCGGGCTGTCGCCGGACACATGCACGGCTTCGCGCATGTAGCGGTGCAGCCCGGCGCGGTCGTGCACGATCTCCATCGCCCGCCCACCCAGGACGTAGCTGGGCCGGATCACCACCGGGTAGCCCACGCGGTCCGCAATGGCCTCCGCTTCCGGCGCGGACCGGGCGGTGCCGTTCTCCGGCTGCCGCAGCCCGAGCTTGTGCAGCAAGGCCTGGAACCGCTCGCGGTCCTCGGCCAGGTCGATGGCGTCGGCGCTGGTGCCCAGGATGGGGATGCCGGCGGCGGACAGCGCCTGCGACAGCTTCAGCGGCGTCTGCCCGCCATACTGCACGATGCAGCCCAGGACCTCCCCCGCCTCCTGCTCCTTGCGGATGAGGGCTATGACATCCTCGGCGGTCAGCGGCTCGAAGTACAGGCGGTCGCTGGTGTCGTAGTCGGTGCTGACGGTTTCCGGATTGCAGTTGACCATGACGGTCTCGAACCCGGCGTCACGCAACGCATAGGCAGCGTGGACGCAGCAGTAGTCGAACTCGATGCCCTGGCCGATTCGGTTGGGTCCGCCGCCGAGGATGATCACCTTCCGCCGGTCGGTCGGCGCGCTCTCGCACGCGGGAGGGCCGAAGCCGCCCTCATACGTCGAGTACATGTACGGCGTGGCGGAGGCGAACTCGGCGGCGCAGGTGTCGATGCGCTTATAGACCGGCAGCACGCCCAATGCTTCGCGGGCGGCGAACACCTCGGGTTCGCTGCGGCCGGTCAGCTCGCCCAGGCGCCGATCGGAGAAGCCCGTCGCCTTCAAGCGGCGCAGCGCGGTGGCGTCGGTCGGCAAACCCGCCGCAGCCACCTCGCGCTCGGCCTCCACGATCCGCAGCAGCTCGCGCAAGTACCAAGGATCGAACTTGCAGGCTTCGTGGATATCCTCCACCGACAGCCCGGCGCGCAGCGCCTGCGCCGCCATCAGGATGCGGTCCGGCCGCGGCGCGGACAGCGCCGCCCGAAACGCATCATGGCCGCCGTCGCCCGGCGGCTCCACCGGGTCCAGGCCGCTATAGCCGGTCTCCATGCTGCGGAGGCCCTTTTGCAGCGCCTCGGCGAAGCTGCGGCCGATGGCCA
Source organism: uncultured Acetobacteraceae bacterium (assembly GCA_964242415.1). GTDB lineage: Bacteria > Pseudomonadota > Alphaproteobacteria > Acetobacterales > Acetobacteraceae > DASWOJ01. The sequence goes on from CAXTAT010000057.1 coordinate 5,890, forward strand.
TGCCTTCGCCGACCGACTTCATGCTGGTCGTCAGCAGGGCAGGGGTCCCCGGGAATTTTTCAAATGTGAACCGCGGTATTTTAATGACGACATAATCAATCGTCGGCTCGAAGCTCGCGGGCGTCGTGCGGGTGATGTCGTTGGACAGCTCGTCCAGCGTGTACCCCACCGCCAGCTTCGCCGCGATCTTGGCGATGGGAAACCCGGTCGCCTTGCTCGCCAGCGCCGAGGATCGCGAGACCCGCGGGTTCATCTCGATCACCACCAGCCGCCCATCGGCCGGGTTCACCGCGAACTGCACGTTGGACCCCCCGGTATCGACGCCGATCTTGCGCAGGCACGCGATGCTCGCGTCGCGCATGATCTGGTATTCCTTGTCGGTCAGGGTCAGCGCCGGGGCGACGGTCACGCTGTCCCCGGTGTGGATGCCCATGGGATCGACGTTCTCGATGGCGCAGACGATGATGCAGTTGTCGGCGCTGTCGCGCACCACCTCCATCTCGTACTCCTTCCAGCCGAGCACGCTCTCCTCGATCAGCACCTCCTTGGTCGGGCTGGCGTCCAGCCCCGAGGCGACGATCTGCTCGAACTCCTGCCGGTTGTAGGCGATGCCGCCCCCGGTGCCGCCCAGGGTGAAGCTGGGCCGGATCACCGCCGGCAGGCCGACCTGCGCCAGCGCGTCCCAGCCCTCCTGCATGGTGTGGGCGATGGCGCTGCGGGGCGATTCGATGCCGATCTCTGCCATGGCGTCGCGGAACTTCAGGCGGTCCTCGGCGCGGTCGATCACCTCGGCCTTGGCGCCGATCAGCTCGACGCCGTGCCGGGCCAGCGCGCCATTGGCATGAAGCTGCATGGCGGTATTCAGCGCCGTCTGCCCGCCCATGGTGGGCAGGATGGCGTCGGGCTTCTCCCGGGCGATGATGCGCTCGACGATCTCCGGGGTGATCGGCTCGATGTAGGTGGCGTCGGCCAGGCCGGGGTCGGTCATGATGGTGGCAGGGTTGGAGTTGACCAGGATCACCCGGTACCCCTCCGCCCGCAGCGCCTTGCACGCCTGGGCGCCGGAGTAGTCGAACTCGCAGGCCTGGCCGATGACGATGGGGCCGGCGCCGATGATCATGATGGAGTGGATGTCGGTGCGGCGGGGCATGGCTTACCTCTGGTCGGCGTTGGGTTTAGGGCGGCCGATGCGGGGGAGCTTGACCGGCGGCAGCGGTATGGTCCGACGCATGAACTCGTCGAATAGCGGGACGGTGAAGCCGGTGTCCCCATGGGCCGGGCTGTAGATCATGCCCTTGCCGATCAGTCCGCTCCGCAGCGGCCCGGCGCTGGTGACGGTGATCCCAAGCCGGTCGGCTATGTCACCAGACCTGTGCGGGCCAGGGCCAAGCTCTGCCATGCAGCGGAGGTAATCCTTCTCGCGCGGGGTCAGCCGGTCGAGGCGGACGCGGAAAAAGCTTTCATCAAGGGCTTGGACGGCCAGCGGCGTCGCATCGAGCACATCCTGCTCGGTGATCGGCGTTTGCGCGGCGGTGTTCCAGGTGTGATAGCCCCATTCCTGGAGGAAATAGGGATAACCCTTGGTCAAGGCGAAGATGCGGTCGAGCGCAGCCGGCGTGAACGCAACTCCCTCGTCCTCCGCCGGGTCGGCCAGGGCAAGCTTGGCGTCGTTGAACGTGAGGGCATCAATGACAGGGAAGTCGAACATCCGTTCGGCATAGGACTTCGAGCGTCCGCTCAGCCCCACGACCTGGGGCAGGCCGGCCGCGACCATCACAAGCGGCAACCCGTCCTGGACAACACGGTGCAGGCCCATGATCAGGGCGCTCATGTCCCGTTCGGACAGGTATTGGATTTCGTCAATGACGATGACAACCGACGTTTCACGCGACAGGGCAGCCCGCCCGACGGCCATGAGCAGCTCTGGCAAATCCGCCTCAAGATCCCCGCTATCGGCTGCGCCTTGTTCACCGTTGATGTCCAAGGCAAGCTCAACGTCGGCATACTTGACCTTAATGACTGACATGAAGCTTTTCAGCACGCGCAAGCTGCGCTTGACCTGCTCGCTCAACGCGCCAAGCCGGTCCAATTCCAGCAGCACGCGGCGCAGCGGCGGTATAAGCAGCTCGGGCAAGGATTTGTTCTCATGCGCCTCAATGGCGCATACCTGATAGCCAGTGCCCTCGGCGAGCAGCCTGACGCGGGCCAGCAGCACTGTCTTGCCAACCCCGCGCAGGCCAACGGCGATGAAGCTTTTGGATGCCCGCCGCAGCCGCACCCTGGCCAGGGTGATGCGTGCGCGCTCCAGAAACTGCTCGCGGCCTGTCAGTTCAGGTGGCTGCGTTCCAGCACCGGGGACGTACGGGTTGCGGATCGGGTCCATATTGAAAGAGTTTATCCAGTTATACAAGAAACACTAGCTAACTCAGTAAACTCCCTATAATTCGGCATCCATCATCGCCACGAACCGCCGGAACAGGTGCTGGCTGTCGGTCGGCCCCGGGCTGGCCTCGGGATGGTACTGCACGCTGAACGCCCGCTTGGCATCGCACGCAATGCCCTCGTTGCTGCCGTCGAACAGGCTGGTGTGGGTGATCCGCATGCCCGGCGGCAGGCTGGCGTCGTCCACCGCAAAGCCGTGGTTCTGGCTGGTGATCTCCACCCGGCCGGTCGCCAGGTCCTTCACCGGCTGGTTGGCGCCATGGTGGCCGCGGTCCAGCTTGTAGGTCTTCGCCCCCAACGCCAGCGCAAGCAACTGATGCCCGAGGCAAATTCCGAACACCGGCACCTCCCGGTCCAGCACGCCCTGAATGGCCGGCACGGCATAGACGCCCGTCGCGGCAGGGTCGCCGGGGCCGTTGGACAGGAACACGCCGTCCGGCTCGTGCCGCAGGATGTCCTCCGCCGTCGCGGTCGCCGGCACCACCGTCACCCGGCAGCCATTGGCGACCAGGCTGCGCAGGATGTTGCGCTTGGCGCCATAATCCACGGCGACGACATGGTGCCGGGCCGGCGGCGTCGTATGCAGGTCCGGCCAGGCCCAGGTGCCCTGGTCCCAGACATAGGACTGCGTGCAACTCACCTGCCGCGCCAGGTCCATGCCCTCCAGACCCGGCCAAGCCTTCGCCAGCGCCGCCAGCGCCGTCAGGTCGAACCGGCCATCGGCGGGATACGACAGCACCCCGCTGGGCGCCCCCGAGTCGCGGATGCGGATCGTCAGCGCCCGGGTGTCCACCCCCGCCAGCCCCGGCACGCCCTGCGAGCGCAGCCAGGCGTCCAGCGGCTGCGTGGACCGCCAGTTGCTCGGCTCCGTCACGTCCTGCTTCACCACCAGGCCCAGGGCGGCGATGGTGACCGCCTCCAAGTCCTCCGGATTGACGCCGGTGTTGCCGATGTGCGGGAAGGTGAACGTGATGACCTGCCCGGCATAGGACGGGTCGGTCAGCGTCTCCTGGTAACCCGTCAGCCCCGTGTTGAACACGACCTCGCCGACCCGCCCCGCCGCTTGGCCCCCCGCCGGAACAGCCGTGTGCGCCCCGAACCCGCGGCCCCAGAACGCCGACCCATCCGCCAGCACCAGCACCGCGGTCGCGCCAGCCGGCGGGGCATGGGGATCAGGCTGCATGGGCGGCTCCGGGGTTGGAACGCCCGTCAGGGCAGAGAAGGGCAGGCCGGTGGCGGACATCACGGCGGGCCAGTGCTTGCTGGGCACGGCGCGCGCCTGCCGCCACTTGCGGATCGCCTCCACGCCGACGCCGGTCAGCTTCGCCGCCGCTTCCGCGCCGCCCAGCCGGGCGATAACGTCATCGATGTCCAACATGACAGGAGCATATGGGAGGTTTTTTCCCATCGCAAGCGCGACCAGTCAGGTGCGGAATTTCTCTCCGCGACCCGACTTGGTGTATGGGATGGGCTAGGTCGGGGAGTGCGGCAATGGGCTTGCGTGAGCAGTTTACGGACGGGTTGAAGCAGTCGATGAAGGCGGGCGACGCCGCGCGCACCTCCACGCTGCGCATGATCCTGGCCCGGCTAAAGGACACCGACATCGCCGCTCGTCCCAAGGGCGTCGCCGCCATCCCGGACGACGACATCCTGGGCATGCTGCGCGGCATGGTGAAGTCCCGCCGCGAATCCGTCACGATGTATGAGCAGGGCCACCGCCCGGAGCTGGCCGCCAAGGAAACCGCGGAGATCGCCGTGATCGAGGGCTTCCTGCCGCAGCAGATGGACGACGCCGCGCTGTCGGCCGAGGTCGAGTCCGCCGTGGCCGAAACCGGCGCGGCGTCGCAAAAGGAGATGGGCAAGGTCATGGCCGCGCTGAAGGCGAAGCATGGCGCCGCGCTGGACATGGCGCGGGCCGGCGCGCTGGTGCGGGCGCGCCTGAACGCCTGATGCGCCTGCCAGCCGCCTTCCACCTCGCCTGGCGCTGTCCGGCATCGGGTCGTCATTGCGAGCCGGCTTCGGCGCGGCAATCCAGGAGCCGCATGGACACTGCCTGCCGCCCCCGGACTGCCACGCCGCAAGCGCGGCTCGCAACGATGGCACGCCCGCATCGGCCAGGCCCACCAAGTGGTCGGCACCACTTGATGGCCCCGCTGGCATAATGGCCCCGCTAGTATAATGGCCCTGCCGCCGGCCTTCCTGGACGAGCTGCGGGCGCGCACCCCGCTCTCGGCGCTGGTCTCCCGCCGGGTCAAGCTGTCGAAGTCCGGCCGCAACTGGAAGGGCTGCTGCCCCTTCCACAACGAGAAGTCGCCGAGCTTCTACGTGTACGACGACGGCTTCCACTGCTTCGGCTGCGGCGCGCATGGCGACGCCATCAGCTTCCTCATGCAAACCGCCGGGGCGTCGTTCCCCGAGGCGGTCGAGCAGTTGGCCGGCGAGGCCGGGCTGGAGGTGCCCAAGCCGTCCCCCCGCGCCGTCGAGGCGGAGCGGCAGCGCCTGGACCTGCACGAGGTGCTGGAAGCCGCGCAGGCCAGCTTCATCCGCCGCCTGCGCGAGCCGGAGGGCGCCGCTGGGCTGGCCTACCTGCGCGGGCGCGGCCTGACCGACGCGACACTAGAGAAATTCGGCCTGGGCTGGAGCGGCGACGGCCGCGGCGCGCTGGTGGCGGAGCTGGGCCGCGCCGGCATCGACCCGGCCCGCCTGATCGAGGCCGGCCTGCTGCGCCCCGCCGACGACGGCGCCCCGGCGCGCGAGCTGTACTGGGGCCGCGTCACCTTCCCGATCCGCGACCGCCGCGGCCGCCTGATCAGCTTCGGCGGCCGCACCCTGGGCGACGCGAAGCCCAAGTACATCAACGGCCCGGAAACCGCGCTGTTCTCCAAGAAGCGCAACCTGTACGCCCTGCACCTGGCCCGCGAGGGACTGCGCAGCACCAAGACCCCAGACCTGGTCGTCGTCGAAGGCTACATGGACGTGATCGCCCTGCACCAGGCCGGGATCACCACCGCCGTCGCCCCGCTCGGCACCGCCCTGACCGAGGACCAGTTGGAGGAGCTGTGGCGCGTGTCGCCCAGCCCGCTGCTGTGCTTCGACGGCGACGACGCCGGGGCACGGGCGGCGACGCGGGTGGCGGAACTCTGCCTGCCGCTGCTGGCGCCGGGCCGCACCCTGCGCTTCGCCAGCCTGCCCGGCGGCGAGGACCCCGACACCCTGGTCCGCAACGACGGCCGCGCCGCCTTCGACCGTGTAGCCGCCTCGGCCCGCCCCCTGGTGGATACCCTGTTCGCAACCCTGCGCCAGCAGGCGCCCGGCGATGGCCCCGAGCAGCGGGCCGCGCTGCGCGCCCGGCTGGTGGCCGCCGCCCACGCGATCCCCGACCGCGGCCTGCAAGGCGAGTACCGCACCGCGCTGCTCGACCGCTTCTACGAAAGCCGCAAGCGCCCCGGCGACGCCCGCACCGGCAAGCGTGGCAAGACCGCCCCGCCCTTCACCCGCTCCCCCGGCGCCGACATGGACCGCACGCAGTCCGAGCAGGCCCGCTGCCTGCTGGCCATCCTGATCCGCCACCCTGACCTGTTGCGCGACACCGAAGAGGCGCTGATGGGCCTGTCCCTGCCGCCGGTCCTGGACCGTGTCCGCCACGCAATGCTGCACGCCACGGATGACCACCAGCTTGATTCGGCCAAACTGCTTGCCCACCTGAACAGTTCGGACTTGGCAGAGGAAACCGAACTCATCCTGCGAACGTCATCGTTGCCCTTGCCCGATTGCGCGCGGGCGGACGCAATGCCGGCAGAAGCGGAAGCGGGTTGGTGGCATGTCTTTGGCCTGCTCAACCGCGCGCACCTGGAGGAGGAGTGGCTGGCCGCTGGCCGAGCCTGCGCCAAGCACATGGATGACGCCACGCAACGGCGCCTGATTGCCCTGTCCACCGCCCGCGCCGCCCTCTTCACGATGGAAGACGCCGACGCCGAACCCTAATCATTGAGCCGGGACGCCGGCCCATGACATTTTGGAGTGCCCCCACCGATGGCGACGAAGCAAGCTGCGGCGACCGAAGCCGCCCCGGCCGACCAGGACAGCGACACCACCCTGCTGGACACCAGCGCCGTCGCCGTCAAGCGCCTGATCGCCAAGGGCAAGGAGCGTGGCTACATCACGTTCGATGAGCTGAACGCCGTCCTGCCCGCCGACCAGAACAGCTCCGAGCAGATCGAAGACGTGATGGCGATGCTCAGCGAGATGGGCATCCAGGTCGTCGAGAGCGAGGAGGGCGAGGAGGCCGAACCCGCCGCCGCCAAGGCCGACAAGGCCGAGGGCGAGGACGAAAAGGACTCCGACGAGCCGCATGGCAACGTCGATGAGGCGAGCCTCGGCCGCACCGACGACCCGGTCCGCATGTACCTGCGCGAGATGGGCAGCGTCGAGCTGCTGTCGCGCGAGGGCGAGATCGCCATCGCCAAGCGCATCGAGGCCGGCCGCGACATGATGATCGGTGGCCTGTGCGAAAGCCCGCTGACCTTCCGCGCCATCATCACCTGGCATGAGAGCCTCAAGGCCGGGAAGATGCTGCTGCGCGACATCATCGACCTGGAAGCCACCCAGGGCGGCCCCAAGGAGGCCGCCGGGGAGCCGGCCGACGCCGTGGCCGAGAGCTTCGAGGCCGCCGACGACCTGGACGGCGACGAGGAGGGCGAAGGCCCCGGCATGTCGCTCTCCGCCCTGGAGGAGAAGCTGAAGCCCGACGTGCTCGCCACGTTCGAGGAGATCGAGGGCCTGTACAAGAAGCTGCACAAGGTGCAGGCCAAGCGGCTGGAGCAGATCACCACGGGGGAGGAGATCAATCTCCGGTCCGAGCGCGGCTATGAGAAGCAGCGCGAGGAGGTCGTGGGCAAGGTCGAGCAGGTCCACCTGCACAACAACCGCATCGAGGAGCTGGTCGTCCAGCTCAAGCAGATCAGCCAGCGCCTGAACGGCCTGGAGGGCCAGTTGCTGCGCATGGCGGAGTCCGCCAAGGTCGGCCGCGACGAGTTCCTGCAGCACTACCGCGGGCACGAGCTGGACCCGAACTGGATGGAGCGGGTGTCCAGCCTGCCGTCCAAGCACTGGAAGGCGTTCGCCGCCAAGCACGCCGACGGCGTGGCCGAGGTGCGCGGCAAGATCCACACCGTCGCCATGGAAGGCGGCCTGCCGATCAGCGAGTTCCGCCGGGTCTATGCCACCGTCAGCCGCGGCGAGCGCGACAGCGCCCGGGCCAAGAAGGAGATGATCGAGGCCAACCTGCGCCTGGTGATCTCCATCGCCAAGAAGTACACCAACCGCGGCCTGCAGTTCCTGGACCTGATCCAGGAGGGCAACATCGG
>CAXTAT010000058.1:0-13651 GCA_964242415.1 uncultured Acetobacteraceae bacterium
CGATCCGGTGAACGCTATCTATGACAGAGAGAGAGACAGGTCAAGGCGGAAATCATGTTGTTACGCTTCCAAGTCAGTCCTCCGCTACATACCCCCACCCAGCATCCCCCGTGGCAGCGTCGCCAGCAGGTCCTCGAAGTAGGGGATCGTCCGCCGCAGCCCCTCGTCGAGCGCCACCTTCGGCTCCCACCCAAGCTGCGCCTGCGCCAGGCTGATGTCGGGACGGCGCTGCCGGGGGTCGTCCTCCGGCAGCGGCTTGTGCACGATGCGCGAGCCGGACCCTGTGAGGTCGATCACCCGCTGCGCCAGCTCCAGGATGGTGAACTCGCCGGGGTTGCCGAGGTTGACCGGACCCACCACCTCGCGCGGGCTGTCCATCAGCCGCACGAAGCCCTCGATCAGGTCATTGACGTAGCAGAACGAGCGCGTCTGCTGGCCCTCGCCGAACACCGTGATGTCCTGGCCCGTCAAGGCCTGCACGATGAACGACGACACCACCCGCCCGTCCCGGGGATGCGTGCGCGGCCCGTAGGTGTTGAAGATGCGCGCCACCTTGATCTGCAGCCGGTGCTGGCGGCGGTAGTCGAAGAACAGGGTCTCGGCGCAGCGCTTGCCCTCGTCGTAGCATGAGCGCGAGCCGATCGGGTTCACGTGCCCCCAGTAGCCCTCGGACTGCGGGTGCACGTCGGGGTCGCCGTACACCTCGCTGGTGCTGGCCTGGAACACCTTGGCGCCCAGCCGCTTGGCCAGGCCGAGCATGTTGATCGCGCCCAACACGCTGGTCTTGGTGGTCTGCACGGGGTCGCGCTGGTAGTGGATGGGGGACGCCGGGCAGGCGAGGTTGTAGATCTCGTCCACCTCGACGAACAAGGGATGCGTGATGTCGTGGCGCACCAGCTCGAAGTTGCGGTCGTCGAACAGGTGGGCGATGTTCCGGCGCGTGCCGGTGAAGAAGTTGTCCAGGCATAGCACCTGGCAGCCCTCGGCCAGCAGCCGCTCGCACAGGTGCGAGCCCAGGAACCCGGCCCCACCCGTCACCAGAATGCGGCGCTCAAGGTGCATCAGACATCTCCAACGGCAATGCAGGCCGGTCAGCACGGCGGGCAGGGCCACCTTGCCCTGCCCACACCTTACAGGCTTTCCGCGGCCTTACAGGTCTTTCTCGTCCGTTTCCGGTTCGACCTCGATGTCGCCGCTGATCGCGTCGGCGTCGTCCTCCAGGTCGGAGGTGTCCTCCAGCACGTCCTCCTCCTCCTCGGCTTCCTCGGCCGCCTCCACCTCGACCTCCGCGTCCTCCAGCCCCGGCGCCGGGGCCTTTTTCGCGCGCTTGTCCTCGACGACGTTGCCGCCGGTGCGGCGGGCGCGGGGCTGCTCGGCCGGCTGCTCGGTGCCGCACTTCGGGCACACGGCTGGGGCCTTCGTCAGGTCGTAGAACCGCGTGCTGCAGGCGACGCAGACGCGCTTGGTGCCGAGTTCAGGCTTCGCCATCGGGTCCCCTCAAGATTTCAGCCGTCGCGCCGCCCCAGGTGAGCGGACCCACGGCGGCGGACATCAAAGGGCGGGGGCCATGCCATCGCGGCGGCCCGCTGTCAAACAACGACCTCCCTGTCAAACAACGATCCCTTGTCAAACGATGCCCGGCTGTCAAACGGCGCCCTTGCGTGTTACCGGGCGCACCCCGACCCGGAACCGCATCCATGGACCACCCCGCCCGGCCGCTTACGGCGCGCCGCCCGCCTCGCCCGCTTGCCGGCACCCTGCGCGTGCCCGGCGACAAGAGCATCAGCCACCGCGCCCTGATGTTCGCCGGGCTGGCGGTGGGGGAGACGGGGATCACCGGACTGCTGGAGGGCGAGGACGTGCTGCGGACCGCCGCCGCCATGCGCGCCCTGGGGGCCGAGGTGGTGCAGGATGCGCCGGGCCGCTGGCGGGTGGCGGGCCGCGGCATCGGCGGGCTGATCGAGCCGGCGGACGTGCTGGACATGGGCAATTCCGGCACCGCCGCCCGGCTGCTGTGCGGCATCCTGGCGAGCCACGACCTGTTCGCCGTCATGACGGGGGACGCCAGCCTGCGCCGCCGGCCGATGCGCCGCGTCACCGACCCGCTGCAGGCGTGCGGCGCGCGGTTCAGCGGGCGGGGGGGCGGGCGGCTGCCGCTGGCGATCCAGGGCGCCCGCGACGCGCTGCCGATCGAGTACCGGCTGCCGGTCGCCTCGGCGCAGGTGAAGTCGGCGCTGCTGCTGGCCGGGCTGAACGCGCCGGGCTGGACCCGGATCGAGGAGCCGGAGCCGACGCGCGACCACTCGGAACGCATGCTGCGCCACTTCGGCGCCGAGGTGCGGGTGGAGCAGGCCGGCCACGGCAGGGTCGCCAGCCTGCTGGGCCAGCCGGAGCTGCGGGCGGCCGACGTGCTGGTGCCGGGGGACCCGTCCTCGGCCGCCTTTCCGCTGGTGGCGTCGCTGCTGGTGCCCGGGTCGTGCGTCACGGTGCAGGGGGTGGGATTGAACCCGCTGCGCACCGGGCTGTTCACGACGCTGCGGGAGATGGGCGCGGACCTGCAGGTGACGAACGAGCGCGAGGAGGGCGGCGAACCCGTCGGCGACGTGACCGCGACCTATACGGGCCTGCGTGGCGCGGACGTGCCGCCGGGGCGTGCGCCTAGCATGATCGACGAATATCCGGTCCTGGCCGTGGCCGCCGCCTGCGCCGCAGGGACCACCCGGATGCGCGGCCTGGCCGAGCTGCGGGTGAAGGAGAGCGACCGCCTGTCCGCCACCGCCGCCCTGCTGGCCGCGAACGGCGCCCGGGTGGAGATCGACGGCGATGACCTGGTCGTGCATGGCGGCACCCGGGCGCCGGCCGGCGGCGGGCTGGTCAGGACCCACATGGACCATCGCCTTGCCATGAGCGCCGTGGTTCTGGGCCTGGCTGCCGAGGCGCCGGTCGGGGTGGATGACGCCTCGTTCATCGACACCAGCTTCCCCGGGTTTGTGATGCTGATGCGCGGTCTGGGCGCAGATTTGCGGTGATGCCGAGCACGACCGGCTTCGATGGACTTGCCGCCCTGCCCGCCTGCAGCGCGATTGCAAGTCCCCTGGGAGACCTGCCTGCTCCCTCTCCCGCTTCGGGAGAGGGTTGGGGTGAGGGGGTCTTGCGGCGCGGTCCCGCCAGTTTGGGCGACACCGTTTCGGGGCAGTTGGACGCTGCCAGCCTTGTGAGCGAGCGAGCTAGACCTCCTCACCCCGGCCCTCTCCCGAAGGGGGAGAGGGGGCAGAGGCTGTCCTCCTGGTATTGGCGATTGCCCTGCCTTGCTTGCCAAAGTGGACGGAGCTTGCGGCATGACGACCTAGAAGGTCGCACGACTGCTACCGCAACCCGGGTATCCCTGGACCATCACGCCGCAGGTGCGGCTCTCGATGACAGCGCTTCAGCGGGTGCAGCAGCGTGGGGGCAGTTGGCATGACCACGACCATCGCGATTGACGGCCCGGCGGCGGCCGGCAAGGGCACGCTCGCCCGGCGCTTGGCGGCCGCCCTGGACCTGCCCTACCTCGACACCGGGCTGCTGTATCGTGCCGTAGCCCGCCGCGTGCTGGACGCCGGCGCCGATCCAGCCAGCCCGGCGGACGCAGAGGCCGCCGCCAGCCGCCTGCAAGCCGGCGACCTGGCCCGCAGCGACCTGCGCGGGCCGGAAGCGGACGCAGCGGCGAGCAAGGTCGCCACCCATCCAGGCGTCCGCGCCGCGCTCCTGGCATTCCAGCGCGATTTCGCCGCCAGCGGAGCCGTGTTGGACGGCCGCGACATCGGCACTGTCATCCTGCCCGATGCGCGGGTGAAGCTGTTTGTCGTCGCCGACGCCCCCGCCCGCGCCAGGCGCCGCTGGCACGAGTTGCAGGAGCGGGGTGCTGCCGTTCCACTGGACCAGGTCGCGGCGGACCTGGCCGCGCGAGATGCGCAGGACGCGGCGCGGGCCTCGGCCCCGCTGCGCCCGGCGGCGGACGCCATCGTCCTCGACACCACGCACCTGGACGCCGACGCCACCTTCGCCCACGCCCTGGAAATTGTGCGGAATCGACTCGGTTCCGCTTGACTCCTGCCACCCAAAACGTATTTGTGCAGGCACATCAGGTCCGGCCGCACGGCTCGGGCCTGTTGCCGTTCAATCCGGTCCCGTCGCGCGCCACAGGCCGCCGGGGCAAGCCGTAGCCGGGTTCATCCCAGCCGCGCACGCCGATGAGCCGGGTTCGCCCCGGCCCACCTACAGGAACCATCCCTACCTATGGCATCATCCGCCACCGCCCTACTCGACCGCCCCTCCAACGCCATGTCCGGCATGGAGGATTTCGCTTCCATGCTCGACGAGAGCATGGCCCGGGAGACCGGCTTTGAAGGCTCGGTCGTCACCGGCCGCGTCGTCCGCCTGACCGACGAGTACGCCATCGTCGATGTCGGCCTGAAGTCCGAGGGCCGCGTTGCCCTAAAGGAATTCGCACTGCCGGGCCAAAAGCCCGAGGTGAAGCCCGGCGACAACATCGAGCTGTATGTCGAGCGCTACGAGGACCGTGACGGCTCCATCGTCCTGTCGCGTGAGAAGGCGCGGCGCGAGGAGGCCTGGACCAACCTGGAAAAGGCGTTCGAGGCGCAGCAGCGCGTGAACGGCACCATCTACGGCCGGGTCAAGGGTGGCTTCACCGTCGATCTTGGCGGCGCCGTGGCGTTCCTGCCCGGCAGCCAGGTGGATATCCGCCCGGTCCGCGACGTCGGCCCGCTGATGGGCACGCCGCAGCCGTTCCAGATCCTTAAGATGGACCGCGCCCGCGGCAACATCGTCGTCAGCCGCCGCGCCGTGCTGGAGGAGACCCGCGCCGAGCAGCGCAGCGAGCTGATCCAGGGCCTGAAGGAGGGCATGATCCTCGACGGCGTGGTGAAGAACATCACCGACTACGGCGCCTTCGTCGATCTGGGCGGCGTCGATGGCCTGCTGCATGTGACCGACATCGCCTGGCGCCGCATCAACCACCCGAGCGAGGCGCTGCAGATCGGCCAGCCCGTGCGCGTCCAGGTGATCCGCTTCAACAGCGAGACGCAGCGCATCAGCCTCGGCATGAAGCAGCTTGAGGCCGACCCGTGGGAGGGTGTGGCGGCGAAGTATCCGCCGGGCGCCAAGTATAGCGGCCGCGTGACCAACATCACGGACTACGGCGCCTTCGTCGAGCTGGAGCCTGGCGTCGAGGGCTTGGTGCACGTCAGCGAGATGAGCTGGACCAAGAAGAACGTCCATCCTGGCAAGATCGTCGCCACCTCGCAGGAGGTGGACGTGCTGGTGCTGGACGTGGACAGCAGCAAGCGGCGCATCAGCCTTGGCCTGAAGCAGGTGCAGCGCAACCCGTGGGAGGAGTTCCAGGACGAGCACCCCGTGGGCAGCACCGTCGAGGGTGAGGTCCGCAACATCACCGAGTTCGGCCTGTTCATCGGCATCGGCGCGGACATCGACGGCATGGTGCATATGTCCGACCTGTCGTGGGACGAGGCCGGCGAGCTGGCGATCACCAAGTTCGAGAAGGGCGCCATGGTCAAGGCCAAGGTGCTGGATGTGGATGTCGAGAAGGAGCGCATCAGCCTCGGCATCAAGCAGCTTCAGGACGACCCGGCTGCCGACACGCTCAGCCGCGTGCACAAGAACGACGTCGTGACGTGCATCGTGACTGCGGTGCAGGCCAACGGCATCGAGGTGAAGGTGGACGACGTGCTGACCGGCTTCATCCGCCGGGCCGAGCTGGCGCGGGACAAGTCGGACCAGCGTCCGGACCGGTTCGCCGTCGGCGAGAAGGTGGATGCCAAGGTAACGGCGATCGACCGTGCGGCGCGCAAGCTGTCGCTCACCATCAAGGGTCGCGAGATGGAAGAGGACAAGCAGGCCATCCAGGAGTTCGGCACCACCGACAGCGGTGCGTCGCTGGGCGACATCCTGGGTGCTGCCATCCGGCGCCGGAACCAGCAGACCGACGCTTAGTTGGCGCTCGAAACCGACCTTTTGCTGGACAGGCGGCGCCTCAAGCGCCGCCTGAACGTTTGGCGGGTGCTGGCGGTGCTGGCCGGGGTGGTTGCCCTGGCCGTCATCGCCGGGCGTGCCGGGGCGTTGCCAGGGGCGGGGCTGCGGCACATCGCGCGGTTGAACGTCACCGGCGTGATCACCGAGGATACCAAGCTGCTTCGGGCGGTGCAGGCCCTGGCGCGCGACAAGACCGTGCGGGCGGTGATCGTGTCCATCGACAGCCCCGGCGGCTCCGTCGCAGGCGGGGAGAGCCTGCGTGGCGCGTTGATCCGGGTTGCCGCGGCGAAGCCTGTCGTAGCCGTGATGCTCGGCACCGCGGCCAGCGCCGGCTACATGATCGCCATGCCGGCGGCGCGGGTGTTTGCGCGGGACGCGACGCTGACCGGCTCCATCGGCGTGATCCTGCAGACTGGCGACGTCTATGGGCTGCTGGGCAAGCTGGGTGTCAGCGCCGAAGCGATTACCTCTGGCCCGTTGAAGGATCAGCCCAGCTTCACACGCGGGCTGACGACGCAGGGGCGGGATTACCTGCATGGGCTGGTGGACGATATGTTCGACCAGTTCGTCGATATGGTGGCCCTGGGCCGTCACATGGACCCGGCGGCGGTCCGGAAGCTGGCTGACGGGCGCGCCTACACCGGGCGGCAAGCGCTGAAGCTGGGCCTGGTGGATGAGATCGGCGGCGAGATCGAGGCGCTGGACTGGCTGGCGCGGGAGCACGGCATCCCCGCCGACACGCCGGTGCGGGATGTGCAGACGGGGTCGTTCTATGACCGGACCGTCGGCGCCACCTTGTCCGGGTTCTGGCAGGCCGCCGTGGGCAGCACCCTGGCACCGACCGGCGCTTGGGCGGTCTGGCAGGGGCAAGCCGGCGAGTAGCCGGAATTGAGCCGGTTCAAGATCGCGGCGGTCTCTGACCGGCCCGACCTGGCGTCCTTGGTGGCCATGTGGCGGGTGGGGGCGTTCTTCAGTGCGCCCGGCGGCTACTCTGTCGAGGAGATGACGGCGCTGATCCTGGCGCCGCCGGTCGGTCCAGAAGAGACCTTTGTCCTGTTCGACCAGGATCGGCCCGTGGGGACCGCGGGGGTGGTGCATGGCGACCTGGATACGCGGCCCGACCTGACGCCCTGGCTTGCCGGCGTCTTCGTCCAACCGGAGTTCCGGGGGCGCGGCTATGCCACTGCGCTGATACGCCGGGCGGAGGCGTTCGCCGCCGCAGCATACGTGCCGGTTCTCTGGCTCTATACCTTGACGGCCGAGCCGTTCTACGTGCGCCTGGGCTGGCAACGGGTAGGTGTGGAGCAGGAGGATGGCCACGATGTGGTGCTGATGCGGCGTTCCCTGGGGGCATCGACCCTGACTCTGCCTTCTCCCTCTCCCGGGGGGAGAGGGAGAAGGCCGTAGTGCCACCGTAGGGGCCGTTTCCTTGACGGACGGAGCAGCGTCCGGCATCGTTCATCTTCCTAGGCGCAACGCGGCGCCGCACACGGCATCGAGGCCATGACGAAATCTGAACTCATCGCAGACCTTGCCGCTGCGAACCCGCACTTGCTCAGCCGCGACGTGGAACTGATCGTCTCCACCATCTTCGACGAGATCACCGGCGCCCTCGCCCGCGGCGCCCGCGTGGAGCTGCGTGGCTTCGGCGCCTTCACCGTCAAGCGGCGCGACGCCCGCACCGGCCGCAACCCGCGTACCGGGGAGGCTGTCCCGGTGCTGGAAAAAGCGGTCCCCTTCTTCAAGGCCGGCAAGGAGCTGCGCGAACGGGTCAACCAAGGCCCCAAGCCGGCCCGCACCGCGGCCCGCGCCGAACGCCTCACTGCCTGACAGGTCTCCCAAATGCGCTTCCTGATTGCCGTGCCTGTCCTGCTGCTGCTGGTGCTGTTTGCGTTGTCGAACAAGCAGGCGGTGCAGTTGGGCCTTTGGCCGACCGATATCTCCGTGGAGACCCCGCTATCCGTTGCCGTGCTGGTGGCGGCCGGGGTGTTCTTCGTCGCCGGCGCGTTGATGACCTGGGGCGGCACCCTGGCGCTGCGGGGCCGGGCGCGCCGGGCCGAGATGGCCGTGAGCCAACTGCAGGCGCAGTTGCGGGCGATAAAGACCCGGCCTGCTCCGGCGCCCGCGCCTGCGCCGATCATGCCGATGCGCGCCGCCCTGCCGTCCATGGCGCCGGCTATATCCGCTCCGGCGTCGCGCCCAGGCTCGACGCCCGCCTCGACCCCCGGATCGACCAACGTCTCCTTGGCCGCGCCAAGGGTCTAGTGACCGGCCTGATTGCTGCGCTGGACACCGCCGACCCGGCGCAGGCCGCGGCCTGGGCTAACGCGCTGGCGCCGCAGTGCGGGCTGCTGAAGCTGGGGCTGGAGTTTGTCCTGGCCTGCGGACCCGCTGCGGTGCGCGGCATCACGCAGCGCCCGGTGTTCCTGGACCTCAAGCTGCACGACATTCCCAACACCATCGCCGGCGCCGTCCGTGCGGTGCTGCCATTGCGCCCCCGGATGCTGACGCTGCATGCCGCCGGCGGCGGCGCCATGATGGAGGCGGCGCGGCGGGCGGCTGAGGGGCCGGACCGCCCTACCCTGCTCGCGGTGACGGTGCTGACCAGCCTGGACAGCAGCGCCCTGCACGCGACGGGCGTGGCGGGCGGCCCGCGCCAGCAGGTGCTGCGGCTGGCCCGCCTGGCGCTCGCGTCCGGCGCCGACGGCGTGGTGTGCAGCGCGCAGGAGGCGGCGATGCTGCGGGACGCGCTGGGCGCCGGGCCGGTGCTGGTGGTGCCCGGCATCCGGCCGGCCGGCGCGGCGACGGCGGACCAGGCGCGCACGATGACGCCGCGGCAGGCGGTGGACGCCGGTGCCGACTGGATCGTGGTCGGCCGCCCGATCACCGGCAGCCCCGATCCGGCCGCCGCCGCCGCCGCCATCGCGGCGGAGCTTGCATGACCTCCGCCGGGCTTGCATGACCATCCCCGGGCTTGCATGAGCATCAAGGTCAAGATCTGCGGCATCACGACGGCCGATGCCCTGGACGCCGCTGCTGAGGCTGGGGCAGATTGGGTCGGATACGTGTTCTTTCCACCTTCGCCGCGCGCCGTTACCCCGGCCCAGGCTGCGGCGTTGGACGCCCACCGCCATGGCCCGGCGCGGGTCGGCCTGTTTGTCGAGCCGACCGACGCGGACATTGCCGACACCCTGGCCGCCATTGCGCTGGACGTACTGCAGGTCCACGCCACGCCACGCCGTGCGGCGGAGCTGCGGAGCCGATTCGGCGTTCCGGTGTGGTACGTCGCCGGCGTCGAAGCCGCCGCTGACCTACCGACGGCGCAGCCGGGCATCGACGGGCTGCTGCTGGACGCCAAGGCCCCGCCGGGTGCCACCCGCCCCGGCGGCAACGCCCTGTCATTCAATTGGTCGATGCTGCAGGGCTGGGCCGCCCCCTTGCCCTGGCTGCTCGCTGGTGGCCTGACGCCGGGCAACGTCGCCGAGGCCGTCCGCGTGTCAGGCGCCCCGGCGGTGGACGTGTCCTCGGGCGTGGAGCGGACGCGCGGGGTGAAGGATGCGGGGCTGATCCGGGCGTTCGTCGCCGCCGCCAAGGCTGCACGGTAGCGGCAGAAGGCGGGCTTGAGCTGTCGGTGGGCAGCCGTGACGTAATTCGCCTGATCGAGGCCGCCGGGTTGGCAGCGCGTGGCCGCCGCCGGCAATTCAGGCGCCCGGTGCGTGCTGGGCGCTGCCTGGAAGCCCATCCCACCCTAAACCCATCCCTTCTTCTTGAACCAAAGCAGCGGCAGCAGCCCGCTCAGCACGATCACCGCCAGCCCGTAGGCGTAGCCATAGTGCCATTGCAGCTCCGGCATGACCTTGAAGTTCATCCCGTAGATGCTGGCCATCAGGGTCGGCGGCACGCCCACCACCGACACGACGGTCAGCACCTTGATGCCGTTCGCCTGCTCGATGTTGATGAACCCGAGCGTGGCGTCGAGCAGGAACTGCACCTTGTTCGCCAACTGGTTGTCGTAGTCGGACAAGGAAGCGATGTCCTGCCGCAGCGTCTTCAGGCGCGGGCGCAGGTCGGCCGGAAGCCAGCCGTCCGCCACGTCCTGGGTGTAGCCGAGGATGCGGCTCACCCCCAGCAGGCTGTCGCGGATGTTCGACAGCCGCTCCCCAGCCCGGCCCACCCCGCGCAGCGTGGCGCGCAGCTTCTGGTCGATCTCCGAAGCGTTGCGCCCAGCTTCGGCCTCCGCACCGAACACCCGGCGCGACATGCCGTCCAGCTCGGCGCCGACATGCTCCAGCACGTCGGCCAACTGGTCCACCATGGCCTCTAGCAGGCCCACGAAGGCGGCGGTGCTGCACGGGTGGTCCGCGGCAGGGAACCGCTCGGCGAACAGGTCGAACACCGGCATGTCGGCAAAGCGCACGGTGATCAGGTGGTCCGGCGACAGCACGAAGCCGAGCGGCGCCACCGTCGAGATGCCGTCCGGCCCCAGGTAGGTCATCGGCGTGCTCAGCGTCAGCACCTGGCCGGATACGGCGAGGCGGCTGCTGCTCTCGATCTCCGCGAGGTCCGCCTGGGCCGGCACGCGCAGGTTTGTGCATCGTTCGGCCCAGGACCGCTCGGCGTCGGTGGGCAGCACCAGGTCGAGCCAGGCAGCGTCCGCCCCGGAGTGCGGACCGGGCTGCACGGTCTGGCGCGGGGCGTGGCCGGTGTTCAGGTAAAGCATGGCTCCAGCCTATGCCGGCGGGCTGCCAGGGTCCAAGCAGGGCGCGCCGAATTTCCTGATGCCGGAATACGGGGCCAGCGGGCAACAGGAGCCTTACGGCACGGCCTCAGCTCGACATGAGCGAATCAAACCCGGCATTGCGCGTGGCGGCGAACATCTACCTTCCCTCAAGTGCTCATCTCAGCATGCACTCCGTATCGCGCCAACGTACCCGCATCGCACCGCCGGGCTGTCTGGGACCATGGCGACCCGCCGGGGCCGGGTTGGTCATGCCGGGGTGGCGTGCCTGCCGCCATGCCGGCGCCAGACCAGGGCGAGCAGGCCGGCGACACCGGTCCCGATCAGGGCGAGGCTTGTTGGCTCGGACACGGTGATGCCGTCCGGGGTGGCGGCGAAGCCGTGGAAGCCGGTGCCGTCACCGGTGAGATATCAGCCTGCGATCTCCCCCGCGGCGTTGGGGCCGACGACGAAGGTGCCCCTGGTCGCGCCCGGCGCGTAGCAGGGGCGCCGCACTCACCGGCGGGCTGTTCGGCGGGGTGCGGCCAACAGGGCGCATCACGGCGAGGCAGGTGGATCGGGCATGGTCCAGGATCGCCGGGGCACCAGGTCCTGCTGCGGCAGGGCGGCACGCCTGTCATGCTCCGGCAGCACGCTTGCGGCCAGCTTCACGAGTTGATCCTTCAGTGTCGGAGCGTGAGCTTGGCCCAGGGCGCATGCACTGGCGTCGTCAGGGATGCTCCAGCACCCGAAGGCTGGCGGCTCCGGCGACGGATGGGTGAACGCATGCGCGGCAACAAGGGCGGCGAGCGATGCAGCAGCCGTCCAGCCCATGGCCCGCATCGCGGCGCCACGGCCCGGGCTGGCGGCACGGGACTGGGCGGGGTGTTGGATCGCGCGAAGCCGGGGGTTGGCGTGAAGCAGGGGGATGGCGTGAAGCCGGGCAACAAATGTCATGGCACTCCCTTCCAGTCGCAGGCGGCAGGCCGACCATCTTGGCTGCCGTCCCATGCAGGGAGGACCAACCGGCGCCGCACCTGCATGATGTGACGCCGGTCACATTCCGCTGCGTATCTTCGCGTTCCCGCTTGCCGGACACCAAGGAGCACGCCGCGGGCCTGCCGCACGGCTGCCGCGGCGTGCTGCACGGTGACTGCATAGACTTGCCGCAGGACGGCGGCGGCCCGGTCCAGGCGGCGCAGAGCAGAGCCTGCCGGGCCGAAGCAGGGCGTGACCCCCGGCGGCCGCTGCGGTATGACAGCCCGACGTCAGCCATCCGCATGCCATGCAGGAGCCAGCCTTGAACCAGATCGCCCCGCCCCGCCCGAACAGCCTGCGCCTGGGTCCCGACGCCCGCGGCCGATTTGGCGGCTTCGGCGGGCGCTTCGTGGCGGAAACCCTGATGCCGCTGATCCTGCAAGTGGAACAGGCGTATGAGGCCGCCAAAGCCGACCCGACGTTCCAAACCGAGCTGGACGCCTACCTGAAGGACTACGTCGGCCGGCCCAGCCCGTTGTGGTTCGCGCAGCGCCTGACCGCCAAGCTCGGTGGCGCGCGCATCTACATGAAGCGCGACGAGCTGAACCACACCGGCAGCCACAAGATCAACAACTGCATGGGCCAGATCCTGCTGGCCCGGCGCATGGGCAAGACCCGCATCATCGCCGAGACCGGCGCCGGGCAGCACGGCGTCGCCACCGCCACCGTCTGCGCGCTGTTCGGGTTGCCCTGCACGATCTACATGGGCGCCACCGACGTCGAGCGGCAGAAGCCCAACGTGTTCCGCATGCGGCTGCTGGGCGCCGAAATCAACGCCGTCACGTCTGGCGCGGGCACGCTCAAGGACGCGATGAACGAGGCGATGCGCGACTGGGTGGCCAACGTCGAGGACACCTATTACCTGATCGGCACCGTGGCCGGGCCGCACCCCTACCCGGCGATGGTGCGGGACTTCCAGAGCATCATCGGCACCGAGGCGCGGGTGCAGATCATGGAGGCCGAGGGCCGCCTGCCCGACGCGATCGTTGCGGCCATCGGCGGCGGCAGCAACGCGATGGGCCTGTTCCACCCGTTCCTGGACGACGACGTGCGCCTGATCGGCGTAGAGGCCGCCGGCCGTGGCCTGGACACCAAGGAGCATGCCGCCAGCCTGTCCCGCGGCCGTCCCGGCGTGCTGCACGGCAACCGCACGTACCTGCTGCAGGACGACGACGGCCAGATCCAGGAGGCGCACAGCATCAGCGCCGGGCTGGATTATCCCGGGATTGGACCCGAGCATTCCTGGCTGCACGAGATCGGCCGGGTGGAGTATGTGGCCGCGACCGACCAGGAGGCGCTGGACGCCTTTCAACTGTGCACGCGGACGGAGGGCATTATTCCCGCCCTGGAGCCGGCCCATGCCATTGCCCATGTCGCCAAGATCGCCCCGGCGCTGGGGCCGGATGCGGTGGTGCTGATGAATATGTGCGGCCGTGGCGACAAGGACATCTTTACGGTGGCCGAGCACCTGGGCGTAAGGCTGTGATGGCTTCGCTTCTCCCTCCGGGAGGGGGTTGGGGTAAGGGGGTCTTGCAGCGTGGTGCCCGGTCGCGGGCAGCCTGCGTCCAGTGGGACCGGACGCGCCCTGCTGCACAGCAAGCAAGACCCCCTCACCCCGGCCCTCTCCCGGAGGGAGAGGGAGCAGCAGGCAGAGCAGCATGAGCCGTATTGCCGCGCGTTTCGCCGCGCTGCGGGCCGAGGGCCGCGGGGCGCTGATCCCGTTCCTTGAGGCGTACGACCCCGACGCCGAGACCAGCATGGCCATCCTGCGCGGCATGCCCGGCGCCGGCGCCGACCTGATCGAGATCGGCATGCCGTTCACCGACCCGATGGCGGACGGCCCCA
>CAXTAT010000059.1:0-12546 GCA_964242415.1 uncultured Acetobacteraceae bacterium
GGGAGAGGGGGCAGGCAGGGTCCTTGTGCCGTGTGCGGTCACCGACATGGCGGGCAGCCTGCGCGTTGCGCCGCTGCAGATGGATGTCATCATCCTGAGCCTGACCTTATTCACATGGCACCGCCGGCGGCAATCGTCCATCGTCGCCCTGCGTTGCCGCCCAAGCCCGTTGGCGGGCTGGTCCGGGTCTTGCACAGCCTCTGCGTTGCAAGGCCGGGCCTGGTGAGGCCAGTGCCGGGCTGACCAAGAGGATGCTGCCTGATGCTCCAGACCCACCTGCAGCAGTCGCCCGACGTGGGGGGCGCCGCCCAGCCGCTGCTCACCGTGCGCGGGCTGACGAAGCACTTCGCCCTGCGCTCCGGCGTGCTCGGCCGACGCACCGGGGCGGTGCAGGCGGTGGACGACCTGTCATTCGAGATCCGCAAGGGCGAAACCCTCGGGCTGGTCGGCGAAAGCGGCTGCGGCAAGAGCACCACCTCCCGCCTGATCATGGCGCTGCTGGAGCCGACCGCCGGCGAGCTGGTGTTCGACGGCCAGCCGATCGGCCATGGCGGACTGACGCTGAAGCAATACCGCCGCCAGGTGCAGATGGTGTTCCAGGACAGCTATGCCTCGCTCAACCCACGCCTCACGGTGCAGGACAGCATCGCCTTCGCGCCCGGCGTGCACGGCCTTGGCCGGCGCGAGGCCGTCGCCCGCGCCGAGCAGCTATTGGAGGCGGTTGGCCTCAACCCGGCGCAGTTCGCGCGGCGGTACCCGCACGAGTTGTCCGGCGGCCAGCGCCAGCGCATCAACATCGCCCGGGCGCTGGCGCTGCACCCGCGCCTGCTGATCCTCGACGAGCCGGTCTCCGCGCTGGACAAGTCGGTCGAGGCCCAGGTGCTAAACCTGCTGCTGGACCTGAAGGAGCAGTTCGGCCTGACCTACCTGTTCATCAGCCATGACCTCAACGTCGTGCAGTATGTGTCCGACCGGGTGCTGGTGATGTACCTCGGCCGCATCGCCGAGATCGGCCCGGTGGACGCCATCTATGAGAACGCCGCCCACCCCTATACGGTGGCGCTGCTCGACAGCCGGCCCAGCATGGACCCGGCCCGCCGCCGCACCGTGCCGCCGTTGCAGGGCGACCCGCCCAACCCCGTCAACCCGCCCTCCGGCTGCCGGTTTCGCACCCGCTGCGTCCATGCCGAGGCGGTCTGCGCCGCCACCGTCCCGCCCCTGGCCGCCGCGGGGGACCGGCATTTCGCGGCCTGCCTGATGGCCGCGCCCGGCAGCGGCCATAGCGAGGCGCCGAGGGTGGCGGCCTAGATGGACCCCCTCGTCCGCGTCCGCGACCTGACGGTCCGTTTCGTGTCCAGGGACGCCACGGTTCATGCGGTGAACGGCGTCGATTTCGACCTGGCGGCGCGGGAGACGCTGTGCATCCTGGGCGAAAGCGGCTCCGGCAAGTCGGTCACCCTGCGCTCGCTCATGCGGCTGAACCCGCCGCGGCGCACCCGGATGTCCGGCACGGTGCTGGTCGGCGGCCACGACATGGCCGCGGCCTCCGAACGCAGCCTGGCCGACATCCGCGGCAGCGTCGTCTCGATGATCCCGCAGGAGCCGATGACCGCGCTCGACCCGGTGTTCACCATCGGCGCGCAAATCCGGGAGACCATCCTGCGGCATGAGCGGATCGGCCGGGCCGACGCGGACCGCCGGGCGCTGAAGTTGCTGGAGCTGGTGCAGGTGCCCTCGGCCAAGCGGCGGCTGGCTGCCTATCCGCACGAGTTGTCCGGCGGCCTGCGGCAGCGCGCGATGATCGCCATCGCCCTGTCGTGCCGCCCGAAGCTGCTGCTGGCCGACGAGCCGACGACGGCGCTGGACGCCACGGTGCAGATCCAGATCCTGCTGCTGCTGCGGCAGTTGCAGGCGGAGATGGGCATGGGCGTCATCTTCGTCACGCACGACCTGGGCGTTGCCGGGGAGATCGCCGACCGCGTTGCGGTGATGTATGCCGGCCGCTTCATCGAGGAGGGACCCGTCGCCGAGTTGATGCGCGGGCCGCTGCACCCGTATGCCCAGGGACTGCTCGGCGCCACCGTCCATGCCGGCGTGCGCGGCAAGCGGCTCACCACCATTCCCGGGGCGCCGCCGAACCTGGAGCGCCTGCCGCCTGGCTGTGCCTTTGCGCCGCGGTGCGCGGTGGCGCTCCCGGTCTGCACGGTGGCGATGCCTGCCGCGCGCAGCCCGGCGCCGGGCCGGGCCGCGCGGTGCGTCCATGTGCCCGACCTGGCACCGCAGCCTGATCTTCTGACCCACCGGGACGCCGCATGATCCTGTACTTGCTTCGCCGCATCCTGTATGCCGTGCCGATCGCCCTGGCGGTCAGCCTGGTCTGCTTCATGCTGGTGCATATCGCGCCGGGCGACCCGATCAACGCCATCGTCCCCGCCGACGCGCCGCAGGACGTGGTTGAGCAAATCCGCCACGAGTATGGGCTGGACAAGCCGTTGCCGGTGCAGTTCGGCCTCTGGCTGATGCACGTCGGCGAGGGCGACCTTGGGCGCTCGCTCGCCACCGGCCGCTCCGTTTGGTCCGACCTTGCCCCTGCCATCGCCAACACGCTGCGGCTGGCGGTGGCGGCGTCGCTGATCGGCTTCGCCCTGGGGGTGCTGCTGGGCGGGCTTGCCGGGGCGTTCCGCGGCGGCTGGATCGACCGCGCCGCCACCACCTTCGCCGTCGCGGGGGTGTCGATCCCGCACTACTGGCTGGGCATGGTGCTGGTCATCCTGTTCAGCGTCACGCTGGGCGAGCTGCCGGCCATGGGCGCGGGACCCGGCGGCACCACCGGCTGGGCGTGGGACTGGGAGCACATCCGGTACCTGATCCTGCCCGCCGTCACCCTCAGCGTGATCCCGATGGGCATCATCACCCGCACGATCCGCGGCATCGTGGCCGAGACGCTGGGCCAGGACTTCGTCGGCACGCTGCGCGGCAAGGGGATGCTGCCGGGCAACGTCTTCGTGCATGTCGTGAAGAATGCCGCCCCCAACGCGCTGTCGGTCATGGGCTTGCAGCTCGGTTACCTGATGGGCGGCTCCATCCTGGTCGAGACGGTGTTCAGTTGGCCCGGGACCGGGCTGCTGCTGAACAGCGCCATCTTCCAGCGCGACATCCCGGTGCTGCAGGGTACCATACTGGTGCTCGCGCTGTTCTTCGTCGGCCTCAACCTGCTGGTGGATGTGGTGCAGACCGCCCTCGACCCGAGGATCAAGCGCGCATGAGCGAAGTGCTGCCCCGCGACATCGCCGCCGCCGAGCTGTCCGTCCCGGCGCCGGCCGCTCCCCGCCGCCGCGGCTACTGGGGCGGCGTCGGCAAGCGGCTGTCGCGCGACCCGGTGACGCTGGCCTGCGCCGGGGTCCTGCTGCTGATGTTGACGGTGATCGTGCTGGCGCCGCTGGTTGCGCCGTACGATCCCTACCAGGCCAGCATGCTGCGCCGGCTGAAGCCGCCGGGCACCATGGGCCACCCCCTGGGCACGGACGAGCTGGGGCGCGACATGCTCTCGCGGCTGATCTACGGCGGGCGGCTGTCGTGGCTGATGGGCATCTCCCCGGTGCTGATCTCGTTGGGGATCGGCGGCGTGCTGGGCGTGGTGGCGGGGTTTGCCGGCGGCTGGGTGAACATGGCGATCATGCGGACGACCGACGTGTTCTATGCGTTCCCCTCCGTCCTGCTGGCGGTGGCGATCAGCGGGGCGCTAGGGGCCGGTATCTACAATGCGATCCTGTCGCTGTCGCTTGTGTTCATCCCGCAGATCATCCGCGTGGCCGAGACGGTCACCACGGGGGTACGCGGCCTGGATTACGTCGAGTCCGCGCGGGCCAGCGGCGCCGGGGCGATGGTGATCGTGCGGGTGCACGTGCTGCCCAACGTGCTTGGGCCGATCTTCGTCTATGCCACCAGCCTGATCAGCGTGTCGATGATCCTGGCGGCGGGGTTGTCGTTCCTGGGCCTGGGCACGCGGCCGCCCGAGGCCGAGTGGGGGCTGATGCTGAACACGCTGCGGGCGGCGATCTACTCGCAGCCGGTGCTGGCGATGCTGCCGGGCTTGTGCATCTTTGCGACGTCGATTTGCTTCAACATGGCGAGCGACGGCCTGCGCTCGGCGATGGATGTCCGCGGGTGACGGCCGGGGCGCCGATGGTTTGAGGGGCGGAGGCTACGGCAGCCCTTCAAAGGGATTGTGCGCTGCGGTGCCGAGGGGCAGGAAATGCCGCAGGTTCCTTGTGAGGACGACATGGCCGCGGGCCTGCGCGGTCGCTGCGATCAGCAGGTCGGCGAACCCGGGCGTATGCCCGCGCCCGCGCGCAACGTCTGACAAGCGCCCGGCTCGGCGGGCTGTCTCGATGTCCACTGGCAGGATGCGGGTAGGAGGGAGGTGCGAACCCCGGACGGGCGGATTAGGTCTATGCGGCCCCCTCAGCCCGGCCCTCTCCCGGAGGGAGAGGGAGCGGACCGAGCTTTTACGTTGCAGGCGGTCCCAGGATATCGTGCCCGCCCGTCGCCGCCAGACGGTTGCACGGCCTGCGCCAGCGACTGCGATCAGGCTGCGGCGGCCGACAGGTCCTGGTCGTATTGGCCGGCGAACTCGTCCAACGTCTTCTTGCCCTGATCGATCGCCAGCGACTGCCCGGCCAGTACCACGGTCACGTCCGTGATGCCGATGAAGCCGAGGATTTGCCGCAGGTAGCTTCCAGCGACATTGTACGTCTCGGCCGGCGAGCCCGGACCATAGGCGCCGCCGGAGACCAGGATGATCGTCGCCTTCTTGCCGGTCAGCAGCCCCTTGTAGTCGGCGGTGAACGTCACGCCCGCCCGGACCACGTGGTCGATGTAGGCCTTCAGCACCGCCGGGATGGAGAAGTTGTACATCGGCGTGCCGATGACGATGTGATCGGCGGCCTTCAGCTCCGCGGTCAGGTCGTTGGACACCTTGATGGCCGCCGCCATCTCCGGCGAGTGCTGCTCGGCTGGGGTGAACGCGCCGCCGATCCAGGGCAGGTCAACGTAGGGCAGGTGCGTCTTCATCAGGTCTCGGACGACGACGGGGCCGCCGGGGTGGTCGGCCCGCCACTTTTCGGCAAACTGCGCGACCAGCTTGCGCGAGGCGGAGTACTCGAAGCGAGGGCTGACTTCGATGGCTAGAAGAGAGGTCATGGCTTTGCCTTCCGGCTGAGGTGTTGGGATTGCGGCGCCAGTGGCACCGAATGGCTGCTTGGCGATGTCCTGACGTTCACCCTGCTGGCGCGTAGGCCTGCATCGATGCTGCCGCTGCTGTGGCTTCATGGTTTGGCAGAGCAATACTTCGGCATGGGCAGGCTCGCTTGAAGCCTATATTTCTGGATGCTTTCCATCGGTATAGCCGATGGCTTCGGCGAGTTGCCGCCTGCCCCGCCACTGCGTGCGTCTGGCGTCCGCGGCTGGCGGCGGCAGCGGCCCGTCCGGGATCATGCCGCCTTGGGCCGCGACAGCTTGCGTCCGGGTGCCCTGAGCCGCTCGATCAGCCAGCGGCCGGCTGGCCCGGGCGGCGCAGCCGTGCGGTAGATGGCGGTCATGGGCAGCGTCAGCACGCCGGCGGGGGCATCCTCGATCTGCAGCGCGACGAGCCGGCCCCGGGCCAGGTCCTCCGCCACGGTGTGCCGCGGCATGCCGCCCCAGCCGAGGCCGTTGAGCAGGAAGGCGCGCTTGGCGAACAGGTCGGCCAGCCGCCAGTTCAGCGGCGACAGCACGCCGAACTCGCGCCCGGCCGACAGCTCGGACCGGTCGGTGAGGACGAGCTGCATGTGCCGGGCCAGCTCCGCCCGCGGGATCGGCGCCGCGGCCGCCGCCAGCGGGTGGTCCCGTGCGGCGACCATGACCAACTCGACGGCCATCAGGCGCTCGCTGGCGAGGGCGGGCTGCAGCAGGGGAAGCGGCCCGACGATGCCCAGGCTGCACCGGCCGTCGAGGACCGGCTGGTAGGCCGCCCCGAGGGCCTCGACATACAGCCGCAGCGCCGTTGCGGGGAACAGGCGCTGGAAGTCCTTGGCCGCCTCGGTGAGGGCCGTCATCGGGAAGAGCACGTCGATGACCACCGCCAGCTCCGGCTCCAGGCCGCCGGCCATGCCGCGGGCGCGGGCCTTCAGGGCGTCCACGCCGCACAGGACGTTGCGCGCGTCGGCCAGCAGCACGGTGCCGGCGGCGGTCAGCCTTGGGGTGCGGCCGGTGCGGTCGAACAGGGCGACGCCGATCTGCTGCTCGAGGCTGCTGACAGCCTGGCTGACGACCGACTGCGCCCGCCGCAGCCGGCGCGACGCGGCCGAGAAGCTGCCCTCGTCCACCGCCGTGACGAAGGTCCGCAACTGGTCAAGGGAAACACCGTCCAGCATCGGCTGCAGTCCTATCGTTCGGGCAGATGGGTTGTGTCACCCTGCTGCGGCTGGGGCGAGGGATAAGACGGTCTCCAGCCGCCGCCATGCATTCTGCGATGATCCCCGGGCTGCACCGGGGCATGATAGTTGCTTGTGAACGTAGTTGCGTGTGGACCCCGGGCAGCACGTCCTGGATCGGCGCCGCTCAGATGGAAGGGAACCCCGGGTTGAACGCCATTGGACACATGGGAGGCGCGGCGCGGTGGACCCTCCTGCAAGCCCGTCCCAACCTGCCGGGCGTCTTGGCAGGGAAGAACAGGAGGTTCGCCGGGCGCTGGCCTAGCCTCGACGCGGATGTGCCGAGTTGGGATGGGGGATGCGCCTTGCGCCAGTCGATCCCGGCCAACGGCATCGGCAGGCGCCTGGCCCGCGCCTGGATCGCCGCCTGACCCATGGCCCTTGATCGCCAAACCAAGCTATCCGCCGACGTGGGCGGCACCTTCACCGATGTCGTGTTGGAACGCGGGGTGCTGGACCACGGCGGCGCCCGGTGGACGACGAAGGTGCTGACCACGCCGGCCGCACCCGAACTGGGCGTGCTGGCCGGCATCCGCGACGTGCTGGCGCTGTCCGGCGCTGCCCTTGCCGATGTCGGCACCTTCGTTCATGGCACCACGCTTGCCACCAACGCCATCATCGAGCGCCGGGGTGCCCGCACTGCGCTGGTCGCCACCGACGGCTTCCGCGACGTGCTGGAGATCGGCACCGAGAGCCGTTATGACCAGTACGAGCTGGCCCTGGCCCGGCCGAAACCCCTCGTGCCGCGCCCGCTTCGCTTCACCGTCCGCGAGCGCATCGGTGCCCGCGGCGAGGTGTTGCTGCCGCTCGACGAGGCGGACGTGCGGGGGGTGGCGGAGGCGCTGCAGGCGGCCGGCGTCGAGAGCGTGGCGGTGGCGTTCCTGCACGCCTACGCGAACGGTGCGCATGAGCGGCGCTGCGAGGCGCTGTTGCGGGCGGCGCTGCCGGGGGTGGGCATCTCGCTGTCTTGCGAGGTTTGCCCGGAGATACGCGAGTACGAGCGCACCTCCACCACCGTCGCCAACGCCTACGTGCAGCCGCTGATGGCGGGATACCTGCTCCGCATGGAGGAGCGGCTGCGCGCGGAGGGGTTCCGCGGGGTGTTGTGCTTGATGACCTCGGGCGGCGGGCTGACCTCGGTCGATCTGGCGCGGCGGTTTCCGGTGCGATTGGTGGAATCCGGCCCGGCTGGCGGCGCGGTGTTCGCGGCGGGGATCGCCGCCCGGCTGGGGGAGCGCAAGGTGCTGGCGTTCGACATGGGCGGCACCACGGCCAAGATCAGCCTGATCGAGGACTACCGCTCGGAGACGGTGCGGCTGTTCGAGGTGGACCGGGCGGCGCGGTTCTTGAAAGGCAGCGGCCTGCCGGTGCGCATCCCGGTGATCGAGATGGTGGAGATCGGCGCTGGCGGCGGCTCGCTGGCCCGGCTGGACGGGCTGCGGCGGGTGACGGTGGGGCCGGACAGCGCGTCCTCGGTGCCGGGTCCGGCCTGCTATGGCGCGGGCGGCACGCGGCCGGCGGTCACCGATGCGGACCTGGTGCTGGGGCTGATCGACCCGCACGACTTTGCCGGGGGGTCCATCACGCTGCGTCCGGACCTGGCGCGGGCGGCGCTGCTGGCCGAGGTCGGCGACGCACTGGGCCTCGGACCCGACATGGCGGCGTACGCGGTCTATGAGACGGTGTGCGAGAACATGGCCAGCGCCGCCCGGGCGCACACGGTGGAGCGCGGCGTCGCGGCCAGCCAGCACACGCTGATCGCCTTCGGCGGCGCGGCCCCGCTGCATGTCGCCCGGGTGGCGGAGAAGATCGGCGTGCGGCGGGTGATCGTGCCGCCCAACGCGGGCGTGGGGTCGGCGATCGGCTTCCTGGCGGCGCCGGTGTCGTATGAGCTGGTCCGCACGGCGTATATGCGCCTCGGCGGCTTCGACCATGCGGTGGCGACGGCGCTGCTGCGGGAGATGGCGGCGGGCGTCCGCGCCTGGGTGGAGCCGGCCGCCCATGGCGCGCCGCTCGTTGAGCGGCGGATGGCGTTCATGCGCTACATCGGCCAGGGGCACGAGATCGCCGTCGAGCTGCCGCTGCGCGGGCTTGGCCCGGGTGACGACGCCGTGCTGCGGGTGGGGTTCGAGCGGTCCTATGCGGCGCTGTTCAAGCGGGTGATCCCGCACGCGGAGATCGAGATCATGGCGTGGTCGGTGACCGTCTCCACCGAGGTGGCCCTGCCGGAGCCGGTTGCAGCGCCCACGGCCGTCAGCGCGCCCGCGGCGTCGGGCGGGGTCGCGGTGTTCGACGGCCGGTCGGGCCAGGTCGTGCAGGCGCCGCGCTACCGGCGGGAGCACCTGGTTGCCGGGGCACGGCTTGCTGGCCCGGCGGTGATCGTCGAGGACGAGACAGCCACGTTCGTCACCGCGGCCTTCGATGCCTGGGTGGACGGCCTCGGCTGCATCGTCATGGACCGCAAGGCGCCGGTGGCATGAGTGCCCTGGCGGCGCGTCGTTGCGAGGGGTGGAGCTGCGCGGCAAGCGGGGGTCGCGCCGCGCCTGCCGTCCTGGATTGCCGCGCCGAAGCCGGCTCGCAATGACGGGGGTCGGTGGGGTGCGGCGCGATGGCGTGGAAGTCTGGGGCATGGGAGTCTGGGCCGATGACGACTGAGATCAGCCTGATCGACAAGGGCATCCTGTGGAACCGGCTGATCGCGCTGGTCGAGGAGCAGGCGCAGGTGCTGCAGCGCACGGCGTTCAGCACCATCGTGCGGGAGTCCGGCGACCTTGCGGCGGGGGTGTTCGATGCGCGGGGGCGCATGCTGGCGCAGGCGGTGACGGGGACGCCGGGGCATATCAACTCCATGGCGCTGGCGGTCGGCCACGTGCTGGCCAAGCATCCGGCCGGCACCATGCGACCCGGCGACGTGTTCATCCACAACGATCCCTGGATCGGCACCGGGCACACCAACGACTTCTCGGTCACCACGCCGTGCTTCCGCGCCGGCGCGTTCGTCGGGCTGGTCGCCTGCAACTGCCACCTGATGGACATCGGCGGGGTGCCGAACATGACGGGGTCGCTCGACGTGTTCATGGAGGGGCTGTTCCTGCCGATCCTGCGCCTGGTCGAGGGGGGCGTGGTGAACGAGACCCTGATGGCGGTCATCCGCGCCAACACCCGCCTGCCGGTGGAGACCGAGGGCGACACCTATGCGCTGATCTCCTGCAACGAGATCGGCTGCGAGCGGCTGGTCGGCACGATGGACGAGTTTGGGTTGGACAGCCTGGACGCGCTGGCGGACCACATCATCGACACCTCGCGGGCAGCGATGCTGGACAAGGTACGCGAGCTGCCGCGCGGCACCTGGCGCGCCGGGCTGACGCTGGACGGGCAGGATGGCGAGCCGGTCGAGTTGCGGGCGGCGCTGACGGTGTCCGACGCGGGGATCAACGTGGACTATACCGGGTCGTCGGGGATGGTGCGGCACAACTTCAACGTGCCGCTTTGCTACACGCTGGCGTACACGACCTATGCGTTGGGCTGCATCCTGGCGCGCGACATCCCGAACAATGCCGGGTCGCTGGAGCCGCGGACGGTGACGGCGGAGCCGGGGTCGCTGCTGCACGCGACGAAGCCGGCGGCGGTGGTGCAGCGGCACCAGATCGGGCTGATGCTGCCCGACCTGGTGTTCGGCTGCCTGCGCCAGGCCATTCCGGACCGGGTGCCGGCCGAGGGCGCGGGGGTGCATTGGGGCATCACCGGGTCCGGGCCGCGCAGCAGCCCTCCGGTTTGGGGCGACGACTTCCTGGTCAACATCGTCACCACTGGGGGCATGGGCGCCCTGCCCTCGCAGGATGGGCTGTCGGCGACGGGCTTTCCCAGCGGCGTGCGCGGCGGACCCGTGGAGATCTTCGAGTCGATGTCCACGCTGGTGTTCTGGCGCAAGCAGTTCCGGCAGGACTCCGGCGGGCCGGGCATGACGCGGGGCGGGCTGGGGCAGGACATGGAGCTTGGCAACACCATCGATGAGCCGTTCATCTGCACCACCGCGTATGAACGGGTGCGCTTCCCGGCGCGGGGGTTCGCGGGCGGGCATGCGGGCGCCGCCGGGTATGTGGGCCTGGCGTCGGGCGAGGTGCTGCCCGGTAAGGGCCGGCATACGGTGCCGCGGGGCGGGCGCATCGTCATTCGTTCGCCGGGCGGCGGCGGCCTGGGCGACCCGCGGGCGCGCGACCCGGCGCTGGTGCGGCGCGACCTGGACGACGGCCTGATCTCGGGCGCGAGCGCCGAGGACGCCTATCGCTGGGACCATGGGCCGCGGGCGGATGCGGCGGAGTAGCGGGTTGTGGCGATGGTTTGCAGGCGCCGGGCGGTGATGTCGGCGTGACGGTTTTTGGCCGGCCTGGCGCGGGCGGCGGCCCGTCGATTCCCGGGGTTGACGATCTCGGCCGCGGTGCCGCGGCGGTCCTGCATGACGGCGGGACTGCGCGGTGGAAAACCTGGTCCAGGTGTGGAACGCTGCCGACTAGGGGGCGAAGCGCTTGTCGAGCGCAGTTAGGCTGGGGTGCCCCTACTGACCGATTTTGGAGGCGGGAGTGATCGACGTGGACTGGTGCCGTGACCGGCTGGACGCCCACCGATGCCGAATGCCGAACGTTTGGGCCGCTGATGCGGGCAGCGTCGTTGCGGGGCGCGCTTGCGGGGCGGCAACCCGGGGGCTGCGCGTGCGGTTCCTGCTGCCCTGGATTGCCGCGCCGAAGCCGGCTCGCAATGACGGGCGCCCGTTGGGAGCGACCGGTCGGAGCTTTCGCCGGTTGGCGAGGGAGGTCCAGCCATGAGCGGGGCGATCCATGCGGAGGTCGCCGTCATCGGCCTGGGCGCGATGGGGGCGGCGGTGCTCTATCAGTTGGCACGGCGCGGCGTGCAGGCGGTCGGCATCGACCGCTTTGCGCCGCCGCACACCATGGGGTCCAGCCACGGCGAGACCCGCGTCACCCGCGTCGCGGTCGGCGAGGGCGAGGCGTATGTGCCGTTCGTCACCCGCTCCCACGCCATCTGGCGCGAGCTGGAGGCGCGGACCGGGGAGACCCTGCTGCAGCAGTGCGGCCTGCTGATCATGGCGCCGCGCGGCGTCCGCGCCGGGCACCACGGCAGGCCGGACTTCCTGGGCCGCAGCGCTGCGGTCGCCGAGCGGCAGGGCATCGCCCATGAGCGCCTGGACGCCGCCGGCATTGCCGCGCGCTTCCCGGTTTTCGGCCTGTGCGGCGATGAGGAGGGCTACTTCGAGCCGGGGGGCGGCTTCGTGCATCCGGAGCGGTGCATTGCCGCCCAGCTCCGCCTTGCCGCCGCGGACGGGGCCGCGGTGCTGACCGGGCAGAAGGTGCTGGCGGTGCAGCAGCGCGGCGGGTCCGTGCAGATCGACACGGATGCGGGCACCATCCAGGCCGACCAGGCGGTGGTCGCCGCCGGGGCCTGGGCGGGTGCGCTGCTGGGCGGCCCGTTCGGCGGCAGGCTGGTTCCGTACCGGCAGGTGCTGCACTGGGTTGCCGTGGACGACCCGGCCGCCTACGCCCCCAGCCGCTGCCCGGCCTACATCTGGATGCAGGGGCCGCAGGCGGAGGATTACTTCTATGGTTTTCCGGCGCTGCCCGGCGCCCGCGAGGTCAAGGTAGGGACCGAGCAGTACGGCGTTGCCTGCGACCCGGACGCGGTGGACCGCGCGGTGTCCGCCGGGGAGGCCGCTGCGATGCATGCCGCGCATGTCGCCGGCCGCCTGCGCGGTGCCGGCGCGGCGCCGGTCCGTTCGGCCGCGTGCCTGTACACCATGACGGATGATGCCAACTTCGTCATCGACCGGCATCCGGCGCAGGACCGGGTGGTGGTGGTGTCGGCCTGCTCCGGCCACGGCTTCAAGCACTCGGCCGGCATTGGGGAGGCGGTGGCGCAACTGGTGTGCGACGGGCGGAGCGGGGTGGACCTGCACCCGTTCCGCCTGGCGCGGCTGCTGGAGGGCAAGGCGGCGTGACGGGTTGGGGGAGACGATCGCGCATGGCATAGGGGGCCGGCTGGCTGCTGCTCCCTCTCCCGA
>CAXTAT010000060.1:0-10576 GCA_964242415.1 uncultured Acetobacteraceae bacterium
AACCCGCAAGCCTAAACTGACCGAAAACACGTCTCAAAGTCGTTGACAGGTTCCGCTGAGCCGCACCGTGACCAGGGGGCCGCAAACTGGGCAGGACTACGACTTGCAGAACGAGCTGTCGGGCAGCTTCAGCACGGGTCCGTTGCAGCACGACTGGCTGGCGGACACTGAAAACCGCTGGACGGCGCCTACGCGCGCGCCGGGCCGATGCATCGCCCGCTGGCAGTCAAGTGCGGCGCAGGAGCCCTTGGCCGGCGTTCAACTCGCCTCTACCCGCGTCTGCCCCGGCCGAAGCGCCGCGTGTCGCCCGGCGCCTCGCCGTAGTGTTGCCGGTAGCGGGCGGCGAAGTTGGCTGCGTGCGCGAAGCCCCACTTGGCCGCGACGTCGGCGACGGAGATCTCCCCGTGGGCAAGGTCGTCCCGCGCGCGCTCCAGCCTGACATCCCTCACGTACCGAGCCGGCGACACGCCCCGGAACGCCTTGAAGCCGTCGAACAGCGCCCGGACGCTGACGTCCACATGCGCCGCGACCATTCCAGTCGTCAAAGGGGCATGCACGTGGGCGCGGATGAACTGCTCCGCACGGACCACATGCCGCGGCGCTGCGGCCGGGACGGGCCTTGAAAGATCGTCGGAACAGCTATTGGGGTGGCACAGCAGCAGAGACGCCAGCACGGTCTCCTCGAAGGGCGCAAGCACCGCGTCCGGCATCTCCGGGTTCGGGTTGGCGTCCATCGCTGCAAGGGCCGCCGCGACCGGCTGCCAGTTCCGCCACCCCGCGCCTTCATGCACCATTGCCGCGGAGAACCGGAGTCCGCGCCTGAGCGGCCGGCCAAGCAGCGCTTCGGCTTGCTGCTCCAGCCGCGGCAGCGACACGCGGAGCGCCAGCATCTCGTAGTCGGCGCTGAAAGCGGCATGGCGCAGGTGCCTGACGTCTATGATGGCGAAGGCGCCCGGGTGCAGGGCGACGTTCCCATCGGGCAAGCTGGCGGATGCGGTCCCGCGCCGGGGCATCTGGACGAGAATCACGTTGTCCCGTTCGCCGGGAACCACGTGTATTCCGGTTCCGTAGACCAAGGCGCTCAGGCTCATGCCGGCGCTGATCGGCCGCAGCCGCAGCCGCATGTCCAGTCCTGGCCCCAAGGTGTCTATCGAGTGCCGCGACCATTCCCGCGCCATGATCGAGCGAACTTCGTCCAGGCAGGTGCTGCCGTGTTGCCTAACTTGCATCCGATCCCGCCTCCACCCGCCTGGCAAGTTGCCCGTTAATCCGGCCTTCCGTCCAGCGCGACAGAATGCGGCATGAGCCAAGTGCCATCGGTCGAGAGCAGCCGGGCCAGGACGCCTGCCGCGGCGTCCAGGAGGCGGGCGCCCTTCTCGGCGGTTGCGGCGACTGGCGTGCCCACGACGCCCGATGCGCTCAGGTCCTCAATGGCGATGCGCCGGTGGACGCCGTTCCGGTCGCCCAATCCGTCCGGCGGGATGTCTAGCCCGTGCAACCGGTCCAGTGCGACGAGGTCCGGCACCAAGGCCATCATCATGGATGTCTCGGCCTCGCAGGCGTGCATGAGGTTGGGCTGCCCTTCAAGGATCGCCTTGAACTCCGCACCGGCGGCAACCCAGTAGGTGGCGGAGGCAAGCGGCACGTCGAACTCCATGCCCAGCTCGTCCACGATGGGCGCGAGCGCGGCCATGTTGCCGCCGTGGCCGTTCAGCAGGAAGATGCGACGGAAGCCCTGCCGCGACAGCGAACCCACGATGCAGCGCAGGACCGTACGGAGCGTCGCGAAGTCGAGCGTCACCGTGCCCCGGAATCCCATGTGGTGCTCGGCCAGAGAAACCCAGAGCGCCGGAAGGACCAGGGCGGGGCGCTCCGGTGGCATCCGGGCCGCAGTCCGGCTCGCGATGGCCGCCACGAGCGTCGCATCAACCTCCACGGGCAGATGAGGGCCGTGCTGCTCCATGGAGCCAATCGGCACGATGACGGCGGTGCCCGCGGGATCGCCGGGGAACTCGGTCGTCTTCAGGGCGCCCCAGGACCTTGGCGCCTGGACTCGATCAGGCATCGGCGGTCCACCCGTTTCTTTTTGCGATCGCGGCAGCCAGCGCGACCCGTTCCGCCGTCATCGGGCCTGCCGCCGCCCGCAACTCCGCGACCAGGGCAGCCGGAACGGTGCGGGGCGACCCGGACCGCGCGGGCGGCTGCGGGTCGTACTCCATGCCGAGCTGGACTCCCTCGGCGAACTGCTCGCCATGCAGCAGCTTGGCGATGACCAGTCCGAAATCTATCCCGGCCGTGACGCCGCCGCCGGTCACGCGGTTCCGGTCTATGACGACACGCTCCTCGACTGGCTCCGCGCCGAACGGCCGCAGGGCTTCCATGGCCGTCCAGTGCGTCGCCGCGCGGTAACCGCGCAGCAACCCTGCAGCTCCCAGCGCCAGGGCGCCCGTGCAAACGGA
Source organism: uncultured Acetobacteraceae bacterium (assembly GCA_964242415.1). Taxonomy (GTDB): domain Bacteria; phylum Pseudomonadota; class Alphaproteobacteria; order Acetobacterales; family Acetobacteraceae; genus DASWOJ01. The sequence continues at coordinate 2,460 of CAXTAT010000060.1, forward strand.
GGTGATCCATTGCGCCTCACTGGACTGCTTGGCCAGGAACTCAAGCGTGTCCGGGTCTTGCATCACCCGGTTGATCCCTGGGCCGCCGCCGATGAACAGCAGGTCCGCTTGCGGCGCACCGGCGAAGTCGTGCGTCGGCGCGACGTCGAATCCCAGGTCGGTCCGGACCGGTGCTCCGTCCCTGCTCACGATTGAGGCCCGTGCGCCGGGCATCCTGGCTAGCACGTCCAACGGGCCGGCGAAGTCGAGGTTCGTCATGCCTGGAAATATGACCAGCACGACCTCGAACGTCTTGCCGTCCGGCTGCGCCACAGCGCCATCCGGTCGTTGACGGCCGCACCGCCCCCGAACCGGCCGAACAGGTCGAGCAGATCGGGAGCTGTGAGCCGGCGCTTCTCGCCGCCGCTGGCCTCAAACATGATCTTGCCTCCGTGCATCATTACCAGGCGGTCGCCGTGCGCGAGCGCGTCCCGCATGCTGTGTGTGACCATCAGCGTTGCCAGCCCTGCCTCGTGCACGAGCCGGTCCGTCAGCGCCAGCACCAGGGCGGCCGCCTTCGGGTCCAGCGCGGCCGTGTGCTCGTCCAGCAGCAGCAGCAGTAGCGAGGGCAGGAGCGTCGCCATGAGCAGGCTGACGGCCTGGCGCTGGCCGCCGGACAGCAAGCCGATCCGGTCGCCGAGGCGGTGCTCAAGGCCAAGGCCGAGCGTCGCCAGCCGCTCCCGGAACAATGCCCGTTCCGGCGCAGCCACCGCCGGGCGCCAGGAGCGCCGCCGGGTCCGGCGCGCGGCGACGGCCATGTTCTCCTCAATGGTGAACGCCTCGCACGTGACCGACAGCGGATCCTGGAACACCCGTGCCACCAGGCGCGCACGGGCGTGCGGCGGCCAGGACGTCACGTTCTCTGTGCCGATGTTGATGGCGCCGCGGTCAACGGGCACGCTGCCCGCAATGGCGCTCAGCAAGGTGGACTTGCCTGCCCCGTTCGAGCCGATGACGGTCACGAACTCGCCCGCAGCGACGCTGAGCGAAAGGCCCGCCAGGGCGCACGCCTCGTTCGGGGTTCCGCGTCCGAACGTCACGACCAGGTCCTGGGTGCGCATCACGGCTTCGCGGCCGGGCTGGGACGGGCGGCGAGCCGCCTGCGGATCAGGCCGGCCGGGTTGCCGCGCGACAGGATGAAGGCCACGGCAACGAGCGCGGCAGTGACCAGCCGCAGGTCGGACGACCGCAACCCGAGGAACTCCGTGTTCAGCGCGAACCCGACGACGACGCGATAGATGACGGAGCCGAGAATGCAGGCGAGGGTGACGCCGAGGGCGCCTCTCCCCCGGAACGCCGCCTCACCCAGGATGACCGCGGCCAGCCCGAACAGGATCGTGCCGCTGCCCAGGGACACATCGGCGAACCCGGCGCTTTGCGCGAACAGGGCGCCGGCAAAGTCGACGAGGCCGTTCGAGAGCGCGAGGCCGACATAAACCATGGCATCAACGTTGATGCCGTTGGCACGGGCCATCCGGGGGTTCGCTCCTGCGGCCCGCATGCCCAGCCCGTATTCGGTGGACAGGAACAGCGCCAGCGTTGCCGCGGCTGCAACGGCCACAACGGCGGCTGCTGCCGCATGGACCCCTGCCTCGCCGAAGCCCAGTCCCTCGAACGGCGTGAGCACGGTCGCCTCGGACAGCAGCGGGATGTTGGGCCGCTCCATGATCCGCAGATCCACCGAGAACAGCGCCAGGGTCGTGAGGATGCCGGCCAGGAGGTGCAGCATCCCGAACCGCCGGTTCAGCAGGGCCGCCACCAGCCCGCAAAGCGCCCCGGCGCCGGACGCCGCAGCGGTCGCGAGCCAGGGGTCGCCGCCGCCCGCGATCAGCACCGCGGCGATGGCGGCGCCCGTCGTGAAGCTGCCGTCCACGGTCAGGTCGGGGAAGTCGAGGACCCTGAAGGTCAAGTGAACGCCGAGGGCGACAAGGCCGAACAGGAAACCGAGCTCGAGCGCGTTGAGAAGCGCGGCGCCGCTCATCGCAAGACTTGGCCGGCGTGGCCCGGCATCTACTCGATCACCCGGACGGCTCGGGCCACGAGGTCCGCCGGCAGGGGAACCCCCGAGCGCCCTTGCCGTGCGGGCGTTGAGGCTCAGAGATTTGTCGGTGGCTTGCTTGACGGGAATGTCGCCCGGCTTCTGGCCGTTCAGGACCCGTGCCGCGATCGCCCCGGTGTCCCGCCCGATCTCGTACCAGTCGAGTCCGGCCGCCGCCAGCGCGCCCCGCGCGGCGCCTCCGCTTTCGGACGTGAACACCGGCAGCCTGCTCCCAAGCTCGACTTTGACAACCGAGTCCATGGACGACACCACCGTGCTGTCGGTCGGGACGTAGATCACGTCAACCTTGCCGACGAGGCCGTTGGCTGCCGTCAGCGTCTCGGAGGAGGACGTGACAGCTTGCACCCGGCAATCGTAGCCGCGCGGCGCGGCAGCCTTGACGAAGGCGTCAACCGCCGCGCGGGAGTTCGCTTCTGCCGGGTTGCTCAGGATCCCCACGCGCGTGGCCGCAGGCAGGAGCAGCTTCAGGATGTCCAGTTGCGGCTCGACCGGGGTGAGTGCACCTGATCCGGTGACGTTGCCGCCGGGGTGCTGCAAGTTCGGCACCAGTCCGGCGCCCAGGGGGTCGCCGATGCCGCCGAACACGACCGGGATGGTCTTGGTCGCCCGTACGACGGCCTGGGCTGACGGCGTCCCGATCGCGATGATGACGGCCGGGTCCAAGCCGACGAAGAGCCGGGCGATCTGGACCGTCGTCGCCAGGTCGCCTTGCGCGCTCTCGTAAACGATCCTGCTGTTCGCCGCGCTGATCTCGGCACCCTGCAGGCCGCCCAGCACTCCCTGGCGGACACGGTCCACGTCGGGGTGCTCCACGATCTGGCTTATCGCAATGAACCTGGCCGTCTCCGCGGCCTCCACGGCCCGGCGCAGCGGCAACACCGCGAGCAGGCCCGGGGCCGCCGCCATCAAGGCCCTCCTAGTGGCGCTAAGCTGGTGTTCCCCGACGCAGGCGTGCCCAGCACGTTTCCAGCACCGGCCCATGCCACGCCGGCCCAAGCGTGGGGGATAGGGCGATGTCGGCGGACCCGGCCGCCATCCGGCAGGCAAACCGTTCGCACCTGGGCGGCCGGCGTCCGGTCAACGGAGGCGCCCTCAGCTTCCAAGCAGCCGCCATGTGCCGCTTTTGATGGTAGCCATGACTTGCGAGCTGGGCCCGCTGCCGCTGTGGTCCTTCGTGGAAAGGTTGAAGATGCCCTCGGCACCCACCAGGCCCTGTAGCCGCTCCAGGCCGTCGCGCAACGATGACCGGAATGCCGGCGTGCCGGGCTGGGCAGCGGCCAGGGCCTGGGGCAGGCAGCGGTCCAGCATCGAGAACGCGTCCCAGGCCGTCGCGCCGAACAGCGAGCGTGATCCCGGCCCGAACCGCCCCTCGTAGGCGTCCACGTAGGCCAGCGCGGCCGCTTTGACCGGGTTGGAGTCGTCCAGTTGCTCCGGAAGGAGGACGGGGGACAACGTGAGGAGCACGCCTTCCAGTGCGGCCCCGCCCGCCCGGAGCGCGTCCGGGTTCGCGATGCCGCCCACCGTATAGATGGGACCGGCGAACCCCGCCTTCCGCAGTTCGATCATGGGCAGCACGCCGGGCGTGCCCGATGCCGCCACGAAAACCGCATCGGGACGTTCCCGAAGGATGCGCCGGACTTCCTGCTCGACGCTTGCCGCCGCCGGGAAGTAGCGCTCTGTCGCCACGCTGCGCAGGTTCCGCTCCGCCGCGCCGGCCGTCATGGCCGCCACTAGCCCGTCGCCGTACGGGGTCGAGAACGCGACCGTCGCGAAGGTGGCGACCCCGTTGGCGGCCATGTGGGCGACCAGCGGATCGGTCGTGAAGCGGTCTGCCGGTGCCGGCTTGAACAGCCACCGCCGGTCGCTTTCCTGCGGCTCGATGACTACGCTGGACGCCGCGAAGCTGATCATGGGAGTGCCGCTCCCGCCGGCGACGGCGATTGCCGGCAGGGTGGTCGGCGTCACGGTCGTTCCGAACAGGACGTCTACTCCCTGCCCCTCGACGAACCTGCGGCAGGCTTGTTCGGCGAGGCCCGCGTCACTCGCGTCATCCTCGACCTCTACCTCCAGCGGACGTCCCACAACGGTTTGGGGCAGGAGCTTGAAGGTGTTCCGCTGCGGGACGCCGAGGCTGGCGTAAGGGCCGCTCAGGGACAGCACTGCACCGATGCGCACCGGCGCGGCACCGGCCCGGGCGATACTCGGCACGGCAGCCGCCAGCAGGGCGGCCCGGACGACGGCTCGACGGGTGTGACCTTCCATGGGCAGACTGTCTCCACGCGGTCATCCGGAAGGGCGGCGGCCCGCCTTCCCACGGCTCCAAAGACTTATCCTGCCTCTGCTCATGGCTTCAACGCCGTCACCGACGGCGGGCGGGATTGCTGCCGGAACGCGGCCTTGTTTGCCGGATGCCGTCCCGCTAGCGGTCCGGCCCTCTGGGAAAGGACCAGCCCGTGTAGTCGGCTCACCCGCCGGAGTGGGCGCGCAGCGGTAGGTGCGAGGTTTCTTTCAACCGGTCCAGCACGATGGACGACCGCACGCGCGCGACGCTCGCGTGCGGCAGCAGCGCGTCGTTCACCAGGACCGACAACGCCTTCAGGTCACGCACCACGGCCTTCAACTGGTAATCGGTGTCGCCGGTCACTGCATAAGCTTCCTGCACTTCGTCAAGCCCGGTCACCAGCTCCCGGAAGCGCCGCGCGTTGTCGCCGCTGTGCGCGCTCAGCGTGACCTGGATGATCACCAGGAGCCGGAAATCCAGCGTGTCCGCGCAGAGCCGCGCATGATAGCCCCGGATCACGCCTGCCGCCTCCAGAGCAGAGCGGCGGCGTGAGCACTGGGATGGCGAAAGGCCGATCCGCTCGCCCGCTTCCTGGTTCGTGAGCCTGCCGTTGTCCTGCAGGGCTGCAAGCAGCCGCAGGTCGAACTGGTCAAGGGCATAGGGATTGTGCATGAACTAGGTGTGTAGCGCACGGTGCGTGCAGCCTTCCAGCCGGAAGCCAGCCGAATGCGCACCTCTTGCAGCCGGCCTGGCTTAGTCTTCACCCACATTGATGGAGGCTACCATGGGTCCGTTTCCGCATGACGCAGCGCCGGCAGAAATCACGTTCGACAACCCCATGGGCACGGATGGGTTCGGGTTCGTCGAGTATGCCCATCCTGACCCGGCGCAGTTGCACAAGCTCTTCGCGACGATGGGCTTCAGCCCGGTCGCCAGGCACCGCATCAAGGCAATCACGCTGTATCGCCAGGGAGACGTGAATTACTTGGTCAACGAGGAGCCGGGCAGCCACGCTGCCACCTTCGCCGCGGAGCACGGCCCTTGCGCGTCGTCCATGGCGTTCCGGGTTGTGGACGCCCAGCACGCCTACAAGCGGGCGCTGGAGCACGGCGCCGAGCCGGCAGACCCTGTGCTGGGCACGCTGGCGATGGACGTGCCGGCCGTGAAGGGCATCGGCAACTCGCTGCTGTATTTCCTGGACACCTATGGCGCGAAAGGGTCGGCCTTCGATGCGGAGTACGAGTGGCTGGGCGAGCGCGACCCGGCGCCTGCGGGCGAGGGCCTGCATTACCTCGACCACCTGACCCACAACGTCGGCCGCGGGCGCATGAACGTGTGGGCCGGCTTTTACGAGCGCATCTTCAACTTCAAGGAAATCCGCTACTTCGATATTAAGGGCGAGTACACCGGCCTGTTCTCCCGCGCGCTGACCAGCCCGGACGGCAAGATACGCATCCCGATCAACGAGAGCGCGGACGAGCGGAGCCAGATCGAGGAGTACTTGCACCAGTATAAGGGCGAGGGCATCCAGCACATGGCCTGCGGCTGCCACGACGTGTACCAGACCGTGGAGTCGCTGCGGGAGCGCGGGCTCAGGTTCATGCCGTCGCCGCCGCCAGCCTACTACGAGAAGGTGGAGGAGCGCGTGCCCGGCAACGGCGAAGACCTCGCACGCTTGGAGAGGAACGGCATCCTGCTGGACGGCGAGGGCGCCGTCGCCCTAGGCGCCAAGGAGGGCACGATGACCAAGGTGCTGCTGCAGATTTTCTCCGCCAACGCCATCGGCCCGATCTTCTTCGAGTTCATCCAGCGCAAGGGCGACGAGGGCTTTGGCGAGGGCAACTTCCGCGCCCTGTTCGTGTCCATCGAAGAGGACCAGGTCCGCCGCGGCGTGCTGCAGCGGACGGCCATTTGAGCAATCAAGAGGAAGACGTCTTGTGAGCGTCATCACGTCAAACCGGGCCACGTCCGTAACGGCCACGTCCGCTCCGCCCCGGACGTGGCCGTTGGTTGTGCCGGGCGGGTCCAGACGCAGGCTCGTGGGCGCCACACACACGCGACACAGCGCGCTTCGGCTCGAAATCGGCAAGCAAGGAGAAGTGCAGGCGGCGCTGCTTGGCAACCGCCTCACGGCACCCCTTGTCTGTTGTGAGCATTCAAAATCGTGGGGTGATCACGCCGCGGCTGTCGTCGCCCTTCGGTCATCGTTGGCGGGCCGGAAGCCCGGGTGACGATGACGAAATGCGTCCTCGAGTGTGTTGTTCAGCACGGCCGTGCGAACGTCGAGGAAGGGCTGCACCGTGGCCCTGTTCCAGCGCATCTGCTGCTTCTTGTTCATGCGCTTGGCCACGATCTCGTTGACCGCGCTTTCCACGAACGCCGTCGAGATCGGCTCGCCACGCCGACGCCGGGCGGCATAGTGCACCAGGGCGTCCTCGTTGCGTTCGAGGTAGCTCAGTAGCTCGCTTGCGCGTTGCTGAAGGCGGCCGATGCCGGCCACGTCACGCAGCAGCTTGCGCTCCGTCCAGCGGCATAGGGCAGCGAGCTTGCGCCGGCACCCGGGCCAGCGCCCGTGCCACAAGCGCCACTTCGCGCGCTCCAGGCCGCGAACCGCCTCGTCGGCAAGGTGCGCGTCGGCCGTGCCCACGCCAAGACCGCGGGCGGCCTGCAGCGCGTGCTCGAAGCGCACGGCCACGTGCCACCAGTCCAGCACGATCGTGGCACCGGGCAGCGCCTCGCGCTGCAGCCGCCATAGCCCGGCATCACCGTCGCACAGCACGGTCGCCGGCGTGTCCGCGTGCACTCCGGCCGCGGCGAGCGCCTGCCGGAACGCCTCGGACGCGGTCGCCTGGCCGTTGCGGGCGAACGCGAAGCGGTGCTGGGCACCATCGGCATGGATAACCTTGCCCGCGATCACCTCGAAGTGCCGCTCCTCCTGCCGGTGCCGGCTGCGCACATAGCCGCCGTCGAGACCAACCACGACGGGGCACGCCGCCTGCGCCGGGGGATGCTTGGCGGTCTCGCTGAAATGCTGCTGGACGACATCCTGGCCAACGCGCAGCGTCCTGTTCCGGACCGTGCCCGTGTTCTGCGTATCCATCCGGCGAGGGCCGCAGTTGCAGGTAGTCAGGCCGCGGCGGCGGTGTCCTGGCCAGGTTTGCGCCAGTTCCAGGGCAGCAGTTCGTGCAGGCGGGACGCGGGGTGGTCACCGATCCGGCGCAGCACGTCGGCGAGCCAGGCGCGCGGATCGGTGTCGTTCAGCTTGGCGGTGACGATGAGCGAGTACATGGCCGCGGCCCGCTCGCCGCCGCGGTCGGAACCACAGAACATCCAGGCCCGGCGGCCGAGGGCCACGCCGCGCAGGGCGCGCTCGGCGGCGTTGTTGCTGAGGCAAATGCGGCCGTCGGTGGTGAACCGGCTGAACGTGCCCCAGCGCTTGAGCATATAGTCCATCGCTTTGCCCACATCGGCGTGCCGCGACATCGTGCCGCGTTCCTTGCGCATCCAGGCCTCCAGGGCCTCAACCAGTGGCGCGATGCGCTCCCTGCGGACGTTTAGGCGCTGGTCGGCTGGTAGGCCGTTGATGTTGCGCTCGGCGTCAAAAATGGCGTCGATCCGACGCACGGCCTCGACTGCCAGCGGCGCGCGGGCGAGCTGGGCCAACTCGAACAGCTTGCGCCGGCCATGGACCATCCGAACGCAGTCCACGGATGGCGTTTCCGGATCAGGCTTTTGTTC
>CAXTAT010000061.1:0-10285 GCA_964242415.1 uncultured Acetobacteraceae bacterium
TCGTCAGGCTCATAACCTGAAGGTCACAGGTTCAAATCCTGTCCCCGCAACCTAACCTGGCCAATCAGCGTGGCCTGACCATGTCAAACCGGTCACTCGGCCCGATCTCGGCATAAGCCGACGGACCACCAGCCCGCAAGATAATGCCAGCACCAAAGGTGTCGAACACGCCGTCACGCAGCAGATGCCGGGCGATGTGAACAGCGACGACCTCGCCCAGCACCAGCCAAGCCTGGATCATCGCTCCTGCGTGGCCCCGCAACTGCACGATCTCCGTCACCTTGCACTCGAAATGCACCGGACTTTCACCCACCCGGGGCGGTGCCACGCGCCGAGAGGCAATCGGCGTCAATCCAGCCAACTCGAACTCATCGGTGCCATAGGGCGCAGCCACGCAGGTCGTGTTCATCTGCTCCGCCAAGGGCCGCGTCGCCAAATTCCAGACGAACTCGCCGGTTTCCTGCGCATTGCGCAGGCTGTCCTTCGCCGAGGTGCTGGAAAACCCGATAATCGGCGGCGTGTAGTTGAACGCATTGAAAAAGCTGTAGGGCGCAAGGTTGACCGACCCGTCCCGCCCGCGCGTCGAAACCCAGCCAATCGGCCGCGGCCCCACGATCGCATTGAACGGATCGTGCGGCAGCCCATGCCCCAGCGCCGGCTCATAGAAATGCATGTCGTCGAGGTGCATGTCATCCGGCATCACAGGCGTCTCCGTCACCCGCGCCTGACGTCCACGGGCTGCATCGTTTCACAGTGGAAGAACCTGGCGCGCCCGGAAAGACTCGAACTTCCAACCCCCAGATTCGTAGTCTGGTGCTCTATCCAATTGAGCTACGGGCGCAGCTAGGAGCGGCGATGTAGCCCACCCGTCCCGCGCCCGCAAGACCCCTAGCCACGCTGCAGGATCGGCGGCACGAACAGCGGCGCCGTATCCCAGGGAAACAGCAGCCAGGTCTCCTGCGGCACCTCGGCCACCCAGGTGTCCGCCATGCTCCGGCCCGCCGGCTTGGCATATAGGCAGGCGAAATGGGCGCGCGGCAGCACCTCCCGCACGATCCCCGCCGTGACGCCGCTGTCAACCAGGTCGTCCACGATCAGGAACCCGGTGCCATCGCCCGCCGCATCCGGCCGCTTCAGCACCACCGGCGCACCCTGCCGCTCCTCGTCGTAGCTGGCGATCGAGATGCTCTCGACCACCCGGCACTCCAGCTCCCGCGCAATAATGGCCGCCGGGACCAGCCCGCCGCGCGTCACCGCAACGATGCCGCGGAACGGGGTTAACGGCATCAGCGCAGTCGCCAGCGCCCGGGCGTCGCGGTGCAGTTGGTCCCACGTCACTGTCGCATAGGTGCGTCCGCTCAAAACAGCCGTCCCCCATCCGGAACAGCCTGGTCCGGCCCGATCAGCACCACGCTCCCCTCCGCGTCCGGCATTCCCAACGTCAGCACCTCGCTGCGGAAGGGGCCGATTTGCCGGGGCGCGAAGTTGACCACGGCGCACACCTGCCGACCGATCAGCGCCGCCGGAGAGTAGTGCGCGGTAACCTGGGCCGACGACCGCCTGATGCCAAGGCCCGGTCCGAAATCGATCCATAGCTTGATGGCCGGCTTGCGCGCCTCTGGGAAAGGCTGCGCGTCGGTGACGGTGCCGACACGGATGTCGATGCGTTCGAAGTCCTCGAAAGCCGCCAGGGAAGGGGTGTCCATTGCAGGGGTGTCCATTCCTGCATCATGCCCACCCGGCACCGGTTGCCAAGCCCGTACCCTCATGCCAGCGTCCACCATCATGCTTGACGCTGCCTTGAACGTCCCGCGCGCCACCCACAGGCGAGCTTCGCCAGCAAGCCCGGTGCAGCAGCCCAACCATGGCCGGACACCGGGTTAGAAGGACACAAGCATGCCTCTGCGCGATTTCCACCTGGCCGGGCGCAGCCCCGTCTATGCGACGCACGGCATGGCCGCAACGTCGATGCCGGCCGCGACCCTGGTGGCGCTGGACGTGCTGCGCGCGGGCGGCAACGCGCTGGACGCCGCGGTGGCCGCCGCCGCCGTCCTCGGCGCCATCGAACCGCATTCGACCGGCATCGGCGGCGACTGCTTTTGCCTATGGGCGCCGGCAGGCGGCGGCGTGGTTGCGCTCAACGGCTCCGGCCGTGCCCCGGCCGCGGCCACCATCGACTACTACGAGTCCCAGGGCATGACCGCGCTGGACAACGCCTCGCCCCACGCCGTCACCATCCCCGGCGCGGTGTCGGCCTGGGAAACCCTGCTGGCCGCGCACGGCACCCGCGGCCTGGACGAGCTGCTGCAGCCTGCCATCGCCTTCGCCGAGGACGGCTGGCCGGTGCACGACCGCGTCGCCTCCGACTGGGCCGACCAGGAGGGCAAGCTGCGCCGCAACGGCGCCGACGCCTTCCTGCCCGGCGGCCACGCCCCCAAGCCCGGTGACCTGTTCGTGCAGCGCCCCCTGGCCGAGACCCTGCGCCGCATCGCCCGCCACGGCTCCCGCGCCTTCTACGAGGGCGAGGTCGCCGCGGGCATGGTGGCCGCCCTACGCGCCAAGGGCGGCCTGCACACCGAGGCCGACTTCGCCGCCGGCCGCACCGCAGCCGAGTTCGTGACCCCCATCCGCACCGCCTGGCGCGGCATGGAGGTCTGGCAGTGCCCGCCCAACGGCTCCGGCCTGCTGGTCCTGATGCTGCTCGGCATCCTGGAGGGCTACGACCCCGCCGCCGGGGGGCCGCTCAGCCCCGAACGCCTGCATCGGCATATCGAGGCCGCGTGCCTGGTGTATCGCGACCGCGACGCCTTCCTGGCCGACCCCGCCCAGGCCGAGGTGCCCGTCGCCCGCCTGACCGACCCGGCCTACCTGGCGGCCCAGCGCCGCCTGATCGACCCGGCCCACGCCATGCCGCACCTGCCAGAAGCAGGCATGCTGCCCGTGCACCGCGACACGGTCTACCTCTGCGTTGTGGACCGCAATGGCAACGCGTGCAGCTTCATCAACTCGCTGTTCCAAGGGTTCGGGTCGGGCATCCTGGCCGCCGGGTCGGGCGTGATGCTGCAGAACCGCGGGATGGGGTTCCGCCTGCAGCGTGGCCACCCGAACTGCATCGCCCCGAACAAGCGCCCCATGCACACCATCATCCCCGGCCTCGTTACGCAGGGCGGTCGGGCGGTGATGCCGTTCGGCGTCATGGGCGGGCACTTCCAGCCGATGGGGCAAACGCTGCTGCTGAGCAACCTGTTCGAGTATGGCCTGGACATCCAGCAGGCGATCGACCTGCCGCGGCTGTTCCCCTACCAGGGCAAGGTGGAGGTGGAGCGCGGCATCCCCGCCGCGACCGTGGACGCGCTGGCACGCATGGGCCACGTGATCGAACCCATCGAGCGCCCGCTCGGCGGCGCCCAGGCCATCTGGATCGATCATGCCCGCGGCTGCCTGATCGGCGGTTCCGACCCGCGCAAGGACGGCATGGCGTTGGGGTACTAGGCATGGACGCCTGCGACCTGACCGCCACCGAAGCCCGCCGCCTGATCGGCTGCAAGGCCCTGTCCCCCGTCGAGCTGATGCGGAGCTGCATCGCCCGGATCGAGGCCGTGGACCACGCCGTGAACGCCGTCGTCGCCCGCGACTTCGACCGTGCCAAGGCGCAGGCGGAGGGGGCAGAGGCCGCGGTGATGCGCGGCGACGCCCTGCCGCCGCTGCACGGCCTGCCAGTAGGCATCAAGGACCTGGAGGACGTGGGCGGCCTACGGACCACCCATGGGAGCCCGATCTTCCGCGACCATGTGCCTGTCGCCGACCAGGGCTCGGTCGCGCGCATCCGGGCGGCGGGCGGCATCGTGCTCGGCAAGACCAACACGCCGGAGTTCGGCGCCGGCGCCAACACCCGCAACGCCGTCTATGGCGCGACGGGCAACCCGTTCGATCCCACGCGCTCGGCGGCCGGGTCGTCGGGCGGGTCCGCGGTGGCGCTGGCCTGCGGGATGGTGCCGCTGGCGTCCGGCACCGACACCGGCGGCAGCCTGCGCAACCCGGCGGCGTTCAATGGCATCGTCGGCTTCCGGCCCACGCCGGGGCTGGTGCCGTCGGAGCGCCGGCTGCACGGCTGGTCCGGCCTGCCGGTGCTCGGCCCCATGGCGCGGACGGTGCCGGACGCCTGCCTGCTGCTGTCGGCCATGGTGTCCGATGACGGGCGCGACCCGCTGGCCACCACGATCCACGGCCGGCGGGTCCGCGACCCCGCCGACTTCGCCCGCCCCCCGGCCATCGACCTAGCCTCCCTGCGCGCCGCCTTCACGCCCGACCTGGGCTTTGCGCCGACCGAGCAGCACATCGCCGGGGTGTTCGCCGAGAAGGCCGCCCTGTTCCGCTCCAGCTTTGCGCGGGCCGACGACGCCACCCCGGACTGCACCGGCGCCGACGAGGCGTTCGAGATCCTGCGCGCGGTCGGCATGCTGTCCAGCCACGCCGAGCGCGTCCGCACCCGCCCCGGCGACGTCGGCCCCAACGTGCGCGCCAACGTCGAGGAAGGGCTGCGCTACTCCGCCATGGATGTCGCCCGCGCGCTGGCGCTGCAAACGGCGCTGTACCAGCGGTGGCAGGGGTTCTTCGCCGAGTACGACGTGGTGCTCACCCCCACCATCACCATCAGCCCGCGCCCCTGGACCGAGCTGTTCCCCGCCGAGATCGACGGCAAGCCGACGCGGACCTACTTCCACTGGCTGGCGCTGGCCTATGCCGCGACGTTGGCCGGGCATCCCGCGGTGTCGCTGCCGGTCGGCCTGGACCGGCACGGGATGCCGTTCGGGCTGCAGGTCATCGGTCCCCGCGGCGGCGACGCCTGGGCGCTGGGCGTGGCCGCCGCACTGGAGGCGGCGCTGGCCAGTGACCCGCGCACCGCCCGGCCCGTGCCGGACCTGGCCCGGCTGCGGGCAGCGCCGCCCATCGCGGACATGCCGGGGTTCATGGGCTTCGCTTAGTGCCGGACGCGAACGCATTGAACGTGATCAGCGTGTAGGTGTCCGCCACCCCGGGCAGGGTCTGCACCCGCTCGGTCACGAACAGCCCGGTGTCCTGCGCCTCGTCCAGGTAGAACTTGCCCAGCAGGTCGTACTGGCCGGAGGTCGAGTAGATCTCCGACAGCTCCTCGATGGTATCGACCGCTAGCTGCGCCACCCCATAGGCCTGGCCCATCTGGCATTTGATCTGGACGAAGATGGCGCGCATCGCATCCCCCGCTGGCGAAGCCGGCACCGTGCCATGCTCCCGCCATTCTGGACAGCGGGCCTTTCTGGACAGCAGGCGATCTGGACAGCGGGCCACGCCGGCATAGTGTGGATGCAACGAGCACCGGAGACCTCGATGGACATGCAGACGACCACCACCCGCCCCGGCGGACGCATCCTGGCGGACGCCCTGGTCGCGCAGGGGATCGACCAGGTGTTCGCCGTCCCCGGTGAAAGCTACCTCGACGTGCTGGACGGCCTGTATGCCCGGCAGGACCGCCTGCACCTGGTGACCTGCCGGTTCGAGGCCGGGGCGGTCCACATGGCCGAGGCCTACGGCAAGCTGACTGGACGCCCCGCCGCCGCCATGGTCACCCGCGGCCCCGGCGCCTGCCACGCCGCCATCGGCGTCCACGTCGCCATGCAGGACAGCACGCCGCTGCTGCTGTTCGTCGGCCAGATCCCGTTCGAGGAGACCGACCGCGACAGCTTCCAGGAGGTCGATTACCGCCGCATGTTCGGCCCCCTTGCCAAGTGGGTCACCCAAATCGACGACCCCCGCCGCATCCCGGAGCTGGTGGCGCACGCCGTCGATGTCGCCACCACCGGGCGGCCCGGCCCCGTGGTGATCGCCCTGTCGGAGGGGATGCAGCATCAACTGGCCGACGTGCCCGACCTCGGCCCGGTCCTGGTGTCCCGCCCGCAGCCCGACCCCGCCGCGCTGGCCCGCATGGCGGAGCTGCTGGCCGGCAGCCAGCGTCCCCTGGCGATCCTGGGCGGCACCTGCTGGTCCGCCGCAGGCCGGGCCGCCATCCAAGCCTACCTCACCGCCCGCAACCTGCCCGTCACCGTCGGCTTCCGCAGGCAGGCGCTGTATGACGGCACGCTGCCCAACTTCGCCGGGGACCTCGGCGTCGGCTCCGACCCGGCACTGGTGGCGCGGGCGCGGGAGGCCGACCTGGTCCTCGCCATCGGCACCCGGCTGGGGGAGGCGACCACCCAGGGCTACGGACTGTTCCCCGCCGTGGGCGGCCCGGCGATCATCCACGTCCACCCCGACCCCGCCGAGATCGGCCGGGTGTTCCGCCCGGCGCTGGGCATCACCGCCGACCTGAACGCCTTCGCCCAGGCCGCCGCAGCCCTGCCGGTGGGGCCGGCGCCCTGGAGGGAGTGGACCGCCGCCCTGCGCGGGTTGCGGGAGGCCGGACGCGAGGTGCCGGCCTATGGCGGCGCATTGAACGTCGCCCAGTGCATGAGGGAGCTGGAGGCGCTGGCCGCCCCCGACGCCGTCTTCACGTCGGACGCCGGCAACTTCGCCACCTGGCCGGTGCGCTTCATCAACTTCGGGCCGGGCCAGCGCATGATTGGCCCGACCAACGGCGCCATGGGGTATGGCGTGCCAGCCGCCATCGGTGCGGCGCTGACCTTTCCCGGGCGCCAGGTGGTGTGCTTCGTCGGCGACGGCGGGATGCTGATGACGGGGCAGGAGATCGCCACCGCCTTCCACCACGGCGCGGCGCCGATCCTGCTGGTGTTCAACAACGGGATGTACGGCACGATCCGCATGTACCAGGAGCGCACCTACCCTGGCCGCGTCTCTGGCACCAGCTTGACCAACCCCGACTTCTGCAAGCTGATCGAGGCGTTCGGCGGTCATGGCGAGGTCGTGGCCGAAACCGCCGGGTTCACCCCTGCCTTCCAGCGCGCCGCCGCCAGCGGCAAGCCGGCGCTGATCGAGCTGCGGATGGACCCGGAGCAGATCACCTCCCGCGCCACCATCGCGCAGTTGCGGGCCGGGACCGGTGTGGTGAAGCCGGGCGCCCAGGCGGTGTGATCCCGGCGGTCACGGATGCCGAGCTGCAGGCCAGCGCGCCCGTCATCCTGCTGGGCCGGGGCGGCAGCGGCACCCGGCTGCTGTCCGACCTCGCCTTGCTCAACGGCGTGTTCCTGGGCAACCGGCTGAACGCCAGCCAGGACTCGGTCGAGTGGCTGGAGGTGCTCTATCCCCTGGCGTTGGAGGCCATCGCAGGCGTGGCGCCCGGGTCCGGCCGGGATGCGTTCTGGTGCGCGCGGACCCGGCAGCAGGCGGCGGGCATACTCGGGGCGGCGGGGCTGGCGGCGGACAGCCTGTGGGGATGGAAGCTGCCGGAGACGATGCTGGCCCTGCCGCAGGTGCTGCGGGCGTTCCCCCGGGCGCGCGTCGTCCACCTGGTCCGGCATCCCGTCGGCGGTGCGCTCCGCCGGACCCATACGACATCGCGGATGGACAACCCCATCGGGCAGGCCGTGCTGCCGGCGGCCTACCGGGCCTGCGGGATGGACCCGGCGGCGATCCCGGGCGACCCTGCCTATTTGCATAACGCGGCAAGCTGGCAATTCCAGGTCGGCGGCGTGCTTGCCGTCCTGCAAGGTATCGCCGGGGACGGGCGGGTCCTGCACCTGCGCTATGAGGATGTCTGCGCCGACCCGGGCGGCGCTCAACGAGGGCTTGCACGCTTCCTCGGGCTGCCGGTGCCAGGTGGGACCATCGCCGCCGGGATCGACCTGGCGCGAGCGGCGCCGGTTTCGGCCACCGACGACCAGGTGGAGCAAGTCTGGTCGATCTGCGGGCGGACGGCAGCGGCGCTTGGATACGGCAGGGCAGGGGCGGCAGCGTAGGCCGCGATACGTCGAGGTCGGGCCATGGCGACCGTTGACGTGGATGCCTTGCGCGGCGACCGGCGGGGGCGGGGGCCAGCGCTGGCCGCCGTGCGACGGCCGTCTGCTGGTGGACGCGACACATAGCCTTGTGGCCTTCGCCATCAAGAATGCGAAGGGCGCCACACAGGCCGTGCCCGCCGCGCGTTGGGCGCGCTATGGTAAGGCGCACCCAGGCCATGCGCCTGCCTCGGCCCCTGCGTGCCTACTGATCAACGGAGCATCAGCGATGGCCATACGAGTCGCGCCCAGCCTTGCCGTCATCGCCTGCGTCGCCTTGGCAGGGTGCGCCACGCCATCCCAGCGGGTCAGCAATAGGGAGGACCTGCTTGCTGCCGCCGGGTTCGATGTGCATCCGGCCAACACGCCGGAACGGCAGGACGCCCTGCGCCGGCTGCCGTCCAACAAGTTCGTCCAGCAGACCCGCGGCGACAGCGTGCGTTACGTCTATGCCGACCCGTTGGTGTGCGCCTGCCTCTATGTCGGCGACCAGCAGGCCTATGGGCGTTACCGGCAAGAGGTGCTGCAGCGGCAGATCGCCGACCAGCAGCATCTGACGGCGGTGATGAACCAGGATTATCCCTGGAATGAGATGGAGTAGCGCACCTTCCGACGACCCGGCGATCATTACGGCAGGTTGCGCCTTTCCACCCCGCCGGGCCTTACGAGCCCGAGCCGCTCCAGGCAGGCCCGGCGTGCCTGTTGCTTGGCCCGGTCCAGCTTCGCCTCGTTGGCGCGCTGGAGCAGCAGGTCGCCCATTCCGGTCATGATCAGCTCCTTGACGGCCGGGTCCTGGTAGACCTGGCGCTCGCACTCGCCTGCCGGCGTGTTGCTGTCGTGGGCGGCGCAGCCGGCCAGCAGCAGCACGGCGCACCCGATCGCGGCCCGTTTCAAGGCCCGTTTCAAGGATTGGCCATCCAGTCCTCGATCAGGCGGCGGGCGATGCTGTCGCGGCGCGGCAGGGCGAAGCCGTGCGCTTCGGGGTCGGCCAGCTCGGCGCGGGTGAACCAGCGGGCGTCGCGCAGCTCGGTGGCGTCGATCACCACCTGGTCGGTCAGGCCCTCGGCGTAGAAGCCGAGCATGATGCTGGCGGGGAACGGCCAGGGCTGGCTGCTGTGGTAGCGCACGGCGCCGACCTGAACGCTGCTTTCCTCCAGGACTTCGCGGGCGACGGCTTCTTCGAGGCTTTCGCCGGGTTCGACGAAGCCGGCTAGGGTGGAATACATCGTGGCCTTGGGGAAGCGGGCGGAGTGGCCCAGCAGCACTCGGTCGGCGCGGTGGACGAGCATGATGACGGCCGGGTCGGTGCGGGGAAAGTGCTGCGCGCCGCAGACGGTGCAGGCCATGGCGTGCCCGGCGCTGCGCGGGGTGCAGGCGCCGCCGCATACGCCGCAGAAGCCGTGGCGCACGCGCCAGTGCATCAGGCCGCGGGCATGGGCGAGGATGGCGGCGTCGTGCGGGGCCAGGCCGCCGGGGACCATCCGGATGTCCTCGAAGACGCCGGAGCCTTCGGGGACTAGGGGGGCCGGGTCCTCGGTGGTGCTGAGGTCCAGGGCGAACAGGGCGGTGCCGCTGTGCAGGCCGAGGAAGGCCCAGGGGCCGTTGAGGGCGCGGGCGGGGGCGGCGTCGGCGCCGGTCAGGTAGGCGGCGCGGAGATGGCCGTCCTGGTCGCGCAGCAGGCTGCGGCTGCGCCAGACGGGGACGAACAGGGTGGTGGGGTCGGCGAGGCGGGCGTCGATCCAGGCGGAGTCGTCGCGGCGTTCCCCGGCGCGGTCCAGGGGGCTGCCGGTGTAGACGTTGGGGCGGCTGGCGAGGATGACGGTCATTGGCCCGGCGTTTCGCATGGGGGGCGGGCGGTGTGAAGGGGTGGTGCCGGACGGGGCCGGTGCAGTGCTATGTCTTGCATGGTGACAGGCGCTCCTGGGGACCCGGCCGACGCGCCTTTAGCCGAGGACGTGCCGCGGCGTGGCGGCATCCATTCCGCGCTGCGCCGGTCGCCTCCTGTGGGGGCTGACCTGGACCTGACCCGGCTGGTACCGCCAGGCTGGGACCTGAGCGGGCTTGCGCAGCCTGGCGCGCGGGTGCCGGTGAGCCGAGCCAGGCGGCGTTGGTCTGCTTAGTCATCGCTGCGCAATCCTGAAAGGTGCCTAGAGTTGAAGCGGCGGTCGCCATCGGCCTTGGATGCGGGTGGGGTGGTGCAGGATCGTGGCGAGGGTGTTGGCTGGGTCCGCTGGCGGATTGCTGCCGGCGTGGATGGGGCCGGGCTGGGTGCGGGGACGGGCGGCAGGCTTGTCCGGGTGAGGGCCGGGGGTGGGCTGGGGGGTGCCGCTGGGGGCGGCGGCGGCGGCGCAGAGCTG
>CAXTAT010000062.1:0-9183 GCA_964242415.1 uncultured Acetobacteraceae bacterium
GCGGCGTTGCCGGAGGTGGCCGTGCTGCGCCGCGTGTGGGCGCGGCACTTCGAGCGAGACAAGCCGGAGGACAATGGCGGCACTGCTGGCGAACAGACTGGCGAGCCGGCTGGCAGCCGCGTGCGGATGCGCCCGATGCAGGGCCGCGGCCCAGGCGACCGGGTGGAGTCACCTTATGAGACCGAGGCCCGGTTCCGGTCCAAGCGCGCCATGCACTGGACGGGCTACATGGTCCACACGATCCGAACGCAATCGACCATTCGTCCGCGGAGGGTCCTCGCGCCCCGGCGGCGGACTGCGCAGCGGGATGACATGGCGGATCTCCAGGTTGTCCTCGTGGACGATGACGCGCTCGACGACGAGCTGCAAGATTGCCTGCTTCTCGGCGAGCGAGGCGTCGTCCAGCCGGCCGCGCACGCGTTCGCAGAACGCGGCCAAGTCGAGCAGGAGTTCCTGGGCCTCAGCGCGCTGGCGGCGTAGGTCGCGCTGCTGCTCGAGTTGGCGCTCCAGCCCGCAGCGTTGACCGTCGAGCTGCCGCTGCCGCTCTGTCAGTTCCTCCAGGCTGATCACCTCGGCCTGGTAGGCGTCGAGCAACCGCGCATCTGCGCGGCGCAGCCCGTCGAGGCGGACCACCAGCCGCCGCTCAGGCCCCTGCTCTCGGGACGCGTTCCGGTCCGCGTCCGCGGCGCAGTGCTGGAACTGGGCGGTCAGCCGGTCGGGGTCGGCGAGCAGGTCGCGGACGTGGGTCCAGACCGCCCGCTCCAGGGCCTCGCCATCCGCGCAGGCCCGCGGGCAAGGGTGCGCCCGGCCGGTCCTGACGCAGTCCTTGCCGCCGCACCGGTGGTAGCGCCGCACGCCATGTGGCGTCAGCTTGGTCGTGCCGCACATGGCCATCCCGCAGCCGCCGCAGGTCAGCAGGCAGCGCAGCAGGTAGTCGTGCTTCTTGTTGTTGCGCAACGCGAAGGCGGCGTTGCGGGCCAGCTGCGCCGCCGCCCGCTCCGCCGTCGCCCGGTCGACCAAGGCCGGGACCGCGATCGGGATCCACTGCTCCTGCGGCCGCAGCCGGATGCGGTCCTTGCCGCCGCGGCCCGGCTCGCGGCCGCCGCACGGCTCGCTCGCCGGCACGCACTGGTAGCGGTTCGCGTAGGCGGTGCCGGCGTAGACAGGGTCGGAGAGCATGTGGTGGACGGTCCCGGCCGCCCAGGGTCGGCGGCCGCAGCGCGGGAGCCAGGGGCCGGCGTTCAGGCGCTTGAGGATCTGCCGCAGCGTCAGCTGCTCCTCGATCAGCCAGCCGTAGAGCATGCGCACGACCTCGGCCTCGGTCTCATCGACGGCCAGCTGGCCGGCCACCCCGTCGCGGCGCGGCAGGCGGCGGTAGCCGTAGGGGGCGTGCACGCCGACGAACTGGCCGGCGCGGGCCTTCTGCAGCTTGCCGCGGCGGAACCGCTCACTCAGCAGCACCCGCTCGTATTCGGCGACTGCCCCTTGGATCTGCAGCAGCAGCTGGTCGCCGGGATCGTCCGAGATGGCGCGGCCGAGGAACGCAACAGCGCAACCGGCCCGCCGGAACTCCTCCAGCAGCAAGGCCTGGTAGGCGTAGTTGCGGGCCAGGCGGTCGGGCGCGAGGATGCCGAGGATCTCGACCTCGCCGTCGCGCACGGCGTCGCGCAGCGCGTCCAGGCCGGGCCGGTCGAGGCGCGCGCCGCTGTAGCCCTCGTCGCGGAACACGTGGCGGTCGTTCAGCTCGTGACCGCCGGCCCCGGCCCAGGCGCGCAGAGCTGAGAGCTGGCTGTCGATGGTCTGCTGGCGCTCCTGGCGCTCGGTCGAGACCCTGGCATAGATGGCGGCGCGCATGGTGAAGCTCCTTCGGTGGGCGAGGTCGTGGAAGGGTCGGCAAGGCGATCACCGGCCGCGGCGGGGCCGGGGCCGGCGAGGAGGCGGTAGGCATCCGCCAGGCGGTGTGGGCCGTCCCGGGTGCGGACGAAGACGGAGCTGATGCTCCAGTTCGGGTTGGTCGGAACTCGTCGCCTGCGCGGCATGGGACGGCACCTCGCGGTTGGGTGCCCCGTCTAACGAGGGAGCCGCCATCACGAGGGCTGCAAGCGCCGCCTCTTTGGCTTGGCGATGGCAGGCCAGACAAACGCGACTGACATCGTGAAGACGATTGCGTCGATTGCGCTCGGATCGTGCATCTCACCGAGACCTGCGACGAGGACAGCCCGCGCCTGGTGGTTCATGCCGACACAACCCCGGCCAACATGCACGAGGCCGAGCGCACGGGGGCGATCCACGACGCGCTCGCGGCAAAGGGGCTGGCCCCGTCCGAGCACCTGGTGGACTCCGCCTACATCAGCGCCGGCCACCTCGTGGCCGCCCGCACGCAGCACGGCATCGACCTGGTCGGCCCCGGCCGCCCCAACGTGAGCTGGCAGGGCCGCAGCGGCGGCGATGCGTTCACCTTGGCCGACTTCACGGTGGATTGGGACCGCAAGGCCGTCCGCTGCCCCGAGGGCAAGGAGAGTGGCCTTTGGATCAGCGGCGTCAAGCACAGAGGGCAGGGCGACGTCATCCACGTGCAATTCCGCGCCGCCGACTGCCGGGCCTGTCCGTCGCGCGCCCGTTGCACCCGGGCGCGCTCGAAATACCAGGGCCGGGTGCTGGCGGTGATGCCCCGGCCCGAGCACGAGGCCCTTGCCGCCGCCAGGGCGCGCGAGGGCACGGCGGAAGGCAAGAGCCTGTATGCGCAACGCAACGGCGTCGAAGGCACCCTGTCGCAGGCCGTCCGCACCTTCGGCTTGCGCCAGGCACGCTACCGCGGCCTGGCGAAGACGGGCCTGCAAAGCGTCGCGACCGCCGCATCCCTCAACCTTGACCGGATCGCCGCCTGGTTCGCCGGACGCCCGCTCGCGCCAACCCGCACCTCACGCTTCGCCGCACTCGCTGCCTGACGGGCGACTTCGCCAACAGGGTCGGGTCATTTGACGAAGTGGTACAGTTGATCGCTTGATGGGAAGTGCCGCAAAGCTTTACTCCCTCGACTCCGCGCCCAGCGACGTTCCGCACCTAGACACAGGTGAGAAGCAAGGGCGTGTCGCTCAGCATGATCGCTTCCCGCTTACAGCGGCACAGCACGGGCGCGTTGCGGCGGGACATCGGTCACATTCTTCACGTCCGCCATCACCCGCTTGGTTTCGTGAGAGGCGAGCGCCGCTTCCATCGCTGCCTCGTCGCGGAACACGCACGGCGCCACCGCGATCAGCCCGCCGCCGTCGCCCTCGGGAAAGAATCCCGAGACGCTCACCAGGCCATGCGGACCCCAGCACTCGCGCACCAGTGGCAGGTGGACGTCGATCCAGTGGCCGCGGTCGAACTTGGTGTCGGCGTCGCCGGCGTAGGTGACGTAGATCGTGATCATGGCAAGTTCCTCCGGTCCGTGTGCTCAGGAGAAGTCGGTGGCGATGGCGACCTCGCGCCACGCTTCCATGTCCTTCTTGAAAGCGTCGAGCTTCCTTTCCGCGGTCGCGTAGGCGACGGGTCCGAGCGGCAGGTGCAGCGGCGGCTCGTCCGCGTCCACCGCCCCCAGGATCACCGCCACCGCCTTGTCCGGGTCGCCGGCCTGGCGG
This sequence comes from uncultured Acetobacteraceae bacterium, assembly GCA_964242415.1. Classification (GTDB taxonomy): domain Bacteria; phylum Pseudomonadota; class Alphaproteobacteria; order Acetobacterales; family Acetobacteraceae; genus DASWOJ01. The sequence goes on from CAXTAT010000062.1 coordinate 3,624, forward strand.
CCGTCGTTGCTGTCGCGGTATCAGCGCCGCTTGCCCGAGGTCTCGGCGTAGGCGCCGATCTCGGCCCGGGCGGTCTTGATCGAGCGGCCAAGGAACTCGGTGCGGAACGGCCCGGGCTCGACGATGACCACGTGGTGCCCAAGCGGCGCCAACTCCTCCGCCAGCGCTTCGGACAAGCCCTCCACTGCGAACTTGGTCGCGTTGTAGTAGCCGGAGCCTGCCGACCCGGCGATGCCGGCCCCGGAGGAGAAGTTGACGACCGTCGCGCGCCGGCTCGCCCGCAGCACCGGCAGCGCGGCGCGGGTGGTCTCGATCAGGCCGAAGACGTTGGTCTCGAACACCGGCCGGTACTCGTCGGGCGTTGCCTCCTCCACCGCACCCACGAAACCGAAGCCGGCGTTGTTGACCAGCAGGTCAAGCCCGCCGAACGCGTCCTGCGCCGCCCTCACCGCCGTGGCCGCGCCGCCTTCCTGCGTCACGTCGAGCGTCGCCGCCCTGCCCGTGCCGGGGAAGCGCCCGACCAACTCGGCCAGATACTCTGTCCTGCGTGCGGTCGCGACCAGGTTGTCGCCCCGCGCCAGCACCGCTTCCGCGAGCCTTTTGCCGAAACCGGTCGAGCAGCCGGTAATGAGCCACGTTTTGGCCATGATGCGTTTCCTTTCTTCCGCAGGCGCCGGGCTAACCCGCGTGGCGCAGCGTGTAGCCGGCCATGGCTGACCAGTCCTTGTCGCCCAAGCCGGCGTCCACCGCTTCGTTCATGCGCGTGCGTACCGCGTCCAGCATGGGCAGGCGCCGGCCTGCCTCCGTCGCGGCCTCGGTGGCCAAGTGCAGGTCCTTGAGGCCCAGCGCCGCCTTGAACCCAGGGTCATACCGGTCCCCGGCGATGTTCGCCGAGTAGGTCTGGTATGTCCGGCTGCCTGCGAACAGCGTGCCCAGGATCAGCTCGAAGAAGCGGTCGCGCCCCAGGCCGTTCGCTTCCGTCAGCACCGCAGCCTCGGCCATCGCCTCGATCGCCATGGTGATCATCATGTTCGCAGCGATCTTGGCGGCGTTGGCCTGCCTGGGGTCCTCGCCCATGGGCCACACCTTCTTGCCAAGCACATCGAGCAGCGGGCGAACCTTCTCCACCGCGTCCGGCCTGCCGCCCGCGAGGATGTTCAGCTCGCCTTTCGCGGCAACGTCGGGCCGGCCGAGCACGGGGGCGGACACGTAGCCCAGCCCGGCCCGCTCGTGCGCGGCGGCGAGCTCGCCAGCGAACGCGACCGAAATCGTGGAACTGACGACATGCACCAGCCCGGCCCTCGCCCTGTCCAGCACGCCCGCATCAAGCAGCGTCGCCCGGATCGCCGGGTCGTCAGGGAGCATGGTGAAGGCCGCGTCGCCCCCGAAGGCGTCGGCCGGCGAAGAGACGCGCTCCACCCCCTCCAGGCCCTCGGCACCCGAGCGGCTCCAGGCGCGCACGCGGTGCCCGGCCTCCGCCAGGTTGCGGGCCATGGCGCTGCCCATCGCGCCCAATCCTATGAAGCCGACTTCCATCACCTTTCTCCCTCACCTTGCGTTGCGGTGCGCCCGTCATGCCGGTCGAGCCAGGCCAGCACAGGCCGGAGCGCTTCGTCCGAGTTCCTCTCGTAGATCAGGCCGTGGCCGTTGCCGCGCACGCCGTGGTCGGGCAGGTGCAGCAGCTCGGCCGGGGCACCCCCGGTCGTCAGGTGCTCGACGATAGGTGTGCTCGCCGGCGCGAAGGCGGAGGCCTCCGCCGTCACCACCAGAATCGGCAGCCCGGCCAATGCCGGTAGGCGCAGGGAAGCCGGGTCAGCCTCCTGCAACTTCCGCGGCGACGCGCGCGGCGGATCGAAGGTAAGTGGCGCGGCGGTCAGGCCCCAACTCAGCGGGCCGATGTTCGGGATGTCGGCGAAGGGCGGCCCCATCGGCTCGACGCTCACGATCGCCTTCACCAGCCCCGGGCGCCGATCCGCCGCGAGCCAGCCGCTCGGGCCGGATGCCGAGTGGGTCAGCAGAATCGCCGGCCCGATCCGGTCGAGCAGCCGGGCAAGCCGGTCGGCGTCCATGTCCTCCGACGCGGCCAGGTCGGCGGGCAGCGGGCCGTAGCCGGCAATGAAGGCGTCCATCGCAGCTTCGTCGTCGGGCGCGAACGGCCACTGCGTGTGCTTCCCGGACGAGTCCGGCGGGAAATAGATCTTGCGGCCGCCCTCGTAGGAGAAGGGCGGCCCCATTGGACCCACGACATCCACGTGCAGCGGCGAGCGCCCATGGCCCGGCCGGTCAACGACCACCGTCGCGTATCCGGCCTCCACGAGGCGCTGCGCCCAGCCCGGGCGGCCATCCGGCGTGTCCAGCCACTCCGTGCCTTGGAGGCCGCCGCCATGCACCAGCACGACTGGGTAGGGCCGCGTGACCTCCTCCGGCGCCTCCCACTCGGCGAACATCGGCCCGCGCTGGAAGGTCAGGCCGTCCTTTGTGACCCGCTCGCCTGCAACCCAGAAATGCCCGCGGCGCACCGTCCGCGCGGGAACACTTGCCCAGAAGCGGGCTGGGTCTCGTGTGCTGGCCTCCATGGTTTGTCCTCCCAATGCCTGACGCCAGGCCCCTTGCCGGCGGCGGCGCGAAGCTACATATGGACCGATCAGTCCTTAATCAAGGGACATAGAGCAGGGTTCGCATCAAGGAGGTTCACATGGCGAAAACCGGCCGCCCTCGCGGCTTCGACAAGGACCGGGCGACGGAGCAGGCAATGCACCTGTTCTGGGAGCACGGCTACGAGGCGACTTCCCTGAGCCAACTCAAGGCGGCCATGGGCGGGCTTTCGCCATCGAGCTTCTTCGCCGCCTTTGGTTCCAAAGAAGAGCTGTTCCGCGCCGTGCTCGACCGCTACCTGGCGACTCACGGACAGGTCGTGGCGGCCTTGCGCGACCCCGCCCTGCCGCCGCGCGAGGCGGTGGAGCGGGCGTTGCGCGGCTCCGCCCGGATGCAGACCGGGGCCGCCCACCCGCCGGGGTGCCTCGTGGTCGTATCGGCCACGACCTGCGCGCCGGAGAACCGGCACTTGCGGGAACGGCTGGCGGAGGAGCGGGCCGGCAACCGTGCCGCGTTGCGCGCCTGTGTGGACCGGGCGGTCGCCGCGGGCGAGCTGCGGCCGGAGACGGATGCGGCCGGGCTGGCTGCGGCGCTGGACGCGGTGCTGGCCGGCTTGTCCACCCAAGCCCGCGACGGCGTGCCGCTTCCGGTGCTCGAAGCCGGGATCACGGCCACCCTGGGCGCGTGGGACGCCTGGACGATCAGCGACGCTCCCACCAAGAGGACGAGCAACTGACAATGACCCCTATCGACGTCGTCCGCGCCATCCTGGCGAACCCCACCGACCTCGGGGCGATGCGGGAGCTGGTGGCGCCGGATGCCACCTACGTGTCGCTGAACTACGACAACCCAGAGCTGAAACGCATCATGCCCTGGACCGGGACGCAGACCGGGCCGGAGGCGATCGTGGGCACCTATGGCCGCGTCGGCCGCTACTGGAAAAACGAGGGCTTCGCCGTCGAGGACATCTTCGCATCCGGCGGCAACGTCGCGGTGTTTGGCCGCTTCACCTACCGCTCGGTCACGCTGCACCGGGCGGTCACGTCGCCGTTCGCGATCCTGGCTCGGGTGCGGGACGGCAAGCTCACCTACATGCAATTCATGGAGGACACGTTCGGCACCGCCCAGACGTTCCGCGCAGGCGGCGCCGCCATCTTCCGGGCCGATCCGGATGGTGGGGAGGTCTCACTGTGAGCGCGGCAGAGGCTTCCGATCTGGTCGCCGTGCTTAGGCGCTTCTACGAGGCGGAGGCGGCTTACATGAAGGCTGGCGGTGCCGCGCACGGCGCGAGTTTCGGCGCCATCGCGGCCACGCTCGATCCGGAGGTCGTGCTGCACCAATCGCCCGACCTGCCCTGGGGCGGTGAGTTCCACGGCCACGACGGGTACGCCGAATGGGCGCGGCGGATGAGCGACGCTTTCGACCAGCTCGCGGTCAGGGACGAGCGGCTCTTCGCGTCCGGGAACACGGTCGTGTCCGTCTGCCGGCTTGTTACCCGCTCGCGTGCCAACGGGCGGGTGATCGACGCACCCATGGCGCAGGTCGTCAGAATGAGGGACGGCCGAATCACAGAGTTCCGCCCGTTCTACTGGAACGTCCCCGACTACCAGGCCGCGGTCAGGGGGCAGGGCAATAGCTGTAGAGGCGAACAGCCGTGAACAACGGCACAGCGGCCGACTCCATCCCAAAAGCCGTTTGACTGCTGTGCGCTGTCCGCCAGATGCGGTCGTGAAGTCACGTTTGTTCTCGCGCAGGAGGGTCGTCCGCCAAACGAAGCCCAACCGTTCAGGCTCATCCTGTCCGGCAACCCTGCACCGCTCACGGGAAGCCGGACACTTTGATTGCTGGACGGGAGAACGGTGTGACCTTCAACGATAACTGGCGGGGTTCTACCGGCGCTATGTGGCGGGCCGTTGCCGCCCCAGGGTCCGGTAAACTGTCGGGCGGGACACCGTGAACAACTCGGCCAGGTCGCTGATGGAACACTCGCCGCTGTCGTGCATCCGGCGCAGCTCCTTCTGCTGCTTGTCGGAGAGCTTGGGCTGCTTGCCGCGCAGCTTTCCCCGGGCGCGTGCGATGGCCATGCCCTCGCGGGTGCGCAGCCGGATGAGGTCCGCTTCGAACTCCGCGAAGGTGGCGAGGATGTTGAAGAACATCTTTCCCCTGGGATCGACGGGATCATAGACGCTCGATCCCAGCGCAAGCTTGACGCCGCGGACAACGAGGGCGTCGGCGATGAACCGGGCGTCTGGGACCGACCGCGCCAGCCGGTCGAGCTTGGGCACGACGAGCGTGTCTCCTGTGCGCACGGCGGCGAGGGCCTGGTCGAGGCCGGGCCGGGACCGGTTCGTGCCTGTTAGCCCGTGATCGGTGTAGATCCTGTCGGCGGCGACCCCGAGCTTCTCAAGGGCGGCTTTCTGGGCAGCGAGGTCCTGCTTGTCGGTGCAGCAGCGGGCGTAGCCGATCAGGGTAGTAGTCATAGCCAAATGTGTAACGTTAAGCCTCCCCTCAATGATAGGGTTGCCGTACCAGCTATGTGAGACACCGTTCCGCTTGGTTCTACAAGGCTTGCCCGGCGCGGTCTGAACCGTCCGCTGGCCGATCCCCTTGCGAACACCTGGCCGGCGTGCGGCAGGCCGTAGCAGGGAGCGTCGGCCACGTCCTTTGCGGCCTCGGACAAGCGGCGGCGCGCGTAGGCGACAAATCGCTTTGCCGTACTCCGGGTCCTACCTGGGAAAGAGTGTGCCCCTGCCGCACGCCGCGCCGGCGAGGTTGGCACCCCGGTCCGGGTGGCGAAGCGGAGGCTGGCGCGCTACCGCCAGGGCGGGCCTGGCTGACCTGGCGCGCCTTGACCCGTCAGAACGTCCAATGCTCGGTGTCAACCACATCTACGTGGCAACCCGAACGGCTGGTCCAGTGAGATACCGTCACCTTCAGCAAGCGTTTTCTTCACGCCTCGGCAAGT
>CAXTAT010000063.1:0-7648 GCA_964242415.1 uncultured Acetobacteraceae bacterium
CGTAACGAACGGCTGACTGGCGCCCCCGCGCGGTTGACCGGCCCGGGCCGGTCGGCCAAGGTCGGCGGGACGCCAATGATGCCGCGCGAAGCGGTCGCCTGGGAGGATCGCCGATGAAGTTCCGCCACGCCGGCCTGGGGGCCGCGGCCTGGCTCGCCGCCGCCTTGCTGCCCGCCATGGCCCAGCCGGCCGACACCGTCACCATCGGCGCCATCCTGCCGCTCTCTGGCCTGTTCTCCACGCTTGGCCCGCCCGAGCGCGACGCCATGCAGCTCTCCACGGAGGCGATCAACGCTGCCGGCGGGTTCGAGGTCGCGGGCAAGCGCTACAAGATCGCGGTCAAGGTGCTGGACGACGAGTCCGCGCCCGCCACCGTGGGCATCTCCGACTACCGCCAACTGGTGGAGGTGGACAAGGTGCCGGTGCTGATCCTGGCCGACAACACCCGCATCTACGCCGCCCAGTTCCGCCGCGCGCCGCTGCCCGTGCTGAACATCCTGGACAGCACCTTCCCGAGCATCCTGGACGTGGACAAGCACGTCTTCCTGCTCCGGTCGGACACGCCGGCCTATGTGCCCGGCGGCGTGTGGTACCTCAAGAACGTGCTGCATAAGTCCCGCATCAGCTTCATCGGTTCCGAGGCCGACCCGTATTCCAAGGGGCTGGAGACGTGGATGACCAAGGCGGCCAAGGAGTATGGGGTCGAGATCGTCTCGGCCGTGAACTATCCGCCGAACACCACCAACTTCGCGCCGTTCATCCAGTCGGCCATGGCGGCCAAGCCGGACGCGATCTACTTGGGCGGCGTCACGCAGGAGGTGCTGCCGGTTGCCAAGCAGCTCTACCAGGCGGGCGTGCGCGGCATCCCCGTGATCCACAACGCCGGCGCCACGCCGACCCAGGCGCAGCAGATCATCGGCGACCCGCTGTATATCGAGGTGATGAAGGACAGCTACGACTTCGCCGGGTCCTTGCCGCAGACCTCGCCGGAGCCGGCCACCCAGGCGTTCTTCAAGCAGTTCCTCAGCCGCTTCAAGGAATATCCCGACGACCTGACGATGTGGGCGTACGATGCGCCCTACGTGCTCGCCGCCGCCATGCAGAAGGCGGGCAGCGTCACCGACCGGGAGGCGATCTACCAGGCGATGCTGGCCATGCCGGTGCCCGACCACACCATCAGCGGCTGGATCCCGACGGCGGACGGCAAGCTGTTTCACGACCGCGACGCGCAGACCCTGGCGGAGGGCGTGCGCTGGTGCCCGGAGCAGAAGACGATCGGCGCGGCGATGATGTTCTTCATGGACGGCCTGAAGGTCACCCGCGAGCAGGTCGTGGCGGACGGCTGCGCGGGGCCGTAGCCCGTTGCTTGCGCAGACGCTGGTCAACGGCATCGTCCTCGGCTCCCTGTTCGCGCTGCTCGGCACCGGCCTGACCCTGGTGTTCGGCGTGATGGACGTGCCGAACTTCGCCCAGGCCGGGATTATCACCCTGGCGTCCTACGTCATGCTGTGGCTGCAGCAGGGGGTGGGGTTGCCGTTCTTCGTCGCAGTGGCGGCGGGCGTGCTGTTCGCCGGCGTGCTGTCGGCGCTGACGGAGCGGCTGGCCTACCGCTTCGTCCGCACCCGGCCGCTCGCCGCCCCTGCCGTGGCGCTCGGCCTGCTGCTGGTGCTGGACAACACTGCGCTGGCCATCTGGGGCGGGGACCATGTATCGCTGTCGCCGCCCTACGAGGCGGCGCTGCTCCGCTTCGGCGGCATCGAGGTCCCGGCGGTGTCGGTGGCGCTGGTGCTGACGGCCGCCCTGTCGGTGCTGGCGCTGCAACTGTTCCTGCACCGCACCTCCGTGGGCCGGGCCATCCGCGCCGTGTCGCAGAACAGCGAGGCCGCGGCCATCCTCGGCATCCGGTCGCAGACGCAGTATGTCACGGCGTTCTTCGTCTCCGGCCTGCTCGCCGGCCTGGCCGCGTTCGCCTACGCGCCCACCTACGCGGTGTTCCCCTACATGGCGGATGCGGTGCTGCTCAACGCCTTCGTGGTGGTCATCCTCGGCGGGCTTGGAAACGTATGGGGCGCCGTGGCGGGCGGCCTGCTGCTCGGCGTGGTCGAGACGCTGGGGGCCGTGTACGTGTCGGCGGCCTACCAGACGCTGTTCGGCTTTGCGGTCCTGCTGCTGATGCTGGTGTTCCGCCCGACGGGGCTGTTCAGCTCAGGCATCCGCCGTGTCGCCTAGCCGGCCCGCGTCGCCTAGCCAGCCGATGCTGCTGGCAGTGCGCGATTACGGCGGGATCGCATTGCTCGGCGTGGCCGGATGGGTGCTGCTAACCCAGTCCAACTCGTTCTACTCCAGCGTATTCGCTGCCATCCTGATCTGGACGGTGGCGACCAGCGGGCTGAACGTCATCGCCGGGCTTGGCGGCTATCCCAGCCTGGTGCAGGGCGGGTTCTACGGCTTGGGCGCCTATGGGTCCGCGCTGGCGCTCGACGCTGGGCTGCCGCCGGGTTTGGCGCTGCTCGCTGCTGTCGGCCTGGCCTGCGGCAGCGGCCTGGTGATCGGCGTGATCTTCGCCCGCACGCGCGGGCAGTACTTCGCCATCGGCACCCTGTTCTTCGGCGTGATCGTGGCGCTGGTGCTGAACAACTGGGCCTCGCTGACGGGGGGGCCGCTCGGCATCAACGTGCCGTTCGTGTTCGACGGCAATGGGCCGTTGAACGCCATCATCCCAGCCTGCGCGGCCGGGGCGATGGCGCTGGTCCGCTTCATCAGCCGCCGCCGGCTCGGCCAGCGTCTGCTCACGGTGCGGGAGGACGAGGACTTGGCCGAGCATGTCGGCGTGCCGACTGGGCGCACCAAGCTGGCCGGCTTCGTGCTGTCGGCAGGCATCGGCGGCCTCGCGGGCACCCTGATCGCGCAATACAACAGCACGCTCTCGCCGGATATGTTCGATTACAGCGTGGGCTTCGTGATGTTCGTGGCGCTCAGCGTGGGCGGCGCTGGGCGGGTATTGGGGCCGCTGCTCGGCAGTGCGTTCATCGTGGGCGTGCCGGACATGCTGAACCTGCCGTCCGGTATCGGCTTGCTGCTGGTGGGCTTGGTTTTCATCGTGGTGGTCATCCTGCTGCCCGGCGGGCTGATGAGCGCGCTGGATGCCGTGCTGGGTGCCATGGGGTCCTGGCTCCCCGGCCGGGCTGCCACGCGGTGAGCGCCCTGCTGGAGGTGGAGGGGCTGAGCCGTTCCTTTGGCGGCGTGCGCGCCGTGGATGGACTGGCGCTGTCCGTTGAGGCGGGCGCCATCTGCGGCATCATCGGACCGAACGGTTCCGGCAAGACCACGTTCCTTGGCCTGCTCAGCGGCACATACCGGCCCAGCAGCGGCAGCATACGCCTCGGCGGCCGGGCCATCGGCGGGCTGCCGGCGCACCGCACCGTGGAGGCTGGCGTGGCGCGCACGTTCCAGACCACGCGGCTGTTCGCCCGCTGGCCGCTCGCCGCCAACCTGGAGGTCGCGGCGGCCCGGCGGCCCGGCGGCGCGGGACCGGTGGCGCTGCTGGACCTGGTCGGGCTGGCCGGACGCGGCGCGGCTCCTTGCGCATCCCTGTCCAACGCGGAGCAGCGCCTGGCCATGATCGCGGTGGCGCTCGCGACCCACCCGTCGCTACTGCTGCTGGACGAGCCGGCGGTCGGCATGGCGCCGTCCGAAAGCGGGGCGCTGGCCCGGGTGATCCGCCGGGTGCGGGACGAGCTGGGCGTTACGGTGCTCATCGTGGAGCACAACATGCACCTGATGATGGGGCTGGCGGACCGCATCATGGTGATGAACGCCGGGCGCAAGCTGGCAGAGGGCACGCCGGACGCGGTACGCCGCAATCCCGAAGTGATCGCCTGCTACCTTGGCACCTGACGCCATACTTGAGATGCCAATGCTGGAAGTAGCCGGGCTGGCGGTGGCGTTCGGCGTTGCCCCGGCGCTGCGTGGCGTCTCGATGCGGGTGGCGCCCGGCGAGGCCGTCTCGGTGCTGGGGGCGAACGGCGCTGGCAAGACCACCTTGCTGCGCGCGATCATGCGCCGGGTGCCGTCGGCCGCGGCCACCCTGCGCGTCGGCGGCGCAGACCTGCGGGGGGCGACGACCCAGCAGGTGGTGCGCCACGGGGTGGCCCTATGCCCGGAGGGGCGGCAGCTGTTTCCCGCCATGACCGTCGAGGACAACCTGTTGCTGGGCGCTTACGGCGCACCGGCCCGCACGGCCCGGCAGCGGCTGGAGGGCATGCTGGACCGCGTGGCCTGGCTTCGCCTCCGCCGGCGGCAGTTGGCCGGCGGCTTCAGCGGCGGCGAGCAGCAGATGGTGGCGATCTGCCGCGCGCTGATGTCCGCGCCCCGGCTGCTGCTGCTGGATGAGCCGTCGAGCGGCCTGTCGCCGGTTGCCATCGCGCAGGTGCGGGACATGCTGCTGGCGGTGCGTGCGCAGGGCGTGACGCTGCTGCTGGTCGAGCAGAACGTGAAGCTCGCCACCGAGCTGACGACGCGATGCTACCTGCTGAACCGTGGAGCGATCGCGTCCGAGGGCGCCACCGCCGATCTTGTGGAGGACCCCGGATTGGCCGACGCTTACCTGGGGCTTGAGTAGCTAGGGAGCTGGCGACCGGCACAGGGCTCGCTTCATGCGTTTTCGAGGCCCTTACAGGCGCCCTTTCAGGGTGTTGGTGCTCTTCCCAACCTGGAGGCATGAGCGCGGGATCGGATGGGGTCGGACCGGTTTGGTCTGCGGTTTTGGAGCGGTTTGAGCGGCACGCGCCGGCAAGCGTGATGGCGCGCCTGGCGCTGGAGCACGCGTTGCCGGCGGGTTGGGTGGACGAGGTGTTCGAGGCGCACCGCCAGCAGCAGTATTCGCGCGAGCTGCTGGTTTCGACGGCTGTGGGGCTGACCATGCTGGTGTTGCTGGGGCTGCGCCCGTCCTTGCACGCCGCGGCGCGTCAGATGCCGGCGCTGCCTGGGTTATTGTATGACAAGGTCAACCACACCGAGCCTGCGGTCCTGCGCAGCCGTGTTGCATGGAGGAAACGTGTGGGCGCAGTTGCCCCAGCCCCGCTCGTGGGTCAGGCGACGCGGACAGGGATCGGGCGTCCCGGCTCCAGCATGCGGTTGAGCGTGCGGACAGCCACGTTCACCTCGGTCGCGCGAGCCGATCCGTGCGTGAGCGCAGCCCGTCACCGATCACCTGCTTGAACCGGCTCATGGCCGCCTCGGCTCAAGCCCGCTCCGTGGTGCCGGAGGTTTTCTGTCAGGCTGCGCGACCGTGCCCGGCGATGCCCTGCAGATGGCGGTCGCGCTGCGCCGGTGCGGTCGCGGCCGTCTCGCTCGGCACGGCCGTGGACCGCACCGACGCAGCGCGACCGCCGCTTCGGGACATCGCTCGGCCACAGCGGCGGAAACGCTCCCCTGGTCATACGCGCCGTCGGCTGTGAACGGCGCCAGAGGTCCCGGTACTTGATCGAAGGGCGCCGACCCCGGCACCGTCGTCGACGTCCTTGATGGTCAGCGTCGCCGCGACGACCTGCCCGGTGTCGGCATCCAAGCCGATGTGTCGTGGCGCAAGCTGCACACCAGCCTCGATGCCGAAACGGGCCAGATCGCCGTCGCCTCGCTCACCGCCAGGGAGGTGGACGACGGCGTCGAGGTCGGCGCCTTGCTCGACCAGGTCGCCGGAGCCGCCGCCCCGTTCACCGCCGACGGTGGATATGACCAAATCAGCACCCGCGATGACGTCGCCCAGCGTCATCCGAAGCAGCTGTGGTCGTGCCACCGCGCGCGACGGCGGTGCCGAGCGATACCGCCGAGACCGCACCGACGCAACGCGACCGCCACCTCCAGCACATTGCCGAGCACGGCCGCATGGGCTGGCAGAAGCGCTCGGGCTGCACGAAGCAAACTCTGGCCGAGGCAGCGATCGGGCCCTGGGAACAGGTGAGCGGGGACAAGCTGCGCGCGCATACGGACGAGCATCGCGCGACCGAGGTGGGCGTGGCTGTCTGCACGCTCAAGCGTATGTTGGGGTTCGGACGCCCGATCCCCGTCCGCGTCGCCTGACCTCGAACGGAGCTGGGGCGACTGTGCCCAGGCGCCTGATTTGCGCACCACGCTGTCGTAAGCCTACGACTTTGCTTGCCCTAAAAAAAGGTGACCGGCATGCAGCTCCTCCCCACTATCGTTTAATTATCACCCTTACTGCCTGCATTACCGTTAGTCCTGACCCTGCAATTTTTTCGACGATTGATGGTGGAATCTATTCCAACCCTACTGGCTCGGACCACAATGCCCATCTCTACGGGAAATTACCTTTGTAGGCGCGCCTGCAATACTCCCCAGAAGTGCCAACGAATATTCCCCAGTTTCTTGTAACGGCCTGACCTGCGGGTTGGGCGGCTGCTGGCGTCAGATGCCTTTGGATTTTGGGGAGTGGGCGCTGGTGGTTAGACTGGGGAAGCTTGTTATGGTCCTTGACCTTCGCCGCCAGGGCTTGTCGGTCTGGGCCGGCACCACGGCTTCCTTCCCAAGGCGTGCCGGCCGCATCGCGCCAAGACCAAGGACGTCGTGCAACGCGGTTCGGCACGATTTCCGCCCGGGAAGCGGCCTTACTACTGTCATGCGCTCGACCTGGACGACCCGCCAGGCCCGCAGCCACTTCCCTTCGAGCAGCCCTTGTGACCACTTTTCATGTGCCCCGAACCCACCTCTTACCGTATCATCCCCTCTCTTCCGCGAGCTAATCGATCCGGTGGGCCGCACAACCATGTCTGAGCAGCCATTCAAGTTCGGACCATTCGACCTGTTCACCGAACGACATTTGCTGCTCAAGTCCGGGAAGCCGTTACGTCCCGGTAGCCGTGCTTTCGACCTGCTGGTCGCGTTGGTAAGCCGGGCTGGGCAGGTCGTCGGCAAGGAGGAGCTGGTCGCCGCCGCATGGCCCGGCGTCTTTGTCGAGGGGTCCAGTTTGCCTATACATATCGCAGTACTGCGCAAGGCGTTGAGCGAAGACTGCTCGGCGCCTCGCATCATCACCAACGTGCCAGGGCGGGGATACTGCTTCGTTGCGCTACCGACGACACAGCCGCCGCCGGACGATCCGGCACCAGGTCTGGTCGTGACTGCAACCCGGAGGCACCTGCCGCGGCTGGGTGGCCGAGTGATCGGGCGGGATGCGTTGGTCGCGGCGATAGCCGAGGACGTAACCCGGCGACCGCTTGTCAGCCTCATCGGCCCAGGCAGGATCGGCAAAACGACTGTCGCCCTGTCCATCGTGGCCCTAGTCGCCGAGCGCTTCGCAGACGGGGCTGTCTTCGTTGATCTCACCGCGGTCCGCGATGACCATATGGTGCAAGGCGCCCTCGCTGCTGCGCTCGGGAAAGCGATCAGCTCGAACGATCCGGGGGCCGATCTCCCCGCCCAGCTCAGCGGGAAGCACCTCCTCATGGATGCGGTCGTGATCACGATCTCTGCAGTCGAGCACTGGCTGTGGCGCGTGGTCGACCAGAACGGGACGGTGCTTGATGTCCTGGCGCAGAGCCGGCGCAACACGAAGGCCGTCAAGCGCCTGCCACGCAAGTTGCTCGCGCGGCCGTGCCGGGCACCTCGTGTCATGGTGACCGACAAGCTG
>CAXTAT010000064.1:0-7073 GCA_964242415.1 uncultured Acetobacteraceae bacterium
GACTAGGTCATCGTAAAAAGGAGGGGCATCGCTATGCATGATCGAGCAAGGGGCCAACCTCGGCACCGTCGTCGAGGTCCTTCGTGGTCAGCGCCGCCGCGACGATCTACCCAGTCTCAGCATCTACGCCAATGTGCAGCTTGCGCGGGGACCAGCGTGTTGTGGCGCCGTGTCTCGACCCGCCACTCGCCGGCGCCGCAGAGCTTCAGGCCCGTGCTGTCCACCAGCAGGTGCAAGGGTTCGCCATCCCTGCGCGCTTGTGGACGTGGCACCTCCAGCGTCGCCGACCTGCGGCTCAGGGTCGAGTGGTCCGGCACCGCCAGGGTGAGCCCGAGCAGGCCGATGACGGAGCCGATCAGGCCCTCGGTCTGGCGCAGGGTTAGGCGGAACACGGCCCGGAGCGTCAGCGCCGTCAAGATCGCCAGGGACGAACACCAGGGCTGCCCGCCCGCGGTCGTGCGCGGCTCCGCTCGCCAGCCCGGGATGGCGTCGTCGGTGAACCAGGCCGTCAAGCTGCCACGCTGGCGCAAGCTGGCGTCATACGCGCGCCAACTGCGGAGTAGCGCTCCCAGCGAGTTCATGACCTTGTGCTTCTGCTTGGGGATGCGGTGGCGGCGATCTTGGTTCAGCTTGGAGGGTAAGGGGGATATCCAGGGAACAGAGACAGGACGACCGTCCTACGCTGCGCCAGGCCAGAACGCCACTGGACGGGTCCATGCAACAACGCCCAAGGTGCAGCCTGAGCCAGCGCCGGCGCAGCCGCCCGTGCTTGGCCGAACAGCTCAGGCCCCGTACTGTCCAGCACCAGGTGCACCGGCCCGGCGCCGGCCTGAACACGCGGCTGGCGTCCGGCAAACGCCTGACCGCGGCGGCTCAGGGTAGTGTGGTCCGGCACGGCCAGATCGAGGCGGGCAGCGCAAGTACACCGCGGGCGAACCCTTCCGCCTGCCGCAGGGCGAGGTGGAACAGAGCCGCAGGCTGAGCACCAGCCCGATTGCCAGGTCCGAGTAACGTGGTTGCCCACCCGGCGTGGTGCTTGCCATCCCGCAAGCACTGTTTCGTCTATCCAGACGGTGATGTCACCCCGCCGGCGTAGCCCCGCCTCGTAGGCTGCCCAGTTCGTAACCCGGTAGCGCGCCCGGGGAATGCGATGACAACGCGCGGCGTTGTGCTTGAACGGCAGGGAAGGAAAGTAGCTAACCCCAGACAGCAGAACGCCAGATGGACTTTCATGCACCAATGCCTTGCGGGACACTAGAGTCGAGGTAGCCACATTTCGATCATACCAGGCTCGGGTCGTTTCGGGCTTGCCGTCATGTCCTCGACCTGCCACTCGCCACCTTGTGCCAGCGTTGTCTGCGCCAGTGCAAAGGCGGCCGTGCGGTCGGCGAGAAACTCGTAGCGAATTGTCGGGATCGCCGGCACTGCGGGGGCTGGCTGCAGTTCGAGCCCGGCCACACGGTTCCGCAGCAGCTTGGCCTGGTGCTCGGCGGCCATACGGTCCAGGTCAGAACCGGAAGCGAAGAACAGCAGCACGCGAGGCTCGCCCGGGATGCGGGATGTCTCAACCTCGGCCGGCGCGGCGGTCTGCGGCGAGGGCGGCGCGGCCTGGTGGCGGGCAAGATAGTCTTGGAACAAGGCCTCGCGCTCGGCCTGCAACAGCCGTCTCCCTAGGCTGCGGGTATTGAGGAAGGCGGTAAACTCGCGATACAGCCGGGCACGGGCAGTTGCCGCATCCTCCAGGGGCGGAGTGGAGGGCGAGGCAGGCGGCTCGGGAGCCGGCAGCTCGGCCGGTGAAGCCTGCGGCGAGGCCTGTGCCAGGGCCGGTGGCGTTTCCGTTGGCTGTTGCCCCGCTGGCTGAATTGACGGTGCCACAGGCAAGTCCTGCGGAGCCGCCGCGGCGGTCTGCTGTGGCTCGCTGGCGGTCGGCGACGATGGCGCTTGCGTTTCCGTGGGCGTAAGCGTGCTGGGGGGTGTCGGGCTATGCGGGATGGTGCCGGGCTGGAACGGGCCGTGGATCATGAACAGGATCGCGACCACCGCACAGAGGCCCAGGCCGGCCAGGAGTGGCACCTCGAAGCGCGGCCGCCCCTTGCGGGAGGCGCTGGGCCGAGGCGCCTGCGCTGCGGGTATCGGCGTCTGGCCGGCGGTCGCCGGCGCGGGATCGGCGGGGTCGCGGATGATGTAGGTGCGGTTGTCCGCGAGCCGCGCACCAAGCTCCGGGGTGCCGACCAGCGCCACCTGCACCGGCACCAAGCTGGGATGGCTCAGCCCCGGCAGGCCGTGCAAGAATTCCAGGGCCTTGGGCGTCAGCGTCTCGGCTTGCTCCACCACCACCACCACCTGCCGCCGCGTACCTGACTGGGCGATCAGCGCGCGCAGCACCCTCTCGGCTTTGTCGCGCCGCACCTCGTCGGCCTTGTGGCGGGTGATCTGCAGCACTAGCCGCTCCAGCGACAGCGGTGCGGCGAGCGGGTTGCTGATGCGGATGAAGCCGATATGGACCCCGGCGAGCTCCCGGATCGCAATCTCCACCCTGGCGGCCTGCTTCGGCCCGCCCAGCAGCGCCATCATCGGCACCTTGGCCCGAATGGCGGCGGCCAGGCTGGTGGCTTGCGCGATGGGCGTGGGGCTCATCGCGGCGTCATGGGCTGGAGGTCCGGCAGGCGCGATCCCCCGTGGCCGCCGTCTTCGGGATCGGGCCGGGCGGCGGCAGTGCGGTCTCAGCCGGGGCGCCGGCTGCGCGCCGGTCCTGCTGCCAGGCGTCGAACTCCTGGAGCAGGCTGGCCTTCTGGGTGTCGGTCAGCCGGGCCTGAACGGGCGGCTCACATGGCTCCGGTCGCCGGACGCGTGGGCGGGACGCGGCGGTGCCGACGGGATGCAGCACGATCCGCGGGCCGGGCGGCGGCCCGGCACAGGCTGATGCCGCGAGAACAAGGCCGACGCAGGCGAGTTTGAGAAGAAGCGAGGGAAACTGCCGCATGGTCCGTCATCGCTGTTCAGGCCCCCCTGCACGCGAGTCGCGGCGGCTTGATGGGCTGAATCTCTATACACGGCATGGTTGGCAAGCACACTCGGCTGCGGACCCTTCGCGACCCCGACGCCGCGGCCCTCCTTTTTGACAATCCATGACATTTGGCCCCGTGACACGAGGCGAAGCGCGTGTCTTCTGGGGGCGAAAAGGGGTTGTGATGGGTCTCCTCCGACATAAGCTGCTTCCGCCATGCAAACGCGCCGCAAGCATGCACGCGCTGTCGTCAGCTTTGCTCGCGCTGAGTGATTCCTTCGCGGCGGCCGCTGGATTGATGCCGGCCCAAACACCGCCCGCGCTGCACGTCCAGTTTCAGCAGGATCAGTATGGACGGTACCCGCAGGACCAGTACAGGCCGGACCAACGCGAACCCGACGACTGGCAAGACCGCCACGGGCAGGATCGCCATGGACAAGACCCTTATGGGCGGGATCGCCGCGGGCCGGACCGCTATGGCCAGCAAGGCGGCGGACGTGGCGGCAGCTACCAGCAATCCTGCGACGACGTCCGGCAGGAGGGGTCTGTCCTGTCGGCCGTGTGCGGTGACGGCAGGGGGCGCCGGTTTGAAAGCTCGATCGATGTCAACCGTTGCGGCAGGTCGGACATCGGCAACAGCCGGGGCTACTTGCAGTGCGGTAACACCCGGGCAAGCGGTCGTCAGGTGAACTGATGCCACCCGTCGCCCGCTCCGGCTGACCATCAGCACGCGAGTAGGAGCCTTCTCCTCAAAGGCGGCTCATTGCCGAGTGCCACCGGGCGAAGGTCGCCCCGTGCAGCGGGGGTGGGTTCGGCGCCATCGCCCGGGGAGCGCGCGGCGGGCATGGATGGTGGTCCATGGCCTGTCCTGATCCAGCAGCACGCCCCCGTCCCGTGCCAGTTCCAACCCGGCTAGCAGGGTGCTGGCGACCGCGGCCCGGCAGCGTAGCCCCCGCTCCGGCCCGGCTGGGGCAATGCGCGGCAGGAACGCCCCCAGCGCCGTCCTTTCCCCGCCGGGCGTCGCGTGCAGCCACTGCCCGATGCGGGCGGCTGCGTCCGCCACCCGCCAAAGCGCTGGCCGTGCTGGCTGCCAGGCGTTCGCCCCCGCGGGCACGCGCAACGCCACCAGGCTGGCCCGCAGCAACGCGGTGATGTCGCCCATGACGACCGGGTCGGGGCCGACCCCCTTTCTGGCTTGGCTGGCCCGAACGACATTGCCTCCGGCCGCCCGCGTACAAACACCTCCCGCCCTAATTGCAGCCGCGCCTCCAGCCAATTGGCCGCAGCAGCTTGCGGCTGTCTCGCTCGGCACGGCCGTGGAGCGCGGCGGAACTATGATCACCACTCCAAGACAGCGCTCGGCCACGGCCACAGCAACAAATCATCCTTCGCTGTGACGGCCAGCCGGAGAGAAGCATAGACCGTCACAGGTCGTCAAAACATCCGCACCAGTGCTACACTAGGGCTACGAACCGAAACTAGTGACCGCCAGTCGATCCATCACCGCTTGTGGAGGGTGCACCTGGAATATTAGGCAGACCGGAGTCCGCATTTCCCAGGTCATTGCTCCTGCCGCCACCAACTGTGCTGTCCGGTCCAACATTACGCGGCACCCTGTTGCGATACAGGTTATCGGTGTTGGTTGCGAATCTATAGCCTGTCGCTGCACCCGTCGATCCCGACGGCTCGACCGTGGTTTGCGCGAAGCTGGACTGCGCCATACCCACCGAGAAGGCGAGCAGCGCAGCGGCGATAAAGGTAGTCTTCATGATATTGGTCTCCTGACCGAAAAGGTCCGTCTCGCGGCGGGCCAGGTATGCTGTGCATCGTCTGGGCACCGCATGCAGATGGGTCAGGCTACGGCTATGCAACACCTGCAATGCTCGTTGCCCGGGCATGCGCTTACGCATGGGATCAAGGATGTTGGAGTGGGACGACCTGCGCCTCCTGCTGGCCATCGCACGGCACGGCAGCCTGACCGCCGCCGCGCGGGTGCTGGGCGTGACGCAGCCCACCATGGGGCGCCGGGTGGAGCAGTTGGAGAGCCGGCTGGCTACGCAGCTGTTCGAGCGCACCGGGACCGGCATGGCACTGAACGCCCTGAGCAGGTCGCTGCTGCCCTTGGCCGAGGCCATGGAGCAGACGGCGCAAGCGGCGGAGCGGCGCATCGCGGCGCGGGACACCGGGCTGGACGGCACGGTCCGCATCACGACGCTGGAGTGGACGGGCCACCACATGCTGGCCCCGGTCCTGGCCCGGTTCTGCCGCCTGCATCCCCGCGTGACGGTCGAGCTGACCACCGCCGACCGCGTGCTCAGCCTGACCCGACGCGAGACGGACATCGCGCTGCGCCCGGTCCGGTTCGATCAGGAAGGGCTGGTGCAGCGGCGGATCGGCGCCATGCCGCGCGGCCTGTACGCCAGCGCCGCCTACTTGGCTGAGCACGGCGAGCCCGACTATGCCGCCGGCTGCCCCGGCCATGTGCTGATCACCCTGCCGAGTTCGCTGTTCGCCCTGCCACAGGCGAATTGGCTGTGGGACATCCTGGCGCCCCGGGCGCATGTCGCGCTGCAAAGCAACAGCCTGGACGTCCAGGCGGCGGCTGCGCTGGCCGGCGCCGGGCTGGTCCTGCTGCCACGCTCGATGGGCGACGCCCTGCCAGGCCTGCGCCGGCTCGACCCGCCCCAGGCGCCGCCCGACCGGGAGTTGTGGCTCGGCTTCCACGAGGATATGGGACACACGCCCCGGATACGCGCGCTGGTGGACTATATCGGCGCGGAGATGCGGCCCTGACCCACGGCCGCGTGCCGGTCAGCCGGCCGCAGCTGGCGCATCGGGCATGGCCAGGAATGCCTGCACGACGTGGTGAAACGCCTTGTAGCCCCGGCTGAGCGTGACCGCATGCGCCGCGCCGGCGACGATGGAAAGCTGCCGGTCGCCGTTCGGCAGCCTGCCGAAGAAGTCCTGCAGGTCCTCCAGCGTCGAGATGCCGTCATACTCGCCCTTGATCAGCAGCACCGGGCAGGTCACCCGGGCGGGATCGACGACCGGCAGGTGGGCGGTCATGTCGAGGTAGGTGCCAGTGGGGACGGTGTCGCCATTCACGATCTCCTTCTCCACGAAGGCGCGGGCGACGGCGGGGTCGGTGGTGCCCGGGTGGTCGCGGGTGAAGATGCTCTCCAGCATCGCGCGGTCGCGGGGACGGCGGTTGTGGGTGCGGTAGAACTCCACCTGCTCGGCCCGCTTGCCCAGCGTCGGGGAGCCGGCGCCGGTGTAGGTGAACGCCTCCAGCACCAGGCGGCCCATGCGTTCGGGCCGCGCCATGGCGAAGGCGCCGGCCCGCAGCGCACCGGAGGACTCGCCCAGCATGTGCATCCGCGGCTGCCCGGTTTCCTGCATGATTAGGTCGGTGGCGGCCTGCAGGTCGGCGACGCCGCTGGCGATGTCGGAGTTGCCGTCAGTGCGGGTGGAGGCGCCGTAACCTTCATGGTCCAGCGTCCAGACGTCGTAGCCGGCGCGGGCGAACACGTTCATCATGGAGTGGTCGTCGTAGCCGGGCACGGTGAGGTCGAAGCTGGCCAGTGCCGCCGGGGACGAGCCGTGCACCAGCAGCAGCACCGGCAATGGCGCCTGGCCCGGCGCGGGGACGCTGTTTCGCCTGCGATACATCGCCAGGCGGATGTCCTGGCCGTCGCGCTGCTTGCTGGCCCAATAGGTAGCGGACCATAGGCCGGCGGGTGCTGGCGGCGCCGGCAGGTCCGCCGCGCCGCCGGAGGCCAGGGCTGCGCCGGCCAGCAACGCGGCGTTCAGCAGCGTGCGCCGTGAGGGGTGCGTTTCGGTTGGCATGATGTCGCGTCCTTTGCCGGGCTAGTCGCGCCCTGTTTCGGGTTCCGGTCTCCGCTTGCGTCTTGGCCGGGCTTGTCCCACTGGCAGGATTTTCGCTGCTCAGCGGCAGCAATTCTAGGCTGGCCTTGACGCGGGTGTCATCTGCTGACCTGAGCAGGCTTGTGCTGACCATCCCCTGTTATGGTGGACATCTCGTGTAAGCTCCTGTGGGGGCACCTCC
>CAXTAT010000065.1:0-6637 GCA_964242415.1 uncultured Acetobacteraceae bacterium
CTACTCTGCCCAGCTTCTCAGCACCAACCAGCCGATCCCTGCACCACGCTGTCCCACGTCCTTTTCCAAGCACAGTGTTCGTGGGGCACCATCAACTTGGCGGCTGGCCGGCTTGCGGGATGCGGCTGAGCTAGGTAGGCGGGCGGGATGACGACACCTGCTTGCCCGAGCTACGCCGGCTACCGTTTCCCGGCTGAGATCATCAGCCACGCCGTGTGGCTCCCCTTCCGTTTTCCGCTCAGCCTGCGGATGGTGGACGAGCTGCTGGCGATGCGCGGCATCGTCGTTAGCCATGAAACCATACGCCAGTGGGCGCAGAAGCTCGGCCAGGCATTCGCGAACCAGATCCGCCGCAGGCTGCCCGCGGCCGGGGACAAGTGGCACCGCGATGAAGTCGTGCTGACGATCTGCGGGGTGAAGCACTGGCTGTGGCGTGCAGTCGACCAGACTGGGATGGTGCTGGACATCCTGGTGCAAAGCCGGCGCAACACGCAGGCGGCCAAGCGCCTGCTGCGCAAGCTGCTGAAGCGGCAATGCCGGGTTGCGCGTGTCATGGTGACTGACAAGCTGGCGAGCTATGGAGCAGCCCAGCGCGAGGTGATGCCCTCGGTTCGAGCACCGAAAGCACAAGGGGCTGAACAACAGGGCGGAGAACTCGCACCAGCCGACGCGACGACGAGAGCGGCAGATGAAGCGGTTCAAATCAGCCGGCCAGGCACAACGCTTCCTCTTCGCCCACGACGGGATCAACAACCTCTTCCTGTTCCGCCGCCGCCAGGTTCCAGCCGTCCAGTATCGATCCGCCTGGACCAAGGCTTTTCAGGTTTGGGCCGAGGTCACCGGCGTCGCCGCTGGGGCGTAACCACGAGCACGCCGTGCTAATCGCGCGCTGTCGCGGCCTCAGTTTAACAAGTTGACGGTGCCCGGCCGGGCGCCCGGACTCTGTCCGTCGCCAGCCGGTCATCGCGTAGCAGCTTGGGATTTGGGACCATCTCGCCCTGGATCTGTCGAGTGCACCAACGCCGCATCTACACCATCGTCGAAGCCGCCAAGATGCACGGCCTCAACCCGCACGCCTACCTGGCCGACATCCTCGGGCGCATCGCAGGCCACTCCAGCCGCAAGCTCGACGCCTTGCTGCCCTGGACTTGGACACCGTAGCCCCACTCAAGTCAGCGCTGAACAGTCGATGCTGCGGCCTAGACTGGACGCTTACGGTCACCGGCAAACGACCCCGGAGCCGCGTGCCCTGGACCGAATGCGGCTTTGCTTTAGAACCACTGGACGGCGCCGAGCTGGTCGCCAAAAGGAGGATATGCGCGCTATCCCCGCCATCCTGGGCCTGTTTGTGCTCTTTTCGGCCACGCCCGCCGCCGCCGCGGGCTGCCCCGAGCACTTCGCGTCCGGCATCGCACCAGCGTTGGCTAACCCGCGCCTCGAGACGCGCGCCCGAGAGTTGTGCTTCCGCGGCTACGCCGTGCTGCACTCCGGACTGACGCGCACGCCGCTGTGGTCGGCCGAGCACCTCACAGCCGGGCGCGTTGAGGCGGCCCGAAACGTGCGGCGCACCAACCGGTTCCACCCGGAGAAGCGGCTGCCGCCTGCCGACCGATCCGAGCTGGCCGATTACGCGCGCTCCGGCTACGACCGTGGCCACATGGCGCCGTCCGGGGACATGCCGGATGAGAAGAGCCAAGCCGAGAGCTTCAGCCTGGCCAACATGATACCCCAGGCACACCGGTTGAACACGGGCCTTTGGTCGGCCATCGAGAGCGCTGTGCGCAATCTCGCCCGACGCGGGAGCGAACTCTATGTCGTGACCGGTCCCGTGTTCGAGGGCGCCAACCTGCAAGCCCTGCGCGGCCGGGTGGTCGTGCCCACGTCGGTGTTCAAGGCGGTCTACAACCCAGGGCGCGGCACGGCGGGCGCTTACTTGGCGCCGAACAGGGATGACGCAGGCTGGGAGGCGATGTCGATAGCGCGGTTGCGCGAGTTGACCGGCATCGACGTATTCCCATCCTTGCCTGAAAGCGTGAAGACCGCGACACCTCAGCTTCCCAAGCCGTCCGCCCGCGGGCGTCGCGCCCGCCCCTGATCGCCCCGGAGACGCCCCATGTCCACCTTCGACCCCTACGCCGATGACGCGGCCTCGCTTGGCATCGGCGAACTCACCCTGGAGAACGGGCAAAGCTGCGTCGCAGTCTACGGCAGCCTCGACCTGACCCGGGACAAGGTCGGATTGAAGCATGCCCGCGAGCTTAAGGCCGTGCTCGAGGCGGTAGTGCGCCACCTCGAGGCGGCGCGCGACCTGCCCGACGCAGTGCCGGCCCCGGAGACGCCGACGTCGGTCAAGAACCCGTTCGGTTGAGTGTGCTACTGCGGGTATCCCGCCGCTCGGGAAAGCGGGACGTCCTCGGCCCACTGCGTGGCGTTGGTGCATGGATGCCCGAGTAGCCTGACCCAAATGGGACAGGTATGTTCCTTCGATGCCGTTCAAGCACAACGCCGCGCGCCGTCATCGCATTCCCCGGGCCATGCACCAACGCCGCGCTGATCCACAGACTTGATCAGCCGTAAGCCCTCGGGGGCAACACATCCATCAACCTGACAACGCCGTCCAGACGGGTCCCATGACCGCCGACGCTCAGGCCGCAGCCTCCAGCACGCCCTCGAACGTCATCAGCACCGGGTTGTCGCCCGCGGCCAGGCGCCCGGCGCCGATGGCGCCCGTGTGGTCCACGATGGCGACTTCCACCTCCGTGCCCTGCCCTGCCCCGGCCACGCAGCGGATGGCGCCGCGGCGGACCAGAAGCTCCGTCGCGAACCCTGGGATCGGCGGCGCATCCACGAAGCGGGCCTCGTTGATGCTTGCCACGCCGCCCTGCACCATCGCCCGCCGGAAGCCCGCCCGACGCCCAGCCTGCTCCAGTGTGCCAATCAGGTCTTGGTTCGGCGCCAGCCGCACCGCCAGCGCCGGCCTGGCGTGCGCTGGCGGCTGCGTTCCGGTCGCGTGCGGCATGAACAGGTTGAAGCCGGTTTCAGGATCGGGCGTCACCACGAACTGCGCGCCGACAACACCTGCCCCGCGCACCGCAATCGAGGCTGCAATGACCGTCTCGTCAGTCAGCACATGTCCGCACCCGGGCCTCCCGTCCGCTTCGGTCCACAGGGCATGGCAGTGGAAGAAGGGCGACCCGCCCTTCGTGCCGACAGTGACCGCCGCGACATCCAGCCGCACCGTGCCCTGCGGCCGGTAGGTGCCACTGTAGAATGCCACCTGCGACCCGTCCGGCGACAGGGCAGGAATGACATAGGCGAACGGCCCGAACCCGCCGCCTGACAGCGTCAGTGCGGCGGATTCCACCCCGCGCGCCTGCAGCAGCGCCGCCAGCGCGTCTAGCAGGCGCCCGCCGGCCGGCAGCGTCGCCTCGACCGTCACCGCGCCGACTGGCACCGCCATCACCCGCTCGGCGGCGGGCGGCCCCTTGTGGGCGGCGAACCTCAATGCGGGCGGTCCGGGTTGGCAGCGTCGCCCGGCGCCGCGGCGGCTTGCGGCGCCGCGCGTGCCTGAAGCTCCGCCCGGACGAGCGCCTTGGTGACCTTGCCGTAAGCGGATCTCGGCAGCGCGTCCCAGAACACCACCTGCTTGGGCAGCTTGTAGCGCGTCACCTGCGGCGCCAGCCAGGCGAGCAGCTTTGCTTCGGTCAACGCCGCACTGTCGCGCAGGACGCAGACCGCCACGCCGGTTTCCCCCCAGACCGGGTCCGGCATCCCCAGGATTGCGACCTCGGCGATGGCTGGGTGCCGCAGCACCTTCTCCTCGATCTCCCGCGGGTACACGTTCGAGCCGCCGGATATATACATGTCCGACGCGCGGCCGGTGATGAACACGAAGCCCTCGGCGTCCATGTGGCCCAGGTCCCCGGTGCGGAACCAGCCGTCGCGGAAGGCTTTGGCGTTCGCTTCGGGGTTGTCGTAGTAGCCAGCGAACACCGCGGGGCCGCATACGCAGATCTCGCCCGTCTCGAACGGCGCCGCCTCCTGGCCGCCCTCGTCCTGGATGGACACCTGCATGCCGGTCCGCTCATAGCCGCAGGTGCCGGCGCGGGCCTGGGGACCATCCCCGGCGTCGTGCAGCCCGGGCGGAAAGACGGTGATGGCGCCTGTCACCTCGCCCAGCCCGAAGTACTGCACCAGCACCGGGCCGAGCTTCCGCAGCGCGAACTTCTGGTCCTCCCGGTACATCGGCGCCCCGGCATAGATCACATGGCGCAGCGACGAATGGTCGTACCGGTCCACCGCCGGGTGCTCGGTCAGCATCTTCACGATGGTCGGCACGGTGAACAGGTTCGACACCCGCCACTCCGCCACGAGCGACCACGCCTGCTCGACATCAAGGCGCTCCCCTTCGGGCAGGATGCTCTTGACGCCCCGCGCCACCTGCGCGAGCAGGTGGACGCCGGCGCCGTGCGACAACGGCGCCAGCACCAGGGACACGTCCTGCGGCGTCATGCCGGGCATGAGGTCGGCCAGGTGGTTGTTGACCACGAAGGCCATCTGCCCGTGGGTCAGCACGGACGCCTTCGGCCGGCCCGTCGTGCCGGAGGTGAAGAAGAACCAGCAGGGGTCGTCGTGCTCCACTGCGGCATCGGGCAGCACCTGCCCGTCGTGGCGGGCCAGGAGGGCCTCCCAGGACTCGCCGAAGTCAGCCGCGCCGATCGCCAGCGGCAGCAGCCCTGGTGCTGCGGCCCGCACCGCGTCCGCGTGGCCGGGGAAGTCGGCCCCGCACACCAGCACCGATGCGCCACTTGTGCGGCGCAACCCCGCGACCTCGGCAGGCGTCTGGCGGAAGTTCGCCGGCACATAAACCGCGCCGAGCCGGAAGCAGGCGAACATCGCCTCGATCATCGCATTGCAGTTGCGGGACTGGACCAGGACGCGGTCCCCCTTGCCAACGCCAAGTGCGGCCAAGCCCACCGCGGCAGCATCGACGCGGCGGTCGAGCTGCGCCCAGGTCCAGTGCGCGCCGCCATGCACCAGGCCGACGTCTACGCCATGACGGCGGGCACACTGCCGCAAGAGGTGGGACAGGTTCATCACCCGGCGGGACATCGGGGCAAGGCCGCCCTTCGGCGCATTCGGAAGCGAAGGCATGGCGGCGTTCCCTGCAGTCGGCCCCGGAGCATGCCCGGAATCACGTCGGAAACCCAGACGAAAGCCTGAGGGGAACAGCTTGGGGGAACGACGCCCGGTTGTGCATCCGTGCGCGATCCCGTAGCGACGCGCCCATGTACTGTCCGGGGCACCGTCCGGGGGCGGCAGGAGGAACAGAAATGAGCAAGGTGGCCCTTGTCACCGGTGCCGGGCGCGGCATCGGCTTTGCCGTCGCCCGCCGCTTCCTGGCCGAGGGCTGGCGCGTTGCGCTGCTGGACATTGACCCGGCGCTGCTGGATGCGGCGATGGCCGGTCTTGGGGTGCCGGACAGGACGCTTGCCCTACCGTGCGACGTGGCCGACGCGGCGGGCGTGTTCCCGGCGGTGCGGCAGGCTGCACAACAGTGGGGGCGGCTGGATGCCCTGGTGAACAACGCCGGGACCGCCGTGTTCAAGCCCATCCTGGACACCACGCCGGAGGACTGGGCGCGCGTGATGGCGGTCAACTTGACGGGTCCGTTCCTGTGCGTCCAGGCGGCGGCGCCGATCATGGCCGAAGGCGGCGGCGGCGCGGTGGTGAACATCACCTCCATCTCCGGCCTGCGTGCGTCCACGCTGCGGGCCGCCTACGGCACCAGCAAGGCGGGGCTGGCGCACCTGACCAAGCAGCAGGCGGTGGAGTTGGCAGCGCTCGGCATCCGCGTGAACGCCGTGGCGCCCGGCCCGGTGGACACGGCCATGGCCCAGGCTGTGCACACGCCGGACATCCGCCGCGACTACCACGACGCCATTCCCCTGGCCCGCTACGGGCTGGAAGGCGAGTTGGCCGCCGTGATCGTGTTCCTGTGCGGCGAGCAGGCGAGCTACATCACAGGCCAAGAGATTGCAGTGGACGGCGGCTTCGAGGCGGCCGGTATCGGCCTACCGACGCTGCGCCACGCACGGCGGAACCTTTGACGCCGTTTTGGCAGGCCTTCCCGCACGGGGTTCGGCCCATGTGGACGCTATGCTGTCCTGCAGGGTCCGACCGTCAGCGGGCGAACTGGCCGGGCAGGCGGCACGTGTGATCGGCGGCGGCCGCCGGAAGATCGCTACGGCCTTTGACCGGGTGGACCTAGTCAGTGATGCCTCGATGGGGGTGCTGGCCCCACTCGTTCCAGGATTGCAGGTGCTGCTCTACGGCCGGCAAGCTGACGCTGAACGGGCTGCCTGAGGCAGAGCCCGTCGTTGATTGCTATGCTGCGGACCCATTACACGCATTCAACGCGCGGGCATCGGGCCTGCGCTGCTGCAGCTGGATGGCGGTCCACGGCCTATCCTGCTCCAGCAGCACGCCCCCGTCCCGCGCCAGTGAGCGTGGTGCATGGATCAAGGGTGCGGGCGCACCAACCCTGCCCGCGTCTAGGGTCAGGCGACGCGGACATAGTTCGGGCGTCCTAACTCGAGCATGCTGTTGAGTGCGTGGACAGCAACGGCCACCTCGG
>CAXTAT010000066.1:0-6563 GCA_964242415.1 uncultured Acetobacteraceae bacterium
CCTTATGCTGCGAAAGCTATGCCAGACAACAATATGATCGCGGACAGACACTAAGACCCAACGCCTCAATGTGGGCGCGGCCGTTCTCCTTCAGCTTTAGGGAGGGTGGCTGCTATTTCGTAGTGCGCAACGTCTGTGTGATCGTGCCGGTTTCTCAAGACCCACGGCAGCCGATTGCAAGAAATCTGCACTTCGCTCCCTCAAAGTTCCTGATGCGCCCAGATTTCAGCACCGTTTTTGATTAGCGACGACCTCAACCCGCGGCCGGAACTTTTAACCGATGCCATCATATAAGCCGGAATATTAGGTTCAGAACGCCTTGCAATGTAACGGTCGTTCAGATGCCCAGGGCCCTTCTAAAGATCCCTTATTGACCGCTTCATACGTAGAACGGCAGGAGGTCGGAGAACCGCTGAACCTGAGACTCTGCTCGCCTGCGGCATCGTCGCGCTTGGCTTCCCCGGCCCGCTGCTTGCATACTCCCCACCGTGCCCCTAACCCAAATCGCCCTTCCCACCGAAACCCTACCGTCCCGTCCCACCCAGGCACGGCCCTCCGAGCATACCCCCCGCCGCTCCCTCCCCACCGCCTGGCTAGGCCCGGCCTCCATCGCCGCCATGCTCCTGGCCTGGACCGCCCTCTCCACCTCCGGCGCAGTTCCAAGGGACCTCCTTCCCGCGCCCACCGACGTATGGGCCGCCGCCCGGGACATCCTGCGCGACGGCTACCGCGGCACCACCCTGCAGGGCAACGCGCTTGCCACCCTGGGGCGCATGGCCGGGGGCTTCGGCCTGGCTGCACTGCTGGGCGTGCCCCTCGGCCTGTGGATGGGCCGTGCGCCGCGGGCCAATGCCGCGCTCGGCTGGGCGGTGCAGTTCATGCGGCCGCTGCCGCCGCTGTCCTACATGATCCTGCTGATCCTATGGCTCGGCACGGGGGACGGGTCGAAGACCGCGCTGCTGTTCCTGACGGCGTTCCCGATCATCGTCGCCGCCAGCGCCGCCGGGGCGGGTACGGTGGCGGTGCAGCGCATCCAGGCGGCGCAGGCGCTCGGGGCTAGCCGGCGGCAGGTGCTGCGCCATGTCGTGCTGCCGTCGGCGGCGCCGATGGTGCTGACGGGCTTGCAGATCGCGCTCGCGGCGGCGTTCAGCACCGTCGTGTCGGCGGAGCTGATGGCGGCCAGCAACGGCCTCGGATGGATGGTGATCTCGGCCAGCACGTTCCTGCGCAACGATGTCATTATCCTGTGTATCCTGCTGCTGGGGGCGATGGGGATGACGCTCGCCTGGGGGCTGCGCCTGCTGGACCGCCGGTTTGTGCACTGGCGTGGACGGCTGTGAGCACGCACCGGTGCGGCGCCCCATGACCACGCCGGTGGAGGCGGGCGTGAACCCGGCGCGCACCATCCCGCTTTGGGCCGTGACGGGAGTCGCCATGGCCGTCGTGGCGGCGGCCTGGGTGGGCGTGACCAGCAGCGGGCTGGTGGGCGACCTGTTCCTGCCTGGGCCGGCCGACCTGTGGAGCGGGATGCAGGAGCTGCTGACCGAGGGCTACAAGGGCCGCAGCCTGGGCGAGCATATCGGCATGAGCCTGATGCGCGTCGGCGCCGGGTTCGTGACCGGGGCGGTGGTGGGCACCGTGCTTGGGTTGGGGATGGGGACGGTGCGCTGGCTGGACGCGGCGGCGTCGCCGTTCATCGAGTTCCTGCGGCCGCTGCCGCAACTGGCGTACTTGGTGCTGCTGATCGTTTGGCTCGGCATCGGCGAGGGTAGTAAGATTACCATGCTGTTCCTGGCGGCGCTGCCGGTGTCGGCGGTGGCGGCGCGGGACGGCGTGCGCAACGTGGCGCCGGACCGTGTGCTTGCTGCCCGGGCGTTGGGGGCCTCGCCGTGGCAGGTTTTTGTGCATGTGATCGCGCCGAGCGCGCTGCCGGAGATCCTGACCGGGGCGCGGCTGGCGGCGGGCATCGTGTATGGCACGCTGATCGCCGCCGAGATCATTGCCGGGTCGAACGGCATTGGGTGGATGATCCTGGACGCCGGGCGCTTCCTGCGGTCGGATTACGTTTTTTCTGGTATCCTGATCATCGGGGTGGCCGGCCTTGCCATCGACCGGCTGCTGCTGCTGATCGAGCGGCGGGTGGTGCATTGGGCGGGGCGTTGAACGGGGGGAACATGCGATGGCATTGATCACGACACGCCGGGCGGCGCTGGTGGGGGCCGGGGCGATGGGCCTGGCGGGGCAGGCGCGTGCCGCGGCGCCGGACAAGGTGGACCTTGGTTTCTTCACGGAGACCAAGCCGACGATGATCGCCAAGGGCTTCGGGTGGTTCGACGCCGCGGTGGGCCAGAAGATCAACTGGACCGAGATGGCCAGCGGCGCCGAGATCAACACTGCCATTGTTGCCGGAAGCTGCGACATTGGCCTGGCGACCGGCTCTGTTGCCACCGCCGCCGGCATTGCGCAGGGCCTGCCGTTCCAGTTGATCGGCATGGTCGATAATATCGGACCTGCCGAGGAAATGGTGGTTCGGACCAGCGCCAACCTGAAGACCCCTGCCGACTTCAAGGGCAAGACGCTGGCGACGCCGTTTGGCTCCACCAGCCACTTCCGGTTGTTGGGGTTCCTGAAGACCAACGGACTGACGCAGCGCGACGTGACGGTGCTGGATATGAAGCCTGCCGCGATCCAGGCGGCCTGGACCAAGGGCGACATTGATGGCGCCTACGTCTGGTCGCCGGCGAAAAGCAAGCTGCTGGAGGCGGGGGGGAGCCTGTATGACACGTCGGTGGCGCTGGAGAAGGCCGGGTATGTCATCGCCGACCTGATCGTCGTCCGCACGGCGTTCGCGCAGGCGTATCCGGACGCGGTGGTGGGCTTCCTGCAGGCGTATGGCCGTGCGTTGGACATGTGGCGGCAGAAGCCGGACGAGGCGGCGGAGATCGTCGGCAAGCAGGCGGGCGTCAGCACGGCGACGGCGATGGCCGACATGAAGGAGTATGACTTCATTCCGCTAGGCGACCAGGCAGGGCCGCGCTGGCTGGGCACCGCGGCGGCGCCGGGCCAGTTCGCGGAGACGCTGAAGGGCACGGCGGATTTCCTGGTGGCGCAGCGCAGCATCCGCAGCGCGCCGGGGCTGGAGGTGTTCCAGCGGGCGATCAACACCGACTACATCCGCAAGGCCTCGGCGTAGGCATGGATGCGGGCACGCCGCCCGACTTCGTCAGCTTCGCCGGGGTGTCCGTGCGTTACGGGCAGGGGGCGCAGGCGGTGCGGGCGTTGGAACAGGCCGACCTGGGGTTTGCGGAGGGCAGCTTCGTATGCATCGTGGGGCCGTCCGGCTGCGGCAAGACGACCTTAATGCAGACCCTGGCCGGATTTCTGCAGCCGACCACCGGCACCGTCAGCCTGGATGGCCGCCGTGTGGAGGGTCCCGGGCCGGAGCGCGGCGTGGTGTTCCAGCAGGCGGCGCTGTTCCCGTGGATGACGGTTGCCGCCAATGCCGGTTTTGGCCCCCGGATGCGCCGGGACCCTGGCACGGCGGAGCGGGTGGAGGGCTGGCTGCGCACGGTGGGCCTATGGGAGTTCCGCGACCGCTATCCCTATGAGCTGTCGGGGGGCATGCAGCAGCGCCTGGCCATTGCCCGCGCCCTGTGCAACGAGCCGAAGGTGCTGCTGATGGACGAGCCGTTCGGGGCGCTCGACGCCTTGACGCGCGAGCGGATGCAGGAGGAGCTGCACGGGGTGTGGCGGCGCACCGGCATGACGGTCGTGTTCATCACCCATAGCGTGGAGGAGGCGGTGTATCTCGGCACCGAGGTTGTCGTGATGTCGCCGCGGCCCGGACGCATCGTGGAGCGCATCCCCGTGCCGTTCGCGCGCGAGATGGCGGACGCCGGCATCCGGGCGGTGAAAAGCAACCCGGAGTTCGTCGCCATGCGGGAGCGCGTCTTGTCGCTGATCTGGGCGATGAGCGAGGACTGAGCCACACACAGGAGCCGCCATGACCCCCAATTCGCTGCACGCCCGCGACATCGCTTCCCTGGTGCACCAACAGACCAACCTGGACCAGCACGCCCGCGACGGCGCCGTCATCATCACCCGCGGCGAGGGCTGCCGGGTGTGGGACAGCGAGGGCAAGCAGTATATCGAGGCGATGGCCGGGCTGTGGTGCGCCAGCCTGGGCTTCAGCGAGCGACGCCTGGCCGACGCCGCGCACAGGCAGATGCTGGAGTTGCCGTACTACCATACGTTCTTCCAGAAGGGTCATACCCCGGCAATTGAGTTGGCGGAGAAGCTGCTGTCCGTTGCTCCCGCCGGGATGCGGCGCGTGCTGTTCCAGTGCAGCGGGTCGGAGGCGAACGACGCCGCCATTAAGCTCGCTTGGCTGTACTGGGGCGTGCAGGGGCAGCCCGGCCGCACCAAGATCATCGGGCGCGTCCGGGGGTATCACGGCAACACGGTCGCCAGCGTCAGCCTGTCGGGGCAGCCGCACATGCATGCCGGGTTCAACCTGCCGCTGCCGGGCTTCCTGCATACGGACAACCCGAACTTCTATCGATTTTCGCATGATGGGGAGAGCGAGGAGGCGTTCGGCCAGCGCATGGCCGACAACCTGGAGGCGCTGATCGTCGCCGAGGGGCCGGACAGCATCGCCGCCTTCTTCGCCGAGCCGGTGCAGGGGGGCGGCGGCGCGATCACCCCGCCGCGCGGCTACTTCGAGCGTATCCAGGCGGTGCTGCGGAAGTATGACATCCTGTTCATCGCCGACGAGGTGATCTGCGGCTTTGGCCGGACGGGGAATATGTGGGGCAGCGATACCTATGCCTTGCAGCCTGACATGATCAGTTGCGCCAAGCAGCTTTCGGCCGCGTATCAGCCGATCAGCGCCCTGATGGTTGGCGTGCGGGTGCATGAGGCGATGCTGGAGGCCAGCCGGCGGCATGGCAGCTTTGGCCATGGCTATACCTATGGTGGGCATCCCGTCGCGTGCGCGGTCGCGTTGGAGACGCTGCGGATCTATGAGGAGCGCGACATCGTTGGGCATGTGCGCTCCGTTGCCCCGGCGTTCCTGGACGGCTTGGCGGCGTATGCCGGTCACCCGCTGGTGGGGGATGTGCGCGGGGTCGGGCTGATCGCAGGGGTGGAGCTGATGGCGGACAAGGCCGCGCGTTTGCCGTTCCCGCCGGGCTTGGGGGTGGGGCTGCGCGTGCAGGGGGAGTGCGAGGCTGCCGGGCTGATCGTGCGCGCCATCGGCGACCGCATTGCCTTTACGCCGCCGCTGATCATCGATGCGGCGGAGATCGGCGAGATGTGCCGCCGCTTTGGGCAGGGCCTGGATGCTGCCTGGCGTGGGATGCAGGCGGCGCCGAGCTTGGCGGCGGAGTAGTGCAGGATCGCGGTGGGCGGGGATGGCGGTCTGAAGCGCCATGCGCGCTGATTGTTTCGTGACGCCCGGAGCGCGTCGTTGCGGGGACTGCTTGCGAGGCGGCGTAGGGGGGCGTCGGCACGGAGGTTTCGTGCTGTCGGCTTCCCATGCCGCGCCGCGAGGGCGGCTCGCAATGACGGTTTGCGATGCGGAATCGTGACGGTCAGAGCGAACGGTCGTTGGTACAATACTGGCGAGGATTGATGCTGCCGGCTAGGACCGTTGCGCTTGCGCTGGCCGTTATGCTCGGTGGGTGCGGCAACGGCGATGGCGGCGTGCTGGCCGGCTTGCCCGGGGACTTCGCCAGTCGGCCGCCAGCCGGTCCCTCGGTGCCGGCCGGCGCGCCGGCCGTTACGGGCTTCGACGGCTATTACCAGGGTACTCTTGCCGCCACCGAGCCGGCCTGCCCCGGCGCACCACTCGCGATGCCCATCCCGCGCGACATGCTGGTGTTGGATGGCAACGTGGCCTTCGGTGTTAATCTGCCGTTCAGCGGTGTTGTGGCGAGGGACGGCATGGTTGCGCTGCACGACGGGGAGTTCGGCGCCTTGGCGGGCCAGTTCGCCGACGCTGGGTTCTTGGGAACGCTGGCGGCCGGACCGGGCTGCCGCTGGCTGGTGCGGCTGCACCGGGTCGATGAGCCGCTGCCGCCCGACCCGGTGCAGCCGCAGCCAGTGGACACTCAGCCTGCCACCGGTCCCGCCGCCGTTGGTCCCGCCGGCCCGCAGCCGGGGCCGCTGCCCGCCCGGCCGCCCACGCTGGAGCGTCTGCGAGGCATCACCGGCGACCGGGGCATCCCGCCACCCTGAACGGTGCCCGCCCGAACCCGGGCGCCATGTCCGGCGCGAACGCCGCCGCCACCTGGCACGGCGTGGCCCGGCGGCGGCCCGGCCGCCCCGGCTGCCGGTTGATATCGACCAGCAGCGTCCCGCCGCCCGCCATCGCCAGCCGCACCCGCCCCTGGTGCAGCACCCGCACCCAAAGCGGCTGCGGCCCGCCCACCCCGGTCAGCAGCCCGTGGCCGAGTGCCGCCACCCGGTCCCGGTAGTCCGCCGCCAGCTCCGGAGTGTGCGAGTGGTACGTAAGCGTCTGGTGATGGCCGCCTTGTTGGCCTGGGGCTGATTTGGTCTGCTTC
>CAXTAT010000067.1:0-6170 GCA_964242415.1 uncultured Acetobacteraceae bacterium
TGGGGTCTGCAGGAGAACGTCTCGTGGTCATGCCGAACCAAGCAGGGGAGACGCCAGCCGCCGTGGGCGCCGGCACGGACGGAAGCCGCAGGCCGACGGTCGTGCCGGCGCCCACGGCGGCTGATCCCGAGCTGTCCGACCGCCCTGTCCGCCGCACGTTCACCGCCGCGGAGAAGCTGGGCATCCTCGTCGAAGCCGACCAGGCGGCCAGCACCGGCGTGATCGGTGCCACTGGCGCCCTCCTGCGCCGCCATGGGCTTTACTCGTCAGCCCTGAGCAAGTGGCGCCGCCAGCGCAAGGCCGGGACCTTGGGCGCGCTGACGCCGGCCCGGCGGGGGCCGCAGCTGGTCCCAGCCCGCCCGCTGGCTGCGGAGCTGGCGGCCGCGCAGCGTGACAACGCCCAGCTCCGGCATCGGCTGGACCGGGCCGAGGCGATCATCGCGGTCCAAAAAGAATTTGCGGACCTGCTGGGCATACCCTGGAGCCGACCGCGCCAGACAGCGCGCCCTGACAGATGCGCTGGCAGGTGCGTTGCCGGCCAAGGGCGCCATTGCCGCCACCTGTGCCGCCTTCGGCCTGTCGCGCGCCAGCCTGCACCGCAGCCACAAACGCCAGTTCTTGCCGCCGGCCGCTCCGCAGCCCCGCCTCAGCCCGCCAAGGGCGCTTCCAGCCGGACCGCGCCAAGCCGTGCTCGACCTGCTCCGCTCGCCCCGCTTCGCCGACCTCGCCCCAGCCGAGGTCTACGCCACCCCGCTCGACGAGGGCAGCTACCACTGCTCGATTAGGACCATGTACCGCATCCTCGGCGCCAACAGCGAGGTCCGCGCCCGCCGCCAGCAACTGCGTCATCCCACCTACCAGAAGCCCGAACTGCTGGCCGAAGCGCCCAACCAAGTCTGGCCCTGGGACATCACCAAGCTCATGGGCTCGGCCAAGTGGTCCTACTCCTACCTCTACGTCATCCTCGACATCCCAAGCCGCCGCGTCGTCGGGTGGCAGGTCGCCGACAGCGAAAGCGCCGCCCTGTTCAACGACACCCTTGCCAAGCACCAGGTGCCCCCCGGACAGCTCACCCTGCACGCCGCCCGTGGCGGGCCGGTGAGGGACAAGGCCACCGCGTTCCTGCTCGCCGACCGTTGCCTTCGGCAATCCATCTGCAAAGCAGCCGGCCGTACGCGGCCGGAGGCGGCGTCACCCAGTCGCACAGCCGGCCGCACACCTCCAACGACAACCCGTTCTCGGAAAGCCACTTCAAGACCCTCAAATACCAGCCGACGTTCCGGCGCCGCTTCGGATACATCGAGGGGGCCAAAGGCGTTCTGCCAGGCATTCTTCGCCTGGTACAACCTCTACCACCACCACGCCGGCCTCGGCCTGATGACCCCAGACCAGGTCCACCCCGGACAGGCCGACGCGGTCCACGCCGCCCGCCAAGCCACCCTAGACCGCGCCTTCGCCGAACATCCCGAACGCTTCGTCAAGCAGCCGCCCAGACCACCCCAGAAACCCGTCGCCGCCTGGATCAACCCACCCCAACACCAAGCCAAACCCGCAGCCTAAACTGACCGAAAATACGTCTTATAGTCGTTGACAGGTTCCGGAAGGCCGACCACAGCGCCCCAGGGCACCCCCATGCACAGCTGCAGGAACGGCGGCGCGGCGAAGTGCCCCTCCTCCACCATGCGCCGTGCCAGCGCGACATGGCCGAGGTCGAACACCTCCAGCTCCATCCCGCCTGGCCGGGAACGCAAGCTGGCAGCCCAGCTCAGCCCTCCACCAGCACGATGGGCAGGTGCCGCAAGCCGTGCGCGCCGCGGACGTAGCTGCCCTCGATGTCGGTGCTGCCGCTGGCGCCGGTGATCAGTTCGAGGTTGCGCGGAAGGGGCGGCTTCCGGTCCTGGCGGCGCCCACGCTGAGTGGGCCATCCCGGTTTGTTCTCAGACGATGGCCAGCCTGCTACTGTTCGGGTCAGCATGACGCCCTCGCCGGACACAGCTCCCGCCCAGCGCCGCATCATCCACGTCGACATGGATGCTTTCTATGCGTCCGTCGAGCAGCGCGACGACCCGGCCCTGCGCGGCGTGCCGCTTGCGGTGGGCGGCTCGCGCGAGCGCGGCGTCGTGGCCGCGGCCAGCTACGAGGCCCGGCGCTTCGGGGTGCACTCCGCCATGCCGGCCGTCACCGCCCGGCGGCGCTGCCCGGAGCTGGTGTTCGTCCGGCCGCGCTTTGATGTGTACAAGGCGGTGTCGGCACAGATTCACGCCATCTTCGCCCGCTACACCCGGATCGTTCAGCCACTGTCGCTGGACGAGGCTTACCTCGACGTCACGCAACCCTTGTTGGACCGCGGCTCGGCGACTGCCATCGCCACGGAGATACGCGTGGCCATCCGCGCCGAGACCGGCCTGACCGCCTCGGCCGGGGTGTCCTACAACAAGCTGCTGGCCAAGCTTGCGTCCGACCACCGCAAGCCCGACGGCCTGTTCGTCATCACGCCGCGCATGGGGCCGGGCTTTGTCGAGGTGCTGCCGGTGGGCCGGTTCCACGGCATCGGCCCGAAGACGGCGGCGCAGATGAACGCGCTCGGCATCTACACCGGCCTCGACCTGCGCGGTCAGTCGCGCGCGTTCCTGGCCGGGCACTTCGGCAAGGCTGGCGACTACCTGTACGGAGTAGCGCGCGGCGTGGACGAGCGGCCGGTGCAGGCTGACCGGGTTCGCAAGTCGGTCGGCGCCGAGACGACCTTCGAGCGCGATGTCCTGCGCTGGGAGGAGGTCGAGGCGGCATTGGCGCCGGTGCTCGCCCAGGTTTGGGCGGCGTGCAGCCGGGGCGGGCATTCAGGCCGCACCGTGACGGTCAAGGTGAAGTATGCCGACTTCCAGCAGGTCACGCGCAGCCGGTCGGGCGCAGGACCCGTCCCGACACAGGCGCGGCTGGAGCAGGTCAGCCTCGACCTGCTGCGGCCGCTGTTCCCGCCGCGGCTTGGGGTGCGCCTGCTTGGGGTCACCTTGTCGAACCTCGACGCCAAGGCAGCGTCCGGCAGTCCCGCACAGGATAAGCCCACACAACTGGCGCTCGGGCTGGGGTAGGGGAGGGCTGATCCAAGAAGGGTCGGCCCTGGACCCAGGCGCCTTCCCGGCCACGCCCTCTCAGGCCAGTTATCCCCCAAGCCAGCCGCTGTCCAAGGACCTCCGACCCTGGTTGACGGTGCGACACCACAGAGACCCCTGCAGCGCGGTTAGACCAGCAACCTGCCCACCCTGCTGTTCGTCGTCCTGACGCTGACCTTCCAGCTCGCAGCAGGCGTCGCCGGGGAACCGGGCATCAGCACCAGGTGCAACCGCCGGCTTAGAGAGAGCTGGAGCGGCTGGCGGGTATCTGAACCTACCCCCATGTCTCGGCCGCGCCGTCCGGCGTGTCCGCGGCCGGGGTGGCGAGCAGGGCAGCGAGGTGCCGCAGGTCGAGCAGGCGCCCGATGACAGTGTCCGTGCGGTGTGCACAGGGTGATTTTGCAGTGTTCGCCCGGCATCAGCGCGGCATGGTGCCGGGTTCCGGGGGGTGCGAGGCACGGGGAACCCGTGCAACGCAAATCGGGGTGGAAGTGCGACGCGGCCCCGTCCCGCCGGCGCCGGGGCTTTGAAGAAAGCTTCCCCGCCATGGCGGCCTGACGCTTGCTGACAACCCATGGCTGGCGACCGTACGGCAGCAACGCGCACATGGTGGCGCCGATCCAGGAGCCGACCATGATCATGCCGAACGTGCCGCTGTTCTCCGTCATCGCCGTCAGATGCGAGGGCGGTGCTGTTGGCATGGAAATCTACGCCTTCCCGTTCTCAGTGGGTTTCGTGGACGATGGGAGGTCAGTCACCGTCACGGTCAGGGCCCCGTACTGCACCAAAGCTCCTGGAGAGCTGCAGGACGTCATCCACTACGCGGAGATGCTTCATGGGGATCGCATGGCCGAAGAGGAAATCCACGCCCACTCGGCTCCATGGGTCAAGCCGCTGCCATGGTCTATCGAATACCCGGAAGGGCAGCCTATCGGCATGGGCGGCCGCACCATCAGGCTGCGCGCGCCCCGCCTGTTCGGTAGCCTGATGATCCTGATTTCCCAGGAGGGGGCCATGGTCACGCCGCACGACGTGATG
This sequence comes from uncultured Acetobacteraceae bacterium, assembly GCA_964242415.1. Taxonomy (GTDB): domain Bacteria; phylum Pseudomonadota; class Alphaproteobacteria; order Acetobacterales; family Acetobacteraceae; genus DASWOJ01. Next base: position 4,149 of record CAXTAT010000067.1, read on the forward strand.
GGGCAGGCCATGGATGCGCTGGCGCTCTTCCTGAACGCGGACGGCTCAACCCCAGGGAGGGCTGCAGCCGCGGCGGCCTGAGCGCCGGGCCGCCCTCACCCGGGGCGGCCCGGCGCTCCCGCTATCGACAGGCGGTGGAGTTAGCGACAGGCCGGGCCAACGGGTCCCGAGAGGGATGCAGCTATACATCGGACACGGCGTTCACGGTCAGCTTGATGCAACGAGTACGGCCGGCCTCGGCTGCGGCCTCAACGCCGGTCGCTGGAAAGGATGACGTTCACACCAGACCTCCTGCCGCTTCGATCACCGCCGGTCCCATGGCGGCAAGGCCGGCCGCGCACCATTCGCGCGAGATGCTCTCCGACGGATGGTGGCTGACGCCGCCATGGCAGGGAATGAACATCAGCGCCGAAGGCACGACGATGCCAAGATGCTGCGCATCCTGCGGGATCGGCCCGGGCATGTCGCAATGCCGGAGTTGCGCGGCATTGGCGCCGCGCCGCAGGGCGTCGAGCAGTGGTGGCGCGAAGGGAACACGGGGATAGCCGCCGACCCGCTCAACCTCGACCCGCACGCCGCGGCGCGCGATCAGCTCGCTGATCGCCGCGTTGAAAGCGGCTGTCATTCGTTCATTGCCGTCCGGGTCGGGGTGGCGGATGTTCCCCGCGAAGCGCACCAGGGACGGGATATTGCCGCGCGCATCGGGCTGCACCAGCAGGCGCGTGGCCGTGGCCATGCCGCCGGTACTGGTCGCAACCCGCTCCAGGGCCAGCACCAGTTCCGCGGCGGCTGCCAGCGCATCCTTCCGCCCCGCCATGGGCGAGCCAACATGTCCGTCACGGCCGGTGACGACGACGGTCCACTGCTCGACCCCGATGCAATGGGTGACGATGCCGATGGGGATGCCGTCCTGTTCCAGGATCGGGCCCTGCTCGATATGGGCTTCGTAGTAGGCCCCGAATTTGCGCGCCATCGCCGGATCGGCGGTGCCGGCCCAGCCGATGGCGTTCAACGCATCGCCATAGGTGATCGATGGATCAAAGTTGTCAGGTGCGGCCAGCACCTCCGCCTCGTCGAGGAGGCCCATCGCCCCGCCGCTCGCCGACATGGACGGGCTAAAGCGGGAGCCTTCCTCGTTGGTCCAGTTCACCACGGTGATCGGCGCCCTGGTGCACCGCCCCGCCTCGTGCAATGCACGCACGATTTCCAGCCCGAGCAGCACGCCGTAAGGGCCATCATACTTCCCGCCCGTCGGCACACTGTCGAGATGACTGCCGACCGCGACCGGCGCGGCATCCGGATCAGAGCCGGGGTAGGTGAGATACATGCTTCCAAGCCGATCCACAGCCATGCTGCAGCCGGCGGCCAGGGCCCAGTCGCGCAACAGCGCGCGAGCCTCCGCATCCTCTGCGGAGAGGGCCAGGCGCTTGACGCCACCATCCGGCGTCGCGCCGATACGTGCCATCTCTTTCAGGCTCTGCCACAAGCAGTCCGGCGAAAAGGAAATGCTCATTCTGTGTCCTCCGCCCCGCACCTTTCAGCGATGAATACCGTTCTGGTGGGGGACCTCGGTGGCGTTGTTGCATGAATGCTGCCGGTGGGCGTTATCAGGTTGATGGGTAAGGCGTCGCCGGGGCCTTGCGGCTGATGGGGGTTTCCCGCTGCGGACGCGACACCGGCCACCTCGCGCCAGGTGCGGAAGGCATGGTCGCGAGCAGCACGATGTTCGGTGACGGTCAGGCGGTGGCGGCGGAGCTGGAAGTGGTTGTGGATGCGGTTGTGGGCGGAGAGGAAGCGTTGCGCGTGACGCGCTGACTTGAACCGCCGCATCTGCCGTTCTCGCCGCCGTGTCGGCCGGTGCGATACCATCGCGCAGCGATCCCCCGGCGGGATGTCGGCAAAGCTGACGGCGGCTCGGTTGTTCAGGGTGCGGCCTTGCCGATGCTCGAGAGAGCATGCAGAGTTATGGGGGGGGGTGATCAGGCTGCGGCTGCTATTGGTCGCCGATCGTCGTTGGCGGGT
>CAXTAT010000068.1:0-5858 GCA_964242415.1 uncultured Acetobacteraceae bacterium
GGGGCAGCTACAGCGAGTACTCGTCGGACATCGACTACATCCCGGTGGACTGCGATTGGGAGGCGGCCGACCACCCCGGGCATGACGCCTTCTACGTTTGGGGACCGACGCCGCCGGCCGACTTCATTACCAACCACGAACTCGGCGCATAACGGAGCAGGCTTTGGACGACATGACCGAGGTGGACGTGCTCATCGCGGGCGCGGGGCCGGTTGGCCTCTCGCTGGCGATTGAGCTGGGGCAGCGCGGCATCCGCTGCCTGGCGGTCGAGCGCAACGACCGCGTCGGCTACAGCCCGCGCGCCAAGACGACGAACGTCCGCACGCGCGAGCACCTGCGGCGCTGGGGCATCGCCGACACCCTGCGCCAGGCGTCGCCGATCCCGCCGGACTACCCGCCCAACGTAGTGTTCGCCACCCGCATGAACGGCCCGGCGCTCAGCCGCTTCGAGAACGCTTTCAACGGCAGCCGGGTCCGCAACGACCTGTACTCCGAAGAGGCGCAGTGGGTGCCGCAGTACACGCTGGAGGAGGTGCTGCGCGCCGAGGCGGTGTCGCTGCCGGGCGTGGAGGTGGCGTTCGACACCGAACTGCGCGCCATCGAGCAGGCTGAGGATGGCGTTACGGCTGAGGTCGCGCACATGCCGTCCGGCACGGTACGGCGGGTGCGAAGCCATTACCTCGTCGGGGCCGATGGCGGGCGCAGCTTCGTCCGGGGATTCCTCGGGATCGGGATGGCCGGCCAAAGCGGGGTGGCAAAGAACTACAGCATCATCTTCCGCGCCCCCGACCTTGCGGCCCGGCACCCGCACGGACCCGCCATCATGTACTGGATGGTGAACGCCGACGTGCCGGGCTTGCTGGGTCCGATGGACGAGCATGGCCTGTGGTTCTTCATGGCGACCAAGCTGGCCAACGACGTGGACCCGGCGACCGTCGATCCCATTGAGCTGGTCCGCCGCGGGACCGGCCTGGAAGACCTGGCCGTCGACGTGGTCCACGCCGACCCCTGGGTGGCGCACAGCCTGATCGCCGACACCTACTCGAAGGGCCGCATCTTCCTGGCCGGCGATGCCTGCCACCTACACCCGCCGTTCGGCGGCTTTGGCATGAACATGGGCATCGGCGACGCGGTGGACCTCGGCTGGAAGCTGGCGGCGCGCCTGCAGGGCTGGGGCGGGGCGGCGCTGCTCGGCAGCTACGAGACGGAGCGGCGGCCGGTGCATGAGCGTACAATCCGGGAGTCGGTGGTGAACTACGCGACGGTGGGCAACCAGCTTGTGCGGCCCACGCTCGAGGAGCCCGGCCCCGCAGGCGACGCGACCCGGCGCGAGGTGGGCGCGCTGATCCAGTCCTCCAAGGGGCGGGAGTTCTACACCCTCGGCCTGGTGCTCGGCGCACGCTACGACAACTCGCCCGTCCTCGTGCCGGACGGCACCCAGCCGCCGCCGGAGCACTTCGCCGACTATGTGCCCTCGGCGTGCCCGGGTTCGCTGGCGCCCCATGCCTGGCTGGCGGATGGTTCGTCGCTGTACGATCACTTCGGCCCGGGGCTGACACTGCTGGCGACTGGCGGCAGGGGGCTTGATCGCGACGGGATCGATGCGCTGGCGCAGGACGCCGAACGCCGCGGCATTCCCTTGAAGCTGCTAGCCTTGGACGAGCCGGGCTTGCAGGGCCGCTACCAGGCCCGCTTCGCGCTGATCCGGCCGGATCAGTACGTCGCCTGGCGCGGCGACCGACTGCCGGAGCCTGGCCCCCTGCTGGAGCGCGTCACCGGACACGCCTGAGACGGCAAGAAGACTGAACAAGGGAGAGAACCATGCTCAAGGGAGCAATCCGCCTGCTCGCCGCCGCGGCGGTGGCAGTGGGATCGGCAACGCTTAGCCACGCCCAGCCAGCCGTGCCGCCAGTCACGCCGATCGAGTTGAAGGTTTCGCACTACCTGCCGCCGAATCATACGGTGCAGAAGGTGCTGGAGGACTGGGCGCAGGTGGTCGAGGCACGCTCCGGCGGGCGCCTGAAGCTGCGCATCTACCCGGCGTCGCAGTTGGGTCCGGTGCAGCGGCAACTCGACCTGGCGCGCAACGGGCAGGCCGACATGGCAGTCGGGCTGACTGGCGCGACGCCGGGCCGCTACCCGATGACCGAGTTGGCCAGCCTGCCGTTCGTGGAGCCGAAGGGAGCCGTGACCAGCGCCGCCATGTCCAGGCGCGTCACCGAGCTGGCGCCGAAGTACCTGGCGCCGGAGTTCGCCGGCCTGCATCTGCTGTGGGTCGGGGTCCAGCCGCTCAACACCTTCTTCACGGCCCGCAAGGAGATCGACGCGCCGGCAGACCTCAAGGGCCTCAAGATGCGCTTCCAGGGCGAGCAGCACGCGAAAGTGCTGCGGGCGCTGGGCGCGGTGCCGCTGCAGGTGCCGCCGGGGGAAATCGCGGACGGCATGTCCAAGGGCGTGATCGACGGGGCCGTGTTCAACTACGAGGCGGCCGAGAGCTTCGGCCTGGCCTCGGTCACGCAGCACGTCATGGAGCCGGCTTTCCTGACCTCGACGCTGGTGCTGGCGATGAACCAGGCGAGGTACGACTCGCTGCCGCCGGACCTGCGCGCCGTCATCGACGAGACCACCGGCCCGGCCGAGGCGGAGGCGTTCGGCGCCCGTTGGGACCTGGCGCAGCAGCATGGGCGCGACGCGATGGTTGCCGCCAAGATCGGCATCAATACGCTCGCGCCGGCCGAGGTGGAGAAGCTTCGGACGACGCTGCAACCTGTGGTGCGCGACGACGTCGCCCTGCTGGACAAGGGCGGCAAGCCGGCGTCGCAGTTCGTCGAGGACTACACGCGATGAGCCGGACCGCTCGCTGCCCTGGCGCTTAGGATGCGGATCGTGTCGCGCATCGCGTCGGTGCAGCTTGCGGTTGCCATGCTGGCGCTTGTCGTCATGGGGTCGGTGACGGTGGCGGACGTGGCCCTGAAATACCTGTTCAGCCAGCCCATCGCCGGCGCCTACGACGTGGTCGAGAGCTTGCTTCCCATGGTCATCTTCAACGGACTGCCGGCGACGCTGCTGCGGCGGCAGAACATCGCCATCGACCTGGTCGATCACCTGGCGGGTCCGCGGCGGACACGGCTGCTGATCGCCGCAGCGGACGTGGTCATGCTGTCGATGCTGGCGCTGATCACCTGGGCGATGGTCGCGCCGGCGTTGCAGGCGATGGAGTACGGCGACCGCAAGCTGGAGCTGGGGCTGCCAGTCTGGGTCATATGGGCCGGGGCGATGATCGGCATGGCCGGGTCCGTGCTGGTGGCCCTGGCCCTGGTGGTCCGGCCACCGCCGGCTGCGGGACGCCCGGGATGAGTCCCGGCCTTGTCGGCCTGGCCGGCATCCTGGCGCTGTTCCTGCTGCTGCTCCTGCGCCTGCCGGTCTGGGCGGCGCTCAGCCTGGTCGGGTTTGCCGGCAACATCGCCCTGTCAGGGTGGAGCAGCGCCGTCGCAACCCTGGGCCAGGCGCCGTTCGACAGCGCGTCGCTCTACACCTTGTCCGTGGTGCCGCTGTTCATCCTGACGGGCGGGGTGGCGGCCGGCACGGGGCTGTCGGCGGACCTGTTCCGCGCGGCCCAGGTCATGCTGTCGGGCCTGCGGGGCGGCTTGGCGGTGGCGACCATCGGTGCTTCGGCCTGCTTCGGCGCGGTGTGCGGATCGTCCATCGCGACGGCGGCGACCATGACGCCGATCTCGCTGCGGGAGATGCGCAGCGCCGGCTACGCGGACAGCCTGGCGACCGGGGCCATCGCGGCCGGCGGCACGCTGGGCATCCTGTTCCCGCCGTCGATCATCCTGGTCATCTACGGCGCCATCGCGCAGCAGTCGGTGCCGAAGCTGTTCGCCGCCGGGCTGATCCCGGGGCTGTTGCTGACGGCGCTGTACATCCTGACTGCGCTGATCGTCGCAGCCCGGCGGCCACAGGACGCCCCAGCCGCACCGAGCGCCGCCCTGCGCGACCGCTTCGTGGCGCTGCGGGGACCCTGGCAGTTCCTGACGCTGTTCGTCGTCACCATCGGCGGCATCTACGCCGGGGTGTTCAGCCCGACCGAGGCAGCGTCCATCGGTGCGCTTGGCGCCATCCTGCTCGGCTTGGTCGGGCGGCGGCTGCGGGTGCGCGAGCTGGGCCGCACGGTTGAGGGCGCCGTGGTCACGAGCTGCATGCTGTACGTCATCATCATCGGCGCCAACCTGTTCGCCTACTTCATCGTGCAGACCCAGTTGCCGACCCTGCTGGCCGAGCAGGCGCGGGCGCTGGCGATGCCGGGTGGGCTGGTGATGGCGCTGGTGATCGTCGCCTACATCGTGATGGGCTGCTTCCTGGAGGCCATCGGCATGATCCTGATCACCGTGCCGGTGTTCCTGCCGCTGGTCGCCAGCTACGGCTACGACCCGACCTGGTTCGCCATCGTCGTCGTCATCGTCGTGGAGGTCGGGCTGATCCACCCGCCGGTCGGCATGAACCTGTTCGTCGTCCAGGCGCAGGCGCCGGACATCCGCACCGTCACGATGTACCGTGGCATCGTGCCGTTCCTGGCCGCGCCGTTCCTGATGATCCTGTTGCTGTTCCTGTTCCCCGGCCTGGCGCTGTGGCTTCCGCGGCTATTCTACGGCTGAGGGGCCAGAACTAACAGAAGGACCTTCTAATACGCATGGCTCTTATTGGGTTCCGGGGTGGTGGGGTCGGGACCGCGGCGCGGGGCCGAGGACGGCTGGCGCACAGGTGGTATCGGGAGTGGCTGACCGGCTCGCGCGAGGAGCTTGCGTCATGGCTGTATCCGACCTGGTCAACCTTTCGGGTCTGATGGACGATGCCAAGTGTTTTGCCTTCGTGCGCCAGCGCCGCTGGCCGGAGGGCATCCGGTGCCCTGCCTGCGACAACGATGCGGTGATCCGCGGCGGCCACGACGACACGCAGCCCTGCCGGCAGCGCTACCGGTGCAAGGCGTGTTCAGGGCGTTTCGATGACCTGACCGGCACGGTGCTGGCCGGGCACCACCAGCCGCTGCGGGTGTGAGTGCTGTGCCTGTATTTCATGGGCCTGAACCTGTCGAATCGGCAGATCGCCCTGGAGTTGGGCCTGGATGGTTCGGACGTGCAGGCCATGACGGAGCAACTGCGCCGCGGGCTGGTCGCCAAAACGCCGGCGGTGGCGCTGACGGGTGAAGTCGAGCCGGATGCAAGGGCATCCAGCGGGATCGACGAAGTTTACGTCGTGGCCGGCCACAAAGGGCAGCCGAAGGAGGTGGCCAAAAGGGGCGGCTCGGACGCTGCCGCAAGCTGGCAGGCGCGCCAGGCCGCGGCACGCTGGCGAAGGACAAGCCGCCCGTCCTCGGCCTGATCCAGCGCGGCGGGCAGGTAGTGCTGCATAGGCTGGCCAACGTGCAGGAGAGCATGCAAACCTGTGGGGTGATTACGCCGCTGTTGCGATTACCTCGTCGTCGTTGGCGGGCCTGAAGCCGGGGTGACGAGAGCGGAAGGCGTCCTCGAGCGTGTCGTTCAGCACCGCCGTGCGCACGTCGAGGAAGGGCTGCACCGTGGCCCGGTTCCAGCGCATCTGCTGCTTCTTGTTCATGCGCTTAGCAATGATCTCGCCCACCGCGCTTTCCACGAACGCGGTCGAGATCGGCTCGCCACGCCGACGCCGGGCCGCGTAGTGCACCAGGGCGTCCTCGTTGCGTTCAAGGTAGCCCAGCAGCTCGCTGGCCTGTCGCTGAAGCCGGTCGATGCCGGCCACGTCACGCAGCGGCTTGCGCTTCGTCCGTAAGCGTCGGCTGTAGGCCGCGGTTTTGGTTGTCCGGCGCTGGCCTGAGTTGG
>CAXTAT010000069.1:0-5466 GCA_964242415.1 uncultured Acetobacteraceae bacterium
TAGTTCAATGGTAGAACGGCAGCTTCCCAAGCTGCATACGAGGGTTCGATTCCCTTCACCCGCTCCACCGGACTTTTGCTCCCTTTCTTGAGGTGAGGGAGGCGGCTGAGGGCCTGACTTACTTGTTGGTGAACGAAGGCTGCCCTTAATTTGGTGAGGCTCGGTGCTTGCGGCTTCCCTCACCCCGGCCCTCTCCCGGAGGGAGAGGGAGTAGCAGCGGGGGCTTAGCGGGTTGGGCGGGGCGGCGTTACGGTGTAGTCGTAGAAGCCGCGCCCGGTCTTACGGCCGTACCACCCGGCTTCGACATACTTCACCAGCAGTGGGCAGGGGCGGTACTTGCTGTCCGACAGGCCCTCGTACAGCACCTGCATGATGCTCAGGCAGGTGTCCAGCCCGATGAAGTCCGCCAGCTCCAGCGGCCCCATCTTGTGGTTGGCGCCCAGGCGCAGTGCGGTGTCGATGCCGCTCACGCTGCCGACGCCCTCATACAGGGCATAGACGGCCTCGTTGATCATCGGCACCAGGATGCGGTTCACGATGAAGGCTGGGAAGTCCTCCGACACCGCCGTCGTCTTGTCCAGCCGCAGCGAGAGCGCCTGCACCGCCTGGAACGTCGGCTCGTCGGTGGCGATGCCGCGGATCACCTCGATCAGCTTCATCACCGGCACCGGATTCATGAAGTGCATGCCAATGAACTTGCCCGGCCGGTCCGTGCTGGCGCCCAACCGGGTGATGCTGATGCTGCTGGTGTTGCTGGCCAGCATGCACGACGGCTTCAGGTGCGGCGTCAGCGTGCGGTAGATCGCAAGCTTCACCGCCTCCTTCTCCGTCGCGGCCTCGATCACCAGGTCGGAGCCGGCAAGGGCGGCGTAGTCGGTGCTGGTGGTGATGTGCGCCAGCGCGTCCGCCTTCTGCTCGGCCGAGATTGCCGCCTTGGCAAGCTGCCGGTCGAGGTTGCGGCCGATGTTGGCCATCGCCTTGTCCAGCGCGTCGGCCTTCATGTCCAGCAGTACCACCGGCAGCCCGGCCAGGGCGCAGACATGCGCGATGCCGCTGCCCATCTGCCCGGCGCCGATCACGCCCACCGCCTGCACGGCTGGCGCCGCCAGGGCGAGGTTCGCGACGACCGGCGCGGGACGGACGTCAACCGTCACGATGCGCGCGCCAGCTCTGCCTCAAGCTCCGGCAGCGCGGTGAACAGGTCGCCGACGAAGCCGTAATCCGCCACCTGGAAGATCGGCGCGTCCTCGTCCTTGTTGATGGCGACGATGATCTTGCTGTCCTTCATGCCCGCCAGGTGCTGGATGGCGCCCGAGATGCCGATGGCGACATACAGGTCCGGCGCCACGATCTTGCCGGTCTGCCCCACCTGGTAGTCGTTGGGCACATACCCCGCGTCCACCGCCGCCCGCGACGCGCCGACCGCCGCGCCCAGCTTGTCGGCCAGCGGCAGCAGCAGCTTGAAGTTCTCGCCGTTCTGCATCCCGCGTCCGCCGGACACGACGATCTTCGCCGCCGTCAGCTCCGGGCGCTCGGACTTGCTCAGCTCGGCCGACACGAAGCGCGACGTGGCCGCCGCATCCGGGGCGGACACGGTCTCCAGGGTGGCCGACCCGCCCTCGGCCGCCACGGGATCGAAGCTGGCGGCGCGGATGGTCATGACCTTCTTGGCGTCGGACGACACCACCGTCGCCATCGCGTTCCCCGCGTAGATCGGGCGGACGAAGGTGTCGGCGTCCACGATGCCCGCCACGTCGCTGATCGGCTGCACGTCCAGCAGGGCGGCGACGCGCGGCATGACGTTCTTGCCCGTGGCCGTGCTGGCCGCCATGATGTGGTCGTGGTGCCCGGCCATGCTGACCAGCAGCGCCGCCAGCGGCTCCGCCAGGGCGTGCGCGTAGGCCGGGCTTTCCGCTACATGCACCTTGGTCACGCCGGGCAGCTTCGCGGCGGCCTGGGCTGCGAACTGCACGCCCTCTCCCGCCACCAGCACATGCACCTCGCCCAGCTTGGACGCGGCTGCGACCGCGCTGCGGGACGGCTGCTTGATGCCGTGGTCATCCCAATCGAGAAGAACAAGCGATGCCATGTCAGATCACCTTCGCTTCGGTTCGCAGCTTCTGCACGAGTTCGGCCACCGTCTTCACCTTCTGCCCAGCGATGCGCTTGGGCGGCTCGGACACCTTCACCATGCGCAGGCGCGGCGCCGGGTCCACGCCGAGGTCGGCGGGCTTGATGGTCTCGATGGGCTTCTTGCGCGCCTTCATGATGTTGGGCAGCGACGCATAGCGCGGCTCGTTCAGGCGTAGGTCGGTGGTGATGATGCAGGGCAGGTCCAACTCCAGCGTCTCTAGCCCGCCGTCGATCTCGCGGGTGACGGTGAGCTTCTCGCCCTCGATGCTGATGCGGCTGGCGAACGTGCCCTGCGGCCAGCCGAGCAGTGCGGCGAGCATCTGCCCCGTGGCGTTCATGTCGTCGTCGATGGCCTGCTTGCCCATGATGATCAGGCCAGGCTGCTCCTTCATGGCCAGGGCCTTGAGCAGCTTGGCGACGGCGAGGGGCTGCAGCTCCACGTCGGTCTCGACCAGGATGCCGCGGTCGGCGCCCATGGCGAGCGCGGTGCGGATGGTCTCCTGGCACTGCGCCACGCCCATGCTGACGGCGACGATCTCGGTGGCGATGCCCTTTTCCTTCAGGCGCACGGCCTCCTCGACGGCGATCTCGTCGAACGGGTTCATCGACATCTTGACGCCGGCCGTCTCGACGCCGGAGCCGTCCGCCTTCACGCGGACTTTCACGTTGTAGTCAACGACCCGCTTCACGGGGACTAGGAGCTTCATGGGATGACCGTCATGGTTGCAGTTTCAAGGCGTATGCTGGGCACATAATGGACAGAACCGGGGCAGCAATGCCACAGCCTGCGTCGCGACGATGCCATGATGCCGCTGGATCGAGCGGGCGAACCTTATGGAGCAGCCCAGCGCGAAGTCAAACAAGCGGCTAGTTCTTGAGCAGGCTCAGCAGCACCACGAACAGCAGCAGCGCCACGCCCTGCAGCACGACGCGGTAGCGCATGAGCTTGTTCGAGCGCGCACCGTCCTGGTTGCCGCTGACCAGGCCGAGCAGCCCGGCGAACAGCACGCCAACGGTGCCAAGCATTGCGAGCACGACCAGGACTGTCAGAATTGTCTTCACCACTGGAAAGTGGGTTCCCGGGCCGTGTTGTCCATCCCCGGCGGTCGTGGTTCCCCCGCCGGCGGACCCGGCCGAGGTGGGGCGGCCGCCTGTGATACGAAGACCGCACTCGCTCCCTCTCCCCGCTTCGGGACAGGGCTGGGGTGAGGGGGCCTGGCAGCGTGGCCCTCACAGCCGGTTCGCGGTACTGCGAGCGATCAAGACCCCCCCACCCCGGCCCTCTCCCGAAGCGGGGAGAGGGAGAAGTGGCCGGGTTGACACCTCCCGAGGGTGGGTGTTGCTCCGCCCTATGCCGCACTTCCTTCACAGGCTGCCGCTGCTGCTGGCGGTCCTTTGGCTTCCCCTTGGCTGGGCCGGGGCTGCGGCGGGCCAGGCCCTGCCGATCCCCGTCGCCCCGTCCCGTGTCGGACCTAGCCCGGCACCCGCCACGCCGCCGCCTGCCGCGGCTGCGGCGCCCCCCGCGATCTCACCGGCGCAGGCGGAGCAGGTGCTTGGGCTGCTGCGGGACGACAAGCGCCGGGCCGAGTTCGCCGCGACGCTGGAAGCCATCGCCAGGGTGGCGCCCGCCGTCAGCCCGACCTCCGCCAGCCCGACCTCCGCCAGCCCGGCCTCCGCAAGCCCGGGCGCCGCAAGCCCGCCCGCAGCGGGAGAGGCTGCCGCCGTGCCGGAACCAGCAGCCAAGCCCGCCGAGCCTGCGCCGGCGAAGGTCATCCCGCTGGAGCCGGACAGCCTGGCCGCGCAGATCGTGGACCGCACCTCGGCCAGCCTGTCCAATGCGGGGTCGCAGCTTGCCTCCGCGGTGCAGTCGATGAACGACCTGCCCGTGCTCTGGCGCTGGGTGGCGACGCAGGCGGCCGATCCCGTCACGCGGGCGCGGGTGCTGGACACGGCGGGCAAGCTGGCCCTGTCGATCGCCGCCGGGCTGCTGGTGCAGTGGGGCGTGGCGCGCGTGCTGCGCCGGTTGCGCGCGACGCTCGGCGCGTGGGCGCCGGGCAACAGGGACCTGGGCAACGCAGACCGGGACATCGCGGACCCTCCGCGTGCCGAAGCTGGCGCAGCCGTGCAGCGAGAACCCGGCCAGCAGTTCAACCAGACGCTCGGCACGCTGTCGCGGCTGCCCTACCTGCTGGGGCGGCTGCTGCTCAATCTGGTCCCGGTTGCGGCATTCGCCGCCTGCGTCGGCCTGCTGCTTGGCACCCGCATCGCGCAGCCTGCGACGACGGGGCTGGTGATCCGCGCCGTCATGAATGCCGTCGTGCTGTGCCAGTCCATCCTTTGGGTCACGGCGTTCCTCGCGGCGCCCGGGCCGTACCGGCTGCGCCTGCTGCACCTCTCGGACTGGGCGGCGGGGTTCCTGTCGCGCTGGACCCGGCGGATCGCCGTCACCGCCATCAGCACCTACACCGTGACCGAGGTCGCGGTGATGTTCGGCATGTATGCCACGGCGCACGACGCGCTGCTGAAGCTGTTCGCGCTGGTGGTGCACATCATGGTGGTCGTGGCGATCCTGCAGGCCCGCGTGCCGGTGGCGGCGCTGATCCGGCCGACGCCGGGAACCGACGGCGTGTGGGCGGTGCTGCGCATGCGGCTGGCGGACAGGTGGCACCTGCTCGCGGTGTTTCCCGTCGTGGCGCTGTGGGTGGTCTGGGCGATCGAGCTGCGCGACGGCTACACCCGGCTGATCCAGTTCTTCCTTATTACCTGCGCGGTGGTGATCGGCGCACGGCTGCTGGGCATCGTGCTGCTGGGCGGGCTGGAGCGGGCGATGCGGCCCTCGGCCGCCCTCGTGGCCCGGCACCCGAGCCTGGGTGCGCGGGCGGGCTTCTACTTTCCGGTGCTCCGCCTGGTGCTGGTGGCGATGCTGTGGGCGGCGGCGGTGATCGCGCTGCTGCAGGTTTGGGGCTTCGGCCCGCTGTCCTGGTTCAGTGAGGGCGACCTGGGCAGCCGCATCGTGTCCGCCGCCATCCTGACCGGCGTCACCGTGCTGATCGCCATCATGGTCTGGGAAGGGGCGAACGCCGGGCTGGAGCGGCACCTGAGCCAGTTGACGGAGGCGGGGCAACTGGCCCGCTCCGGGCGGCTGCGGACGCTGATGCCGATGCTGAGGACCAGCCTGCTGGTGACGATCGTCATCGTGGTCGGGCTGATCGTGCTGAGCGAGATCGGGGTGAACATCGCGCCGCTGCTGGCCGGCGCGGGGGTGGTGGGCATCGCGGTCGGCTTCGGCTCGCAGAAGCTGGTGCAGGACCTGATCACCGGGCTGTTCCTGCT
>CAXTAT010000070.1:0-4526 GCA_964242415.1 uncultured Acetobacteraceae bacterium
CACCATGCCGCTCAGGCTGCCACGGAGAGACCAGGGCCGCCAAGCTGACAAGGCCTCAGCAAGGCCTTGGTAGCAGCGTCGTCCATCGGGGCCTTCACCGGGAGCCGGCGCAGGCGGGTCCGGGCCGGTCAACTTGCGCTATGGGCGCGTTCGCAAGTTGAGCATCAAGGCGCGTCCTGGCCGGTCGATGACTTCAGGAGGTCACACCGAAGCCTGGAAGATACTCTGCCGGTCGTAGGATGCGCACACCGCGCCACGGGTTGAGCACGAGCAGGTCGGTGTCACTGCTCACGATCGCAGACGCCGAGGCTGCCAGGGCCAGCTCAAGATACTTGTTGTCCTTTGGGTCCCGGCAGTCCATGACGCGCTCAGCAGGGTCAAACCAGGCCGCTCCTGGGACGAGCAGGTCAAGCAAATCGTCCCGCAACACAGGATCGATGAACCGGGCCAACCAGGGCCGGTGCAGCACCTCGACGATCTCGTCGTGGACTGCCTTGGACAGGGCAAACCGGTCCTGCCCGCGTGCTTTGTGGAGAGCACGCCGGGGCACGCTATCGGGACCGATCGCGGCACCGACCAGCGACGACGCGTCGAAGACGATCAATCAGCAGTGCTGCCCGGCTCACGACGCTCCGCGTTATAAGCCGCCAGCTCCTCGTCTAAAATGTCCTGAGTCAGCCCACGCCGAGCAGCATCGGCACTCAGCCGCTCCATGACGGCCAGCAGGGGGTCAGCATCCTCGGTGGGGCGCAGCATGCGGCTGACCACCCGGCCTATGGCCTCGCGTGCGCGGGCATCGCCTAGGGCCGCGGCGGCTTCAGCCTCCACCGGAATGCTTACCTCAACCGTGTTGTCCACAGTGACCACCTCCTACGCATCCCGATGCCGCACACATGGGCGCGCCCGGAACAGCGTTGCAGGGGCAGCATAATGCCATCATAGCCTTCCCGACAGCTCGCCGTGTTTGGCGGCCCTGTCTAGACCAGGACAGGGCCGGCTTGACGGCCTCCGGAATGGCCGGCGTACTTCCGCCCATGCCCTACATGGATCTGAACGCCTTGCAGCTTCGCATCACTCTGGCCGAGATCGAACCCCTGGTCTGGCGGCGCCTGGTCGTGCCCGGGACCTGGCACCTGGGGCGGTTGCACCTCGTGATCCAGGCGGCCTTCAACTGGTGGGATTACCACCTGCACGAGTTCCGCATCCGCGGCCTCCGCTACGGTGACCTCGAGACCGATGATGACGACGGCGGTTACCCGGACAGCCCGCGCCTGTTCGACGAGCGCGAGGTGCGCCTGCTCGACTTCGGCCGGGAACCCGGGACGGCGTTCACCTACCTCTACGACTTCGGCGACAACTGGCACCACCACGTCGAGATCGAGCAGCACGTAACGCTCGACCCACTGCCAAAGGTGGCAACCTGCACCGGCGGCGCCCTGGCCAGGCCGCCTGAGGACGTAGGCGGCGTGCCCGGTTACGAGCGCTTCCTGGAGGTTATGGCCGACCGGGACGATCCCGAGCACGCCGACACGAAGCGCTGGTGCGGCGGGCACTTCGACCCGGACTGGTTCGACCTGGCGATGGCTGACAAGGACGTCCGGGCCGCGTTGCGGCCGAGCGTGCGGCGGCGCATGCACCAGCCCAAGCCGAAGCGGCCCGCGCGGCCAACGTGATAGTGCCGACACCGACGCTGACGTTTCTCAAGGCACGGCACCGCTTACATCTCCGGCGGATCACTCGGTTTGGGTTGGCGGTGCGACTGGCGCTTCCCGGCCGGAGGAAGGGCCAGGTGGCATGAGCGGCTGGGACGAGGGAGGCCCGTCGCCGGCGCAGGTGGCGACACTCGGCGCGGACCGCCTGGCCGAGATCCTGGTTGATCACGCCGCGCACGACCCTGGGCTGGAGCAGGCGCTTCGGCTCGCGCTGGCGGCCTGTGCGTCCGATGCGGAGTTCGCGCGCGCCCTGGCCGGGGAGGTGGACGCCATCGGCGCCCGCCGCAGTCGCTGGAGTGATGGCGATGACCAGGACCTGGCGCACAGGATCGTCCGCATCCGCGCCGCCGCCACGCGCGATCTGCTGCCACGGGCGCCACGGGCCGCGGCTGACCTGCACCTGCGCCTGATCCGGCTGCACCCTGCCATCTCTGCCCAGGTGCGCGACAGCGACGGCGTGGTCGGCAGCGCCATCGAGGACGTTGTTGCTGACTTCGGCCTGGCCAGCGCTGCCCTGCCCGCAGCCGACCACCGCAAGCTGCCCGCTGAGGTCTTCGGCCTATTGCTGGGCGACGAATATGGCGTGTGCCGCCGGTTAATCCGAGCCTGCGAAGATGGCCTTGGTCCCGAGGGTCTTGCCGAACTGGACCGTCTGTTCCGGGCCGGCCTCGACGGCGAGGGGCTGGCCGGTGGCGCCCAGCACCGGCGCACCTGCTTGGAGGGCTTGGCAGAGGTCGCCGACGCCCGAGGCGACGTGGATGCATTCATTGAAGTCCAGCATTTATCCGGTGCTGAGGACCGGGCCGTGATGGCCATCGCTGAACGCCTGGTCGGCGCTGGCCGCTTGGAGGAAGCCCTGCAGCGGCTGGAACAGGCCACGGGCGGAGAGCACCGGTTCAGCGGCCTCGATGATCTCAGAATCGAGGTTCTGGACCGGCTCGACCGCCCGAACGACACGCAGGCGGTGCGCTGGGGCGTGTTCCTCCGTACGCTGTCCGGAACCATGCTGGACGCCTATCTCGATCGGCTGCCAGCGGAGGCGCGCCCGGGCGTTGAGGAGACAGCAATCGCCGCGGCACAGAGGCACCGGGATGTATATGCCGCCCTGTCGCTGCTTTCCAATCTCGCCCCGGATGCCGCTGCCGAGCTGGTACGCCGCCGGCTTTAGGAGCTGGGCGGTGACCTCGACATCATCCTGCGGCCGGCATCGGAACGCCTGGCCGGGGATCACCCGCTCGCCGCCGTCCTGCTGCGCCGCCGGATCGTGGACGCGGCGCTGGCCCGGGCACGGGCGCAGTCCTATGGCCGCGCTGTGCAGGACCTCCTCGCGGCCGAGAACCTGGCAGCGCAAGTCGTAGATTGGCAGGGCTTCCCGGCACAGGACGCCTACCGCGAGGAGTTTGCTCGGCAGCACCGGGCAAAGACGACGTTCTGGGCCAAGATGAACGCAGCAGGGCTGAACTGGCGATGGTGACCCGGCGAGCGCGCCAGCGACCGAACGGCCTACCAGATCCGCCGCGGCTGCTGAACGGTTTAAGCACGCGACGACCGGTATGGCCGCCTGCAAATCACCCCAAAAACACGCGGGAAGGACTGTTATCGCGTGTTATATGTGTGTAGAAGGAGGGCATGGCCAACCCTCTGTCCACTGCCTCACCCCGCAAGTCGCGCACCGCCGCCACGCCTGGCTCCGACGCGCTCAGCCCGGGCGCGGCACTCGCCTTGGCCAAGTCGCAGGCCTACCAGGACGCTGCCGACGCGCCGTCCACCTTGCGCGCCTACGCCGCCGACCTCGCCAACTACGGCGCGTGGTGCAGCGCGCACGGCTTCACGGCCATGCCGGCCACGCCCGAGGTGGTCGGCGCCTACCTGGCCGCCGCCGGCGAAGGCTACGCCATGCCGACGCTGCGCCGCCGGGTCGCCGCCATCGCGCGCGCCTGCGGCATCGCCGGCCACCCGCTCGACACCAAGCACCCGGCTATACGCGAGACCCTGCGCGGCGTCGGCCGCAAGCACGGTGCCCCGGCCCGGCGGTCGGCGGCGCTGACCACCGCCGAGGTCCGCAAGCTGGCCCGGGCCTGCGGGACGACGCTGGCCGGCGCCCGCGACCGGGCGTTGTTCCTGGTCGGCTTCGCCGCTGCGCTCCGTCGGTCTGAGTTGGTCGGGCTGGATGTGGCCGACCTCGCCTGGACCGAAGACGCCGTGGTGCTGCAAATCAAGCGGTCGAAGACCGACGCCGAGGGCGCGGGCGCGAAGGTTGTAGTCAGCCGTGGCCGCCTGCCCGAGACCTGCCCGGTGACGGTGCTGCAGGCCTGGCTGACGCAGGCCGCGATCAACGACGGACCGGTGTTCCGCAAGGTGAACAGAGGTGGCGCTGTCGAGCAGGGGCGGCTGAGCACGGATGCCGTGCGCCAGGTCCTGCTCAAGCGGGCCGCCCTGGCCGGCGTGCGCGGCGCTTGGGACGAGCCGGTCAGCCCGCACGGGCTGCGGGCGGGGTTCGTCACCACCGCCTATCGCAACGGCGTGCCCGACGAGGAGATCATGGGTCATACCCGACACCGCAGCCTGACGACGATGCGCGGCTATGTCCGGCGGGCGAGGCTTGGCGGTGCCAGTCCCTCGGGGAAAGTTGGCCTGTAAGGGCCACCCCTTTCAGGGTGTTATCTTTCCTGATGCGAGCAGGCGTGCGGTTGCGACGTGTTTGCGTGCGGTTTTGCCATCGACGTTGCTCTTTGGTTTGGCGGTCTTGGGTGCGCGCTGGCCTTGTCAGCTTGGCGGCCCTGGTCTCTCCGTGGCAGCCTGAGCGGCATGGTG
>CAXTAT010000071.1:0-4017 GCA_964242415.1 uncultured Acetobacteraceae bacterium
AATCGGCCGCCACGTACAACCCCCAGCACGTCAGTGGCAGTTGCTACAAGACCGGGTTTGTCAGTCGCTGCGCTGACCAAGCAACTAGCCGGTTTGGTCAGGCGTCATGGGCGGGTCCGCGTGTCAGCCGATCAGGGGCGCGATGAGGCCGTGTATTCGCCAAAGCCTGCGGCGCACGGCGGCAAGGGCGCCGGGGAACGTTGAGCACCTGCGCCTGACCCTGCGTTGGCTGGCGCGGCGGGACGCCTCGCCTCAAACCTGTGGCACGGCGCCCACCTTCGTGCTTAGGATGTTCGGAACTCTTTCGGAAATCGTTGAGATAGCGCGAATGGCGGGCAATAGGGTGGACGTGACCTACCGCTTCGACGGTTTCGTATTTGCGCAGGCGCGCGGCACCTTGCGCGGGCCGGACGGCGCGGACCTGGCGTTGCGCCCCAAGGCGCTGGCCCTGCTCGTCCACCTGCTCGGCAACCCGGGGCGACTCCTGCGCCGCGATGACCTGCTGGACCAGTTGTGGCCCGGCGTGACCGTGACCGACGACTCACTGACCCAGTGCGTGAGCGAGCTGCGGCAGGCCTTCGGCGAGCGGGCGCCGCTCATCCTGCGGACCGTGCCGCGGCAAGGCTACGTGATGGCCGCCACCGTCGAGAGCCAGGCGGCGGCCCCTGAGCAAATCCGCTCGTCATCCTCCTCATTGGCCGAGACGGTGGCTCGGCGAAGCGCCTTCCTCATGGTGCACCCCTTTGAAAGCCGAAGCGACGATCCCGCGTGCGCTGCCTTTGCTCACGCGCTGACCAATGACCTTGTGACACGGTTGTCTTGCATCGAAGACCTACGCATCGCGACCTCGCTGGACAGCCAAATCCCGAATGGCTTCCGCATCCGGGGGGAGGTGCGCGCCGGTTCCACACATCTGCATATGGCAGTTCGGCTTGAGGACGCGGTGTCCGGAACATTGATCTGGGCTGAGCGGCTTGATCGGTCGAGGAGCGACTTGGCGGAACCGACAGACGACATGGTCAAGGCTCTTGCATTCACCTTGGACCGACAGATCAGCACGGAAAGCATGCGGCGAGCACGCGGAAAGCCGGAACCGGAACTTACCGCGCGGGAACTTAGCCTACTTGGGCGGGAGCACCACTATCGCGGCACCGAAGCGGACACGCTCGTCGCTTACAACCTATTTGACCGGGCAATGTCACTCGACCCGGATTATGCCACACCCTTCGCTTGGCAGGCTTATACACTGCAACGTGTCCTCGCCTATGGTTGGAGCTTTTCTGATGGCGAAGCGGCTCGGGAGCGCATGCTTCAACTCTCACGTCGCGCAGTGCAGATCGACCCCGAATCCCCGCTATGCCTTGTACGTCTTGCCTTGTCGCTGGCACTGCATCAACGCTGGGATGAGGCTGTCGTGACAGCGCAGGCGGCAATCAAAGGAAGACGCACTGCAGGCTACGAAACAATTAGCACGTTTGGAAATGTGATGGCTGCCGCTGGTTATCCTGAGGAGGCGGCCAAAGAGGTATCACGCATTTTGGCCCTTGATCCTCTCTGCTCTCCGGACATGCACGCCGTCCTTGGCCGGGCACTTCTGTTGGCGGGACAGCCAGAAGAAGCATTGCAAGCGTTGCGCTGGTGCGCGGCACGGCGGCCAGAGCATATATACTGCTTCCACTCCATGGTTGTGGCAGCCGTCGAGACGGGGCGGATGGATGAAGCCAGGGCCGCTCTAGAGCAGAGCCGCCGGCTGCAGCCGGCCTGGGTGCCGCAGAACAACACCGGGGCCTGGTTCTTCCGGCGAGCAGTCGATCTCGGACGATTCCTCGACGCATTCCGCATGGCGGGCTGCGCTGCGGCCTGCTCGGAGGACGATCCCACCGCAGGACCCCCCGGCGACATAAGACCGATTACGACCGCTTCCCCGCAGCGTTCACAGCCGCAGCAGCCCCTGGCGGCCACCGCCGAATGCCAGGCGGCGGCTACCCCGGCAGCCTCTAGGCAGGCTGACCTGGTGCTGCGGCGCCGGGCGCTGGTCGCCCTGCTTCCGTTCGACTGTCCAGGCCCCGACCCCGCATGCCAGCGCCTCGCGGCCAACCTGGCCTCCGACTTGCTGGGCGAGCTTGCGGAATTTGAGGAGCTGCGGCTGGTCCCCGCCGCCCACCCCACGGCCTATCGCGTGCGCGGCGAGGTGCGGTCGTCCGGCGGCGCGCTGCGCATCCTCGTGCGCCTGGAAGCCGCCGACGGCACGACGCTCTGGAGCGACCGGCTGGATGCGCCCCGGGGCGGGGACGCGGAGCCGGACGACGCGGCGGTCGGGCGGCTGGCCGTGAACCTGGCCCGGCGGGTGAACCGCGAGGACCTGCTGCGGGCGCGCGACGCCGACCCGGCAAGCCTGTCCGCCCGGCAGCTCCGCCTGCTCGGCGCCGACTACCACCAGCGCGCGACGGAGGCGGACACCCTGCTCGCGCTGGACGTGCTGGAGCGGGCGGTCGCGCTCGACCCGGGGTTCGCCATGCCCTACGCCTGGCTGTCCTACACGGTGCAGCGGGCCTTCACGCACGGCTGGGGGCCACTGGATCCGGCTGTCGCGCGCGCCCGGACCCTGGCGCTTGCGCAGCGGGCCGTGCAGCTTGAGCCGGGGTCGGCGCTCTGCCTGGGCCGGCTGGCTTACGCACTGGTGCTGCAAGGGCGCTGCCAGGACGCCGCCGCGGCCGCGCACAGGGCCGTCGCGGACAGGCGCAACGCCCCTTGGGAGGTGTGGACCACAGCCGCCGACGTGCTGGTGTACGTGGGCGAGCCGGAGGAGGCTGTCGTCCTGGTGCGCCGGGCCGTGGTGCAGGACCCGCTGTGCCCGCCGATGACGCGCGGCGTGCTGGGGCGGGCGCTGCTGCTGGCGGGCCACCCGGACAAGGCGATACCGGAACTGCAATGGTGCGGGACGCAACTGCCGCACTACTACCCGGCCTTCGACGCGCTGGTGGTGGCGGCGACGGAGGCCGGACGGCCCGAACTCGCGCGCGACGCGATGGCGGATCTGCGGCGGCTGCAGCCGTTCAACCCGCCCGAGGTACGATGGCTGTTGTGCCGCCCCGCCGATATCGAGCGCTACCGCAGGGCGTTCGCGGCAGCCTGACAGCACGGCCTTCGGCTGGTGCGCCCGGCCATGGCGTAGCCGAAACTTCCGAAACACCGGGCCGGCGATCCTTCGGCTGAACTTCGGATCATTTCGGACCCGTTTTCGGGACTTGGGCGCCAGCCCCGGTCATTGTCCTTCTCGACCCGGGCTGATCCGGATCGCACAGAAGGACAGAATACCATGACGCTCACAGCCGCTTCCCTCTGCATGGCCGCACTCGTTTCCCTCGGCACGGCCAAGACGCCCAGCCAACCTCCCGAACTGCATCACGCGAACCTCGGCATGGCTTCCGGCAGCATGAAGGTCTGGACGGGCATGGCGAGCGCACCCACCGGCGCGGACGTCATCCTGGCTCGCGTCCGCGGTCCCCAGGGCGGCTGATCCAGCGCCGGGAGCGAACCGGGGCTGGCCGTGGCAGGCCCGCCCTGGTCGCAGCGCCGACGGCACGCGGCGCGGATCATTTCGGCAGAAGTTCAAGGAGGAACACATGCGCACGCTCCTGTTCACCGGCACTGCGCTGCTGGCTTTGTTCACTGCCGCCGCAGTCAACGCGGCGCCGATCTTCTCTGACGACACGCCTGGCTCGGCCAGCACGACCCTGGCGCCGGGCACCTACGAGATCGTGGCAATCGGCGGCAGCGGCGGCGGCGACAGCTTTGCGGGCAACGCGGGCGGCCTGGGCGCCGAGGTCGAAGGCGCCTTCACCGTCACATTCACCGAGGCGCTCAGCATCCTGGTCGGCGGCGCCGGCGCCAACAACAGCGGCGGCGGCGGCGGTGGCGGCAGCTTCGTGGTGGGGCCGGGCGGCACGCCGCTGTTGATCGCCGTAAGCGTCTGGTGATGGCCGCCTTGTTGGCCTGGGGCTGATTTGGTCTGCT
>CAXTAT010000072.1:0-3677 GCA_964242415.1 uncultured Acetobacteraceae bacterium
GGGATGATCAGCACGTCGTTCTCGGTGCGCGACTGCGGCATGGCCTCGCCCGCCTCCAGCCGCCGCCCGACAGCCACATGCTCCACCTCGACCCGGCTCGACCGCAGGGTTTCGCGCACCTGGCGCTGCTCGGTCTCGGTCAGCACGGACACGCGGACGCGGCCATGCTCGACCGTGCGCTTGGCCACCCGCAGTGTCTCCTCCAGCAACTCGATTGTCTGGGTTTGCGTCGTTACCTGCTCGGCAGTGTCGCGCAACAGATCCGGCCTGCTGCCGTCTTTGGTCCCGGACATGGCATATCCTCCTCGGCTGTTCGATGGCGCTGGCAGGCTGATGGCCTGCTCGGTCGGAGCTGGCCCGGCTTTGTAGCCAGTCGGTCTTCTTTATCACGGGATGCAACAAAGCAGTCCCATGACGTTAGAAGTTCTTACACTGGGTTGGCAATCTTGCTCACGCCCACAGCCATGGCGGCCCTGCCCGCCCCGGTGCCACCCGAACCAGCCAGGGGCAGCAATGGACACAGCGCCACCACCAGCCAGCACAGGGCCACTTGCCACCCGTCCGCCGACCCGGGTCGTGATGATCCCCTCCGTGTCGGGCGGCATCGGCCATATCTCGCGCACGGCAGCGTTGGCCCGGGCGCTGCGGCGGCTCGACCCGACGGTGTCGGTCGAACTCCTGCTCGACACCGAACGCCTCCGCCCCTTCAACATCGATGCGGCCCGGCGCATGGGCTTCACCCCGCGCTTCCTGCCGCCCCGAACCCGCGACAACCGCGGCCCCCTTGTCCGGGCGTGCCTGGATGGCGCCGACGTCGTGGTGGACGACTGCGCGCGCTACCTGCTCCCACTGCGCCGGGTCGTGCCGCGGGTGGGCTGGGTCACCCTGGCCATGTATCCGCTTAAGGACGAGCTTTTCATGGACTGGCCGCTCATAGCGCTGATGGACGCGGTGATCTGGCCGTATGCGCCGCTGGTCGGGCTGCCGGAGGAGCTGGAGGCGGTCCAGGACAAGGTCGTGCAAACCGGCCCCTTCCTGGAAACCGACGAGGTGCCGGATCGGGCGGCCGCCCGCGCCCAGCTCGGCCTGTCGATCGGCAACCCTGTGGTGGTGTATGCGCCACGCGGCTTTCCGTTCGGCCACGAGTTCGGCCATCGCGCGCTCGCCGCCGTCTATGGCGGGATGGAGATGCTCCGGCGCTCCGGCCATCCGGCGCTGCGCCTGATCCTGCTTGCGGTCAGCGACCTCGCCGAGCTGCGCGACATCCCGGGCCTGCCGGATCCGCTGCCAGACTGGGTCCAGGTCAAGGGTGTGGTCACGCCGGCCGAGAGCCTGCTGCACACCAGCGCCGCCAGCGCCGTGGTCGGCGAGGGCACCAGCACGATGCATGAGGGCGCTGCCTTGCGTACGCCGCTGGTGCTCGTGCCGGGGCCAATCCCGGAGATCATGCTGCTGGCGCAGGCCCTGGACCGGGCAGAGGCGGCGCAGGTGTTCACGCTGCAGCAGGCCATGCCGGACGCGCTAGCGGGGGCGTTCAGGACCGCCTTGGACGACACGGCCCGGCGGGCGGCGATGCTGGACCGCGCGCATGCGCTGGTCACCGGCGGCGGTGGTGCAGCGGCGGCAGCGCGCGTCGTGCTGGAGGTAGCTGCGCAGCGCCGGGCCTTGCCGGGAGCGCCGATAGGTGGGCTGGCGGGGCAGCCGGGATGAGCGGGTCGTTCGACCGGTTGCGCGACACTGCCGGGGCGCTGTGGGCGGGGTTCACCGGCCACCGCTTCGTGCAGGGCCTCGGCGACGGCACGCTGCCTGCCCCGGCGTTCCGGCGCTACCTGACGCAGGACTACCTGTTCCTGGTCCAGTTCGCCCGCGCCTACGCTCTGGCCGGCTACAAGGCCGGCGGGATCGCCGACCTCCGCGCCGCATCCGGCGGCTTCGCGGCCATCCTGGACGAGTTGCCCCTGCATGTGTCGTACTGCGCGGGCTGGGGATTGGACGAGGCTGGGATGGCCGCCGAGCCGGAGGCGCTGGAGACGGTCGCCTACACCCGCTTCGTGCTGGATTGCGGCGCGGCCGGGGACCTGCTCGACCTCTATGCGGCGCTGGCCCCCTGTGTGCTGGGCTATGCGGAGATCGGCCCGGCGCTGGCGGCAGGGCAGGCGGGCAATCCCATCGCCAACCCCTACGCAGCCTGGATCGCTGCCTACGCCGGGCCGGACTACCAGGCCGCAGCGGCAGCCACGCGCGGCACGCTGGAGCGGCTGTGGGCCGAGCGCGGGGGCGACGCGCGTGCGGCGGCGCTGCAGGCGACATTCAACACGGCAGTCCGGCTGGAAACCGCGTTCTGGGAAATGGGCTGGCGGGAGGCGGGCATCCCGGCGCGCACTGCCCAGCCGTGAAAACGGTCCTGGTCCCCTCGAACTCCCAACGTCGTGGGACCATCCCGGCAACAGAACGCCCCGGCCATCCTACGCCGGTGGCGTGCAGCGCAGGGCGACCGGCATGGCGGCGTCGGCCAGCATTCCCGGCCCGGCGGCGAGCAGGTCCAGGCGACCGCTGCGGCTGAACGGCACGGTGATGCCCAGGGTGTCCAGCGTGACCGTCCCATGCAGGCGGTAGTCCAGCGCTCCGGTGCGGACCACGCCCAGAAGCTGCGGCCCAAGGTTGCGCACCGTGCTGACGACGGTGAACGGCACCAGCACCGATGATGCCGGCGGCAGCCGGACGGCGGTGTCGCTGACGCCCTCGGCCAGCGGGCTGCCCTCGGCGTCCACCCCCACCGCGATGCGGCGGAACGACAGCTCCGAGGCGTTCGGGTTGGTGACGCACAAGGTCACGGCCAGGGCCTGGTCAAGCAACCCGGCGGCGCGCAACTGGACGGACGCAACCTCCACCCGTGGCGGTTCAGCCGTCACCAGGGCGCAACCGGTGCCAAACAGGGTGATCAGCAGGGCGGCACCCATAGACCTATTCATGTTGTCGATCCCTGGGCAAGCGGCGACCGGGCCAAGCGGGCGAGCAGGTCAGCGGGATCACGGTAGAACACCGACCGGCTGTGGTCTCGGAATGCGTCCTGCCAATCCTTGGCATGGACACCCACGGCGTCGACCAGGGTGCCATCGACATCGAAGTTCACGACTATCGGCATGGATTGCTCATTGTACGATGGCGGAACTATCTTGGTCTGTCGCGTTAGCGCGTCTTACATGCGGCGATGTCAATCATGGCATCCCGTTCCGCATGAGGAGCGAAGTCATGGACGAGGATCGGATCAAGGGTGCTGCCACCAACATGGGCGGCAAGGTCAAGGATGCCGTGGGCGGCCTGACGGGGGACACGAAGACGCAGGCCGAAGGTAAGATGGACCAGGCTACGGGCCAGCTGCAGAACACTATCGGCTCGGCCAAGGACGCCGTCCAGGAAGGTGCCTCGACGTTCGGCGCCCAACTGGACAGCTTTATGTCCGAGAAGCCGATGACGGCGCTGCTGATTTCGGCTGGCGTGGGCTACCTGTTCGCCCGCATCACGCGCCGCTAGAGGAAGCAGCCTCATGGTCGCCTCCTACCCCACTCCAGTGGCATCGACGGTCGAGGCCGTCGTGCCCGACGACCAGCGCACGCACCTTCGCAACCGCGTGTCGTGGGGCGCCATCTTCGCGGGGGTCGTGGCGGCCCTGGTCG
>CAXTAT010000073.1:0-3476 GCA_964242415.1 uncultured Acetobacteraceae bacterium
CGTTGGCCGCACTGCTGTTGTCGGGGTTGCCCAGGTAAGCCCCAAGCGGGAAAGGCGTCGTCGGCGTTGTCGCTGGCATAAACAGCTCCTCGTTGGTGCGTCCGTGAAAGGCCGTCCCTCAAGGGACCGGGCGACGCGCGCTGGCTCGCAGCCGAGGTAACCGCTCACGCCTCCGTGTGCGGTCAAGAACTGTTAGTCACTGTTATGGTTGGTTCCGTACGTTCCAACGTGTCTTTGTAAGTGAACGTCCGTCAGGTTGCTGTTGATTAGGAGAATATTCATCAAAATTTTCGGATGGCTGACCAATCACCAGTGACGGCAGGAACCCGTAATGGTGGAGCCAGCAGGGTGCGTTGCCAGCATACGGTGTGCGGCCAGCCGACGATCAGCTCGCTCCACAACTTTACGGCGCTGGAGCCGGCCGGACTCTCGAACAGGCCGGCGTTGGCCGTCCTGCCGGCCCTGTGCCGGCTTCTGCGCCTGCCTACTTTGGCGTTTGGCGCAGCCGCCACAGGCCGAGCAATTGGGCGTGCTGGGCGGGCGTCATATTGGTCAGGCCGATGCCGGCTGCCCAGGCGGCGAAGCTCCGATCCTCCTCCGTGGTGACCGGCGCATCCGGCGCCGCAGTGCGGTCCAGCCAAGCCTGCGCGTAAGGCTCCCGCGTCCAGCCCGGCACGGTTGCACGCAGGTTCACGTCGTGCCACTTCGGGTGGTAAGGCGGCTGCAGCAAATCCTGAAAATGCGAGAAGAACAGGTCGGTGAACGCCGCCAGGTTGCGGTAGCGCACCGTCCCCGCCGGCCAGTTATAAGCTGTTAGCAGCACCGGCACCGCCATGGTCTCCAGCGTGTCGCCCTCGGCGACCAGCGCGGGGTAGTCGGCGTGCGTCAGGCTCGAGGGCACGTAGGTCTGCAGCATCGCCTCCGACACCGGCACCGGGACTAGGTGCAGCCCGGTGCCGGCGGGCAGGGTGGCGAACAGCCGGCCGGGCTTGCCGATGACATAGACGACCGCCGCGATCTCCCCGCGCTTCAGCCGCTCCAGCCCGGCGTTCGGGGTGTCGTTGGCCAGCTTGGCCGGGATGTGCAGCGTGTCAAACATCGCCGTCGCGGTCACGAAGGTGCCGGACCCGGCGACATCCACGTTGACCACCTTGCCGGCCAGGTCCTCCAGGGCGTGAATTTCGGGGCCGGCCAAGACATGGATCTCTTGGTCGTACAGTTTGGTGATGTAGCCCACCCGGGCGCGCAGGTTGGGATACAGCTTGATGGCCTCAGGCGATACGGCGGCGTCTGACGCCGCCAACGCCAGGTCCACGCCGCGCAGGTTGAGCAGGTCCCCCAGGTTCTGCAGCGACCCCTTGCCCAGCAACGGCACGACCCGTAGCGCGTTCGACGCTGCGACGACGGATAGGTCGCTGCCAATCTGCACGAAGGTGCCGTTCAGCTCGCCGGTCATCAGGCCCAGGCTGACGGGTCCGTTGATGGACAGCATCTCGGCGGGCGGCTGCGGCTCGGCTGGCCGGAGCAGGCGGCGCTGCTGTGGGTAGGGCTGCGCGGCCGCCGGCAGGGCCGGAATCAGCGCGAGGAGGGGGAGCAAAACCAGGAAAACAGTCCTAAACCGTCGCATGGGAAACATCCTCGCCAGGATCGGCCACGAGCTGTGCACGCTGGCCCTAGGGTAGCTGACCGCGTATGGTGCACAACCGCAACCTTAGAGCAACAGGCGGACCGGCCCGGCGCCCGGAGCGGCGTCGGAGGCATGCTTTCACCGCGAGGCGTTGATGTCAGTCAATCTGCAGCAACCTGGGTCAGTCAACCCGAAGCCGCTGGAAAATCCCCGGCCGGGCGCAATCTTCCCGCCCGTCGAGCCCGCGTTCCTGTCGGGCGCAGCCGCGGCGCCGGGCGCTGCGTCGGGGACGGTGCCTTCTGGGGTGCCCTTTTTAAGTGAAAGCCAGCGCGAGGCGGCGGCGGTGATCCGCAGCGCCCTAGCCAAGCGTAGCGTGTTCGCCGCCCTGACCGGGGAGGCGGGCCTGGGCAAGACGCTGCTGCTCGATGCGGTGATCGCCCAGCCGGGCATGCCGGTCCGCGTGTTCCGGCTCGGCAACCCGAGCGGGGTTTTGGCGCCGCAGGTGGCGCAGATCGAGCGGGCCATGGCGCAGCCGGTGGCGGGCCAGCGCCATACCGCCCTGTTCGTCGATGACGCCCATGCCGCGTCCGGCGAGCTGCTGGGCTTCCTGGCGCGGCTGGCGGAGGGCGGGCGGATGGCGCCGCAGGTGATCCTGGCCGGCCGGCCAGAGCTGTGGGACCGCCTGGCCGCCCCGGAGCTGGCGCCGCTGCTGGAGCGCATCGTCCTCCGCCCGGTGCTGCGGCCGCTCACCGACGCCGATGCGCGCGGGCTGCTGCGGCACCTGCTGGACCAGCCGCGGCGGTCCGGCCAGGTGCTGTCGGCGGAGGCGGAGGCGGAGGTGGTGCGGTTCAGCGCGGGCCAGCCGGAGCGGATCGGGCAGATCCTGGGGGGGACCCTGATGCTCGATGACGTGAAAGCGCGCCCGCCGATCCCGGCTGGGGTGGTGCGCAGCGCGGCGCTCATGCTGGCTGGCCGGCCGCAGCAGAGGCAGAGGCGGCGGGTCGGCGCCTGGGCGGCCGGGGCGGTCGGGGTGGTCATCCTGGCGGCGGGCAGCGCCGTGGCCGTGCGCGGCTGGCCGCCGGCGGTGCGCGGCTGGCCGACGGAGCGGGTGTTGGCGGCCTTGGGCCTTGCGCTGCCCGGGACGCCGGCGCGGCCGGAGGACGGTCCTACGCCGCAAGCCCTGCCAGCGCCGGCGAGTCTGCCGGCCCCGGACCCCCTTGCTGCCGCGGCCACGCCCGATCCGGCTGTGGATGCGGACGCCTTGGCCGGTGCTCCGCCGCCGGCCGGCACGTTGCCGAATCCGATGGAGGCATCTTCCGGCTTGGCAGCCCCCAATCTGGCGCTCCCCAATCTGGCGCCCCCCAATCTGGCAGCCTCCAGCCTGGCGTCTCCCGCCCCGCGCCTACCGGCTGAAGCGACGCCGGTGCCGCTCTCCCCGAGCACGGTGGCGATGCTGCTGCGTCAGGGCGATGAGCGCCTGACGCTGGGCGACATCTCCGCCGCGCGCCGGCTGTTTGAGCGTGCAGCCTCCGCCGGCAGTGCCGCCGGGGCGCGTGGCGTGGCGCGGACCTATGATCCGTCAGTGCTGGGACGGGCCGGCCTGTTGGCCGATCCCGCCGCCGCTGCGGCGTGGCAAGGGGTAGCGGCTGCGCTGGGCGAGGGCGAGGGCCGGGGGAAGGCGCACTGACCCGGCCCGGCAGCACCGATGGTCGCCGCCCGCATCCCGGCCGGCGTCATGCCGGCCGGGATGCGCCCTGGTGCGGGCCGGGCGCCGTGCCTGCAGGCCGGCGTCAGGCGCTGGGCACCACGACCTGGAAGTGCGTGGTCCCGCTGCTGTAGAGCGCCCCGG
>CAXTAT010000074.1:0-2323 GCA_964242415.1 uncultured Acetobacteraceae bacterium
GGCCAGCGTGCCGGGAGCGAGGCGGCGGGCCAGCAGCGCCAGGTAGGCCGCGGCGTTGTCTGGACTGGCCGGCAGCGAGGTTCTTTCCCAGGTGGCACACCACGCCGCGAAAGCCGCCCAGTCGCGGGCATAAAGGCGCCCGGTCTCCGGCGCCTGCGGCGCGGCGGCAGAAGGCGCGTGACCGCCCTGCCCCGACGTGTCGCCCTCCTCATCGGTCCAACCCGGTCCCTGCCCGGCTGCAGCTACCGTTCCAGCTGCAAGGCTCAATGGGCCTGGTTTCCCGTGGTGGTCGCCAGGTTCGCCACCACGCTGCTGGCTTGTCCTCTCCTCTCCAATGCGCTGTCTCATCAGGCCATTTTGCCCACCTCTACAATTAAGGCAAGCTACTACTAACTGTGGTAAAGCTCTTCCGTCCACGTTTCCGCCCGCCACCCATTCCGTCCGCTAATCCCGCTTTGCGGACGCTATTTGTTGTCGGCGCCGCCGCGCCAAGGTAGCCTTGCGCCATGACCGAAGCTGCCCGGCCGCCGGCTGCCCTCGATGCCGAAGCGGATCCCGCACGAGGTCCCTCCCCTGCTCCGGACGGCGCGACACCCCAATCGGCGCCCGGCACCGCCGCGCAACTGGACGGCGGTCTCATTCTGCACACCGACCTGCTGGGCGACCTGGTCGTGCCCGGCAGCGTCGCCGGCGCGGCCGAGCTGCAGGACCTCGCCACCCGCGCCGCAGAGTACGCCAGCCGCGCCCGCGGCGCCGGCACGCGCCGGGTCTACCGCTCGGCCTGGCGCGGCTTCGAGGCCTGGTGCCGCAGCCTCGGCCGCGAGCCGCTCGCCGGCGACCCGCAGCTGCTGGCCATGTACGCCACTCGCCGCGCCGACGAGGGCGTGGCCGTCAGCACGCTGCGGGTGGACCTGGCCGCCATCCGCACCGCCCACCTGCTCGCCGGCGTGCCGCTCGACCTGCACGACCCCCGGCTGGTCCTGGTGGTCGAGGGGATCACCCGCCGGCGCGGCACCCGGCCGGGCAAGCAAGCAGCGCCCGCGGTGCCGGACGTGCTGCGCCTGCTGCTCGCAGCCTGCCCGCCGGCCAGCACGGCGCTGGGTGCCCGCGACCGGGCCATGCTGCTGCTGGGCTTCGGGGCGGCGCTGCGCCGCTCGGAGCTGGTGGCGCTGCACCTGGGCGACGTGGCGCCGGTTCCCGGCCGCGGCCTGCGCCTGCTGGTGCGCCACTCCAAGACCGACCAGCACGGCCAAGGCCAGCACGTCGCCATCTGGGCCAACCCGGGCGAGCCCGCGCTCTGCCCGGCCGCGGCGCTGGACGCCTGGCTGGCACATCGGACCAAGGCCCGGGACCTGGATGGGCTGGCGTCCGACGGGACCCGGCAGGAGCGGCCGCTGTTCTGCGCGGTGACCAAGGCTGGCCGGCCCACGGGCGCCGCCCTGTCCGACAAGGCCGTCGCCCGCCTGGTCAAGGCCGCAGCCGGGCGGGCCGGCCTGGATGAGGCACGCTACAGCGGGCACTCGCTGCGCGCCGGCCTGGCCACGGCAGCCGGCGACGCTGGCGCCAGCCTGCCTGACCTGATGCGCCAGACCCGGCACAAGAGCACCGAGGTGGCGCTCGGCTACCTGCGCCCGGCCGACCTCTGGCGCAACAACGTCACCGAAGGGGTGTTCGGGACGAAGATGGGCAGGTCAGAATGACGATCCCCTCGCCAAGCAAAGCAGAGATGCCGGCATGACCCGGTCCTTGGAGCGCGGGAGCAGTCTCATGATCCTGGGGCAAAATGCCAACCTGAGGTGACGCGGTGTTCGAGGCTTATGAACCAAAGACCACGATGTCGACGATGGAGCGCGGGAAGGCAAGCCGGTTATATCGGCTACGCACAATAAGCGGCGTTATCGCGCGGAGGTGGGTTGGCGGGCAAAACGCGGACAGGTCAGCAGCGGACGACGTTGTCCCAATCATGGAAATAGGTTCCTTGATGGGCGAAATGAGAACGCTCCGGCATACCGAGGTCGCCGCCTTGCTCGACCGCACAGGCGTGAGTCAGGCAGCCTTCGCCCGGCCGGTTGGCGTGACCCCACGCCGGGTGAACAACCGGGTCCGTGGCCGCACCGCCGTGCCGGGCGGTGCGGCCCTGCTAGCCATCGTTCTCGAGGACACCACGGCGAAGTCGCTGCTTTCGATGCTGAATTACGCCCAGCGCGAGATGCGGCCAGGAGGACAGTGCAGCTCCCCGGGTGTACTATCGATTTTACCGAAGTCATTAACTCGACTTTCCGCATTCTACGTTGCATGGCAGAGGATGTCCGTAAGTCTTCGC